>CAMAQH010000029.1 GCA_945860295.1 Prosthecobacter debontii
GGCAGTTCTCACGAACTGCCGCCTTGGAGAATTACAAAGAGTCAGATCAATATACACCCTCAACGATGGTCTTCTCCATCGCACCAAACGGGCGCACATCGGCGACACCATCCCAAGCATAAGGCGCACGCGGCTTGCGGCGCATGGCCTCATCACGCTCCAGAAAGCGGGGCATGAAGAACTCCTTCGTAAGCGTGGTCAATTCCACGCGGCCCCAGGCATCGTAGTCCACCGTGTTGTCTGTGTGGTTTGGATCGACGACACGCAGAACGGCACGCGGCTGCGGAGCGTAGTAAGAGATGGAGAAATTGTCCTCAGGCGTGAGTGGCACGCTGGCCGCCAGACCCATGAGCGTGTTGCCATACGTTGGATAGAAGCCGATGCGGCCTTCTAGCACTTCTTCGACAATGAAGCGCACATACTGCGGCGTCATGGTGGTGCCACCGACGAAGCAGCCACGAATACCCGCGCTGTAGAGATCCACCTTCTCAGCCAGAGCTTCCAGCAGCTTCGGCGTGGTGAAGACGGCAGAGACTTTGCGGTTTTTTAGAATGAGCACAGCCTGATCAATGACGTGATCCATATACTGACGCGCCACATCGAACTGCTTATTTGTGATCGCCTTCTTCACGAAACGTGGATCGAGGTCGATGAAGTAGCAGGAGCTGCCGCGATAGTTCGCCAGATGCTCCACCGCGAGACGCAGACGGCGCGGGCCAGTCGGGCCCACCATGATCCAGGATTCACCGGGCGGGAAATGCTTGTCATCCAGCTTGTGGCTGAACTCTTCATAATCCACGCGGAAGTCATTCCAGCCCACGCGCTGCTTCGGCATCCCCGTGGTGCCGCCGGTTTCGAAAATGCTGAAAGGCTTACCTTTAAAAGCCTCCGGCACCCAGGCCTCGGGCTGAAGATCTCTGAGCCACTCGTCCTGAAAGTGCGGGAACTTGGCGATGATGTCCTCGTAACTATTCACCACACCCCGAGGATCAAAATTCTTCTTGGCCCATTCGAGCCAGAAAGCGCATCCCGTCTCGGGAGAGAAATGCCACTGAATGATTTCACGGACTTGGTGATCGAGCTGAGCTTTGGCTTCTTCGGGGGTCATGGTGTTGGGGTGGTGGAAAAGGAGGGTGACTTAAACGAAGTCACCTTGATTTACTTTCTACGACTGAAAGGCAGAAATCAATACACGAAGTAAAGCCTTAGAAGATCAGTAGCTGTTTTGGCACGCAGGAAAGAGTCAGTGGTCGATTCAGTCGCTAACAAGATCGAACTCCAGCCGGCTATTTGCGGCTGAGCTTGTTGTACTTCTCGACGAGTTCATTGAACTCGATGGTGCGGGCGTTTAGCTTGGTGATGGCTTCGTCTCGCTCGCTGAGTAGTTGCTTGATCTGGGTGTTGGCTTTTTCGATGGCGGTGTTCTGGGCGGTGACTTCTTCGTTGCGTTGCTTGATGGCCTCAGTGCCTTTTCCGGCGAGCTTTTCAATCGCGACCAACTCGCTACGGGTGCGGATGGCTTCATTCATGATGACGGCGATGCTGTAGCCGCGCGCGGTCTGATCTACGGTACGGTCACGTAACTCTTCGGTAGTGGTGAGGAGCTTGGATTCGATCTCGGCACGCAGGCTATTGAGGCGCTCGATCTCACGAGCATACTCCTGCACTTTTTGTTCGGCCTGAATACGCAGCTTATTCTCGGCTTCGAGCTGATTCACCAGGGTGATGATGCGCGCGCGCAACCGGGCTTCACGCTGCCACTGGAGCACGCAGATGCCGCAGAGGCTGAGAGAGATGAGAACCAGCAGGGCCAGGAGAATGCGCTTCATTTGGCAGGAGCAGGGGCGGCGGGGGCTGGGCTGACCTTGACGTTGAAGGCGACTTTATTGAAGCCAACTCGGCGAACGATGTCGAGCGCCTTTACCATGTCGGCATGACGGGTATCGGCATCGCCACTGATATAGACGGGCGTGTTTGGATCGGTGCCAAAGCGCTCGGCGAGGCGCCGCTCGATATCCGGCAGGGTGACACGCTCGGTATTAAAGAAGAGATCACCGGCGGCATTGACGGCGAGATTGATCATGTCGGGCTTGAAGTCGGACTGCGCGGAGGCGGCGACGGGGAGATTGACCTTGATGGTCTGCTGCTTGCTCATGGTCAGGCTCACCATCATGAAAGCGGCAAGCAGAAAGAACATGACGTCGATCAGCGGGATGATCTCCAGCCGCGTTTTCTTCTGCGGGATGGGGGAGTGAAGTTTCATGGCGGTGCGAGTCGCGGATTAGCGTTTGGCGGCGACTTGATCAAAGCCGTGCTGGGAGGCTAGGATAAGCACGTTGTTAGCGGCGGCTTCGAGTTCGAACTGAAGCTTGGTGAGGCGTCCGTGGAAGAAATTCATGGGGACGAGAGTGGTGATGGCGATGCCAAGGCCGGTGGCCGTGGCGATCAGAGCTTCACCAATGCCACCGGTGACTTTTTCCACCGCGAGTTCCGAGCTGCCGATGGAGGTGAATGAACCCATGATACCGGTGACGGTGCCGAGCAGGCCAAGCAGCGGGCCGAGCGTGACGATGGTGTCCATGGCTCCGAGAAACTTGCCTGCGGCTTGCAGTTCATGACCAGCGGCGACCTCCAGCGCGCCCTGCATGGAACTGTGATGATGGTTCAGTCCATGATGAACCATGCGCACCACGGGGTCGGTGCTGCCGGTGGAAAGTGAGACGGCACGGGCAAGATCGCCCTCCTCCAGCGCGGCATAGACTTCCTCCAGGCGCTTCGGTTTCCGGCTCACGCCCATTCGCGACCACCAGACGACACGCTCGATCACGACACAGACGGCCACGACCGCTACTACGAGGATGGGATACATGATCGGGCCGCCTCTGATGATGAAATCAATGACGGCATTAGCGAGAAAAAGAGATGAGGAGACTGGCATAGCAGAAATGTTTTAACGAATCACGAAACTAAGAGGGGCCACGAACTCGCGCACCTGACCTGGAGGAGCTTTACCATTACGGCGAACCCAAGAGGCAGCATACTGATCAAGAGTGGAGTTCCCACTCGTGCCGACGACGCTGACGCTGGAAGCACGGCCTGAGGCCCCAACGACGATTTTCAGCCTGACCGTGCCCTGAATTCCGAGCGAACGCAGTGAACTGGGATAGCTAGGCTTAGGAATCTCGAAGGTGCCGCGCCCACCACCGCCTGAACCAGTGCCCTGCCCCGCTGTGCTGCTGGCCCCCGTGGGACTCTGAGTCGCAGACTTGGTGATGGTCACGCGCCGAACTTCTGGCTTTGGCAAATCTGGGTCCACTGGGCGCAGGGCGACCTCGATCTTAGGTGCGGTGGGTATGGTGAACACGTCCTCCGTCACTAGTGCCTCCGCCAGTTCCGGCAGATCGAGCGGCTGCTCCATGATCTGCACAGGTGTGGGCACTTCCTGCACTTCGGCCACTGTTTCGGGCGTGACTTCGGTCGTCTCAGTGGCCGCTGAAAGTTCCACCATCATCGCCGCCTCAGGTGCTGCGGTATCCAGATCAGAATTGGCTTTCTCCAATGAAGACAGCACCGGGAGCGGGCCGTCATCACTCCAGATGCCAGAGACACCCACTGCTAAAAAACTGGCCGTGACTGCCACCAGCCAGGACCATTTAGCCAATTCCTCGCCAGCCCACAGCCACCGTGATCTTCCCGCTCCACTCTGTGGTGGCGGGAATCCCAGAGGCGAAGACGCGATGAGGGCCGAGTATGGCATGACGAATGGCGAGAATGGCGATTGATCCGAGTTGGTCAAACGCTATTGAGACAAGTTCGCAGAAAAGAAGCCGCCCCTCAACCGACCTCAGCCCGCCGAGATATCCTGATTGTAATAAACCTTGATGAACTTCATGCCCTTCTTGTCGTCGTAGCCACGCTCCAGCACAGGGTCGTGCTCGGTAGATAAGGTGGATTTCACATGGATCTCCACGCCAGTGTCGAGCTTCAGCACAGCGCTGATTCTCTTCCTGGCTTTGGACACGTCTTTCTTTGAGATTTCAAAATTCGTCTCAAAGGACTGGCCCTGCTCTTCCTCAGCACGCACGCGGTGCTCTTGAAATCGCTCCACCGCCTCAGGCGTCTTCAGCACCTCCTGCTCGAACTCCTGGAGGTCAAACTTTTCGCGATCCTCGAAATAATCCAAGGCCTGCCGTGCGGTATTGCAGGTCTCCCACGGGGGCGTGTCTTCTTCCGACTTCTGGTCGCCAAGGAATGAGACCGCCATCTTGGTATAGGCGTTCGTCAGGAAAGCGGCATCTGGCACCGCTTCCACGCCGAGGAAGTCACGTGTCCAAAAACGCGCGTCCGTGCCGCTGCGATCAAAGGTGAGCACGTAGTATCCTTTGTTCGGCCAGTAGTCGATGATGAGACAGCCTTTGTCGATCTTCTCCGGGTGAATCCCCTGCTCGGTCGAGATGCGCAGATCGCCGTCTTTGGTGGTGATAGTGAGGAATGGTGTGACGCTCTCTGACTTCAAGATGCAGACGCCCTGCACCAGCTCTCCCTCGATGTGAATTTCTTTGATGTGAGCGATGCACAGATCACCCGATTTGATGTTCGGGTGATTTGATTTTGAATAGAGGTGCTTCGCGATCTCACAACCATGTTTGAGAAGATCATCACCATCAGCAAAGAGTGCCTTAGCGCAGATGTTCATCTCATGCTTATCCAACGATGAGTGATGCGTGAATCGATGCGCCATCAAGTTCTTGAAGGGCTTTAAAAAAATGGCCGTCAGTGCCGTCTGGTCAGGTTCAGCAATTTCAAAGACCTCACGCGAGGTTTGCAGAGGTTCTTCACGTTGAGGATTGCCTATTTTCGCGAGGACGAGGCGTGTGGCAGTAGCAGTATTGAGACGAAGTTTGACAGACATGCGGGACACGGAGGTTAGAAAGGAATGAGGCTGTGCAAAGGGATTCCCATCACAGCATCGACATTCACCGACAGACGCGTTTGCCGCCAGATTTTGAATTGGACGTTGCAACGCCAGAGGCACCCATGTAAAACCAACTAATTCTACACAGCACATGGGCGATCACACTAGCACTCGGAAATTTAGGCGCGTTCTTATCAAACTCAGCGGTGAGGCTCTCAGAGAGCCTGGTAGCACAGACAACATCAGCCCTCCCATTGTGGAAGACATCGCCGCGCAGATCAAAGCCGCGCACCAAACGGGACTCGAAATCGCGCTCGTCGTCGGTGGTGGTAATTTCTGGCGGGGCGTCAGCGCTAGCAACAAGGGCATGGAGCGCGCCACGGCTGATTACATGGGAATGCTCGCAACAGTGATGAACTCACTCGCCGTACAGTCCATGCTAGAAGCCATGGATGTCCCAACCCGTGTGCAAAGCGCCATTGAGATGAAGAACGTGGCTGAACCGTTCATCCGCCGTGTCGCCATGCGCCACTTAGAGTTAGGCCGCGTGGTCATCTTTGCTGCAGGCACCGGGAATCCCTTCTTCTCCACCGACACGACGGCTGCGCTGCGTGCCTCTGAGATCGGCGCTGAGTGCGTCTTTAAAGCCACTAAGGTGGACGGCATTTACGATAGCGACCCGAACAAGAACAAGGACGCGGTCCGCTATGAAAACATCAGTTTCCACGACTGCCTGACTCAGCAACTTAAGGTCATGGACGCCACCGCTTTCTCCCTGTGCATGGAAAACAACATGCCCATCATAGTCTTCAGCATGAATGAGCCGGACAACATCCGCCGAGCACTCATCGGTGAACAGATGGGCACGCTGGTCAATGCTGCGGGCAAGGCCTGAGTTTTATAAAGTTCCGTCTGATCGGACCGATCTTTCTGAAATCCCCAGAACCATGCCACGACTCCTCACCCTGCTCCTTCTTCCTCTGTTGCTTACCGCTCAGCAGCCAGTGGCACCGCCTGCGCTCACCGAGTATCAGGGGCGCACCATCGCCCAGACGATGCACTGGCAGGGCGCGGCTTGGCTCGTCCGCCACAAACGTGACCGTGAGGAATCCACACTGCAAATGCGTGAGGAACTCAAGCTCAAGCCCGGCATGAGCGTCTGTGACATGGGCAGCGGCAACGGCTACCACACACTACCGATGGCCGAAGCCGTGGGCAAAGATGGCAAGGTCTTTGCCGTGGAAGTGCAGCCCGAAATGATCGAGATGCTGCACAAACGATCTGCCGAAAAAGGCATCACTAACATCATCAGCATCATCGGTGAATTCCACGACCCAAAGCTGCCTGCAGCTTCCTGTGACATGATCCTGCTGGTGGACGTGTACCATGAATTCTCCCATCCCGAGCAAATGCTGGCCGGGATGAAAAAGGCACTCAAGCCCGATGGCGTCATCGTCATGGTCGAGTTCCGTTCTGAGGACGACAGCGTACCCATCAAGCCCGAGCACAAGATGACCAAAGCTCAGATCAATAAAGAGTTCACCAGCAACGGATTTAAGCTCGTGCGCGAGTTCGACGGCCTACCCTGGCAGCACATGATGTTCTTTGGGCTTGCTGAGGCGAAGTGAACAGCGCCTTGCCTCGTTGGCATCGCCGTCTAGTCTCGGGCTGCTTTGACTTTGACCACCGACTCATCTCCCAACTGGACGCGCCGCTTTTGGACTCTGCTGGCCTGCGTGTTTGTGTTTCGCACACTCTTCATGCTGTTCTTCTGCTCACAGGCAGATCTGGCGGGAGATGAAGCCTATTACTGGGACTGGGGTCGCCGCCCTGACTGGGGTTATTATAGCAAGCCGCCACTCATTGGCTGGCTGATGGGCGTCGTTGGTCGGCTAACCAGTGATACCGATTGGGGCATTCGTGGTACGGCACTGATTCTCGGCACGGGCACCATGGCAGTGCTTTTCGTTCTGACTCGTGCTCTCTATGATGCACGCACAGGTTTCATGGCTGCCGCGCTCATCCTGCTCACACCAGCGAGTGCGGGTTTAAATCTCTTCCTCACCATTGATGCACCGCTGCTGCTGACCTGGACCACGGCACTGCTGCTGTTCTGGTTTGCTGCTCAGAAACCCACGCACTGGATGCGCTGGATAGCACTGTCTTTGGTGATCGGCATCGGCACGCTGAGCAAGCAGATGATGCTCGTCTTTCCACTGCTCATGTTGGCTTTCGCCGCCGTCTCTCAAGAGGATCGCGCCCTGCTGAAGAACCCACGCATGTGGATTGCCATCGTCATCGGTGCGCTATTTCTCACGCCCGTTCTTTGGTGGCAGCAGCAGCATCAATGGATCACGCTTGAGCACACGGCGCATCACTTTGACACTAAGACTCTCAGCGCTGTGAAGTGGCTGACTCGCACGCTTGAATGGCCTGGCGTGCAGGCGCTGGTGTACTCGCCCGTGACCTGGGCGGCTCTCATGATGGTGATGTGGCTTGGCATGTCGCGGTGGAAATTCATGGCGCGGCGTGAGCGCTATTTGCTGATTTTTTCCGCCCCTGCACTCGTCATCTTCACGCTGCTAGCCTTGCGTCAACGGATCAATCCGAACTGGCCTGCTGTCTTCTACCTGCCTGCCTTCGTGCTAGTCGCGGCGTGGTTCAGCGGACATTTACCCTTTGGCAAAGCAAATACCTGGAAGAAGTGGACCCTGCGTGTGGCAGCCGTGTTTGCGGTTGTCTTGCACCTCGTGGTTCTCGTCACTTTTCTGACCAGCTTAAAGGGGCACAAGAAGCTCGCTGACTTGCTTGGCTGGAAAGAAACGGGCAGGCAGGCAGGCACGTTTTTGGATAAAGTCCCCCGCCCTGCCAACACCTTTGTCATGGCGCTCGGTCATCGCTACAGCGCAGCACAAATGGCCTTCAACATGCCGCAGCATCCACGCACCTATCGCTGGGAACCCTCAGGGCATCCGGTGTCGCAGTATGAAGTCTGGCCAGGGCCTGAGGAGCGTGTGGGAGATGACGCGCTGATCTTCAGCTACGGCGCGCTACCGGCACCCGTGGCAGAGTGCTTTGAGAAAACCGAGCCCCTGGGTCGAGTCGAAGTGCCGCTCGGAGATGCTCCACGCGTCTTTGAAGTATTTCTCGGTCATCGACTCAAGACCTGGAAGAAAGTCGGTGCCCAATGATTTCCTGGGATCTCTCCATCCTGCATCTCATCAATCGCGAGTGGACTCATACGCTGCTCGATTGGCTGATGCCTGCCATCTCGGCTGTGAATGCCTGGCTGCCCTTGATGGGACTGGCCGTGCTGCTGGTGCTCTGGCGCAATTTCAGTGTGGGCATCCGATTGATCCTCTGCGTGGCATTGGCGCTGATTTTGAGTGATGGAGTGATCTCGAAGACGCTCAAAAAAACGATTGGTCGCGTGCGACCGCGCGATGCCATCACCGGCGTCATGATCAGAGACTTGGGCAGTGCCTCACCTCAGTTCCTGCGTCTTTTTAAACCACCGACCCAGCAGTTCAGCGCTCCGCGTGGAGACACGAAAGGCAGTTCCTTTCCGAGTAGTCATGCCATGAACATGTTCGCTCTAGCGACCGTCATCGCGCTGTTTCATAGGCGCTGGGGAATGGTCATGTATGTCATCGCTGCACTGGTGGCGTATTCCCGCATCTACGTCGGAGCGCACTGGCCGAGTGACATCCCTCCATCCATCGGCATGGGTATTCTTGTGGGCTGGGTGGTGACGCGCTTGATTATGCGTAAATTCGGGACTGGAGTTAAAAACAAAGCGGGCCAGATCATGTGATCTGGCCCGCGATGAAAACTAAACTAAAGGCTAAATTAGATGCCCTTGCTGACGATGTACTTCACGAGATCGACGACGCGGTTGCTGTAGCCCCACTCATTGTCGTACCAGCTAACGAGCTTGAAGAACTTGCTGTTGAGTTCGAGACCTGAGCCATGATCGAAGATGGAGCTGTGCTGATCATGGATGAAGTCGGTGCTCACCACTTCGTCGGAAGTCCAGTTGAGGATGCCTTTGAGGTAGGTTTCGCTGGCCTTCTTCATGGCAGCGGAGATTTCAGCGTAGCTGGTTTCCTTCTCAGTCTTCACGGTGAGATCCACCACGGAGACGGTCGGAGTCGGCACGCGGAAGGACATGCCGGTGAGCTTACCCTTCACTTCAGGAATGGCCAGACCCACAGCCTTGGCAGCACCTGTGCCGCTTGGGATGATGTTGATGGCAGCACTGCGGCCACCTTTCCAATCCTTGGCGCTTGGGCCGTCCACAGTCTTCTGCGTGGCGGTGTAGCTGTGGATGGTAGTCATGAGACCTTCGGCGACGCCGAATCCCTCCTTGAGGAGCACATGAACGACAGGAGCCAAGCAGTTGGTCGTGCAGCTTGCGTTGGAAACGACGTGATGCTTGGAAGCATCATACTTCTCATGGTTCACGCCCATGACGATGGTGATGTCCTCTTCCTTACCAGGAGCGGAGATGATGACTTTTTTCGCGCCAGCGTCGATGTGACCCTGAGCCTTGCTGCGCTCAGTGAAAAGACCGGTGGACTCGATGACGAGGTCCACACCGAGTTCCCTCCAAGGAAGGGCGGCAGGACCTGCACGCACGGCGAGACATTTAATCTCATGACCATCGACGACCAGGATGTCGTCTTCAGCCAGCTCAGGGCTGGACTTCTTAGAGGAGACGTTTTCGCGGGCCTTGCCCTGCGTTGAGTCATACTTCACGAGGTAGGCCAGATTGTCAGCCGACACGAGGTCGTTCACTGCCACGACTTCGATCTCTTTGCCGAGGAGGCCTTGATCACAGATTGCGCGAAACACGAGACGACCGATGCGTCCGAAACCATTGATGCCGATTTTAACCATTGTGTGTGTAGGGATAGAGGGGGATACCCCGACACAGCAGGAAGCGGGCCGGGGCGCGATGCATAAGCGCATGAATTCCGAGCGTCAACCTTGGGGTTGCGGAGCGGACTTCCATCTTCCTCACCTCAGCTCGGCAAATCCACAGAACACATGGGAATCCTCAGGTGGGCGTGCTGCCAGAGGTTCGTCGTGATCGAGATGATCCCGGCAAGCGCTGAAAAACTCTTCCTCAGAGGTGACACGGCGGATGCGGTGCTCAAGCTGGCCTTCAGCGATGCCTGTGGTGATGAAAACCATGTAGCGCTTCATTTTTTGCACATGCGGACGCACGTCAAACCTCGGATGAAAGGCTGCCGTGGCATCGTAGAGCGCCTGGATGTAGCTCAGCATGTCACGCCCCGTGGGGACCGTGACGGCACCGCCTTCCCAGTGCGCGCGGAGTTGTGAAAATAGCCATGGATGACGGATGGCACCACGTCCGAGCATCAACCCGGCGGCATTTGTGTGTCTCAGGTAGGCCAGTCCGCTAGCCACATCCACCACATTGCCATTTGCGATCACCGGGCAAGCCATGGCCTGAACCGCAAGCGCGACACACTCAGGATGCACCGGCGTTTTGTAGGCGTCCCGAACTGTACGACCATGGATGGTGAGTGCTTGGATGTCGTGCTTTTGAAACACCTCTAACAGGCGCGGGAACTCGGCTTTATCAGCGAAGCCCACACGGCACTTCACGGTGAAGCGGCCTTGAATGGCATCACGCAGAGCACGTAGAATTTCATCCACTCGCTCAGGCTGACGCAGCAGTCCGCCGCCAGCGTCCTTTCGGCAAACGATGGGCGCTGGGCAGCCAAGATTCAGGTCGATCCCTGAGACTGAATGCTTCTCCAACTCGCGAGCCGTGCGGCAGAGAGCCGCAATGTCATGCCCGATCATCTGCGCGATCACAGGCCGCCCAGTGTCGTTCTCCGTGATTGAACGCAGGGTGTTGGCATCGAGCCCTGAGTCAGCCGTGACACGGAAGTACTCCGTGACAAAAATATCCGGCCCACCGTAACGCGCCATCAGCCGCATGAACGGCAGATCCGTCACATCCTGCATGGGAGCTAGGACGAGAGCCGGGCGATGATTGGGGATGAGATCGCGCATAATGGCAACACGCCGGGGCGTGAAAGACACACTACGTAGCCGATTTAAACACGGGTGCTAACAACTCCAGCAAGGCGCTGCGGGCGATGTAAAAGACATCGGGATCACCCTGCACCTGTCCAAAGTAGAGGGCGGTGTCTATGCCCGTTTGAGTCGGGGCAAAATTCAAGATCGTGTCCCGTGTTGGTCCCATGTTGGTGCCAGGCTCACCAAGCGTGACGACGACACGCAGTGCCGGGCTTTGCAGCGCACTAATCGCGTTGGTCACATCTCCAGCCCAGTCCTGCACATTGAATTTAGCCAATGAGCCAGCCAGCTTATCGGCCTTCACTCGGTCGATCTGAGCCGTGATGTTCTGACCCGCACGCTCACCGGTCCACTGCGCTGTCGTGGAGTCGTATTTCAGCACCACAGGCGGAGCCGTGCCTGCTGCGAGGCTGATCTGGCGCAGGGAAAACTGAGTGAAGCGTAGCGCGCCGAGTCCCTTCCACTTGATGTTTTCCTGCGGGATATTCGGCAGCAGTGTCGCATCCACCAAGAACACAGATGGCTCATTTTCATATTTGGCAAAGAAGCCTGTGCTCTCCTTGCTCACGCCAAAAAGCAGCTTCGTTGGCTTTGCGGCACCTTCCGCCCACGAGGCTGTCATGAAAGGATGATCGAGTCCATAGACCGTGAGGTTTGAAGCACTGTCAGACGTGAACTCATGAATTTGGAAGTTGTTCAACGCCTCGTAGAACTTGACCACACGCTCGCCGTTGGCTGGCTCCATGCGATTATTGCGCTTTAGAAACCAGGACTGGTTCTGTTTCTCAAGGTGAATCGACTGGCCCAGCGTGCTGGTGACATCCACCGTCGTGATCGCCTCTTTATCGATACGCGCCAGCATCCGGTCACGTAGATCGTTAGGCTGAGACCAAAGCGCGGCGAGTGACTTCGAAGTGATCGTGAAAATGGATTTACGATAGTTCACTTGTGCCGTGGTGGTGATGCTGTCCTTGAGCGGCTTCGTGAGCGTGATATCAAAGGGCTTAGCCAAGCCTTTCACGGCCACGCTGATCTTGATATTCTCTGAAGTCAGCTCCGCCGAACCCGGTACAGCCGTTGGAGATTTCGTGTTAGTCACAGGCTCCGCTACCTCTGTGATACTGAGGTTTAGCAGGGTAGAAAGCATTTCACTGATGCGCTCTTTACTGCCACGGGTGCTCAGGGGTTTCACCAGCATCCAAGGCGCGCGTTCATTCGCCCGAGCCAGCTCGATTTGACCACCGGCTTGCACGAGCTTGACGTTCAAAACGTAGTCAGCCAGTAGTCGCAAAAGCTTGCCATCACGCCAATCATGCGGTATTGTCTTGAGCAGATATGGCAGCGTAGTTTTAGCGACGTATCGCACGGTCTCTTCACCCTCTTTCAGTGGGGCAATTGACAGATAGTGACTGCCTTCAATCGGTGATTGGGCACCGAGACTGAGATTCAAAATATTCTCCGATCCTGCAACCAAACGCACGGTGTGATGAGGCTTGTCGAACTGCGTGCGGGTCCAACCATCTGCATCAAACTCGGCTTGGTGCACGCGATTGATCCAGCCGATCCCGGACAGCTCGGAGAGCAGCTTGGCCACCTTTTCAGGATCAGCTAAATCATTGAAGGGCCGCCGAACCCACCACTTCGCACCATCCCATGAAAGGCTCACGCCATCACCACCACTGGAGTCGATTTCGATCTGCGTGATCTTCGTGCGATCAAAGCGCACGGGGCCTTTTTTCATCTCCAACAACTCTCGTGTTGTTGGTAAAAAACGCTCAATGCCAACGATGGCAGCGCTGAGGGCGATGACGAGAATTAGAAGCAGAAGTGTGGTGCGGAGTCGCATGATAATCGGAATACAAAACTCACGCAGCACGTCTACTGGCCCAGACCATCATGCCGAAACATAGGACGAATGAAGGAAACACAAAGGTCGTGCTCCAGAAGATGATCTCACCCTGCTTCTGGGAGAGCTGGATGCGATAGCTGTGCTTTTGCTTCGGCGGAATGCCGATGAGACTTTCACGATTGACGATCCAGTTCAGGCTGGCACCCACAAAGTCGCGATTCACCGCCAACGCGGATTTTTTGTCGAGTAGTGATGTATTTCCGACCACCACCATGCGGCAGCTATCCACTCTCAGGCGTTCATCTGAGACTGCTCCGCGCTCGATGGAGGCGGCGAGATAAATGGGCTTTTTGTTATCTTCATCATCAACGACAGGCAGGTCTTCCAGGTAGTTTTTCTCACCCCAGTAGCGGTCTGTGGCTCCGATCAGAGGCTGCGCGGTGATGTTTTGATTCTTTAGGTACTCATCATCAAAGCGCACCTCAAGTGACTGCGACTGGCCTGGTAAAGTCGTCGTGCTAGCAGCGAGTGGCCGGGTGATGGATGACTCATTATCAAAGATGGCCTGCACTGAAAATTCCTTTCGTGGGCCACTGCCCGTACTCTCGGCATAGAGCACACGATCACCGCGCGGCACCACGCCATGGAGTCCGAGAAAGGCATTCAATCTCGGCGTCTCACCCGATGGATCTAATAACACCAGCAGCCCAGAGCGCTTGCTCTCCCAGTAGGTCTTGATCATGGCGATCTCACTTTCTGACAGATCATATCGCAGCCCAATCAGCAGCACCCCATCCGCATCCGCAGGCACTCGGCTGACTTCAGTGAGATTGAGCGGAAAGAGCTGAAAGTTCTGCTGCCTGCCGAGTTCACCTATACTGACCATGGCGTCAACCAGTGAGCCTTCAGTTCGCGCGCCCTTTCCCACGACGATGTAAAACTTCCGCTCATCGCCTTCGACGACATTAATGATCGCTGAGGTGATCGCATCCTCACCACGGAACTCTTTAATGCGGCGCTGTGTCTCCGTGCTGTTTTCGCGCACTACGAGTTCTTCCTCGGTGATGAAACGGGTGCGTGAGCCGACTCGCACGACGACGCCACTTTGATCGAGAGGCAGGCCCGTCTCAGCCTTCAGTGCCTCTGCGCGCTCGATGTCGCGCACTGGGTCGATCGAGCGGACCTTGATGCGACCACGGCCATTAAGGCGGTATTCCTCGAGTAGCGTCTGCACGTCACCATAGATCTTTGAGTCACGGGCAAACACGTTGGCGATGAACACATCCTTCGATAGCTTGTCGAGATAGTTCAGCGTGGCTGAGCTGACCGTGTAATTTTGTTGCGGGCTTAAATCCCAGCGTGTGTGGTAGCGGTAGCTAAGGCGGTTGATGCCAAAAAAGATCGCCAGTGTAAGCACGATCTGAATGAGCACATTCAACCCGATCCCCCAGCGGCGCGGCATGGGCGCAGAGGTGGTAGCTTCGGTGGGTGGAGTGTC
The DNA here is from genome assembly GCA_945860295.1 of Prosthecobacter debontii. Taxonomy (GTDB): domain Bacteria; phylum Verrucomicrobiota; class Verrucomicrobiia; order Verrucomicrobiales; family Verrucomicrobiaceae; genus Prosthecobacter; species Prosthecobacter debontii_B. The sequence goes on from CAMAQH010000029.1 coordinate 14,338, forward strand.
AGACATGGGGGAGTTCTCGGTTCGCAGTTCGCCGTTTAGTTTTCAAATCACGGACGCCATCTTCTGAACTCCAGCACTTGATGAGTCAGTGCCAGGAAGAGTACAGCTAGGCTCGAATAATAGACCAGCGGGCGCGTATCAATCAGGCCGTTGGTGAAGGTGCGGATGTGCTCCATGCTTGCGAAGTAATTGATGATATCCACGAAGGACTCCGAGACCTTCCTGCCCACCACCATGATGAAAAGGCCCGCTAGAAAATGCATCAAGCTGAAGGTGAAAGAGATCACGGCGGCGATGATTTGATTCGAGGTCAGCGAGGAGGCAAAGCAGCCGATGGCTAGATTAAACATCCCCATCGCTAGCAGGATGATGTAGCTGCCCTTCAGTCCACCGGATGGGATCTCGACTTGTCCGGCAGTGATCCAGTCCACAAACTCGAAATTGATGTAACTTGGCACCCAGAGCACGCAGTAAACAAAAAGTGCGGCCAGATACTTTGACCACACAACTTGCCAAGCATGAACGGGTGCGGTGAAGAGCGTCTCAAAGGTGCCCATCTTCTTTTCTTCAGCAAAAAGGCGCATCGTCAGTAGTGGAAAGATGAAGAAGTAGGAAAGCCAAAACCAGCTTGGCTGAAAAATCCACGTCACGATGGACCCCTCACTCGGCGCACTTTCCAAGACTGAAAGCGCCGCGCGGAATGAGTAGCCGCTCAGCACCATCACCAGCGCCAAAACAATGTAGGCCACTGGCGAGACGAAGAAGGCTCGCAGTTCTTTTTTGAAGAGTACCCAGAAGATTCGCATGTGATTAAAAGTTCATCATTTAACTGGCTCCGAGGCTGCGAGTTCGACAAATACATCCTCCAAGCTCGGGAGTTGGCGGTGCAGTTCGCGGACCTTCCATTTCTGAATCATCGCCATTTCCGCCAATGCCTCGCGCACATCATGCCGAGCTTCGACCCGCAGAGAAATGAAGCGCCAACCGTCCAGTTCATTATCCTGCGTGGCCTTGCGCACACCAGGCAGAGTTTCGAGCAGAGTGAGCAGCTCGCCATCACCCTGCAGCTCGATTTGCACGAGAGATGCGGCACGCAGTTTGCGGGTCAGATTGTCCGGTGTATCCACCGCGCGAATTTTGCCTTGATGGATCATCACCACGCGATCACACACCGCCTCCACTTCCTGCAGGATGTGGGTGGAAAGCAGAATCGTGTGCGCCGGGCGCAGACTCCGTAGCAGTTCTCGCACTTGGCGGATTTGCACGGGGTCCAGGCCATTCGTTGGCTCGTCCAGAATCAAAAGCGGCGGATTATGAACCAGCGCATCAGCCAGCGCCACACGCTGACGATAGCCCTTGGATAGATTACCGATCAGGCGGCGGCGCACATCCGTGACCGCACACAGATCCATGACCTCACCCACGCGATGCCGCAGGGCTTTGCCCGACAGACCTTTCAACTCAGCTCGGAAGCGTAGATACTCTTTGACCCGCATGTCTGTGTAGAGCGGCGCCATTTCAGGCATATAGCCCACGGAGCGGCGCACCTCGATCGACTGGTGATACACGTCATATCCATTCACCGCTGCCCGACCACTCGTCGGTGGCATGAAACCGGAAAGAATGCGCATCGTCGTGGACTTGCCTGCGCCATTGGGTCCCAGAAAACCCACGATTTCTCCCGGCTCGACTTCGAACGAGACATGATCCACGGCAGTGCGTCCGGCATACTGCTTGGTGAGATCCTGGACTTTAATCATGTTTGGGCTGAGAGCGTGGGTGTGGAAAATGAAAGGGCCACGATTAAAGCCCGCCCGCCCAGTCATGGCAACCCTGGAAAGCACTTTAGCCAAACGAGTGCTCAGTCCCCACACTACCGGGACTTCTTGGCAGCCATCCTCCAGGCGGCAAGACTGGCGGGTTCCGAGCCATTCGGACTCACTTTCTTGAGACTCGCGTAACAACTCAACGCTAAATCAGCGATGTCCCGCAGGTGCCCCTCGTCTTGACGCGCGACAGCACTCGCGGTCTCTTTGCTCCAGAGCTCCTCGGCAAGCTGCAGCGCCTCCGCAGCCCGGCCTTGGCGCAGGCGGATGGCACACATGGATTGCAGATCTTCATGCCAGCGCTGATAATTGGCACCCCGCTGGCCCGAGCGCTGATAGCGCAGTCGATAAGTCTCAAAGGCAGCATCTTGATCTCCTGATCTATGTTGGACAACGGCGAGCATGAGTAGCGACTCCTCGATGCTTGAAGTCTGCCCCTGCTCGTCCGCGACATGGAAAGCTTCTCGAGCATCACTAATGGCCTGCGGATGCTGACCCAAGAGGCTTTCATTATCGGCGAGAGCAACCAGTGCCCTCACGCTACCCCTACGCTGCGTCTGGACGCCTTCGCACCCCTGCAAAGCCAAAGGCGACGGAGCAAGGACACGGGTGATCGCAAGAGCTTCTCTGGCGTGAGAGATCGCGGCCAGGTATTGCTTCGAGTCACGCTCAAATTCCGTCAGCAAAAGAAGTGGCTCGATCAACTCCTGGTGAGATTCACCAACGGCATTTTTAATGCGCGCGATCTTCTCGCGCAGGATTTCAGCGCCTCTGTCATGATCACCTTTGGCTCGCTGAATATACAGCAGCTTGGATTCCAGCCCTGGGACATAAATAGCGGCGGATGGATCTTGCATGGACAGCCTCAGGCATTCATCCACCAGAAACTCAGCTGCCGTAAAGTCACCAGCCTCTCTCAAAGCATCTGAGCAGATTATCTTCACTTGAATCTGCCTATTTCCCGGAAGGCTTGGCAGGAGCGGCTCACGCAGGGCATTTTCTGAAATGACTTTTGCCTCAGCCGCGCGACGAAGCTTGATGTAAGCCGTGATCTTGATTTGTAGAATATTAAACCAAAACGAGCTGCCTCGTTGCCCCTGCTTCTCGATGCGTTGGAGTAGATCCTCAATAAGCGCCGGTGCTTGAATTCGTGCGCCATGGTCCACAAAAATAATGAGATAACCATGCTCAGCATCCCAAGTCATCTGATGATCGACTCCATGTATCCTGCCCAGTAGTTCGATATGAGCTTTCAGTAGTGGCAGAGCAAATTTTCGCTCCCCCATCTTCTCGTAGAGCCAGCCGACTCGACGAAACAGATTGGACTGCAAAGCAGGATCGTGATCGAGCAATCGGATCTGCGATTCACTACCCGCCAAGGCTAACTTGAGAGCCTCAGGATTGCGCCCAAGATTGATCTCTTCAGCCACATGATCGAGCATCGTCGTGAGGAAGTTCACCGCCTGCAATGTGCGCTGAACTTCGATCTCAGCCCTCGCTTGAGCCTTTAGTGCTTCTTGTGCCTGCCAAAGCGCTAGACCTGTCCCGACCAACAAAGTCAAAGCACAGACGCTGCCTGCAGCAAAAACAACGCGATGCCTGCGCACCCAAAGTCCGACGATGTAGCGCGCACTCGGAGGCCGCGCTTGCACAGGCTTAGCATTTAAAAAACTCTGCAAATCAGCCGTCATCAGAGCCACACTTTCATATCGACGCTCACGATCCTTCTCCAGAGCCTTCAGAATGATCCAATCAAGATCAGCAAAAATGTGTGACAGAGGCACCAAAGTCACCGCCACCTGACCACGCAGTCTTTTGATCTCGGTCAGTCGGATGGACGGCCGCTGTGGACGCTCGGTATTGACGATGTGCCGCATTTCCTCATGAGTGATGCCCGCATGAGTCTTACTTTCATGGGGCGTGTCACCCGTGAGCATCTCATAAAAAAGCACGCCGAGCGCATAGATGTCGCTTCGTGTATCCACATCCAAACTTCCAGCTAGCTGCTCGGGTGACATGTAGAGTGGCGTGCCCATCACATGCCCCATACGCGTGGCATAAGGTAGATCGGAGTGCTGATCTGACGTGGCTTTTGCGATACCAAAGTCGATGATTTTTGGCGCCGCCGCTCCATCGACATCAGCCACAAGAATGTTCGACGGTTTCAGGTCCCGGTGAATGATACCCTTCTGATGAGCGTGCTGCACACCTGAGCATATCTGTTTAAATAAGCCCACCAGTTCTGGGATGGTTAATGCTCGCTCCTGACACCACGTCTTGACGGGCTTTCCCCGAACCCGCTCCATGACAAAAAAAGGCCGCCCATCCGCCGTGCTCCCAGCATCTAATAATGAGGCAATGTTAGGGTGATCCATGCTGGCCAAAGCCTGCCGCTCCAGGCTAAAACGCGCGAGCACCTGATCGCTGTCCATGCCACGTTTTAGCAATTTCAGCGCCACCTCACGGCGCACGGGCTCAGTTTGCTCAGCCAACCAGACATAACCAAAACCGCCCTCGCCTAAAAGCTCGATCAAACGATAGACGCCGATCCATTCAGAAGTCTCAGCTGGCAGCGAATCATTGATCTCAGTGACAAGTGACAACAGATGCAGCTCATTCCCATAAACAAGATTGGAAGCGAAGTCCGACTGGGAACTATTCATTCAAAAAAATACGTAGCTGCATTTAAAGTCGTCAGTCTTTCTCAAGTTCAGCCGCACATGAAATCACTTCAGCATGACGCCCATGATGCGTCGAGATAAAGTCCTGAACCGCCTTTAAATCCTCTAATTCAGGCAGAGATTGAGACAGGATCAAATCAGGCGGAAATGCCTCGGGCGCAGAAGCCACGCCCTCTCTCACCAGAGTCCAGCTCAATCCAGCGCGATGGCGGGACTCCCATGCGCCACGATGAATCAATGTGTCAGCCGCACCATGCCGCAGATAGGGAAAGCGTTTCTTGTGACTCAGGGCCAGGCGTAGAGCAGAAACATCACGACTAAAACTCACAATATGCAGCGGTCGCACAGGCCCTTCTGCTGCCGTTTTTTCATACGCTAGGATCAGTGCGAGTGCCGCAGCGCCAGCCCCCAGACCGATGTCCCAAATGACCAGTGGTGCCACCGACTCTTCGCCCATGCCATCAGGGATCAATAAGCGCCGCGTCAGTTGCGTCTGCTCCATCCATGGCAACGCCACCACATTCGTTGAGATGATTTGTTTGGTGCCCTGATGCTGAAGAATCGCCGTGCCATCCTCATCCAAAATAACCTCATAATCTTCCAGGACTAGATTGGGCGTTCGGCTGTTCGGTATCGGCTTCGTAGTAGTGCTCGGATGATCCACATCATCCACTTGCAGCATCTGTCGCTTCTCGTGATACAGCGGCAGGAATCGATCCTCCAAGATGCTCTCTCGGATCTCACGCATGAGTTGGTGGTAAAAATGGATATTATGCTGGCCCATGAGCTGCCAGCCCAACGGCTCCTGCGTCTTCGTCAGGTGGTGCAGATAAGCGCGCGAATACTTCGCGCAGACAGAACATGTGCAGGTCGGGTCCAGTTTGTGCTCCGAGAATTTATAAACGGAGCGCCGCAGTTCCACGATGCCGCGTGATGTGAAGCATGAGCCACGTTTTGCCACCTGAGTCGGGATGATACAGTCAAACATGTCCACACCGCGATGCACCGCCTCCAGCACATCCAGCGGCGTGCCGACACCCATGAGATAGCGCGGGCGATCCTGCGGCAAAAGTGCAGCGGTGAGTTCACACACGTCTTCCCTTTCCAGCTTAGCCTCGCCGACCGCCAGCCCACCGATAGCGAACCCATCAAACGCTAGCTCCATTAAACCTGCCGCACTATCACGCCGCAGTTGCGGATAGAGCGCGCCCTGCACAATAGCAAACATCGACTGGGCAGAGTCACCCCGCGCCTTGAGACTGCGCACTGCCCAGCGCTGCGTCACCTGGAGCGCCGCACGCGCAGCCGCCTTATCCGCCGTGCTCGGGATGCATTGATCCAGCACCATCATGATGTCACTACCGATCGCCATCTGAGTTTGAATACTCAGCTCAGGACTCAGCAGGATGCGCTTCCCATCGACGTAACTTTGAAACACCGCGCCGGCTTCTGTCATCGACCGCGAGTGCGGCAGTGAAAATATCTGATAGCCGCCTGAATCCGTGAGCACCGACCCCGGCCACTGCATGAAACGATGAATGCCGCACATCTTCCTAAACACCTCCGGCCCGGGCCGCAACAGCAGATGATAAGTGTTCGCCAGCAGTATCTGCGAGCCTGACTCATGCAGCGCCTCCGGAAGCTGTGCCTTCACAGTCGCCTGTGTGCCCACTGGCATAAAAAGTGGCGACTGGATCACCCCATGCAGTGTGCGAAACGTCGCCGCACGAGCACGCGAGCCAGAAGCATGTGCTTCAATTTTAAAAGCGAGGCGAGAAGGAGACATGTAACTGCTTAACCGCGCCGAATTTCAGATCCTTTGAAGCGGATGCTGAAACGGAAGACTTTCTTCTTTCGGCAATGCACTTCACCCGTCGTTAGATCGAAGCGCTCGGGGATCTCGATGCGGTGCAAATCCACGGTGGCGTGAAAACCACGCTCGGAAAAAATATCGATCAGTATCGCGATGGCCACGGGTTCATGGAAGAGCTTGTTCTCCGAGTTCACATCTGCCCGACCGGAGATGGCGTGGCGCACGATGATCGGCATCATCTTCACTTCGATGAATTCAACCACGGCCTCCATGATCTCAGGCTTATCCACTTTATAGCCATCCAGCCGCCGCACCAGATCCTGACGCGCATGGCGGACGATCTCACTCGCCAAAGGCAGCTTGCGCAGGAGATCAAAAGTGCGCGGATCGAGCTCCAACGAGCTTTGATACTCCAGCTCTTTGACGATGTTTTCCTGCACCAACCCGAGCGGGGCCTGAGCATTGATAAAGTGGTAATGGAAAATCGACTTCAGCGAAACCAACGCATCATAAGTCTTCTCCTTGAAAACCTTGTAGCGATTGCGAGCCAAGCGCGCATCAAAGTCAGTCGCCCGCTCCTCCCACATCTCTCCCAGGCCTGAGCTACGCACCTCCGCATTATGTGCCATCACCTCCTGCCCGCGTTTCATCTGTCGGGCGATGCTTTCCGTCTCATCGACAAAGAGCACCATGATGTGGAAGATTGGCTGCTTGAAATGCGCCGCCTCAGGCGTGTCGGAAAAGTCGCGGCGCAGGCGCATCATTTCATCAAACAGCATCTTCAAGCACTCCACCTGCACCTTAGTGCGCGGGAAGCCATCCAAGATCGCGCCATTCTGTTGCTCAGGCTCCAGCAGCTTGCGGATCAGGATGCCCACGACCTCACGATCCCCGACCATCCCGCCCAGCGACTTCAGCTTTTGCGCCTCAGGACTGTCCAGCAGTGCACTCACCACGATCGGCTCCGCCGTGATGCCACGCAGTTCGCGGATGAAGTCCGTATTCGTCCCCTTTCCCGCGCCCGGTGCCCCACCGAGGAGAATCATCTCCTTCGGAAAACGCAGCCGCTCACGACCATAATCCGCCTCCAACTCCTTCCAGACATGATTAAAAATGAGCTGAGCGTCTTTGATCTCCAGATCCGCCGGAACGGCAGGTTTGGTAATGAGTTCTGAAATAGCGGGCTGCATAGTAGGGTTTATACCCAGAAGCGGGACTTGCCAAGTCCCGGGTTTGTTTCGACTGATTTGGCAAGTGCCTTCCCCTTGGTTCAGCCCCTCAGCGTCATCAGATAGGCCAGCAAATCGGCCACTTGCTGATCTTGGAGTGCATCGAGCAGGCCTTCGGGCATCAGCGAGCGTCGGATGAATTGGGTGCTGCGGATGTCTTTTTTATCCAGGCGACGATCCGGGAAACCGGGCTGGCGAATGACAGTGGCTTGCTTGTCCTCGCTAACAAAAAAGGCGTCAATGAGATCGCCGTTTTTCATCTCCACGCGGTAGATGCGGTAGCCGGGTTCCATGGCGGCGTTCGGGGTCAAAATGTTACGCATCACGGCTTCGAGTCCCATAGCGCCTACGCCGCTGAGATTCGGGCCGATCTGGCCGCCAGCATTGCCGATCTGATGACAGGCCATGCAGAGGGCGCTGAGGGCTTTGCCATTGGCGGCGTTGCCTTTGGGGGCTAGCGCGGAGAATTTGGTAAACTTGGTATCGAGGGTCTTGGCCTGCTCATCGGTGAGCAGCGGCGGGGTATCGATAGTTTTGGCAATGCGAGCGCCTTTTTCAAACTTACCCCATTTGGAATCGTAGCGCGTCATGCCTTCGGCCGATGCGAGGATGCGGTCGAAGTTAGCGCGGATCTCCGGCGCGGTGCGCTCGCGCTTCCAGACGCGGAACTCGGTCATGACGCCTTCAGTGCCGCCTTTCGGGCCACTCCAGCCGATGCGGCAGTTTTCCCACTTCGCGGGGGCTGGCTTACTGGCACTGGCGTCGAGCTCGCCGTTTTGGTAAATGCGGATGATGCCTTTTGCATCGCGAGTAATGGCGATATGTGTCCAAAGGTCGGGCGTCATGGGCTTAGTGGAGACGCAGATATCGCGCAACTCGGGGCCGCCGAAGACGCGGAACTTGGACTGGAAGAAGTTCATCTCAGGTCCGCCTGGGGCACCAAGGATGTCGTCTTCATTGCCGATGCCAAGCGCGAGCCGCACCCAAGTCTCGACGGTGAATGGGCCGTCGAGCGTTATCTTGGAATCGACCCAAGCGGTATCCTGGCCGTCGAGTAGCAAGACCTCTTGGAAGATACCGCCAAGTTGCTGCTGAAGTTTTGCAAGCGCGGGGTCATTACCGAGCACGGTGGCGAGGCGTTCGACGGTGGGTCCGTCGAGATCGGCCTGCGGCAAGGTTTTGTCTAGCAAGGCGATGACAATGGTTTTCGCGCCAGCTTTGGTGCTGGAGAGTGCATTCAAGGCGCTGCGGCGCTGCGCAGGCTGGAGTGAAGGATAGAGTGCGAGGAGCTTCGTGGCTGCATCCGGCGAGCGTGAGACGGCGAGGGCTTCGAGGGCGGCGGCGCGTGTGAGGGGATCGGGATCGGATTTGGCGAGGGAGGCGAAGAGATCAGCCTCGCCGCTGCGGAGGTCGCGAAGGGTGTTTAACAAGGCGTGACGGCTTCCAGGCGTCTTGTTTGATGGCTGGAAGCTATCACTCCTTGCCAACGCAACGAGATCGCTCTCCAGAGTCGTGAGCTGGAAGCCGCCGATGAGTTGCAAGGCGACATCAGGGGAGCTACCGAGCATACTTTTGGCCGTTTCCGTCAACAACGGTGCGATCTGCTTGGCATCGAGTTTTGTGCGCTGGGCCAGCAGCGTCTCGGCGACGGCGGCTCGGGATTTTTCACTGGTGAGTAGTGCTTGTAGGGCCTCGCCGACACCGGCTTCGGCGGGAAACTGCGCGAGGCGGAGGAGTTCTTCGTCATTCGGGGCGCGGTCGAGCTGCGGGAGTAGTTTGGCAACGCGGGAGGCGCTGGCCTTGGGTTCCAAGGCCAGCGAGGCAAGCACGCGTGCCTCGACGGACAGCTTTGCTGCGGCCTCGGAGTCGAGGAACTTCGCAACGATGTCGGGATGAAGCTCTAGGAACATACGAACGAGGAAGCGCTCGAACTCACGGTCATAAGCCTCGCGCACAGGGATTTGCTTCGGGCCGCGGGAGGAGGCGACGGTGGGGCCGTTGGGGAGAGAGGGTTTAGCGAAGGCGAGAAGGGCTGCGACGTTTTGATCGGACAGATTCCGACCGATCAGACTGATCTGACCAAATTGACTGCTGGCGAGATACTCTTGCGCGGCAAAATGAGTCGCAGGGAGCTGTTTGCGGTCGAGCAGCTCCTGCGAGGCTAGATGCGCTTTGCCGACGGGTTCTTTGCCAAGTGATGCGACGAGCTCCTCGGTGCTCATCTTCGTGAAATCAGCCACTTCGGTCTTAGCGGCTTTCGGCTTCACTCTCCAGATACGTCCCCGTGTCTTATCACGATCCGGATGCGCTCTTGGAACTTCGTTGTGAGAGATGATCTTGTTATACCAATCGACAATGTAGATGCATCCATCGGGGCCGTTCGTCATGCCGACGGGGCGGAAGAAGGGATCGTCACAGGTGATGAGGTCGGGGAGCTGTTCGAGCTTCCAATACGCGCCGTCGCGGTGCATGGCGATGGTTTGGATCTTGGACGTGATGGGATTGGCGACGGCCATCACGTGGGCGGGTTGCGCTGCAACCGGTGTCTTTGAATTTTCCAGTTGCGGCGCCACTGGGCTAATTTTCAGCGGGCCGCTTTCGATGAGCGCGAGGCCGCTCAAGCCGGTGCCGCCCATGCGAAACTCGGTCTGCGGGGGGAAGTTGGGCTGGTAACTCTTCTTCAATGCCTCCATGCCGCCGGGGTAGTAGGCGTATTCGTGGAAGGGCATGACTGAGTAGCCGTAGTCGTTGGCTTCTTGAATGAAGGTCTCGCCTTCAATGGTCATGACGAGGCCCCATATGTTGTTGGGGCCGATGCTGGTCATTTCAAACTCGCTGCCATCGGGGTGGAAGCGGGCCATGCCGCATTTGGGGTAATCGATGACGACATCGCTACCGGGTTTATGGACTTTGCTGTTGTTGAAAAGGCCCTGCGCCATCCAGATCCAACCGCCGGGTGCACGCGTGAACTGATGCGGAAAGAGATGTGAGTCCTGCACGCCGAAGCCGGTGAGAATGACGTCAAAGGTGTCCGCTTTGCCATCACCGTTAGTGTCTTTGTAGAGCTTCAAATCGTGGCCGTGCTGGACGTAACAGGTGTCGCCATTGCCCCAAGGTAACATGCCCGTCGGGATGGCGAGGCCGTCAGCGAAGACGGTGGGGTTGGTGAGTCCACCCGCAGGAATCTTTGCGTTCAAAGACTCCCGCGGATAGACGAGCACCTTGTCCTTGCCCTTGCCCGCATAAACCGCCTCGGCAGCGGCGGGGTTTTCATTGGCATCGACGGGATACTCGAGCGCGGTCTGCGTCCACATGCGGCCGCGTTGATCGAAATAAACGCTGACGAATTTGCCGAGGCCTTCGCTCTCCTGCACGACGAGTTCGATTTCGTAGCCTTCGGGCAGGTGGAAGAGCTTATGCTGCTCGGCAGCGGACTTCGAGGTGCCTTGGACGTCGTTGTAGCTGATGTCGCGTTTAGCAGCGGGTTTGACTGGATTGACGTGATTGACCTTTTTAACGGTTTGCCAAGTGGGTGCGCCTGGTGTGGCGGGGAGTTCTTCGATGGTGACCTCTTTGACCTGCACAAGGCAAACGCCGCCGCTGTGCACCTGCGGGGCGATGTGGCCATCGAGCGCGATGTTCGGATCGGTCTCGGTGTAGTCCATGCAGTGGACGCCGTTGATCCAGGTCTGGATGCGCGGCCCCTCGGCGCGGATGCGGTATTCGTTCCAGCCGAAAACGTCGATAGCCTTGTCGAGCGCAGCCTGCTGCTCGGGCTTGGGTGCCCAGATGACTTTGTTGCGGCGGTGCTCGTCGTAGATTTTGCCGAACCAGCCTGCACCGCAATCCACCTGGTAGCCGCTCATGGCGCTGCCCTCGCGCACGCTGCGTATCTGAATGCCGCTATTCAGCATGCCGGTCTTCGGATCGCCGCTGACTTTGATTTTGAGCTTCAGTTCGAAGTTTTGATATGACTTCCTCGTGCTGATAAAGTCGTTCTTCTTGATCTTTTCCGTCGTTGAGCCGCCGGTGATCACGCCGTCCTCGACGCGCCACATGGTAGAATCAAAGTCCCAGCCTTCGAGCGTTTTGCCGTCGAAAAGAGAGACGGGCGCGGCATGAGATAGAGCCGATAGGAGCGATAGGATAAAGATGAGACGCATAGTTAATCATAGAACGCGATAATTGGATCAGATTCCTCAGGAAGCGTCCACCACAAGCTGACTGAAACGCACCTCAACTCCGCGCCCGATACTCTGAAGGATGACAGCCGACCCAGCGCTTGAAAGCACGGGCAAAGGCGATGGGACTGCGATAGCCCACGAGTTGGGCGATGGTCTCTTGCTTGTCCTTGGTGCTGACTAGCAGGGTCTGCGCAGCCTGCATCCGCAGTGAGGTGAGGTGTGCCATGGGACTACGCCCGAGTTCCTTCCAGCAGAGCCGGCGGAAATGCTCCTCACTAACATGCGCGGCATGAGCCAGTGCCTTGAGCGTCCAGTCTTCGATGAGCCGCGACTGCATTTCCTCCCAAAGCAGACGCAGCCGTTCATCGCGCCGCCAGGGTTCGGCCAGACGACGTGCATGATGATGAACCAGCTCGATCCAATGATGCAAAGCACGCGCATCGCGTGAGAAATCCCACTCGCCGCGCAGACCTTCCCAGACACGCTGAAGCTGATCGACATCGACCTTCACTTTCAATGGCGACGCCGCGCTGACCTGCGGCGAAACAAAGGACGGTTCGTCGTAGCGCATCCAGAGAAAATCCCAGCTCTGACGCGGCAGAGCATGAAAGGCGTTCGGCACACGCGGCGGAGCCATACAGGCCCAGCCAGCACTGACGGTCTGCCAGCGCCCATCCAGCAGCACACGGCCAGAACCGTTCAACACGATCATGAAAAAGCTGCCTCCAGGAGCCAGCCGCACGCGAGCATACGGAGCCACCGCATGATCAATCCCAAGCCGTGCAATGCGATGGGCAGCCAAGGCGCGACATTCAGCAGCCTCCACGACCCAGTGCGTGGTTTTCGCACCGTCGATGGTCGTCTCTGTGAGCGGGGCTGTTGAGTCAGGCATGGTGGAACTTGTGCCATGTCATGGCAGCAAAGGCAATGCTCTGCTGCTTGCATGTTCATGCCACGCATGGCTTGATGGGCATATGGTCAAGCACCTCACTATCCTCGGCCTCGCGACGGTGCTATCAGTCTCGTCACATAATGCGCAGGATGGCAAAGTCATGGCTGGCTCAGTCCTTTCGCCGACCATCAAGCCTTGGGATAGCCACTACATCGACATTGAGGCAGGTTACCTGTGGAAGGTCGGCGGGGATACACCACTGGACTACGGCATGGTGCCTGTGATGCTGACTTGGCGCTCGCCAGAAGTGATTGGCATGGGCTTTGCAGATGGCTCAAGGCTCATTGTTCGCAATCGCCTCTCGCTCGTCGCTCAGTGGGTTGAAACGGGCGCAGAAAATCATTACTTCGGCCTCATGGGTGCGCCTTCCATCGAGTGGTGGAATTCGGCTGGCACTTGGTCGATCTATGGCGGCATCGGTGGTGGTGCGGGATTGATCGACTCGCAAGGTATCGCCGGTGGCCAAGGGCGTGACTTAACACTCAATTGGTTCGGCACAGTCGGCGTGGCTCATGCGATCAATGACACGACGCAGATTCGTTTCGGTGGCATGTTTCAGCATCTCTCTAATGGTGGTGCTACCACACCGAATCCAGGCGTGAACACACTGGGTTTCACCGTCGGGATGTCGCGGAGCTTCTGATAAGAAAATATGTTTAGCATTGTCGAAGCCATCCGTGAGCGCGCGAAGCCTGAGGCAGTCGCGCTAGTGCAAAAGGAACGCACGCTCAGCTATCAAGAACTCTTCACTCGCTGCGATGCCATCGCGGCCACACTGCGCTCGGTATTAATTCGCGAGCCGGGGCGCAGTGATCGCCTGCGCATAGGGGTGCATTACCCGAGCTGCCTCGACTACGTGCCACTCGCGCTCGCCACACTGGCAGCGGGCGGCTGCTTTGTGCCGATCCCGGACGAACTCGCGGAGGAAGAGAAGCGTGAACTGCTAAATCGCACCGCGCTTGACACCGTGCTCGTGATCGAAAGCGGGGCTGCATGGGTGCCATCGGATGCTCAGCGTTTGGGTAAACTCAAAGTCGGCTCACAGCACGTGCTCATCCTGCGAGTGGCAAGCACGAAGGCTGCTTTTCCATCAGTAGCCTTTGAAGCATTGAACCCCGCTTTCATCCGCTTTAGCTCCGGCACGACGGGAAAATCAAAAGGCGTGCTACTTTCTCACGAGTCTCTTTTACAGCGCATCAGTGCGGCAAATGAGGGGCTGCGCATCGGCACTGGAGATCGTGTGCTGTGGGTGCTACCGATGGCTCACCACTTCGCCGTTTCCATCGTGCTTTATCTCTATTACGGAGCCACGACAATCATCGAGGAGACGCATCTCGGTGAAGATCTACTGTGCACGGGTGCTGAGCAAAAAGCTACGATCATGTATGGTAGCCCCGTGCATTACCGTCAGCTAGTTGAGGCACCGGACATCGCGCAATGGAGCACGCTCCGTCTCGCGGTGGCGACGGCAACAGCACTGGATACAGCCACGGCGCAGAAGTTTCATGCGCGGTTCGGACTCGATCTCGTGCAGGGACTCGGGATCATCGAGCTTGGCTTGCCGATCCTGAATCTCACAGGCGCGCATGATGCACCAGAAGCACTCGGCCTGCCACTGCCCGCCTACCAAGCTTTACTGAAAGATGAAAGCGACCAAGAGCTGGGTGAAATCTGCCTGCGCGGACCAGGCATGTTTGATGCCTATCTTGATCCTTGGAAGCCGCGCGCTGAAGTCGTGGACGCTGACGGCTGGTTCGCCACAGGCGATCTCGGCAAACGTGATGAGGCAGGGCGCATCTACATCTGCGGTCGCAAGAAGACACTTATCAATGTCGGCGGCATGAAGGTCTTCCCTGAAGAGGTCGAAGCTGTGCTGGATTCACATCCGAAAGTGCAGCGCTCAATCGTCGAAGCACGCCTGCACCCGCTTTATGGAGAAGTGCCCGTGGCGCGCTATATTCCCTGCCCCGATGGCGCTACGACGACGATGGATATCCGCACGCATTGCCGCACGAGACTCGCAGGATACAAGATACCACTTATCTTCACCGTCGTGACGGAACTGCCTTTAACCGCGAGCGGAAAGCTGAAGCGCCTTACTTAAGCGCAGCCAACGAGTGCTCCGTTTTAGTGGCAGTATCAGACAGAGCACCGTCGCAGAGCATCACACCAAGAAGGCCAGCAAACCAAGCCGCAAGCACGCCTGAGAACGGCTCAAAAAGGATGCCGTTGAACGCGAGCGCAGGCGTCATCAGAAGAGTCAGAAAGGTGACGGCGAAGAGGTAGAGAATCTTCACCCAAACCTGTGGCAATGTCATGCATATCCACGCGCTACTAAAGGCCATGAAGGTGTAGTAAGCATATTGCAGCAGCTTGCAGTGATTCACCCCATCAGTAGGCAAGACAAGGAAGCGCGGCTGGCGATCGCCAAGCCAGTGTGCCGCTTCGACAAAAATGCCGAAGTGATAAAGCGCGAGTATGGGCACGCAGACAAGGATGCCGATGAAAAGTGAAGTGGCAGAGCGATTACGAACCATGGGATTCAGTGCTAAAAATTTTAGGTTGGCGGTATGAGTTCACGACGAGGTCACTCAAATATTTCTCAGGCTCCTCGGCCGCTTCTCGTGTGAGATGGAACACGGTTTGGGCGCTACTACGAGAGATGAGCTGTAGCCCAAAGGGAAAATCTTTGAAGAGCCGTGCACACATCACATCGATAGCACTGCCCTCACACTCAGCACGCTGAACGAGTGAGCGGATGGCCCCTGAATCGAACACAAGAGCCAGGCCATAATCACTGGCAAAACGTGTGGCAAAAAGGCGCACTTCATCCGCACGCACATCTGTATGCAGGCTGTGTGAATCGAGACGACAGCGCTCAAGGGCCTTGGCCGTGTCCTTCACCAGTTCGCCATCCACGATGAGATAAGGCACTCCGAGGCTGGGCAGTTCAAACTTAAAGTCGCGCAGCACTTTCTCCCAAGCGGTGACGAGACCACGCGCGCCCGTTTTCTCTTCAGCAGCAGTCACCGCGACAGCGCGGAGGGCATCATCTTCAAAAACGGCACGCACGCCATAAGCATGAAACTCACGCTCATATTGGCGGATGAGACTGCCCTCACTGTTCTTCATGATTTGGAAGAGATCATCAGAGGTGAGCGCCTCACAAAAGACACGCACGGGCAGGCGACCAACGAACTCAGCTTCGAATCCGTAGTCGATGAAATCCTTGGTCCGCGCCTGACGCAAAAGATCTTCAGGCGCAGGCTTGTCATGCATCGCGGCACCGAATCCGATGGAGGCTTTGCTCTGTCTCTTCTCGATGATTTTCTCAATACCTGAGAAGGCGCCGCTGACGATAAAGAGGATGTTCCGCGTGTTCACCACCTCACGGCCCGTGCGACCTTTGCGCGTATCAAACATCATCTGCATCTGGCTGCGGATGTCGTTTGGTGCATAGAGCGCCACTTCGGTTTCCTCCATGAGCTTGAGCAGTGCCGTCTGCACGCCGCGCCCACTGACATCACGACCGACGCGGCCTTCACCGCCAGTGGCGAGCTTGTCGATCTCATCGAGATAAATGATGCCATGCTGCGCAAGTTCGACGTTGCCATTGGCCTTCGCCACGAGGTCACGCACGAGGTCATCGACATCACCACCGACATAACCTGTCTCGCTAAACTTAGTCGCATCAGCCTTCACAAACGGCACACCGATGAGATCCGCGATGTGTTTGACGAGATAGGTTTTACCCACACCCGTCGGCCCACTGATGACGACATTTTGCTTTGAGAACTCGAGCGCCGCCGCGCCCTTCTGCTGCTTGTGCTCACGCAGCATCCGCGCGTGGTTGTAGTGATCACAGACAGCAGTGGCCAGCACCTTTTTAGCCTCGTCCTGGCGGATCACAAAGCGGTCCAGGTAAGCTTTGATGTCAGCAGGCTTGTAACGAAAATCGAAAGCCGCAGCGGGCACATCGATCACCGGCGATTCATCATCCTCCACCGACTCAGCGGGAGTAGCCAGGTCATGCGGCTCGACACGCGAGAAGATGACCTGACCGCCGAGGCTGTTCTTGATGAAGTCCTCCAGCTTACGCGTGATCTCCTCAGGCGAGGGATGCGGCATGGCCGGGTTTGGAGGTTCCGTGTTGGAGTCGCTCATGGGTTCCTCATTGTTCGCGAGACAGAGCGGAGAGGCAATGAAGAAACCTTATTTCGGAACAACTCAAGAAGCATTGAACCGGAGCAGAATTTGTCCTCAAGGCGGCTTGAGTGGACTTAAAATGTTCCAGCTCATAGTCGGCATCGCATGCGGAGTGACAATGAAGCCGTTGTGTCTATAAAAAGCGTTCCACTCTCACCATGCGCTACCACTTTCACATCCTTGTCCTAACCACGTTGCCAATTCTATTGCTGGCTGCTGATCCTATCGATACGGTGAAGAAGTTGCCGGAGATCGTGATCACCGCCACGCGCAGTGACACGGACTGTGTCAAAGTGCCAGCTCAAGTGAGGACTCTGAACGCTGAGGCCATGCTGGAGCGGCAGGCGCGCACGCTGCCTGAAGCTTTGAAGGAATTGCCTGGCGTGAATGTCCAAAAGACCTCAAACGGCCAGGGTTCACCCTTCATCCGTGGCTTCACTGGCTTCCGCAATCTCGCGCTCATCGACGGCATCCGCTTCAACAACTCCATCTTCCGCGAAGGCCCTAACCAGTACTGGAACACCATCGACTCTTACGCCATTGACCGCTTGGAACTCGTTCCAGGCCAGGGCAGCGTCCTTTACGGTAGCGACGCCATCGGTGGCACGGTCAATATGTTTACCAAAGGCAGCGGCTACCAGAATGAAGCGCCCGGCACCTTCTTCCACGGCCTCACTGCCTATCGCGGCTCCACCGCTGAGGAGAGCAACGTCATGCGCCAGGAAGTGCAGTTCGGCGAAGGCGGAAGCTGGGGACTTCACCTCGGAGCTAGCTTAAAATATTTTGGCGATGTCCACGCAGCAGCCATAGGTGATCAGCCCAGCACTGGCTACGATGAATGGGCCTACGATGCACGGCTCGACATCTCTCTTGATCCGAATTGGACACTGACCGCCGTCCACCAGCAGCTTCGTCAAAACGACGTCTGGCGAACTCATGCCACCGTCCGCGGCATCCCCTGGCAGGGCACGACGATCGGGGCTGAACTGAAGCGTGCCTATGATCAAGAGCGCTCCCTTTCCTATCTGAAGCTCGCGGGCACCCACCTCGATGGCCCCATCCAGGCCGCTAGCCTCACCATCTCACTCCAGTCCATGAGCGAATATGAGCACCGTATCCGCCGCCCCATCGACAACCGCCAGAACTACTCTCAGACTGAGCTATGGACTCTCGGTTTCGATCTCCAACTTCAAAGCCAAACCCCCATCGGCAAGCTCACCTACGGGGTGGATTACTTCCACGACAGGGTCAATACCGGCAGTCAGCGCTACAAACTCAAAGGCACCTTCATCCAAGACGAAATCCAAGGTCCCGTCGGCGATGATGCTACCTATCATTTGTTCGGCGCTTATATGCAGGATGAGATCGACCTCGGCGACCGCGTTCATCTTTTTCTCGGTGGTCGTTACACTTATGCCGCCGCTGATGTCGATCGCTATGACAATGCCAACACACCAACCATCCGCTACGACAGCCAGAGTGATCGATGGGAAAACTTTTCCGCCAGCGCGCGCCTCTCCATCGACCTCGATGAAAAGGATCTTTACCGGCTCTTCGCTGGCGTTTCACAGGGCTTTCGCGCGCCAAATCTCTCTGACATCTCTCGGCTCGACATCAACCGCACTGAAGAGGTCGAGATCCCTTCTCTCGGCCTCAATCCCGAAGAATTCATCAACGTCGAAATCGGCCTCAAAGCCGACACCGATCACTACAGCGGCAGCCTCAGCTACTTCTACACCGACATCAATGAGATGATCATCCGCCGCGCCACTGGTGCCTTTATCGGAGCCTACCGAGTCGTCGAAAAAAAGAACGGTGGCGACGGCTTCATCCACGGCATCGAGTTCGCCAGCGAGTATCGCTTCAACCCCAACTGGAGCGTCTTCGGCCACCTCACCTGGACAGAGGGGCAGGTCGATCAATTGGTCGGCAATACCAACACACTGCGCGCTGAGCCAGCCTCCCGCGTTGTCCCACTTATGTGGCGTGGCGGCCTGCGCTGGCAGACGGTGGACAGGCGCTGGTGGGCCGAGTTCATCACCCTCGGCCAGTGTGACGTGGAGAGGCTGAATGCTAGCGACCAACGCGATACCCAGCGCATCCCGCCGGGTGGCAATCCCGGCTTCAACTGGCTAGCGCTGCGCGGCGGCTGCCAGATCACCGAGCACCTCAGCGTCAATCTAGCTTTAGAAAACCTACTCGATTCGGAGATCCGCCATGCTGGTTCCGGCTCAAATGAAGGTGGCTTCGGCGCTGTCATCGGCGCGACCGTGAAGTGGTGATTCACTCCACCAAGTCACCAACGAATAGAAGCGCGCCGGGGTATATCTTGGTACCGTTGAAGCGCTCGGGCTTGTTGATGGTGTTTTTATTCTTGGCTAGGATGGTGGCTTTGTCCGGCTGATCGGGATGGATCTCAATCTTCACGTTATGCACGCTGTCGGTTAGGCCGTCCCCAATCATAAGTGAGGAGAGACGGTGGTAGGTGCAATAGGCGTCGAAACGCGGGACGATCTTCGCAGGCTGGTCATCGAGCGTGACGATAACTTGGCCGCAATCCGGGCCGACGAGGTCGTAAAGGGCGCAGCGGGAGCCTTTGAACTTGAAGGAGATCGTTTCGCCAGGCTTTGAGCCGGTGTGAAGATTTGGTAACCGAGCAGCCCAGCGCTTGCCGAAGTCGTCAGTCTTTACATCGACTGCGGTGATACCGCTGGAGAGTTTGGCGGCGCTGATTGGTGCGAGTTTGGCGTTCTCATAGTTCTTCGGGTTCAACGCTACGACGAGTGTGTGTGCGGCAGATTTAACTGAGGCATCAATGATAGGTTTGAGTGAACGAACGATGGCCGCGTGATAGAGCTTGTGACCGGTCTCGACATGCGGATGCACGCTGTCGGGCGCGAAGACGAATTTGTCGCCAAGAGCTTTCTTTTCATCGTCGGTCTTCGGGAGTTTTGCCCTCCACTCGAGCTTGCCAGCCTTCGCCAGTTTCGCTACTTCCATGCCCATGTGGATGGTGGGGATGCCGTAGTGATCGGCGACGCTCTCCATGGCAGTGGCTGAGCGCTGGAATTTGCCGTCGAGCATCGCAGGCACGAGGGCCTCGGTGACAGTATAGACGAAGCAGATGTCGCACTCAGGCAGAGCACGCCAAGTCTGGCGGACAATGCCCTCCATGCAGCGGATGATTTGTTCGGGTGGTGCGCCGCCATCATTCACGGCAAACTCGACGAAGAGCAGGTCGGGCTTTTGATCGAGCATGTCTTGCTTCAAACGGAAGACGCCAAGGTCAGAGCCGGTGCCACCAATGGCGGCATTGATTTCGCTGATCTTTGCCTGAGGCCAGGCTTTCTGAAAATAAGTGAGGGTCTTCACCCGCCATCCCGGCTGGGCGGTGATGCTGCCGCCAAAATAGCCAACCCGCAGTTCCGCGCCGGGCTGGCTGACTTTGTGCAGGAAGTTCGGCAGGCCTATGCGCGGGCGGCATTCCTGAGCGGCGACTAACGGAAAGTCAGTCTCTGCAGCCAACACGGAGAAGCTGAGAAAAAGCAGATTTAAAAGGCAAGGAAGATGAGTGCTCATAATGTAGGGCGGGCTAATAGACCACTGCACGCACAGCTCTTTCAAGATCAGCTTCTTTATATAAAATCACATTCGAGAGCTTGCCATCTGGCAGGCAGTCACTTAAAAAACAAAGCATCTCCCACAAATAATGAGCGCAAACTTCTCCACTCCACAAATCCCAGCATTAGGCATCATGGACCCCCTCGGCGATGAGGATCGCGACATCCTTAGCGGCTACGGCGAGTTTCGCCCTGTGCAGCCGGGCTGCCACTTGATCGAAGAAGGCAGCGTCCAAACTGGACTGTATTTTATCATCAGTGGTAAACTCCACGCGACGGCCATGCGCGCCGGTCACAAGGTATTGCTGGGCAGCGTCGCCACGGGTGAAACGGTGGGAGAAATCAATCTTCTCGATCCTTCCGCAGCAAGCGCCTCGGTCACGGCTGTTGAATTCAGCCAAGTCTGGTACATCGACTCGAAGAGTCTCGAGTCCTACATCAATGAGTATCCGCGCGCTGCTGCTTGGCTGCTCATCGGCGTCGGCAAGACCATCGCCCGCCGGCTGCGTGCGGTGAATGAAAAGATCGCCAGCTTCTACGGAGGTTGATTTTCTCGACCTAACTTACCTAAAGAGGTCGGACGCAAGTCCGCCCTCTTTTTTGGATTAACGACCCAACCACACAGCGCCAAGTGGTGGCAGATCAATGATGATGCTGCATGGCTTCCCCTGCCAAGGAGTTTGGCCTGCTGGCATCGGCAGCGGATTGATCATGCCGCTTCCGGCATAGCCCGGAGCATCCGTATTGATGAGCTCACGATAGCTGCCCGACTCTGAGACGCCGACTCGGTAGCCTTTACGCGGGACAGGCGTGGCATTGATGATGCAATAGACTTTATCCCCATCGGGAGCCATGCGCATGAAAGCGAAGATGCTGGCATCGCTATCATTGGCATCGAGCCACTCAAAACCGCCAGACTCGTGATCGAGTGCATGCAACGCTGGCCGTGTGATGTAGAGCCAGTTGAGGTCTTTGATGAGCTTCAGCATCGATGCATGCTCCTCACCGAGGAAGAGATGCCAGTCGAGGCTGCGCTCATGACTCCACTCCTGCCACTGGCCAAATTCATCCCCCATGAAGATGAGTTTCTTACCGGGGTGACACCACATCCAAGCATAGAACATGCGCAGGTTGGCAAATTTCTGCCAGCGGTCGCCGGGCATCTTGTTGATCATGGAGCCTTTGCCATGCACGACTTCATCGTGACTGAGCACGAGGAAAAAGTTTTCGTCATAAGCATAGAGCATCGAGAAGGTGGCATCTCCGTGGTGATACTTACGGTGAATCGGGTCCTCCTGCATGTAGCGGAGGCTGTCGTTCATCCAGCCCATGTTCCACTTGAAGCCAAAGCCGAGTCCGCCTGCATCCGTCGGCTTCGAGACGCCCGGCCAAGCGGTGCTTTCCTCAGCGATGATCGTGGTGCCAGGATGTTTCTCGTAACAGATGCGATTCAAATCACGCATGAAGTCGATGGCTTCGAGATTCTCTCTGCCACCGTATTTATTAGCCACCCAGGCCCAAGGTTTGCGCGAGTAGTCGAGGTAAAGCATCGACGCCACAGCATCCACACGCAGGCCGTCAATGTGGTATTGCTCCATCCAGAACAGGGCATTGGCGATGAGGAAGTTTTTTACCTCTGGCCGTCCGTAATTGAAGATGAGTGTGCCCCAGTCCTGATGTTCTCCCTGACGTGGATCAGCGTGCTCATAGAGCGCGCTGCCATCGAATTTAGCCAAACCAAAAGCATCTTTTGGGAAGTGGCCCGGCACCCAATCAAGGATGACGCCGATGCCTGCCTGATGGCAGCGATCCACGAACTCACGGAACTCGTCAGGATTCCCAAAACGGCTCGTCGGAGCAAAGTAACCCGTGACCTGATAGCCCCATGATCCATCGAAAGGATGCTCTGCCACAGGCATGAGCTCGATGTGGGTGAAGTTCATGCTCTTCACATAAGGGATGAGATCGTCCGCAAGTTCACGATACGAGCGCGACCGATTTCCCTGCTCTGGGATGCGCTTCCATGAACCGAGGTGGACTTCATACACGCTCATCGGCGTGTGGTAGAGATCTTTGACCTCACGCTTCTGCATCCACTCCTGATCACCCCAAGTGTAACGTTCGAGATCGAAAACAAGGCTGGCCGTCTGCGTGCCGTGTTGGCCAAAGAAAGCCAAGGGGTCACTCTTCAACTGCAGACCGCCATCTGCAGCTAAGACTTCATATTTGTAATGTGTCAGCTCGGTGATGCCCGGAAGAAAAATCTCCCAAATGCCAGCCTCCACGCGCAGACGCATCGGATGAAGGCGTCCATCCCAACCATTAAAATCACCAACCACTGAGACACGTTTGGCATTCGGTGCCCACACGGCAAAGGCAGCTCCCTTGATGCCATCAATGGTGCGAAGACGCGCACCCAAGCAATCCCATAGACGTTGGTGCGTGCCTTCACGGAAGAAGTACATGTCTTGTTCGCCCAGAATTGGACCGAACGAATACGGATCGGCAACACTCACCACCTTTCCCTCAAAGGTAGCCAACTCCAAATCATAAGCTTTGCCTGCGGCAGCGGCTGTCAAGTCAACGGTATAAAAGCCGTGATGATGCACACGCTGCATTAGCCAGACACCAGAACCATCGCGGGCCACGACATTCACAGCCTGTGACTTTGGCTGAAAAGTCCGTATGATGGAGCCGCCTCCAGCCTGAGGCTGCCTGCCAAGAAAACCAAAAGGATTGCCGTGGCGTGCTTCCAAGATGGCAAGGATATCGGCGGAGTGACTGGTTGGGTCGGTCATGGGTAAGTAATAGCGGTAGCGGTAAGCAACAGAGGCTCAAGATGTTCCTGGCAGATCTTAACCATCTCATGATCCCGCCAAATCTGGCGTCGGTGATGGATCACCGAGTCCTTTTGTGACCAATGCATGATCTGTGCCGAGATGCCGATGGCATTTTCGTCCTTACCAAAAAAGTGTCCTGCTCCACCCAGCACCTCACGGTGAACCGCAAGATCGGAACAAAAAACCGGAAGCCGGTGTGCCAGCGCCTCGATTAGAGGCAAACCGAAACCCTCGCCCGTGCTAGGAAAGAAAAGTGCATCTGCCATCACGTAAAGACTTCGCACGTCATCATCTGTCAATGGCTTGGATTCGCCCAGCCAGAGCACGCGCTCGGTGACGCCGAGTTCCTCAGCCAACCTTTTTAGTTCTTGGTGGTAGGCTTTTCCATCCGCCTGATGTGGGTCGGCTGCGCCCGTGATCGCGTAGATGACGTCGCACCCGCTTTGATGAAGTGCCGCTGTGGTGCGGATGCCGAGTTCGATGTTTTTACGCCGAATCAGCCGAGTGGGATGAGCCAAGACGAGCTCGTGATCCCAGAGCCGCAGCTCAGCGACACGTGAAGTCAATCCTAACACAGACGCAAAATCTAGCCCGTTGGGGATGACATGGATCGCCTCTACAGGCAGACCTGTAGCCAGCGCATAATCCTGGCGCCGCACCTCAGACACCACCACATGCGTGGCCTGTGGCACCGGCTCCTGCCAATCGATATGTGCATAATGCGGGTTCACGGAAACCACGTCATGCACCCAGTTGATCCAGAGAATGTGAGGCAGCGCGGCAGCCTGCGCGGTGAGTTCGCGCGTCCACTCCAGATCAAACGGCATGGTGAAGACATTGTGGACGATCACCCCATCAAACAAAGCCAGGTCCTGACAAGCACCGCGCGTGAGTGTTTGTACCTCATGCCCCAGCAAGGTCAAAGCAGCCGCCTGATCCCGAATCACACGCTCCACCCCTCCGATGATCGGGGCTTGGGTGTAGTGAAGTAGGGCGAGTCGCATCGACTTACATCATGGCGAGAAGACAGCGCGTAGGCACTCAAAATCTCAGACCTGATATTTCGAGCTTGGCGATCAGGCTCTCTCTCTGCTATCAAGATGCCCATGTCAGCAGTCGTGCAGCTCGGCCACCTCCTCTCCCTCCTCGATGACGATTCGAAGGTGGTTCAAGAGGCCTTGCAGCGTGAGTTCACATCCATGCGGCGTGAATTGCCCGAGCGGCTCCAGCATTTAAATCGACCACTCAGCGCGGATGAAGAACGCCATGTCGGGAACCTGCTTGAACCCGCACGCCGTGCTGAACTCGATGAAACGTGGATGCGCTGGCGCTGGCTGGAAAACTCGCACACGCAGCTTGAGGAAGGCATCGCTCAAATCTCCGCCTACATGCATGGCTGGCGAACTCAGCCTGGTGATCTAGCCCTGCGTCTGGATGCGCTCGCAGAGGAGGCCTTTCGTGATCAAGGCCACATGGATGCCCGTGAGTTGAGCGAATGGATGTTTGCCGTGCGTGACGGCAGCGTGCGTTTTCGGGGTAACAGCAAAGACTACTACACCGCCAATAACAGCAACCTCTTCTGGGTGCTGGAGACCGGTCTGGGAAATCCCATCAGCCTCAGTTGCCTCTACCGTCTGCTCGGTCAGCGTTTCGGTATCGATATTCTGGGCTGTAATTTCCCCGGCCATTTTCTAGCTCGGGTCGAGATGGCAGATCGCACTTGGCTGGTGGACTGCTTCAATCGTGGTCGTTTCATGCTGGCCAGTGACGTGGCCAAACATCATCCAGCGGCAAATCCAGCCATGGAGGAAGTCATTCGTCAGCCCGCAGCCACCGACCAAATCCTGCTCCGCATGCTGCGTAACCTCGACGAAGCCTACGAGCGCACCGACAATCTCCCACAGCGACAAATCATGCGGAAACTAGCGGTGAAGCTGATGGATGTTGAGTGAGAGCAACGTCTGCAAGCATGAAATGACTGCGGCAGCGGAGCATGATGAATCCCAGCGCAGCCAGTTCCAACGCAATGCCTTGATAGCCGCTGAGGCCCAGCCAAAGCTTCGAGTATCACGCATGAACTCGTGAGTTAAGCGTAACAGGCCGTAGCTCAGCAGGTAGAGAAAGAACAGGCGATCTCGCAGCAGTCCGCGCCAATAAAGCACGAGGATGACGATCAGCATGACGACCTGGAAACCGGCCTCGACTTGCGGTGCAGGCCAGCGCAGCCCCCCGCGCTGAGACGCCCCTGACAGAAGCCATGGGCGAGACAGCCGAGGCGACCGAGGAAAAGACCCACCGGAATGATGAGCGCGAAGACATCGACGGTGGATTGCTTGTGGCCGACGAGATGCTTTGTCCACTCGACGTCGGCATAGCCGCCGAGCAGACCGCCAAGCACTGATTTGGATCTCGATTTTGCCCTTGCGCTCGATCACGCCAGCTACGCGCTGCTGAATCTCCGCCATCGGCACCGCGTCCACCTATGAGCCGATGCCTATGGGGGAGTCCGCGCAGCAGATCGGGCAGGACAGATTACAGGAGTTCACGATCTCTATCAGCGCCAGGCAGGTGGAAAGCACCTCAATGGGATTGCTGCCGCGTCCTTCGACATTTTTTCCCAGCGAGCCCGCCGCCTCTCCAGCTGCCGTGCTGCACGTCCCTCCACCGCAGCAGCGATTCTCCTGCTTCCCCTGCGCCAGCGAGTAAAACCGCGCATCCGAGGCGATGCAGGCGCTGCTTTCCCCATGCTCCGCGCAGGTCAGCCGCAGAAACAACTGCCGCCCCTTTCGTTCCACCGCCGCCGGACAAGCAAGCTGGTAAACCGGGCAGCGTGACGTGGTGTGCTTCAGCGTGATGTTGATCGAAAAAGCGGTGGGGTAGGCATTAGAGCGTGCAGGAAAACTGATTTAAACCCAATGAGGCACAACCACGACAAAGCCAAACAAGTCGGCACTGATTTAAAGCACTATCCCTCCGATGATTAGCATTGCAGCAGTTCATCCTTTCTCGGTGCGATGGCTTTGACTGAAGCGAAGCAAAGCAGCCAAACACAAAGCACCGCCATTCACAGGAGGACTAGCAAAGCCGTCACAACATCCATCGACAGCCAGTTATCCAGCAGAGGGCACAACCACCCGCTAGCCACCGGCAGCACGAATGTGGAAAACAGCCATAGCAGCCACCAGCGAGTAGGATCAGGAGTCGGGTCGTTTGTCATGCAACTTCTTCAACTCATGCCGCGCCGTATTTGGAAGTAGAATCCGAAGGACCAGTGGTAAAGCATGTCGCGGCAGCGTCCTGGAGTGCGCTGGCTCTTCTGCGCTTTCGAGGGCTGAGTGATCTGCGTCAGCATGCACACCTCCGAAGTCCGAGCGTGATCCGTTTACGGCTCGATAGATCTGGATTCACTCACCCTCCGACGAAAAGCTCAAGTGGGCTGGAGCACTCCAGGACGCTTCGCGAGATCTAGAGTCCCGCTATTGCGACAATGTCTCAGATTTTAGTTGCGTCAGGTTCTCAACAGTTCACTATCACGGACTCTTTTGCGACAGTATCTCATTTACATCAGAGTCCTTCCCCAACATGAACCCCCACCTCGCTTTACCCTTTTTCTTGTGCCTTATCGCGCCGATTGCCAGCGCCCAGGAACCCTCGATAGCGCCCGAAGTGGTCGTCGATTCCGCCGCTGCTCCTGCTCCGACCAAGACGCTGGACACCATCACCGTTTATGGTGAGTCGGAGAACGATTCAGTCATTCAGAATCCTTTCCTGCTACCAGTCGAAGGCACGAAAATCTTCGCCGGTAAGCGCGCCACCGTGATCGACCTCGACGCACTGCCCAAAGTGCAGGCGAACAATTACCGGCAGGCCCTCGCGCTGACGCCTGGTCTTCAGATTTCGGAAGAATCGACCCCGCTCGTCAGCATCGGCTACCGCGGCATCGGCACACCGAGCCGCAGCCAGTTCATGCAGGTGCTCAAAGACGGCATCCCCATTCATGCCGATCCCTTTGGCTACCCAGAGGCTTATTACACGCCGCCGCTGGATACCGTGGACCGAATCGAATTCATTCGTGGTGGCGCTGGCCTCATGTATGGCTCCCAGCCAGCGGGGGCGCTGAATTACATCACGTACATGCCAGATCGGAACACGCCCTTCTCCTTCCGCACGCAGTCGATTTATGGCACGGACGACCTCTTTTCAAACTACACCGCCGTGACAGGCACGGTGGGGAAACTGGGCTACTACGGCTACTACAATCACCGTGAGTCGAATGGCTTCCGCACCGCCAACAGCGACTACCGACTCGACGGCGGTCATTTTAAAATCGTCTATGATGTGAATTCCGATACGCGCTGGATCTTCGGCGTGGACATGTATGAGCAGGTCAATGGCGAGCCCGGTGGCTTATCTGTCGCGGGCTATGCTCAGAACCGCAATCAGGCCACGCGACAGAACGACTCCTTCCGCCTGCGCCGTTATGCGGCCACCGCGGAGTTGCTGCACAAAATCTCTGCCAGCACTGAATTCAGCGTGAAAACTTGGGGCGGTTATTATGATCGCTACAGCCATCGGCAGAGCCTGGGTGGTGCCCCAGCCTTTGGCGGCACGCCAGTGGGCACCACAAACACCATCGAGCAGCAGTCGTTTTACACCTTTGGCGTCGAGCCACGTCTCCGCCACGACTGGCAGGCACTCGGCGGTGAGCATACCTTGGCCGCTGGCATGCAGTTCTATTGGTTGAGTTCACCACGCAGAGACTCCCAAGGGGCCACACCGTCAGCCACGAGCGGCATCATTACGGGCGACTCTCAGCGCGATGTCTTCTACAATTCCTTCTTCGCCGAGAACAAATTCACTTGGGGTGATCTCACCATCACGCCTGGCTTTCGCCTGGAAAGAATCCAACAGGACGTCAATTCAAAGAAATATAATGCAGCAGGCGTCCAAACTAGCGGTGCCCAGAAGAGCAAACACGACTTCCAACCGCTCTTTGGTCTCGGCATTGCCTACGACCTACCCGCTGAAACACAGCTCTACGCCAACGTCTCCCAAAGCTACCGCGCTACCATCTTCAGCGAATCCATCGTGGCCACTCCTGGCACCTCCACGACAGACTCCACCCCAGGCCAAGGCTGGAACTATGAGATCGGCTACCGTGGCACTCCACGCCCTTGGGTCACCTTTGATACGAGCCTCTTCCTCATTGATTTGGACAACCGGTTCGCAGTCAGCAATAACATCCTCGGTAGCGCAGGACGCAGCATCAATTCAGGCTGGGATGGCTCACTCCAAGTCGATGTCGTCGGCGCTTATGACGCAGCCAATGGCACCAAACACGCTAGCCAGATCGGCAGTCTAAACATCTATGCCAATGCCACCCTTCTGAACGCCGAACTCCATGGCGGACCAAACAACGGCAGCGTCCCCCAGTATGCCCCAGACTACATCGTGCGCACCGGGCTCATCTATGGTTTCAAAAGCGTCAAAGTCTCCTTCCTCGGCACCTTTGTAGCTGATCAAAAGGCCCAAGACAGCAACAAGCCAGAGTTCAACATCCCCTCTTACATGACATGGGATCTCACCGCGGAAGTCCCTGTCACCAAGCACTTCACGCTCATGGCCGGCCTGAACAACGTCTTCAATGAAGACTACTACTCCCGCGTCACCTCCAATGGCATCGACCCCGCTTACGGACGCAATTTCTACATCGGCGGCTCCTTCCAGTTCTGATCTCAGAGCCAGTCAAAAGCTAGCCACGGGCGGCTGCAGCATGAAAGCCCTTCATCAAAGGCGGCTCGAGTGGAGCGCAAGGATGTGTGGTGACTGATACTCACCAAGATATTTCATAATCATGCTGCGCTTTGAACAGATCAGCGCCTCAATCTCGATTCCACACCTTAGTCGTGCTAGGATCAGACCCGTAGCGACGGGAAAGCCCAAAGAAGTCAGACATCAATAGGACTCAACTCCCATGCGCCCACTGGTGCGGGATGATGCTCAGAGTACAGCACGAACTAGCCTACACTCGCCCGTCACAAAGGATTTCTCATCTTTTGTTAAAGAATGCCCAAGACTTTTCGTTTCAACGCCTGTTAGGCCGGATCACCCCCACCCGCTGATATGAAAAAGCTCTCTCTCTTCATCCTTTTCACCGCTTGTGCTGCCCACGGGACTGCGCTGCCGGAAGCCGCCAAGATCGACAGCCTGCTGGTGGCTGACTGGCAGAAAAATGGTCTCAAGGCCAATGCGCCAGCCACTGACGACGTGCTTGTCCGCCGACTGTATCTAGACATCGCCGGGCTTATACCGACAGTCGCAGAACGGCAAGAGTTCATCAGTTCAAATGATCCACAGAAGCGGGCGAAACTGATCGACACTCTGCTAGGTAGTGACGGCTACACGAGTCACCTGTTTAATTACTGGGCTGACGTTTTGCGCCTGACGGATAACACCAAAGGCAGGATCACGGCTGAAGCCTACGAAGAGTGGATGAAAAAAGAACTGAAGGCCAACACGCCCTATGATCAGCTCGTTAAAAAGCTACTCACTACAGAAGGCGGTGTGTGGGACAGCGGCAGCATCGGCTTCTATCAGAGGGATGAAAACAAGCTCGACCACCTAGCCTACACAGTACAGGTCTTTTTGGGCACCAGCATCGTCTGCGCTCAGTGCCATAACCATCCGTTCGATAAATGGACGCAGATGGACTACTACAGCATGGCCGCTTTCACCTATGGCATGGACACTAAAAGTGGAGGCGTAAATGAAATCAAACTTCCCAAGCGCCCGCAGGCTGGTAAGCAACTGCCGGAAGCTTTGGCCAAGATGTCTCCAAAAGAACGTAAGGCTTACATGAAGGAGCACCCGGAAGAGATCGCTAAGCTGCGTAAAGAGACCAAGAAACCATCCGTCGATAGCGCAGACATGAAGGAGGTCCGCAACACGCTGAGCGACATCATGAAGCCTCTGCGTTACACGTCTGTCACCAATCGTGACGGTAAGCTTCCTGCCCTGCCGCATGACTACAAGTATGATGACGGCAAGCCAGGCCAGACCATCGAAGCCCGCGCCATTTTCGGCCATGATGCCAAGCCCAAAGAAGGCCAGACTCGTGTGCAAGCTTTCGCTGAATGGATGACCAGCCCAGACAATCCGCGCTTCACCACCGTGATAGTTAACCGCATGTGGAAGAAAGTTTTCGGCCTCGGCTTGATAGAGCCTGTGGATGAAATGACCGACTCCACAGTGCCCTCAAACCCTGCGCTGATGGATTACCTAACGCAGCTCATGGTCGAGAAGAAGTACTCGCTCAAATCCTTCCTTCGTGTGCTCTATAATACCGACACCTACCAGCGCGCGACAGGCACTCAGGAGATCGCTTTGGGTGAGACCTCCCACTTCACTGGCCCAATGCTCCGCCGCATGAGTGCCGAGCAGGTCTGGGACAGCATGATCACGCTGACAAAGGGTAATGTGGACGGTGCTGTGGATGATGAAAATCAGCGCCTGCACCAATACCTTGATGATCTCTCCATGTTCCTCGGCACGATGAAAGAGAAAGGCCCAGAAGGCATTCTCGCCGCAGCCAAAGTGGGTATGGAGCAGCGCAAAGCGAACGACAAGAAGCTCGATGAACTTCGAGCCAAAATGACCGAGCAAAAAGAAAAGGGCGATGCCTCCCCCGCAGATGCCAAGGCACTCGCCAATGCCGCCAACAAACTACGACGCGAAGCCGCTAACAATCTACTCACCAATCTAGTCGGTGAAGATCGTGCCGAGGCATTGATCAAAGGTTACAACCCACAAAAACAGCAGCAGGTCAAACGCCCAACTCTCGACAAAGCAGTCATCGCTACCATGTCTAGAGAACAGCGTAAGAAAGTCATGAAAGACGCTAGTAACATCACCATGACCTCACGCGCATCTGAGCTGCCTAGTCCAGCCCGCCCAGGCCACTTCCTGCGCACCTTTGGTCAAAGCGACCGCGAAGTGATCGAAAACGCTAGTGAAGATGCCTCAGTGCCGCAAGCTCTCACCCTGCTGAACGGCCCAGTCATTCAAAGCCTCACAAGCCCGATTTCACAGCTCAGTCAGCAGCTAGCCAAAGCCGGAGCACCTGACCAAAAAGTTGCCCTCTTGTATGAGGCCCTCCTCAGCCGCCGCCCGACTAACAACGAGCGCGCCACGCTCGATGGCGTGATCCATGAGCGCGGCGCCAACGCCATCGAGGACATCACCCACGCCCTCATCACCGGCTCCCAATTTCTTTTCATTCAGTGATTCGGAATTCAGTCTGCCACTCACGACGCAAATTTCGTTAACCCTGCAAAAAGCCCTGCCAATTATGAAAACATTCATCCAAGCCGACGAACCTTCCCGCCGTGACTTCGTGCTCGGAATCGCCAAGTCTTGCCTCGGCGTCTCTGTGCTGCCACTACTCAATGGAAAAGCGAGTGCCGTGCCTTTTGAAGGCAGCTCCAAGGCCAAACAAATTCCCACCGCACGCAACGTCATCTACCTGTACATGTCCGGTGGCATGACCCACCTCGACACCTTCGGCGTCGTCCCTGGGGCCGATACAATGGGCGATACAAAGTGCATCCCGACCAGCGCAGACGGCGTGCAGCTCGGCGATGGCCTACCCACAGTGGCCAAGCACATGCATCACGGAGCCATCATCAACAGCATGAGCAGCACCCAGGGCGCGCATGAGCAGGGTAATTATTTTCAGCACACTGGCTACACCATGCGTGGTGCAACACGCCATCCCACCATGGGAGCTT
Organism: Prosthecobacter debontii; assembly: GCA_945860295.1. Taxonomy (GTDB): domain Bacteria; phylum Verrucomicrobiota; class Verrucomicrobiia; order Verrucomicrobiales; family Verrucomicrobiaceae; genus Prosthecobacter; species Prosthecobacter debontii_B. Next base: position 46,475 of record CAMAQH010000029.1, read on the forward strand.
GGCTGCAAAAATTCCAAGATAAGGGTAATCCCGATCTGCCAGGAACCGTCGTCATCTCCAACGACAGCAAGCACCCCGGCGGCGGCTTCTTTGAAGCCTCATTCCAGCCACTCGTGCTAAATAATCCCAGTACCGGACTTCAATACAGTAAGCGAATCACCACGCTCGGTGAGAGTGATTTCGATTATCGTCTCAACCTCTCCACCAAGCTCAATGCAGGCTTCCAAGAAACCTACCAACACAGTTCCGTGCGCGCTTACTCTGAAGTGTACAAAGATGCCGTCAAAGTGATGAAGAGCGCCGACCTCACCGCTTTCGATCTAAGTCAGGAGTCCGACGAAATTCAGACTGAATATGGTGACAGCAGCTTTGGTCAGGGCTGCCTTCTCGCCCGTCGCCTCGTCGAGCACGGCGTACGCTTTGTCGAAGTCAGCCTTGGAGGTTGGGACATGCATCAGGACATCTATGCCCGCCTGCCAGAAAAGATCAGTGAACTCGACAAAGCCCTCGGTGCCCTGCTCGGCGATCTCGATCGTCGTGGCCTGCTCATAGACACCCTCGTTGTCCTCACCAGCGAGTTTGGCCGCACACCCAAGATCAATCAAAACTCAGGTCGCGATCATTACCCTAAAGCCTTTAGCAGCGTCATGTGGGGCGGCGGCACCCAGGGCGGCCAGATTTACGGCAAAACGGACAAAGGCATCGAAGTCACCGAAAACAAAGTCAACGTCCCCGACCTCAACGCCACCATCGGCTACGCCCTCGGCCTGCCACTCGATCAAGTGATCTTCTCACCCACCAAACGCCCCTTCACCATCGCCGACAAAGGCCAGCCTCTGACAAGTTTGTTTGGTTGAGACTTGTTTCTGACGTGACCTAGGATCGTCTGGCAAGATCGTAGTCAGCAGTGAAGGGCATGAAGTCAGCCCAGCGTTGTAGTTGAGTAATACGAATGGAATCCAGCTGACGGAACTCGGTTTGACCGATGGTGATTGCACTTCCTTGCGCGGCGGTCGGTTGCTCGGCACTCGTGATGCCAAAGAAGGTCAGATGAATGACGCTAAGTGTGGGGATTGTTTTCATGAGGCGGTTTAATTTGGGTTGGTTGGCGATGGATCGAATGCGGGTGAGCAGGGCAGTGCCACGCTGAATGATGCCGACGAAGCCGAGGCTGAGTTCGTGGTGACTGAAGGCTATCGCGACCTTCAGAAGGGTTTGTCCGTAAGCGACGCGTTGGGCTTGGTTCCCGCTATCGAGCACCCGAGCATTGGAGGCAGCTTCGCGGTCGAGGCGTGCTCTGATGAAGGCTAGCCACAGCAGCGGATTGAACCAATGCAGAGCGAGCAGGACGCAGAGAAAGACATTGAGAGAAAGATCGCCGCGCTTGATGTGTGTGAGTTCGTGTTTTAAAAAGAGACGTGCTTCTTGCGGTGTGAGTATCTCATCAAAGTGCGCGGGCAGTAGAAGCTAGGATGCAGGAAACCAGTGACCGCAGGGCCACGAATGGCGGAATCCATCCAGAAACGAGGTGCCCGCCGAAAAACCGATCTCGCGGGCAAGTCAAGTGAGTTCATGGAGCCACGCATCGCTCACAGGAAGTCGCGTGCGTTTGATCTGCCGGAGACTGCTCGCAAAGGAGCCTGCACCAATAGCAAGTACACTCGCAGCACCGATGAGCCAAGCTAGTAGCGTGACCTGCTGGCAATTGATCGGTTTGGGTAAAGCCATTGTCGTAATGCTGGAAGTCAAAACCGGAAGCCCGTCTTCAGCGCACCTTTATCCAACAAACACGCGAGAAGTGTGCGCAGCGTGTTATCCGCCCAGTTCATAGTGGGACGCAGCGTCTTGGTCAGCTCAGAAGCGGTCTGCGGAGAA
>CAMAQH010000030.1 GCA_945860295.1 Prosthecobacter debontii
AACTCTTCGAATACATCGAAGGCTACTACAATCATCAACGCAAACACTCCGCTCTCGGATACCTCACCCCAAATCAGTTTGAAACCCAAACCCATAACCAACCCCTAAATTAAGGGAGTCTTTGGTCCAATAATCCGTTGCACCTCAAATGTCGAATGACGAAGTAGCGGCTGAAGGAGGGGCTAAGAGGATGAAGCGTGAAGAATGAAGTTTGAAGGATGAAGTTTGAAGGCGATCCATCGGAACTTCCCAGAAGACGTGGAATTACGATTTCATCCCCATGATTTTGTCTTTTTCCAGGCCGAAGGACGACCCAAAGGCCCCCAAGTGGTCGAACAAAGGCCCTGACCTAGAGCGAGGGTGTCGGCTAAAAGACTCGTGGTGAAGACTATGAATGTAAGGAGAATGAGGGAGCGCATGGTCTTCACGGAAACACGTTACACCAAAGGTGAAAAGGATGAAAATATAACAGACCGTGATGTGGGCACTCTTTGCTTGCGCCAAGGTTGAAAAGCCCCACAATCAGCAACTCTCGCTCGAAAATTATGGCCAACAAGAAAACAGCAGTTGTCACCGGTGCAGCCGGATTCCTCGGATCACACCTCACAGATCGACTTCTTGCTGAAGGCTATCAAGTGATCGGTATCGACAGCCTGCTAACCGGAAATGTGCGCAACATCGAACATCTTGTCGGCAATTCAGATTTTCGATTCATAAAGCATGATGTGACGAACTACATCCATGTGCCGGGCGAGGTTCACTTGGTGTTTAATTTCGCTTCACCAGCTAGCCCGATTGATTATTTAAAGTTACCGATTCAGACACTAAAAGTCGGATCTCTTGGGACGCATAACACGCTGGGTTTGGCAAAAGCTAAAGGAGCATCCTATCTCATCGCCTCCACTAGTGAGACATATGGAGATCCGCTGGAACACCCGCAAAAAGAAACGTACTGGGGCAATGTGAACCCGATAGGCCCACGCGGGGTGTATGATGAGGCGAAGCGTTTTTCTGAAGCGATGGTGATGGGCTATCACCGTGCCCATCAGATGGATACCAAGATCGTCCGAATCTTCAATACCTATGGTCCTCGTATGAGGTTGGAGGATGGCCGTGTCGTGCCAGCTTTCATCGGTCAAGCGCTGCAGGGGCGGCCGATAACCGTGTTTGGAGATGGTTCACAGACGCGCAGCTTTTGCTATGTTTCCGATCTGATCGACGGCATCTACAAGCTGTCCCAAAGTAGTTACCATGAGCCGGTAAATATTGGTAATCCTCGCGAAATGACCGTGCTTCAGTTCGCTAAAGAGATCCAAAAAATCATCGGCAGTGATCAGCCAATTATTCATCAAGAGTTGCCGATGGACGATCCAAAGGTGCGCCAGCCCGACATTACTCTCGCTCGCAAGCTTCTTGGATGGGAGCCAAAAGTGGCTTTCGAGGAAGGCATCGTGCAAACAATTGAATATTTTCGTGACTTTCTTGCAATCAAGTCTTGATGAGTAGCCCTGTTTGCGAATAAAAAGACATTAATTCAAGAGGATATTCCAACAGAGCTACCCTGTCGGTGTGACCTTTGACAACCCCCCATTTTCATGAAGTCATCATTACTCGCCCTGTCGATCGTTGCTATCGCGATGCCCTCGCTTCAAGCTCAGACGAAGCCCACTGTTAAGGTGGATATTAAGGCCCCAAAGTTTGACTCAATACCAACGCCGCAATTTCAGGCGGGCAATGTTCCAGATAAAAACTGGCGGCCTAAGACATGGATGCAGATCGATATGGAATTCGATATCAAACTGGCAGCGACGGTTGGAGGACGGAATGGGAGCCTGGCATCCATCACTGTGAATTATTATTTGGCAATGAGTTCTCAAGACAAGGACGGCAAGAGGCAGGTCCTGAAAGGCTCCTTTGATTATGTGGATATTCCAGCATCGGAGAAATGTCATGCTCTAGCTTTCGTGTCTCCTGCGACACTCCGACGCATCCTTGAGAAGGATAATTTTATTCCCGGTGATGTGACTGGATGGGGAGTCGAGGTAATAGTTGATGGACAGCGTGTGGCTGGGGATGGCAGCATCAAAGGTCCCTGGTGGGAAAAAACGGATGGCCTGTCGATCAACGATGGCGTCATGCTGGCCAAGAAGGACACGCCCTTCGCCATTCTTTGGGGTGACTATGATGTTGGTGTGAAGAATAAGTGAAGCCAAGGTCAATCAGACAGCAGGGTACAGTAACGAAATACTAATTTTCCGAGCATGGCAGACAGTAAAAGCATCGCAGTTCTGAACCTGGGTTCCCAGCGTATTTCAGGAGCAATTTTCAGCAAAATAGGGGGCGACCTCGTTCTGAAAAAATATGAGCATGTAGAAATGACAGGCGATCCCACGGTGGACGCCTCACGGCTTCCACAGCTCAAGGTCAGTCTGGATGAATTGACTGATCGACTTAAGATCAAGAAGTCTGCCGTTTGGTATGCCGTCGCTGGTCATACGGTCTTCACACGCTTTGTGAAACTGCCACCTGTGCAGCCAGATCGAGTGGCTCAGATTGTGGAGTTTGAAGCACGTCAAAACGTGCCATTCCCGATCAATGAAGTGGTCTGGGATTACGAGTTTGTTTCTGAAGGAAATGGAGAAACTGAAGTGGTGCTAGTGGCCATGAAGTCGGACGCTCTCAATGAGATCAACGACCAAGTTGTTGCTGCAGGAGCGAAGACGTCTGGCGTGGATGTGGCGCCGATGGCACTCTTTAATACCTTTCGTTATTCATACCCAGATGTGGATGAGACAGCTGTTCTGATCGATCTAGGTGCTCGCTCAACGAATCTCGTGTTCGTTGATGGTGGCAAACTTTTCACTCGAAACTTTCTCGTCGGTGGCGCAGCAATCTCTGCCGCCGTTGCCAAGGAATTCGGCATCAGCTTTGCAGAGGCCGAGGCGTTGAAAATTGCTCAAGGTTTTGTGGCTCAAGGTGGCGCTGTGCAGGAGCATTCAGATCCGGAAACTGCGGCCCTTTCCAGAGTAATTCGAAATACAGTCTCTAATCTGCATACGCAGATCATGCGCACGATCACTTTCTATCGCACTCAGCAGGGTGGCTCGCAGCCTAAACGTGTTTTTATTACAGGTGGCGGTGCTCTATTGGGCAATATAGCCATATTCCTTGAGGAAAAACTTAAATTGCCTGTCGAAATCTTCAACCCTCTTCGAGGCGTCCAAATTGACCGGAGCTTGAAGGCGGACTCGGCTCATGCAGAGAGTCCATTTATGGGTGAACTCGTTGGTCTTGCTCTGCGTTCTAGCGGCGGCTGTCCGAGTGAAGTTGAGTTGGTGCCTACCGCCATTGCCAATGCTCGTGATGCGGCGCGACGCACACCATCCCTTTTGCTCGCTGCAGTCTGTCTCTGGGCTGCACTAGGCACCGGTATCTTTTACCACCAAAATACCCAACGTGTTATTGAAGAAAAATTGGGAGCCATGCGTCAGGAAAACCAGAATTTAAAGTCCTTAGCGACCCAGATCAATGCATTAAATGCTAGGCAGACGGAATTGATGGGATTAAGCACACAGTTAGAGCAAGCTGTAGCTGAACGCTCCTATTGGGTTCGGCTCATGACAGAGATCAACAACAAATTCGACAACGATTTGATCTGGCTGACCCTGATTGAGCCCATGAAGGACGGTAAGTCCATCACGCCTCAACTTGTCACCCAGGGTGAGACCTCATCCGCACCCAAGGACGACAAGGAGACTGCGACGACGACTGCTGAGCCAGTTTACACCGTCCAGATGCAGGGTCTCTATCGGAAAAACGACGAAGGTGAACAGGTTGTTTATCGTTTTGGTAGCGCCCTTGCCAAGTCTTCTTGGTTTAACATCGCCAATTTCGAGGCCAAGCGGGCTGACTATGTCAGTGCTGAGGCTGGAGTTGAAGATGATCGTTACGCCTACACTTTTAACATTAAGCTGCCTCTCGCGCAGCCCATGAAATTCAAAAACTGATGAGCTGGATTCAAGAAAACAAAGTGCCTGCCGCCATCCTCGGGATGACTGGTGCAGGAGTCATTGGACTCGGAGTGGTTTTATTCAATGCTTGGTCCGACGCCGGAGCGGCCCAGGAAGAATTCGACACCGTCAATGCCAGTTTGGCGTCCATGAAAAGCGCGCCCTTGGCACCAACCCCTGAGAACCTTGCCGCTAAGCAAGCTCAAGTGAAGGATTATAGCGACGCGGTTGGTAAACTCTCACTGGTGCTTTATAAGCTTCAACCAGAGGACAAGCCAATCAGCAATAACGATTTCCAAGCGAAGTTAAAGAGTAAGATCGCAGAGATCAAAAAGATCGGAGGAAATCGTCTGCCTGCAGAATTTTATCTGAGCTTCAACGAATACATCGCAGATATACCCAAAACGGACGAGGTCGCATCTGAACTTTCCACCTACCTCGATTCAGTGGATGAGATCGTTAAAATGCTGCTCAATAGCGGAGTGAAATCGATTGATATGGTGGAGCGTTCGCAATTGCCTTCTGAAAAAGGGGAGCCTTCGAAACCTCAGCAAGCCAGCAAAGCGAAAGCTAAGGCTGTGGCTTCCCGAACTGCGAGACCCGCAGCGGTAAACATTACTGAACGTCGTCAGGTGCGTGTCATGATCCGAACGGACCAAGGTGCGCTACAGACACTATTAAGTAAACTCGCCAGCCCTTCAGAAATGCCTTTCTTTACAGTGGTTCGTCTTCTTCGAGTCGAGAACGAAGCAAAAGAGGGGCCGCCTCGTGCTACTGCAGCTGTGACAGCGCCTATGCCTTCTGGTTCTGACCCCACCGCACCCGCTTCGCCAACTCCATCTGGAGTGGATCCCGCCAAGCCTGCACCCTCAGGCATACAGCCTGCTGCTCCCGATTCCCATGTTGTCCTCGGTAAAGAGACATTGCGCGCTTTCTTAGAGATTGATCTAGTCAAGTTTGTCAATCCGAACACACCAGCGCCTGCGACGCGGTGATAGAACATTAGCTTTTAATTTTAGCATCATGCAGAACAAGAATGGCAATTACGAGAAAGGACTTCTCACCGCGGCGACCTTGATAGCGGCAGCTGTGGTCGGCTACCTGATCTGGGACAGTCAGAGTATTTCTGAGCGCCTCAGCCTACTCCCCAGTTCATCCAAAAATGATCTCAACCCGCCTCCCACTGATGGTGTCAATGCTGTATTCAAGCGCCTAACAGAAAAGGTTATGTGGGCGTCTCCTGAAATTAGAGGTAAGGCAGTGCCACTGAATAAATCCATCATCCTACTGCAAAAAGGTGATGATCTCTTTGACCTGCAAACAGAGGATAAAGTGCTGCGTCCACCGATGACTAACGCTTTCCTGATCAAGTATGATCTTCCCAGCATCGAATCGCCAAACGTGGGCGCTTTAGACGCTGATAATGACGGATTTAGCAACGAGGAAGAGTTTTCGGCCGATCCGCCAACAGACCCCAAGGAAGCTCAATCGCACCCCCCAGTCACTCAGAAGCTCTATTTGAAGCAACGCATCACTCACGATTACAGGATCAAGTTGAATAGCAGTGCGCCGCCCTACCAGGTTCAACGCATTGCGCCAGAACCCAAGGTGAGTAAATTTGTCTCGCCTGGGGATGAGTTTGGATTCGACAAAGGTGCTGTGCGTTTCAAGGCGATAAGTTTTGAACAGAAAACCGTGGCAGATCCTAAAGTGGGTGAAAAAGACATTTCGGAGCTCAAGTGTCTTGATACTGCCACCAAAAAAGAATTCATCCTCGTCCGAGGCTCTGAAACGAATCTGGCTGAGTATGAAGCTGAATTTGAATTTAGAATAGGCAACGCCGAAGTTCGGAAAGTAAAAGAGGGAGAGACCTTCCAGATTCCTGGAATCGGTATCACATTCAAGGTGCTTAGCATCGAGGAGAACAAAGCTGTCATCGTTCCCGTGGATGGTCCAAATACGACAGGGGAACCAATAACCGTCAAGAAAGGTTAACTTTCCAAAAAAAAGCAAAAAAACATCTCGCCAAACTCTCGCGAATACTGATAAACACCACAACTCAAAGCCAATCTCGCTCTAATTTCCCTTTATGACCCAGTCCTCCCGTATGATTAAAAATCGAATTGCCCTACTCGTTGCTGTGATAGCTCCGATTGTCACACCTCCAGTTAACGCTGGCGAAAGTGGACTAGGCGGTGGTGTTCCAGGCATCGCTGAACGTGAAATTGCACGCCGTGCTGCCCGCATTGAAGACGCTAGAAAAGGGATGGAAAAAGGTGACGAACTTTACGCTAAAGGTGATCACGAAGGCGCTCTGGCTCAGTATCGCGCAGCCAAGGATATTTTTGACCAACTCCCAAATGCCACTTTCATTCAAGATTGGCGTAATCTTGCCAATCTGAAGTTCGCAGACTGTGCGGCTCAAGTAGCGCGCGAAAAGGCCGTGATCGGTGATTATGTCGCAGCGAGAAAACTTTTGGATGAAGCGCTTGCAGTCGTCCCAGGCCACAAGGCTTCTACATTATTTGCACGTCACCTAGATGATCCAGATCGCTGGCCGCCAGCCCTGACGCCAGAGCATGTTGAAAATGTCGGTAAAGTTCAAAAGGGACTCTTTCTCGCTAGTAGTTCTGTAGAGATTGGTAACTATGATCAGGCTTTGACTCAGTTCGAAGATGTCCTCCGCATTGATCCTTACAATACGGCCGCTCGTCGTGGTATGGAACTTGCGGAAAGAAAGCGCACTGAGTATTTTGAAAGCGCTCGTGATCATCAACGTGTTCGTATGTTAAATATGGTGAATGAAGCTTGGGAGCAAAAGCCGCCAGTAAAGGGACTTTCGTTTGAGAACACAGGTGGTGGCGGTAAAGCTCCGACCATTTATCTTAGCCAGAAGATGCAGAAAATTGTCTTTCCACAGGTTACTTTTTCCGGTGCTAGTATTGATGAAGCCGTTGAGTTCCTGCGAGTTAAAAGTCGTGATTTGGACATCGAAGAAAATGATCCGGCACGTAAAGGGGTGAATATCATCCTGAAAGGTGGCGATAGTCCATCCACAGCATCGATTAGTCTCGATTTAAAGGACGTTCCAATGGTTGAGGCTCTGAGATATGTTACGGAGCTTGCGGGAATGAAGTTCAAGGTAGAACCTTTCGCTGTTCTTATTGTGCCAGTATCTGAAACTACCGCGGAGCAGTTTACGCGTATTTACAAAGTTCCGCCAGACTTTGAAAGCATGGGAAGCGGCGGAGGTGCTGCTCCGGCAGCCGCTGCAGCTGCAGATCCTTTCGCCGCTGGTGGTGCTGCTCCTGCAGCTTCGGGATTGCAGGTCCGACAGAGTGCTTTGGATATTCTAAAGTCCCAAGGTATTCCTTTCCCTGAACAGGCAACAGCTGTATTCAACAAAGTGACTTCACAGCTCATTGTTAAAAACACTCAGCCTAACCTTGATTTGGTTGAAGCTTTTGTTGACTCTATTATTGGCCGAGTCACTAAACAGGTTTATATCACTTCGAAATTCGTCGAGGTCACTCAGAAAAATACGGATGAACTTGGTTTCGATTGGTTACTTGGCGGGGCTGGTGGTAATGTTGAACTAGGTGGAGGCACCGCCGGAAACTCTGGTGTCAGATCGACCTATACTGGCAATCTCGCTGGCTTGGTAACGGGTGGTGTCGTGAGTCCCGTAACTCGGGGTCTCCGGTCGGGAAGTCGTGCTATTCGGGGTGATAGTGTAGATTCATTGTTTAATCCTGCCGACGCAGGTGCTGATAACGTGGGGCCTGGTGTATTGTCCATTGCTGGCATTTTCACTGATCCTCAGTTTGGTATGGTTCTCCGTGCCTTATCTCAACGTAAGGGGGTGGATCTCATGAGCGCACCGAGTGTGACCACTAAAGGTGGACAGCAAGCTACCGTCGAAGTTATTCGTGAATTCATCTATCCAACAGAATTTGACCCTCCACAAATTCCAACCAATGTGGGTTCCGCTGGCGGTGGGGGTGGTATTATTGGTGGGGCTACGACTACACCTTCTATTCCTGTTACGCCTACGACACCAACAGCCTTTGAAATGCGGCCTGTGGGCGTTCGCATGGAAGTTGATCCAGTAATTGGTGAAAATGGCTCGATTGATCTTAATCTTCTCCCAGAAGTGACTGAGTTCGATGGATTCATTAATTATGGTAGTCCCATTTACAGTGTCCAACCATTGACTGATGCCTTCGGTGTTACCATTGGTTCAACTAGGGTGGAGCTGACTCCGAATACGATCAATCAACCGATTTTTTCCACCCGCAAAGTCAAGACTTCAGTTACGGTCTGGGATGGTCAGACCGTTGCTCTCGGCGGCCTTATCCGTGAGGATGTGCAAGATGTGGAAGATAAGCTTCCGGTAGTGGGAGATCTCCCGTTCATTGGTCGGCTTTTCCGCACAGAAGTGGAAGACCACTTTAAGCGCAATTTGATGATTTTTGTGACAGCTACCTTGATTGACCCAGCTGGTCAAAGAATCAAGGGCGGTGCTGTCGGTGAGGCTGCCCCAGGCGTATTGGGAGGTAATCCTCTCTTGCCAGCGATTGGTAACTAATTTTTTAGATCTTAACAAGGGCAGGAGATGAAAGTCTCCTGCCCTTTTTTTATGAAGTTCTACATTCTCACAGGCGGCATAGGTTGCGGTAAAAGCAGCGCTGTAAATGCGATGGCTCAACACTTCGGCTCACGAACGTTGTCGTTCTCGGCTGACCTTGAGGCCCAACACTGGCTCGATAATCAAGACGTGATGAATGAGCTTGTGAGAAAATTTGGTGATGAAACAGTGCGTGTTGAGGGGGGGATACGCCGGGCGAATCGAAATATTATTCGTCAGCGAGTATTTGCTGATCCTAGTGCCCGTCAAATTTTGGAATCAATTTTACACCCTCTCGTGTTTGCCGCTCTGGAATCTCAGCGTGCCGAAGCTGAAAAATCGGGAGTGGAACTTTTCCTTGCGGAGGTGCCTCTGCACTATGAGACTGGGTGTGTAGTAACAGCGGACTTGATCATTGTCGTGGCAGCAAGCCGGGCGGTTCAAGTTCGGCGGTTGATGGAACGTCGAGGACTTAACGAGCCGATCATCGAGCAGATGTTGAGATCTCAGTGGTCCATCGAAACCAAAGTCGAAAAAGCGGATATCGTCATCTGGAATGATGGTGATGAGGCCGCTTTTGAGGCTCAGTTACTGACACTGGCAAGACAGCTTTGGCATGATGAATCCGACCGAAATCCCCGAAATCCCTGATACCGCTGAAGCGGAGAATACGCCCACTATTGAAGTTGCCGTAGAGCCTCAGCCAATACCCGCAACTGATCTGGTCACTGACTCAAGTGCGAGCGTTAAGGAGCCTTCCCTAACTGAGCTGCCTCAGCCTGAGACGCCAGTTGAGAAGTATTCTGCGCCAACGGCCGAGCCGCCCTTTCCTGTGGAAATTTCCGTGAGTTCCTTGCATGACTCGACTCTTGCGGAGCTACAACAACTGGCAGAAACGGTTGGTTATCGTATCAATGCGAGCCGCAGTAAGCACCAACTCATCTATGATCTGCTTTCTTGGATGGCTGAACACCGCACTCGTATTTTGGTGGATGGCATACTCGAGATTGGTGCTGACAATTTCGGGCTAATCCGCTACCCCAAGTACAGCTTCGCGCCACTTCCAGAAGATGTTTTTATTCCTCTGTTCTTGGTCAGGAAATTCAATCTCCGTCCTGGTAGCCGCATCACCGGTTACCTTCGTGCGGCTAAGGACCGTGACAAGTATCTAGCTATTGACCGCATCACGGAAGTGGACGGGATGTCGGTAGATACCTATCAGCCGCCAGTGCATTTTGATAAGCTGACGGCGATGTTTCCCAATCAACGCATTATCTTAGAAACTCCGAAGCCCTGCTCGCTTTCTGCACGCATCATGGATCTCGTGGCTCCGTTGGGGAAAGGTCAGCGTGGTCTGATCAATGCCTCACCTCGTTCGGGCAAGACGATGCTCCTCAAAGACATCGCCAAATCCATCGTCCAAAATCACAAGGAGATCACATTGATCATTCTTCTGCTGGATGAGCGCCCTGAGGAGGTGACCGATTTTGAGGAGTCTGTTAGTGGCTGCGAGATTTTTAGCAGCACTTTTGATGAAAGTCCGAAGCGCCACAGCCAACTCGCTGAGTTAGTGCGTGAGCGTGCCTGCCGCCTCGTTGAGCTGGGCAAGGATGTTGTCATCCTGCTCGATTCTCTGACTCGTCTGGCGCGTGGTTATAACTCCCTCTCTGGCGGTAAGGGCCGCACGATGTCTGGTGGTATGGACGCGAAAGCTATGGTGAAGCCCAAGAAATTCTTTGGAGCCGCTCGTAATGTCGAAGAAGGCGGCAGCCTTACCATCATTGCCTCAGCACTTGTGGATACAGAGAGCAAGATGGATGAACTCATTTTTGAAGAGTTTAAAGGCACTGGCAATATGGAGGCCACGCTGGATCGCGAGATTAGTGAGCGTCGCATTTTTCCAGCCTTACATGTTCTGAAATCCGGCACGCGGCGTGACGACTTACTTTACCACCCGGACGAATTTCGCCGTGTCTCGGCCATTCGTAAACAGTTGGCTCAAGTGCCTGCAGTCGAAGCGCTTGAGCTGCTCATTCGCAATATCAACCGCACGGGTAATAATGCTGAAATTCTCCTCACTGGTCTAAAATGAGCGAGGCAATCACGGCTCCACCCACTTCATCCGTGCGCGATTTTGAGTTCATCTCCACGTCTGAGCATTTAGAGCGCTGGATCGCTGACAGCGATGCACATCTACAAGCCATAGGAGAGACGAGGGTTTGCCTCGATACTGAAGCCGACTCACTGCATCATTATCACGAAAAGCTCTGCCTTCTTCAGGTTGCTTGCGGTGGACGATTTGCACTCGTGGACCCACTTGCTATCGCGGATGTGAGCGGACTCCTTGCCTTAATGGATCGTTATGAACTCTGGTTCCATGGAGCGGACTATGATCTCACCATGCTGCGCCGAACCTACAACTGGGAGCCACGGCTAATCCGCGACACTCAGATCGCCGCGCGACTGACGGGCAGCAGGCAGTTTGGTCTGGCCGCACTGCTCCAGAACGTGCTTAGCGTCACTGTTTCCAAAGCCTCTCAAAAAGCTGATTGGAGTCGCCGCCCGTTACCAGATCACATGCTCTCTTATGCGGTGGATGATGTCCGCTATTTACTCAAAATAGCTGATCACTTCCTGGCGATTCTTCGCGAGAAAGGCAGGCTGTCGTGGTTTGAAGAAAGCTGCCGTACACTTCAAAGTGATGTCGCTGCACGCAGCAAGGCTCCACGCGATGACCCTTGGCGTGTGCAGGGAAGTGGAAGGCTACATTCCAAGGGGCTAGCCATTTTGAAAGGCATGTGGGAGTGGCGTGAAGGTATCTCCCAGGAGCGCGATATGCCCTGCTATCGCGTCATGTCGAATAAGCAAATGGTCGCTTATGCAGAGACCTTTGAAGCAGGCCTCGTCATGGAGCCTCCCGGCGGTTGGCGTCCACGTTGGAAAAAAGAATTTCATGATCTTATTGCCACCGTTTTCCGCGATGGGCAGGCCGCTTGGCCACAGCGTCAAAAGAAAATCAAAGGTCGCATGACCGATGCACAACGTGATGCCGTGGATCGTCTTTGTGCTCAGCGTGATCAGATTGCAGTGGGCCTAGAGATAGAAGGCAGTCTTCTCGGATCTCGCAGCACTCTAGAGCAGGTGGTTTCTGAACCCACTGCCGAGAGTCCACTGATGAACTGGCAGATGCAACTCCTTGCCGTTGTTATTGATCCAGTTCTTTCGGTTGTTGAGATTGCTTGATCCTTTGGGTTCATGCCTTGACCCCTGGCGCACTTTCGCCAAGGCTGGAGCGTGGATTCCAAAACACCGATGATCGACCGTGTTCGGCTGCGCTCCAATCAATGGAGTCGGCTGCGCTCCATCGTGCTCAACCTCGCCACCACCGATGGCTTCTATGCGCGTAAATTTCGTGAAGCCGGAGTGCGCACCACTTCCATGAACCGCGTCCAGGATTTCATGCAGCAGGTGCCTTTCACCACCAAGGACGAACTCCTCGCCGATCACCTCGCGCATCCGCCCTTCGGCTCGTTGCTCACCAAACCGCTGGCCCACTACACACGTTTTTGCCAAACCAGTGGCACTAGCAGCGGGCAGCCCATGGCTTGGCTTGATACAACCGAAAGCTGGGATGCCATGCTTGCATGCTGGCGTCGGGTGTATGAAGGCGCGGACCTCATCAAAGGCCGCGATCGTATCTTCTTCGCCTTCTCCTTCGGTCCCTTTCTCGGTTTCTGGACCGCGTATGAGGCGGCTTCGCGCGACTTCATCGCCATCCCTGGCGGCGGGCTTTCCAGTCAGTCACGGTTGGAAATGATGGTCCGCTATGGTGCCACCACCCTTTGCTGCACGCCCACCTATGCTCTACGTCTCGGTGAGATGATTGGCGAAGCCAGTGGCATCGAGCGCATGGCCCTGCGCATCAATAAAATCATCGTCGCTGGCGAGCCAGGCGGTAGCATCCCTGAAGTGCGCGCCCACATTGAAAAACTCTGGGACGCACGAGTCTATGACCACCATGGCATGACTGAGGTCGGCCCTGTCAGCTACGAGGTCACTGACCTGCCGGGTAATCTCATCGTCATTGAGGAAGCCTATCTCACTGAAGTCATCGACCCACAGACGGGTCTCGAAGTTGCCGATGGCGAGCACGGCGAACTCGTTCTCACCACGCTCACACGCACCGCCTGCCCGTTGTTACGTTATCGCACCGGCGACTGGGTAAAAAAGCGCATTATCAACGAGCGCCTTGTGCTTGAGGGCGGCGTTCTCAGCCGAATTGATGACATGGTCGTCATCCGTGGCGTCAACGTCTATCCCAGCGCCATCGAAGCCGTCGTCCGCCAATTCCCTGAGATTGTCGAGTTCATGGTCGAGCAAAAGAAAGTCGAAGCCATGGACGAGATCGCTCTTCTTATCGAGCTGCCAGGCAACATCGCCAAAAGCCTCCTCAAAAAGCTCGAAACTAAACTCCGCGACACCTTCTCACTCCGCATCCCCGTGCAAGTTGTCGAAAGCGGCAGTCTGCCCCGCCACGAGTTCAAAGCTAAACGGTGGAGACGAATGACGAATGACGAATGACGAATGACGAAGGGAGGCGTATTGTGAATTTGTCTTTTCTTCGTCATTCGTCATTTTTTCTCATGTCACTCCTCTCACTCACCCACATCTCCAAATCTTATCGCGAACCCGGCAGTGATGCTGTCGTCTCCGTGTTACGTGACATTACGTTAGACATTCAGGACGGTGAATCTTTCGCCATCGTCGGACCCTCAGGCTGTGGCAAAAGTACGCTGCTGAACATCCTCGGCACACTAGACAGTGCCGATACAGGTGACTACGTCTTCGATGGAGAATCAGTCGCCATCTGTCCTGCCGCGCGTCTTGCTGAACTGCGCAGTGAAAAGATCGGCTTCATCTTCCAGCTCCATCATCTCATGCCGCAATGCACCGTACTGGAAAACGTCCTCCTGCCCACGCTCGCCTTGAAAAACAAACCTCCCGCTGATGCACTAAAGCAGCGCGCCGAATCACTGCTCGCCTCCGTTGGTCTGAGCGATCGTCTGTCATGGAAGCCTGCCCAGCTTTCTGGTGGCGAGCGTCAGCGCGTCGCCGTCGTCCGTGCCTTGATCAATCAGCCCAAAGTCATCCTGGCCGACGAACCCACCGGTGCGCTCGATGAAAAGAACGCCGAGTCCCTCACGACCCTGTTGCTTGACCTGCAAAAGACCACCGGCGTCAGCCTCATCATGGTCACCCATCACCCAGTCCAGGCCGCACGCATGGGCCGCGTCTTGACCATGCATGAAGGCCAACTGAGCTGAGGCCGCTGCCGCCAGCCTAGCCGCCAGCCTAGCCGCCTTGCATGCCCAAGCACACCCGTAGCATCAACTTTGCCCGCACCTTTCTGCGACCGTAACCCTCCATTGAAATGTGCCAGAGGCCAGAAGCAGATCAAAAGAGACTTTGAAAGGTGGATTCCATAAATAGGGTGGGACATCAACGGTGGTCGATGACAAACGCCGGGCGCGCGAGCACGCCTTTCGACAGCGCGCCGTAGTGATCGGAGCGCCAGAAGTTCTTCAAATCATCCGCTGTGATGAGTTGCAGGCCGGGAGTGACGACGGCGGGATTGCAGAGGATGTAGAGATCGTCTTTCGCAATATAGCCACAGACGCTCAGTGTGTGCCCCGCAAAACCGCCAGCGTATTGCGGGCCGATGTATTTGAAATCGACAACGACGGGGCGTCCGGCATCGAGCTCACTTCGCAGCATGGCTGTAGCTTGGGCGAAGCCATCGTCATCGGGCGTGTAGGTGACGAGTTTCCACTGCTGGCCGATCTTCTTTGAGGCATCAAGCAGATGCCACCAGTCGGTCCCGGTGCCGAGAGGTGATGGGCAGAGTTTTTTGAAGTCCCATCCGCCGATCTCGCTGCCCTGAAAGCGGGCAAAGATGGCACAGGCGGTGCTGCCGCAGTTGTTGTAGCCCTGGAGGATGTGAGGCATTTGCACGAAAGCGAACTTGCCCGGCTCACCCTTGCGCTGGCGATATTCGCCGAGCTTCAAGAGGTCTGCGCCTTGCTGGGCGGAGGCGTTGTCGGAAGGCTGCGCGGGATGCCCCGTGGCGGTGGTGGGCTGGAGCTGAGAGGCTTTGTTCCAGCTTGCTTTCGCAGCCTCAATTTCACCGGCTTGGAACTGTAATTCGCCAAGAAAGACGAGTCCGCCTGCATTACCCAGCTCCGCCGCACGCTCCGCAAACTGGCGAGCCTTGGCGGGATCGCGGGGGATGCCTTCGCCCGCGTGAAAAGCCATCGCCGCCGCTGCTGCGGCACGGCCATGGCCTATGGCCGCCGCTTTCTCCCACCAAGCGAGTCCCTGGGCACAATCCTGCTCGGTGCCTTGAGCGCCGTAGTAGCACTGGCCGAGGTTGAAGGCCGCTTGAGCTGATTCATCCGCCGCCTCTTTAAAATAGGCGATGGCGAGCGCGGTGTTCCTTTTCACCACAGCGCCTCGCAGATAGGCAAAACCTACGAAGTCTTGCGCATCGGCGTTTCCGGCATCGGCGGCCTTGTGCGCCCACTGCATGGCCTCGGCATCGTCTTTGGTTATTCCCTTGCCATCGCGGAGACGAATAGCGAGATCGACTTGGGCTTTGGCATCACCAGCGGCAGCCTTGCGATGCAGCTCGGTTAATTCGTCGGCTGACAAAGTGGAAAGGTTTATCAAGGACACCGCTAGAATAATGAATGGGGTGGTGTGAAGCATGGTTTTACGATTTTGGTGAGGTGATGCCCCAGAGCTTCTCCAGCAACGTTGACACCTCAGGATCGAACTGCTGCAATTCATCCCGAGTGAACGGGAAGAAGTCGTTGCGACTGAAGTAGGCTTCCGTGCATTCGGCGAAGTATTCCTGCGGGTTCGTCATCGCATACGAGCGGTCCATGTGGCTGCGACCTTCGCTGTCTTTGCGCTCGACGCGGTCATACTTGCCGCTGGCTTTGGCCTTCTCGTAGGCTGCTTTGATCTCAAGATTGCCATAGCTCATGCGCGCCGTGCGGTGGTGATAGGCGTGCGCCAGTTCATGCAGTGCGAAGTTCGGCATTCGGCGTGTTTCCTCTTCAAAGATACGCACGTTGGTAAACTCCACCGCTTTCTCCATCACCGGATCGCGACCATTCTCGCGCAGCCAGTCTGCGCCGGGATGATACTCGGCGCGTGGGCGCACCTTCGGATATTCGGGATTGAACCACAGCGGCACCTTTTGCAATTCGGTGACCGACTTCGCCGGGACGACGCGGACGATCTCCTGAAGCTGCACGATGAGTAGCGACAGTGTTTTGGTGAGCGCCGCTGGCTCGATCTTCCTGCTCACATGAACCTTCCATCCTTCGATGAATCGTTCGTCATGCGATTGCGTGCTCGTTGCGGTATCAGAGCGCTTTTGCGCTGCTTCACGGATGACGGATTTGGCCTTCTTGAGTCGCTCCGGCCATTCAAACTTTGGCGCTTGGGCCGGATCATAGCCTGTGAGGTGGCTGATGAGCCGCGTCGCTGGCTTCGTGTATTTCAGCACGGTGTCTCCAAAGACCTCGCGGCAGAGCGCGGCGAGACCCTGATCATAAGCTAGCAGCTCGGCACGTGTGTTTACATGGTTGTGGTCGTGATCGTTCTCGCGGTTGTTGTCGAACCAACTCTGCACCCCTTCGGCGAAGTATTCGTGATGATTCATGCTGGCATATTTGCCCGTCCATAGCCCGGCTTTCATTGCGTCATCAAAGGCTGCTTTCACTCGCGGGTCGAAAGTCGCGTCCACATTCGTCAGGCCGCGCAGGTGGATGTTGTGGGCGAACTCATGGATGAAAATGCACTCGTTGGAATAGGGGTCACCATCGTAAGCCAGCAGGTTTTCCTCCGCGCAGGAGCAAAAAGGGTCCGTGGTGCTGCCGCCCATGCCGCGGGCGCGGGCGTCTCGGTAGTCTTTGATGAATATGCTCGCGAAACCAGGTGCCGGCACCTTTCCCAGCCAAGCCCACTCGGGCTGATCCGTGGTATATTCATTGTGCGCCAGGATGCACAGCCGCGATCCACTGGCGATCATCGCCTCACGCACATCGGGCCGCTTCGCTAGCATGAGATCGGCTAGGTAGGCCGCTTCCTTCATTGCAAACGCGCTCACCTTTGCCGAACCACAGATCGGATAGCCATGAGCGTGTATGACTTGCGTGTAAAATGCAGGCACCCCATTCTGCGCCCTCGGATCATGGCGGAAAGTCTGTACAGGAACTTGGCTCACGACCTCCGACTCCCTCCCGCCATCCACAACGACGAAGTGGTGACCCAGCGTCGTGCTGATGATGTAGGAGTTCCCTGGCTCGATTTCGCCGTTCGGCACTCGTTTGCCTTCATGGCTGATCCAGAAGACCTCGATGGCGTGTGGGCCTGCATTGAGGATTTGCAGCTTCGGACGATCCAAGGCCAAGGCGGGCAACGATAGAAGCAGAGTGAGGTACAGGGTTTTCATCGTGAACGGGATATGATCGGAGATATTGGGCATGTCTAGTATCTTGCTCATGGTGAGTGGTGTTGTCTTGACCAAGATGACTGCCGAAGGAGTCAAAAGACGCACAGTGAAGAAGCGTGTCGCGCCGTCGTTATTGCACCATTCTCATTCCATGAAAAAAGCCACCTCAGTGCTTCCGGGCATACTCACTCATCCAGGCATGCGCCTCTTGGATACGCGTCTGGTGGAGCAGGTGGCCGATCTGATGCAAAACACGGCCTTTTTCATCAAAGACGCCTCGGGGCGCTACGTGGTGTTGAATCAATCCCTCGTCGAGCGGCACGGTTTGAAGGAAAAATCCCAAATGCTCGGCAGGCGGCCCTGCGATGTCTCCCCGGGTGATTACGGCCGCATCCCGACGAGCAGGATGAGCAGGTGCTGCGCACCGGGCGGCCCATCATCGAGCGGCTGGAGTTGTTTTGGCGCAGGCCCAATGTGCTGGTGTGGGGCATGACAAGCTAGCTGCCCATTCGGGATGAGCGAGGGCAGGTGACGGGGCTCATCGGCATCTCAAAAGACCTTGCCTCGCCAGTGGGCCGAGAGGGGCTCACGCAGCGGGTGGCACAGGTGCTTCTCTACCTGGAGACAGCCTATGACTAGACCGCCAGCCCGTCATCACTGGCGCGGAGAGCAGGCATGCCAGCTGTGCGCTTCGCCCGTGTCATGAAGCGCATCTACGGCATCAGCCCGATGCAGATGATCACGAAGGCGCGCATCACCGTCGGCTGCAGGCTGCTGCGTGAGACCGATACCAGCATCGCACAGATCGCGCTCGACTGCGGCTTCGCGGATCATAGCGCGTTCACGCGGGCCTTTCGGGCTGTCACGAGCTACTCGCCGAGTGAATACTGCAAGCTGACAACCTGATCGTGTCATCTTGCGTCTGTCATGACCCCACGCGATAAATTGCCCATGATTCGCCTGCTCCTCACCTCGCTACCCATTCTATTCATCGCGATCACTCATACCGCTGCGGATGCTGTGGTGGTGAAGATTGTGCCGGGAGTCGGCATCACGCGAGGTGGCGATCCTTACTTTGTCAAAGGCGCGGCTGGCGATCAGCATCTCGACGATCTGGCGACCACAGGCGGGAATAGCATCCGCACCTGGACCACGAATGGCCTGGGGCCGATCCTTGATGACGCACAGAAGCGCGGGCTGACGGTTTGCGCGGGCATCTGGCTGGAGCCGGAGTGCAGCTGGTTCTCCTACGCGAACGTGGAGCACTGTGCCCGACAAACCGCACGCTTGATGAAAGAGGTGACGAAGTTTCGTGATCACCCAGCGCTGCTCTTTTGGGGCCTCGGCAACGAAGCCGAAGGTGATGGCAACAACGACGATTATTGGAAGCAAATCGAAGTGCTAGCCAAAGCCGTGAAGAAACTCGATCTCGCGCATCCGACCTTCACCGCTGTGGCTGGACTTTCGCCGGTAAAATCCAAAGGGCTCAATGCCCACACACCGAGCCTCGACTTCGTTGGCATCAATACCTACGCAGCCCTGAATGGCCTGAGAAACCATCTAATAAAAGTCGGCTGGAAGCGCCCATGGGTCGTCACTGAATATGGCCCTCGCGGCTTCTGGGAAAGCCCACGCGCCCCATGGAATGCACCCATCGAGCAAACCAGTACTGAGAAAGCCAAATTCATCCGCAAAGCCTATGAAACCGCCATTCTTCCAGGCGGTGATTGCTGGGGCGGCTACGTATTTCTTTGGGGCCAAAAGCAGGAGGCCACATCCACTTGGTTTGGGATATACACCGAGACCGGTGAATCCACCGCCACACGCGATGTGATGCATGAGCTATGGAGAGGCCAGCCACCATCTGAGCGTGCTCCAGAGCTGAAAACCATCGTCAGCACTGCTTCGAAAAAGGAGATCGTCGGAGGCAGTGAATTCACCGCCCAAGGGGAAGCGACTGATCCTGATGGTGACGCGCTCACCTATCACTGGACCGTCACGCCGCAAACAGCAGGCCGTGACTCCAAAGGCAAAGAGCGCAAGCCCGTGCCACTCGAACTGTGCGTGGTGAAAGCAGAGGCTAACTCCGCCACCTTCCATGCACCCGAAAAGCCAGGAGCCTATCGAGTCCATCTTCGCGTGATTGACACGCGCAACCGCGCGGCGACAGGCAACTTCCCGTTCATGGTGAAGTAACAATAGCCTTCGACAACCTGCCTAGCAGCAGGGCACGCTGTGGCAGATGTCTTTTGTTTCAAAAACGATCGCCTCACAGGTAGCCGATCATTTGCGCAGCGACCTTAAGCAAGGGCGGTGGCAGAGCGAGTTGCCCGGCAGGGATCAGCTAGCCGTGGGGCTTAACTTGAACCACAAGACTGTCGAAACAGCCCTGCGGTAGTCTTCGACGAGTAGAAGCTTCTACCGCGCAGTCTCCGACTGATGCATCATGTAGCGACACAAAACTCAAGGTGCACCAAGTGCCTTTTTGACGGCTGCCTCGATGTCACCACCTTCGGGTTCGGCATCGGAGCCAAAGCGGGAAAAGAGTGAGCCATCTTTACCAATAAGGAATTTTTCAAAATTCCAGGCGACCTCTCCGCCAGTGGTGGTGAGATTTAAAAAGAGCGGATGCTTCTCGGTGCCGAGAAGTTTTACTTTAGCGAACATCGGGAAGGTGACGCTGTAGCGACTTGTGCAGAAAGTCTTGATATCAGCTTCTGTGCCTGGCTCTTGGCCGCCGAAGTCGTTGCAGGGGAATCCGAGGATGCTGAATCCCTGTTTGGCATACTTGTCATGCAATGCTTGAAGCCCAGCATACTGGCCAGTGTAGCCGCACTCTGAGGCGACATTAACAATGAGGACCACTTTGCCTGCATAGTCCTTCAGGCTGGCGTCTTTGCCGTCGATCGTTTTGAGTGAGTGGCTTTGAAGATCAGATGCGGAAAGGGATGCGGTGGTCATGGCTAGTGCAGCGAGAAGAATTTTCATGTGAGTTTGTGGATGATGAGTGAAAAAATAAAACGATCCGACACTCTGATTGGTCGCATTCGTATTGATCAATCTTCTATGATGCGCCCACGGTTTTTCTTCACCTGGCCGCGACTCTTTTTCTCCTTGAGAATGCGCTGCTTCAGGCCACGCGGGCGAGGGCGATTTTGGCGTCGGACTTTCTCACGCTCATTCTGCACGGCGAGCTTGGAATCATTGAGGATGGTCTCAAATCGATCACACAGTTCGACTCGTGCCCAGTGGCGGTTCATGACCTGAGAGCGCTCACGCTGACAGCGGATTTCCACACCGCTGGGGATGTGACGCAGCACCACCGTGGAGGATGTCTTGTTCACCTTTTGCCCCCCAGGGCCACTGCCACGGATAAAGTCCTCCTGCAGATCCTCCTCACGGAGTCGGAGTTTTTTCATGCGCTTCGTGAGCGCGTCATCATCAGGGAGCGGCATGGGAAGATGTGGGCAGGACTGCGCGCTGGGTCAACGGCCAAGGTGGGTTTCGCAAACCCTTTGCTTTGATAGGCCATGCGTGAGATGAACCACGACTTCTTTTCCATGACGCCGACCAAGACTGTTACCACTCCTCAGCCGCTGCTGGCTTTTTTAATCGCCACCTGGCCTGAGGTGAAGCGCACGAAGGTGAAGCAGTGGCTTAAGTATGATGGCGTTTACGTCAATGATAAGGTCGTGACGCAGCATGATCACGAGCTGAGCGTCGGTGACTTGGTCAGCATCCAGCCGACAAAGGCACCAGCACCGACGCCGGATTTACCTGATGGAATGCGTGTGCTGTATGAGGATGTGGACATCATCGTGATCAATAAGCCGGTGAATCTACTGACGATCGCGACTGAGACAGAGCAGGACCGCACGGCGTATAATGCGATTACGCTCTATGTGCGGGATCGCGCGCGCACTGGCATGGCACGCATATGGGTAGTGCATCGCCTGGATCGTGAAACGTCGGGCGTGCTGCTTTTTGCCAAGACTGAAGAGGCTAAGGAGACGCTGCAGGCCAACTGGCAAGATTATGAAAAGCGCTACTTGGCTCTCGTGGAAGGCAAGCTGCCGGCCAGCATCGGCACGCTGCGTGCGCACATTGATGAAAGTCAGCCGCACCGCGTTTTTACCCATGTTTCTGCTGGGCCTGGAACTAGGGAAGCGATCACCAACTACCGCGTGCTGCGTCAGGGAATGGGGCGCACGCTCCTGGAGTTGATTTTAGAAACGGGGCGGCGTCATCAGATCCGCGTGCAGCTCGCTGAGATCGGCTGCCCGATCGTGGGCGACAAGAAATATGGCGCGCTGTCGAACCCCGTTCGGCGTGTGGCACTGCACTCTACGCTGCTCAAGATTCAGCATCCGCAAACGGGCAAAGACATGGTCTTTGAATCACCACTGCCTGACGTTTTGGTCAGGCTTTTGCCAAGCTCAGTGTGAACTATTCAATCTCTGCCCAGTGCGTGCTTCACGATGCGCTCGGCGTGAGTGATTGGCAGTGAGTAGTGCCATCGTTCTCAAGCCAGTGCGTGGTAACTTGAGGCATAACTTCGGCGAGTTGCTGGCTGTACTTCCAAGAGATGTTGCGATCTTCTTTGCCATGCCAGAGATGGATGAGCGGTGTGATGGAGCTGATTTCAAAACCCCACTCGAGGAGATAGATGTCAGCATCTGCGATGATCATGCGCGGCCCCCTGCGCAGTGCCTACATGATGCCGCTGCGCAAGACACTGAAGATGTGTGGATCAGAGAGCACTCGACGATCTTCACTGCCGAGCATGTTCATAAACCACTTTAGAGGAGCCTTATTTGGCTGACCGCTAGAGCTAGTTTTACCCACTCGAAGTACGGGTTCGAGTATGGAAGGGAAAGCGTGGCGCAGCTTGATCATCAATCGGTAGGGCCAGAACATGAGGTCATAACCGATAAGGGTCAGCGGCGGTACGCCGCAGCATATTGTAGCTTATCAGAGACTTTTTTCGCCCAGTAAGATGCTGCTACTAGGGAGTGCATCATGGCGCAGACCGAACTGCTTCACTGCTTTCTCCTGCAAGTGCGCGATTGCTTCATCGACGCTGTCGGTCCAGCAGATGAGATCAATGTCTTCTGGACTTATCGTGCTGCCTTTCACCATGTGATCGATCAGCCCACGCATCTCTGACCAGAACTCCGTGCCCATGACCACGACTGGGAAGTTACGCACCTTTCTTGTCTGGATGAGTGTGAGCGCTTCAAACATCTCATCAAGCGTGCCGAAGCCGCCGGGCATGATGATGAATCCGTAGCTGTATTTGCTGAGCATGACTTTGCGCACAAAGAAGTAATCCATCGTCACCCAGCGATCGAGATACGGATTGTGCTTCTGCTCAAAAGGCAATCGGATGTTACAGCCCACGCTGCGTCCTCCAACATCCTTTGCCCCACGATTGGCGGCCTCCATGATGCCTGGGCCACCGCCAGTCATCACGGTGAATCCCAGCTTGGCAATCGCAGCACCCATTTGCCGTGCAAGGATGTAATAAGGGTGATCTTCTTCAAATCTCGCTGATCCAAAGACCGTGATGCAGGGCCCCACAAAGTGCAGCGCACGGAATCCAGCGAGGAACTCCCGCGCTACGCCAAATATTAGCATTAACTCTTTAAGTCGGCGATTCGGGCCATGCAAAAGAGCACGATCCACGAGCTGCCCGCAGAAGATGGCCTCTTCCTGTTTCGCCTCCGGCGTTGTCACATGCAGATCGACGATCGGCATCGAGCCAGAGATCATATCGCTCGTTTTATCTTGGAGAGGCGTGTTCGGAGTAGGCATGTTGGTTGTTCGACAACTCAGGCGGTAAAGATTCAAAATCAATCACGCTGCCGAAATGTTTTCCAAATCGACTACCTCTAGCAGTCATTGATTGACTTCCGCATCAAGTCCAACACGATCGGCTCCATGGGACTCTTCGACACACTCGCAAAACAAGCCATTGGCAGCCTTCTCGGAGGAGCCGGCAACAGTAACCCACAAGGTGATCTGCTATCAGGCCTGCTAAGTCAGGCAGGCGGGCTTTCTGGACTCATGGACAAGTTCAATCAAGCGGGCCTGAAAGATGCTTTTTCTTCATGGGTCGGCACGGGTGAAAACCAAGCCGTGCGCCCCGATCAATTGCAGCAAGCACTGGGTTCAGATGCTATCGCAGGGCTTGCCAGCAAAGTCGGACTCGATGTTAAAACGGTGCTGCCACTGCTCTCACAATTCTTGCCTCAGATTATCGACAAGCTCACGCCCAACGGAGCCGTGGATAATTCAAATCCAAGTGCTGATCAGCTTCAAAATGTCGTGGCCAGTGTCATGAAAGGTGGCCTGAGCAGCCTCTTCAGCGGTAAGGCATAGGCCATGTCTGCAGACGTCCAAATCACCAAGCGGAAAGTATTTCTCCCCCTCTCGGAGGAGTTGGAAACATATCTCGATCAGTTTGGCAGGCGCTTCTCCCTGCCGGCCAGTTACCAGGACCTGCGTAACTTCACCGAAAGTTACCCGCTTGATGACAAGGATGGCAATCCCACCCACTGGTCGAGCGTACTTTATCCGCGTGAGGTTCAGCAGGAACTCTACCCGCGACTCACCAGCATTTACTCGCTACTTCGCACGGGTGATCTAAAAGCTGTGCCGCATCTTTTTGTCGAGCGTGTGGACTACTGTGAATTTGGTAACTCGCGGCCATTCCGTGTGCGTGTCGTGAATGAATACAATGATAACTACGACCACTTCTATGTAAAGACGGCAGATGCTTCACGGGTCTATGGCTTGGAGCTGGAGCACTTACTTTCACCGAATCGCATCAACTACCTGGCGCATGGCAGCACGCTGGTGGAAGAGCATATTGCGGGCGTGCCAGGTGATGTATTTATCCGCGACTATCTGGAGCGTACTGACGTGAATAAAGTCCGCATCGCCAAAGAGTTTGTGAAATTCAGTGAGCGCTGTTTCATCCGCCTACTCGGAGACATGCGCAGTTACAACTACGTCATCGACATCACGCCCGACTTTGAAGACGTGCAGTATCGAGTCCGCGCTATCGACTTTGATCAGCAGAGCTATGAGGGGCGACGCAGCATTTACCTGCCGCAGTTTTTTAAAGAGAATAATCCTGTGGTCTGGCTCTGCTCCACCTGTCTAAACTTGCCCACCATGCAGCAGTATCAGGAAGAAGAGCGCAGCCTCATCGCTCGCCGCTACATCAGTGAGCACCAGCGCATCACCACGCTGCTGACTTGCATGAAAGCCAATCCGTGTGAGCCTATCGAAAAGGTGAACCAGCTTGCTCAGGAGTTGGCTGACTATCACCACACAGATGTCTTTGATTCCTGCGACTCCATGGGCAGCATCGTTGAGCGAAATCTCGAAGTCATGCTCGGCAGACACACTGCTTGAGGTAACTGAGATCAGCAGCTCGTCGTCACACGCTGCGCGAGTTTGACGGCATGAGGGATGGCACCTAGCACGAAACTCAGGCACTCCACTGCGCCCTGAGGTTTTCCGGGTAAGGCGATGACCAAGGAGCGCTGAACAACTGCGGCTAGACTGCGTGAGAGGATCGCATTTGGCATGATGTCCAGGGACTTCATGCGCATGACTTCACCAAAGCCGGGTAGCTCCACGCGCATGATGCCACGGATCGCCTCAGGCGTCATATCCCGCTCAGCGATGCCAGTGCCACCGGTGGTTAGGATGAGTCCGCAGCCCTGAGTTGAGAGGGATTGGATGGCTTGCTGAATAGCAGCTAGCTCGTCTGGCACGATGACCTCAGCCTGAACTTGCCAGCCGTAGCCGTCAACCGCGCTGCGTAAAGCTGGGCCGCCGAGGTCTTCATAGATGCCTTGGCTTGCGCGGTCTGAAATGGTGATGATACCAACGAGGAGCATAGAATACGGAGAGCTAGAGTTACTTCACCACAGGCTCTAGATCGCCAAGATTTGGCTGCGGTTCTGGAGTTGGCGTGGTGGGTGCTGCTGGAGTCGAAGTAGGCGATGGCAAATTTGTCGGAATGAGTGGCAACTCGGGCATGACCAAAGATCGAGATGGCGAGACCGGTGGCGCAACAACAGGCGTGGGCGCAGGCGCCGGAGGCACGGCCGTCCGAGAGGCCAGAAGCACGAGGCTGGACACCGTTGGCTGCCCCTCTTTGATGTCAGCAGTCAGGTAGTGCCCCTTACGCTCAGGAGACAGGGCGAGCTTACTTTTTTTGCCATCGGCACTCACTGATGTGAGCTCAGTTCCAGCACTGATTTCGGGCATCTGCTCGCAGCGGATGAGCACGTAGTTCTGCTCCGGATTCACCATCTCGATCATTCCGATCAGGGTCGCTTGTCCAGTGGGCACAGGCTTCTTTTTCTTTGAGGCACAGCTCGGAATCAGCAGGCACAAAGGCAGTAAAAGCAGCAAGAGTTTCATGGGTGTGACATCAGGCCAATTCAGCGCACAGCCGTCTGCGGGAGACGCTTGCCCAGACAGATGAGATTTTTTTCACCGCGAATGAAAATTTGCCCATCACTCATCGCGGGTGAGGCAAAGACCTTCTCACCTAGTTCACTCTCGGCAAGCAGGTCATACTTCAAGCCGGGCTTCACCACTCGCAGCGTGCCAAAGTCATTGATGAAGAAAGCTTTGCCCTCAGCGCTGACGAGAGATGCGTGATGCTCCTTCATTCGCTCCTCCCAGGCGATCTCACCTTTGGCAGCATCAAAGCAGTGCGCGATGCCCGAGTCTGACACGATGAGTAGCCAGCCAGACTCACAAAGCGGCGAGGGAACATAGGATACGCCTTTGTTAGTGCGCCAGACAATGTGAGTGTTCGTGACATCTCCCATTCCATCAGGCTTGATAGCTAAGATGTGATGCTCGGGAAAGCCGCCACTCATCAGTAGCAAATTGGACTTCTCATCATGCACGATGGAGGCCACAAACTGCTCCGTCGGCCCATCGATCATCCAGAGCAGTCGACCATCATGCGGATCATAGCTCGTCACACACTTCGACCCAGACAGCACCATTTGAGTGCGCCTGCTGAGCTCTTTAATCAAAGGCACGCAATAGCTGCGTGTTTGGTTAGGGCGCTCGATTCGCCAGAGTTGGCGACCATCCTTACGCGCTAGTGCCACGATGTAACCGGGACCGTCGTGATCGCAGTTTACGATCACTTTATCTTCAAAGATGATCGGACTGCCACAGAATCCATGCTTACTGGTGAAGACCCCTGGGCGCACCTGCCAGGCCTGCTGGCCGCTGAAATCATGCGCACTCACCACCACCTGCGCACCATCGAGAAAGGCCGTGAACACACGCTCACCATCCGTTGCTGGTGTGCTGGAGGCATGGCTGTTTAGCCGATGTTTGCCCTCAAGCGGGGATTTTAAAACAGGCTGCTCCCACAGTAGCTTACCGCTAACTCGATCCACACACAGCAGAAGGCGCTGTGCCGATTCTGCCACCGCTGCTACGGTAAAGATACGATCCTGCCACACGATGGGTGAGGCATGTCCAAGCCCCGGCAGCACAGTGCGCCAAGCTACGCTCTTCTCCGTGACTGATTCAGGGAAGCCGTGGTCTAGGCTCTTTCCATCAAGACGGCTGCCGCGCCATTGTGGCCAGTTTTCACCACAAGCTGTGGTCGCGACGAAATAAAGAATCGAGAGAGAAAAAAGACGCTGCATGTGACGGACAGTATCGGCTCAGGACAATGGCTTCAATCATCAAAGTCACCCTAAGGGTAACATCAGCCAAATGACCTCAATGAAAAAACTTGTATGTGAGCTATTGACCCGTGCCCAGTAAACTGCCAGCATCGCGCCCCTATGGCTAAAAAATCAAGCACCGCCCCAAAACCTGCTCGTAAACCTAACGCCGCTCTCATGAAGCCCGTCCAACCGGACGCTATTCTTGCGGCAGTTATCGGTTCCACTCCTCTCCCTCGTGGTGAGATGACCAAGAAACTGTGGGACTACATCAAAAAGAACGGTCTTCAGGACCAAACCAAGAAGACCAACATCAACGCTGATGCAGCGCTGAAGGCTGTCTTTGGTGGCAAGAGCCAAGTGACCATGTTTGAGATGACCAAGCTAGTCTCTGCACACGTCAAGTAATAGGCATCCACTGATTCCCTGTCTTTTCAAATCGTCCCTGACCTTCATTGGCAGGGACGATTTTTTACATCCCCCCCTTGCTCCCTTTATTCCACATTGACTGTCGCATTGCTCGCGTGAAAACCGAGACCTAAAGTCAAAACTTCATCAAATCCCAGGACGGTCGCATCTACCAGCGCAGCTTGAAGGAATCCATCTGCATCGGCGAGAAGATCAAATAACCTATCTCATGAAACGTCACCTCATCACGACTCTTCTTTTTACCGTAGCTCTTCACGCGGCTGACCCGATTCACGTGTTGGTTTGGGATGAGCAACAGCCCAAGCAGTCGCAGGGCTATGGTGACAAGTTCCTTGGCGATACTATCGCGGCGCATCTCTCCACTTTACCGGGTTTGTCCGTGAAATCGACGAATCTTAATGCGCCAGAGCAGGGACTCGATGACGCCACGCTTGATACCACCGATGTGCTTATTTTTTGGAGCCATGTCCGACAAAAGGACCAAGATGATGCACGGGTCGAGGCCGTCGTGAAGCGGGTGATGGATGGCAAACTCAGCCTCATCGCCCTGCACTCCGCGCATTGGTCCAAGCCTTTTGTGCGACTCATGCAGGAGCGCTCCAAAGCCGACGCGATGAAGGAAATGCCCGGAGTGCAGTGGGAATACACCAACGATAAACCCTACGGCATCGTGAAGCCAAAGGTGGCCCGCATCACGCCGTTCATTGAGAAGGGCGAGGGTAATACATGGAAGCTCACCCTACCGCAGTGCGTGTTCCCATCGTATCGCGCCGACGGCGCGCCCTCGCATGTCACCACTCTGCTGCCAGATCATCCCATCGTTAAAGGTTTGCCCGCCGTGTGGGACATTCCGCAGACCGAGATGTATGGCGAGCCATTCCATGTGCCGTCACCGGATGAAGTCGTGTTCGAAGAGAAGTGGGACAAGGGTGAGCAATTTCGCAGCGGCTGTGTATGGAAGGTGGGCGTGGGCCGCGTGTTCTACTTCCGTCCGGGTCATGAGACCTATCCTGTTTTCAAGCAAGCCGAACCGTTGCGCGTGATCGAGAATGCAGCGCGCTGGCTGGGTGCCGATGTTGCACACTGATCTGACACAGTTCCCGGCGTCATTGCTTCAACTCCATTTGCCTTTGAGAACCCTCGTCTTCCACTCTACTTCATCGCGCGCCTTCTTCCGGGGTTGCAGTGCGTTTGTTTTATTCATTGCGGCTCATCATGCCTCTGCGGAACCGCGCGCGGCAATGCTGGAGAAGCATCGGACTTTGATCAAGGATCACTGCGTCGCGTGTCATGGTGCCGAGAAGCAGAAGGGCAAGTTCCGCGTTGATGATTTGCCGTTTACCCTCACGAACGTCGAAACGGCGGAGAAGTGGCAGAAGGTGCTCAATCAAATGAACTCGGGCGAGATGCCGCCGGAGGATGAGCAGCAGCCGTCCAAGGAAGCTAAGGCGGATTTTCTCGATGATTTGGCGAATGTGATGGTGGCGGCGCGGCGTAGTCTCGGCGATCAAAAGGGTGTCATCACGATGCGGCGGCTGAATCGACGTGAATACAAAAACACGCTGCGGGAACTTCTTGGTGTGGAGATCAATGTGGCCGAACTGCCGCCGGATGGTGGCTCAGGGGCGTTTGATACAGTGGGCTCGAACCTCTTCATGTCGGCGAATCAGATCGAGCAGTATCAGGCCCTCGGTCGCGAGGCGCTGGAGGAGGCTTTTGCGTGGCAAACGGCGGCGAGCGTTGAAAAGAAACTCCATTACGAGGGCGAGACAACGACGCCGAAGGTGAAGGACTTCGTGAAGTATCAAATCGATGCCCGGGAGCGTGCGCAGAAGTGGGTGAAGGCCATCGAAGAAGCCGCAGCGAAGCCAGAGAACAAAGACATCTTTGCGGCCCTCAAGAAGGAGTTTCCAAATGACTCACGCCTCCGCCGCGAGTGGGCTCGCATCCCAGGTGCACCGAATCCGCGCACGTTTGGCTTTGATAAGAAAGGCGAGAACGATGCCGACCTCGCGAATGACTCGCTCGGTGCCGGTTGGTTGAAGTATCACGAGTATTACTCGCAGATGCCTGCGGTTGATCAGGGCGCCTATCTCGGCACGCAGACGCGGCATCCGGCCGAGTTGAACGTGAACTACATCGAGTTACTCGTGCCTTTTGACTGGCCGGTGGGCGATTACATCGTCCGTGTGCGCGCAGCTGCGGTGAAGGATGCACCTGCGGAACGTCGCTTCCTCGATTTCGGCATTCATGCCCGCACGGGCAAAGTCATGGCTACCCATGAGATCACTGGCACAATCGAGAAACCGCAGATCATCGAGATCCCGATCACGCTGACGCAGGCGAACATGACGCGCGAGAATCGCTCGCTGTTCTTCCGTGAGAAAGGCAGCTGGGATACCAATGAAGAAGGCAATCGCAAACGTGCCGAGGCTGTGAAGCGCAATGGTATCGGCCCTGAGCTAGCGCTGTGGGTGGACTGGATTGAGGTCGAACGCGTGCCGAATGCCGCGAAGCCCATGCCGCCCGGTTTTGCCGCCCTGAAGTTGCCGCTTGATGACAAATCACCTGCATCAGCTGTTGCCGAACTGCGTGTGGCCTTCGAGCGTTTCGCCACAGAGGCCTTTCGCGGCACCACGCCGCCGGCGGGCTATGTGGACCGCTTGATGAGCCTCTACGACGTGCGCCGCAAAGCCGGTGACAAGCCTGTGGCTGCGCTGAAGGAAACACTTTCCGTTGTGTTAGCCTCGCCGATGTTTATCTACCTTGCGGAGCCATCGCCGGAAGACAAACGTCGCTCTTTGACGAGTGCGGAACTGGCCACACGGCTTTCGTATTTTCTCTGGAGCGCTGCGCCGGATGCGGAGTTGAGAAAGAGCGATTTGTCGCAGCCCGAGGTGCTCGCCGCCCAAACCGAACGCCTGCTCAGTGATCCGCGCTCGGAAGGCTTTTTGACGGCCTTTGTCCATCAATGGCTCGGCTTGGATCGCATCGACTTCTTTGAAGTGAATCGCGCGCTGTATCCGCGCTTTGACACCGGCACAAAAGTCGCTGCCAAAGGCGAGATCCACGAAACCATCGCGCACCTTTTGAAGCACAACGCCAGCCTGCGTGATCTTCTCAAGGCCGACTACGTCGTCATCAATCGCGTGCTCGCTCACTATTACGGCATCCCCGGCGTGAAGGGCGTAGGCTACGAAAAAGTGTCGCTGCCCAAGGACTCGCCACGCGGCGGCTTGCTCGGCATGGCGGCCATCCATTTCATGGGCGGCAATGGCGAGCGCACCAGTCCTGTCGAACGCGGTGCCTGGGTGTTACGCAAGCTTCTGCACGATCCGCCGCCGCCCGCCCCTGCGAACGTGCCCGCCATCACGCGGCTCGCGGGCAAGGTGCTTAACACACACGAGCGTTTGCTCGCGCATCAGGAAGACCCGCAGTGCGCCAGTTGTCATCGCAAGATCGATCCCATCGGCTTCGGTTTGGAAAACTTCGACGCCGCCGGCCAATGGCGCACCGAAGACAGCTACACAGCCAGCGATGCCAACGGCAAACCCGACCCGAAGAGCAAGAAGACCTGGAGCATCAACCCCGCCGCCGCTTTCCACAAAGGCCCCGCTTTTGAAGACTACTTCGCCCTCCGCGACATTATCGCCAGCAAGTCCGATGCCTTCGCCCGCAGCTTCAGCGAGGCCTTGATCGAGTTCGCCTTGGGAAGGCCAGTCGGCTTTCGGGATCAACCGCTCCTCGCCGACATGCTGCAGCAAGCCAGCAAGAAAGATTTCGCGATGCGCGAGTTCATTCAAGCGCTGGTGCGCAGCAAAGAGTTTCACACCAAGTAACCGCTCTCCTCTCCATGAAACACCTCCTCATCGCCTTCCTCATCCTGGGCAGCCAGCTCCATGCCGCCGAGGGCCAGCGGTTTGATCTCTCCAAGCGCGCCAGTGATATCGATCCGCAGGCAAAAGAGCACCCGGAGATCAAGTTCACCTTCATGGATGACAAAGGCAAACCCGCCGATCTCCAACACGCCGTGGTGGACACCCGCGTGACTTCGCAGGGGAAGCTCGTGATCTGGCTCATGGGGCACAATCAAGGGCTGTTTGAGCGCATCTCCAGCTACGGTTATCACGGCATCCAGCCTCATTACTCGAACGGTTGGTTCGCAGGACTCACCAAGACTCAATACGAGGACGGCAGCGGCACGGCGATCGGCAAAGTTCGCCTCGAAGCGGCCACGGGAGAGGATTTTAGCCCGCTGTTGAACATCCCGAAGCCCGACGGCATCATGGAACGCTCGCTGCAGTTCGTGAAATGGCTCGCGACAGAGAATCCCGAAGGAAGGTGGGAGCAGTTCATCACCGCAGACGGCAACGGACTGCGATGGGAGAAAGTCATCATGAGCGGCATCTCGCATGGCAGCACCACGGCGGCCCGTTTTGCCATGTATCAGAAGGTGGACCGCGTGGTGATGTTCTCCGGCCCGCGTGACAACACCGAGACCTGGCAGGGCGAAGCCTCCGCGACGCCATCGAACCGCTTCTTCGGCTTCTCCCATGTGCTCGATGGTGGCTGGGCCGCGGATCATTACTGCCGCTCATGGCAATTGCTCAAGATGCACAACCACGGCCCCATCGTGAACATCGACGTGGCCAACGCACCCTATTGGAACACGCGCTGCCTCATCACGAACATCGACGTGAAGAATAACAGCGGACGTGCACACACCATCGTCGTGCCTGGAAGCAAGGACGCGATGGGCCAGTGGGTTTACGATGAGGTCTTCCGTTACCTCTTCACTCATCCCGTGGATCAAAGCGGCCTCGCCGTGCCGATGGACGCTGACTGCGAGATGGACCAACGTCCGCAGTAAATCTGCTCCTGCCCGCTTCAATCTCCAACCAAGATCACTTTTCGCCCGTCTCCTATGAATCCCCGCCGACGCTTCCTTCAATACTCCACAACGCTCATCTCTCTGCTAGTGCTCGCCTTGTCTTCGGCGAAAGCAGCGGAGCTTCTGCCATTGAGCACAGAGCCGTCGAAGCTCAGTTGGATTGGCTCCACGCAGCCGCTTGCAAAGGATGCGACGGCCGTATTTGAGAGCGAGTTCCAGCTCGCGAATGCGCCGGTGGTGGTTCGCATCAAGCTTATGTCGTCGGCTCCATGCAAGGTGACCCTGAATGGCGAGAGCGTGGGCGAACACAGCGATGTGAAGCGGCCAAAATTTTTCGAATTCAAAAAGCAGGCAGTGAAGGGAGTGAACAAGCTGCGGCTTGAGACGAAGAGCAGCGGTGGTGCGGATTCGTTGGTGATGAGCATGCTCGTCGCGGACATGGATGGCACGCGGCGGCGGTTGGAGACGAACGGTGCGTGGAGCGTGGTGGTGAAGGGCAAGGCCGAGCCTGCGAAGGTGCTGCACGATTACGCCACCGCATCACAGGGCGATGTTTTTGTGTCGCTGCGTCCCTCCGTGACGGCGGCGGAGGACCTCAAAGTGCCAGAGGGTTTCAGGGTCGAGCGGCTCCACGCGCTCGATGAAGATGAAGGCTCGTGGGTTGCGATGTGCTTTGACGGCAAGGGCCGCATCATCGCGTCGGACGCTGGCGGACGACTTGTGCGCGTGACGGTGCCGGCGATTGGCGGCGACCCGAAGGCGACGAAAATCGAACCCATCAATCTCCCCGTCGGCCACGCCAATGGCCTGTTGTGGGCCTTTGACAGCCTCTACGTGATGGTCTGCCAGGAGGGCGTCTATGAGGCGGGCTCAGGCGTGTATCGGCTTCGCGATACGGATGGCGACGACGTTTTCGACAAGGTTGAACTGCTGCGCAAGCTGATCGGCCAGAACGATCATGGACCGCACGCCTTAATCCTTACGCCCGATGGAAAAAGTATCACCGTGGTCTGTGGCAATGCCACAGCTGCCACCGAGTATCAGCACTACCAAGTGCCGCCGATTTGGAAGGACGACCTAGCTCTGCCGAAGATCAAGGGCCACGGATTCATGCTCGGGGCTGGCGCTCCGGCGGGCTACTTCTGCCGCATGTCGCCGGATGGCAAAGAGTGGACACTCATCGCCGAAGGTTTCCGCAATGAGTATGACGCCGCCTACAACCGCGATGGCGAACTCTTCACCTATGATGCGGATATGGAGTGGGATCTCGGCACGCCATGGTATCGGCCCACGCGTGTGTGTCATGTCGTGGACGGCGCGGAGTATGGCTGGCGCAGTGTCTCGGGAAAATGGCCTGAGGACTACGCAGACTCGCTGCCTCCGGTGCTCAATGTCGGGCAGGGCAGTCCTACTGGCGTGGCATTTGGCTACGGCGGAAAATTTCCGTTGAAATACCAGGAGGCACTCTACATCGCCGACTGGACTTATGGCCGGCTCTACGCGGTGCACATGAAGGAGAAAGGTGCAAGCTACTCGGCTAACATGGAGGTGTTCGTCGAGGGGCGCGGGCTGAAGCCGACCGACATCGCCGTGAATACGAAGGACGGTGCCATGTATTTCACCGGCGGCAGCCGCACGGGCTACAGTGGTCTGTTCCGCTTATATTACACCGGCAAGGAGAGCACCTCCGAGGCACCACCAAAGGGCGATCCGGAGACGCGTGAACTGCGCGCGCTGCGGCATCGTCTAGAGCAGAACTATCACTCCACGGATGCCGAATCGCTGAACCTCGCGCTGGCAAATCTCGCGCATGAGGACCGCTTCATCCGTTTCGCTGCCCGGACACTACTCGAGTTCCGTCCGGTGGCGGAATGGCAGAAGCAAGCCCTCTTGCTCGACGCTTCGCAGGCTGTGGTGCAATCCGCACTGGCGCTGTCGCGGCTCGAGACCGCCTCTGCAAAGAGCGCGGTGTTTGAAAAGCTCGCCACCATTGATCTGGCCAAACAGCCGTCCGCCACCAAGCTCGATGTCATCCGGGCACTGCAAGTCGCATCCATCAGGCTCGGCGATCCCGATGCACCGGCACGTGCGACCTTGCTGAACAAGCTCCACACTGCCGTGCCGACGACCGACAACCGTTTCAATATCGAGGCTGGGCAACTCCTCGTGCGCTGGAAGTCGCCGCTCGCCGCGCAGAAGCTCTTTCCGCTTTTCCAAAAGGCCCCCACACAAGAGGAGCAGATTGCCTTTGCCGCGGTCTTGCGCCTTGTCTCCGGCGGATGGCCGGCAGGCAGTCGTGAAATTTACTTCCGCTGGTTCCTGCGTGCCGAGTTCAACAAAGCGGGCAACCTCGCCAAGTTCACCACCGACATCCGCAACGACGCCATTGCCTCGCTCAGCCCCGAGGAAAAGACCGCGCTTGAAAAAGTGCTCAGCGCTCCGCCCGAGGTGCAGCCCGCGCCGCCAGTGGCCTCACGATTGTTTGTCAAAAACTGGAGCACAGACGAACTCGCCGCTGAAGTGGAGCCGCTGCTGAAGGGCAAGCGTAACATCGAGCGCGGCAAGACCTTGTTTCGTGAGACCGGCTGTCTTGCGTGTCACCTTTTCAAAAGCGAGGGCGGCGTAGTCGGCCCCGACCTCACGCTCGCGGCGCAGAAGTTTGGTTCGCGTGAACTCATCGAGAGCATCACCGAGCCGAGCAAGACCATCAGTGACCAATACGGCACCACACAGGTCACGATGAAAAACGGCGATGTGTTTGCGGGTCGCAAAGTGAACGAAGGCCCCGACGCTTTGCAGATTCAGGAAAACATTTTCACTGCCTCCGATGTCCGCAGCTTTGTGCGAAAGGACATTCAAAAAGTCGAGGTTTCCTCCGTTTCCCTCATGCCCCCCGGCCTCATTAACACCTGCCATCCAGACGAAGTCGCCGACCTCATCGCGTGGCTGCAAGCCGGTGCAAAGTGAAGTGCGCATCGTACCACAACTCCAACACTTCAATGATCCGTCTCATCCTTCTCGCCATCACTCTCGCAAGCCATGTTGCCTCCGCTGCCGACAACGAGCCAACCGAGGGCTTCCGCACACTTTTCAACGGCAAAGACCTCACGGGCTGGACCGAAAAGAAGCAGCCGCCCACGCATTGGAGCGTGAAGGACGGCGAACTCGTCTATGACGGCAAAGGCACGGATCTTTTTCACACGGAAGACTTCAGCAACTTCGTGCTGCTCATTGACTGGAAAGTGCCGAACAACGGTAACAGCGGCGTCTTCCTCCGCGGCGGTGCGACGCAGGTGGAAATCAACGATGCCGACAAGGAACCGCGCCCGATGTGGAACGGCACCACAGGCGGCCTTTACCCCGACCAGCCTCCGCTCAGGCGCGCCTCAAAACCAGCGGGCGAATGGAACCACTACGAAATTCGCGTCGAGAAAGGCGTCATCGCCGTGCTCCTGAACGGTGAGAAGACACTCGATGCCTTCGCGAAAAACTGGGGCAAAAAGGACAAGGGTACCATCGGCTTCCAGAACCACGGCTCGCCGCTGACATACAAAAACATCTTCATCAAGCCGCTCGCGGATTGAACGCCAATGTCACGCCGAAGCGCACACGATCCATACACACGAGCCGCACCCATATGACGAAAACCCGCCGCCACTTCCTCCAATCCAGCACCGCGGTCATCGCGCTGCCGATCCTCGAATCACTTGGCTTCCGCCGCTTCGCCTCCGCTGCTGTGCCTGTCGCACCGCCGAAGCGTCTCGTGTTTCTCGGCTTTGGCTGGGGCATCACGACGGAGACGTGGTTTCCAGACATCAAGCAGCCCGGCGCAGACTACGCCTTGCCAGAAGGCCTTGCACCGCTCGCACCTCACAAGAGGGACTTCACGGTCGTGCAAGGGCTCTGCAACAAATATTCCAACGAAGGTCACTGGGGCAGCACGATGTGGCTCACGGGCGCGAATCGTTTTGCGGAGCCGGGACAGACGTTTCACAACAGCGTCTCGGCGGATCAGGTGGCGGCGGCAAAGCTGGGCATGGAGACACGGTTTGCCTCGCTTCAATTGAATGGTGGCGAGAACGCGGAGGCTTCTGGACACGGGCCGGGGCTTTCGATGGCTTGGGATGTTAGCGGCAAGCCAATCGGTGGTCACAAAGGGCCGGTGGAGGCCTTTCATCGTTTGTTTTCCAAGGACACGACGCCCATCGAGCAGCAGAAAGCGATGCTGGCGCAGAAGCGCAGCGTACTCGACACAGTGATGGAGAACGCGAAGGCGATGCAGCGTGGGCTCGGTAGGAACGACAAGGCCAAGCTCGACGAATACTTTCAGGGAATCCGCGACATTGAGACGCGTCTCGCGAAGGATGAGCAATGGATCGGAGTGCCGCAGCCGAAGGCCCCGATCCCCGAGCCGTCGGCCGGACTCGCGGGCAAGGAGGAGATCAAAATCATGTATGACCTCATCATCGCCGCAATGCAGACGGACAGCACCCGCGTGCTTACCTACCGCCAGCCGGTGAGTACCTTGATGACAAGCATTGGCATCAAAGTGGCCCCGCATGACATGAGCCACTATCATTCGACCATGGGCGAAAAGTACGCGGCATCGCAGCAGCGTGATCTAACACAAAGCGAACTCCTCGCCGGACTCATCGACAAGCTCAAAGCCACGAAGGAAGCCGATGGCAGCCGGCTTTTTGATCATGTCGCCCTCGCCTACGGCAGCAACATCCGCACCGAGCACAACCTCGACAACTGCCCCACGCTCCTCAGCGGCGGCGGTGCTGGTATCAAGCTCGGCCATAACATCGTCGCACCGAAAGACACACCGCTTTGCAATACCTGGCTCACCATGCTGCATGGCATCGGTGTGAACGTCGAACGGCATGGGGATAGCAGTGATGTGTTGAAGGCGTTGATCGCGTAACTTGGCTGCTATTTTCTTCATCCCATGACCCGTCAATACGCCCACTATCCGTCCCTCGTTGATCGCACTGTCTTCATTACTGGAGGCGCGGATGGCATTGGCAGTGCCATGGTGGAGCAGTTCGCAGGGCAGGGTGGGCGCGTGGCTTTCGTGGACAAGAATGTTGCGTATGCCAAGGCCACGATCCAGCGTTGCATCGACGCGGGTGCTGCTCATGCACCCTTGTTTTATGAAGTCGATCTGCTCGACATCGACGCATTGAAGACTGCCTGTTCGGCAGCTATTCACGATCTCGGCAGCGTCAGCGTTTTAGTCAACAACGCGGCCAATGATGACCGCCACGACTGGCAGGACATGACGCCGGAATATTTTGATGACCGGATCAACACCAACCTGCGTCACTACTTTTTCACCATCCAGGCACTGGCTCCGCAGATGATCGCGGCGAAGCATGGCTCCGTCATCAACATCGGGTCGAGCAGCTACATGATGCAGGAGGATTTCTTCCCAGGCTACGCCATCGCGAAGTCCGCCGTGGAAGGCATCACGCGGACGATGGCGCGCACCTTTGGGCCACATGGTGTGCGTGTGAATACCGTGCTGCCAGGCTGGGTGCCAACGGAGCGACAACTCACCAAATGGTGGTCGCCCGAAGGTGAGGAAGGCACTATGCGTGATCAGGCCATCAAGCGCCGCATCATGCCAGAGGAGTTCGCGCAGATGGTCCTCTTCCTCGCCGCCGATGATGGCGCGGCCTGCACAGCGCAGCAATTCATGGTGGATGGCGGACGTTTCTAAAATGTGCCTTTCTACAGAAGTTGCGTGCTTCCAAATCCTGCAACCAACAATCATGGAGATAGACGAACAGTGCGCTGCCATCCCAATGTTCTCCGATTCGCTTAGCATCAAACCAAACTTCATGAAACTCCACTGCCCACCACTGCTACTTAGTCTCGCTTTTTCGCTAACTCTCTCCGCTGCCTCCTTCAGCGCCACGAAAGAAAAGAAACCAGATCGCCCCACGCCACCCGCACGCTCCTTTGATGCACCGGGTGCACCAAAGTTTACACGGCTTGATGGCAAGCCAGGCGTGAATCCACCAGTGGATGTGGATGGTGATTTCCTCATCGGTCCCGAGTATGTCGCGGCACTGGAGACAAAAGTCATCGAAGGTGTGCCACAGGGAAAAGTGCAGCAATTTCAAATCGACTCAAAGGACTGCAAACTTTTCAATCCTGGCATCGCACGCGATGTCTTTGGCACCGTCGATCCAAACAACCCCAAGACGTTGATTGTTGAAACGCACCCCATCGATTACAAGCGCACGATCACCGTTTACGTGCCTGCTCAGTATGTCGCAGGAAGCGCCGCGCCGTTCATCGTCGCGCATGATGGCCCAGGCATGGGCAAGCCTGACATGAACCTCGCGCATGTGCTCGATAATCTCATCGCGCAGAAGCGTGTGCCAGCGATGATCGCCATCTCGATCTCCAGCGGCGGTGGCGATGCACAGGGCCATGAGCGTGGTCGCGAGTATGACACGATGTCGGGCCTCTATGCTGAGTTCATCGAGAGTGAAGTGCTGCCTATGGTGGAAAAGAACTGCAGCGTCAAACTCACCCAAGACCCCGAAGGCCGTGCCACCATGGGTAACAGCTCCGGCGGCTCCGCAGCCCTCATCATGGCTTGGTATCACCCTGAGTTGTATCATCGCGTGCTTACGTTTTCCGGCACCTTTGTGAATCAACAATGGCCCTTCAATCCCGAGACGCCCGATGGTGCCTGGGGCTTTCACAACAAGCTCATCCCCGAAAGCACAGCAAAGCCTCTGCGTATCTGGATGGCCGTGGGTGATCGCGATAATTTCAATCCCAACGTCATGCGTGACGGCATGCATGACTGGGTGGCCGCAAACAACAACATGGCCACCGTGTTGAAGGCCAAAGGCTATCACTACCAGTATCTCTATTGCCTGAACACTGGTCACGGCGTCGGCCCCGCGAAGCCGCAGATATTGCCTCAGGCACTCGAATGGCTCTGGAATGGGTATCCGATCACACAGAACTGATCTCACCATTCATTAATCATGAAGCCTCTTTTTCTCATTCTGGTTACGTTCGCCTCACTCGCCAGCGCAGCGGACATCGCCAAGCCCAACATCCTCTTCTTCTTCGTCGATGATCAGCGAGCGGACACTATCGCCGCGCTGGGCAACCCGGCGATCAAAACACCAAACCTCGACCGCCTCGCGCATCGGGGCGTCGCGTTCAGCCGCGCTTACATGCAAGGCGGCATGAACGGTGCTACCTGCGTGCCATCACGGGCAATGTTACTTTCGGGGCAGAACTTGTTTCACATCGACGAGAAACTCATGCGTAACGAAACGTGGCCTGAAGCCTTTGGCAAAGCGGGCTACACCACCTTTGCCAGCGGCAAATGGCACAACGGCAACACCTCGCTGCCGCGTGTGTTTCAGATGGCACGCTCCATGTTCACCGGTGGCATGACGAACCCCATGCAGGCCAAATTGAGCGACGTGGTGGATGGCAAAGTCGGTCCAGCGAAACCTGCCGCCAAGCACGCCTGTGAAGTCTTCGCCGATGAAGCCATTCAATTCATCAAAGAACAGTCGAACGGCCCATTCTTCGCCTACGTGCCTTTTGATGGCCCGCATGATCCGCACATCGTTCCAGACGATTTTCCGATTCACTACACAGCCGACGATATCCCGCTGCCGCCGAACTTCCTGCCTCAGCATCCCTTCAACAACGGCGAGATGGCCATCCGCGACGAGCAGCTCCTACCTTGGCCGCGTTCGGAACAAAACGTGCGTGCCTTCCTAGCGGAATACTATCGCTACATCTCCTTTCTCGATGCGCAGATCGGTCGCGTGCTCGCCGCGCTGGAAGACTCGCCACATGCGAAGAACACGATCATCGTTTTTGCAGCCGACAGCGGCGTCGCACGCGGCAGTCACGGATTGATCGGCAAACAAAACGTCTATGAGCACTCCATGCGTGTGCCGCTCATCATCGCTGGTCCAGGCATCGCGGAAAACAAACGCTCCGAGGCCATGTGCTATCTTTTCGATGTGCTGCCTACACTCGGTAAGCTTTGCGGCATCAGTGGACCCAAAACCAGTGACGGCATCGACTTCAGCGCCACGCTCACCGACTCCACAAAGCCCGCCCGCAGCCAGTTGATGTTCGCCTACCGGAACGTGCAACGCGCCTTCACCGATGGTCGCTGGAAGCTCATCCGCTACCCGCAGGTGGACCGCACGCAGCTCTTCTATTTGCAAGCCGACCCCTTTGAAATCACCAACCTCGCCGACAAGCCAGAGCACGCCACCAAAGTGACCGAACTCACCACCGCTCTCGAAAAAGAAATGAAGCAAAGCGGCGACACGGCCACGCTCAAAGTCGCCAATCCATCCCCCGCCGACTGGACTCCGCCCGCAAAGACTAAAGGCGAGAAGAAGCGCAAGAAGTAGATTTCCAGCACGAATACTCACACTCCATTTTCCAGTCTCCCAACCGCATGAAACATATCCTCCTCGCCCTGATCTCTCTCGCCTCCTTCGTGAGTGCTGCACCGCTTGTCTATGAAGGCACGGACGGCCCTGGCAAAGGCAAGCACATCGTCTTTCTCGCGGGGGATCATGAGTATCGATCGGAGGAGTCGCTGCCGGCGCTGGCGCGTATCTTGGCGAAGTATCATGGTTTCAAGTGCACCGTGCTCTTTGACATCGACCCGGAAGGCAACATCGCTGCGGGTGAGCCGCAGAACATTCCTGGCATGGAGGCGCTCGACTCGGCCGATCTTGCCGTCGTGTTTCTGCGCTTTCAGGGCTTGCCAACGGAGCAGATGAAGCACCTTGATGCCTATCTGAATCGTGGTGGGCCAGTCATCGGTATGCGCACTGCTACTCATGCTTTTAAAGGCACGCCTGAGCCGTATGCCAAGTATGACTTTAACTCCCAAGTCGCGGGTTACGAGTCCGGCTTTGGTCATCAGGTGCTTGGCCAAACTTGGGTCGGCCACTACGGCACGAACCACAAGCAGAGCACGCGCATCGCCATCGTCGATGCCATGAAGCAGCATCCGATCCTGCGCGGTGTGAAGGGCATCTGGGTGCAGGCGGGTGGTTACGTCGGCAAGCCGACTGACGGCGAGGTTTTGACGATGGCTCAGCCGCTCAATGGCATGACGCCTGAATCGCCTGCGGACGCGACGAAGCCGCCGATGCCTAGCGAATGGACGCGCACTTACAAATCGGCGTCGGGCAAAGAAGGCCGCGTCTTCACTTCGCTTTACGGCACCTCTGAAGACATCACCAATATAGGCTATCGCCGCATGATGGTGAACAGTTGTTTCTGGGCCCTGGGTCTGGAAGACGCGATCAAAGCGGATCTGAACGTGGCATTTGTCGGTGCAGCGAAACCGAACACTTTTGGTGGCGGCGCGTATGCTCGCGGCATCAAGCCGGAGATTTATGCAGGCTTTGAAAGCCCGATTCCGGCGAACAACAACACGCAGGGACCTGCGAAGTCGAAGAAGGAAGAGAGAACGGAAAAAAAGGCCGAGAAGCAGGCTGCTAAAACCGAAGTCTTTGCCAAGCCGACCATTGCGAACGGCAAACCGGCTCGTTTTGTTCATATCGAAATCCCCGGTGACAAGAAGTGCCTACAAATCGCAGAAATCGAGATCATGAGTGGTGGCAAGAATATCGCGAAGGGCGGTAAGGCCACGCAATCGACGACGCGGAATGGCGGCGACGCGAGCAAGGCGCTGGATGGAAATAAAAGCCCGATCTGGGGCAGTGGTATGACCCACACGCAGGAAAATCAGCCAAATCCCTGGTGGGAGGTCGATCTGGGCTCGGCACGGGAAGTGGACACGATTTCGCTTTGGAGCCGTCAGAGCTTCTCGGAACGTCTCGGCGGCTTTACCCTGAGT
This sequence comes from Prosthecobacter debontii, assembly GCA_945860295.1. GTDB lineage: Bacteria > Verrucomicrobiota > Verrucomicrobiia > Verrucomicrobiales > Verrucomicrobiaceae > Prosthecobacter > Prosthecobacter debontii_B. Next base: position 42,087 of record CAMAQH010000030.1, read on the forward strand.
TTGCTCGATGAATCGCGCAAAGCGGTGTTTGAAGTCAAAAATGTCGCGGGGCCGGAAGCGATGACCATCGACGTGAAAAACGGCGGCAAGCTCAACTACCTCTCCTTTGATGGAAAGCCCGGCAAGCCCGCCGACAAACGTGGTAGCGGAGGATCTTCGCCCTCCGGCCCGCCAGAGCCACCGCTTGCCGATGTGCCTGCGGACTACAAGGACTCGCTGCCCTTCGCGTTCAGTAAAGGCGATGTCGTGGCGATCCTCGGTAATGGTTTGCCAGAGCGCATGCAGCACGATGGCTGGATGGAGACAGTTCTTCAAAGCGCGCTACCTGAGCAGAACGTGCGCTTCCGTAACATGAGCACCAGCGGCGACCGTCCGAACTCCTATCCGCGCAGTCCTGGGCAGATCTCGATGGTGACTTACTTGCAGCATGTGAGGGCGGATGTCGTGTTCGGCTTCTTTGGTTATAACGAGTCGTATGACAACAAGCCGGAAGAATACAAAGCGCTGCTCATTGAGTTCGTGAAGAAGACGCGCGGCACGAAGCCGAATGGCAAATCCTTTCCGCGTATCGTGCTCTTCAGCCCCATCGCGCATGAAGACACGCGCAACCAGAACGTCCCTGATGGCAAGGCGCATAACGCGCAGCTTGAGGCTTACACCAAGGCCACGGAAGCCGCGGCGAAGGAAGCGGGTGTGGCATTTGTGGATCTGTATCATCCGTCGCTTGAGATGTTTAAAGCTTCGAAGGAACCGCTCACGATCAATGGCGTGCATCTCACCGATGAGGGAAACCGTCAGCTGGCGGAAGTGATCGCGAAGGGGTTACTCGGCAAGCAAGTCACGGCCTCGGCTTCGATGGAGCCACTGCGTGAGGCCGTGGTCGATAAGAGCACACATTGGTATCATCGCTACCATGCCTCGGACGGCAATGATGTGTGGGGCAGTCGCTCGACACTGAGCTTCAGCGATGGCCAGACCAATGGCGTCGTGTTGCAGCATGAGCTGTTGATGCTCGACGTGATGACCGCGAATCGCGATGAGCAAGTGTGGGCGCGCATCAACGGTGGCGACAAGAAGATCGACGACAGCAACGTGCCCAAGCCCATCCTTGTGAAGTCGAACGTCGGTGGTGGCAGCAAGAGCAGCAGCGCGGTCAAGGAAGGCTTGCTCAATTATGTCAGTGGCGAAGAAGCGATCAAGCACATGGCCGTGAAGAAGGGCTTCGAGGTGCATCTCTTTGCCGATGAGAAAAAGTTCCCGCAGATCGCAAATCCCGTGCAGATTCAGTTCGATGTCAAAGGCCGCCTTTGGGTCGCTGCGTGGGCCGACTATCCGAAGTTGGAGCCATTGAAGGAAAGCAAAGACGCGCTGCTCATCGTCCACGATGACAACAACGACGGCGAAGCTGACCGCGTCACCGAGTTTGCCAAGGTGAATAACCCGCTTGGCTTTGAGTTCTGGAACGGCGGCGTGCTCGTCACTCGCCAGAGCGAGATCCTCTTCCTCAAAGACACCGACGGCGATGACAAAGCTGACGTGAGCATCATCATGCTCCAGGGTCTTGATTCGTCCGACACACATCACGGCGCGAACAATCTGATCTACGGCCCTGATGGCGGCATCTACTGGCAAAGCGGAGTCTTCATGCAGCACAACCACGAGCACCCGTGGGGCCCCGCGCTTCAGGCCACATCGAGCGCCATGTATCGCTTTGATCCGCGCCGCTTCACTATTTCAAAGCACGCTGACAACTCGCCAAACCCACACGGCATCGCGTTTGATTCCTGGGGCTATCACTACGCCACCGACGGCACCGGAGGTCGCGCGTATCAGGTGCGGCCAGAGGGCAGCAGCTTCAAAATGTATGAATTGCTCAAGAAGGAAGTGCGTCCCGTCACCGCGAGCGAGATCGTCAGCAGCACGCATTTCCCCGCCGACATGCAGGGCGATTTCTTGATCTGTAACGTCATCGGCTTCCTCGGTGTGAAGGAGTATCATCTGGAGCGCGATGGCGACAAGGCCACCGTCTGGGGCGAACCCAATGGCGACGAACTCAGCGTCAAAGTCACGCAGGCCGACGGCACCATCACGGAAGAAAAGTCGCGAGGTTTCCTCATGAGCGGCGACAAGAATTTCCGTCCCTCTGATGCCGTCTTCGCGCCCGATGGATCGCTGTATTTGGCCGACTGGCACAACGTCATCATCGGCCACATGCAGCACAACGTGCGCGACCCGAACCGCGACCACGCGCATGGCCGCATCTACCGCATCACCGCCACGGGCCGTGATTTGCAGAAGCCCGTCGCCATTGCCGGCCAGCCCATCCCCGCGCTGCTCGATGTGTTAAAACACCCGACCGACAGCATCCGCCAGCGCGCCCGCATCGAACTCAGCTCGCGTGATTCCAAAGAGGTCATCGCCGCCACGAAAGCGTGGATCAAGCAGTTCGACGCCACCAAAAAAGAGGACGCCCATCCCTTGCTCGAAGCCCTCTGGCTCAGCTCGCAGCACAACATCCGCAACGTCGAGCTGCTCGGCCAGCTCATGAAGTCGCCCGAACCGCACGCGCGCAACGCTGCGCAGGTTATCCAGCACCTCTGGTATAATGTCGAGTCCACCTTGCACGGCGGCGTCATCGCTGGCGATGTGGAAGAGAAGACCCAGAAATCCGGCATCCTCAGCGATACGCCCGAACTCACCACCATCCGCATCGCCACCGTGAAGGAGCGCATGATGTATGACGTCAAGGACCTCACCGTGAAGCCTAACAAGAAAGTGAAGCTCACCTTCGTGAATGAAGATTTCATGCCGCATAACCTCCTGCTCGTGCAGCCTGGCAAGATCGACGAGATCGCCAACCAAGCCCTCATCATGGGCGCGAAAGGCTTCGAAACCGGCTTCATACCCGAGAATAAGAACATCCTCTGGCACAGCAAGTTGCTCGACGCCGGCAAAGAAGAAGTCATCGAGTTCACGACGCCCGCCGCCCCAGGCGACTACCCATATATGTGCTCGTTCCCCGGCCACTCGATCATCATGCGTGGGATGCTGCATGTGAAGTAACCTTGCCTTTCGACCCTGTGGTCATGTTTCAAAGCTCATGGCGGCACCTTGTGACTTAGCCATCCGGCGCTTCGTTTGGGTCAAGAGGTCGTCAACGTGGTCTGCCTTGACCTCTTGGCCGCAACTTGACCTTCCTGGCTTTTTCCCATGCGACTTTTCCGTCTCCTCCTCGTCCTGCCCATTCTCACCTCCGCTGCCGATATTCAGCTTACCTCGCCGCTCGATCACCAGGTGATCCAGCGGCATTCGAGCACGGAGGGGACAATTTTGATCCGTGGAACGCAAAGCGGACTCGATACGGGCAAAACCAAGTATGTGGCTAAAATCGGCGCGAAGGGAAGGTGGCAGGCTTTGACGGCGCAGATTCAGAAGGAAAACTTTTCGGCGAGCGTGACGGCTCCGGCGGGTGGTTGGCATCGGGTGGAAGTGCGGGCGATGCTGGATGGCAAGGCGGTCGCGTCAGCGGCGGTGGAGCAAGTGGGCATCGGCGAGGTATTCGTCGTCGCGGGGCAGTCAAACTCAGCGAATCATGGCGAAGAGAAGCAAATGACGCAGACGCGGCGTGTGGCGGCCTTTGATGGTACGAAGTGGCAGATCGCGGATGATCCGCAGCCGGGCGCTAGCGGTCGCATGGGCAGTTTTATGCCGGCGTTGGGCGATGCGCTGATCGAGCGCTTCGATGTGCCGGTCGGCTTCGTCGCCTGCGGCATCGGGGCAACGAGTGTGCGTGAGTGGTTGCCGATAGGCTCGGCGTTTCCGAATCCGCCGACGATTGAAAGCCGCGTGGCGAAGCTGCCGGATGGCCTGTGGTCAAGTAATGGCGCGGCTTACGATGCCTTTATTGCCCGCATGAGGCCGCTGGGGCACAATGGCTTCCGTGCGGTGCTTTGGCATCAGGGTGAGAGCGATGCGAATCAGAAGGACACGACACGCACCCTCGCCGGGAAGCTCTACCGCGAGTATTTGGAGAAAATCATCCGCGATTCGCGACGCGACACCGGCTTTGAGGCACCGTGGTTCGTGGCGCAGGCTAGCTACCATTTGCCGGGCGATGAAGGCAGCGATGACATCCGCGCCGCGCAGGCCGCGCTCTGGAAAGACGGCCTTGCGCAGCCTGGACCGGATAGCGATGAACTGAAGGGCCTGCTGCGTGAGCGCAAAGGCCTCGGTGTTCACTTCAGCGGCCCTGGTCTGCGGGCGCATGGGCAAAAGTGGGCGGAGAAGATCACCCCATGGCTCGATCAGCAGCTCTCTGGCTCGCGCTACGATTCATCCAAGCTGCCGAAGGGACAAAACTACTTCGAGCTGCGCGATGGATTGGCAAACGCGCAGCGAAAGTTCGAGAAGGAGAAGACCGGGCGCATCGCCTTCCTCGGTGGCTCGATTACGGCGGGTGGCGGCTGGCGGGATCATGCGATGAAGTATTTTCAGGCGAAGTTTCCACAGACAAAGTTCGAATTCATCGCGGCAGGCATCGGCTCGATGGGCTCGGTGCCGCATGCATTCCGGCTGGAACGCGATGTGTTGTCGAAAGGCCCCGTCGATTTGCTCTTTGTCGAGGCTGCGGTGAATGACAGCTCGAACATCCCGGATCATCCCGAGCAGATGCTGCGCGGCATGGAGGGCGTGGTGCGTCACGTTCGCGAGGCGAATCCGCTCACGGACATCATTCACATGCACTTCGTCATGCCGCCGCACATGAGTGACTACAACAAAGGCTTCGTGCCCATGTCCATCGCGCAGCATGAGAAAGTGGCTGTGGCGTATGGCAATCCATCGCTGAATCTCGCGCTTGAAGTCACCGATCGCATCGACGCGGGCGAATTCACCTGGGATAAGGATTTCAAAGGCTTGCACCCCTCCGCCTTCGGTCATCAACTCTACGCCAATAGCATCGCGCGCATGCTCGAAGATGCCTTAACCAAACCACTGGCCAATGTCGCGACACCGCACGCCCTTTCCCCGATGGTCGATGCGCAAAGCTACGCCAAAGGCCGTCTCGGCAACATCACCGAGGCGAAGATCATCAAAGGCTTCACACTGGAGCAGGCGTGGAAGCCTGTGGACGGCAAAGGCACACGAGCTGGCTTTGTGAACGTACCCGCTCTCGTCGGCACGGAGATTGGAGCCGAGTTTGAGTTTAGCTTCGATGGCACGGGCTGCGGTCTCTTTATCGCCGTAGGCCCAGACGCCGGCCGCATCGAGTTCAGCATCGATGGCGGCGAATATCGCAAGCTCGAAACCTTCACGCATTGGAGCGCTGGTCTGCATCTGCCCTGGGCCTTGATCCTCGACGATCAACTCAAGCCCGGCAAGCACACCACCCAAGTCCGCATCGCTGCTGATCACGACCCGAAAGGCACTGGCACGGCTCTTCGGGTGTTTCATTTGCTCCTTAACTGAAGATTGTCGCCAAAGTTTTTTTACTCGTCAGATTTGCCAAGACTTACCTCGACTGGCATGGCGTGAAAGGGGATAGTCAGCTCATGTCTGCCAACTCACGCACTGTTCTCGCCATTGATCTTTCCTCTGCACGGGGCGTGATTGCAGTGGTGCGTGATTGTTTAGTGATTTTTGAGGCGGCTTTTCAGTCTGAGCGCTCTCACAATGCACAGGTGTTTGCGCCACTGACGGAGGCGCTGGCGGTGATCGGTGATCAGAAAGCAGTGATCGCCATCGGCACTGGGCCGGGTTCATACACGGGAGTGAGGATCAGCATCGCCGCGGCACAGGGCATCGCTCTGTCGCGCGACTGGTCGGTGGTCGGTTGGCCTTCAATCGCTACGGTGGATTTGCCTGACTATCATGTGCTGGGTGATGCACGGCGTGGCCAGTTTTACACGGCACAGATAGCGGACGGGCGGCTG
>CAMAQH010000031.1 GCA_945860295.1 Prosthecobacter debontii
CGCCATCCTGACTGAACTTACGTTATGAAAACGGCATGGCTCATTTTAATGGTGTGTGTCTCTGTGCTCCGCGCTGACGAGTTGCGATTGCACTTCAAGCCGGACGACCACGCCCTCGGCGATGTGCATCCCTTCTTCCACGAAGGCGAGTGCTTCCTCTATTACCTCAAGCCCGGCAAGTTCGACGCCCTTCTCTTGCGTTCCCGCGACAGCCTGAATTGGACATCGCAGACACTCAAGCATGCACCAGTCACGCCAGAAGACTGGATGACGCCTTACTTTGTGCTTGGCGTGTTTCGCGATGAGCCCGCAGGCCTCTTTCGCAGCTTCCATGGCCATGCAAAAGGCCGCATGGCTAGCCAGACGAGCACCGACCTCATCCACTGGGAATGCGCCGCAAAGGAGTTTCATGTGCCCGCGGAGGACTACTACGAGCGCCGCCGTGATCCCTTCGTGTTCTGGATTTCAGAGGAGAAATGCTACGGCTGCGTGATGACGACCTGGATCAAAGGTCGTGCGAAATCCAGCGGCGGCGGCATCAGCCTCGCGACATCGCCGGACCTCAAAAGGTGGACCGATCATGGCATCGTTCTTGATCTGGTGGATCAGGACGAGCCTGAGTGCCCGCAGATGTTTCAAATCGGCACGCGCTGGTATTTACTCACCAGCATCTACCATCACAAATCCGTCGGCGGTCCGGTTTACTACACTGCCAGCCGACCTGAGGGCCCGTGGAGTATCGGTGGAAAACTCGATGGCAAAGATCTCTGCGCCGCTCAAGTCTCTCGTGACGGAAGCGGACGCTTCATGCTCTACGGCTGGATTCCGCTCACTCCTTCGACCGCAGAGAAGCAGCACTGGGGCGGCCATCTCGCCCTCGCCCGTGAAATTTACGCGCTGCCTGATGGATCACTCGCCACGCGGCTGGCACCTGAGATTGCGAAGACGATCGACAAGCTCGTCTGGATGCCTGCCAGTGTCGCTGCCAAGGTGCCTTTGAAAAGCAGTCAGAGGTTTGGCGCGCGGTGCAAACTCTCGTGCCCTCCAGGCGGCCAAGGCGGTTTTGAGCTTTGTTTCCCTCCCTTGGGGAAGGTGGTCTATTCTACCAACCACCTTTGCATTCAGGATGCCAGTGGCGTGAGCTGGAGCGAGTCAGAACTTGTCCCGCCACCAGCAGGCTCTTGGGATTTTAGCGTGCTGATCGAGGATGATCGTGTGGAGGTCTTCGCTGCGGGTCGCCATTCACTGTGCGCCAGGCTTCCCGCTGCAAAAGCGCCCCCACATGTCTCATTCCATGCCAAGGGCGACCTATTCGAGGTTACGGATTTTCAGTTCAGTCTTCTTCAAAGTTCACCATGAATGCTTACACACCGCAACTCCTTACCGATTACGAGCACGACGGCGTCGTGCTTGTCCCTCACTTCCTCAGCGCTGATGAAGTCGCCGCCGTGCGCGCCGAACTGGAGCGCTACATTCGCGATGATCTCGCCGCGCAGCCTAACGATGCCCGCACGTTCGAGAAGGATGAGACGACCGTGCGCAATCTTTGGCGCTTGGAGAAATACAACAGCTTCTTCCGCGATCTTGGCGAGCGCGCCGATATCATTGCCTTCATTGCGCCATTCGTGCATGGCGCGCCATTGCTTGTAGGCGTCGAGACCTTCAACAAAACCGCCCGCATCGGCTCTGGCGTGCCTTACCATCAAGACAATGCCTACTTCTGCCAGACACCGCCGGACATGCTCACGGTGTGGATCGCGATTGATGCTGTGACCGAGGCAAACGGCCCCGTGTTCTTCGTCAAAGGCTCCCACAAAGACGGGATGCAACCCACCAAACCCAGCGGCGTGCGTGGCAACAGCATCGGTATGGCCGAGCCGTCCAGCGTGCCGCTCAGTACACAATTCTGCGGCCTTCTCGCCCCCGGCGATGCCACGATTCATCAGTGCGAGACGATCCATCACTCCGCGCCGAACACGACGGACTTCTCCCGCCTCGGCCTGCTGCTCGTCTATCGTGGCAGCCACACGCAGACTGATCCGAAACTCAAAGAAGCCTACGCCGTCGCCGTTAATGCCACACCACCCGCATGAAACACCAGCGCGTTCCCTTTGACGAAGTTCACCACTTCACCGGCATGCTCGTTGCGTATGGATCGTGAGCGCATCCGCGGCCCTATCCATCCTATGGAATGAAATCTGCCTCACGTGACATCCATTCCGCAAAGATGTGCCCGCTCAGTGATCTGTATCTGACCGAGAAGTCGAGCTACGAGCACAGCGGAAACACCTTCACCTGAACGCCGGGCGAACCAATGATGTGATCTGGGGGCCGTGTCGGCACGGGGTAATTGTTGAGACGAAAGAGATCAGCGTCCCAGGCTTCAAGCGCCACTTCAGCCAGCGGATACGGCTCGTGATGTACACGCCCTGAGCGCAGCCCGCTTGAGGTGTTCGCAAAGAGCAGGTAGCGTTCGGCGAGGAAGAACTCCAGCGTGCCGGGTGCGGCTAGATGGGTCGTGGTCTTGAGCCGATACTTGAACTCCGAGACATGTGCCTGACCTCGACGCTGTGAGCGGTAGTGAATCAGGCCGTCTGCCCTGCGTGTGGCAGTCATCGCGGCCTTTTGATAGGGCAGATGAAACAGCGTGCGTGCGGTCCAGACTGCTAGAGATTGATTGCAGTCGAGCGAGTCAAACCACACACCAGGACGGCCCGCATCATCGTGGACATAAGTGCGCAGATTCATTTCCAGGAAGTCGCTGAGGCCCGGCACGGTGGGGCAGAAACGCGGGCGGATGCCGCGCATGAAAAACGGCACGATGGCGATCCAAGCCTGCCCATCAAATGTGTCCACATGCAGCCCTGCTGGCAGTCTTTTTTGAATCTGCGCTGGGTCATAGGCCCAGTGCAGAAACAGCAGATCGTCCCAGCGCTGATGCATGATTACGGGCTGCATCGGTGAGTGGCGCAAAGCGAGGCGTTGTTGAAGCGTGGCTGGCATTTTTCTCACTTCTACGTCCAGAAAAGTTAGACAGCGTAAAAGATTCACAGAAACGCATTTGCGAAAATAACAATGGCACGCTGCTGTCCTGGGGTGATGTCTTTTCTGGCTCTCTCGGCTATGGCTCGCTGGACAACCGAGCTCTGCTAGGGCTGGTGAGTCAGACCGGTGTGCGGGCTGGGAAGCGTGTGGTGTCCATCGGTGCGACCAGTCATCATACGGTGGTCCTGTGCTCAGACGGAACTCAAAGTTTTAGCTCACCACTGGTCTTTCCTGTAGCTCCATCCCAGACATAGACTTTGCCATCAAAGGCTCCGGCGAAGACGGTTTTGGAATCGCTGGTGATCACGACACTTGTGGGTGTTTCGGGGATACTGGTGAGCTTGCGCGTTTTGGCTGCCTCACTGCGCTCACCGCCGGTGTGGCGGACGAAATCGGTGTAGAGACTGCCGCCGCCTTTTTCGGTGAGCGCTACCAGCGTCTTGCCATCAGGCGACCAAGTGAGGGTGGAGCAGGGAGTCTTTTTGTCGCCGAGTGTGGCTTCCTGCTCGCCGCTGAGAGTGTTCCAGAGTTTCACTTCACGGTCCGCGCCAGCGGTGGCGATCTGCGTGGCGTCTTTGTTGAAGGCAACCGAGAGCACGTGGTTCGTGTGGCCTTCGTAGGTGGAGACGAGCTTGTTGTTAGCGCTGTCCCAGAGCTTGGCGAGTTTGTCCGCACTGCCACTGAGCAGGCGGTCGCCTTTGGGGGATAGCCTCAAGGCAAGCACGTTGTCTTCATGGGCCTTCCAGGTGGCGAGCAGCTTGCCCGTATTGAGATCAAACTTGCGAATGAAGCCCGCGCCGCCCGTCTCGCCATCAGCAGCAAAGATGGCGGCGCTTGATGCATCAACGACGACGGCGGTGATGCAGCCGAGCAGGCCACCCTCTAGCACTCGCGCTTGTTTGAGTGTCGTTATATCCCAGATGAACAAGCGCTGAAAGCCGCCGGACACGAGCCACTTGCCATCGCGACTCCAGGCTACGGATGACACGAGTTCTGTGTGACCTTCGAGCTTGCCGAGCACAGGCCGCTCAGGCTTGGTCAGATCGACGATGATGACCGCATTTGCCCGCGCGATGGCCAGGCGCTTTTCATCTGGCGACAATGCTAGCACGAGCACTGGCTGATAACTCGCTGGCATGGCACTGAGCTTCACCGGCTTCGGCGTAGGAGCTTCATCAAAGACGGTTGCATCCCAGACTGCGCCGCTGTCGATCCATGTTTTCAAAGCCGTGATCTCAAGCGCCGAGAGATTTTTCTTTGGCGGCATGTGCGACTCAGCATCGGCGAGAACGGACTGATAGAGCAAGCTGTCTGCTGCTTTACCCGGCTTTACTGGCACCTCGGTATCGCCGCCCTTCATCATCTTCTCACGAGTGGTCAGCAGCAGCCCGCCCTTTGCTTTGCCAGGCTTATGACAGCCCAGGCATTGATCCCGCAGCACACGCATGGCTGGTTTCGGATCGGCGGACAGAACGGCCGGGAGAATGAAGCAGGCGAAAAGGAGACGAGGTAGCATTGGCAGTGCAGATCATACGTCGCCAAGATGACGTATCCTTGCGCTGTCGTAGATCGGGTTTTCCAACCCAATGCGGCTGGCTGCGGACAGCCCGCCGTACCTGCTACTTCGCCAGCACCTGCACCTTGCCGCTTTCGCCGAGACCGTTCACGGGTGTGGCGCGGGACATGAAGTAGCCCCAGATGCCTTTCCTCGTGCCCTTCTGAATGATCACGCCTTTATACGCTGGCTTCGTAAGGTCGCTGTGGGTGAATGTGCCAGTGAGCTTGCCGGTTGCTTTGTCGATAAGCATCGTGGGGCTTGCTACGACCGGGGCGTTGGTCACGAGGTTCGCGGTGGAGATGTTGATGTTGTAGGGCAACGGCAACGGATTGAGCAGGCCGCCGGTAAAGGTGAGCGTGGCGTTGCCCGTCGTGGCATTCACGGCAAGGAGTCCGGGGAAGACGCTCGTCGCTGGTGTGGCAGGCGGCACGACATAGCGCGCGCCGTTCACATCGATGCTGATGCCCGCAGGCCAACCATTCGGATACCATTGCGCGGTCTTAATCGGGCGGAACCACTGCAAGTTCGTGCCGATCACGTCCTCGGTGGTACCAACAGCATCGCTCAGCGCTGCCATGCCAGCGATGCTGCCTTTCAGCGTGTAGAGCTGGGCAAAGATGGGCCAGAGGTTGAGCTTCGAGAGCGGTGCGCTGGCGGTGATGGGTGCAGTACCATCGGCCAGACTGATGGTGAGGGAAACGGTGCCATTCACATTGACGGACATGGTCGCGTAGCCATCGCCCTGCGGGAAAAGATTCAGGGCTTTCGCCGGGCTTTGTGTCTTGCTGGGGAAGACGAGCGTGTAGGGCTTCGTCGCGGTGCCAGCGAGATTGGCGGACACTTTGTTCGCGGTGCTGTAATGAGCGCGATCAGCGTCGATATCCGATACGGCTTGGACCACGCTAAGCAACTTCTGCGTGACGGTGCCGCTGAGCTTGCCGCTGCCGGGTGTCATGTTTAGGAACAGCGCGAGTTCGATGTCAGGCTTACCGGTGCGTTTGAGGAGCAGCGTCGTGGCGCGCGTGGTCACGCTGAAGCGGGCTACGCCTGCGTTATCAAAGAAGCCCGGCGTGCTCAGGCTCACGCCATCGATCTTCAGACTGCCGGTGAAGCTGCCTTTGGTGTCGAGCACGAGATTGAGCAGACCGACATTCGCCACGCCGGGCGTGGTGCCACTCGGTGCGGGAAGTGTGGTGGAAGGCAGGGCGAGACTGTTGAAGGTGCCGACCAGTGCAAGAGTGAATGGATTGGGGATGAACTTGGCGGTGAGCTCCAGCCCTTCCGTGAAGGTGAAGGTCAGCTTGGGCAGTTCCAGCATCAGCGGCGTGATGGCAGTGCCTGCGGTGTTGTTGACTGTCCAGCCGTCGAAGACTTGGTCCTTGCCTGGAGTCGCCGCGATGGTGAGTGGCTTGCCCACTTCACGGAAGGTCGTGCCAGCAAAACCTGTGCTGACCGTGCCGGTTCCAGCGAGGATGACGTGCAGGGGCCGCGTAACTTTGAAGACGCGGGTCAGCGACTTGGTGTTGCCTTTGTAGTCCGTGACTTTCACTTCCACGGTATTGAGACCCGTCACTGGCGTGATCGGTGCGGTGAACGTGGTGCTGGTGCCACCGGGCGTGCCGAGCGTGGCTAAAGCAAACGCAGTGGGCGTGCCGCCAGCGGTGAGCACTTTGAACTCCACTTTCTCCACGCCTTTGGCATCGGTGGCGGTGCCGATGAGGTTCGTGCTGCCGCCGATGTTCACGCCGACGTGCGCATTCAGGGCTGGCGTGGTGAGGGTGAGCGCTGGAGCGGTGACATTCGTCGGCAGTGTGGCCGAGGGATCAATGATCGTGACGTGAGCAACAGATGGGGCACAGTATTCCCGATCTATCATGAGGGAGAAAGAAGTCTTTACCGTCGCTCTTCAACCACGATCGGTGTGGTCACAATCTCGGTGGCGATGCCGCGCAGATGCAGGTCAAGGAACTGCTTCACGCGGTCGTCGAGGATTGGGCTTTTGAAGCCGTGGCAGCCGTTAGTCCCGTTCTGAGTCGCGCTGCCGAGGAGTGACCAAGTGCTCCCCGTCGTGCTCCATTTGGCGACGTTGTTGGCGGAGTTTTTGACTGGGTGCTGCTGCTTACGGTGGTGAAGGAACCGCCGGCAAAGAGTTCGGGGCCACTCACGGCCAGGCGGGCAGCGGAGTGGCTGGATTTAAAATCCCAAGACACAGCTTTTCAGAGAGGCGGCGGGCGTCTATGATCGGCGGATCATGCCGCCCGCCACTGCCATGCCTGCTGACAATCTCGACTTTGCCTGGGACCGCCCGGAGAGCGTGGCGAGCCTGCGTGCGAAGCTGGCGGCACCGACCTCGCCCGACTGGCTGCAAACGGCGGCCTGGCTGATGCGTGAGGCGCGGGTGGAGCAGGTCTGGCAATTCCTGACTCTGCGGCAGATCGCGAGCTTGTTTCCGCAACTCAGCCCAATGCTGGGACGGCGGCGGCCGGTCTGGGACCACTTACTGCGCGCCGCTCATGAACTGGGAAGACTCTAAAGCCTGCACGCCACTGAAGCGTGACTTTCTGCGGGCATGGTTTGCGCAGGAACAGCGCTTTTTCCTCACCGGTGGCAGCGCGCTGGGCTTGTTTTACCTGGATCACCGGCGCTCCTACGATCTGGATCTGTTCACCAGCGCGGAGGTGGAAGGGAAAGAAGTGCAGAATCTCGTGCAGCGCATCGCCACCGAGATCGGGGCTGAATGGGCGGCGCTGCGCACGGCACTCGATTTTAACCGCTTCCGACTGACGCGCGGTGAGGAGCGCGAGATCGTGGATGTGGTGGTGGACCGTGCGCCGCAGCTCGATGTGGAGAAGGTGAGCTTCGATGGCATCCGCGTGGACACGCTACGTGAAATGATCGCGAACAAGCTGACCACGCTGCTCAGCCGCACGGAACTCAAGGACGTGGTGGACCTCTACTTTCTGGAGCAGGCCGGTCATGATCTGCTGGCCGCGATCCCCGACGCACAGGCGAAGGACGGCGGCTGGGAGCCTGCCGTGGTCGCAATGCTGCTCGACGGACTGCGCGTGGATGAACTGCCAGTCTGGATGATCCGTGAGCTGATCCCGACGGACTTGGAAGCCTTCATTAACCGGCTGCGACTAGCGATTGCCGGTCTGGCGCTGCCGAAGGAATGAAGAAATCTGCATTCATTATCGGCGCTCCTCGACCACGATCGGTGTGGTCACAATCTCCGCAGCGATGCCGCGCAGGTGGAGGTCGAGGAACTGCTTCACGCGGTCGTCGAGGATGGGGCTTTTGAAGCCGTGGCCGCCGTTGGTCATTTCTTGGAGCAGGGATGGGACACCGGCTTTTTGCAGGGCGGCGTGGATCTCCTGACCTTGGGCAAAGGGGACGAGTGGGTCTTTGGTGCCGTGGGTGGTGAAGAAGGCGGCGTCACCTTTGGAAACGTGGGTCACGGGGGAGGCTTCTTTGGCGGCGGATTCACGCTCCTGCACGGAGCCGCCGAGCAACAAGGCTTCGGGGTAATCTTTGCCTTTGGTGCGGTCGATGGTGCTAGGCTGGCGGACCATGGTGAGGAAGTCTTCGGGGCCGAAGAAATTCACGACGCAGGCGACGGTGCTGTTTTGATCGAGGTGCTTGCCGAGCGTGCCTTCGAGTTCCTTCACATCACCACTGGTCCCGAGAAAGGACACGAGATGCCCGCCTGCTGAGGTGCCCCAAACGGCGATCTTGCTGGCATCAATCCCGTGCTTTTTGGCGTTGGCTTTGATCCAACGCAGGGCGGCTTTGCAATCATGAATCTGTGCAGGCCACTGGGCTTCGTCGGTGAGTCGATAACCGACGGAAACACCGGCATACTCGCCGCTCTGGACAAAGCGGGCGATGTTGCCGAGGCCGCCGCTTTTATCACCGGCTTTCCAGCCACCACCATGGATGAAAACGATCACGGGCAGTGGCTTGTCGGACTTGCGTGTTTTGGGCAGATACAGATCGAGTCTCGGGCGTGGATTGTCCGTATCCGCATACGGAAAATCGAGATGTGATTCGATGTCGGGCGGCACGGGGCGCGCACCGCCTTTCTTTGCCTGACCCTGCTGACGAGTGAATGCGGCGATGTGCTCGTCTTTGGAAATACCGCCGTCTTTGTTGGCATCGACACGCTCAAGGTTAGCGCGAAAGCCCTCGGGCAATTCTTCGCGGGTGAGCTTGCCATCTTTGTTGAGGTCGCTTTTCTCAAACTGCTGTGCAGCGCGCTTGGCAGGTGTGGGTGGCTGCTGGGCGTGCAGACTCAGAGAGACAAAGGCGAGTGGCAAAAGTTGGCAGAGTTTCATGGGTGCCATCAAACACGGACGAGGCGTGGAAAGTTGCAGGTAAGTTGGGAAGAGGAATGAAGAGGCATTGCACTTCCTGCCTGTCCTGTCTAAATCCCACTCATGCCATCAGCCGAATATCTCAATAATGTCCCGCGCCACATTGCCATCATCATGGATGGTAATGGTCGCTGGGCGAAGGAGCGTGGCCAGCCGCGCACCGAGGGGCACCGCCAGGGCGCTGAGACGGTGCGGCGTGTTACGGAAGGATGCAGTGAGCTGGGTGTGGAGTTTCTCACGCTGTATGCTTTTTCATCAGAGAACTGGAAGCGCCCGAAACGTGAGGTGGATGCGCTGATGAAGCTGCTGGAGCAGTTCCTTCGCCAAAAAACGCCGGAGATGCAGGAGCAAAACATCCGTCTCCAGGCCATTGGTCGCTTGCATGATCTGCCGAAGAGCTGTCAGGCGCAGTTGCATCGGTCTATCGAG
The DNA here is from genome assembly GCA_945860295.1 of Prosthecobacter debontii. Classification (GTDB taxonomy): domain Bacteria; phylum Verrucomicrobiota; class Verrucomicrobiia; order Verrucomicrobiales; family Verrucomicrobiaceae; genus Prosthecobacter; species Prosthecobacter debontii_B. The sequence continues at coordinate 9,406 of CAMAQH010000031.1, forward strand.
ACGACTTCCCAGAACACCGGGCTCACACTCATCCTGGCTTTGAGCTATGGCGGGCGTGAGGAGATCATTGATGGTGTGAAGAGCCTGATCGAAAGCATCGAACGCGGCCACCTCGACAAGGGCATGATCGACACAGAGGTCTTCAGCAAGCACCTCTACACGCGCTACTATCCTGATCCTGATCTGCTGATCCGCACCAGTGGTGAGATGCGTCTTTCGAACTTCCTCCTCTGGCAGCTAAGCTACACGGAGTTTTACATCACGGAGAAGCTGTGGCCTGACTTTGGCAAAGATGAACTCAATGATGCTGTGCGTGCTTACGGGGAGAGGCATCGCCGCTTCGGCGCCGTCTGATCTGTGCTGCTATGAAAGCACTCGCACTGACTGCGCCGGGGTATCTTGCTCTTATTGTATTGCCTGAAGCCACCGCGCCATCTGCGGGTGAAGCGCTGGTGGCCATTCGTGCCATCGGCATCTGTGGCACGGACATCAGCGGCTACTTGGGGAAGATGCCTTTCATCGAGTATCCGCGCATTCTCGGCCATGAGCTGGGTGTCGAAGTGCTGGCTGTCGGAGCGGATGTCACGCATTTGAAACCGGGTGATCGCTGCTCAGTCGAACCCTACCTGAACTGCGGCAACTGCCATGCCTGTCGTCAGGGCAAAACGAACTGCTGTGAGACTCTGCAAGTGCTCGGCGTTCACTGCGATGGCGGGATGCGTGAACGCATGATCTTGCCCGCTCATAAGCTGCATCCGTGCAATGCTCTGAGCTTTGAGCAACTCGCGCTCGTGGAGACACTGGCCATCGGCTGTCATGCGGTGAATCGCGCGGTCATCCAGGCAGATGAAGATGTGCTCATCATCGGGGCTGGTCCGATCGGACTCACGGTGCTGGAGTTTGCACGGCTCACCGGCGCGGCGATCACGGTGCTGGAGCTGAGTGAAACCCGACGTGCTTTTGTGCGGCAGCATTACAGCGGCGTCCAAGTCGTCGAGAGTCTGCCGGATGAACCCTGCGCGCAGGTCGTGTTTGATGCGACGGGCCATCCCGGCTCCATGGCGCGTACACTGCAGCTGGCTTGCTTCACTGGACGCATCGTCTATGTCGGCATCACGAAGGAGCCCGTGCCGCTCGATGATCCGCTGTTTCACCGGCGTGAGCTGACGCTGTTGGCAAGCCGAAATGCCGTTGCCTCCGACTTTCCACGCATCCTCGGTTTGATCCAGTCCGGCCAGATCGACACGCGCCCATGGATCACGCATCGCTGTGATTTTGAGGAGCTACCTGCAAAGATGCCCAAGTGGGTGAAGCCTGGGAGTGCCGTGGTCAAAGCGGTGGTTTTGTTCGAGCAGGATTGACGAGTTCGTGGTGAATTCCTAGCTTGCGCTAGTAATAGCTCTTTAATTATGAACCGCCTCCAATTGCTGTTCCCTATTGTTTGCCTGCTCAATTTCGCGTCTATGGCCGATGCCGCTGAAAGTTAAGCCATCCAAAGTCAGCTCGGCCAAGTCACGAGATCGCGAGAAACTGTTCACTGATTGGATGACGCAGAATGAACTGGTCAAAATGAACGACGAGAAGGAAAAGGCCGGAGAACAGATGATTTATTATGAATATCATGAGGGCAAAAGGCAATTCCGGGCCATCCACTCGAAGGCGATTAAGTTTAACGGCTGGTGGTGGAGCACCGAAAGTGGAGAGAAAGACATGGAGGACGAAGTGAAAACCTACAAAGCGCGTGGTTACGATCCTCTCTTTGTCGTTCTCGAAGGGAATTTTTACTGCATGCTCTTTGTGAAGCCGGACCAGCTTGCAGCGGCCCAAAAGATTCTGAAAGACCTCGGCATCGAGCCTCCGGTGGTGAAGTGAATTTCCTCTCGCATCCCGCTGCGTCCTGCCCATAGCTCAGTGGGTGGAAGACAAGGATTACAAGGTTAAACTGGAGATTTTCGAGGGGCCCCTCGACCTGCTGCTGTATCTCATCAAGAAGGATGAGATCGGTATTTATGATGTGTCCATCGAGCGCATCACGAAGCAGTACCTGGCCTACATCAACACCTTCAAGATGCTCAACGTGGAGCTGGCCAGCGAGTTCATCGTCATGGCGGCCAATCTGATGTACATCAAGAGCCGTGAGTTGCTCCCGCAAACCTTACAGCCATCTGAAGACGATGCGGATGAAGAGGATCCGCGCTGGGAACTGATCCGCCAACTCGTCGAGTACAAGAAGTTTAAGGACGCGGCGCAGTTCTTGGGGCACCAGGAGATCAAGGGAGACGAGTTCTTCGCCACCAATCCTGAGCCGCTTGACCTGAGTGCTCTGCCTGAGGTTGCTGGTCAAGTCGGCATTTTTGACCTCATCCGCGCCTTCCAGCGTGTGTTGAAACGCTTTGAGAACACGACGGACATTCGCGAGATCGTCAGCGACCGTTTTTCCGTCGCCGACAAAATCGAGCACCTTCTGGTGGCAGTGCCCATCGGTGCGCGTGTTAGCTTCGAGACACTCTTTAGCGATGCGGCAAGCCGAGTGGAAGTGATCGTCACCTTCCTGGCTGTGCTGGAGCTCATGAAGCTCAATCAATTCATGATCGAGCAGGAGCAGATGCTTGGTGAAATCATCGTGATCCGCTCATCTGGAAATTGATCTGGCTCATGCTAGCAGAGCACTCAATGAGATGGTGATCTCTGGAAAGCTCAAGCAGGTGAGCTTGTCTGCTTTTTCCAGTCGCTTACACACTGAGTAGGTGCCTGATAGCGGCTTAGAAAACTGCTCGACCCAACCAGCTTCCGGGTTAACGAGCCAGTATTCAGCGACGCCCGCCTCTGCATAGATGGCAGCCTTTTCGCGATCACGCTCCAAAGTCGAGATGGATACTTCAACAATCAGAGTGGCCGTCCTCGGGTGTGCCGTAGCGAAGTTTTCCGAACTTCCTGCCACTACGGCGATGTCTGGCTCCGGCTCCGAATCTCTGCAGGCGATAGGCTGCTCTTGGCGAACAGAATATCCTGTTTTGATATGATGGCGCAGCCACTCGATGAGTCGTTGTGTGACAATGGTATGAAGTGGTGATTTGGACATCTTAGGAAGGACAAAGCCGCGAATGAGTTCCGTGCGCTCTTCAACCAGGCCCATCTGTCCAAGCGCTTCATAAGTGTGTACCGTCATGGGTATCACCTGTTGGCGCATCAAGGGGTGTTCGAGCACGGCATTAATCATGGTGAGAGAATAGCAGATGACTCCAGTGTGGAAAGAGCATTCTCAGATGCAACAAACTCACCTATGCGGCCAGTTTGACAGGGAGACTGCCACCGCTAATCTCGCTCCCTCATGCATCTCTATCGCACTCAACATGGCATTTACCTGCACACGGATCTTTGGTATCGACTCCCTGATCTAGAGTGGGACGGGCTGATCGCTCATGAGGATTTGCAGGGCTACCTCGCTCATATTGCTGGCACCTACATGGCGGCCGCTGCACCGGCTGCGGATAGCATTCTTGCGCCTATTGGCACGCAGGAAGTCTGGGCGGCTGGGGTGACGTATTTCCGCAGTCGCACAGCGCGGATGGAGGAGAGCAAAGATGCCGGAGGCGGCAGCTTTTATGACCGCGTGTATGCGGCAGAGCGCCCGGAGATTTTTTTCAAAGCGACGCCTCAGCGTGTCGCGCATCCAGGGCAGGGGATGCATCTGCGCAGCGACTCGAAGTGGATGGTGCCGGAGCCAGAGCTGACACTCGTCATCAATCCAAAGGGTGAAGTCATCGGCTACACCATCGGCAATGATCTTTCCTGCCGCGATATTGAGGGCGAGAACCCACTCTACCTTCCGCAGGCCAAGTGTTTCAAGCTCTGTGCTGCGATTGGCCCCTGCTTGCGCATCACTCGTGACCTGCTGCCGCCTGAAACCAAAATCCAGATCACCATCTCCCGCAGTGGCGAGTCTGTTTTTAGCGGTGAAACTCCGATCTCACAGCTCAAACGCACGCCATCTGAGTTGGCGGGTTTCCTTTATCGCGACAACACTTTCCCCACAGGCGCACTACTCATGACCGGCACCGGCATTGTCCCTGGAGATGAATTCACCCTCAATTCTGGCGATGTCGTGGCCATCACGATCGACGGCATCGGAACGCTGGTGAATCCAATCGGCTGAAAGACATCGCCTTTAACGCCAGTTTTCATTCGCCCGATTTCTGCGGGCATTCGTAAGTTTTCTCACCTCCTCACATGTCCATCCCTCATCTCCCCGCTCTCCGCAAAGGCCGCCCTTACGAGTCACTCGACAAAGCTCAGGTCAAAGATCACAAAACTGGCGAAGTCTGCGCTGAGATCAGTCAGGTCAATGCGGGCATTGTTCGCAAGGACTTGGGGCGCATTAGCGAGGCGCGCGCTGTCCTGAAGAAATTCACAGTCGCGCAGCTTATCGAGATCACGGCCAAAGCGGGCGAGCTTTTCCTCAATGGCACGCTGCCGCTGGGTGACAAAGGTCACACGCAAAGCCCGCAGGAATACATTGCCACGCTTTCCCGCACGAGCGGTCTGCCACACATCATGGTGAAGCGGAACATGACCAAGCTGCACTACGCGTTGACGCACATGGAGATGATCCTCAATGGCCTCTCACGCGGTCTCGACATGAGCGTGATCGACAAAGGATTCGGCACGCAGGCGGGTTGCCCGGTCTCCTACTTCCCGACCACAAACAGCCTCGGTCTGGTCATGCCGAGTAACTCGCCTGCGGTGAACTCGCTTTGGTTGCCAGCCATCGCGCTGAAGATCCCTGTGGTCATCAAACCAGGCCGGGAGGAGCCTTGGACGCCTTTCCGTTTGATTCAGGCTTTCATCGCCGCGGGGGCACCGCCTGAGGCTTTTGGCTTCTATCCCACCGACCATGAGGGCAGTGGTGAAGTCGTCAAACTTAGTGGGCGCAATCTTGTCTTTGGTGATGTCGCGATGGCGAAGCTGTATGAGGGCAATCCTTCCGTGCAGGTTCACGGTCCAGGCTGGAGCAAGATCATCATCGGCGAAGATAAAATCGAGAACTGGAGGGACTACCTCGATGTCATTGTTGGCTCGATCAGCGACAATGGTGGCCGCTCCTGCATCAATGCCAGTGCGGTGCTCGTGCCAAAGTATGGCAAAGAGATCGCAGATGCGATTGCGCAGCGTCTGGGTCCGGTTCAACCACTGCCTAGCGATGATGAGAATGCCCGTCTAGCTGGCTTTGCCAACACCAAAATGGCCGACTACATCGATGCGGCGATCGACGCCGATTTGGCCAACACTCCAGGGGCTGAAGACGTAACGGCGAAGTATCGCAACGGACCGCGCAAGGTGGAGTTCCAGGGTGGAACCTTCCTGCGTCCGACGATCATTCGTTGCGACAACTTCAGCCACCCGCTGGCCAATCGTGAGTTTCTCTGCCCCTACGCTAGCGTGGTCGAAGTGCCACAGAGTGAGGTGCTCTCGAAGATCGGCTATTCACTGATCGTCACGGCGATCACTCAAGATCCTGTTTTCAGCGAAGCTCTTCTGGAGTGCCCAAGCATCGACCGTCTCAACCTCGGACCGCTCAGCACGATGAGTATCAGTTGGGATCAACCGCATGAGGGGAACATGTTTGAGTTCCTCTACAAGCGCCGCTCCATCGACCGCTCTTGGTAGCCTTTATTTGCCGATGCAGAAACTGGAGAAGATGACATCCAGAATCTGCTCGACATCAACGACGCCCACGACTTCGCCGAGTGCTTGCAAGGCCTCGCGCAGATCGAGGGCTACATATTCCGGCGCGGCGCTCGCTAGCAGTGCGGCGCGTCCTGTTTCGACATGATGCAAGAGTCGCTCGAAGCAGGATTTGTGACGCGTATTGATGGCGACTGGGTGATCGGCTAGCAGCGGCCCAGCTCTCATGACAATGTCACGGATGGCATCACGCAGGGCTTCGACTCCGCTGCTGCTCATGCACGACATGGGGATGCCGCTTTCCCAGCCGGTGGCGATGCCGAGATCGGCTTTGTTTAAAAGGAGTAAGCGGCGTGACTGCAACTCAGGCGACAGCACGACGCGGATGGCATTGGCCGCAGGCAGGCTGGCATCGATCACCTCAAGGATGAGATCAGCACGCTCAAGCTCGCGCTGAGTGCGCTGAATGCCGACGCGCTCGATGTCGTCGCGACTCTCACGCAGGCCGGCGGTATCGACGAGGCGGAGCGGAATGCCGTGCACTTGAATGATTTCCTCAATAGTGTCGCGCGTGGTGCCTGCGGTCGGGCTGACGATGGCGCGCTCGAAGCCTAACAGGAGATTGAGCAAGCTAGACTTACCGACATTCGGCTCGCCACAGATGACTGTGCGCGCGCCGTGGCGGAGGATGCGCCCCTGCTCGCTGGTGGCGATGAGACGACGCGCTCGATCAAGTACGGCATCCATTTTCGCGATCAAAGCCGCGCCAGTGTCAGGTGAGATGTCTTCCTCTGGGAAGTCGATGTAGGCTTCGATATGAGCAAGCACGGGCAGCAGTTCTTCACGCAGCGCATTGGCTTCTCGACCGATGGCTCCACCGAGCTGCTCATTGGCAGCACGCAGCGCCAAGGTGCTCTGTGCATGGATCAGATCCATGACTGCCTCAGCTTGCGTGAGATCCATTTTGCCATTTAAAAAAGCCCGCTGGGTGAACTCACCTGGCTCAGCGGCGCGTGCGCCAGCGGTGAGCAGGGCTTCGAGCACTTTTTGCGTGACGAGCAGGCCGCCGTGGCCCTGAAACTCGATCACATCTTCCCCGGTGTAGCTGGCTGGCGCACGGAAAATCAAGACAAGCCCCTCATCCAAGAGCCTGCCTTCAGCATCTACCACACAGGAGCGATGAGCTGTGCGGGCGCTCAGTTCGGAGATCGGGAACTTTGCTTTAATAACTCGCGCAGCCAGACTTAACGCCTGTGGCCCAGTAACTCGGAGCACCGAGATAGCGGCCTCTCCGGGCGCGGTGGAAATGGCAGCGATGGTGTCATTGAGCATCGTTTAGAAATAGGCAGGCAGCGGGCTGACTCAATCGAAGATGTTCAAGTCAGTGCCTTCGCCCATGCTTCTTCGCGGAAGCCAACGAGGTGGACGCCGCGTTTGCTGTCGATGGCAAAGGGCCTCTTCACGAGGTTACCGTTTTGAGTGAGCAATTGCAGCGCTTCATCCGTGCTCATGCTGGGCAGTTTGTCCTTGAGTTCGAGTGCTCGGTAATCCAGGCCGGAGGTGTTGAAGAGCAGGCGTAGCTGGCCGCCGTGCGCAGTCAACATGGCGTGCAGCTCAGCCGTGGTCGGCGGCGTTTCGCGGATGGGGATTTCGGTAAAAGGGAGATCATGCGCCCGCAGCCACTTGATGGCATTGCGGCAGGTGGAGCATCCTTGATAGGCGTAGATTTTCATGGGGCTCAGGTTGTTAGCAGAGACTAACGCCGTGGCAATTGCGGACTCACTTCACTTGTCGCCGCATCCATTCAGCGATGGTGGCGTAGATGGGGAAATCGGTGATGAGGACGTTGTCGTGATCCGCTCCGGGGACGTCGATCCACTGCTTTTCCAAAGTGGCGGGTAGAGCGGCAAAGAGTCGTTGGCCTGATTCTAGCGGTATGATGCGATCCTTTGTGCCATGGGCGATCAGGGTTGGCATCGTGATGTTTGCGGCGACGATGTCGGATCGGATTTCATTCAGCGCATGGCCGGTCATGAATCGGTAAACGAGTCCTGCACCCTGGCTCCACAAGCTGCCGACACGATCTGAGACAGTCTTTTGAATAGCGACCTCAAGTCGATCAAAGCTGCTGACAACGACGAGCGCTCGCCACTCGGCCTGGGGTAAAGAAGCCGCACGCATGGCCACAGCGCCGCCCATCGACATGCCCATAAGCCCAGCAGGGGCATTGGAGAAGTGGTATCGCTCTGTGGATTCATGCAGCACACGACTGGGGAGTGTGTCATGTGGATATTGAGGTGCTCCAATTGGGACGTACGAGCGGAGCATGGCGATCATGAAAGACCGCATGAAGTGGCCGCACGTGCGCCAAATGGTGGAGGATATTCAGGCTCGCGTTTATCAAGCGACTGCAGACAGTTATAAATCCAGGGCGACAGCTTCTTTATGATTGGATGGAAGGCTTGAGCTAAGGGCTTCGTTTGAGGGCATCCAAATGCGACTTTCTCTTCTTACGCTCCTCCTCTGCACTACAAGTGCTCTCTGCCAGACGGCGATTTCTCCTGGAGTTTCTCCGGTTTCCCTGCAGCGAGCGCTGGCCTCTACTCCTGACTCGACGAAGACGCAGGAGTTGCATGACCAAGTGTTCAAGCTCTTTGGAAAGCAGAATCTGCTGAAAGGCAAATCGGGTGCCAAGATCGAGGGCACAACTGTCGCTTGGGCGGTCATGAACGCCAAGCCTGCACAGGTGCTGCATGATGATGGGTCACTGATCGGAGCCATGACCTCGCTGGGCAGTGATGGACTGCAAGTGCTGGTGCAAACGCACCCCAACTTTACCGAGTTCAATTACCACATCACTGCTGACGCGAAGCCGTTGCTTGCAGGCAAAGTCAGCATCGAAAACTATACCTACACGTCAGATAGTGAGCCGCAGAAAGGCGTGCCCACAGGCAGGCTCGAAAAGTTTGAGTGGAAGCAGAGTCGAATTTTCCCAGACACTCTGCGTGATGTGACGGTTTACATTCCCCAGCAATACCACCCCGGCACTGAAGCTTGCCTGATGGTTTGGCAGGACGGCAGTCGCCATGCAGACCCCAAAGGCTCGATGCGTGCCAGCGTGGTCTTTGATAATTTGATCGCCAAGAAAGACATGCCTGTGACGATCGGCGTCTTCATTGATCCAGGTCGTAAACTGAATCAGAAGGCAGGCGACAAAGCCGGAAACCGAAGTCTTGAATACGACAGTCTTGGAGATGCGTACGTCCGCTTCCTTCTGGAGGAAATCCTGCCCGAAGTGCAGAAGCGCTACAACGTACGCTTTCGCTCTGAGGCTGCGGCGTGGGCTATCGCGGGTGGTTCATCGGGCGGGATCTGTGCTTTTACTGCGGCCTGGGAGCGACCCGATAAATTTGGCAAAGTGCTCTGTTGGGTGGGCACGTTTGTGGATATTCGCGGCGGCAATGCCTACCCCTACTTGCTCCGAATTACCGAGCACAAACCCATCCGCGTCTATCTGCTGGATGGTGCCAATGATCTCGATAACAAGTATGGCAACTGGCCGCTTGCCAATCGCATGATGGAAGCCAGCCTCAAGTTCATGAACTACGACTATCGCATGGACTGGACCCAGTGCTTTCATGGCAGCAAAGGCATGTCACCAGCACTGCCGGATGCTTTGCGCTGGCTCTGGCGTGATGCGCGCTAAAGCATAAGCATGTGGCGGACTCGAAGCCCGCCATACGCGATTCGAGGACCGAGATTACAACAGCCGCGCTCCGGCTTCGGCCAAGGGACTGCGCTCACCTTTGGTAAGCGGGACGTGCGCTGCGAAGGATTGGCCCCTCATGCGCTGGCGTGTATAAACGAGGCCGTTGCTACGGCTGTCCACATAGGGATTGTCGATCTGAGCGGGGTCGCCCACGAGCACGAGCTTTGATCCACGCGACATACGGGTGACGATGGTTTTAGCCTCCAAAGGCGTGAGTTGCTGCGCCTCATCGAGGATGAAGAAACGATCAGGAATGGAACGCCCGCGGATGTAGCAGAGTGCCTCAATCTCGATTACTCCCTGCTGAATGAGCGGATCATAAGGAGCAGCGGCTTCTGTTTGATTCGGCGTGCGCTCTGGGAGGAAACGATTCTTCTTCCTCTGCGGTCCCTGAAGATTGTCCACAGGCCGCATGAGTAGATCAAGCGCGTCATAAACGGGCTGTAGCCATGGGCGCATTTTTTCCTGAAGCGTTCCAGGCAGGAAGCCAACAGTCTGCCCCATCGCCACGATCGGACGACTTACGGTTAGGCCATTGTAAGTGCGATCAAAGACCTGGGAAAGGCCGGCAGCCACAGCGAGCAGGGTTTTGCCAGTGCCCGCCTGACCGTAGCAGGTGACGAGGCTGATCTCGGGATCGAGCAGCGCGTCGAGCAGGCAGGTCTGGCCCAAATTCATCGGCTTGATGGAGCGCCCCTGGCCCACTTTGATGGCCTCAGGCGTGTGTATCAGCCTCACAAACTCTCCCTGCGCGTTCAGCCTCGTGGGTATGGATGTTTTCTCACCTGCGGTTAGCAGCGCGTAGTCATTCGTCATCACATCGCCCATGCGTTTGGCAGGCAAGGTGAGGCGACCACTGCTGGCATAGCGCTGAAGTTCATGTGACGTGACATCGATGCGGGCGATGTCAAAATTCGACACCTCACGCTGCTCGACTTTGTCATGCAGATAGTCCTCACATTCGATGCCCACAGCACGGGCTTTGAGCTGCATGTTTAAATCCTTGCTCACCAATATCACAGGCGGCTGCACCTGCTCGCAGAGCTGAAGAACACAGGCGAGAATGCGGTGATCCGTCTTCTCGATGCCAGGGAAAATGCGCTCAAACTGCTGCACGCTCGGGATGCGCCGCGCCGTCTCAGGATCGTAGGTAACGATGCGGATATTTCCACCACCAGCCGTCTTCACTCCATCCATCACGGACGCACCTGTAGCGGAGAAAATCTTCATCAAAGCGCGATGCACTTCACGGGCATTCGCGCCGCGTTCAGTCATCTCATTTTTAAAGCGGTCCAGTTCGCTGAGCACATCCACAGGGATACAGATGTGATGCTCGGCGAAGCGATTGATACAGGCCGGGTCATGCAGCAGGACATTGGTATCCAAGATAAAGGTCTTGGTGCCGACGGGCACTGTCGAGTGACGGTGACTGATGACGGTTTTTCGCTTTCGAGGGGCAGATCGAGCTGACTGCGCGATGGGCGCGAGGTCGAGGTTTTCGATGAGGGTGGAAGCGTGGCTGGCGGTATGGTCGTCGCGGTCCATGTCGGTGTGGGTTGGTGGTTAAGATGTGGCCCGGCGCTGGGGGAGGTCCTCCCCGTCCTGTGCATATCAGATGCCAAGTTGGCCGTTCCACGTTCTGAATTTTGTGAGTGTCTCACGGAATTAATTGAGGCTGTCAAAATCATAAGCAGCCGACAAGCCATTTATTCACAAAGACGCAGCTTATGTGAATAAAGTTCAGTGACGTTGCTGGCACACGATCAAAGAGATCGTGCCCACCCCCAAAGCACTCTTGCCAATTCAGCATCCCGTCCTAGCCTCCGCGCCCTATGCTCGACATCCGCCTCATCCGCGAAAACCCTGATCTCATCAAACAACGCCTTGCCAACCGGAGTGGTGACTTTGCGCCCATCGTGGATGAAGTGCTCGCCATCGATATTACTCGCCGCACGGCGGAGACCGAGCGTCAGAAGCTTCAAAGCGACCGCAACCGTATCAGCAAAGAGATAGGCATCGCCAAAAAGAACGGTCAGGACACTAGCGCCATCGAAACCGAGGTGCGTGGAATCGGCAGTCGCATTGACGAGATCGGTTTTGAGGCTGATGCCGCTGACGTCCGACAGCGTGATCTACTCCTTGGTATCCCAAATCTACCGCACGATGCATGCCCCGTGGGCCATAGTGCCGAGGAGAACCCTGAAATACGTGTCTGGGGCACCAAGCCATGCTATGACTTTCAGCCCAAAGATCACACCGTGCTCGGTCAGGCGCTGGGCATGATCGACTTCGAGGCTGGGGCAAAGATCACTGGCAGTGCTTTTGTCGTTTATCGCGGCACAGGGGCTCGATTGGAGCGCGCACTCATTAATTTCCTCCTCGACTTGCACACCACGCAGCATGGCTACACGGAGATCAGTCCGCCGCTGTTGGTTAAACCTGAATGCCTCGTCGGTACAGGTCAGTTGCCGAAGTTCGGTGACCAAGTATACCACTGCCCTGAAGACGACCTTTATCTCATCCCCACTGCTGAGGTGCCGGTCACGAACTTGCACCGTGAGGAGATACTCAAAGCCGAGCAGCTGCCCGTGCAATACGCCGCCTACACGCCCTGCTTCCGCCGTGAGGCGGGCAGCGCTGGGCTTGGCACGCGCGGCCTCATCCGCATGCATCAGTTTGATAAAGTGGAGTTGGTGAAAATCACCACGCCTGAGACGAGTATGGCTGAGTTGGAAAGCCTAACTGCCAATGCCGAAAAAGTGCTGCAACTCCTCGGTCTGCATTACCGCATCATCGAACTCTGCACTGGCGACATCGGTTTCGGCTCTGCTAAGACCTACGACATCGAAGTCTGGGCGCCAGGACAGGGGACTTATCTTGAAGTATCGAGCTGCTCGACCTTTGGCGACTACCAGGCCCGCCGCATGAATCTGCGCTTCAAAGATGCCGAAGGGAAGAACCGCTTCTGTCACACGCTCAATGGCTCTGGTACTGCTCTCGCTCGGCTCTTCGTCGCGCTTGTGGAAACGTATCAGCAGGCGGATGGCAGCATCCTCATTCCTGAGGCGCTCCGCTCGCATTTCGGAGCGGAAAAGATTGGCTAAACTATTCGCCCATTAGGCCGCAGCAAGGCGGGCTGTCTTCACCAGATCCATGAAGGCAGCCTTCTGCTCGGCCAGGATGGTCGCAGGATCGCCCTCAGGGCGCTTGCCACCAGCTTCGAGCAGCACCCAGCCTTCGTAGTCGGCTTCGACGAGTAGTTTAGCGAGCTTGTCCCATGGGTAGCCAGGAACCTTGGCTCCGCGGATATGCACTGTGTGGCCGAGGTAGTCTTTTACTTTGGCAAAGTTGGCTTCAATGCCATCGCCCTCTTGATCGATGTTGTTGGAGTTCCAGCAAACACGGACGTTGTCGCGCGCAGCGGTTTTCATGATGGTTGCGATGTCGCCGAGGTCGTTGACGCCACCGTGGACTTCGAGGCGGATCTCCTGACCAAAACCGAGCGCATAATCACCGAGTTCCGCGAGCGACTTGGCGATCTGATCGAGTGTCTTGGCTTTCTCGACCTCTTTCGGCAGTGCGTTGGGTTTGACCTTCACACCTGAGGTGCCGATGTCGTGACCGAGCTTGATGTACTCCTTGGCACCTTCGATGTTCTTCCTCACTTCATCTAGATTGGCCGAGTGAAATTCAAAGTTGGTGCCGAGCCCGATGGCCTTCACAGTCGAATCATCAAATCGCTTACGCACCTCTGCGCGCGCGGCTGAGCTGAGTTTGGGGCCGACGCTGTGGGCATGATCGACACGCAATTCGACTCCGAGTAACTCAGCTTTCTCGAGTGTGGTGATGAGCGTGGGCAAATCCAGATCCGCACCCCACATGTACGTGACGAGTCCGAACTCAATGTTCTCGCCCTTGTAACTGAGCTTTGCTCCCTGTGCAGAGGCAATGCAGGCGAAGGCGCCGCCAAGTGTCGTGATGAAGTGGCGGCGATTGGTCACAAGAGTGGAGGTATATAAAGGGATGAGAGGGGAGTATCAATCTCCGCCTTCAGCACGTTCTTGCACGCCGACAAAGGCCTCTTTGGCAGAAGCCAGGGCGTAGTCTCGGTTCAGCTTGGTGATCCAGCGGACGCTGATTTCCTTTGGGCAGGCGGCTTCGCACTCATATTGATTGGTGCAATTTCCAAAACCTTCTTTGTCCATCTGGCGAACCATGCCGAGTGTGCGGCGATCTTTTTCCGGCTGGCCTTGCGGCAGGGAATTGAGCTGCCCTGCCTTGGCTGAGACAAAGAGCATGGCGCTGGCGTTTTTGCATGAGGCGACGCAGGCACCACAACCAATGCAGGCGGCGGCGTCCATGGCGGCATCTGCCACTTCTTTACCGATGAGGATGCTGTTGGCATCAGGCGCTGCGCCAGTGCGTACAGTGACAAAACCACCCGCCTGTTGGATGCGGTCAAAAGCACCGCGATCCACCATCAAGTCCTTCACCACAGGAAAAGCACGAGCGCGGAAAGGTTCGACCCAGATGGTGTCGCCATCGCGGAACTTGCGCATGTGAAGCTGGCATGTTGTGGTGGCTTTTTCAGGGCCATGGGCGATGCCGTTGATCGTCATCGAGCACATGCCGCAGATACCTTCACGGCAATCATGGTCAAAGGCCACCGGATCACCACCATCTTTGATGAGGCGCTCATTGACGATGTCCATCATTTCCAAAAAAGACGCATGATCGGGGATCTGGCTTGCTTTGATGTCCTGGAAGTGACCAGGCTGTCCTTGGTTCTGACGCCAGACTTTGAGTTGGAGGTTGAGGAGTGACATAAACCAGTGTGTTTGAAGGTGGATTCGTGCAGATAGCAGTTACTTGTAGCTGCGGACGCTGAGGTGCACTTCCTCGAAAGTGAGTTGCTCTTTGTTCAGTTTTGGTTTGGAGAGATCGCCGGTATATTCCCAGGCGGCGGCATAGCAGTAGTTTTCGTCGTCGCGTTTGGCTTCACCGTCGGGATACTGATGCTCAGTGCGGAAGTGGCCACCGCAGCTCTCTTTGCGGTCCATGGCATCGTAACAGAGCAGTTCGGCAAACTCCATAAAGTCGGCCACACGACCTGCTTTCTCCAGCTCAGGATTGGCGGTGCTGCCGGAACCCGTGACGTTGACATTGCTCCAGAATTCTTCCCGCAGTTCGGGGATGCGCCTAAGGGCTTCTGACAAACCAGCTTTGTCGCGTGCCATGCCGCATTTGTCCCAGACGAGCAGCCCCAGTTCACGGTGGAAGCTGTCCACGCTGCGCTTGCCTTTGACGTTGAGGAGTCGGTTGGTCCGGCCACGGGCATCTTCCAGAGCTTTCTGAAATTCAGGATGCTCAGTGGTGACGCTGCCCGGTGTCTGAGTGACAAGATAGGGTGCGACGGTCGTTGGGATAACAAAGTAACCATCGGCCAAACCCTGCATCAGCGCGCTGGCACCAAGTCGATTCGCGCCATGGTCGGAAAAGTTCGCCTCACCGAGCACGTGCAGGCCGGGCAGGCTACTCATCAAATTGTAATCCACCCAAAGGCCACCCATCGTGTAATGCACGGCGGGATAGATCCGCATGGGCTGCTTGTAGCCACTTTCTCCGGTGATCTTTTCATACATTTCAAAAAGATTGCCATAGCGCTCGGCGATGGTCTTCTGGCCAAATTGGCCGATGGCTTCGGCAAAGTCGAGATACACACCACGCCCACCGGGGCCGACACCGAGACCGGCATCACAGGCTTCTTTGGCAGCACGGCTGGAAATATCGCGCGGGGCCAAGTTTCCAAAGCTCGGGTACTTGCGCTCTAGGAAGTAATCACGATCTGCTTCCGGAATCTGCGAGGCAGCTTTGCCGATGTCTTTGTTGTTTTTCGGCACCCAGATACGGCCATCATTGCGCAGCGACTCAGACATCAGCGTCAGCTTGCTTTGGTAGTCACCACTTACCGGGATGCAGGTCGGGTGGATCTGTGTGTAGCAGGGGTTGGCAAAGTAAGCACCCTTGCGGTGCGCGCGCCAAGTGGCGGTCACGTTGCAGCCCATCGCATTGGTGGAAAGGTAGAACACATTGCCGTAGCCGCCGGTGCAGAGCAGCACGGTGTCGCCCGCATGAGCTTCGATTTTTCCTGTGGTGAGATCGCGCGTGACGATGCCCTTTGCATGCCCATCCACGACCACGACTTCCAGCATCTCAGAGCGCGTGTGCATTTCCACACCCCCACGAGCTACCTCTTTGTTGAGAGCCGAATAAGCACCGAGTAAAAGCTGCTGCCCCGTCTGGCCGCGAGCATAAAACGTACGGCTCACCTGAGCGCCGCCGAACGAACGATTCGCCAATCCACCGCCATACTCACGAGCGAAAGGCACACCCTGCGCGGCGCATTGGTCGATGATGTTGACGCTCTCTTCAGCGAGGCGATGCACGTTTGATTCACGCGCACGGAAGTCGCCACCTTTGACCGTGTCATAAAAGAGGCGATGCACGCTATCACCATCGTTTTGGTAATTCTTCGCGGCATTGATTCCACCCTGCGCAGCGATGGAGTGAGCGCGGCGCGGGCTGTCCTGGAAGCAGAAGCATTTTACTTGGTAGCCCAGTTCAGAAAGCGTGGCAGCGGCTGAGGAACCCGCTAGGCCACTGCCGACGACGATCACTGTGTACTTGCGCTTATTCTTCGGGTTGATCAGCTTGGAGTCCTGCTTGTGCTTGGACCACTTGAGAGCCATCGGGCCGGAGGGAATTTTAGAGTCGAGTGACATAGGGCAAAGAGCTGAGGGCTATAGACAAAGAGTGAATTAGCGACCGTAACCAAAGACGAGGATGGAAATCGGGATGGAGCAGTTGCCGATCACGACAAGCAGAGCAAAAGCATACCCGAGCTTCTTGAACAGCGGCTCCGAGCGGTGAGTGGAAAGACCGAGCGTCTGGAACAGACTGGACACCCCGTGACTCAGGTGACTGCTCAGCAGAAGCATCGCGATCACATAAAAGATCGAAGCTGGAGCCCAGGAAAACCCGTCGATCACCATCTTGTAAACATTGTGCGCTTTGTGGCCGTCGATCTGGATCTCATAAGCAGCACCGCCAAAACCGTGCCACAGCCGAGCGGTGAAATGCAGCAGGTGATAAATGATGAATGCCAGGATGGTCAGTCCGCTCCAGATCATCGTGCGGGATGATTTGCTTGAGACTTGAGAGGCGACCTTGCCGTAGCCGTCCACACGTGCGGCGCGGTTTTGTTTCGTGAGATGGATGGTGGCGATCACATGCACCACCACAGCGGCGAGCAGTCCGAGACGGGCGATCCACACCCCGCCGCCATGCAGCGCGGTTTGCAGCAAGTGGCCGTATTCATTGATAGCGTCAGGCCCGACAAAGACCAGCAAGTTGCCTATCATGTGGCCAAGTACAAAGATCACTAGCATAGCCCCCGTCAGGGCAACGAGGATCTTTTTACCGATGGAAGAAGCATAGAAACGGAAAAGGGAGTCAAAAACAGCGCTCATGAGTGGAAAAAGTTCACTCTGGCAATACGCCACAGCCCCGCAAGCGGCACCTGCTTTTTTCATGCATATCTTGTCGAAGATGATTTCGCATTTGCTAGCTCGCTGCCTGACTCTGAGTTCGCTGAGGCGCAGACCAGTTCTCACCCCACTCGGCTCACCCGTGTGCTATTCACACCCGGCTGGAAAAGCTCGTCCTTCAATCGGGTGCCTAGGCCAGTGCCGGCGGGGAGCTGTGCGTGGCCGTTTTGGATGATGGGCAGTGTGTCCACGAGCTTGTGGTAAAAGGAGCGGATATGGGCGCGGACGCTTTCCTGGAAGACGACGTTGGTGGAGGCGGCGGCGAGGTGCAGGCCGGAGAAGAGGGTGAGCGGGCCGGTGCAGTCGTGGATGGTGGAGGGAATGTTAAACGTCTGCGCGAGGTCGATGACGCGACGGGTCTCGCTGATGCCGCCGTTCCAGGTGGGATCGACCATGCAGTAGTCGCAGGCGCGCTCTTGCAGCACTTGCAGGTATTCCTTGCGTCCGAGCAGCATCTCACTGGCTGCGATCGGTAGGCCGGAACGCTGACGGAAATCGGCGAGTGTGCCGACATGATCGACGCGCAGCACGTCTTCTAACCAGAGTGGCTTGATCTCGCGCAGGGCCTCGGCGATTCGCAGCGCGGCGGGCAGGTGGAAGAAGGCGTGGCCCTCGATGGCGATGTCCATTTTCATGCCGACGCGGTCGCGGATTTCGCGCAGCGGCTTCATGGCTTCCTCGATATCAGCCCACGAGATGTGCAGGCCGCCGCTGCGATGCGCGGCGCGGTCAAAGGGCCAGAGTTTCATTGCGGTGATGCCTTCAGCAAGGAGTTCCTGAGCGAGATCACCGGCGGCGAAGTGGGAGGACCAGTTGTCCTGAAGCGGCCCCTTTTGACCGATGTCGCCATAGCCTGGCCAGCCAGGATGACGTGGGCTTTCATCTGCTCCGGCGACGGCACCATAGCTGGGACCACCGCTGGTATTATAGACCGGGATACTCTGCCGCACGGGACCGCCCAACAAACGATATACAGGTTGCCCGCAGGCTTGTCCAAGGATGTCCCACAGCGCGAGATCGAGCGCCGATAGGGCGCGCATTTCCGCGCCGGGATGACCGTAGGGCGTGCAGCGCTCATACAGGAAACGCCAGTGGGACTCGATGGCCAACGCATCGGCCCCGAGCAGGCGCTCCGCCATCCAATCATGAATCAGCGCGGCGATGGCGTGCGGCGTGTAGTAGGTCTCTCCGCAGCCGATGAAGCCGTCGTCCGTGTGAATGCGGACGAGTAGCAAGTTTGGCATGATGCTAGAAGGGATGCAGGTCTCGATGGCGGTGATGCGGGGCATGGTGAGGAGAAAACGCTGTCAGCAGGCCATCTATCGCATGGTGCCTGCAATCGAGTGGTCATTGGAACCCTCTTCATTTGTTTGCGTCAAAATCTGTTTTGAAGCGCACTCGCATGTTTCTTGAATCCAACGCGTAGAGGCTTCCGTTTGAGCTTCCCTGATGAATGCGTGCAGCTGCTTCTTACTCCTCACCTCGCTAGCTTCTTTTGTCTCGGCAGCCGAGCTGAAAACGAAGCGTTCGAATCCTGAGAACTATCGGAGCATCATCAGCACGCTCGTCGCTGGTGATACATTGATGCTGGAGGCGGGAGTGTATCCACGCGGTCTGCCCCTCACCGCTTGCAATGGCACGGCGGAGGACTGGATCACGATTCAGGGGCCGGCTAATGGAGTGGCTGAGATTCGTCAGTCTCAGGAAGCCAACTGTGTGGAACTGAGGCAGTGCAGCTACGTCGCCTTGAAGTCGCTTTTGATTCAAGGAGAAGGCAGCAGCGGCATTCCGGGCCTCTTCGGCATCAGCGCGCAAGGCGGCGCGAAAAACTCGGTGCATC
This sequence comes from Prosthecobacter debontii, assembly GCA_945860295.1. GTDB lineage: Bacteria > Verrucomicrobiota > Verrucomicrobiia > Verrucomicrobiales > Verrucomicrobiaceae > Prosthecobacter > Prosthecobacter debontii_B. The sequence continues at coordinate 28,307 of CAMAQH010000031.1, forward strand.
ACATCTTGATCGAAGACTGCACCATCAGTGATTGGTGTACTTCACAGCAGGCCGTGGGCATTTCCACGAAGACACCGACTTGGGATTGGATCATTCGGAGAAACATTATCCGCCGCTGCGGCACCGGACTCTATCTCGGCAACTCGAATGGTGAGTCGCCCTTCATTCGCGGGATCATCGAGCACAATCTCGTGCATGACTCCATCGGCTACTGCATGGAGATCAAATATCAGAATCCACGGCCGGAGATCGCGGGCATTCCCACCACGCCCAGCCGGACGATCATTCGCCACAATGTCTTCATCAAAAACGATGCTCCAAGTCCTGATGGAGATCGCCCGAATGTCCTGGTCGGTGGCTTTCCTGACACGGGTGCTGGTTCCGCTGATCTGTATGAGATCTACGGCAACTTCTTCTTTCATAATCCACGCGAGTCTCTGTTGCACGCTTCGGGTCGAGTGACCATTCATGACAATGTCTTTGCCGATTGTCCAAGCACCGACTCCGCTGCGATTTTGCTGCGCGATCATGATCTACCGCTGAAGCAAGCGTACCTTTACAACAACACCCTCTGCGCCGTCACGCGTGGCGTTCGCATCGCCAGCCCCGCAAGGGAGCGGCACGCTGTCATCGGCAATGTGATTTTTGCCACTGAGCCGCTCGTCTTGCACCCCTCGATCACGGAAGTCGCTGAAAACATCATGGGACCTATCGCGTCTGCTACGGATCACCTCAAGAAGCCGGTAGCCACACTCGGCCTCATGGATCTACATCCCCGGCCTGATCATTGCCAAGAGGCACCGCTGGATCTATCGGCCTTTGCCACGGATACCGCTTTTGATCTCGATTTCGATGGTGAAACGAAAGCAAGTCGCACTCATCGTGGCGCTTATTCAGGTCATGCTGTCACGCAAGGGTGGCAGCTTCAGCACGAACGCAAAACACCGTAACAAACGTCAAATAACTAATATCGTTTTATGATCACGATTCTCCTTCGTATTACGTCTCTCTCTCTCGTGCTGACATCAGGAATCACAGCGGCTCCATGGCCATCTTGGCGTGGTGCTGAGGGAACCGGTGTCTGTGTGGAGACTGATCTTCCACTCAAGTGGAGCGCGACGGAGAATGTGAAGTGGAAGGTGGCTTTGCCTGAACCTGGGAATTCTACCCCTGTTGTCTGGGGTGATCGCGTCTTCATCACTCAAGCCATCGGTGATGAGCGGCTGATACTTTGCTTCTCGTGTCAGGATGGGAAAGAACTCTGGCGCAGTGGGGCCAAAGGCGTGGCGAAGGAGCCAAGCCACCCAACCAATCCCTATTGCTCTGCCTCGCCTGTGACCGATGGCGAGCACGTCTATGCTTGGTTTGGCTCGGCTGGCCTTTACTGTTTTGACATGTCTGGAAAGCAGCTCTGGCAGCGTGATCTCGGGGAGCATCGTCACGAGTGGGGTTACTCAAGCGGGCCGGTTCTTCATGACGACTTCTGCTATTTGAATTTTGGTCCAGGTCCGCGCACTTTTCTTCTGGCCGTGAATAAACTCACTGGCATCGACATGTGGCGGCAGGAGTTGGGCAAGGTGGATGTTTCCATGCCGAGAAATGATGGGTTTGCTGCCAAAGACGGCGTCGTCGGCTCATGGAGTGTGCCACTTTTGATCAATGCTGGGAGTCGTGAGGAACTCGTCATGTCGTGGCCTGAGCAGGTGCGCAGTTATGACCCAAAGACGGGACAGCTATTATGGCAGTGCGGTGGGCTGAACCCTTTGATTTACAGCACCACACTCTATGGTGAAGGCGTGATCATCGCTATGGGTGGATACAGCGGCAGCACTGTGGCGGTGCGTCCTGGCGGCAGTGGAGATGTAACAGAGACTCACCGCCTTTGGCATGAACCGCGTGATAGGGGTCACATCGGCTCGGGTGTGATCAAAGATGGCCGCATTTATATTCAGAACATGAATGGAATCGTCGAATGCGTGGAACTTAAAACTGGCAAGAGTCTGTGGAAAGAGCGACTCAAAGGCAGTGGTAGTCGTTCGGAATCCTGGTCTTCAATCGTGCTGGCTGGAGATCGGCTCTATCTCGTGAATCAAGGCAGTGACTGCTACGTTCTGTGCGCATCTCCGACATTTGAAGTGCTCTCTCATAATCCGCTGAATGATGGGTTAACAAACGCCTCGCCAGCCATCAGTGATGGTAACGTCTTTATTCGTTCTCATACGCATCTTTGGTGCATCGGGAAATAAGATTAACCTGCCTTTTCTGCCAACCGTCCGTTCTGTGAGAAATGTGTGCAGGTAGTTCCGTAGAGGGAAGCTCATGCATTCAATTCCTTTATCCCGCCGTGAACTGTTGACCCGTATGGGTGGCGGGCTGGGTGCTCTTGGATTGGCATCGAGCTTGCAGGGGGCTGGGACACACTTTCTGCCGAGGGCCAAGCGGGTGATTCATCTGTTCATGAATGGTGGGCCGTTTGGGCCGGACTTGCTCGACCCGAAGCCGATGCTGACAAAGCACAATGGGCAGCGACCCGATGGCGCGGATCTGCGCACGGAGCGGCCTACGGGTGGACTGCTGGCGTCTCCCTATGCTTTCTCGAAGCATGGTCAGAGCGGACTGGAGGTCAGTGAGCTGCTGCCAAATCTCGCAGGCTATGCAGACGATCTTTGCGTTCTTCGCTCCTGCTACACCGACAATCCAAATCACGGCCCAGCGTTGCTGCTGATGAACAATGGCACGATGACCGAACGCGTGCCGAGCATGGGTTCGTGGATGAGCTACGGTCTGGGCAATGAGAATGCGAACTTGCCCTCTTATGTTGTGCTTTGTCCAGGCAGGCCGGTGCGCTTTTCCATTTTGTGGAGCAGCGCGTTTTTACCAGCGCAGCATCAGGGGGTGTACATCAATCACTCTAATCTAGATCCGAAACAGATGATCCCATGGCTGAACAATGATCGGCTCGCCAAGCTGGATCAGCGCAAGCAGCTCGATCTGATGCAGTCGCTGAATGCCGAGCATCTCGCGGCGCGCGGTGGTGCGGATGTGGCGCTGAATGGCCGCATTCAGGCGATGGAGACTGCCTACCGAATGCAGTCTGCTGCGACGGATGCTTTTGATGTGAATCTAGAACCCGAGAAGGTGCGTGAGATGTATGGGAAAAGTCATTTTTCCAATGGCTGTCTCATGGCGCGACGACTCGTCGAACGTGGTGTGCGTTTTGTGCAGGTCTATTATGGCAATGGCCAGCCCTGGGACACGCACTCGAATCACGATGCCACGACGCGCAGGCTCGCGGCAGACATTGATCGGCCAATCGCTGCTCTGATTGGTGATCTTAAACAACGTGGCCTGCTTGATGACACGCTGATCGTATGGGGTGGTGAGTTTGGCCGCACGCCCGTGAGTGAAAACGGCAATGGCCGCGACCACAACCCGCATGGCTTCTGCATGTTCTTCGCCGGCGGCGGCGCCAAAGGTGGCACGGCTTATGGAGAGAGCGATGACTTTGGCTTCAAAGCAGCCGTGGATAAGATGCACGTCCATGATGTTCATGCGTCCATACTGCATCTACTGGGCATGGATCACGAGCGTCTGACCTATCGCTACGCGGGCCGTGATTATAGACTCACGGATGTGAAGGGCCGCGTGCCTCGGGCTATCCTCGCCTGAGTTCGTGGGAGAGGATCGCAAGCGTGGTGATCGCTGCAGTTTCGGCGCGCAGGATGAGCGGACCGAGAGTGATTGGCTGAAAGCCTTGCTGCTGAGCTATCACTTCTTCTTCGGTAGTGAAATCGCCTTCCGGGCCGATCAGAGTACAGACCGATGTGACTCCTGTGAGTTGGATTTCATGAAGTGACCGTGAGTGTTCGCTCAGTGCAGGGATGACCTTTACGACATCGTTTGGGAGCGCGCAGAGTATCTCCGCCAATGGGCGCGGCTTTTCCAAACGTGGCAGCCAGGGCGTATGGCATTGTTTGGCGGACTCGATCATGTGGCGCTGCCATTTGAGCATCTTCTTTTCCAGGTTTTCGCCGCTGAGGTGAACGATGGTACGCGTGCTGATCACGGGCTGAATACTGGCGGCTCCAAGTTCCACGGCCTTCTCTAGCATCCATTCGAAAGGCTCGGCTTTGATCATGGCTGGCAGCAGATGAATCTCATATCTGCGCGGCTCATGCTGATGCAAAGAGTTGATCCGTGCAGTGACGCTGGCCTTGGAAATCGCCGTGATCTCAGCGGTGGCTACGCGACCTCTGCCGTCAAAGATTTCAATCGCATCGCCGATCTCCCGGCGCAACACACGATAGCAGTGTGCTGCTTCGTCACCACTCAGTGTGAGTGTTTCCGGCTGCCATGACTCGGCCGTGAGATGGAAGCGGCTGAGGGACATTAGAGGAATGACGAATGACGAATTCCCGAATGATGAATGAATGACGAAGTTCGAATGCCAAAACCAGCCACAGTTGGCTTCTCAATCTTTTCGGACTTGGGATTTCGGATTTCTTTCGTCATTCGGATTTACTCATTCGTCATTGGCTGGCATCTACGCTCCTCTGAGCTTCGACACGTCATAGAGGCTCATGATGGACTTCATGACTTCATCACGGCGGCCTTCTTTGAGCGCGGCAAAGGTGGTGTGATTGCCTTCGGTGAATTTGAAATGTCCGCTGCGTGTGCGGCGCAGATCGGTGAGGTGAGCTCCGGTGCCAAGTTTCTCGCCGATGTCATTGGCATAGGTGCGGACGTAGAAACCTTTGCTGCACACGACGCGGAAGTCGATGTCTGGCAGGGCGATTTGATTGATCTGATAATCATAAACGCGCACGAAGCGCGGCTCGCGCTCCACGACCTGACCTTTCCGCGCGAGCTTGTAGAGCGGGACGCCGTTGATCTTGATGGCGCTGACCATCGGCGGCATCTGGTAGAAGTCGCCTTTGTAGGCATCAAAGGCGGCTTTGATCTCTTCTTCGGTTAGGGCTGGGACGGGCTTCTCCTCCAGGATTTCGCCTTCACGATCCTGGGTGGAAGTGGTGGCTCCAAGCTTCAGGCTGCCGGTGTATTCCTTGTCCTCACTCATCAGCAGATCCTGCAATTTCGTGCCGCTGCCGAGCACGAGAATGAGCATGCCTGTGGCCATGGGATCGAGCGTGCCACAGTGGCCGATTTTTTTCATGTTCAAGCAGCGACGTGCCACGGCCACGACATCGTGGGAGGTCATGTCGGGGCCTTTATCAACCAGTAGGACGCCGTTAATTGATTCTTCTAACTTCATGTTCGAGTGCTTTTAGATAGGTTTCTGCGGCCTCAGTGATCGGGCCTTTCATGCGTGCGCCTGCGGCCATCCGATGCCCACCGCCGCCGAATTGGGCACAGATGGCGGAGACATCCAGACGACTGTCTTTGGAGCGAGATGAGACGCGTACTTTGCCTTCAGGGATCTCTTCAAAAATCACGGCTGCTACGACAGAGTCGATCATGCGCATGGTGTCGATCAGCCCTTCGGTGTCTCCAGGCTGAACCTGTACTTCATCCATTAACTTTTGAGTAAACTGCCAGCTCGCGATGCGGCCATCAGCACGCAAAGCCATCTCATTGAGCATGGCCCGCAGCAGCAGTAAGCGCCGTGCGGGGAAGGTCTGATAGAGCAACTGAGCAAGGCGTGCGGTATCGAGTCCCGCTGCGATCATCTCAGCTGCGATCTCATGCGTGCGTGCGGTGGTGCTGGAATACTGGAAGGAGCCGGTATCCGTGCTGATCGCGGTGAACAGGTGTTGCCTCACTTCATCTGTGATCGGAAAATCGCCCGCTTTGAGCAGTTCATAGACGATTTGTCCGACAGCTGGCTGAGCGCCATCCACATGATTCAAGTGTCCGTAGCCTGGATTGCTTGGGTGATGATCGATGTCGATCATCAAAGGCGCGCGGCCCATGACAGTGACGGTGTTTTGTCCCAGTCGCTCATGCGTGGCGGTGTCGAGTGCCACGGCGACATCGATTTCAAAATCGGCATACGGTGGACTCTGCACGGTAGCGATCTCTGGCAAGAAAGTCAGATTTGAGGGCACGCCATCTTCAAGAAGTGCATAGACCGTCTTACCCATGGCCCGCAGGCTCAGAGCCAGTCCGAGCACTGATCCCACGGCATCTCCATCTGGCCGCACATGCGCTGCGATGGCGATGCGCTGTGCAGAGCGCAGAGCGGTAGCAATCTCGGAAAGCGGAGTGAGTCGGGCAGGCATTGGGATAGGGCGGGTGAGCACAAAGCACTCTCGGCCAAAGCTGCAACAGGAAGATGAGTCTTGGCCTGAGTGTAAACTCGTCGCTGCTGGCTGAAAGGCAGTGTTCAAAGGCCGCGTTGAGGCCCAACTGCTATGCGCTTTCTGACTCCGCTCACACTACTCGTTTCCACGTCCTTCTGTCTCGCCGACTGGCCTCAATGGCGCGGACCCAACCGCGATGGTGTGTCCACCGACACCGCGCCGATTGCGGAAACTTTTCCTGAGGCGGGTCTAAAGAAGGTCTGGGAGAGCGACTTCATCCCGAGCGATCACTACGGCGGTCATGGCAGCCCGGTCATTGCGGGTGAGCAGGCCTTCATGTCCGTGGTCTGGCATGAGCGCGTGGTTTCGCAGAAGCGGGAGATCGACACCGAGGTCATGCAGCAGTTGAACTATCGCGGCGTGTCGCCAGAGCTGATGAAGAAGATGGAAGAGACACGCCTCAACCTGCCCGTGATGCGCGGCACGAAGTTTGATGAATGGATGATCGAGTGGCGCAAAGCGAACCTCACGGCGAAAGAAGACGTGAGTCTAGGCAAGTGGGCCGAGTCACGCTTCAAGGCAGGCAAGACCGCGCTGCCGCTGGAAGAACTGGCCAAGGTGTCCAAGCGTGAAGGCAAGCCGTTTGCCAATGCCGATGAATTCAAGAAATGGATCGAAGATGAGAAGTTCTCCCAGGCTGTGAAGGACAAGCTGCTTAGTGCCGTGCCAAACACGATCCGAGTCGCGAAGGATGTCATCGTTTGTCTCGACATGAACACAGGAAAACAAGTTTGGAAGTTTGAGTCCGAAGGCAAGCCAACGGGGCGCGGTTCAAGTAGCACGGCGGCAGTTGTGGATGGTCGTGTGTTTGCCGCGTGCAGCACACACCTTTACTGCGTGAACCAAAAGGATGGTAAGCTGCTCTGGAGGGTGGCTCTGGCGACTCAAGGTCCTGCGGCCTCGCCTTTGATCGTGGGCGATACACTTTATATAGCTGCCGGAAATGCCCAGGCCTATTCAGTGACGGATGGCAAGCTTCTATGGGAACAAAAGGCAGCCCGCAGTAACACCGGCAGTCCTACTTTGTGGACGCCGACTTCGGGTGATCCAGCGCTGCTCATCGTTGGCAACAACAGCGTCTATGGCCTGTCGCCAAAGGATGGCAAAGTGCTCTGGGAAGTCGAAGGCGGCGGTCAGTCCACTCCCGTGACGCAGGGCGACTGGCTGGTCATTTACAGTGGAGCGAAGGATGTGGGTCTGCGTGCCTATCAGTGGCAGAAAGAAGGTCCGCCTAAAGTCGCGTGGTCAAACTTCTGGGTGACGCTGCGCTACAGTGGCAGTCCGATCATTCATGAAGATCACGTCTATCTTATGTGCGGTGGCAAACATCAGTGCGTGGAGTTGGCAACCGGCAAAGTGAACTGGGTGGAGAACGAAGTGAATAGCACCATCACCTCACCCATCATGGCTGATGGTAAGCTGATGGTTTTCGAGAACAACGGCACACATCTTCGCATCGTCAAAGCTGGCACGGATGGCTATCATCAATTCGCTCGCCCAAAAATCGAAGGCATGGGCTGCACATCGCCCGCACTCAGCAACGGGCGGCTCATCGTCCGCCAGCGTGAGAAACTCGTGTGCTTTGATTTGAGGCCGGAGAAGTGATCAGAACGTGTGGATGAAAAGTCCTGAACGGAGCTTTGGCTCAAACCAGGTGCTCTTCGGCGGCATGATCTGCGTGGCGTCGGAGATGGCCATGAGCTGATCGACGGTCACGGGATACATGCTGAAGGCTACGGCGTGGTCGCCTGCATCGACAAGCTTTTCCAACTCGGTCGTGCCGCGAATGCCGCCGATGAAGTCGATGCGCTTGCTGGTGCGCGGATCGTCGACGCCGAGCACGGGCTTGAGCAGGCGATCCTGTAGGATGCTGACATCGAGTTCGTCGATGGGGCTGGCGTTGTCTGCTGCCTGCCACGCGAGGTCATACCATTGGCCACCGAGATACATGCTGGCATGACCGGGGATAGTCGGGGATTTGATCTCGGTCGGTGTGACGGTGAAGATGCTGCTGACTTCAGCCAGGAAGGCTTCTGTCGTGCGGCCGTTTAGATCCTTCACGGCGCGGTTGTAGGGCAGGATGTTTAGCTCATTGCCGGGGAAGAGCACGCAGAGGAACCAGTTGTAATCCTCAGCGCCCGTGTGGCTTGCATTGCGCTCGCGGCGCAGCTTGCTAACGCGGAAAGCACTAGCAGCACGATGATGGCCATCGGCGATGTAGGAGGCAGGAACTTCAGTGGCAAAGAGCTGCTCCAATTGCTGGCAGGACTCTGCTGGCAGACGCCAGGATTGGTGACGAACGCCATCGGGCGCTAGGAAATCATGATCAGCTGCGTGAGCCTGCATTTGGCCCTGAATAATCGCATCAATGGCTGGCTGGCCACGATAGGTCAGAAAAATCGGTCCTGTGTTTCCGCTCAAGGCATCCACCAGACGGGTGCGGTCATCTTCTTTGTCGGGGCGTGTCTTCTCATGCTTCTTGATGATGTCTTTTTCATAATCCTCCGTGTGGCAGACGCCCACGAGACCGGTTTGACTGTGGCTACCCATCGTCTGCCGATAGAGATACAGGCTCGGCGCGGCTTCACGCACCAGCACGCCATCGGCCACGAGCTTATCCAAGTTCTCATTAGCCTTCGCATAGACCTCAGCTGAGTAAGGATCGACTGACAAAGGCAGGTCGATCTCTGCCCGGTCCACATGCAGCAGGTTCAAAGGCTTATCGTGAGCGAGCGCGTAGGACTCCTCGCGATTGACGACATCATATGGCACAGCAGCAACATCTGCGGCGTGCTGTGGAGTAGGGACAAGACCTTGAAAGGAACGAAAGCGCATAAGGCGCGCATGGTTGACGGCAAGGGCAGGAAGTCAACGGCGGAGACAGGTTGGAGGTGCTTCTCAAGCACCGAGCTTTGTTTCGCAAAGTTGGCCGCTAGTAGGCTTGGCTCTATGCTGCAAATTGATACGCATGAGCAGCCAGCAAGCCGCCCTCGAAAACCTGCGTGTGATCCGATCACTGATGGAGAAAGCCCACATCTATCGGGCAATCTCAGCTCCGGCGGCGTTGGTAGGCGGAGTGCTGGCGGTGGGTGTTTCGCTATGGGGCATGGCGGCTTTCACGAAGATCAATGACATGCCGCATGATCAGTTTCTGTGGCAGTGGCTAAGCGTCCTTGCCGTCACTTCTGTCCTGAATGTTGTTTTACTCTCCCGTGATGCGCGTCGTCGCGGCCAGCCCTTTTTGTCGGATGGGATGCGCATGGCGTTACGGGCGATTTTGCCGCCGATGATGGTGGGATGTGTCCTGGGCATCGGGCTGGTAGTGTATCTGCACAATCTGACCCTGGCGGCGCTGATCTGGATTCTTTGTTACGGGCTGGCACTGCTGGCGACTGCGAGCTTTTCGCCGCGTTCTTTGCTGTGGCTTGGCTGGGCGTTTGTAATCAGCGGACTGACTCTGTTTCTGGTCTGGGCGGCCAATGGCGACATCCGCCTGTTGCCGACCGATGAAGGCCCGGCTTCCTTCGCGATGGGTGTGACCTTTGGACTGCTGCACATCGTGTATGCCATTGCAGTGTTTGTGAGCAAGAAACCGGAGGTCGTCACGGCGGAATGATCGACTTCAACCAGCTCGACAAGACGATCCACGAGAAGGCGCGTCTCTCGATCATGATGCTGCTGGCCGGGCGTGGTGAGTGGGCTTTCCAGGATCTGAAGGCGCAGCTTGGCATGAGCGATGGCAATCTGATCAGCCACCTGCGCATCCTGAGCGCGGTTGGATTTGTGATTGAAGATCGTGATGAATCCGGCACGCGGCCCCGCACGACTTACAAGCTCACGTCGGCGGGCCGCAAGGCCTTCAAGAGCTACGTGGACATCCTGGAAAGCATCGTGAAAGCCATGAAGCCATAAACTCAAATCTGTTTTGTTGCCCAATCACTTTGTAATACAAAGCCAAACCACAATCAATCACCGCCAACTCTCCTATGAACCTCCATTTCGCTCAACATCACGGCATGTGCTTCGGCGTCCGCGACGCCCTACGTGCCACTCATGCGGCCGCCATGCGCGAGCCGGTGACTATGCTCGGTCAACTCGTCCTTAATCTGGTGGTGGATGCGCACCTGAAGACGCTGGGAGTGAGTGCAGGAAATCTTGAACAGATGGACTCGGCGCTCACGAGTCGTGTGGTGATCACAGCACATGGATCGTCGGACAATCATCGTGCTGCTTGGCGTGCGGCTGGGCATGAGATCACGGACACGACATGCCCGCTGGTGCGGAAGGCTCACATGGCACTCTCGACGCTGGTGAAGGAGGATTATCATCCCGTCGTCATCGGGCAAAAGGAACATGTGGAGGTGCGTGGGCTGATAGGTGATTTTCCTCAGGCCAGTGTGCTGCTGAATGCGGATGAGATCAGTTCACTGCCGAGTCATGCGTGGCATGTCGCCAGCGTTGTTTGCAGAGTTGGGCACGCTTTTAATGGAGACTTGGGCGCGCTGTCGCAAGCTGCCTCACGTGCCAGTCAAAACGGTGCGCGGATCAGGCTGGATTGCGGGTCAAATAGGGCGTGCAGGTGCGAATGCAGTCGCCCGCGCGGTTGACTCACTCTGGGCACGGGGCATGCTAGAGCCTCACTCTGCATCACCTATGATCGTCTCCCGCGCTTCCGGCTTCCTGCTTCTTTCTCTGCTCTCTGCCTTCAGTCTTGCCAGCTACGCGGTGGACATGACGCCGATGGATGTGATGGATTTTAGTTCGCTCGAAAAGATGGCAGCCGAGATGGCTCTGAAGCCTTATGTGGCACCGACTCAGCAGCTTGATCCTTTCTTTGAGGGACTTAAATATGACGGGCATCGTAAGATCCGCTTCCTCCGTGATAAGGCGCTCTTTGCTGACCTTGGAGATGTCTATCGCGTGGAGTTTTTCCATCCGGGTTGGATGTTTAAAAAGCCAGTCGTGTTTCACAATATCCAGGGCATCGAAACCAAAGGCGTGCCCTTTAGCCAGAGCCTCTTCGACTACGATGATTTGAAGGTGCCAGAGAAAGTGATCAGCCCTGCTGGCTACGCTGGCTTCCGCGTGCTGGCACCGGACTCGATGTTGAAAAAGCCTTTTGAATTCATGGTCTTCATGGGGGCCAGCTACTACCGCGCCGTGACCACCGAGCTCGGCTACGGCATCAGTGCGCGTGGTGTGGCAGTGAACACCATCGGCGGTAAGCCAGAGGAGTTTCCTGACTTCACGCACTTCTGGTTTCAGCAGCCAAAACCGGGTGATCAATACTTCCGCGTGTATGCTTTGCTCAATGGTCCTAGCATCACTGGCGCGTATCAGTTTGATGTGAAACCAGGTAAGACCACCGAGACGCTGGTGAAGGTCACGCTGCATCTGCGTAAGCCCGTGGAGATGCTCGGCATCGCCCCATTCTCCAGCATGTTTTGGTTTGGTGAGAACAGCAATCCGAAGCCCTATGACTTCCGCCCCGAGGTGCATGACAGTGATGGCTTGCAGATCGAGGTCGATGGCGGCCCGTCCATATGGCGTCCTCTGGATGTGGGGCGCGATCTGCGTCTGAGCTTGTTTGAAATGGACAAGCTCAAGGGCTTCGGCCTCGCCGAGCGTGATCGTGATTTCAAAAACTTTCAGGACCTAGAGGCCGTCTATCATCGCCGTCCCGCCGTGTGGGTGGAGCCGACAAAGGGCTTTGGCAAAGGCGCTGTTGCACTCGTCGAGTTGTCCTCGGGTGAAGAGACTTGGGATAACATTGTCGCCATGTGGAAGCCCGCCGTGCTGCCTGCCACACCGCAGGAGCCGCTGAGCTTTGAGTATCGGCTAGCCTGGCTTGAGGAGCAGCTTCCTGGCCTGCTTTGCAAAGTCACCTCCACTCGCCGTGGTTTCGTGATGGACAGTGACGACCACCTCTACGTCGTCGATTTCACCAAAGGCGGCCTCAAGCTCGACAAGCCACGCGAATGGGTGCCCGACATCGACGTCATCCTCAGCAACGGCGAAGCCAAAGTCTTGGACAAGCGCGTCATGTTCAATCCCGAGACCGGCGGCTGGCGTGCCTTCTTCAAGCTCGACATCCCTGCGACGACGAACCTCCTGGAAATAACCAGCGAACTCAAAGATGCCGATAAAGTCATCTCCGAGCGCTGGATGTATCAGTGGCGGAAGTAGTCATCGCAGGAGGTGCGCCAATCCTATGTCCTGGGACTACTACGACGCCAGAGAGCGCAAAGACAAACTCGAGCGCGCGATCTCGAAGCGGCAGAAACGCGGCGAGCGCTTTGAAGTGCTGGCTGCGCCTGCGGGTCAGAAGAAACTCAGCACCACTTTTTGGGGTCAGGCCTGGTGTCGGAATCTGGAGTCCTACCAGCAGTATGAGTCACGCCTGCCGCGTGGTCGCAGCTATCTGCGGCAGGGAAAGGTGTACAATCTGGAAATCGAATCTGGCAAGCTCAGTGCCGTGGTCGCCGGATCAGATCTGTATGAAACCAGCATTCACATCCAACCTCTGTCAAACAAGCGCTGGCAGGAAATCGTGGCGGAAGGCTCCGGCCAAGTCAGCTCAATGCTTGACCTGCTCGCTGGCAAGTTGGGAGATGGCTTGATGCAATTGCTCACTGATCCCGAGCGCGGCCTTTTCCCAAAACCCAAGGAGATCCGCTTTGACTGCTCCTGCCCCGACTACGCAGACATGTGCAAGCATGTGTCTGCTGTGCTTTATGGCGTCGGTGTGCTTTTAGATTCTAAACCCGAGCTTCTCTTCACCCTGCGCGGCGTCGATCAGGCTGAGCTCTTATCGAGCGCCAGTTCCACGACTATGGCGGATCTAGGAGGTGATGGCGAATTGGCTGGCAGTGACTTGTCAGCTTTGTTCGGAATTAATTTCGGCACTGCCGTCGAAGTGCCAGTCGAGCCTGTGCCGGTCGTGAAATCAAAGCGGCGCGCCACCAAAAAAAGCCCGGTCTAGTAGACCAAGCTTCGTAAAGATTTGAACGCATCGTTGGTTCGCCAGCAGGAGCGGCCATAGCCACCGCCCGAAGCCGCCGTATCCGTAGCCACGACCAAAGGGTTGATCTTGGCCGGTAGGAACCAGCATAGTTGTAGGGGTAAACGCAGGAACTGAGTGTCAGCGCTAATCCAAGGGCATCGATCGAGACCATTTGACGGAGGGATGTTTACATGGGGCATGATGATTGAAGCCTAGGGTCGTTTACAAGCTCCTGTTTCATCACCATGACACTGCGATCAGCCTTGCACGACAAGACGAAAAAATGCGCGCTTATGGGCTAGTATTTTGGCTTAAACGCAAAGGGTGGCCTTGAGCTTCTCAAGTAGGCAAGTCTATAGCATCACAGTAAGTTCGAAGTAGGCTGCGACGGCGAGTGAGGGTGGCGGCCTGATGACATTCGCAGCAGGATCAGCCGTGATGCAGACGGGAGGCTCCCGTCTCGGTCTCTCTGTGCAAACTGCGAGCGAAAATGGTCAGGCCTAACTGGAAGAGCTTTTAGAACAATAGATCACCTGATCTATAGACCCAACCCTTGCGGTAGGCCCATGCCACCGGTGAGCTTGCCCATTTCTGTGGCTTGGGTGTCTTTGATTTGTTTTTGCACCTGCTGGACGGCGGAAAGGATGAGGTCTTGGAGCATTTCGACATCATTAGGATCGACGATTTCTGGGGCGATCTTGATGGCGGTGATGTCTCCCTGGCCATTCGCAATGATGCTGATCTTTCCACCGGCGACGCTGGACTCAAAGGTGCGTTTGGTGAGCTCGGCCTGTGACTTTTGCATCTGGCTCTGCATTTGCTGCACCTGCTTCATTATTTTTTGGATGTCCATGGTATGAGGAATGAGGGATCAGGGTTCGCGCTGGGAGGGGGCGTTGAGGAATTTGCGGACCTCAGTGGTGTAGGCGTCTGGTGTGGTCTGCTGGGCCTGCTCGTGAGCGCCTTCGAACCATGAATGGGTGCTGGGGGCGTGGCTGCGGGCGACGCTGATGAGCAAGTCCATGGCGATGGGAACGGGCTGTCCGCTGTGAATGGCGGCGGACAAGGTCATCTCGGCGGCGCGGTCAAAGACCCATTTGAGGTCAGCACCGGAGAAGCCGGCTGTGGCTTCGACGAGTGCTTCGACGTCGAGATTGGATATGGGTTTATCCTTCGCGAGGAGGGTGATGATTTGGGCACGGGCGGCGGCATCTGGTGGCGGTATGAAGATGGCCTGATCAAAGCGGCCTGGACGGCGAAAGGCTGGGTCGAGTGACCAGGGCTGATTGGTGGCTCCGATGACGAGGACGCGCTGGTTCTCGCCTCTCATGCCGTCCATTTCGTGGAGGAACTGGTTAACGAGATTGCGCAGCTGGCTTTCGCGCACATTGCGGCGATCCTGGGCGAGGGAGTCGATGTCGTCAAAAACGAGAACGCAGGGTGAATTGGTTCGGGCGGTCTCGAAGATTTGATGGAGATTCCGCTCGGTGCTGCCGAAGTAGGGGTCGAAAATCTCGTGGAGACCGACGGATAGGAAGTTGCACGGTACCTCGCCGGCGACGGCGCGGAGCATGAGCGTTTTCCCACAACCTGGCGGTCCATAAATGAGAATGCCACCGCCAGTGCGCTTACCGTAGGCTTTGTAGAGATCTGGAAACTGAAGTGGGTAGATAATCTTGAGGCGGATCTCTTCTTTGAGTTCTTCCATGCCGCCGACATCGGCAAAGGTGGTGCCAAAGCGGTTCGGGTCGCCGGGGGTGTAAAAGGTCTCGGGTCGCCAGTCATAGGGCGGGTCATCAAAGGGATCGTCGAAGATGTCCTGAGCCTGATCGCCATCTTCAGGGCCTTCATTTGCACCGGATTCTGGGATGATGGGGGCAGGGGAAGTGCGGCGGACATCGCGGGCGGATCGCCCGAGCTCGCGCTCCAGGGCCGGGTCACTCATAGTCCCGTCGATGAGGGCGGCTCGATCAAAGTGCTCGATGGCTTTTGGGCGGTCGCCTTCTGAAAGATAGACGCGGCTGAGCAGCAAGTGGGCTGGGGCATTCTCGGGTTCTTGCTGGAGTACTCGCTCGGCACGCACCGCTGCGCCCGAGGTTTCACCCTGAAGGAAAAGCACACGGGCGATGCCGAGATGGGCATCTGTCTGATGCGGGTCCAGTTCGAGGACGCGCTCGAAGCTTTCACGGGCGTCGTCTAATTGGAGCTGCTCAAGACAGGCGCGGCTGTAAAGAAGTAGCAGGGAGATGTTGTCGGGCGACTGTAGGATGGCGTCGCGAATGGCCTGGAGTGATGACATGCCTTGTTTTGGGGAACGGTAACAGCGCCGAAGCGCTATCTGACGGGAAGTAACAGGGACCAAGCAAGCACGCCAGAGATTTCTTTGGCTTCTCTCAAAGCCTGCGATTGAATGGAGTCGCTGCATGGGCTGTCATAAGCCGCTCACCGATCCATTATGAAACGCCGACTCTTTCTCGTCTCGCTAATTGTTGCCATAACTCCTATTCGAGCTGAGGACCCGAAGCCGACTGCAGAGTTCGTGCTGAGTTTGGTGCGTCGTAGTTATGCTTTGCAGGATCACAAGATGACCGGGCGGCTGCGCGATGATGCAACGGGTCGTGAGGAACCGCTGGAACTGACATTGAGCAGCACGGTGATGCGGTTTCTTTTCAGGAATTCGCCACCTGAAATCGTGCATCTGGATCTCACCACTTCACCCGCCACACTTTGGCAGGTGAAGTCTGGCGGCAGTAGCCAAGTTCCTCTCAAGAATGCGGCGGACCCTGTTCGCGGCATGGATTTCAATTATGAGGACCTGTCCCTCCGTTTCATCTATTGGAAGAATGTGAAGATGCTGGATGCAGAGGCTCGCATTACCGCGGCTAGAATCAAATGTTGGTTAATCCGAGTGACTGCGCCGGATCAAAATGGTCCTTATTACACCGTTGATCTCTGGGTTCATAAAGACAGCGGTGGGGTGGCCAAAATGGAGGCCTACGACACGCGCAGTAAAATGGTGAAGCGTTTTGAGGTCCGGAAAATGCAAAAAAAGGTGGATGGTGCGACCGTTCTCAAAGAGATGGTGATCGAATCGCTCAACCAACTCAGTGGCGACGTCAAAGGGCGCACCTACATGACGATGGATGCTCCGGCAAAGCACTAGCCAACGGCTGTTTAGCGGCAGACAGCGCTCCGAAAACTGTGAGCACATTCGCTTTGGTCGCTGGGCGTATCGAGCGGGTTTCCGTGATGACATCGGCGACCCTTTCAGCGTTGCCATGATCTCGTGATTGCAGTGCCGAAGGCTGACATCGCATCCCAACCGAGTTCGATTTCAACAGTTTAGAAAGCAACGACCGACATGGCTTGCCATCCGAGGGCTTTATCATTCGTGATATTGAATGAGGTGGAAGTATTCATGGTGATTGAAGTGATTGATGTTTTTAAATTTTGAGAGTGCTGAGTGGCGGCTCTATGGCGGAATCAGTTACGAGGGGGCATTCTGGGTTACAGGTATAAGATGAGAGGTGGAATCGAGTCGCATAATTTGAGAATTACATGCCAAAAGGATGACGAGGAGCTAATCCAGCATTGCTGCGACCCTTGGTGCGCCAGCGTGGACCTTCGCCCACTGAGCCACCAGATGTGTCCAAGCGAAGACCGCACACAGTCATGAAAACATGTTCACCAGGCTTCACCCAGATGCTGATGAAGCGGCCTTCACCAGCCTGCCCAAAATTCGCAAAACCAATCGAGGTGAGGGGAGCCTTCAATAGACCGGCCTTGATCAGGGTATAAGAAGTCGAGCTAGAGCAGTCGTAGGCGCGATCTTCGATTTTACCGTGACCAGCACCGCGAACGTAAGGGCTGCCCTGGAGGGGATTCGCAGCATTGATAGCGTATTGGACTTGAGTTGGCAGACAGGCGGAGCAAGCAGCGAAACGGCCTTCAAAACGGATCAGGTTGTTGGCAATAGGGGCTGGGCAGCGACTGCTTTTTGAGCCTGGTAAGCGGCCATCTGCTGATTATAGACGGCGATCTGTTACTGATAGGCGGCCCATTGTTGCTGTGCGTAAGCGGCTTGATGAGCCGCATAAGCGTTGGCGGCGTAGCCGTTCTGAGCGCTGGAAATCGAGGGGGCCAGGGCTGCGAGGAGCAGAGCTAAGGCGATCAGAAGGCGAAGGGTGTTTGAGGCGGTATGCAGTGGAGTGCGTCGCGGACTTCCTTTGATATTAAGCGTGATAGAACAGCCAACATGAGATTGACCGAGCCTGTCAGAAAGTTTGTGTGGAGGGTCAAATCCGAGGACAGGAAGACATGAGAAGACCCAAAACGAAGGAAGACAAAGCGCTCGATGAAGCGCTGGACGTGTTAATCGCCAAAAGCGGCCATTCACCGGAGGCGATCATGGGCGACCAAGGCCTACTCGCACAGCTCACCAAGCGATTAG
>CAMAQH010000032.1 GCA_945860295.1 Prosthecobacter debontii
GAACTCTTCTGCGAGCTGGGGCACCGTTTTACCAAGATTGAAGAGATCAATGATCTGCGCTTTGAAATCACTGCTGTAACGTTTTCGGAGGGTTGTTTTCATGCTGCTTATTCCCTTATCTCCTGGTCCAACATTCTAGCGCACCTCAGGTTTCGTTTTGTCAGCCATCATGAGGCCGCTTTTTTGGATGAGCTGAAGCAGCCTAGCTGTGGGATAGCGCCTCCAGATCTAAGGCGAAAACGAAAGGCTCAGCGCATCAGTGACCCGATCATAAGCGAGCAGAAAGGCTTCAGCATCACCGCTCCAAGCTAGCCTGATCTCACGAGCTTGGTTTCTCAATGTCTGCCCAGCGCCAAGAAAGATGCCTGCTGAAAGCCACACGTCGCAGCCTAAATCCTTTTTTAACACAGCCATCTCATCGGCAAGAAGTCGGCTTGAAGAATCGCTCAGAGCATGGGTGTCGTCCTGAATCCCATCAGCAGGCTGAGCCATGACCGATCCAAGGCATAGCAGTGCCAGGAGAAGCTGGAGACAACGACAAAGACTTATGGGGATAAAGTGGCTTGAATCTCCGCAACCAACAACCGCAGTGACGCAACACCACGATCAAAAAAATACCCTGAGCCGGAAGGACCGGATCAGGGTGAATTTTAGCAGGCTGTGAATCTA
Organism: Prosthecobacter debontii; assembly: GCA_945860295.1. Lineage (GTDB taxonomy): Bacteria > Verrucomicrobiota > Verrucomicrobiia > Verrucomicrobiales > Verrucomicrobiaceae > Prosthecobacter > Prosthecobacter debontii_B. The sequence continues at coordinate 670 of CAMAQH010000032.1, forward strand.
GACTAAAATCAGGCAATGATGCGCTGATAATACTGCTGATAAACGTTCTCGTTGAGCTTGAGCTTGGAGCGCATGGATTCAAGGGCTGTGTTATCAGCTTCGATCTGGAAGTTCACGTAGTAACCGCTGGTCACATGACGTGGGCTGAAAGGGAACTGGCGTTTGCCGAGATGGTCGATCTGCTCGAGTTTGGCACCGGAGGTCTCAAAGTCGCGGCTGATGCCGGCGACGAGTTGTTCGACCGATTCTTCTTTGCCCTTCATATCGAGGACAATCATGGCTTCGTATTTGCGTTTCATCTATGGTGCTGAGTTTTGGTTTAGAGTGATTCGTTTCGATTGAAGAGATTCATCGCCGCGCCAAGGCCAGATTGCAAGGAGCTGATCACGGCGTCTGCAGCTCGTTGGATGATGATTTGAAGAGTGGGCTTTTCATCGTCACTAAATTTCCCGAGCACATGGCCGACGAGTCGATCCCCATCGGGACGACCCGACTCGGTGGCGATGCCGAGCTTCAGGCGAGGAAAGGCATCGGTGCCGAGGCTGCTGATGAGTGATTTCATACCATTGTGACCGCCGGCTGATCCTGCGAGTCTCAAACGTGTGCGCCCGAGAGTGAGATCGACATCATCATAGATCACGAGTGTCTCAGTAGGCATGATTTTATAAAACTGGCTAAGACCTCTGACGCTGCGTCCACTGTCGTTCATATAGGTCTGCGGCTTCAACAGCCAGCCTCCTGGGAATTTAGCGACTTTGCCATGCCAGCTTTTCTCCTCGGTGAAGGAGATTTTCATTCTGCGTGCTAGTTCGTCAATGACCATGAATCCGATGTTGTGACGAGTGTCGTGGTAGTCGAGTCCTGGGTTACCGAGTCCGACGATGAGCCTGGGGGCTACGCCGCCAGGGGCACTCGTGGATGGATCATCAGCGGGCACCTCAGGCGGCAGGAGTCAGACTGCAAAGACGGTCTATTTTTTAGCGGCCGGCTTGGCCGCAGGGGCGGCGGCCTTAGCGGGAGCAGCACCCGCTTTTGAAGTAGCTTTGGCATCTGCGGCTCCTTTAACCGCGGGCTCTGGCTCAGCTTCAACCTTTGGCTCGACACACATGAGCAATACCACGTCGGCAGCAAGCTTGGCGCGCACACCTTCAGGTAGCTTTACTTCACCCACATGGATTGAATCACCCACATTAAGAGCAGATACATCGACGCTGATGCGCTCTGGGAGATCTTTCGGCAAGCAGCGGACTTCAAGCTCGTGATGGATGGCTTCAACCAGACCACCATGCTTCACACCAGCGGCTTCGCCAACCATGTCCACAGGCACTTTGGCGTGAATTTCTTCATCCATGGCGATTGCATGGAAATCGACATGCAGGATGCCACCTTTAAGATGGTCATGCTGGACTTGCTGCACGAGGGCGAGTTGCTCACCCTTATCCAGCTTCAGGCTGACCAGGATGTTATCCGAGGCGCTGTTCTGGAGGATTTTGGTGAAAATTTTAGCATCCACTTGGACGTTTGAAACAGTCACTTTGCGGCCATAGACCACTGCGGGGATGCTGCCTGCTTTACGCAGACGTTTAACAGATGCGGTGCCTTCGCTAGAGCGAGTTTGAGCGGTGAGATCGAGAATTTTAGCCATGGTCCGTGAGTTCTCCTGAACAGTTAAATTAGAGGAAAAGGGCCGCGAGAATACACGCCCTAAATTAGATGTCAAAGAGAGATGTCACAGACTCGTTGTCGTGGATGCGGCGAATGGCCTGAGCGAGCAGCGGTGAAATGTCGAGTGTCGTCACCTTGTCCCCATGGGCTTGGGGCACGGAGTTGGTGGCAAAGAGCTCAATGATTGGAGATTTTGCGATGCGACTGCGGCCTTTTTCACCCAGGACGCCGTGAGAAACTCCAGCGTAAATGTTTTTGGCGCCATGCTTTAAAAGCAGATCTGCGGCGGCGGTGAGTGTGCCTGCAGTCTCAGTCAAGTCATCGACCAGCAAGACATTCTTACCATCGACATCACCAATGACATTCAAGGCTTCGACCTCATCAGCGCTCACGCGATTTTTGGCGACGATGGCCATCGGCGCTTTGAGCGCTTTGGCATAAGCGTGGGTCATTTTGATGCCGCCCACGTCTGGCGAGACAACGACTAGATCCTCAATGTTGCGCTCCCTAATGGCTTTCATCAGCACTGGGCCTGCATAAAGATGATCCACAGGGATATCGAAGAAGCCCTGAATCTGTCCTGCATGCAGATCCATCGTCAGCACGCGATTCACGCCGCTGGCCACCAGTAAGTTGGCGACTAGCTTGGCAGTGATCGGCACGCGTGGGCGATCTTTGCGATCCTGGCGAGCATAGCCGTAAAATGGCAGCACGGCGGTGATGCGATGAGCGCTGGCACGCTTCACGGCGTCCACCATGATGAGCATCTCCATAAGGTTTTGATTCGTGGGCGGACACGTAGGCTGAACAATGAAGATGTCACGACCGCGAATGTTTTCCTGGATCTGCACAAAGGTCTCCCCGTCCGGAAAGGTCGTCACCTCAGTCGCGCAAAGATTAATGCCGAGGTTTTTGCAGATGAGATGTGCTAGTTCGGGGTGAGCCGTGCCGCTGAGAACCTTCAGTGTGTCTTTCATGGGGGGCGGAAATTGGCGAGACTGTCACACAAATCAACCAGTGCTCTTCGATGGCTAACAAAAGCTCGGCGTCTGCTGCTTGCGTCCCCTGCCCTGCCACTGCATCTCTGGCCTCAACGCCGCCGAATGATTCCTTGCTCCTCCACATTCATGACTGAGTCCATCGCGGACACACGGCTGCGAGTGGATGGAAAGTTTTTACGGCAGGGTGCGACGAAGGTTTTCCTGCGTGGAATCAGCTATGGGCCCTTCAAAACGAACTCGCGTGGTGAGCCATGGCCGGAAGACAAACGGCTGATCGCTGATCTTGACGACATTCACGGACGAGGCTTCAACACGCTGCGCCTCTACACTCCGCCAAGCGCTGCTCTACTATCAATTGCAGAGCGGCTTAATATAATGCTGATCGTGGGCATTCCGTGGACTGACCATTTGGACTTTCTGCGGAATCATGATCAAAAGCAGCAAATCATTGAAGCTGTCGAAACTGTGGTCACAAGGCTGCGTGACCATAGATGTGTCGTGGCTTTTTTTGTCGGCAATGAGATCGAAAAAACTCTCGTACGTTGGATGGTGCCGCGACGAGTACAGCATTTTTTAGAGCAACTCATCGCCAAAGGTAAGAGTTGTGCGCCGAACCAACTCTTCAGCTACGCAACTTATCCGAGCACGGAATACCTGATCCCACGCAACGCTGATTTCCTGGCAGTGAATGTTTATTTGGAGCAGCCAGATGCACTCGCCGCCTATCTTCAACGGCTGCAAAATCTAGCTGGAAACAAGCCGCTACTCATCACCGAGTTCGGTCTGGATGTGGCCACGCATGGTGAACAGGCTCAGTCAGAGGCCATGCTTTGGTTTGAGCAAACTTGCCACCGCGCTGCGGTCGCGGGCACAGTTTGGTTCAGCTACACCGACGAGTGGTTTCAGGGTGAGGTGGAGGTGACGCAGTGGAAATTTGGAATCGTGGATGCTGAGCGGCGCGCGCGCCCGAGTGCGCTTCTTTTAGCACCCATCACTGAGTCCGCCAAAGTCCAACCACGCTTCTCAGTCATCGTCTGCACCTTCAATGGCTCAGCCACTTTGCGCACCTGCCTTGCGTCGCTGCAAAGCCTTCGCTACCGAGATTATGAGGTGCTTGTGATTGATGATGGCTCCGCGCAAGACATCGCCAGCATTACCCGCGACTTCACGAGCGTTCGCTATCTGCGGCAAGAGCACGCGGGATTGAGTGTCGCGAGAAATCTCGGTGCCGCACAGGCCACGGGAGAGATCATCGCCTACACCGACGACGACTGCATCGCTGACGAAGACTGGCTCAGCCATCTCGCCTCAGGATTCAATGATCCACGCTGGGTGGCCTGCGGCGGACCCAACATCCCACCACCGCCGCGCAACAGAACTGAGGCCATCGTCGCCGCCGCACCCGGTGCCCCCGCGCATGTGCTGCTGAGCGACATCGAGGCCGAGCATTTGCCTGGCTGTAATCTCGCCATCCGCAAAAGCGCGCTTGATTCCATCGGCGGCTTCCGCGCGCTGTATCGTGTCGCGGGTGATGACGTGGACATTTGCTGGCGGCTACGTGAAGCCGGTGGGCACCTGCATTTCCTGCCAGGAGCCATGGTCTGGCATCACCGGCGCTACACCGTGCGCGGTTATCTGCGGCAGCAGAGCGGCTACGGATATGCCGAGGCGCTGCTGATGAAAGAGCACCCGCAGCGCTTTGGACCCATCGGCGGTGCGCGCTGGCGTGGCGCGATCTATGGCGATCTACCGCCTTCTGCCGATCCCGCCGAGGGCACCATTTTCCACGGCCCCTTTGGCAACGGTCTCTTCCAGGGCATCTACCAGCACTCTCACCGCTGCCCGCTGGACTGGCTCAGCGGTGTGCTTTGGGTAGCGCTTTGCATCGTCTCTCTACTTCTCGGTTGGCAAAAAATTGCCGTGGTCGTTTTCGCTCTGTCAGGCATCGCCGCCCTGTGCCGACTGCAGTATCTAGCCGCACCACCTCATGCCCTTTCCATCGCCGATAAGTTGAGACTCCTCAGCCTCTGCTGGTTGCAGCCCATGCTTCGTGAATTGGCACGTCTGAAAGGTATGATCAGCCTCGGCGCGCGCCCAAGTTGGCAGCCCACATTGCGTGAAGTCTTCGAGCCTGCCAAGCTCACCCGATGGAGCATCACGCTCGGCGAATGGGCTTTTTGGAGTGAAGATGGCGTGGGACGGGATGTACTCTTGGAAAGCTTATTCAAAACCGCCAAGCAAGGCGTGATAGGCGATGATGGATGGAGCAGGTTTGATTTGGAGACACCCGCCTATTCCTGGTTTTCAAAAGCCATTCTCACCGCCACCGAGTATCACAAACAGAATGCCCGCCTCACACGAGTCCGCTGCATGGTGCGCGTCCGCCCGCTCTGGGCGCTTATCTTTGGACCCATCATTCTGCTCCTGCTCGGTTTCATTCATTACCAGCTCCGCACCTGGATTTATAAGGCCACCAAAGAAAGCGGACTGACGCTTATAAAGGATAGCTAAATGACCGTCAGCAGAGATCAGCCCTCAACTGAAGACTTACTGCATTCCACATTCACAATTGAGAACGGCTCGGCTTACTGCGGTCATTTTTATCTTGTCACCTTGGAAGATGGCTACTAAAACCAGCCTCGCTCATCGAAATTCCGTCCCCGACGGCAACGACTGACGCAGTTCATCCCATCCCAAATCCAACCTACCAACCAACAGATCATCTATGAGTGAAAATAATCGAATGCGCCTCCTCTGGGCCGGCTTCATGGCCATCCTCGCCGCTGGTGTCGGCTTTGCCATCCGTGGCGGCATCTTTGACAACTGGGCCAAGGAATTTGGCTTCACTGGCGCACAGCTGGGTGCCATCGGAGGCATGGGCTTCAACGGCTTTTGTTTCGGCATCATCCTTGGCGGCATCGTTGTGGACAAGATTGGCTATGGCAAACTGGTCGTTCTCGCCTTCCTCTTGCATGTCGTATCGGCTTTGATCACCTTCACGGCCAACGCTGGCAATGCTTATATGATTCTTTCCCTCGGCATGTTCATTTTTGCCTTTGCCAATGGGACGCTGGAAGCCGTCGCCAATCCGCTCGTCGCCACACTCTTCCCCGAGAACCGTACTCACTATCTCAATATTCTGCACGCCTCATGGCCAGCAGGGATGGTGATCGGTGTGATCATCGGTTGGTTTCTTGATGACAAGATGAACATCGACTGGCGCATCCAGCTCGCTCTTTACCTCATCCCGACTGTTCTTTATGGCATCATGTTCATGGGCCAGAAGTTTCCTAAATCCGAAGCCTCGGCAACGGGTGCCAGCCTCGGCTCCATGTTCAAAGATGTCGGCCTCCTCGGCGGCGCGGTCATCTGCTTCCTCCTGAGCTACTTCTTTGCAGATTTCTTCAAGAGCGTGATCGGTATCGACGGCGACACAGCCAAGATCATCGGTTGGGTGATTGCCGGCGTGCTGCTCATCGCAGTAGGCTGGGTCACCAAGTTTTCACTCGGCTCCATTGTGCTTTTCGTTCTCTTCGTCACCCACGCCATTGTTGGTGCGGTTGAATTGGGCACTGACGGCTGGATTCAGAACATCACCGGCAACCTCTTCACACCAGAGCAAGGCAAGGTGCTGTTCCTCTGGACTTCAGCCATCATGTTCGGACTGCGCTTCTGCGCCCACTTCATTGAAAAGACCCTCAAGCTTTCGCCCATCGGCCTATTGATGGTTTGCTCCGTCCTGGCCTGCGTCGGCCTCACTCTTGCCAGCAGCATGAACACTTTCCCCCTCGCACTGATCGCTCTCGGGATTTATGCGTTTGGTAAGACCTTCTTCTGGCCTACCATGCTTGCTGTCGCCTCTGACCGCTATCCGCGCACAGGCGCCGTAGCGATCTCCATCATGGGTGGCATCGGCATGTTGTCCGCAGGCATCATCGGCGGCCCTGGTCTCGGCTACTGCAAAGATCGCTTCTCGGGTGAGGCACTGAACACAGCCAATCCAGCTCTCTACGCAACGTACAAAGCCGAAGCTTCGAGTAAATTCCTCAACATCGCCTCTACCGCAGCGACTGGCTTGGACGGCAAGAAACTGGCTGCTGCAAAAGAAGCCAAGGAAAAGACAGCTGACCAAAAAGCAGTCGTCGATGCCGATCAACAAGGCGACCGCAAGACACTTAAATTCGACAGCTACCTCCCAGCCGCCATGGCTGCGATTTACCTGCTACTCCTCCTCTACTTCAAGAGCATCGGTGGTTATCGTGCTTTGAAGATCGAAGAACAGGCAGCGTAATCCACGCAAGACTCAAACCACACGGCGTCCTGGGCAACCAGGGCGCCGTTTCCATTACACCTCTTGCCATTCGTCATTCGACATTCCAGCATCCGCATTCCCCATCATGCCCACTTACGTTTACGAAACCATTCCCCAGTTTGAAGGCGACACGCCGAAGCGCTTCGAGATCCGCCAGAGTATGAAAGACAATGCGCTGTCCCAGCATCCTGACAGCGGCCAGCCCGTGCGCCGCATCCCCATCGGCGGCACAGGTGTCATGGGTGGCAGCTCCAGTGCAGCATCGTCATCATCTGGCAGCTCATGCGGCACGGGATGCGGCTGTCATTAAGTCAGCCAATCAGAGTCTAAAAAATCACCAAAACCGGATTCAAAGCGTGACAATCCGAGTGTATCTCGGGTATTAGAAAGCAGCCTTTGGAAATTTTTCACCCGAGGGCACCCGAAACTCAAACACACCCCTCCGCTCATGAAAAAAATTGTTACCCTACTCACCCTTACTGTGACATGCGTCGGACTCTACGCTGCTGATGCCACCAAGCGCGAAATCGACGTCGTGATGAAAGAAGCCATGAAAGGCGATACCAGTCTGCACAAAAAAGTGGCCACTGGTAAAGGCACCCCTGAAGATGCCGCCAAGCTGCTCGACTACGTCAAGTCACTGCCCGCCGAATCACCGCCTGAAGGCGATGCCGCGAGTTGGAAATCCAAGACTGCCAAGCTAATCGAAGCCGCCCAGGCGGTGGCCGATGGCAAGCCAGGTGCCACCCAATTGCTCCAAACAGCCGGCAACTGCAAAGCCTGCCACAGCGAACATAAAGGCAAGTAGCGGATGCAAAGAACCGCTAGAGGATGAGGACTGAAATTAAGAGTAGGATTCCAAGCATCACATTCTGACTTTATCTTTTCAGACCTCATCCATCAGCTCTCTTCTTTGATACTTTCTATGGACCAGCCTGCACTATCGACGCACGACACACCCATTATTTGCCGCGTCACGCCTTGGTATTTTAAGCGCATGGGTATGATGGCAGCAATGCTTGCCGCCTTTGGACTCTACTTCATCTATGACGGCAAAATTGGCTATCCAAAAGCTAACGGCATCGCCGACAAAAAAACTTGGTTTGAAGAATCCGTACTGAAAAGCTTCGATGAAGCCAAGGCCGGCGGAAAACTGGAGGCTTGGCTGGCCGATGCCAAAACCCAAGACTGGCCTACGGGGCGTGATGGTGAGCCACCGCGTTGGGTCTCGTATGCCGCAAAAAATGGCTGGCCAGAGAAGCCGCACCGCTACACGGACAAGGAGATTGTAGATCAGTTCTGGTGGGGCGGCGGCACAATGCTCGTTAGTCTGGCCGTCGGCATCCTCATCCTGCTCAACAAAAACAAAATCCTGCGTGGTGAAATTGATCACCTCATCACGCCTGATGGAAAAAAGGTGCTGTATGCAGAAGCCTTCCGCGTGGACAAGCGACTCTGGGATAACAAAGGACTCGCCTATGTTTGGCACCGACCTGCCGCGGGTGGTAAGGAAGTTAAAGCGGTCATTGACGATCTAAAATATGGCGGAGCCGTGAATGTTCTGAACCTCTTACTGACTCAGTTCAAAGGCGAACTCGTCGAGAAGATCACTGAACCCGCTACCCCAAGCACGACAGTAGGTGATGCTGCCGCTTGAAACAGTTTATTGGCAAGCTTTTGACCAACGGGAAAAAAGACCTAATTCGCCCTTGCCAAAGATAAACCAGCCGCTAACTCTCCGCCACACAACCCCCTCTAAAATATGGCAGACAACATCTTTGACAAAGTCCGTGACATCATCGTCGAACAGCTCGGCGTAAACCCAGAACAGGTGACTATGGAAGCCAAGTTCATCGAAGACCTCGGAGCTGATTCCCTGGACACCGTAGAACTCGTCATGGCCTTCGAAGAAGAGTTCGGTATCGACGTTCCTGATGAAGAAGCTGAAAAGCTTCAATCCGTGGGTGACGTGGTCCGTTACGTCGAAGAGAACGCCGAGTAATCGCGCGCCTCATCATCTCTCATTTCTACAAGCAGGCGGGAATCCGCCTGCTTTTTTTGTTTTTTCACCGCCACAGCTACCACACAACTTATGACTTTCTCCAATCCCTGGTTCATCGCCGCCGTCATGGGTGTTCTGGGCGTTTTCCATCTCGAATTCCTCACCACTCTGCTCAACCTGAAACGTCTTGGCAAACCGCTCTCACCAGCACTTGCCGAGATCTTCCCAAAAGAAACCCAGGAGAAACTCACTGCCTACATCATCGATGGCAAACGCGTCGGCTTCATCCGCGATGTCACCATGCTCGGCTTACTCATGGTTTTTTGGTTGCTTGGCGGATTTGGGCGCCTGCAAAATTGGGCCGTCTTGCTCGGTCACGGTCCCGTTGAGACGAGTGTACTCGTCATCGCCATCATAATGCTCGTGCAAACATGGCTCACCTTGCCCTTCGAGATCTGGGACACATTCGGAGTCGAAGCCAAGCACGGCTTTAATCGCACCACCCTGCGGACCTTCATCGCCGATCACCTCAAGGGACTCGCCCTCATGGTCCTCATCGGTCTGCCCGTGGCCTGGATCGTCGCCTGGTTCTTTCAAACACAGGCCTGGGCAGCGTTTTATGCCTGGATATTCATGGCCAGCTTCAGCGTGCTCATGACCTTTCTGGCTCCGCGTGTCATCATGCCCCTGTTTCTCCAATTCAAACCCATGGCGGCTGGTGAACTGCGTGACGCCATCTTTGCACTTGCTGAAAAGCTGCACTTTCCCGTGAAGGAAGTCAGTATCGTCGATGGCTCCCGCCGATCCTCGAAAGGCAATGCCTTCTTTGCAGGCTTCGGCAAAACTCGCCGCATCGCTCTTTATGACACCCTGCTCTCCAGCCACAACACCGAAGAGATCGTCGCCATCCTCGCTCACGAAATCGGCCACAACAAATGCCGTCATGTACCCGTCCATCTCGCACTAGGTCTTGCCGAAATGGGCCTCATGCTCGGACTTCTAGGCTGGGTCTTAAAGTCGCCCGGCTTCTTCGCCGCCTACGGAGTTTCAGGCACGCCCATTGGTATGGGACTCATCCTCTTCGGCATCATGTATCAGCCGTTCGGCCTCATCACCGGCCTTCTCGGTCTCGCCATCAGCCGCAGGCACGAGTTCGAAGCAGACGCCTTCGCGGCAAAAGCCGTCGGCAGTTCCCAGCCCTTGATTGATGGCCTGAAAAAACTCTCGCGTGACCACCTCTCCCACCCCCAGCCACACCCGCTCGCCGTCCTACTCCACTACAGCCACCCACCACTCGGAGAGAGGCTGACTGCATTGTCAAAATATTGACTCACTTCACAAAGAAAGTCGCCAGCCCGAGGAAGGATCCCATGCTGACGACATCTGTCGCGGTGGTGAGAAAGATGCTGGAGGCAGTGGCTGGATCAGCTCCGACTTTGCGCAGGATCAGCGGGATCATGGCACCACTGAGGCCGCTGATGATGCAACTAATGACCATCGCCAACCAAACCACGCCAGCGAGGCTCAGCGCGCTCGGGTTTCCCTGGATCCGTGCATAGATAAACATGCCGATCGCAGCACTGATGCCGACCAAGACTCCATTGAGCAAACCGAGTAGTCCCTCTTTGATCACGAGACGTTTTTCATCGCCACTTTTCAGATCGCCCATCGTCATGCCACGCAGAGCTACCGCAAGAGCCTGACAACCCGTGTTTCCAGACTGCCCGGCGAGGACCGGTAGAAAGACAGCCAGTAACACGATGCGATCCAGGGTGTCCGCGAAGATGCCAACCACGGCAGCGGCGACGAATGCGGTGAGCAAATTCACCTGCAACCATGGGTGCCTGAACTTCAAGCTCGTAAATAAAGGCGTATTCAGTCGCTCCTCCTTTTCGACACCAACCATCGTTCCTGCTTGGGCACTGATCTCGATGGCTCGGGCCTCGAAAAGATTCTGTCCGCGCACCAGACCCATCAGACGGCCTTCAGCATCACAAACTGGATAGACGGGAATGTGGCGATTCACCGTGAGCTTCATGGCATCCGTCAAACCCATGCTCGGTTGCAGAGCAAAGATGTTTTTGTACATCACCTCCGAAATTAAAGTCTCAGGCTGGCCAAGCATGAGATCGCGAAAAACAAGAATTCCGAGAAGTTTGTTATCTTCATCGGTGACATAGCCATAGGTGATGAAGGCACGCTTGGTGAGATTACGCAAAGCCTCGATGGTTTCATGAATGGTCATGGTCGGACGAAACACCGCTGCTGGGGTCTCCATCAACCAACCCACACTGTCTTCAGGATACTGGCGATTACTTACCCACTGGTTGGCCTTCTCGATAGGTGCGGCAGCGATAACTTTACTCCGATGTCCCTCGGCCATCACATGGAGCATCTGCTGAGCGACCATGGGATTTAGAGCTTCTAAAACAAACGCAACATCTTCAGGCGAATGCTTCTCTAGCAAAGCCGCCGCCGCATGAGGGGCATAACCGTGAATTTGACCTAGCAATTTGGCCTGGATCTCTTTGCTCATGGGGATCGATTAAAGCCGCTCTGCACCAGATGTCCAAGGCTGGCTCGCTCAGTTCGTATCTTTTCCCAAAGGGCGCACAGCCGTCGGCACCACCTTCTTCAGCGTGTCTCCCAACTCCGCACGTAGCGGTTCAGCCAGCTTCTTTAGACGCTCAACAACCTCAGGATGCAGTGCGCTGACATCCTTCGTTTCACCGATGTCTGCATTCAGATTGTAGAGTGCTAACTCTTGCTGTGCGACTTTGTAGCCGTGCCGCGTGGCGATCCCCTCAATACCGCTCTGCGTGATCGCCGCCGGTTTCATATTCTCCCAGTTCGACGGCTTCCCATCGCGTCCTGGCTCTGCGTGTGGCGTGATGTAGGGATGCGGAAAATGCAGTTTCCATTCGCCACTGCGGATCGCTTGCAGCTCTGAGCCAGCATAGAAAACCACGGACTCATGCGGTGACTTCGCGCCTTCTTTGCCGAACCAAATATCCGTCACATCCTTGCCATCGGTTTTCTGAACTGACTCTGGCGAACCCAGCCATTTCGTCAGCGTCGGCATCACATCCATCTCCGTGAGCACCTCGTCACAAACCTTTCCTGCAGGCACTGTGCTAGGCCAATGAGCGATGAACGGAACACGCACGCCGCCTTCGTAACTCGTCAGCTTTCCCTCACGCAATGGAGCCGCGCTACCCGCATGATTGCCGTAGCTCAGGAAAGGACCATTGTCGGAGAAGAACAGCACCAACGTGTTATCCGCGATGCCCGCCTGCTGCACCGCTGCTAGGATCAGGCCCACGCTCCAGTCCAGTTCCTCCACCACATCGGCATACAGCCCGTGCGGTGATTTCCCTTTGAAGCGCTCCGAGGCAAAGATGGGCACATGCGGCATGACATGCGGCACATAGAGCAAGAAGGGCTTGTCCTCATGGCGGCGGATGAAGCTCACCGCCTTCTCCGTGATGCGGCGCGTGAATTGACTCTGATCCGGGTCGGTTTCGATCACCTTCTCATCCTCATAAAGTGGCAACGGCGGCATCTCAGCGGCGAGACTCGGGTGATACTTGCTGTTGTCATTCGAGTAGGGGATGCCCCAGAATTCATCGAAGCCATTCTTTAGCGGATGAAACATCGGAGCGGTGCCGAGATGCCATTTGCCAAAGGCTGCCGTCGCATAGCCCTGCTGCTTCAGCATCTCTGGCAGCAGCCATTCATCAGGATGAATCCCCTCTTTGCTCGTGTGATTCAGCGCGCCCTGCATCGACACACGATTTGGATAGCAGCCCGTCATCAGCGCCGCGCGTGATGCGCTACACACAGCCTGCGCCACATAGAAGGAGGTGAATCGCGTTCCTTGAGCCGCCATCGTGTCGAGGTTAGGCGTGCGGATCGTCTTGCTGCCAAAGCAGCCAAGGTCCGAGTAGCCCAGATCGTCGGCGAGGATGATGATGACATTTGGCTTCGCTGCCGATATAAGCAGAGGGCAAAGGGCGACGAAGAAAAACACAGAGCGCAAAAACATGACAAACTCATAAACGCCTTCGCGTGCATTCTGTCACGAGAAGAAGATGTTTTCTCCATCCCAAATCAATCAGCCTTCTGGCACAGGCGCGCCGCGATAGATGCCATCAAACCATCCCCGACCAGCGCTACGCTGTGCCTGCTCAGTCGTGACCTGTAAATAGCGACCAATCTTCTTCAGCCGAATACGGGCTAGCTTGCTGGGATCAGTGACCTCTGCATCAACCACCGTAAACTCAACGGAAAGATCGCCATTCTTCGCCGTCACGATTTTGTCAGGAGGAGCCGTGGCATCGAGTGTGCCTGCCTCGGGTTCATTGATGCGCTGGCTGGACAATGCGAGGCGCAGCTTTCCATCCTTGCTAAGCCTAAGACTGGCGTGGCCTCCGCCCATATCATCGTATTCACCGTCCCAACCCAGGCCCGTCTTGGGATCGGGCATTGTGTTGATGAAGTAATACCCCTGCGCTGTGGCCTGAGCGAGATAGAGCCAATACTCGGCAGGCTTTTCTGATGTGTCCGACGCAGCCTTGCCTTTAGTTTCTGAGATAGAAGAAACTATTCCCGTGGCTGCATCCATCCAGCGCTGGCGTAGCGCAGGCCACTGTTCTTTCCACAAGGAAAGTGCAGGTCGATCACCCGCCTGCCAACTCTTTGTGGCAGTCTTGAGATTCTCGATCAGGCGATTATTCGCCGCCTGAAATTCCTTCTTGGCCAACTGTAAATATTTCGTGTCACTGGCATGTCGGAACTCACCGTTGATACCCGCATCCATAGGCTCCCTCTGACCAGGTTTAAAAGCGATCTTCACTTTCGATTCACTGATCTCGGCGATGAACAAAGTTCCGCGATCTTCCCCCTCACCCACGATGCGAGAAAACTGCAACACCTTATCTTTTCGTAACCCATTCCCCACCCATGTTGCCGCTGAGCCTGGATCTGAGGCAAAGCGAAACGTGATCTCCGTGTTGCCAAACTCAGCCTTCTTCAGTGTGACATGACGCATCGTGGCCTCATCAAAGTAATGTACACTTTCCTGGGCTGACAGGGCAGAACACAGGACCAAAGATGTGAGAAAAAACAGGAGCATCCGCATGACAGACATCATTTCACACGGGGTTACTCTGCATGGCAAGCACTCACTTGCACTCATCACCGCTCCGCCACGCCACCTTTGATCTCTTTAGCTTAATTACTCAGGACTTCGTTGCCGCAGAGCGCGGTCTGGTGAGCATCATCGGGATTAGCCTGCGCAGGCACGAGTTCGAGCAGCAAGTTATTCGTCACAGCGATCCGCTCGGACTCCTCGACCCAGACGTGTTTGGTGCCGCCAGTTTTCACGGTCACATCCAGAGCCTTCATCACCGTCTTGCCCTGAAGCTGCACTTCAAAGACACACTGGCCGGGCTTGTCGCCTTCAGGTACGGCGAAGTAGGGGGCTCCATTGGCACTGTAAAAGCCCCAACTCATGCCATCCGCGCGCGGCTCGAAGACGATGATCGAAGCGATGGAGAAAAGACAGACGCAGCCTGCGCTAGCCTCTGGCGCCATGACGAGACCATTGGCAGGAATGGTGTTGATCCAGCAGCCGAGGCGCTGGCCGGCAGTGGTTTTCCAGCGGCGTGTTTAAATGCCTGGACATTCCTTCCAGCGTGCTGCGAGCGATGCCTTGAGCGCCTCTTCCGTGTGACCAACTCGGCTATTGTCATGCAGATAAGTAGGCCAGTCGGCGCGTGCAGAGGAGAGAATGAGCAGGAAGAGAAGGGACTGGCGCATGGTCAAAGTAAAACGCATCATTTAGAGGAGATTATCCGTGACTTGCATGGAGATCGGAGTCGTGACACCATCCAAACATGACGACTGCCTTCTCTTACCCTCGACCGGTTGTTTGATCCCGCACACCCTTTCCTAACTGGTGATGGAGCGCGCATGCTAGTCGAACTGCGAACCGATCCTGAGACAGAGGCACGCATGGAAATCCTGGCTGGAAAGGCAAACGAAGGCACTCTCAGTGTCGAGGAACGCCGCGAGTATGAGTCATGGGTGCGCGCCGGCTCCATGATGTCCATCCTTCAAGCCAAGGCACGCCTGTATCTGAAACGCCTCGCCCAGCCCGTGTGATGGATACGCGACTGAGGCTACAGGTGTGCGAGCGAGCCGACAGTCGCTGCGAATACTGTCGGCTGCGGCAGGCGCTCGAGCCGACGCGGACGTTTCATGTCGAGCACATCATTGCCCGGCAGCACCCTGGCACGGATGATCTGGAGAATCTCGCGCTGGCGTGCCAGCTCTGCAATTTGCTCAAAGGACCCAATCTCACGAGTCGCGATCCTGACACCAATTGCCTGACACGCTTGTTCCACCCAAGAGAAGATGTCTGGAAAGAACACTTTCAAATCGACGGCTCATACATTTTAGGTCTCACTGACACGGGGCGAACGACTATCTGGCTGCTGGAGATGAACTGCGCGGAGCGCACTGCACTACGAGCGGTGCTGCAAGAAGCGGGCGAGTGGCCCTGATCTATGCATGATGATTCGCTCCGCCCCGCTTTGATAATGAGCATTCCTTCACGCAACCTGCCAATTCCAAAATTCCTTCTACTCATGGTAGGATGCTTAACGGCGGCGGCTTGGGCCTGCTCGGTGCCAGTGTTTCGTTATGCATTGGAGCATTGGGAGGCCGATCCTTTTCAAGCCATCATTTTTCACCGCAGCGCGCTCAGTGCCCAGCAACAGTCACAAATCCAAGCCCTGCGGTCCAAGGCTGACGATCCCGTGCGACCAAACATCAGCGTCACTCATGTGGATGTCGCTTCAGAGATGAGTCCTGAGTTACTCGATGTCTGGAAGCAGCAAGCGCAGGCTACCGCGCTGCCTCAACTCGTGCTGCGTTTCCCGCGCAGCAGTGGTTTAAACACGACGATCACTACGGCTGCACTCGCTGATGCCGAAAGGCTTCATCTCACAAACTCGCCCGCCCGCCAAGAAATTGTCGAGCGACTAGGTGATGGCCAATGCGCCGTTTGGGTCATGCTAGACTCTGGTGATGCTGTGCGTGATGGCGCTACGGCCAAGCTTCTACAGGATCGACTCGATTACCTCATGAGTATCATGTCGCTGCCGGAGTTGGATCAATTAGACATTGCCAATGGCCTCGTCTCCGTCAGCCAGGGTGATTTGCGTCTGGAGTTCTCATTGCTTCGCATCTCCCGAAACGATGCTGCCGAGAATACCTTCACTCAGATGCTGCTGAGCACCGAGCCAGATCTTGCCGCTGTTCGCGAACCCATCGTCTTCCCAATCTTTGGCCGGGGCCGTGCTCTGTATGCGCTCGTTGGGAAAGGCATCCAGGCTGAAACCATCGAGCAGGCCGCGACATTCCTCATCGGCAAATGCTCCTGCCAGGTGAAGGAACAAAACCCCGGCACCGATCTGCTGCTGACGGCGGATTGGAATGCCCTCGCCAAAGCCTCGCCGCTGCAGAAGCGCGAGTTGCCGAGCCTCGCTCATCTCGCCCAAGCCGCCGCGCCTATCACCGTGACCACGCAGCCGCAGGCTGCTTCGGTGTCAAAGAAAGGTCTCTCTCCCCGCCTCGTGCTGCTTCTCATCATCGCCATTCTTGGTGCAGGTCTGGTTGTGAAGAAAATCCTCTGACCATGCTCCAGCCTGTATCTCTCTTCACCCACCCTGATCCCAAAGCCTCGGTGGAAACCTTCATCACGCTCTTTGAAAAAGCCGGAGTGAAGATCGAGCGCATCGCCTCCCACGGTCAGGCCAGTCCTGAGGGCTTCTGGTATGATCAGCCGGGTGATGAGTGGGTCATGGTCGTGCGGGGAGAGGCAGTGCTGGAAGTCCAGGATCAAGAGCCGATCACGATGTGCCCAGGTGATCACGTTCTGATTCCCCAGCATGTGAATCATCGAGTCGCGAAGACCACGTCAGACACCCTCTGGCTGGCGGTGCATGTGCCTGGTGACGAGTCTGTGTTAGTATGAACGTAAAGCTTGCTCTGAGGATTCAAAAGCGGCTGCAAACTCCTATGTGGATAGTCACCCAGTTTTCCATCTTCGTTGTTTGTCTCGCTCTTTTCTACACTGTCACTATCAAGGCGTGGCGGCAGCATGGATTCATCGCTCGGCTGCGTTTCTTCATTTCGAGGGTCATTGATCGGATGATTTTAGCGGTTTTTACGGGCATCCATTTTGGGGCAAGCGATGCCTTGAGGCCAGAATGAAGCGCTTGGCAGAATCTATTGAGCCCGAAGAGACACGCGACATCATCAGCACTGTGACACAGTCGCCGGGCATCTTGGAGATGACTGGATATGTGATGTTTTTCCTCTGCGCTTTGCTCGACCTACAGTCAGCGTCTGAAGGCGGCTTTATGCGTTCCCGGATTGTTCTTGTCATCATGGGCTGCGTGCTTTGCGTGGCTTCCCAGATCTATCCTTGGTGGACGATGAACGTGTTTGCCCCTGACATTTCGTTTGCCAATCAAAGCGGGCAATAGAGAATCGTGGCCTGTCGATTTTCCGACTCAAACTCTGAACCGAGAACCCTGAACTCCAACACCAGCAACGATTATGGCCAGACCTGTCACTCTTTTCACCGGCCAGTGGGCCGATCTTCCTTTCGACACCATTGTCGAGAAAGCCAAATCTTTTGGCTACGATGGCGTGGAACTCGGCTGCTGGGGTGACCACTTTGAAGTGGACAAGGCAAATCAAAAGTACTGCAATGACAAGCGCGCCAAGTTGAAGGCCGCTGGGATGCAGTGCCACGCCATCTCCACTCATCTCGTAGGGCAGGCGGTGTGCGATAACATCGACCCACGTCACGCGCAGATCCTGCCGGCTCATATCTATGGCGATGGCAAACCCGAGGGCGTGCGCCGCCGTGCCGCGAAAGAACTCATCAAGACGGCCCATGCCGCAAAACGTTTTGGCGTCAGCGTCGTCAACGGCTTCACCGGCAGCAGTATCTGGCACCTCTGCTACTCCTTCCCACCGAATCTGCCAGGGCAGATCGATGCCGGTTACAAGGACTTCGCCAAGCGCTTCACACCGATCTTTGACGAGTACCAGAAGCTCGGCATCCGCTACGCGCTTGAGGTGCATCCAACCGAGATCGCTTTCGATATCGCCAGCGCCGAGCGCGCGCTTCAGGCGGTGGATTACCATCCTGCCTTCGGCTTCAACTACGACCCCAGCCACTTCGGTTATCAAGGCGTCGATTATGTGAAGTTCCTCTACAAGTTCAGCGATCGCATTTTCCACGTCCACATGAAGGACGTGGCCTGGAATCTCGGTGGCGATGCTGGCGTCTTTGGCGGTCATGTCGATTTCCACAAGCCAAGCCGCTACTGGGACTTCAAGTCCATGGGCCGTGGCAACATCAACTTCGAGAAGATCATCCGCGCGCTCAACGACATCAACTACGGCGGCCCGCTGAGCGTCGAGTGGGAGGACGGAGCCATGGACCGCGAGTTCGGCGCCACCGAGTCCGCCGCCTTCGTGAAGAAACTCGACTTCCCATCGAGCAAAATCATCTTCGACGCCCAGTTCGCTGAGAACAGTAAGTAAGGCTGACTTTCTGCCAGATTAGCCCCTGAGTCCGCATCACCATCGGTGATGCGGGCCTTTTTTGAATCCTAGATCAAAGGCTAAGTCAACTGTGCCGCTGCGTGGAGTGGAGGGGAGTGCGAGGGCTGTGGGTAAGAAACTACTCACAAAGATGGGCCAACGATCTTGTAACAGGCACTAGAGCACGAACCAAAAGCCTAGCGCATGCCATGCGGCGCGGCGTGCTCTTTCAAAAGGTGTATTTCGGTGCCAAGACTAATGCGCAGCGCCCCTTGGTGGGCCTTGACGACTGGGCGCAGACGATCAAATGGCTGTGTGCTGAACTGTATCCGCTGGCACAATAAATCGTGTTGGTGAAAGACAATCTTAACAACCACACACCAGCATCAATTTATGAAGCATTCGAACTGCAAGAGGCCTTGCGACTCAAGGAACGCATCGAGTGGCATTACACGCGTGGTTCACGACCACCGACGCGCGCATCAAACTCAAGCGTCTTTACCCATCAACTCTGCAGACATGCGCCACTAGCTTCTACCAGTCCAAAATCGACCCCTGCCCCGTCTTTCCCTCTGATCATTCAGTGCTTCAAGAGATCTGGTCTAAATGCATTCTTCAACCTTACCGAACCCTATACCCGCCTTCACTGCTTTCTTGGCATCGCCGCATGCAGCATCGCCATGAAGCGACCGTCTTCTGCCACGAAACCATCTCGCGTCAGGACATTTCTCACGACACCCAGAACTTCGGTCTGAGCATGTTCATTGGTGAGATGCCGAGCCCGATCTTTGACGTAGTCCGCCATTTCCTCATCCGACTCTGCCGCGGCCCGTGCACGGACAAAGGACTTCTCTAGGAACAGGCTCTTCGGATATTCAGATTCCCAGCCCTCGGCGATGAAGGCTGACTCCACCAGCGCCTCCTCGGTTAGCGAAATATGATGGTCCGCATAAATGGACAGGATCAGTAGATCAAATAGGGCTTCGCGTTCGGATTGAGTCATGGGCACGGACTAACGAAATACTAAGTTTTTTGGCAAGTGCCGGCTTTTGCTTATTTCCGATCACCTATTGCGTAGATACCGGAACCCAAGTCTTCCAAATCCCCAAACTCTCTCCAAAACCGCACTCGACGTTGCGATATGCTCAGGCTTTGATCATTGAGCTTCATCATGCCAAAAATCAGCACGCTCAAACGCCTCCATACATTCTTAGCCATCACGGCTGCCTTCTTGGGTAGTAGTTGCAGCACCCCCATCTCAAATGAGGAGATAAGCGCACCGCCACAGGATTCCTGGTGGAGCACCGTGCCCGTTTCCGGCAATCCGAAAATCGTCATCAGTCTCAGTGCACAGCGCGTGGCACTTTTTAAAGGTGACCAACTTGTCGGCATCTCACCCATTTCTTCTGGGCGCGAGGAGCACGGTACTCGTGTGGGAAATTTCAGCATCAGCGAAAAAGATGAAAACCACCGATCAAGTCTCTATGGCGCGTATGTCGATGCCAGCGGCAATGTCGTGGTAGAAGATGTCGATGTGCGCAAAACCCCGAAACCGCCCGGCACACGCTTTCTAGGAGCTGACATGCATTGGTTCATGAGGGTGAATGGAGCCATCGGCATGCATCGCGGTTACTTACCGGGTTATCCTGCCTCGCATGGCTGCATTCGCCTGCCTGGGGCCATGGCCTCTTTGTTTTTTCATGCCACACCGCACGGCACGCCGGTGGAGATTCGGCGTGACGCATCCCTCATCGCGCTTCAACCCCGGTTCGCGCCATCGCTCGCGGTCACAGAGAATACATCGAATTCACCCAAAAAAGTTTCGGCCTCAAAAGCTTATCAAGCAAAGCCTGCCAAGTCCAAGTCAACTCGTCCCGGTGCCACCCTGTATTGGGATGGCATTCAATGACGCTCACTATTTGAGCCACGTGCGCCAGTGCGGTAGCAGCCAGAGCACGATCAGCAGAATCCAAAGCGTGCCGAGGCAGCAGGCGAGGCCAAGGCTGGAGATGCCGCGATTGCCTGCAAAGAATAGGCTGGAGAAACCGATCACCGTGGTCATGGCGGAAAAGAACACCGCGCGGCCTGTCGTGGCCCGCACCTGACGGATGTCATTACCCGTCTTCTTCAGCGCCAGCAGCAGATGGATGCCATAGTCGATGCCAGTCCCGAGCAAAAGTGGGATGGCAGCGAGGCTCGCGAGATTCCATCCGAGACCTAGCACGCTCATCGTAGCTGCCAGCGCGCCAAGTCCACCGCCGAGCAGCAGCACAGAGATCAGCAGATCCTTGGCATTGCGGAAAGTGATGAGCAGAGTCAGCGCCAACACGCCGAGAATGGGAATGAGTTGCTTGTCCAAATCACGCCGAACCAATGATGACAATGCGCTGCCCAGCGTTTCCCATCCGGCCACCCACGCACCTGTGTCAGGCGTGAGCAGAGCTTGCAGTTCGGTGAGCTTCACTTGGTCCGGCAGTCCAGGTTTGCCGGGCACGCTGATGGAAGCGAGCACCACGCCTTCGCCTTCAGCCATTTCGGCATTCTTGGCGCGTTCGCCGGTGGCCAGCAGTCGGCTGAGAATAGGAGCCGCCTTGGCGCTGATTTCGTTCTGTGGCCAAGGGTTCGTTAGAGCTGTCTTCCACACACCCGTCACGCCACGCAGCAGCGCGGTGGCGGATTCGGTGAAGCCTGCGGCATCGGCTTCTTTCTCCAGTCGTGGCCGCTCACGCATGAGCCACTCGATGCTCTCGCGATTCGCGAACTGGGCACTCGGATCAGCCACGAGCATAGTAGGCACCGCATGGCGCACCAGCGTGCCGGCTTTCACCGCCGCATCCAGCTTCTTGCTCAGCGCTTCTGCGCGGGCGCGGAGATCACTCGCTGGCCCCGTGATCAGGATGGGCACATTGGATTCCTTCTCGCGCCCCAGCCGTTCTTGCACCCACTGGAAGGTGTCCATGGACTCACTTTTAGTTGGGCGTAGCGCCTCGGCACTGGTCTGAAACTTGGGCATGCCATGCGTGGCAAAGATCGTCACCATGCCACCGAACAAGATAACCGTTCCGAGAATGGCGGCTCCGTGCCGCGCAGGCTGTGGCGTGACGTAAATCTCGGAATCCGGTGGTTGTCTGCCCGCTGCTAAGTTTGGCGCAAAAGCAAGCATGACACCGAGTCCTATCAGCACGCCCAGCGCCACCAGCAGACCAAGTTCAGCGAGTCCGGGCAACCCGCTGAACATCAGGGAAAGAAACACGGTGGAGGTCGTGCAAGCACCCGCGATGATACCCGGTGCGGCCAGCTTTCGCAAAGCACGCGCGTCATGCCGCGGATGCTGCCGCGCCTCTTGAATAATCAGCACTGCATAGTCCACAATGATACCGAGCACGATGGCCGCAAAGCCGAGCGACATGATGGAAAGCTTGCCCACCAGCAGCCCGCCGAATCCAAGCGTGAGCGCCATGCTGAGGATGAGCAGTCCCTGAATCCACAGCAGCGGTTTCAGCCGATGGAACATGATCCAGAACAGCACGGCGATCAGCAACTCAGTCAGCCCGATCGTGCTCGACATGTCTTTTTCGATGCCCACGCCGATCTCTGCCTGAAACGCTGGTTCGCCTGTGTAACGAACTTTAATTCCATCGCTGTGTTCCACTTCTGCTTTAATCTGCTCCAGCCAAGCCGCCGCGACCTTGTAATTTCCCACACCCGTGACCGGTGTCACCATTAATACTCGAAACGCACCATCCTCCGACACCAGACCAAACAGCGAGCCTTCCAAGGCGCTCGCGGCAGATGTATCCAGGCACTCCAGCAGTCCAAGCGGATCATACGAGGCACGCTGAACGCGCTCCGCATCCAGAGAGGTGGCCACACTAAGCAGGGACTTCTTTAATTGCGACGCAGCGCCTGTTCCTTCCAGCTTTGCACACACCGATTTCAGCTTCTCAGGGCTAGCATTCTGCACCGACCACGCGAGCAGCGCCGCGCCCGTTTGCGCCTGCTGCTCCATCGGCTGCGCCCAACGCACTTCCTTCACCAAGTCCGTGCGCTTTTGTAGTCGCTCCGCCATCGCGGTCATGGCCGTCTCAGCACTGAGATCATCTTCTGCTTCGAGGGCGATCACCAGATCACTGCCACCAGCAAAACCATCACGTAGCAGTTTTAGCGCGCGCACTTCAGGAATCTGACCGGGCAGCGTCGCCAAAATATCCGTCTCCAGCCGTAGGCGCATCCAGCCAATGACAGCGAGGGGAAAAACGATGAGAGCAACAAGCCAGGATTTCTTCATGAAGATCTGATTCGTGGTGGGGAATCCGCCGCGAAGCAAGATGCATCACTCAAGACTCAACCGCAGAACTGGGCTAGATACAGTGAGGGTACTGCCGTTTTCGGCGTGGGCGTGGACGGTGATTAAATCCAGGGTCCTGGCACCAGAGGTGATGATGATTTCGGCCTCAAGGCTGGTGCTCAGCGCTGTGGCAGTCCATGCGTCATACTCCATCTGCATCGAGTAGTCGGGATGCCGATCAGGCGAGATCCAGAGGTCGTTCTTCTGCGGGGCGCTGCCATCAGGGAAGGTGGCGGTGACGTAGAGCTTGCGCGTGGCTTTGTCCCACTGTGTCAATATCTTCGGTGTGGCTACCATGCGTCGAGCTTTGAAGAAATGATGCATGGCAAAGGCGTAGAGATTTTCATCCACCTCGGGCATTGAACCGACTTGTTGCGTGAAGCCGGTTTCTTTGGAGCCGCCATGCTGGCCGCCGGGGACGATGTAGATCGGAAAGTCTGGGAAGCGCTCACCGAGTTCGATCAAGCCGGGGCCGACGTTGTCGTTGGAGCCTTGGTTATAGAAGACTTCCAGACCGCGCTGCTTCAGCGCCGGCCAGTGATTCGTGGTGCGGCACACGGTCCAGGCACCGGCACACATCGCTCTCATTTCGGCCTCGCTCCAACCTGCGGCGCGCGCGGCCTCTTGCGTGATGCGTTCATTCGCACGGATTTTTTCACGCGAGAGTAAAGGCTCTGCGGCAGAGACAGGTGCGTTGCTGATTTTCCCGGCACTAAGGTCGGTAATGAACTGCTCGTTCATCTTCGTGATCGCCTCTGGCATCATGCCATGCACATAAGGGCCGCCGGGGGAATCAATGATGGGTGCCACCACGGGCAGGATGGCCGTCACGCGATCATCGTGAATGCCAGCCGCTGCTGTGGCCACGCCGCGCTTGGAGCCGCCAGTGACGAGCACTTGCTGTGGCTGAAACACATCCTTCTCTGCAAAGGCGGCGGTGATAGCGCGCATGTTGCTCATGCCCCATATCCAGGCGGGTGAGTAGCGCGCGTCTTTGGTCGCCAGCATGTGCTCCTTCATGCCGGGCATCAGCATTGGCGCAGGCTGCATGGCATCAATGGTGCTCATGCCAATCAACACCGCGCCCACGCCTTGCTCCTTCAACAGACGCAGCATCGCGCCTGTGGGTGCGGCGGATTTCAAAGTCAGCGCAGCATTGCCGATGATGATCTGTTTGCACACAGCCCCGTTGGCTGGTGCGTTAAAGGTCACCGGTAGCCGTACTTTCTGCCCTGGCCACCATTCGCAGATCGTGATCTCGACCAGCTTTTGTCGGATCGATGCATTCTTCGCCATCGGCTTCCAGTCTTCCACCACTCGTGTTTCCAGCGTTGAAGCATCCCGCACCGCCGCCATATCATAGCTGCCGGTTAGGATGTCAGCCCGTGCGCTGAGAAGAGCGACGGTCAGAGTGAGGAAACAAAGAAGCGAACATGGATTCATAAGTGTGGGCAGAGCATACGAGAGCGGGTGCTGTCGGCATACACGACACAACATCCCTCTTCAATGAGTTCATCAAACGCCTAGCTGTCATACAGATTGGCAGCGGTGATGACAGTTTGAGGGTAGGCTTGTCCTTCACATCGACTTTCACATGTATATTGTACAACAATGCGTTTCGTCGTTCGTGTTCGTCCAGCGCGTCGGGGTCTTTTCGCGCTTTGATCGTCTCGTTGTCTTCGCTGCTGTTGGTCTGCTTGGACACTTAGACAAAGCTAGTATCAGCCATCACTTTCCCCCTTCGCCTGGGCCAGCTCGTGTTCCTATTACAGATGCACGAGGAAGGTGTCGAACAAGCTTCCTGATATCCGCTTCGGTGTCCTATTCGAATGATGCATCACGCATGAAGCTCACGACGCTTTTCCTTGCCGCAATTCATGTCAATGCGCCACTTTTTGTAGAAGCCTGACGAACATTTGGAGTTTCCAGGGTGCCCTTCAGCTATTCGCCGAGTGAACGACTCTTCCCAACTCATTTGCAGACTAGTGCGAGCGGCCGTTTGACAGGCTTTATGGTAGGACAGTCGGGACCAAAGCAGCTACACTATTTTTCAATTCGCGACCCGGCTTAAAACGAACCACGTAGCGCGCAGGAATCTCGACGGCGCTATCAGGCTTCTTGGGATTGCGACCGATCTTGGCCTTGGCCAAGCGTAATTCAAAGGTGCCAAAGGTGCGGAAAGTTATATCGTTGCCAAGAACTAGATTTTTACCTAATAATTCAATGAAACTATCCACCATAATAGATACATCAGATAGACTAAGACCAGTCTGATCACTAAGATTAGTGGCAATATCGCGTTTGGTAATGGTGGGCATTGCAGTTTTATTGTATAAACTTCATTACAGCTATTTAGTCAATTACTAGTTACCTAACATGCCCCGAAAACACTTTCAGGCGACCTTCGCCTGCTCTGATCTGCGCGTTGTCTTCGCGGTTGTTGCTCTGCCGGGGTATTTCGGCAAAGCTGGCAACAATCATCACGCCCTTCTTCACTAGGTCAGCCCATGTTCCTTTTGCAGGTGCGTGAGAAAGGTGTCGAACAAGCTCTCGAAGGTTTTCGTTTCGATGAGCAATGCACAGAAGTCGCTAAAGGTCTGACCATCTGGCACAGCGTCCTTAGGATTGAGGCCAAGGAAGGCGCGAAAGCTATTGTGGTCGGTGATCTGAAAGCTCGTGGCTTCATCGGCCAAACCGTGGAAGCGTTGTAACACGAGCAGCTTGATTATGGGCTTGGGATGAAAGCGCCGCCCGCTAACAGCAGGGCCTTCGGGCTGACGGCAAAGCGCACTCATGATGAGCGGATCAAAGACCCCATTAAACGATCTTGCCAACTCCCATCAAAGGCGTCTCGAAGGCCGCTACATCAAGGTTTTGAACGAACTCAACGTAGAGTCTGGGGTTGCCAAAAGGCAATGAAACTTGCCAGCTTTTCTTTGCCCAAACTCTTCGCGCTACGCCACTATTTGAACAAGTAGAGCAAACATTTTGAGTTTCCGGGTGTGCCTCAAAGCAGGTGCGCTTTCGTGGCGAGGCGGCGTCTCTGAAGGTATAGCAGCGAAAGTCCACCCACGAGCAGCAGAACGCTGCTAGGCTCTGGCACGGTGGTAAGGTTGTTAATGGCGTTGGTGTCCAGTGTGACTGCTCCATTCACCGCATAAAGTCCGCCGTCGATCCTAGCCCCATGGCCCAAGGTGATGGATGTATAGGCGAGAATGTTACCGGCAAAGTCGGTGTCGGCGCCGAGAGTGGCGGAGGAACCTACCTGCCAGAAGACATTGTCTGCCTGGGCACCGTTGATCAAATTCACCAAGCTGTTAGCACCGGTGCTGAGGGTGGTGCCAGCCTGAAAAAGCCAGACGGTATCTGCGTCCCCCTGGGCATCGAGCGTCAAGGTGCCGGAGAGCGCAAAGGAAGTGGGGTCGCGGTAAACGCCACCCGGAAGGGTGAGCCCGGCGAGGTCAAAAACAGCGCCGTAGATGTTCGTGGCGGAGCGCCCGACTGCGTCTGAGTAGGCGTTAATCAGGTCGTTCTTGGCGGCCTGGCTGACGAGCCCACCCCCGTAGTTGGTGCCGTTGAGATAGATACTGCTAGCGCCGGTGATGGTGGGGGTGGGAAAGCTGCCGATATCACCGGCAATCGTGGTGATTCCCGTGTTAGTGATTCCTGTTCCCGCTAGGATAGCGAAGGGAGCGGCGGACCCGAGATCCAGCGATACATTTGCCATCAGGCCAATGGGCAAAAGCATGAAGGCCAAGGCTAGGACGAGTCCGAAAGCCGGGCGTTTTTCACTGTGGATCGGGGTCGAGATGAGGTGTGGGCTTTCCATGAGGTGCACACACCATGGTGATGCGGATGCTTGAAAGGTGTTGGGTGATGCATTGGTCGAGCCAATTATTTTTGAGAGGGAGTGATTAAAGGTATTCATTGGTTCCATAATTAGCACATATAAGAAAAAAACCAAAAATATTATTTAATATTATAATTAAGATAATTTGATTAGTTTTTTTAGATAATTGCGTGGGCTGCACAGAGCTTCATAAAAATCAACGAACTCTTCATGTGGGAGTTTTATCAAAAGTGCCCCTGCGTGAGCCGCTGGCAGGGCATGTATCACTGCGGTCGATGGCTCGAAGGTGGCCTTGCCGCGCAATCTGGTGCTAACAAAGGCTTTTGGTGGGATGGAGCAACACAGGGTGTGCTATCGACCCAAGGCGCGTATTTTAGAGTGCTGTGATGTGCTCAATGCAGTGAGATTGCAGGCGTTCAGCGCGCCCTACAAGAAGAGTGGGCATTCGCTGCTCAAATGCCGAGCAGCACTGGAAATCTCGAGCACAAAAACAGAGGAAAGTATCCGACAGGGCTTTCATGGCAAGGTGATGCCCCTGAGTCTGAGCGCTATCAACGATGAGCGCATTCGCACGCAGGGCCGCGCTTGGCGAACAAGTGCCGCTACGGAGCAAGACTGACTACCGATTGCGTCGCAATGACTGCCTGCTTGAGGTTGAAAAGCGAGTCACAAACATTGTGCGGACAAAATCAGAAATCGTTCTTGCATTTCGGCTTCAAGTTTCTAATCTCCGTCTGCTTGTGAAATTTTTCACAAGCACCTGAAAGGCCCTCTGCCGTCCTGCCATGTTGAAATACTTTTTTCTCAGTTACGTTTTCGTCGCCGCCATCGTGGTCGCGGCTTTCGGCACACGCGGTAGCAAGTCTGAGCTACCGCCGATCGAGATTTTCCCAGATATGGATCATCAAGCCAAGGTGAAGTATCAGGTAAAAAACGACTTTTTTGCGGATGGTTCTGGCGGGCGTAGGCCAGTCAACCATACGGTTCCCATTGGTTTTGAAATGCCAAGCAAACCTGCCTCTGCGCCTGACGCCAAGCCTCCGATGTTTGGCTTTTCGAACGGGCTCGATTACTATAACACGGGCAAGATTGGTGATTTCTACGGTGACGGCCTGCCTGCTCAGTTGGCTGCGGACAAAGCACTGCTCCAACGCGGTGAACGTCAGTACAATATTTACTGCTCGGTCTGCCATGCCGCCTCCGGTAACGGCAAAGGAATGACTTCCAAATATGGCATCCTGTCCGCTTTCAATTTCCATCAGGCGGGTTCCATGGATACGAAAAATCCAGGTGCCTACAGGGCTGACGGAGCCATTTTTGATGTCATCACGCATGGCAAAGGCCTCATGGGTTCCTATGGCGGAAATCTCACTGTTCGTGACCGCTGGGCCATTGTGGCTTACATCCGCACCCTCCAAGTGGCGGTGAAAGAAGGCAACGTTTCCGTCCAGTAACACGCGCGCAATCCAGGCATGAGTCACCACGTCACATTTAACGATCTACCTCAGGGCGGCGAGAAGTTTGAGCCAGCCAAAGGAGCTAAGCTTATCAACGCACTTGGCGGCCTAGGGGCGCTCGGCCTTGTAAGTTCCCTTTTCCTCTTCTACAAAGATCTTGACAGCTTTGCCTATTCTTGGCTGTTCGCTTTCTTCGTCTGCTTCACTCTAGTTTGTGGGGGCTGTTTTTGGATTCTTTTGCACAACGCCTCCAACTCAGGTTGGGGCGTAGCTTTGCGCCGCTTGTGGGAGCAGTTGGCAAACATGGCCCTGCCTCTCGCGATCCTCGGTCTGCCACTTTTGTTTCCTGCCGTGCAGAAGCCTCTCTATGAATGGATGGGCCACCACCGTGAGGCCGCACAGCATGTCGGTGAGCACGCGCCTACTTTGAAGGAGGCGCTGCACCACGCCGCAGAGACTAATCCTCACCTGCACATCCTTGTCGCTAAATATGGTTACCTGAACATCAGCGCCTGGACATTCCGCTTCTTCTTTTACTTCTTTGTTCTCTGGCACATCGCACGCACACTGCGCGCCAAGTCGGTGGCTCAGGATCAAGATGGCGATATCAAGCATACCATCAAAGCTCGTGCTTTCTGCTGCCGCTGGCTGCTCTTCTATGCTCTCACCATTACCTTCGCGGCAGTGGATTGGCTTATGACCTTGGATTATTCCTGGTTCTCTACCATGTGGGGTGTGTACATCTTTGCAGGCTGCGCTTGGTCTTCAATGGCGCTAACGATTCTTCTCGTTACTTGGCTGCGCGGCCTTGGCTATCTTCAAAAAGTGGTCACTGAAGAACATTACCATTTAATGGGTAAGCTGCTCTTGGCCTTCACCATCTTCTGGGCTTACATCGCCTTCAGTCAGTATTTCCTGATCTGGTATGCCAACATCACCGAGGAGACCCGTTTCTACCTGACTCGCAACACGGGTGGATGGCAGATGGTGTCGATCTTCATGGTCGTGGGTCACTTCATCGGCCCCTTCGTTCTGCTGCTATCCCAGCCTCGCAAAAAGAAACCTGCGGTCATCAGCGCCGTCTGTTTGTGGATTCTATTCATGCACATTGTGGACATTTATTGGAACATCATCCCAGAGCGTGGCCCGTCCCTCGGTATCGGTGTCGTGGTTCCTGGTGCATGGGTAGGCGATGTCGTCGCTCTATGTGCTTTTGTCGGAATCCTAGGCTTCCTTTTCCTTCGCAGCCTCGCCCGCTACAGCCTCTATCCCTGCCGCGACCCTCGCCTACTTGAATCCGCAAACGTCGTCAACTGATCTGCCCATGTACTTTCCCGCGAAAACCTCCAAATCCGGCGCCACTTTTTTGTGGGTGCTTGGGGCCTTTGCCAGCTTCGCCGTGCTCTTTCTGGTTATCCAGACGCTGGCTGCTAAGAAGGTTGAAATCGACCCGCGTGCTCCTAAACGTCTGGCGAACACCGCAGAAATTGCCAAAGCTCAGACCGATCTGATCGCCAAAATGGGACTAAACGACGCTGCCAAAAAGGACGCCATTTACACCAAGGCGCTAGAAGTGCTTCAGTCCCGCAAGCCCGCTGTCAGTTCGCAGGTAGTGCCAGGTTCACCCACACAACTCAAACAGGCCGCTGCCGCCGCTCCGACCCCAGCGCCAGCCGCGACTCCTGCGGCCCCAGCAGTCCCGGCAACCAAGTAACGGACGATTCTTTCCCCGATGCAGACGACTCACTCATCCGCAGACACGGACCTTCATACTGACAACCTTCGCCGCGCGGCGATCGACAAGTCAGTCAAGGGGCCTGTGCTGTTCCTCTTCCTCAACGGTGCCTTCTGGCTCATGGCCTCCACCATTCTCGGTGTGCTCGCAGCCTTGAAGCTCTTTGCTCCTTCCTTCCTCGGAGATTGCCCGATCCTCCAATACGGTCGCCTGCAACCCACTCACATCAATGCGTTGGTCTATGGTTGGGGCATTCAAGCAGGTCTGGGCGTGATGCTCTGGATCATGGCTCGTCGTTCTGGTCAGGAATTAAAGAATGGCAAAAGCCTCCTTTATGTCGCAGGACTGTTCTGGAACATCGCCGTGACTCTGGGTCTGCTCAGCATTCTGTTCGGTGGCAATACCTCCATGGAGTGGCTGGAAATGCCGAAGTGGATCTGGCCGATCATGCTGGTAGCCTTCCTTTGCTTCGCTTGGCCAATGGCCACCATGTTTGGTCGCGCGTTCCGTCCTGAAGGATTCATGATCAGCACTTGGTATATCCTAGGGGCGTGTTTCTGGTTCCCGTGGATTTTTGTTACAGCCAACGTCGCGCTCCATTGCCTGCCTGCCCTTGGCGCCCTTGGCGCTGGTATTAATGCTTGGTACGTTCATTCGGTCATTCTGCTTTTCTTCACTCCAGTCGCTATCGGCTCGGCTTACTATTTCATTCCGAAAGTCACCGGGCAGCCTATTGCTAGTTCCCAGCTTGCTCAGCTTGGGTTTTGGTCGCTTGCCAGCCTGTCTGGCTGGACCGGAATGCAACATTTTATGGGTGGACCGCTTCCTGCATGGATGCCTGCTGTTGGTGCACTCACAGGTGTCTTGCTCCTTGTTCCCGTTGGTGTTGTCGGCTTGAATCATCATCTGACTACTTTGGGCAAACATGATTTGGTAGCGACTAGCCCGACGCTCCGTTTCACCTTCCTAGGCGCGCTTTTTTATCCAGTATCAGGCATCATGCTAGCGCTTATGTCAGCTTTCTCTACCGGAGCCACATTGCAGTTCACCAATGCTTGGTATGGTTTCCAAATCGTCGCCGTGTATGGCTTTTTCAGCATGTGTGTCTTTGGAGCTATCTATTATATCGTCCCACGTCTCACGGGCTGCGAATGGCTCTCGGTGCGCCTCATCCGCAATCACTTCTGGTTCTCCACCTATGGCATCGCCGTGGTGGTCGTGACCAGCCTTGTGGCCGGTGTCCAGCAGGGTGGTGATCTCAATCATCCTGAAATGTGGGACCAAGACTTCATGCAACTCGTCCTGAATACACGCCCCTACATCGTCGCTCGCGCCATTGCTTGGGCGATGATCACTTGGTCGAATGTTTGGTTCTTGATTCATCTCATCCTCATGGTGGCAGGTCTTGGCCGCCGCAGTTCAGCCCCGACACTTTTGCATCACGATCATGAAGACGCAGCCCATCCGCACGGAGCACACGCATGAGTAACTTTCGCACGTTCATTCTTACCCTCATCGCTAGCTTCGGTCTGCCGTGGCTCTGCTTGATTATCATTCCAGCCATCAAATACCAGGCGCTCACACCTGTGGCGTATGACAAAGACAAAGACGGTCTCGATGGCTACTACCCACCTGCACCGATCAATCGTCAGGGACAAATCATCTATGCCCGTGAAGGCTGTGTGCAGTGTCACACGCAGATGATCCGCCCACCACAGCTCGCGCTGGATGGCTGGCGTAAAGGCTGGGGACAAGATCAAGAAGCGCGCCCCGCCGCACCGACTCGCTCCAACACATTACTGGATTATTTGAGCGAACCCTACGCCTTCCTAGGCGTGCAACGCATCGGCCCTGACCTTACCAACTATGGCTGGCGTGCTCCATCGCGTGGTGCTCTTCACCTTATACTCTACGCGCCGCGCTCGATCCATGATTGGTCCACGATGCCTGCTTTCAAGTCCCTCTATATTGAGCGTAAAGCCCAAGGTCCAGTGGCTGAAGAAGCTCTCAAACTCACGGGCAAGTCTGCTCCGAAGGCTGGCTATGAAGTCGTGCCGACCGCCGAGGCTGAAGCCCTTGTCGATTACCTTCTCTCACTCAAGAAAGATTACCCAATCCCTGGAGCTACTGCCGCAGTCGCTGCAACTCCCGCCAAGAAGTAACGCCCAAGATTCATGAGCGCACCCTCGAACAGTTTTCAGCCTGATAGCACCGACCTAGATCGTCTCCACTCCGCCGTGAAGCGTGAGAAAGAAGATCTTCAAACAGGGCGCGAGCCAGCCCCAGTGCTGGCCATGTTCCTCGCCATGATTGTTGCCGTCATTGCTGGAGGTCAGCTCGGCACGATGACAGGTGGCTACTCTTTCGGCACCAGCAATCCTTTCGGTTTTGTCGCAGGTCAAGACCCACGCCCAGGTGGTGGTGATGATGTCGTAGCCATGGACCCCTTCCAGAGCGCGATGAAAAAAGGTGCTAATAGTTATGCCGTCTGTGGTGGTTGCCATCAGGGCACTGGCAATGGCATCCCCGGACAGTTTCCGCCTCTGGCTGGTTCTGAATGGGTTACCGGTGGCACTGAGCGCTTGGTGCGCGTCCTACAGCATGGCCTCATCGGAGCCATTACCGTCAAAGGTCAGGGCTACAACATTCCCGGCGGTATGCAGCCCTTCGGTGCCGCGATGTCTGCGGGCGATCTCGCCAATGTGCTGACTTATATTCGTAATAGTTGGGGCAACGAAGCCCCGATGATCACCAAAGAGATGGTCGAAAAAGTCCGTTCGACTGAAAAGCGCACAGCCCAATGGACCATGCCTGACCTTGAGCAGTACGCGAAAGCCAATGTTCCAGGCGACATACCTGCCGGTCCTGGCGCTACGGCTTCTGCAGCTGCGACGCCCGCCGCCAAGTGATTTGAAAAGACCCTCATGCGAGTGACGCAAATCTTTCCAAGCAACCTCGCTAATTCTTTCGATTCCTAGTTTCCCTGCAACTTCGACAAAGCGTTTATTTATCGCTTCACTTCCGATTCTTCACTTCAAACACTTCTCTACATGAGCGCCGCTGCACACACTCACGATCAAGCCCACGATCACAGCCATGATCACCACGAGCCAGGCTTCATCCAAAAGTACATTTGGTCCACCGATCACAAAGTCATTGGCGTTCAGTATGCAATCAGTGGCCTGATTTTCCTGCTATTCGGATTCATGCTCATGATGCTCATGCGCTGGAGCATCGCCTATCCAGGCCAGCCTATCCCCGGCTTTACGATCATCTCCAGCATTCCTGGGGTCGGCTGGATTTTCGAGCAGGCCATCGGTCGTTGGGCACCCGGCGGAGTGATCAATGGAGAGCTCTATAACATGCTTGGAGCCATGCACGGCACCATCATGGTGTTCCTCGGTATCGTGCCGCTAGGCTTCGCTGGTTTTGTCAATTTCGTCATGCCATTGCAGATCGGCACCATCGACATGGCATTCCCCCGCCTGAACATGTGGAGTTTTTGGCTATTCTTCATCAGTGGCATCGGCATGTTTGCCAGCTTCTTCCTCGGCACAGGTTCCGTGCAAACCGGCTGGACCATGTACTCGCCTTTGGCTTCCACAACAAACCTCGCCGTCACCAATATCTGGCTACATGGTCACACCTGGTGGTTGCTGTCCATGGTGTTTAATATTTCGGCCTCACTACTCGGCTCTGTGAACGTCATCACGACGATCATCAATCTGCGCGTAAAAGGTATGACATGGATGCGCATGCCATTTTTCTGCTGGGCCATGTTCGTCGTCGCCTTTCTGCTTCTTCTGGCCTTTCCCCCGCTCGAAGTCGCCGCTCTACTGCAGCTTTCTGACCGCGTCTTCGGCTCCAGCTTCTTCTTGCCGACTGGATTGATGGAAGGTGGCCAGCATCTCGACATCTCCGGTGGTGGTAGCCCTCTCCTCTATCAGCATCTGTTCTGGTTCCTCGCCCATCCAGAAGTGTACGTGCTTATCCTCCCCGCCTTCGCCATCTTGGCTGAAGTCATCCCAGCGAACACCCGCCGCCCGCTCTGGGGTTACAAAGCCATGGTCTATGGCGTTTTGACCCTCGGCTTCTTGAGCTTCCTCGTCTGGGCTCATCACATGTACCTCACTGGCATGGGCACCATGATCTCGACCTACTTCCAGATCACTACCGTTCTCATCTCCGTTCCGTCAGTGATCCTTCTGACTGGCCTCATGATTTCTCTTTGGGGAGGCTCTATCCGCTTCACTCCGCAGATGCTTTTCGCATCGGCCTTCCTGCCCATGTTTGGTATCGGTGGACTAACCGGCCTACCTTTGGCTTTCACCTTCATCGACCTCGCTCTGCATGACACCTATTACGTCATTGCACACTTCCATTACGTCGTCGCTCCAGGCACCATCTTTGCCCTCTTCGCGGGTGTTTATCATTGGTATCCTAAAGTCACTGGCCGCATCATGAACGACTTCCTTGGCAAATTACATTTCTGGCCCTCACTGCTTGGCATGAACATGATCTTCGCGCCTATGTTCATTCAGGGCATGGCGGGCTTCCACCGGCGCTGGTATGATGGCGGCAAGTACTTCGAGCAAACCTCAGGTGCCTCCAACTGGTTCACTGAGCTCAATAGCAATTTCTTCGCCCTCTTCGGCATGGAAGTTTCCAACAGCTTGCTCGGACTCAACGTCTTGGTTTCCTTCGGTGCGTTCATCCTCGCGATCGGTCAGGTGCCGTTCATTCTGAACTTTTTCCTCAGCGTCAAAGGCGGCAAGAAAGTCGAAAGCGATAACCCATGGAACGCCACCACGCTTGAGTGGGCAGCGCCGACACCACCTCCGCATGGCAACTTCGATTTCGAGCCTGTCGTCGTTCGCGGACCCTACGAGTACAGCGTTCCAGGCATGGACCAAGACTACTTCCCACAATGGGAATCCGAGCCCGGTAAGCGCGCCGAACCTTCTGCCGCTCCGGCCCCTGCCGCAGCCGCCCATCATTGATCATAGATTACTAAGAACTGAGCCAAACGCCAATTCTTCCACATGGACATCCCCTACACCGTCACCGCCCGCCCCGACACTGGCTTGTACAATGCCAAGGTCGGCATCTGGCTCTTTCTCGCCTCTGAGGTCATGCTCTTTGGTGGCCTTTTCTCCTCCTATATCTTCTTGAGAGTCGGAGCCGACTATCCATGGCCGGTGCATGAGTTAAATGTCACCATGGGCTTCATTAACACCCTTGTGCTCATCGGCTCATCCGTGACCGTCTTGCTTGCCTGGGCTTCTATCAAGCTGCGCAAGTTCACCGCGTATAAGGTTTACATGGCTATCACCATCGCCTGCGCGATGACGTTCATGGTCATCAAGAGCTTCGAGTATCGCGCCAAGTTTACTCATTACTCCGCCACACTTACGGACGGCACCATCCTCACGGGTCATTTGCCGCATGGCTTTGAAATAGAGTTCGGTGGTGTGAATGAACTTACGCTCACCGTCGCTGGTCGAAAGTCCGCCGTTGATGCAGATCCCGTCAGTTACGTGCTTCCTTACATCAAAGGCGATGCCCCCAAGTTCAAGACCGAAGATGGCAAAGAGATCACACTCGACGCCAACTCATTCGCCCAACTTCGTGCGGAAGCTCATGGCAAGGCCGAGGCCAAGGCCAAAGCCGACAACATGCTACAAGTCCCAAACTGGACGATTAAACTCACTGCGGCTTCCCCGATTACCTTCTCATTCCCGCCTTCCAAATTACTGGCCAAGCCTGCGTTGGATGCCAAATCCATCACCTTCCGTGACGGCACGTTAATTGAAGGTAAAATCATCAACGACAAGATGACTCTCGAAGTAGATGGCGTCGATTTGCGCGGCACACCCGAAAAAGACAAATCCCTCGCATGGAACGAGCATTACCTCGGCTCTGTTTGGAAGAACGCCTTCATCCACCAGCGGGACGAAGCCATTGCCGAGTTCAACAAAGAGTTTAATGACGGCAATGGCGGCACCACACGCGACCCAACCAAAAGCGCTTCACAGCAAAAGAAGTTGTTTTACATGCACATCGAGTCCGCCACTCCTGCGGCTCATGGCGAAGAAGGCCCTAAACACAGTGCCGAGGCACATGCACCTGCGGAAGAACATGGCGCAGCTCACACCCACCACCCCGAACTGCATTTGGAGCGCAAAGATGTGCTCTTTTACTCGAACTTTACACCCAAGCTTAACAGCTACTACGCCATCTATTTCACGCTGACTGGCCTGCACGGATTGCACGTTATCGCTGGCGCTTCAGTGCTCGCTTACTTCCTCATTTTTGACGGTCGTCGTCTCCGTGAAGATCCCGAGCACATGGCCAATCGTGTGGAAGTCGGCGGCCTGTTCTGGCACTTCGTTGACCTTGTGTGGATTTTCCTGTTCCCACTTCTTTACCTCCTGTAATTCAAACCCGCACGTCTCCCCATTATGGCTGATAGCCCTGAAGAAATCCATAAGTCCATCAAGAAAATCCTCTGGGTTGGAGGTCTGCTCGTTATCTGCACAGGACTCACCGTCTGGCTCTCATTCGTCGAGCTGCCAACACACAGTCTGAACATCATCGTCGGCATGATTCTAGCGACCATCAAGGCCGCCCTCGTCGCCTTGATTTTCATGCATTTGAACCACGAGAAAGTGATCATCTACAAGTTCCTCTTTTTCACGTTCGCCTTCGTTCTCGCCCTTTTCCTGCTCTTCTACTTCTCCAGCATCGATCCCTTGGTCTTCAGCCAGTTCTAATTTTCTGCCGTGTCGCTCAAACACTTTCACTTCGTCTTCCTTTTCTTCGCAATCCTTTGTGATGGCGGGTTCTGGCTGTGGACACGTCTGGCACCTGAACAGACAGCCGAGATGGGCATCGGGCAACTCGGCATGATCGCTGGTTGGACGAGTCTGGCCCTCATCGGGTACGGCCTTTGGTATCTCATCAAAAAATCACGCAGCATCATTGTCTGAGTCTGCTCAGCCCTCCTGAATCATGAACCTCCTCACCCTGCTCCCACTCGCTTGTGCCACATGCAAGGCCGACCCGAACAGCGTCATGGCGCAGGCTCAAGATCTCGCCGTGCTCGTGCTTCTCGGCTTTCTAGCTCTCGGCATGGGCTGTGTAGGTCTGATCGTTTATAACTTTGCCCGCAAACAGCAGAACTTTGCTATGGCTGCCCAAGCCTAAACCCTCTCAAAAAAACCCCTTCCCCTCATGAGTATTTCTGACATCAACGAATGGATCGGCATCACCCAAAACGCCTCCGAGCACGGCGGCCTTGTGGATCACATGCTTGGCTTCGTCCACTGGTTCATGCTAGCCCTCTTCATCGGCTGGTCCATCTTCCTCACGCTTGCCTTCTGGCGCTTCCGGGCCAAAAACAACCCGCGCGCTGACTACCATGGCGTGCGTGGCCATGCCTCCACTCACATTGAAATCGGCGTTGCCATCGTCGAGGCCATCCTCCTCCTCGGTTTCGCTTTCCCACTGTGGTCCCGTCAAGCCGATGACTATCCGACCAGTCCAGACACCATCAAAATGCGCGCCATGGGTGAGAAGTTCCTCTGGAATTTCCAATATCCAGGCAGTGACATGATGCTCAGCACTTGGAACCCGCGCCTCATCTCCCAGAACAACCAGACAGGCCGCGAACTCAACGACCCCAATGGTAAGGACGACTTCGTCAATCCAGGCACAATGAAGCTGCCTCTCGGGCGCCCAGTCATCGTCGATATCACCAGCAAAGACGTTATCCACAACCTCGCCCTCGTCCCTATGCGTGCCGCGCAGGACGCCATCCCCGGCATGAAAGCTCACATGTGGTTCAAGCCCGTGAAACTAGGCAGTTGGGACATCATTTGCGGCCAGCTTTGCGGTCCAGGCCACTCACAGATGAAGGCCGTACTTGAAGTCGTTTCCGCCAAGGATTTCGACGATTGGGTCAAAGAGCAGTCCACAAACGCTGCCGCCAAGAGCGCCGCTCCAGCTCCCGTGGCCGCTCGTTGATTCGACACTGAAAAATTTCGCCCAGCCATTGACGAACGCTGTCTCGGATCTGTTCCAGGCAGCGTTCTTTTTTTGATGAAACTCTCCCGCTTCCAACGCATCGCTCTCGTAGCTTTTCTGGCCATCGAGATCCTGCTCTTTGTGGGAGCGGTCGTTCGCACCACAGGCTCCGGGCTTGGCTGCCCCGACTGGCCCTTTTGCTATGGCCGCTGGATTCCGCCGACGAGTGCAGAAGAGATCGACTTCACTAAGCTCGACCTCGAAAAGTTCCGGCGTAAAGCTGCGGCACTGGGTCGTGATCCCGCCTCAATCACGCCAGAGAAAATCAAAGCTGAGTTCAATCCCGTCGCTACCTGGATTGAATACATCAACCGCCTAACCAGCCTCCCCGTGGGGCTGTCAGTGCTCATCATGTGGGGAGCATCTATCGGTCAGTGGCGTCGTGGGCGCGCGGTAATTTTTTTTACAGCCACGCTCGCCGTCATCCTCGTCGGCCTGAACGCTTGGCTCGGAGCGCGTGTCGTCCTCAGCGGGCTGAAGCCGGGCATCATCACACTGCACATGGCGCTCGCTATTCTGCTGCTGTGTGTGCTCGTTTACACTGCTTGGCGCGCGAGCGAGCGCCCCTGGCAGCTAGAATGGAAGATCGAGCCTGACCGCCGGCTGTGCCGCCTAGCATGGGTTTTGTTTGCCCTCATCGTGAGCGAGGGCGTGCTCGGATCGCAAGTGCGTGAACTCACCGATGAACTCGCCCGCACCCATGCTGGAGTGCCACGAGTCGTGTGGGTACATGAGCTAGAAGCCAGCATGGTGTATCTCATTCACCGCAGCTTCTCCTGGCTCATCCTCTTTGCCGGGATCTCATTCTTTCACCGCAGCCGCAAGGTTCTGAAATCGCGTAGTTGGTTAGAAATCTGGATCATGGCATTCATCGTCAGTCAGATGTTACTCGGCGTCGTTTTGGCCCATGTGGGCATCTTCCCTTTCGCCCAGGTGCTACACGTTGGGTTGTCCTCCCTTCTCTTGAGCGGACTCTTTCTCTGGTTGCTCGGCAGCGGTCGTGTGCTTGGGAATTGCAAGCCGCAGTCTGTGCAGTAATTCATGCCGATGCCCGCCACAGACACCGCTACTGAACACCGCCCTCGCCCCCGCGAGTCCGGTCTCTTCAGCTTCATCACCAGCGTGCTCGTTGTGGCTGCGACAGCGACCTCTCTAGCCTTTGCGCACGAGTGGACTCCGGGCACGCAGTTCCTCCTGCTACGCAGCATCGAGCTTCTCGTTCTCATCATGTATTTCTGGCAGTTCTCCAGACACAACCCCAGTTTTCTTGAAGCTGCCGGCATCCTGCTCGTTGGCAGTGGCTTTCTCTTTCTCGTTTTCAAAGGCGATCTACTGCCAGCCTCTGTGATCGCCTTCATGGCCCTCGCCTGGCTGGTCGTCACTTGGCTCGCTCGGCGCTGGACTTTACTGCGTGGCCTCAACACTCTAGCCCTCTTCATGGTCATCAGTCTGGCATCTCTGAATAGGCTACCTGTGCTCAAAGTGTCCGCCACCTTTGACATCAGCCATAGCACACTCTGCCAGGTCTTTTTCTGCCTGCTCGCACTCATCGCCTTCGCCCCATCACGCGCATGGCACGAGGTCCGAATGAAGCTCAACGGCACAGCTATCCTTATGGCCAGACTCTTGATCACGCTTCTATTCTTGGCCTTCTTTACGCAGCTCGTCATCGGAGATGCTCTGCGTCACACCCAGCATCTTTACCCGGCCGGATCAGACATCCTCACCACTCATGGGCAGCTCTTTCCACCCACCGATCCAGCCGACATCTTCTTTCTACATCTTCACAAATGCTGGGGCTTCACCGTCGCCCTGCTCGTGCTCACCGTCGCCTGGAAGTCGCGCCGCTGGCTTGGTAATGTCCCGCGTCTGCGTTGGATACCGCCAGCCCTTCTCATCATGCCGATCAATCAGGTCGTGCTCGGCACCTGCGTCATCCTCACCGGCAAGAATTTTTGGGCGCCCCATCTCCATGCGCTCAACGGCCTCGGCATCCTGGTGCTCTCCTTCCTCATCACCGTCAGCGTCTGGGCAGCGACCACGGGCATCGGCCTTCTTGGTGAGCCATCGCCTGACAAACCTATTACCGTGTCCTAGCATGACCACCATGAGCGAACCTGCCCCAACCGTCACCACACCCGCAGCGAACTCCACGCTGAGCGATCTACTGACGCTGACCAAATTTCGCCTCAGCGCCCTGGTCATCGTCACCACCTTTGTGGCCTTTTGGTTGCGCGCTGGCACACACATGAATGTTTGGCTTCTCGTGCACACCATCATCGGCAGCACACTCGCCGCCTTCGGTGCAGCTGTCTTCAATCAGCTTATGGAGATCGAGCCCGACTCGCGCATGACGCGGACCGCAGATCGTCCATTGCCCGCCGGTCGCATCAGCCCATCAGCCGCCTTCGCCATCGGATGGCTGCTCAGCACCATCGGCCTCATTCATCTCGTGCATCGAGTCAATATCGAGGCCGCCATCCTCACCGCGCTCACCCTAGCGACCTACCTTTTCATCTACACACCGCTGAAGAAACAATCCGCCTCCAACACACTCGTCGGCGCCATCTCAGGCGCACTGCCACCGCTCATCGGTTGGGCAGGTGCAGCAGGCATGCTCAAGCCCGAAGATGGCTACTTCCGCTGGAGTCTGCTGATTGAACCTGGAGCCATTTACCTCTTCGCCCTGCTCTTCCTTTGGCAGCTCCCGCACTTTCTCGCGATTAACTGGATGTATCGCGACGAGTACCGCCGTGGTGGATTCATCATGCTCGCCAACGATGACGAACTAGGCGCACGCACCTCAAAGCACGCCCTCGCCTGGGCCATCGCCATGCT
Source organism: Prosthecobacter debontii (assembly GCA_945860295.1). Classification (GTDB taxonomy): domain Bacteria; phylum Verrucomicrobiota; class Verrucomicrobiia; order Verrucomicrobiales; family Verrucomicrobiaceae; genus Prosthecobacter; species Prosthecobacter debontii_B. The sequence goes on from CAMAQH010000032.1 coordinate 41,590, forward strand.
GCTCCTCATGTTCTATCCCGTCGCCTATGGGCTGGTTAATGTGTGGCTCTTTCTGCCTGTCGCTCTCCTCCTCAATCTCTGGCTCTGTCAACGTGCCGTGGTCTTTCAAAAAACACCCGAGCGAGCCACCGCGCGGCGCTTGTTCTTCGGCACCCTCATTTACCTGCCGATCATCCTTCTCATCACCGTCCTAGCCTGGAAATAAACCCGCAGGACATTGTCATTCGTATTCTAGCAACGCTCACATCATGTCACTTCCACCGCTCTCAGAAGAACCTCGCCGCATCAACCCATGGACCCTTTGGGTCCCTATCATCATGATCGCGCTCGGCATCGTCGTTTTTTACAACTACCTCATCTACACCTCACTCGAAGCCAAGAAGCTCAAGAGTCTGCAGAGCGATGGCAGTGCCACCGAGCGCGGTGCCGAGCGCCCCGCTTTCATGGGCCGACTGGAGAGGGACATCGTGCTCACCGAGCGCAACGGCCAGACCGTCCATCTCGCCGATCTGCGTGGCAAAATTATGATCGCCTCCTGGGTGTTCACCCGCTGCCCACGCGGTTGCGCAGGCGTCATCGCCAAGCTCAAAAAGCTGCACGCCGAGCTCACAAACAATCCCAACATCCAGTTCCTATCCTTCACACTCGATCCCGATGACACACCCGACATGATGCAGAAATTCGCCAGCGGCATCGACATCAAAGACAGCGACCACTGGTGGTTCCTCAACGGCCCCAAAGATGAAGTGCGAAAGTACATGACCACCTCCTTTAAATTCCGCGGTGTGCAGGATCTGCCCCTAGCCGACCGCCTAACTCCTGATGATAAATACATCCACGATCTACGCGTCGCCGTCGTCGATCATGAAGGCCATGTCCGAGGCCTGTATGACATCATGAACGCCGACCCCGAATTCCAAACCTACTGGGACAAACAAATCCGCACCGACTTGAGCTACCTGCTTGAAGAACAGAAAAAGAGTTTGCCATAGTTGGCGATTGTTTGCTGTGGTTGGCAGTGGTTCTGCCAGGCACAGCAGAGGATCAAACCATCGCCAACAACTGCAAACCACTACCAACGACCGCAAACTTCCGCCATCCCCCATGACCGTCACCGACCTCCCCAAGCTCTACACCATCTTCAACGCCTGCGCCTTGCTGCACATCATCCTCGGCCTCTTCATGATCAAGCAGGGGCAGAAGAAAGCGCATATCGCCAGCATGATCATCGCGCTGCTTTTTTCCACCGCGTTTCTCGGCTGTTATCTGTATTACCACTACCACGCAGGACATGTGCAGTTTGCTGGCACCGGCCTCTCACGCCCCCTCTATTTCACCATTCTCTTCACCCACATCCCACTGGCCATTCTGACCGTGCCACTTGTCATCATGACAGTCGTCCCAGCCCTGCAGCAGCGCTTTGATAAACACAAACGTGTCGCCAAGTGGACCGTCCCTGTTTGGCTCTATGTCTCGTTCACCGGCATTATCATCTATCTCATGTGCTACGTCTGGTACGGCCCACCCATTCGTGCCTAAACTGACAGCGAACAGGCGCCCATTTTCTCCACGGTTGGAAAAAATGGGGTTCCTTTTCAATCGAGGCAAAAATTTGGTTGCCGGGTCGGAGACTTGTGGCACTATCCACGCCCCCGCTGCCGGATGCATTGCTTAATGAAGCTTGTTCGCCTTCGGGACCACCCTTCAGCAGACACAGTTATGGCATACGCAATCATCAAAACAGGCGGCAAACAATACAAGGTATCCGTGGGCGACAAGTTCGACGTGGAAAAGCTTGAAGTAGCTGAAGGCGAGACCGCCACGTTCGACCAAGTTCTGGCCGCAGGCGAAGGTGCTACCATCCAGATCGGTTCACCCATTCTCTCCGGCGCTAGCGTCACCGCCACCGTGGTGAAGCAGTTCAAGGCTCCAAAAGTCACCGCCTTCAAATTCAAGAAGCGCAAAGGCTACCACCTCACCAAAGGTCATCGCCAGCCGCTGACCCGCGTTGAAGTCACCGCCATCAACGCCTAATTTTTTCCAATTCAATTCAACCCTCTAGGAGATCCTGAGTCATGGCACATAAGAAAGGTCAAGGAAGTGTTAAAAACGGACGCGATAGCCAAAGCAAGCGTCTTGGCGTGAAGAAGTATGGTGGCGAAGCCGTCATCGCAGGCAACATCATCATCCGTCAGCGTGGCACCAAGTGGACTCCCGGTCTGAACATCGGCATGGGCAGAGACCACACCCTGTTTGCACTCGTGCCAGGTCGTGTCCGCTTCGACAAAGAAGGTCGCCGCGTCAATGTCGATAAGGAAGCTGCAGCATTGCAGGCCTAAATCTGATCCAACCGCGATCGTTTCATTTCGGGCGGACTCCTCGTGGGTCCGCCCTTTTTCTTTTCACCCCAGGCACTCACCGACATGCCCCGCACCGGACTCGCCCGCGCCCTTTCCAAGCTAGGCCACTGCTCACGCAGCCAGGGCGCGCTACTGATCAAAACCGGCCGTGTCAGCCTCAATGGCCGCATCTGCCGCGACCCCGAGCGCGCCGTCGATCTAGAGCGGGATCGCATCTCCGTCGGCGACATTCCCGTCTCAGGAGCCGAGCCCATCTATCTAATGCTGAACAAGCCGCGCGGCCTCATCACCACCGCCAGTGACGAGCAGGGACGCGGCACCGTCTATGAGTGCTTTGCAGGCGAGGCCTTTGCCCACCTCTCGCCCGTCGGTCGGCTAGACAAAGCGAGCGAAGGCCTGCTCCTCTTCAGCAATGACAACCGCTGGGCCAACGCCATCACCGACCCCGCCTCAAAGACCAGCAAGACCTACCACGTGCAAATCGGTTGCCTCGTCGATGAAGCCTTGCTGACTCGACTGCGTGAAGGCGTCATCCATGAGGAAGAAGAACTTAACTTCCGCTCCGTCACCGTGCTGCGTCAGGGAGATAAAAACACCTGGCTAGAGATTGTGCTAGATGAAGGCCGCAACCGCCACATCCGCCGCGTGCTTGAAGCGCTGGACATCGAAGTGCTCCGCCTCGTCCGTGTCGCTATCGCCCATCTCAAACTCGGCCCACTAACCAAAGGAGCCTGGCGGCACCTCTCAGCCGCCGAAGTGTCCGCACTAAAGTAGCGCAGCACAACTCCGTGTTCCTTGAATAGGGTCAGGCGACATTCATTTTGCGGATTTCTAGATGTTCAAAGACCTGTGGACAAAACTTTCCTGATCGGCTGAGATGGACGAAGCCTCTTGTTTTCGGTGGCTACCGAAGTCTCTAAAACTGGACCCCGTCCACGTCTACGACAGGCTTTCCCAGGCTAAGCCTAAAAGCGTGAATGGAAGGCATCAAAAGGCATGGCTGGTCGGAGCCCAAGTGGCGGCTTGGGGGTTTGGATGCGGTGTGAGGTGTTGGGACGACGTTTGTCATCCACTCAGCAGCATGTTGGCTTCGGCTGGCAGCCCTGGCAGC
>CAMAQH010000033.1 GCA_945860295.1 Prosthecobacter debontii
GAACTCTTCTGCGAGCTGGGGCACCGTTTTACCAAGATTGAAGAGATCAATGATCTGCGCTTTGAAATCACTGCTGTAACGTTTTCGGAGGGTTGTTTTCATGCTGCTTATTCCCTTATCTCCTGGTCCAACATTCTAGCGCACCTCAAAGAGATCGGCAGCCCGAATCTAAAGCCCTTTCTTGAAGCACATCGCCAGGAGTTAGCCTGCGATGTGGTCGCGATCTCCGACACTGGCATGGTGGCTGAAGGCGTGGGAACTTTCACTTATGGGCTGCGCGGCATCGCCTGCATGGAGGTCAAAGTTCATGGCCCCAGCATCGACCTTCACTCTGGTATCTTCGGCGGTGCTGTGGCAAACCCCGCAACGATGGCAGCGCGCCTCGTTTCGACCCTCCACGATGCCGAAGGCCGCGTGCAGATCGCTGGTTTTTATGATGGCGTGCGAACCCTGCAAGAGTGGGAGCGCACCGCCTGGGCCGGCCTCGGTGATGGCGCTGCGGAGACACTGGCTCTCACCGGCGTCCCAGCTCTCTTTGGCGAACCTGGTTACACCGAGCGCGAGTGCCGCTGGGCACGCCCGACAGCCGAAGTGAATGGCATCGGCGGCGGCTATCAGGGCGAAGGCTCCAAAACTGTTATCCCTCGTGAAGCCTTCTTCAAACTCTCCTTCCGACTCGTGCCTGACCAAAACCCCGAACGCATCCTCGATCTCGCCGAAGCCCATCTGCGCGGATTTGCCAACAAAGCCTTACGACTCGAAATCAAGCGCGGCCACACAGGCAACGCCTACCTCATGGAGCCGAATTCACCACTCGGGCAGGCAGCCCAGCGCGCCTTAAAAACCACGTTCGGTGGCAACGTCGCACTGATTCGCGAAGGAGGCAGCATCCCCATCGTCCAAGCCTTCAAAGACGTTCTCAATGCCGACACCCTGCTCCTCGGCCTAGCCCTGCCAGACTGCCAAGCTCACGCCCCCAACGAGAACTTCCCCATCGCCAACCTAGAAGCAGGCATCCGCTTGAATCAAGCTCTGCTACGTGAACTAGGCTGCGCCTAAAGCCAATCACCGCCTTCCCGCTCAAAGAAGCACAGCGCTTATAGAATAAGCCGCAAGAGCAGCTGCCTATAAAAAACTGGTTTGGCAAGTGACTCAGTGATGTCGTGGTAGTGGGCTTCGCGATAGTTGAGTTACACATTGACCGCCTCAGTCAAGCGCAGCTTCCAGCCAGTAAAAACTGTACTCATGACGGCCCGCTGTTCACGTTTGCGGTTCATTGCTCAAGTCAGCATACAGACCCGCAAAGAGCTGTCTTTCGGCTCGCCATCCGTGTTCAGATCACTACCCCAGCCGCCTTGGGCCAGGTCCTGCCGGCGCGGCGGGCTAGGTCAGTTGTAGCCGTTGTCTGAGCACTCAATACATTCGCAAAACACTAGAAGAATACCCCAGCACAACACATGCGGGCGAAAGCGAAAAAGGCTGCGCGTGTAGGTGACATCATCAAAGTAATTGGAAGAGTTAGAGAACAATAAACCGGATAAATCTAGCAATTCAAATCCTCTACTGTTTTCCAAACAGATTGTTACAACCTTAGTTAGACTTGCCTGCTTCTTGTCAGATCCAGAGATATAAACGGAAGCGGGTGATCAGAATCGAACTGACGTGTCATGCTTGGGAAGCACGTGTTCTACTATTGAACTACACCCGCAGATATCCGCTAATTTCCATTCTGTCGCTGGCTGTTGGGTTGTCAATCTTGGAGGCTTCTCTTGGCTTGAGTTACGGCGGAGTCTGGGCAGACTCGCAGTCGCACCCATGTTGTACATCTCCACACGCGGTCAAACTCGCCCGCATAATTTTTCTGAAGCCGTCGAAGTCGGTCTCGCCACAGACGGCGGGCTTTTTTTGCCTGAGAAGCTGCCCTCTATTGCGGACAAATTGGCAGGCTGGGAAGCGCTCTCCTACCCACAGTTAGCAGCAGAATTCCTGACCTTGTTTGCTCCTGAAATACCGAATGCTGAATGGCACTCGCTGACAAGGCAGGCCTATTCACACTTTGATTCACCGGACGTGGCTCCTTTGAAAAAGATCACCGATAAGACTTATGTGCTAGAACTGTGGCATGGGCCGACGCTGGCCTTTAAAGATTTCGCGCTACAACTGCTCGGGCTGCTCTATAAGCGTCAGGTGAAGCTGAAAGGTAAAAAGCTTGCGGTACTCGGTGCGACCTCGGGCGATACAGGCAGTGCGGCAATCCATGGCTGCATGGGACAGGATGGGATTCAAATTTTCATCCTCTATCCGAATGGGCGCGTGGCCCCACTTCAAGAGCGCCAAATGGCCTGTACGGGAGCGGCCAACGTCTTTGCCATGCCAGTGCCGGGTACATTTGATGACGCACAGCGCGTGGTGAAGGAGTGCTTTGGTGATCAGGCATTCGTGAGCGCGGTGAATCTCTCAGCGGTGAATAGTATCAACATCGCCCGCGTGCTGGCGCAGTGCGTCTATTACATCTGGGCCTGGCTAAAGCTGCCGGAAGAAGCGCGCGCCACGGTCGAGTTCGTGGTGCCGACGGGAAACTTTGGCAATGTGATGGCGGGATGGCTTTGTCAACAGATGGGCCTTCCCTGTGGTGGCTTCCGTGTGGCGACGAATCAGAATGACATCCTGCACCGCTTTTTTTCCACGGGAGAATATAAGCAAGGCGATGTAAATCCTAGCCACGCGCCAAGCATGGACATCCAGGCAGCATCAAACTTTGAGCGCTATCTTTATTATATGCTCGGCGGCGATCAGCGCCTAGTACGTGAAACGATGGTGCGGATGAAGTCGGGTGATCGCGTCACACTACCGCACGCGTCATCAAGTTTTCGCAGCTCTCGTATGGATGATGAAACGATCCCCAAGGTCATCTCCCAAATGTGGCAGGACTGGCAGTATGTGATTGATCCGCATACCGCCTGCGCCTTCACCGACATGGCAAAAGATCGTGTTAGTGTCGTGCTCAGCACCGCCAGTCCGGCGAAGTTTCCCGAAGTGGTACAGGCCGCTACGGGTAGCGAACCGACTCATCCATCACTTGAATTGCTGAAGTCGAAACCGTTGCAGACATACCCGCTGGAAGCCACGTCTGAGGCTGTGAAGGCGTTCCTGCGTGCTCACGCTTAACCCTGATGTTGCGCGAACTGACAACCCTCTGGAAAAGTGTGCTCGACCCAGAGTACGCTCATTTACTTATGGAGTCTCTGCCGCTCTATGGACTGGCTTTTGGTGTGACTCTACTCATCGTCGCCTATGTCGTGAATGAGCGGAAGTGCCGCATGCTGGCTCTCGGTCTCATCTTCCTTTCTTGTGCCAGCGTCTGGCCCTATCTCGACTTTCGACTGAAAGCCACGCCACGTATTCTGGCGACACGCGCTGTGGAGTATGGCCCTATCATTCGTGCTCAGACGCAGCTCCGCCAAGACACCGCTTGGCCCTACTATCTCATGGCAGGCACGAGTCTTGTCGTCATGGCCATGACACACTCACGCCATGCTCGCTGGGGTGTCGTGGTGGTGATCATCGGCAGCGTCGCACTCTTCTGGCTCAACGTCTGGCTGCACAAAAAAGAGTGCGAGGTCTATCACCCCAACATCAAACGCTATGTGGCACCACGGTAGGTCATGTTCTTGGTAGCCGCGCTAGAGTGGAGGCGTCCAACATGTAACCACAATCGCTTCACAAGATCAGCATGCAGTCCCCATAACTGAAGAAGCGGTAGCGCTCACGGATTGCTTCTTCATAGGCTCGCATGATCAAGTCCTTACCTGCAAAGGCGCTCACCAGCATGATGAGTGTGGACTTGGGTAGATGAAAGTTGGTCAGCATCGCTCCCACAGCGCGAAACTCGAAACCGGGGTAAATAAAAATATCTGTGCTGCCTGACGCGGCGACGAGGCCGCCATGATCACGCGCTACAGTTTCAAGGGTTCGCATAGCTGTGGTGCCAACGGCGATGACACGACCTGCATCACGGATTTTCTGGGCAGTCTCAGCACTAACTTCATAGCGTTCTGAGTGCATCTGATGCTCTTCTAACTTGTCCACTTTCACTGGCTGAAATGTTCCCACACCAACATGCAGCGTGACAAAGGTGTGTGGCAACTGCGCCAGCAGCTCAGGTGTAAAATGCAGACCGGCGGTTGGCGCGGCGATGGCTCCTTTGGCTTTGGCAAAGACTGTTTGGTAGCGCTCGCGATCTGCAGGTTGATCCTCACGCCCCATGTAGTGCGGTAAGGCCAAATGACCGTGCTGCGAGTCATCCACTGGCACGTCCCATTCGATGACTCGATCTCCATTTTCCAAGATGTCACGCACAGTGCCTGTGGAATCTCCGATCATCACGGTATGACCTAGCCGGAACCGTTTGCCCGGCTTCACCATGCAACGCCATAGGGTGAGACTTAGTGGCTCCACGCGCAGCACTTCACGCGTGCCGTCATTGGAAAAGAAGCGGGCAGGAACCACGCGCGTGTCATTCAAAACCAGCAGATCGTCTGGCTTCAAAAACTCTGGCAACTCACAAAACATCCGATGTTCGACGACTCCACGCTCGCGGTACACGACAAGCATCCGTGAAGCCGAACGATCCTGAAGCGGCTCGCTGGCGATGAGTTCAGGTGGGAGTCGGTAATCGAAGTCGGTGGTAAGCACGAGGAAAGAGAAGCACGTTCGCACCACTGTCACAGCAGCAACTGTGCACAGCCATCAAAGGGTGAGCAAAATCATCCATGCTAATGGCTAAAAACCGGCCTGCTGCATCAGTAGGTCGAGCTGCTGCTGGAAGTTGGAAATGTCTTCTTTCGGCGGTTGGTAGCCCTGCGGTGCGCCACTGAGTCCGAGGCGTCCCATCTGATCTAGATACCAAGCGGCTTCTTGGCCGTCGCTAAACGTGACCTTACCGCTAATGAGGGCACCCGGCGTTGCGACTTGGTCGGATGTAAGAGTGACATTGCTGATCCCTGCGGATTCGCCTGCGGGTTCATCGAATCCCTCATCGCCTAACGCATTCTCAGCAGGCGGAGGCGCTGGCACTAGAGCGACAACCTTCTCCACCTCGCGTGGTTTTTCCTGAAGTCGCACGCCGACATCGACCATAAGCAGTCGTGCATCGAGGTAGGTGAGGCTAATACCAAATTCTGTCTTCAGACGATCCTGCACATGGTTAAGATTGGCACCATCGGCAGCCCATTGTTCGACATGGGTGAGTTGTTCGGGAGTAAGTTGTGACATTAGATTTAACGGAGTCAGATAGGCTTGTCAGTTCTTCATGGGATCGGTCACAATGTGAGCGAGCGCAGAGGCTTTTTCTGCTAGAAATTGGGTCTGCTCTTGGGTGAGACCTTTGCCCGCTGGAGCTGCCATGAGAGGCATCATGGTCGTAAGACCTGCTTGAAGCAATTTGAGCGCTGGACTGGCGAGAATGGTGGGATTCAGATCAGCCAGGCTGGCAGCGTAATACTCGGCGATGTCCACGCGCATGAGGCGGCGTGTCTTCTCCTCGGAATAATTGTCCGCCACACTTCGACTGGCGATTTCTAGGGCACGCAGCCAGCCGCCGAGGCTGACCAGATGGGCAATATCGACATCACGAAGCTGCACCATTTCGGCTTCAACATCTGCTTGAGTGAGTGCGAGTTCGCCACGGAGTTTATCCCAATCACCGTCGATGCTGTGCTCGAACAAACTCTGTGTGTGGCGATTCATGCGACTGCCGGCGCCGATGACTTTGGCATACTTGATGAGGGCGCGACCCACGTCTTCCATGGCCTCGACTTTTTCACACTGAACAATAAGAAACCCATCCGCAATGAGGCTGCCAAGTCCCAATGAAACCAGCACGCGGTCAGAGGGTGTCTGGCGGCTGATGGGGCGCTTCAAGGCGTCATAGGAGAGCTTACCGAGTCCATCGAGCATCTCGAAGAGCTTGCGGATGCTGGGCGTGGTGAATTGATTCACACCAAACTCTTCTCGCACGTGTTCATCTCCAATGAGATCTTCTGGCAGTGGTGATTTTGCCGTCCCTGTTGCGGGAGTCGGCGGCACGGGTGGTTTAGGTGGCACGATGGCGTCTGGAGTTTGCGCCAAACTGACCATGAGGGTCAGTGAACCGATGAAGCTCAAGAGAGCAAGACGGGTGATGGAGGTGCAAAGTGGGTGCATAATGCAGGAGATTACTTGGGCATGGCGCATATTTCCACCGAATGCAATGGGTCTGAAAAAAAGTCCGCTCATTCGGCCCGGTAGGCACGTGCCAGAAGTGTCACCGGCTGAGTGACTGCTACCCTGCCCTGCAAGCCGCTGGCGAGCTGGAGATGACAGCCTGGATTCGATGTGGCAACGATGGGCACTTGTGTACTCTCAATATGGGCCACCTTGCGATTGAGGAGTTTCGCCGACTGCTCAGGCTGGGTGATGTTATAAATGCCTGCGCTGCCGCAGCACCAGTTGCTCTCGGGCAGCTCTTTTAAAACGAGGCCGGGAATGGCCTGCAAGACCTGGCGTGGCTGCGAGCTGACTTTTTGACCATGACAAAGATGGCAGCTCTCATGGTAGGTCACTTCCGTGACGCCTGCCCCATGCTTGGGCTTGCGAATGCCAATCTGCACGAGCCACTGGTGAATGTCTTTGACCTTGCTGTCCCATTGCCGAGCACGCTTCAAATAAAAGGGATCTTCATGCAGGAGATGTCCATACTGCTTCAGATGCGCGCCACAACCGCCAGCATTGGTGATGATGGCATCCAGGTGATCTAGATCAAAGCTGTCGATCTGCCGACGAGCGAGTTCGCGAGCCAACTCGACCGCGCCATTATGTGCGTGAAGCGAGCCACAGCAGTGCTGAGAACGCGGGGTGATGACTTCACAGCCGTTGGCCAAAAGCACATCAGCCGTGTCACGATTGACGTCTGAGAAAGCAAGGTCCTGCACACAGCCAGTGAGTAACCCGACACGAAAGCGCGGTGTTGTTTTAGGCGACTCCACGGGCGCGATCAAAGCATCTGAAAAAGCCGCTGCCACGCGTGGTGTTTGCGGCTCTAAATCACGTAGATGCTTTGGCAGCAGGCCAAAGAACTTCGCCCTGCGAAGCAACAGATCGAGTCCTGTTTTCTGCCAAAGTCGCAGACTCCAGCCGACCAGGCGTAGCAGTCGTGGGTGCATGAACAAGACCGTGAGAGTGAGCCAGCGCCAAAAATCCCGCTCAGGTGCCTGCGCAACCCCGCTGCGTTCCACCTCAGCCCGAGCTGTTTCAAAAAGCTCCGCGTAGTTCACTCCAGCCGGGCAAGCTGTCTGGCAGGCTAGGCAGCCAAGGCAATAATACATTTCATCTGAGAAAGACTTGGTGACGCTCAGCTCGCCATCAGCCACACTGCGCATCAGAGAGATGCGACCGCGTGGGCTATTACGCTCGCGCTTTGTTTCCACGTAGGTGGGACAGGTGGGTAGGCACATGCCGCAGTGCATGCATTGTTGGAGCACCGAGTAGTCGAGCGACTGGAGGAGATTCATGGGAGTATGGAGAATAGTGTAATTCGACAAAAGTCATGCTTTCATTGCACCACTCTTGCACATAGGCCGAAGCAGGCAAGAATGGGTGGATGCGAACCCTGGTGATCGGTGACATCCACGGCTGCGCCACTGCTCTAGAGACGATCCTTGAAGCAGCGCGCCCCGGTCGTAACGACGTACTCATCACTCTAGGCGATTATGTGGATCGTGGACCGTCCTCTAGAACCGTGATTGATACGCTCATCGCGCTCGAGTCGAAGACGCAACTCAAGCCCATTCTCGGCAACCATGAAATCCTCTTTCTGGATGCCATGACACGGCGCATCGACCCTGAAGGATGGCTGCGAGTCGGTGGCAAAGAAACCATGCTTTCGTATGCGCCAGATCATGCCACGCTGTCGTGGGAGAATGTTACACCAGCGCATATTGAATTTCTCACAGAGCGCTGCCTGCGTTACTTCGAAGACGAAACGCATCTCTACGTCCATGCCAATGCTAACTCGGTCTATGCGCTCAGAGATCAGAGTGACGACTGGCTTTTCTGGACCCGCTTTGAAGACGCTTACCCCCATGTCTCAGGCAAGCAGATGATCTGCGGACACACTGCACAAAAGTCTGGCCTACCCTTGATCAAGCCTTCGGCCATCTGTCTGGACACTTGGGCTTATGGTCAAGGCTGGCTGACCTGCCTGGATATCGAGACGGGAGATCTGATTCAAACCAATCAAGCCGGAGAAATCCGGCGCATGACATTGGCGGATCTACCATCCGCTAAAGAACCGGTCACAGATCGATAGGTCAGGCCGCTTCCATCGCGGGTGTTTTTACCTGATCGAGCAGTTTTGTGATAACGTCGTCTACCTTCACCTGCTGCGCTTCGCCTTCAAAATTAAGGATGATGCGATGACGCAAAGCCACATGGGCGACGGCTCGAATATCATCCGTGGAGACAGCCGTGGCCCCACTCAAAGCGGCCCAGACACGTGCTCCACGAATCATACTCTGAAGGCCACGAGGACTACTGCCATAGGCGACAAATCTTTTCACCTCAGGTAGCACCCCCGGCTGCTCGGGATGCGTGGCAAGCACGAGCCGACTCGCATAATGGGCAACCGGATCAGCCACCGGCATCTGTGCTAACTCATGCTGGAGACGGATGATGTCAGCACCATTGCTGATAGGTTCCAGCTTCGGCTCTGTAAAACCTGTGGTGCGGCGGCTAATTTCAACCAGCGATTCCAAATCTGGAAACGGCACGCGGATCTTGAACATGAAGCGATCTAGCTGTGCTTCTGGGAGAGGATAAGTACCCTCCATTTCCATCGGATTCTGAGTCGCTAGCACAAAGAAAGGCTCTGGTAGAATGTGACGCTCACCGCCGGTGGTCACAGCGCGTTCCTGCATAACTTCGAGCAGCGCCGCCTGAGTTTTCGGCGTGGCGCGGTTGATTTCATCCACGAGTAGCAGGTTTTTAAATACAGGTCCTTTTTCAAAAAACATCATGCGCCGACCATGCTCGTTTTCATTCACGATATGTGTCCCCAAAATGTCCGCCGGCATGAGATCCGGCGTGCATTGCACACGCCCAGGCTCCAATCCGATGACTTGGGATAGGGTGCGCACAAGGAACGTTTTCCCAAGACCTGGCACACCTTCAAGGAGCACATGACCGCCGGAAAAGATCGCCACTAAAACATCTGTCAGCAGATGATCATAGCCCACGATGGCTTTTTGCATTTCAGACTTCAACTGGCCGAAGAGAGTGCGGAAGGGGGACATGAGATAGGCGGACTGTCGATAAATAGACGGTTGCCGCCCGCGTGCAAAGGAAAGCACAGCTTGCTTGCCAGAAGCCGTATCAGGCGGCAACCATGGGCATGAGCACAACACTTCCCAACGTCGGCCTTCTTGGCCTCGGCATCATCGGCAGTCGTGTCGCCGATAGACTGCGCGAAGCAGGACATCAGGTCTTTGTCTGGAGCCGAACAAAGCGCGACATTCCAAACTTCCAATCCACTCCGCGTGCTGTAGTTGAGTCAGCGCACATCATTCAAATTTTCGTGCGTGATGATGCCGCGCTACTCTCCGCGATCCGTGAGATGCAGCCCGTGCTCACGAGTGAGCATATCGTGATGAATCATTCCACGGTGAGCAAGGCAGCAACGCTGGAGTCCGCTGCGATCTGCGCTAGTGCTCACACTGCCTTTCTCGATGCGCCTTTCACCGGCAGCAAGATGGCAGCACAGAATGGAAAGCTCGTTTATTACATCGGCGGATCGGCTCCAGTCCTTGAGCGCGCGCGCCAAGTGCTCGAAATCAGTTCTCAGAAAATCCTACCACTTGGTGAAGTGGGTGAAGCCATGGTGCTCAAAATCGTCACCAATCTCGTCAGCTCCATTACTGTGAAAGCACTGGCCGAAGCCGCCGCCATTACTCAGAGCCAAGATATATCACTCGACTTACTCAAGACCGCTCTGGAGGCGAATGCCAATCACAGCACACTTATTGGCATGAAGTTGCCGACGATGATGAGCGGAAATTTCGAACCTCACTTCTCGCTGCAAAACATGCTCAAGGATGCCGACTTTGCCCGCTATTTGGCATCAGAAGCAGACATCAAAACACCCGCTCTTGATTGCACAGCAGAGGCCATGCGAGCGGGTGTTAAAGCTGGGATGGGGGATCTCGATTTCTCGGTGATTGGCAAGCTTAGCGATTGAATCCAGAGAATGACATAGGGAGCAATTCAGCAGAAACAGGAACGGTCTCTCCTGAAACACTGACCACAGTCGTTTCGTCCGGCAACGCGACACCTTCGCTCTCGAAATGACGGCTGAGCAGGATGCCTTCGATTTCGAGCTGCCTACCCTGCTCGGCTTCACGAATCAATTCACTATCGACAACGAGAGCCACCTGAGCAGGCATGGGCGCGGGTTCAGCAGCGATCATTGCCACAGATGACTGCTGACCTCCACCACTCACGATGTTCATAGCTCCCCAAGCAGCCACGATGGCCATGCAGGCAGTGACACCAGCCATAACCCATTTCGGTGAGACTAGATCATCAAAATAAGTCGCCACCCGCTCCCAGAGCAAACCGCGAGCCGAATGACGCAGCAATTCGGAGCGCTGACGTTGGTGAAATTGGGCCAGAAAATCTTCGACAAAATCTTCACTTGGGGTCTCATACCGCTTCAGTCTAATTAGTCGCTGAATGTCTTCGAATTCACTCATAGGATCGTGGTATTGGATGTGTGTTTGAACTGAAATCTAGGGGAATGAAAAGCTACTTCACAAGGTCTTCAAGATGGGTCTGGAGGAGTCGGTGTGCATAAAACAAACGTGATCTGATCGTGCCTTCTGACACTCCAAGCATCTTACTGATCTCATTGTGCTGATGGCCTTGAATATCGTACAGTGTGACCACTACGCGATGGTCGTCGGACAGCTTCGACATAGCGTCGTTCAATCTTTTTTGCAGCTCATGAATATTCACTTCCCGGATGGTGTCCCGGTGGGCTGTGGTGATCTTGATGAACTCAGGATCGTTCTGAATGCCATTGTCCACATCATCCAGACTCACCTTAGTGTAGCGACCCCGCTTCTTCAGGAAATTGAGCGTCATGTTCACTGAGATCGAGTAGATCCAAGTGTAGAACGACGACTTACCCTGAAAACGCTTCACTGACCGATAAGCCTTCGCAAAAATCTCCTGCAATAAGTCCGCCGTATCTTCTCGATTGGAGGTCATGTTATAGACCAACCCATAAAGCTTCGTGGTGTATTTACGCACCAGATCATCAAACGCCCTGGTGTCGCCAGCCTGAGCACGCTCCACGAGAACCCGATCTTCAGCGGCGCTGCTAGTCGGGGTCGGTGGGGAGGGTTCGCTGGTGTTCTCCATCGGTGATGTATTGGCGGTGTGAATACAAAGAGACTTAACAAACCATTCTCTCGCAACGGAAACAAGTCTTTCTTCAACCAATGATCTGTTCATCGTGCCGCCGCCCCATCATCTCCCTAAATTCTCCTTTAAAAATTGGAAACTGCCGACGCCATTAATGGTATGTGGGCCGTCGAAGTGTTCGATCGTGGCACGGTCACCGATCAGGAGTTTATTGTAGAGGCGGCGGACTTTAGCGAACTCGTAGTTCACCCATTCATCGCTGCCGACGCCGTCATTGTGGCCGCGCTCAACCATGAAAGGTCGCGGGGCGATGAGTGCGGCCATTTCGGCATAATTAAAAGTGCGGCCCATGTTCCACTCCCAGATTTCATATTCACCAGTTGCGATGTAGCTCATCGGCATCTCCGTGCTCACGCACTTACGCACCCACTCATTAAAATCGCCGCTGCAAATGCTTAGGCAGTAATCGGTAAGCACAGCGGGCGTGCGCATGGCCGATTTACCGCCGTAGCTGAGGCCGTAAAAGGCGATCTTGTCCGAGTGGGTGAAGGGCTGTGCCTTCAGCCATTCGAGAATGCGCTGATGCTGGCCATTGATGACGCTGTAGAGCGTGAGTCCTAGTGGATTGAGTTTTCGCTGCAAGGTGCGGAAGGCATCCTTACCGCGATACGGATTGTGTGGCGCGAAGGTCACGTATCCCTGCTCAGCAAGCCTCAGAGCAAAAGCCTTGTAGGGAGCGAATGCTTTGGATTGGGGATCGTCGTTGAAGACATCTTCGGGGATGCTTTCTAATCCGTGCTGACAGACAACAATAGGACGCCGCTCACCCGGTTTCAGATCTTTGGGAAGACACAACCAACCCCAAGCAAAGACATCCTGCCAGACATCCAGAGTGACCTCATAGATAGCAAGCTTGTCCGTCTCGCGAACGAGGCGACTTTTCACATTCATCGGTAGATCAGGATTCGGTAGGCGACCGATGACTTCTCCCCAAAAGCGGTCGCGCTCACTCGCCGTATGTTTTTCATAGTCGGCCACGGGTTTGAGCGGCAACTTCTTCCAGAACAACTCATTCCGCTCAATCTCAGAAATCACCAGCAACCGCTGCGTGTAAGCTCCTAGCTCGCGCACCATGCGCTGCTGGCGCGTCGGATCAGATGCCACACGCTGCTCATTTTTCTGCGGCATGATCGGCTCGATGCACTTCACGATCTTCTCCGCCACTTCCGAAGGCAAGAGATGGGCCACAACCTCTTTCAATCCGTGCTCCTCAGTGCAGAGCTTCAGCCAATCTCCAGGCGTGGCGCGGGCGATCTCTGCCTGCACAGCTTCCAGCATAGGCTTGAAGATTCTCCCTGGAGCAGCAATGGCGCGCTCACCAGGCTTAGCTGCGGGCGGTCCCGGCACATTCGGAAAGCCATGATTCTGAATTACCAAATGCCGTGGCGCGATGAGTGAAGCAATCTCAGCATCGCCAAAATCACGCAGCAGACCAAAGACGTTGCGGTAGATGGGTTCTGCCCAAACGCCCTCACGCGGTGAAAAGTAGCCCCAGACATAGACAGAGCTGATGCGCGTATCGATAGCACCTGAATAAAGGGCGATCAGTCCCCCTTCACCGAAACCAGCGACGAGTAACGGAAGCTGCTCTTTTTGCGCGCTGAAGTAATCCATGAGTGACAGGACCTTCTGAACCTCATAGCCAATGATGTGGCGACCTAACTCAAACGACTGACGATAGATCCACTCACGATGCGGGATATTCGTCTTTAGGCCAAACTTGTCATTGGTGCTGTATTCACTACCGCGACTGATGAGAGCGGGGATCACGATCTCACAGCCGCTGTAGGCAAGCATGGCATCATTGGCGAGCTTCTCCGGCTCCGTATCAGCATCGGGGATGTAGATCACACGAGCCACCGCCTTCTCCTTCGGCTGTATAAAAATTCCCTCACCATGCACGCCATCCAACACCGGCCAACGCACGCGAAAAAGGCGCGCAGTTACTGTTTCGGCAAGTAGTGCTGGTGCATCTGTATCGCCGACAAATTCGAGCGCCTTAATAGGCAGGCGTTCATCCACCAAACCGATAATCGCCTTCAACTTCTCACGAGTCGGTTTGCGCGTGTCCTTTGATTTCTCGATGAGTTGCAAAGCAAAGCGATCAATCCCAGCAACCATCTTGGCTGAGAAATCAGGATTCGGCTCCAGCAGTTGCGTGCCAGAGAGTTGGGCCACAGCATTCGATGCATGCAGAAGCCCGATTAGGACAGAGCGTATCTTCATCCAAGAACTACGCTAGCCGCGTCATGCTCTTGTTGCTGAGCCTACTTTTTCTTCGCTGGCCATGTAATAATTGGCTTCACAGCGTGCGCTGGTGGAGCCTCATCAAGGGCAAAAGCGACTGAGACAGTCTGCGGCCCTTTAATACCCGCAAGCGACACCTTGAGGACATGAATGCCTGTGAGTTTCTTCATCTGCTCATTCGTTGGCTCAGGAGCATCTTCAGTCGAGAAAGTAGCGCCTGCTGGAGAAAGGATGGACGCATGAAGCACCTGCTTAGCATCGGTAAGCGTGGCGCTCTTTCCATCCACTGTGACCGCAGCACGGGTGTGCATTTTCCAGGTAACGTTGGTGCTGTTCTTAATGGCGACATCATCCTGAATAACGACATAAGGCTTGGCTCCGCGCACCACCATCACGCCGCGGTAAGCATCTTTGGCAGCCTTGGAATAGGCTTTGCTGAGATCCACAGCAGCGATGCCAAGTTCAGGCGTGCTCTGCGTAAAGACCACCGTGCCTTTAGCGTCGAGTTTCTGATTCGTGCTGATCACGGGCTTTGGCGGAGGAGCACCTTTTTTTGCTGCTGGCAGCTCTTCTTCTTGACCGATCTCCAGTGTGTTTTGTCCCGGCGTGCCTTCCAGATAAAGATTGTAGCGTTTGGTGCGATCAGCTGCTTTTGGGTCGAACCCCGCAGCGCGGTCACTTTCAGCACCAAGCTCAATCCCCCAGCGCTTACCGCCCATATCGAGAACGAAAGTACCGAGATCCAACTGCGATGTCGGGATGCCATTGTCCCCGCCCTTGATCGCCACAAAGGCAGCGGTCTTGTCCCAAGACGTACGCATGGTCGCCATCTGCCCACCGGCTACGCCGTAGTCCAGAGTGTCTTGCGCACCATCCCCAGCAGCCTGGGCGTTATAATACATGAAGTGACCGGCCAGATTCAGGAAGGCGGTGTCAGCACCAGGAGCGACACCTGCGGCCAGAGCTTTTATGCCGAAATTTCCGTGAACGCCAGCCAGCCATGTGGAAACCCACGGACGAGAAAGTGACGAGCCTGCGGCATCCCCATAATTAAAGAGCTGGCCAGTAGGTCCCACGAGATGAATGCGCGCCAAACCTGCCTGCGGCAAGCCTTCGAGCAGACTGAAACCAAAGTCGGTGTTCACATTTGCCTTCAATGTTTGCATGACCATGATCGCATAATCGAGCACCTGCTCACCAGCCTCCATACCCTCAGGCCAAATGCCTGCGGGAGCAAAGCGTCCCATGCCTTTGCCAAACACTTTGCCGGCAGCATCAACCGCCTGACGCGCGGCGCCGACATCATCATCGTGCAAGCAGATGGCTGCGAGGATCAGCGCGGATGCCATGGCCATGTGCTCAGCGTCAGGCTCAGTGTCCTCTTGTTTTTTTGGAGTGCCCTTTGCAGGAGCCTTGGTTTTAGCGTCACTGACACCAGCAGCTTTGCCCTTGGCACTCTCAGGGATCGGGTCACCCTTCAGGCGGGCCGCTAGCGCACCGATGCCTTTTTCAATCATGTAGGTCCGCGCATCCGTGACCTGCTTTTCCGTCATGCCATCTTTAAAGTAATCATAACCGAGGCAGGCTGCGATCAGGAAATCCGCCGTCACCATTGGCTCATCGACATACCAGTTTTGGAAAGTCGCGGGATCAGTGATGGCCACCATTTCGCGAATGCCACGCTCTTTCCAGCGTGGATCTCCATCCACAAAGTGCAGAGTGCCGAGTGTGGCCATACGGAACATCGCCTTTGATCCTGGAGTCACCGTGCCTTGTTGCTCACCAAAGATGCGCGTCAGCTCAGGCGCTTCGAGCACTTTCTCGCCACCTGCTTTCAAATTGGCCAACATCTTGGCAGCAACAGCGTCCGTTGCAGGCAGAGCCTTCAGCATCTGCCAACCAGCGGCAGCATGAATAAGGCGCGGGCGGGTCTTGAGCACCGCGCGGATATAATCAGCACTGTTGGGAGCCTTGAAGCTTTTCAATGGAGTGATCGCAATCATTGGGCGGGGCGGCGCAGGTTTACTCGCGGCGGCAGGGGTCGCTGGAGCAACAGGTGCTGGTGGTGTAGCTGGCGGCGTGGCGGGCATGGCAGCGGGTGCTATAGGCGCGGCAGGAGTTGCTGGGGCGACTGCTGGAGCAGGTCCAGCCTGCATCTTTTTCCACTCAGCAGCGGCAAAAGCTTTGTCCGTATCACTGAGTGAATCAATAGGGATCGTGAAATCCTTACCATCAGCTTTTTTGATTGTGATCGTGCGAGCTGCAATGTCCACCGCAGTCATCTCAGCTTCGATGGCGACACCGGCCTTATTCGTCCACTTCCGCATTTCAGCAGTGGCGAGAACAGGCAGAAGCAAGGTAAGAGCAAGCGTAAAACAGGGGCAGAGACGCACTTTCATAGTTGGCACGGTGGTTGGGGGAGCCGAGTTTGCGTACGACAGACGCTACGGACAAGGGCAAAGTTTGACAAGAAGCACCTTTTTTATGGCCCGGATTGCTCCACCACATTCGCATTCCAGTTTAGCTATGAGCGATCATTCTCTAATTGATTCTCATCACATTGAAGCACTTTGAAAAATTCCTTCACTCCTCACTTCATGATCTTCGATGACTTACCCCATTTGGTCGTGGGTGCCTGCGTGACCGCACACCGCACCCTCGAGCCGGGTTTGTCGAAAGAAGCCTATGAAAAATGTCTGGCTGTGGAACTACGCGGACTAGAATTCAAAGCTGAACGCGGCAGAGCGCTGAGCTTTGACTACGGTGGCCATCACATCACAAGCGCAGCTAGTCTGGATTTCGTGGTTGATGACACGCTGCTCTTGCAAATTCTCGCCGTAGATCAGGTGGGTGATCTGGAACGCCAAAAGATGGAGACGCTGATCAGGCTCGGCGGATTAAAATCCGGCCTACTGGTGAATTTTCAGGTTTCAGTCATGCGCAAGGTCATCGCGCGCTTTCTGGTGAAAAGGCGTGCCTCTGAGCCGGAATAATGCGGACTCGCGTCTGATTTCGACCAAAAGATGTCAGTAAATCTGCATGACATCACAACGTTGATTTTGCATCGATACAAAAGCCAACCATGAAAGCCATCCTGCTCTACCTTGTAGCCACCGTTTCAGCCTCTGCCGGCCCCATCCGCGTGCTCTACCTCGACACTGAAGGCAAAGCTCAAACCACCGTCGGCCCACTACATGAGGCCATGCGTGATCTCGGGCGCGATGCCATCTGGTTTGATTACGCCAAAGAGAAAGTGGATGCCGACTACGATCTCATCGTGAAGTCCGGCGACGATCTCAGCCGCGACGCCATCCTTTCAAAACTCACCGCCGAGCGCAAAGCCAGCTACGAGACATTCCTGAAACAGCGTGAGATCGAAGAGCGCAAAGTACACCCGCAAGTAGCCAACTACGAGAAGCGCCCGAAGCCACTTACTCTGCAGCTGCCCATGAGCGTGAAGGCCAGCATGGAGCGCACGCAGGTGCCCGCTGATTGCGAACTAAAACTCTTCGCCAGCGAGCCAGACATCGCCAAGCCAATCGCCTTCGCGTGGGATGAGCGCGGGCGCTGCTGGGTGGTCGAGACAAGAGATTACCCGCATGGCATCAGCGAAAGCGGCGAAGGCCAGGACAGCATCAAGATTTGTGAGGACACGAATGGCGATGGCAAGGCGGACAAGTTCACCGTCTACGCCGATAAGCTCAACCTGCCAACCGGCATCGTTTTCGCACGCAAAGGCATCATCATAGCCGCGCCGCCGAAGTTCATCTATTTGGAAGACACTGATGGCGACGACAAGGCCGATAAGCGCGAGACGATCATCGACTGCTGGGGCATCAAGGACACGCACGCTCAGGCGAGTAATCTTCACTACGGCTTTGATAACTGGATCTACGGCTGCGTCGGTTACAGCGGCATCGAAGGCATCGTCGGTGGTAAGAAGCATCAGTTCGCGATGGGAACGTATCGCTTTCAGCCAGACGGCAGCGCCATCGAGTTCCTGCATCAGTTTACCAACAACGCATGGTCGCACAGCACCAACGACGCGGGAGATCAATTCGGCGGCACGGCCAATGGCGCACCCATCTTCTTCGGCGGCATCCCCGCCACCGCTTATCCCGAAGGCCGTGGTTTCACCGCGAAGAAGATCAACGTCGTGGATACCGTCCACACCATCACGCCAAACTTTCGTCAGGTGGATGTCTTCGGTGGCTACACCGCCGCCGCCGGTTCGAACTTCATCTACAGCAATGCCTTGCCGAAGCGCTTCCAAGGCAAAGCCATGATCTGCGAGCCGACGATGAAGGTCGTGGCGCTCGTCGATGTGCAATCGGACGGCGCAGGCTACAAAGCCCTCGACGACATGAACATCTACGCCAGCAGCGACGAGTGGAACTCCCCCGTCCAAGCCGAAGTCGGCCCTGACGGTGCCGTGTGGGTGGCCGATTTCCAAAACTTCATCATCCAGCACAACCCCACGCCAAGTAAAGAGCGCGGCGGCTTTGTAGCGACTACAGGCGTCGGCGGTGCACATGAAAATGATCTGAGGGATCACTCAAGAGGAAGGATTTATCGGATCGTTGGGAAAACTTCACCCAAGGTCGCGAATACGCTTTATGGGCGACTTATGGCGCAGCGTGTGGCCATTGAAAATAGGTCCTATAAGCCCTATTCGACCTACGAGTCCCATGATCTATGGACACAGCACGCTCTCGGCCAACTCGACTCCAAAACCCACCAGGCCGCTCTCATCTCCAAAGACGCCAAGCTCCGCCGCAATGCCATCCGCGCGCTCGGCAGTGACAAAACTGCGCAGGATCTCTTCTTCGGGTCGGGCGTGTTTGCGGACCCGGATTTGCACACACGCCTCGCCGCGTTTGTGAAGCTGGCGGACTTCGCCACCACGCCAGAAATCCAAACGCTCGTCAAAAAGCTCGCGGCAGATCCCATCGTGAAAAACGACGAATGGCTTACCGAAGCGGCTAAAATGCTCGGTAAGAGGCACAAGGCGCTCAACTTCAAAGAAGGCCCGAATCTGCTGCCGAATCCCGGCTTTGAAGAAATCGCCGCGAACAATAAAACGCCAGTGGGCTGGGCGCATCGCGACTACGGCAAGAAACCCGGCAACGCCGGAGCTGACTGGGGAATCGTGATCGACAAAAAGATGGTCCACAGCGGCAAACACGGCTTCCGCGCCATCACGAGAGAGGATGCCGATACGAGCTTCTTTACCGATGTCACTCTGAAACCAAACACGGAATACAAACTCAGCGCTTGGATCAAAACGCACGCATTTCGTGGTAAGGCTAGCCTCAATGACCACATCGGTCGTGCTGAGACTAATTCGCTGAAACGCGACCAGGACTGGACCGAAGTGGAAGTGACCTTCAAAAGCAAGGACCGCTCCAAAGCCAGCATTAACCTCCTCCACGTCGGTAAGGGCGACATCTACTTCGACGACGTAAAGCTCTGCGAGCTGATCTTGGAAACCGAAGACGACGAATCCAAGCTCGCTGGTGATGTGAAACGCGGTGAGAACATCTTTTGGACCCACCCCATCGCCGCCTGCAAAAACTGCCACATCCTCAAAGGCCAAGGCAGCGCCGTCGGCCCCGCACTGGATGGCATCGCCACACGTAAAGACGCCGCCTACATTTTAGAGAGCCTCATCAATCCGAACGCCAAGCTCGCGGAAAGCTACACCGCCACACCGATCTCACCGATGCCGCCAATGAACCTCATCTTAAAGCCGCAAGAGTTCGCCGATGTGAAGGCGTTCATTCTGAGCTTGAAGTAGCGGGCAATGGAGTGCGTGTATAACTACAGCGAACTCGCCTAAATCTCCAAGTGACGAGCGATCCGACCCTGCCAAAAAAATATTGAGCCATCATGAGATTTATTGTCAAAAGGGAGCCATTTCTGACAAGGTGAGGCTTAACACATTCATGCCATTGTTTTCCCGCTCCATTTGTTGCACCTCACTCATCAGTCTTCTGGCGGTACTCTGCCTGCCACTACACGGAGCCTCTTTCACTGGCGGTAACATCGTTGTCTATCGCATCGGCACGGGCACGGGCAGCCTCGTGAATACTGGCAACCCAGTGTTTCTCGACGAATACAATGTTTCGGGCACACTCGTGCAGTCCATCGCGCTGCCAACAGTGGTGAGCGGTGCGCAAAAACGGCTCGTGGCGAGTGGCACAGCGTCATCGGAGGGGCAAATGACCCGTTCTACAGATGGCCGGTATCTGCTGCTGCCGGGGTATGATGCTACGCCGCCGCACTCTTCCTCTCTGATAAGCACGACATCGGCCACAGTGAATCGTGTCATCGGGCGTGTCGATGCAACGGGTTTGATCGACACGAGCACAGCACTGGCGGATGCCTTTGATGCCAATAATTTTCGTGGCGTGTGCTCGCAGAATGGCTCGCAATTTTGGGTGGCTGGCAATGGCAGCATTGCCACGGGCGGCGTGCGCTATGTCTCGGCACTCGGGGCCACGACTTCGACCCAGCTCAGCACCACAAACATCAACCTGCGCCAGCCTGCTATTTTTGGCGGACAGCTCTATGTTTCCTCCGGCAATGGCTCGACGGTGCGGCTCGGTGCAGTGGGCACAGGCTTGCCAATCAGCGCGTCACAGACCATCACAACACTACCTGGGTATCCAGTGAATCTCAGCCCTAATGCCTTTGTGCTGCTGGATTTGGACTCTGGCATCGCGGGTGTGGATACACTTTACATCGCGGATGACAACACGACCTCCGGAGGCCTGCTCAAATACAGCTTCAATGGTACGACATGGACCGCGCGCGGCAGTGCGGGTGCTGCAGCAGATTTGTATCGCGGACTCACTGTGGTGGTCACTGAGATTCCCAGCCCAGCGGTGGTGCTTTACGCCGTTCGCAAAGGTGGGGGAGCAGCAACGGGAGGCGGAGAGATCGTCACTCTCACGGACAGCAGCGGCAGCACTGGGACACTCACTGAAACGCCGACATTACTCGCCACGGCAGCTGCAAACACCACCTTTCGCGGCATCGCACTCGCTCCACAGCGGACTGACCTCACGGTGGAATTGATCGGCCCTTCGAGTGCGCTTTTCACTCGTGAGCCGTTTCATCTGCGAGTGGTGACGCGCAATAGCGGCGGTGGCACGGCTTATCAAGTCGGTGGTCAGTTCACTCTGCCACCGGGCCTGAACTATGTCAGTGACACGGCGACTGGAACGGGCTTTCAGAGCAGCTTTGCAAGTGGAGTGCTGACCTACACTGGCGGCACCTTGGCGCCTCAAACTGAGGTCACATTCACCGTTCAAGTCGTCACGGAGATCGCCACCGCCTACACGCTCGGCGCAGAAGCTGTGATCGTCGATCCTCTGGGCCTCTTGGATGAGTCGGATGAGGCCAACAACGGCTCCACCTCTGTTGGTGACATCTTGGTCGGCCACGCGCCTGATCTCAAAGTCAGCCTCAACGCTCCATCAACCGCGCTCACTGATTCCACAGGCTTTGCGGAATTTCAGTACACGATCATCGCAGAGAATGAAGGTCTCGCCAATGCGGCCTCCGTGCGTGTGGCTTTGTCTCTGCCCAGCGGTTTGAGCTTTGTCAGTGGCAGCGGAACGGGCTTCACCGCCATTGAAGCCGCCGGAGTCGTGAATCTCGATGGCATGCTAGCCGCAGACAGCAGCACCTCGCTCACTGTGCGTGTCACGGCGGCAGCAGACGGCAGCTACACAGCGCCTATTGGTGCAGCCAGCATCGGCGCGCAGCCATCGAACCTCTTCGTGGACAGTGACCTAACAAACAACAGCTCAACCACCGCCGCCACGACCGAAGTGCTGACAAGTGATCTGACTCTGAGCAATGTGGCAAACGGCATCTTCCAAGCTGGCGACAGTGCCAGCTACACCATCACGATCTCAAACGTCGGCACCGGCAGCAGCGAGGGCGGCGTGGCTTTCAGTGAAACACTGCCCACTGGATTCACAGTAACCTCACTCACCGGCACGGGCTGGACAATCGTGCAAGGCACAGGAGCCAGCGTGAGTGCGACGCGCATTGATTCTTTAGCCGCGGGACAAAGTTATCCGGCACTCACTTTGCAGGCCACTATCGCCACCAATGCCCCGACCTCGGTGACCAGTATTGCGAATGTGAGTGGTGGTGGTGACTTCAATACTGCGAACAACTCCGCCAGCACGACGACGTTTATCCTGAGCGAGGGGCCTGGAGTCATCTCGCTCACAAGCACGAACTTCATCGTGAATGAAGAAGCTCTCACCCTGAGCTTTGATCTAACCCGCACCTTGGGCCGCACGGGGGCTGTCAGCGTGACCGTGATGACGAGCAACGGCACCGCCACAGCAGGCACCGATTACACTGCGCTCAACACGACCATAGAGTTCGCCGATAAGCAAATCAGCCGCAGCGTGATCGTGCCACTGATCGGTGATAACATCTCCGAGCCAAACGAGACCTTCATGATCACCCTTAGCGCTCCAGCAAGCGGAGCCACCTTGGGCACACTCTCGTCAGCTAGCGCGCTCATCCTTGATCCCGACACGACCGACCCAAAACTCCTAATGCAAAGCCCCACGGTCTCTCAGCGCCTCAATGAAGGCGTTGTCACAGCCACGGGTGAGGCCACGGATAACAAACAAGTTAGCCGCGTTCAGATGAGGCTGAACAACGGCAGTTTCACCAATGCGGCCCTAACTCCCGCCGGCGCGGGCAAGGTGACTTATTCACTGCCTTTAAACCCTGTGCCAGGCCTGAACGTAATTCGAGTTATAGCGTCTGACTTTCGCGGCAATGAGACGGACGAGCTTTTACGCAGCTTCTCTTATGTCGTGAAGCGCCCGCTGACATTGACGAACGGTACTGGCGTCACAGTTACTCCCGCTGAACCGCTCACTGCGCTCGAACTAACCAAGACCTACACCCTCACCGCCAAGCCATCAGGGGGCAAAGTGTGGAATGGCTGGTCATCACCTCAACTTACATTGACCGAAGCGCAGCGACTCAGCAAGACGCTGAACCTCACCATGACCGAGGGGTTAAGTATCACCGCGAACACAGTCGATGATCCTTTCCTGCCTAGCGTAGTCGGTGACTACAGCGGACTTGTGCGAGCAGACACGGTCATCACGCCAACGCATGAAAACGAAGGCGCGATCCAGGTGAAAATCTCACCGACAGGCAGCTTCACCGGCACGCTGCGCATCGCTGGAGTGAGCCTGCCTTTCATCGGCGTTCTCGATACAGAAGGCATCGCCCGCTTTGACTCGGCGCTTGAAACCACTGTGCTGCTAGCGCGTGCGCCACAGGCTGGCTATGTGCTCGCTTTCACAGCGGATCTAGGCGCAAAGAGGATCACGGGTGCGCTGCGCCGCCAGACTCGTTTGGGATCGGAGCCGCTGTCGATCATCGAAGCCAATCGACATGTCGGTGCTGCAACGGAGACCTTTTATACTTGGGCCATGCCCGCGCAGCTACAGACAAGTGGCCTGACCGCCATTCAATATCCGCAGGGTGATGGCGTGGGTTCGATGAAGCTCAGCAAACTCGGTGCAGCAACTCTCGCGGGCGTTCTGGCCGATGGCACGAACTTCACCTCCAGCGCAGCGATGGGTGCCGACATGTCGTTGCCGATGTTCGTGAGTTTGGAAAGAGGCGCTGGCTCTTTGAATGGCTGGCTGGCCGTGGATCACACACGCCCAGACTCGGATATCAGCTGTTCGGCGCTGAATTGGTTCAAACCAGTGATTGCTGTTGCTACGCATTATCCTTTTGGCTGGCCAGAGGGTGTGACACTGCCGCTCATCGGCGCGCGCTTCAGCGTGCCAGTCAGTGAGAGCGTGCTGCCAGATCTTAGCGCCGTATTGGGAGCGAACGCACTGCTCAGATTCACACAAGGCGCGCTCACCAGAGCTCTACAAAAAGAGCTGATAATCAGCGCAAAGAATCTCGTGACGAAGGAGCCTGCCAGCAACCCGAGCTATACGATGAAACTCACAACCACCACCGGCCAGTTTACCGGCAGCTTCACCCACAGAGACGGCGCGGTGGCAAACTACACGGGCGTCATTTTGCAAAAGGGCACGAACAGGCGCGGCTTCGGCCACTTCCTCACGGCCAAGCCAAAGGTGATCACAGGCGCGGGGCAGTCGGGCGTCGTGAGTTTGAAGACGAAGTTCAATCCGCGTCTCACGCTAGTGATCTCCGAGTTCATGGCAAACAATGCAAGCACCATCGCTGATGAAGACGCCGCATTCTCCGACTGGATCGAGATCTACAATCCTGGACTCGAAGAGGTGAACCTCACCGACTGGTATCTGACAGACAGTGCCAGCCTTCTCAGCAAGTGGCGCTTCCCAAACGTGACGCTGGCCTCGCGTGAGTTCATCATCGTTTGGGCTAGCAGCAAGAACCACCGCACGCCCGGCCAGCCTCTGCACACCAATTTCAATCTTAGTGCTGGTGGCGAATACCTAGCGCTGGTGCGACCGGATGGAGTAACGGTGGAGCATGAGTTCTCACCCGTTTATCCCGCGCAGGCGAATGATGAGAGCTACGGAATCAACTTCACCGGCACGGCCTTACTAAGCCAGGGCACAGCGGTGAAGTATCACGTTCCGACGAATGCCACTCTCGGTACGACATGGACGGCCAAAGACTTCGCTGATAGCTCATGGACGAGTGGTAAGACTGGCATCGGCTTTGGCGTCGGCGTGCCAGGATTCACCGTGCGCCAGGTTGCTGCCAAACCAGCCTTTGGTGGCGTGAACAGCATTGCCACATGTGAGGCGCTGCTGGCTTTGCCAAAGGGTCACGCGAACATCCTGAGCGAGGCCACAGTGATCGCGCCGCTGATCAATTATGTGGGTGATGGCAGCGATGGCAACTACGCTGACGGTGCTGCATTGCCCAATGGAACGGCGGAACCTTATGCCTTCAAAGCCACAGGAATCCTCACCATCCCGGCGGCTGGGAGCTACGTCTTCGGTCTGAACTCTGATGATGGCGGACGCATCAAGATCGACGGTATCGCCGTCATGAGGGACGACACGAATCATGGACCAGAGGATCACCTTAGCGCGCCAGTGACACTCACCGAGGGACCACACACGGTGGAAGTCATCATGTGGGAAGGTGCCGGAGGTGACTGTGTGGAGTTCTATGCCAAAGCAGGCACGGACACAGCATGGAATACGGACTTCAAGCTCGTCGGCAGTGCTGGCGGATTGCCTGTGGTGACGATACCTCTCACCGCGACGGGAGCAGCGAGCAGTGTCATCTCCACCAATGTGCAGGCAACGATGCGCACGAAGAATGCGAGCTGCTATATGCGCCTGCCATTCACCGCCACGAGCGTGAGTTCACTCACCGGTCTGACGCTGCGAATGCGCTACAATGATGGCTTTATCGCTTATCTCAATGGCACCGAAGTCGCACGGCGAAATACGCCGATGATAACTGCCTTTGACTCCGCCGCCATACTCGCGCGCTCAGCCACGGAGACGCTGACTGCAGAGATACTGGACCTCTCCGCGCATATCCCACTGCTGGTCAGTGGCACGAACGTCCTCGCCATCCATGGCTTAAACGACACGCGCGATGAAGACTCATTCCTCGTGCTGCCTGAACTGAGTGCAACGGCTGGCCTAGCAGGGAATGCCGTGTTCTTTCGTCCGACTGATACGACCATCACCGCGACACCTGGCACACTCAACGGCACACCGCTTTTTGTCGAAGTGGTACAGCCGCTTGTCTTCAGTCAAAAGCATGGGTTTTACCAAAGCCCGATCTCACTCGCCATCACCACGGCCACACCAGGCGCAAGCATTCGCTACACACTGGATGGCAGCATGCCGACGGCTACGAAGGGCACGGTTTATAGTGGCCCGATTTCTGTGAGCAAGACGAGCATCGTGCGCGCTATCGGCTACAAGAGTGGCTCGGAGCCGACAAGCCTGCTGACGCAGAGTTACCTCTTCCTCGATGACATCATCCGCCAGTCTGCCACTGGCACGCGGCCTGCGACTGGCTGGCCTGTGGGTGCTGTGAATGGCCAAGTTTCCGATTACGGCATGGACCCAGACATCGTGAATAACACGAACCCGGAGATCGGCGGTCTGGACAAAGTTAAATCAGCTCTCACGGCCATCCCGACCATCTCCATCGTCACTGATTTGCCGAACCTCTTTTCCACTGACTCAGGCATTTGGGTAAATCCGTATGGTCGAGGTGAAGCCTGGGAGCGCCCTGCCTCAGTAGAAATGATCGGTGACAGCGGCCCTGAGGGTGGATTCGAGATCAACTGCGGACTGCGTCTGCGTGGAGGCTTCAGTCGCAGTGGAGACAACCCAAAGCACGCACTGCGTCTCTTCTTCCGCAGTGAGTATGGCGCGTCAAAACTGAACTATCCACTCTTTGGAAATGAAGGCGCATCGACCTTCGACAAGATCGATTTCCGCACCTCGCAGAACTATTCATGGTCGTTCGGTGGTGATGGCAACAACACCTTCATCCGCGAGGAAAGCACCCGTGAACTGCTAGGTGCGATGGGCCAGCCCTACACTCGCAGCCGCTACTATCATCTCTATCTCAACGGCCAGTATTGGGGCCTCTACGAAAGTGAAGAGCGGCCTGAAGCTGCCTTTGCTGAGACCTACATCGGTGGTGATGCTGATGACTACGACACCGTTAAGGGCGAGCAAGATCAGGGCTACATAACAGGCGTGACGGATGGCAATCTCGATGCCTGGGAAGAACTGCGAGTGAAAGCCCGCGCTCATGCCGGTGCGCCCACGAATGCCAACTTCTTCGCCATCTCCGGCAAGGCTGCGGATGGCCTGACGCCAACTGCTGATCCTGTGCTGCTGGAGGTAGATAACCTCATCGACTACATGCTGCTCACCTTTTGGTCTGGCAATCTCGATGGTGCCACCTCTGCCTTCCTCGGTGACTCGCGGGCGAACAACTGGTTCGCCGTGCGCAATCGACTCGGCGCGCAGGGTGGGTTCAGATTCTTCGCGCATGACTTCGAGCACACATTCTTCAATGTGGATGAGGACCGCACCGGACCGTTTGCGTCAGGCGACCCTACTTTGGTGGAGACGTACAACCCGATGTTCATCCATCATGATCTACGGCCAAACGCCGAGTACTGCATTATGTGGGCGGACCGAGTGCAGCAGCATCTATTTGGACAAGGGGCGCTGACTCCTGATCAAGTGCAGACTCGGATGCGTGCACGCACGGCGCTGCTGGATAAAGTCATCATCGCCGAATCCGCCCGCTGGGGTGATGCGAAGCGAGGCACTGATTCGCCTTTGACCCGGCAGGACTGGCAGGGTGCTGTCAGCTATGTGATCAATGATTATGTGCCTCAGCGCGGCAGCCGAGTGCTGGCTCAACTGCGTGAAGATGGACTCTACCCCAGCTTCGATGCACCCAGCTTGAGCCAAAATGGTGGCCCTATCGCCAGTGGTGCGGAAGTCGTTATCACCAGCAACGGAGGAACGATACACTACACACTCGATGGATCTGATCCACGCCAGATAGGAGGCACTTTAAATCCTACCGCGCAGACCTACACAAGCAGCACTGAGAGCAGCACAGTGGTTCCTTTGTCACAAAGCTGGAAGTATCTGGCAGACGGCAGCAATCAAGGCACGGCTTGGCGGGCGAGCACGTTTGATGACTCAACGTGGTCCAGCGGCGCCGCCGAACTTGGTTACGGCGATGGTGATGAAGTGACGATGGTTCCCTTCGTCGATGCCCAGTCAGATGTGAGCGGCATCCAGAAGAATGCCACGACCTACTTCCGCACCAGTTTCCAAGTGCCGAATCTAGCAGGACTTACTTCGACAGAGCTACGGGTGAAGTATGACGACGCAGTTATTCTCTATCTCAACGGCACTGAGGTGGCTCGCTCACCAAACATCGGCAGTGATGCATCCTATGATCAGTACGCTAGCGGCACCGCGCCTGATGAGGCTGCTTTCTTCACCTTTCAGGTCAATTCCTCACTACTCATGGCAGGCACGAACGTGCTTACAGCGGAGGTGCATCAGGCCACTCCAGACAGCAGTGACATCAGCTTCCAGGCATCATTGATTGTCACCCGTTCTGACACGCCTTCACCACTAGTTTTCATGGGTTCCGGCAGCCGTACACTGAAGGTGCGCGCACGGCAAAATGATGAGTGGAGCGCTCTAGTAGAAACGAACTTCGAGGTGTCGCAGGCTCCTGACCTCACGACGGCGCTAGGGCACACAACACCCTTTATTGCAGGCAGCAACGGCAGCTATATGCTCATCGTGATGAATGGTGGCAGCGTGCCCACGAGCGACCTCGTGACATTGACGGCGACTCTCCCAGAAGGACTCAGCGCCACCTCTCTCAGTGGCTCGGGGTGGACCATCTTGCAGGGCACAGGAAGCAATGTAAGGGCCACCTACAGCGGTGCGGTACCAGCTGTGACCGCCTATCCCCAGCTAACTTTAAATGTAGCCATCGCGTCAACGGCTCCTGACTACGTGTCCACCTCACTTACGGCAAGTGGTGGAGGTGAAATCACGACGAGTAATAACTCGTCCACGCATCTGACTCCGGTAAGCTCAGTCGGTGATAGTCAGTTCGCTTTCAGCCATAGCGCGTTCGCTTCGCCAGAGGCTGATGGCGTGGCCGCTGTTACGATTTTGCGCACCGGTAATCGCAGTGGAGCTGCCACAGTCAGACTAACCACGAGCAATGGCACGGCAAAGTCGTCCAGCGACTACAGCGCACAGGAGGTCCTGCTCAATTTTGCCGATGGTGAGTCTGCACAGACAGTGCAGATCAGCATTAGTACAGATAGCATTACGGAGATCCATGAGCACTTCACCGTGAAGCTGGACAGTGTGACTGGAGCCGCCGCGCTTGGTCTTCCGAATCAGGCTCGTGTGACGATCCTCGAAGCCGACACCAAAGCACCAGCCGTGTCGCTGACGACTCCGAGTGCGAATGCGCGCGTAGTTCTGCCATCTGTCACACTGATCGGTAATGCAACGGATGACAAAGGACTCGGCAAAGTGCAGGTGGCTCTGAATGGTGGCACATTCACGGATGCCGTGACCGCGATCGATGCAGTTGGCACGGGCGCTAAATGGAGTCTCGCCGTGCCAGCCATCAACGGAGTGAATTCGGTTCAAGTGCGCGCCGTAGATGCGCGTGGACTCACCTCAAACGAAGTCGTGCGCACCTTTATCTTCATACCACTGCGACCACTGGACTTAACGATCACGCCTAGCAATGGCGGTACAGTTTCTGGTAGCCTGCCACTGCTTGAAGTGGGCAAAAGCTACACGCTGACCGCCACGCCCAAGCTGGGATTTCTATTCGATCACTGGACTGGCCCGAGCATAAACAGTGCGGCTAAATCACTGACTTTCTCCATGAGCAAAGGCTTGGCGATCACGGCTAACTTTGCCGCGACACCCCTAAGTGCGATCAATGCCGGAAGCTACCTTGGACTGGTCAGTTCTGGGATTGGCGTGACACCTCAGCAGGACAATCAAGGACTCATCACGATCACACTCACACCTGCGGCCCTGTTCTCAGGCACACTAAAACTCGGTGAGGCAAATCATACCTTTTCAGGAGAGCTGCACCCAGACGGTACTGCGCGTTTTGGCAAAGACCGCTCCGCTTCATTTATGATCTCCCGGGCGGGCCGCACGCCGCTTGTGCTCTCCCTCCAATTCAATCTGACACTGCGAACCTTCATGGGTCATGTTGGAGAACAAACACGATCAAGTGTGGCAGCAATGTCCGTCTTCGGAGGTGCTAGAAAACGTGCCGCACTAGCTGTTGATTCTCCTTTGTTGGGTAGTGGTGGAAAGTATCGTACAACACTGGCTCAAGTGAATCCTGTAGCGGGATCTCCCGGCTATCCGAGTGCCTCCACGAGTCTGCTCATGGGCACCTTATCCAAAGCAGGCGTGCTAACTCTTGTCGGGACGCTTACCGACGGTTCCAAAGTCACCGCTTCCGCAGATCTCCTGGAATCAGGCCGAATGGCACTTCATGAGTTGCTCGATGCCAAGGCCGGGAGCCTAGCGGCGACATTGGTCTGGAGCGAATCCACTCCTGGCTTCATGAGCACAGGCGCCCTGTGGTTCAAGCCCGTAACGAATGCCGGAGCGTTCCCCTTCGGCTGGCCGGAAGGGGTGGTCTTCAGTCTCGAAGGAGAACCCTGATGGATCAGGCAATCAACTCTTCCACCACACTGCATTCGTTCACACCGGTCAGACGAAAATCGAGGCCAGCGTACTTGTAGGTGAAGCGCTCGTGATCGAATCCGAGCAACTTCAGCAGCGTGGCGTGCAGGTCGTGGACGTGGACTTTGTTTTCGATAGCGGCAAAGCCGAATTCATCCGTGGCACCATGGGTGTAACCACCTTTGGCACCACCACCTGCGAGCCAGTAACTGAAGCCGTAGTGATTGTGGTCACGACCGCGCTGTTTGCCAGCGTTGGAGCCGGGTGTTGGCAGTTCGACAGCAGGTGTACGGCCAAACTCACCGCCCCAAATCATAAGTGTGTCGTCGAAGAGACCACGCTGCTTCATGTCATACATGAAAGCGGCGATTGCTTGGTCCACATTCTTCGCGAGACGCGCGTGATCGAGAATTTCATCATGGCTGTCCCAGGGCTGACCTGCTCCGGTCCAAAGCTGAATGAAGCGGACACCGCGCTCCAGCAAGCGACGCGCAATCAGCGTCTGTCTGCCAAAGGGGTTCTCGCCATAAGCCTGGCGCACGGCTTCAGACTCCTTGCTAATGTCGAAGGCATCTGTCGCTTCCATCTGCATCCGGTAAGCGAGTTCGTAGCTTTGGATGCGTGCATCGAGCTGCTGATCATTCTGGCGCTGCTTGAGATGATTTTCGTTCAGTTCATGCAGCAGATCGAGCTGGCGACGCTGTTGCTTGAGATCGAGCGAGCCGTTCTTGATAAACTCCACCAACTTATCCACGTCTGTGTCTTCGGTGTTGATGTAAGTGCCCTGATAAACGCTTGGCAGAAAAGCAGACTGCCAGTTCTTCGTGCGCCGTGTCGGCATGCCATTAGGGCACATGGAGATGTAACCCGGCAGGTTTTCATTTTCGGAACCCAAACCATAAGTCACCCACGAACCGAAGCTGGGACGATGCAAACGACCATCACCGCAGTTCATCAAACCGAGAGAAGGCTCATGATTCGGGACATCGGCATACATGGAGCGGATGACGCAAAGGTCATCGGCAAACTCGGCAGTTTTGGCAAAGATCTCGCTCACTTCCAAGCCGCACTGGCCGTACTTCTGAAACTTGAACGGCGACTTCAAGCCCGCGCCCGTGGGACGTTCCGTCTTTAGCAAACTAGGCAGCGCCTTGCCATCATACTTCTCAAGCATCGGCTTCGGATCAAAGGTATCCACCTGTGACGGGCCGCCATTCATGAAGAAGTGAATCACGCGCTTTGCCTTCGGTTCAAAATGCGACTGCCGCACACCGAACGGATTCGTGGCATTCAATCCAGCCTGAGCCTTGCCAGCGCCTATGAGTTCGCCAAGGGCAACGGCCCCCATTCCCATGCCCATGCGATTGAGCAACTGGCGGCGGGTGAGAAAACGGTGTTCGAGATTCGGGGCGTGATGGGACATGGGGGGGATATTGAAACGTTGCTCAGGTCAATTCTTGATCCAGACCATGATCTGGATGTTGGCGATCATCCTTAAATGCGACTATCAAGATGATGCCTGACTGCTCGTCGGCCGTATAGATGAAGTGTCGATTAAACTTCTTGATGTTCGCCCTGCGATGTCTGCGATAGCGGTTCCCAAAATGGAAATACTGTGTAGCGGCGATGGACATTTTTTGACCTCCTAGGTTTGGGTTGCAAGAAAATGCTTCTTTAGTCTCAGTCCACAAACTGAAACTCGTTCGACATCATCAGCACCTGCGCGAACTGCGACAGGGTTGATTGGGGTTTCGGGCGCTTGAGCGGCCAACCTTCAGGACCGCAGAAGTCGGTGTCGGCCTTGGTGATGACAGTGGCCTGACCAGTGAGTTGGTCAATGCGCTCAATGACGGGCACCCAGGTGAAGCTGTCACTGTTCGTGTCTTGGTTTTCAGATTCGATGACAAACGAAAGCACCTCGTTTTGACTGACTTCGAGTTCGGCGCTCATCTCGACGCTATCGACAGGTTTTAGCAACTGTTCACGCACCTTGCCTGCGCGATTGGAGATGATCCAGGCGCGGATGCCGTTGCCTGCTTCGTTGCTGCGTTTGACGGTGCCACGGATGCGGATCAGCTCTTTCTCAAAGGGAGAGGTCCACTGCATCACCACCGGCCATTTGCTGCCGGGGTGACCACTGCCTGCACCCATGAAGAGATGACCGTATTGTTTGTCAGGATACTTCGGCGCAGGATACCAGCGCGTCGTGCTCTGGCCCATCTTGCCGTAGTGTTTGAAGGCCTCGAA
The DNA here is from genome assembly GCA_945860295.1 of Prosthecobacter debontii. GTDB lineage: Bacteria > Verrucomicrobiota > Verrucomicrobiia > Verrucomicrobiales > Verrucomicrobiaceae > Prosthecobacter > Prosthecobacter debontii_B. The sequence continues at coordinate 32,280 of CAMAQH010000033.1, forward strand.
GCCTGCAAGAGACACCTTACCCGTGGCCGCATCTTTCTCCACCTGACCAGAGCCGTAGCGCCACACGAAAGCATTGCCACGACGGCTAAGGTTTTCAGCATCGTTGACGAAACGTTGCGCGATTTCAATCTCTTCAGGCTTGGCATCACGATGCAGCACACGGTGATACATCGACTGGATGACTTGCGAGTCGGTGGTGCTGCCTGGAACCGGTGCCTGCGATGCGGCGCGCATGGCACGCTGACTCATGAAGGGGCTGTTCATCAAAAACAAAGCCTGCTGCGGCACAGTGGTGACGTAGCGCATCGGGCTGTGATTGTCTGGATTCGCAAAGTCGAACATCGCCGGCACGGTGGCCTGATCATAACGATTCACGATGAGGTAAACACTGCGGCGGGTGTCGGCGTCCTTGTCGGTGAGTTCCACGGCGCGTCCACCTGCCTTGCTCAGATCGAGATCGCTGGTGGCTTGCAGCATGGCATCACGCATCGATTCATAATCGAGGCGCTGGCGGTTGTAGTGGCCGAGCAGATCGTTCTCGGCATCCTTGATATCCTTATGCGGCGTGCTCTGAGCGCTCTGTTGATAGGTGCGGCTGGTGAGAATCACCTGATGCAGCTTCTTCAAGCTCCAGCCATTTTCCATGAGCGTCGCGGCCAGGTAATCGAGCATGTCAGCCTGCGCAGGCTTCGGTGACTGCACACCGAAGTCGCTCGTCTGCCCAACCAATGGTTTGCCAAAATGCTGCGTCCAAATGCGGTTCACGATCACACGAGCAGTCAGTGGGTTGTCCTTGCTGGCGATCTTCTTCGCCAGCTCGAGGCGTCCGCTGCCATCGGTGAACTTCTCGCCACCGAACATCGTCAGCCAGGCGCGTGGCGCGGCATCACCCTGACGCGCTGGATTGCCACGGACAAAAACATGCACGTCACTCGGCTTCGGCTTGTCGAGCGAGACCATGGCGCGTGGTGGTGCACCAGGGTGGCCGGATTCCAGCTTCACTCGCTCGTTGCTGAGTTTAACGATAGTGTCCAGATCCCGGCGGGTGAAAAAGAGGTTCGCTTCTTCCACAGGCACAGCCATTGGCGAGGGGTCGCTTTGCAGGATCTCGCGCACCTGTTTCCAGTCAGCGTTGTCAGGCTCCTTACCGTCGAGGCAGGCGGCAAAGATCTGCGCATAGACAGTGGCAACCTCCTGGAGACTCTTCGGCGCAGGGCGCTTGGTGAATTCATTGCGCGCCACGGCATTCATGCCGCGCTCAGGCTTGGAGATGGCGGCTATCACCGCAGGTGCCTTCGCGGCAAACTCCGATGCTGACAGCGCGGCGAATTCTTTCCATGCGAGCATCACGGGATGCGGCTTGTCCTTCAAGGCATAGCGCAGCAGGAAGTCGCCCCACTTGTCCGCCACTTTCTCACGCAGCTTGAGTTGCCCGGCGCGGCCTTTGAGGGTGTTGCGTTCTTTGATGAAGGCCGCCTCTTGGGCAAAGGCAAGGTACTCGGCCATGCGCTCCGGCTTGCGGATCTCTTCATGAACGGTGCGCTTGAAGTCCATCTCCTTCTTGGCGATCTCCGCAACCTTGCCTTCATACTCGTGGAAGGTCTGCTCGTTCGCTGGCTTGCCGATCATCGGTAGATCCTTTTGGTCCGGCTCCATGCTGCTGCTGAAAATGGAATACATGGCGTAGTAATCCTTGCTTGGGATGGGATCAAACTTGTGGTTATGGCAGCGCGCGCAGCCGATGGTGATCCCCAGCATCCCACGGCTGACGACATCAATGCGGTCGTCGATTTGCAGATTTCGATCACTGATGAAACGGTCGCCCACATTCAGGAATCCAAGCGCCGCAAGTGAGGGGTGAGTGGGTTCGTTCGGGTGCAGCTTGTCCGCCGCGAGTTGGTGCATGAGAAACTGGTCATACGGCAGGTCTTCATTCAGTGATTTCACCACCCAATCACGGAAGGTGTAGGCATATGGGTAATTGATGTTTTTGGCGGCGACCTGATAGCCGTCCGTGTCGGCATAGCGAGCTACATCCAGCCAGACACGAGCCCAGCGCTCACCGTAGGCCGGGGTGGCGAGGAGCTTCATGATTAGTTTCTCCGCATTCGGTTCCTTAATGAACGACTGCACGTCTTCATAGCTCGGCTGCAAGCCCGTCAGCGTCACAAACAAGCGGCGGCAAAGTGTGGCAGGATCAGCGGCTAAGGCAAAGTCCAAGCCTGCGGCTTTGAGTTTTGGCTCTACTAGCGCATCGATCGAACTGGTTGCAGGTTTCTTCACTGGCAGATAGGCCCAGTGCTGCATCGGGTCCGGCTTCGGGTGTATATCCACCACCTCTTTCTCTACTGGCCAGGGCAGGCCTATCTTCACCCATTTTTCCAGCAGCACGATCTGCGCAGGCTTCAGCTTGTCACCCTTCTTTGGCATCGCTTCCACGCCTGGGGCATGATTGATGGCCTTGATCAGCTTCGAGATGGCCGGATTCCCTGGCTCCACTACCTTGCCATAGTCACTCCCACGCAGGATGGCGCTGCGCAGGTCCAGGCGCAGGCCGTTTTCGTGCTTGTGGGCACTGTGGCAGTCGTAGCAGTTGTCCGCCAGCAGCGGGCGGATCTCTTTCTCAAAGAAGACGATCTGCTCCGGCGGAAAGGCATCGGCAGCATGGGCTTGAGTCACATGAATGGCGAGGGCGCCACCCATCAGAGTCAGCAGGTGTGGAAAACGGGAAATCATCGGGGGGAATGACAGAACTGGGGCGGCTGTAATGCCACATCAAACAAACGCAAGTTTCAGGGCGCTCCTTGCAGGTTCAGCGGGGTGTCGTGGGTTCATGGATGCCATGAAAACTTCGCGGTTGCGCGGCTGCATGGCTGCATCCTTCATCGTGACCTTATGGATCCTATCTCCAACACGACTCCGCTCATTCTCCCTTCATTGCTGGCTTCAGATTGGTCAAAGATCGGCTCGGAGGTGCATCGTGCTGAACAGGCTGGGGCGCAGTGGCTGCATCTGGATGTGATGGACGGCAGCTTTGTCGATAACATCTCCTTTGGCCCGCAAATGGTTCAGACGGTGCGTATGTGCAGCGGCTTGTATCTAGACGTGCATCTCATGATGCACCGTGCCGATCACTATTTAGAACGCTTCCTCAAAGCTGGGGCGGATAATATCACGATCCATGTTGAAGCGGACTACGATACGTCCGTGCTCGACACCCTGCGTCGCATCCGAGCTGCTGGCAAACATGCCGGACTCGCACTGCACCCTGACACGCCTTTTGAGGCGGTCATTCCGTATGCGCATGAGATTGATCTGTTGCTGATCATGACCGTCGTCCCCGGCTTCGGTGGTCAGCCCTTCATGGAAAAGGAAACCATGCCAAAGCTGGCCGCCGCGCGTGATTACCGCGATGCTCATGGCCTTAAATACCACCTCGAAGTGGATGGCGGTATCTATATGTATACAGCCCCGATTGCGAAGCAGCATGGCGCGAATCTTTTCGTCTGCGGCACCTCCTTCTTCGGTCCGCCAGATGCGAAAGTGGCGATAGAGCAGTTAGCCGCAGCGGTCGCTGATTGAGGGTCGTCTGCACGAGAAACTGGGTTGTCACTTGCCCACAGGGGGCCGTCCGTGCTCTGTTGGGGACATGGCAAATAAGAACACCAAAACCAAGGCGATAGCCAAGCCCATAAAGTCCAAAGCCACTCAGTCTGAAAAGATCAAGCCGGCCAAGGCCAAGCCAGCGGGCAGCTCTGCGGTTAAATTTAAATCCATACCTTTCTGGATCGGGTTCGATCTAGGTGGCACCAAGATGCTGGCCTGCGTGCTGGATAATGATTACAAGGTTCTGGGTTCGGCACGGAAATCGACCAGCGGCTCAGATGGTCAGGTCAAGGGGCGGCAAAAGATTCTCAAGGCCATCCATGAAGCGATCGCTAATGCAGGCGTGGACCCAAAGGGACTGCAAGGCATCGGCATTGGCTGCCCAGGATTGGTGAATCCAGAGAAGGGCATTTTGATCAATGCGCCGAACCTCGGCTGGAACAACATGGGCCTGACGACAACGCTGAAGGGTGTCTTTAAAAAACCTGTGGCGGTGCTCAATGATGTGGATGCTGGCACCTTTGGTGAATACAAGCTCGGTGCAGGCAAGGGCGCACGCTCACTGCTCGGTGTGTTTCCCGGCACGGGAGTCGGAGCGGGCTTTGTGTACGATGGTAAGCTGATCATGGGGCGCACCGTCTCCGCCATGGAACTGGGCATGATTTACCTGCCTGGCACGCATCTTGGCAGTCCAGAGGCGGGCACAGTTTTGCTGGAGGACCTGACCAGTCGGCTCGCGCTGGCCAGTCAGGCGGGAATCGCTTGCTATCGCGGTCAGTTGCCTGAGCTCGATAAAAAGACCCGTGGCAATCTGCGTGACATCCGCAGCAAGGCTCTCGCGACTGCCTTGAAGACGGGAGAAGAAGCCTCGATAATCATGTTCCGTAACTCTCTACGCTACCTCGGCATGGGAGTCGCCGCTGTGGTGAACTTGCTGGCCCCAGATCACATCACACTCGGCGGTGGGCTGGTCGAAGAATTGCCTGATTTGTATTTAAATCTGCTCAAGGAAGAAGTTGCGCGTTTCGCCGTGCCTGGACTTGCCAAGGGACTCAAGTATTCAATCGCCAAACTCGGCGGCACCGCCGTGGCCGCAGGGTCAGTGGCGTGGCTGCGACAGAGGGAGGGCAAGTAAACTATGAATGAACTACCCGCGAACCCCGCCGAGCAGGCCGTGATCTATGTCGGCGCAGCCTCGCTCTCAATGGTCATCGGCACCAAGAACGTCGCCAAAGGCTTCCATGAAGTGGAGCATCTGGACCGCCCTCTTCCCATAGCGCGAGACATCTTCCGCTCAGGCACTTTGACACGAAGTACGATGGAGCAGGCAGCGGGCATCCTGCGTGATTTTTTGCGCACCGCGCGTGAGTACAGCCTGCCTCTTGAGGCCATCCGGCTCTACACTACCAACATCCTTTCAGAAGCCACGAATCACGAGATCTTCCTCAATCGCCTGCAAGTCACCACCGGCCTCAGTGCACGCCTCATCGATGACGGCGACATGACACGCCTCGTCTATCAGATCGCACGTCGTCTGCTGGAAAAGAATCCCAAGCTCGCCGAGGGCCACACCTTCGTCTCCCACATCGGACCGGGGAATACGCGGGCGCTGTATTTCAAACAAGGCCGCCTCGCCGCTTACAGCAACTATCGCCTCGGTATCTTCCGCGCTCGCGAGGCGGTGGCCGGTATGGACAGTGAATCGCCGCAGCATCTCTCTCATCTCGAAGAGCAAATTCGCGGCGTGGTAGATCACTTGGCCCAAGATTATGCAGGCTACAAAATGGACCACCATGTGGCCATTGGAGCCGAGATTCAAAGCGTCGCCGAGCAGCTCGCGACACCCAAACTGGGCGTCTTCAGAATCAATGAAGATGACCTGGAAGTATTCACCGAAAAGCTCGCCGCCCTGAGTCCTGATGAGCTCGTGCGCCGACTGCACATGCATTACACCGGCGGTGAAGGCATCGTGCCTGCACTGCAAACCAATCTCGCCCTAGCGCGCCGTTTTGGGGACAAAACCATGTGGGTGCCACAGGGTGATTTTCAGCGTGAACTGATGCAGGATCTCGTCACCTCCCGACCACGCACGGCCACCTTTCAAGAAGAAGTCATGCAAGCCGCTGGTGAAGTTGGCGCCCGCTACAAGACCGACCGCAAGCACGCCGAACACGTCGCCAACTTTGCTCAGCAACTCTTCCGTGAACTGCAACACCTGCACACCCTGGAGCCGCGCTATGAACTCGTGCTGCGGGTCGCCGCCATGCTGCATGAGGTGGGCATGTTCATCAGCCCGCGTGAGCACCACAAACACAGCCTCTACATCCTTCTGCAAACCGAGATCTTCGGCCTGAGCACGAGCGAGCGTGAACTCGTAGCGCTGCTGGCGCGCTACCACCGCCGCTACAATCCAGAGCGCAATCACCCTCACTTTTCCGACCTCTCGCGCGAGGAGCGCATGGTCGTATTCAAACTTGCCGCTCTACTCCGTATCGCCGATGCCCTGGACCGCAGTCATGCCCAGCGCATCAAGACCATCCAACTCCGCCCCGAAGGCAGCCGCCTCACCATTGTGACCCCCGGTATCGAAGACACCACCATCGAGCAAATCGCCATCAATTCAAAGAGCGACATCTTCCGCGAAATCTACGGCTTCGACATCGTGCTAGCACAACCCTGATCCCCTTCCCATGCCCTACCCTGAAGATCATTTCCTAAACCGAGAGCTGAGTTGGCTCGCTTTCAATGAACGCGTGCTCGCTGAAGCTGCGCGTGAAGAACTGCCCGTGCTAGAGCGCGTGAAGTTCCTGGCCATCACTGCATCAAACTTTGACGAGTTCTTTATGGTGCGCGTCGGCGCCCTGCAATTCATGCGGGACAAAGGCCTGCGGGCCAAAGATCCTAGCGGCCTGACACCGAGCCAGCAGTGGGATCAAATCCACGAGCGCGTCTCCGCCTTCATCGCTCGTCAGTATGAGATTCTCGGTCTGCATCTCATTCCGTTGATGCGAGAGAAAGGCATCCGCCGACTTTTGCCAGATGAACTGACTCCCACTCAGCGCACGCACTTGGAGGACCACTTCATGGAGCATATCTTCCCCGTGCTCTCACCCATCGCGCTTGACGAGTCACCTCGCGCCAATATTCCCGCGCTTCAAATTGCTCTGCTTTGCTCGATCCTCAGTGAGACGAATGATAAGCCCTCACGCCGCCTCGTTCTCTTCACTCTGCCTAGCAGTCTGCCGCGCCACATCACGGTGCCAGATGCTGAGGGTGTGCAGCACGCTTACCTGAATCTTGAGGACGTGCTCACCCTGTTCCTCCATCATTACTTTCCCTCTGAAAAGGTCACCGGCTCAGCGCGCTTCCGCATCAGTCGGAACTCAGACATCGCTGCTGACGATGACGCCGTCGAAGACCTTGCTGCGGCCATGGAGGGCATCCTCGATAAGCGCCTGCAAAGCCCCGCCATCCGCATCGAAATCGAAGAAGGTGCACGCCGCGATCTCGTCGCGGCCATCCGTGACATGTGCGAAGCAAAAAACGCCCAAGTCTTCACCATTCCTGGCGAACTGGATCTGACCGCGTATTTTGCCATCGCTGGATTGCAGGGGTTCGATGCGCTTAAAGTCGAATCATGGATCGCTCAAACGCCTCCCGAGATCGACCCTAGCGAAAGCATGTTTGAAGCTATCAAACGTAGCGACATCCTTCTGCATCATCCCTATGAGGCCTTTGAACCCGTGGTGAAACTCATTGAGGAAGCCGCCAGCGATCCCAACGTCATCGCCATAAAACAGATCCTTTATCGCACGGCAAAAAATAGCCGAATCGTCGCAGCCTTGGTGCGTGCGGCAGAGGCTGGTAAGCACGTCACCGTGCTCGTCGAATTGAAGGCCCGCTTTGATGAAGCCCGCAATCTGGATCGTGCCAATGACCTGCTCAATGCCGGTGCCCAAATCATCTATGGCGTCCACGGTTTAAAAACCCACGCCAAGGTCTGCCTCATCATGCGCCGTGAGTCTGGGCATCTTGTGCGCTACATGCATTTTGGCACGGGCAATTACAACGAGGCCACCTCAAAGCTCTACACCGACATCAGCTACCTCACCTGCCGCACCGACTACGCCAGTGATGCCAGTGCCTTTTTCAACACCGTCACCGGACGCTCACGTTTCGTGCATTTCCAAAAGATCAGCATGGCTCCCTTTGGCCTACGTGAGCGCTTGCTCAGCATGATCCGCAGTGAGACCGAGCGTGCGAAGCAGAAAGAGCACGCCGAGATCATGCTCAAGATGAACTCGCTGGAAGATCGTGAGATGATCGAAGCTCTCTACGAAGCCTCACAAGCAGGTGTGCAGATCAAGCTCAATGTGCGCGGCATCTGCTGCCTGCGCCCTGGAGTCAAAAGCCTGAGTGAAAAGATCAGCGTCATCAGCATCATCGACCGCTACCTGGAACACGCGCGCATTTATATTTTCCGTCAGGGTGGACGTCATTCCGTTTTCATTTCCAGCGCGGACTTCATGAATCGCAACCTCTCTAAGCGAGTCGAGCTGCTCGTTCCTGTCGAGGATAAGGAGGCCAAGAAACGCCTCATCCACATTCTCGAAACACATTTCACCGACACCGCTCGTGGCCGAACTCTGCGCCCTGACGGCACCTGGCATCAAGCCACCGCACCCGCTAAGAAAGCTCTGCGCTCTCAGGAGGTCTTTGCCAAAGAAGCCGCCAAACGCAGCAAGCAACGCAACCAAGCACCCGACGTCCTCGTCCCGCACATGCCAAAAGTGTAGTCCTCTAACTCTCCATTCTTCCTGCACTAACAGAGCAGATACTAAATTCCAGACACTCCAGCCTAATGAGAATCCTCCAACTTTGCCTCCTGGCCAGTGTGCCTTTCGCACACGCTGCCGAACTCGTGATTCCTGACAGTTTGAGCTTCGAGAAAGGCATCGAGTTTTCCAATTCAGCGGATCAACACCTGCAACTCAACATCGCCCGCCCTAAGAGTGCGAGTGGTGCGCTGCCGACCATCCTTTGCATTCATGGTGGCGGATTCCGAGCGGGTACTCGCGAAAGCCACGACAAGCTGTGCATCACACTCGCCAGCCATGGATATGTCGCTGCAACCATGACCTATCGTCTTGCACCTACTTTCCCCTTCCCTGCCGCCGTGATCGATTGCAAAGCCGCCGTTCGCTGGCTGCGAGCCAATGCTGAAAAGCACCATGTCGACCCAAAGAGGCTCGGCGTGACTGGAGGATCAGCCGGTGGACATTTGGTACAGTTTCTCGGCGTGACTTCTGACGTCGAAGAGTTCGACGTCGGCAACCACATTGATCAATCAAGTGCCGTGTCCTGCGTGGTGAACTATTACGGACCGAGTGATCTCACCAAGTCCTATGGCAAGAGCGTCGATGCGGCCGAAGTGCTGCCGCTATTTTTTGGTGGTGCGCTCGACACCAAGCTCAAAGAACATGTGCGTGGCAGCCCCTTGTATTGGGTGACCCCGAATGCCGCGCCCACCCTGATCATTCACGGCACCAACGACAAGTATGTGAATTACGAACAAGCCGGCTGGATGGTGGACAAACTCAAGGCCGCGCAAGTCGAGGTCGAACTACTCACCCTAACCGGAGCCGGACACGGCTTCAAAGGCCCCGATGCCGAAAAGGCTGAAGTTGCGATGATTGAGTTCTTTGATCGTCATCTCAAGACGCCGTAAAAATCCTGCTCCTTTACAGCCGCGATGGGCAATCACTCCAGAATCCCAGTTGCACATACAGCGTGGCGTGATGAAGTCGGCCAACTCTGATGGACTGGGCCTCACCGAAACTACTACTGCTAGCGCTACCTGCCTTTGCGCTGCTGCTGTGGTTTGAAAACCAGTCGGCGCACCCCATGCATGGCATGCGGAAGCGACTACTGCTCGTCGTTCGCGCGCTGCTCATCTTACTGACTCTGACTGCGCTCGCAGGCCCGGCGCGGGTATCGCAGACAGGGAAGAAAGCACTGGGAATCATCGTCGATGAAAGTCAAAGCATGGGAGCTGAAGGACTAGCCGAGGTGCTAGCAACGGCTCAGAAACTACAAGCGCAGATCGGCAGCGGAGCAGAGACTTTTGTCGTGCGACTGGGAGACAAGCCCGAGCTAATCACAGGTGAAGCTCCGCCCACAGCAGCGCAGCAAACTGCATGGCAGACCACACACGGCGGAGATAGCCAATACGGCGCAGCGGTGGAATATGCGCTGGCCATGTTTCCTGCCGGAGCCAGCCGCGATCTCGTCATCATCGGTGACGGTCATGAGACGCGAGGCAGCCTTCTCGAGGCGGCGCGTGATGCTGCTGTATCAAACACACGACTCCATGCCATCCCCATCGCTGGGCCACGCAAGCCAGATGCACGCATGCGTGAACTGGTGCCGAATCGCTCCCGCCTTAATGAAGGCGCAACTCTGAAACTCACCGCTCTCCTTGAAGCCACGATGGGGACACAGGGCCTGCTAAAGCTTTATGAAAACGGGGTCCAGGTCGAGCAGCGTGGCGTGACGCTGAAGCCCGGCCAACCGCGCAGCGAAACATTTACTCGCACACCCGCTGCGCGGAACATTTACAAATACCGCGCTGTCCTCGAAGGCGTGGCCGATGACACTTTGCCAGCCAATAATGACGCGCTAACGCTAGTGGATGTGCGCGGCAGACTTCGGCTACTCTACATCGAAGGCGATGCCACTGAAGGCCAGTATCTCATGCAGGCGATGGAGAAAGAAGGCGTGCAACTCGAACTGCGCCAGCCTGGCGGCATCCCCAGCTCGCTGGATCAGCTCGCCGGTTATGATGGCATCATCCTCAGCGACGTGCCCGCGCATCAGCTCGGTGAACCAACGATGAACGCCATGCGCGACTACGTGGACAAGCTCGGTGGCGGACTCATCATGCTCGGTGGCCCGCAGAGCTTCGGTGTCGGAGGCTACTACCGCACACCGATTGAGGAAATCCTGCCGCTCCGTTTGAAATCACCGGATGAGGAGGAGAAGCAAAGCGCGGCCGTCGCCATCGTCATCGACCGCTCTGGCTCCATGGCAGGTGAGAAACTGGAGATGGCCAAGAGTGCCTCAATCGCCACCGCTGAGGTGCTGGGCAGGACAGATTTCATCGGCGTGTATGCATTCGATAGTGAAGCACATGTCGTGGCCCCGATGACGCGACTAACCAATACCGGTTCCGTAGCCGGACAGATCGCAGCCGTGGCCTCTGGTGGTGGCACGAACTTGCAGCCCGCCTTTGAACAAGCGCGCACCGCACTCCAGCGCGTGAAGGCCAAGGTGAAGCACATGATCATCCTCACCGATGGCCAGACCTCTGGCAGCGGCTATGAAGGAATCGCTTCCCAATGCCGTGGCGAGGGCACGACCATCTCTACCGTCGCCATTGGCGAAGGCTCACATGTCGCGCTGCTACAAGCCATCGCCAGTGCTGGCGGCGGTCAGTCTTACAGCACGATGGATGCGAGTACGATCACCCGCATCTTCACTCAGGATACGCTCATGCATACCGCGCGCATGATTCGTGAGGAACCTTTTGAGCCAAGATTTGTCGAGAAACACCCCATGCTCGCGGGCTTTGAAAAGTGGGATTCCCCTGCCCTGCTCGGCTATGTGAAAACGATCCGCAAAGCCACCGCGCAGATTCCACTCGTCACGGATCTAGGTGATCCGCTGCTCGCACACTGGCGATTCGGTCTCGGCAAAGTCACCGCCTTTACCAGCGATGCCAAAAGCCGCTGGGGTTCACTTTGGATCACTCGCTGGTCGGGTTTCAGCCGCTTTTGGTCCCAGGTGCTACGCGAGACCGCACGGCCGCCGCAAGGCCGCAACATGGACCTCGCCACTGAGATACAGGGTGATGAAGCGCTTCTGCGTGTGGACCTCCAGCAAGATGCCGGCACCCGCGCCAATGATGCCCGAGTCGAAGCCGAGATATTCTTCGTCGCCGCCGATGCACTTGGAGCGCCGCTGAAGCCCGTGCAAAAAATCACGCTCAACCAAAGTGGCCCCGGATTGTATGAAGGAGCCTTTCGCCCCGATCAGCCCGGCGTCTATCTCATCCGGGCGCAAAGCGGTGCCGAGATGGTGTCCGCCGGCATCGACCATAATCCCAGTTCCGAAGCCAGCCTCGGCACCGTCAATGAAAGCCTGCTCACCGAAGCCACACGTCTTACTGGCGGCATGATGCTGAAGGCAGGCCAAGTTCCCGAGCTGAACACGATCAAAGCCCTGCAATACATCGAGATGTGGCCACCACTTGTCATCGCCCTGCTATTCCTTTTCCTACTCGATGTCGCCATCCGCCGCTGGGAGCATGTCCAAGGCATCTGGGAGATGATCTCTCTGTGGTCAGTGTAATCTCACCAGTGAATTCATGACTTGGCACTGATTCTCTTATGGATGCTTCCTGGAAGAGGTCCCCAGATCTCAGCCATGAGGGCAAATATTTCGGGTTCATCTCGCTTCAGTTCACCAGCGACGAAGGGATAAAAATCATTCGAGCCGAAGTAGCTCTCAGTCATCTCGGCAAAGAACTCTTTCTGATTATTAAGCCCGGATTCCGAAGTTAGGCAGCGTTTTTGAGTTCATTATCGTTCGGTGGTGAGTGGTCAGGAGGCAACTTCGGCGAAGTTCGTTTCTGCCACTCCAAGACCTTGTCGATCAGGGGCTTGTGCTTGCCCGCACCACCCCAGCTTTGGGC
>CAMAQH010000034.1 GCA_945860295.1 Prosthecobacter debontii
CTCCGGCGAGTTGGGTGCCTGCGGCCAACCAATTTGCGATCCAGTTCGGATCGCGATTTTTTTGATTGAGCGCATGCGCTCAATCAAAAAAACAACCCCAGACCAAAACATAACCAAAGACCCGAAACACAAACTTTCGGACACGCCCAGGCAGAGGCAGCAATTTGCACTTCAACCTGACGAATTCCTTCCACGCGCCCTCGTGGAAAAGCACATTCGGATACGCGACGGCGTGCTGGCAGCATCAAGCGCAGCACAAGATTGGCACTACATACGTGCTTGGCTATTGCGCCAATCTGGGGTGCTTTTCGTAACTGGGGCTAACACCCTATAACATTCCTGTCGTGATCCGAATATCCTCTCACCTCCCCTCATGAAAACCATCCAGATATATGATCCGCCCATGTGCTGTTCCACTGGGATTTGTGGACCGAGTATTGATCCTGATCTCGTGAACTTCGCGGCGTCGATGTCGCAACTGGCGAACATGGGCGTGAAAATCGAGCGCCAGAACTTGGGGCAGCAGCCGATGGCCTTTGCGAAGAACGCGGCGGTGAAGGCGCTGCTCGAAAGAGAGGGCACCACCGTGCTTCCGCTCATTTTCATCGACGGCGAGGTTTATATGAAGGGCCGCTACCCGAACCATGATGAGCGGCCGGTGTTCTTCCGCGCCGCGCTGGGCATCAAGGAGGAGGCAAAATCATGAACCTGCCCACTTACCAGCCGCAGGCCTCCACTTCGACACGCTTTCTTTTCTTCACCGGCAAAGGTGGCGTCGGCAAAACCTCGCTCTCATGTGCCACGGCGCTGAAACTCGTCGATGCGGGCAAACGCGTGCTGCTCGTGAGTACCGATCCGGCCTCGAACTTAGATGAAGTATTGGAAACCAAACTCACGAACAAACCCAGGCCCATCGCGGGGGCGCCGGGTCTGGATGCGCTAAACATCAATCCCGTCGCGGCGGCGGCGGCGTATCGCGAGCGCTTAATTGGCCCCATGCGCGGACTGCTCCCCGAGACGGCATTGCGCAGCATGGAAGAGCAGCTTTCGGGTTCCTGCACGGTGGAGATCGCTGCCTTTGATGAGTTCTCAGGACTCATTGGAAATCCCGAAGCCGCGAAGGACTATGATCACGTCATCTTCGATACCGCGCCGACCGGCCACACGCTGCGGCTGATGAGTTTGGCGAAGGCTTGGGATCAGTTTTTGGACAAAAACACCAGCGGCACCTCCTGTCTCGGACCACTCGCAGGATTGGAAAAGCAGCGCGTCATCTATGAGGCCACGGTCAACACGCTCGCCGACGCAAAAGCCACCACGCTCGTGCTCGTGAGCCGACCACAAGGCGCGGCTTTGCGAGAAGCTGAGCGCACGTCAAAAGAACTGCGGGCTATCGGTGTAGGCAACCAATGCCTCGTGGTGAACGGCACCTTTGAAACCAAGTGCCTGGATGATGTGACCGCGCAAGCCATGCAACAAAGAGGCATGTCCGCTTTGACGGCGTCGAGTGAGTTCATCAGTTCGATGCCGAGCTTCATCGTGCCACTACGCCCGATTAACATTCTCGGCATCGGCGGCCTGCGTGTGCTGCTGAACAGCGATGCTCAAGGCAGGTGTGTGAGGGCAGACGAAGACGGCTGGACACCGCCCGACATGGAAAGTCTGGAAGACCTCGTCGCCAGCATCGAGCAGCAAGGTCACGGCGTGATCATGACCATGGGCAAAGGCGGCGTGGGCAAGACCACCGTTGCTGCCGCCATCGCCGTCATGCTCGCACGTCGCGGCCACGCAGTGCATCTCAGCACGACCGATCCTGCCGCGCATGTAGCGCAGACGCTTCACGGCAAGGTGGAAGGTCTAACGCTCAGCAAGATCGATCCCGCTGCGGAAACTGCCGCTTATCAAGGCGAGGTCATGCTCGCTCAAGGTGCAGCAATGGATGACGCTGGCCGTGCTTTGCTCGAGGAAGACCTGCGCTCGCCCTGCACGGAGGAAATCGCCGTGTTTCGTGCTTTTGCGCGCGAGGTTGGCCGTGGCACAGGTCGCTTTGTCGTGCTCGACACCGCGCCCACCGGTCACACTCTTCTCTTACTCGATGCCAGCGAGGCCTATCAGCGAGAGCTCGAACGCCAGGCCCGCAGCACGCAGCCAGAAGAAGTTCTCAAACTCCTCGAACGTCTGCGCGATCCTGAGTTCACCCGCATCCTGCTCGTCACTCTGCCTGAGGCCACGCCTGTGCATGAAGCTGCTGCGTTGCAGGAGGATCTGCGTCGTGCGCGCATCAAGCCCTTCGCGTGGGTCATCAATCAAAGCCTGCTCAACAGCGGTTCGTGTGATCCTTTGCTGAAATGCCGCGAAGCGTCTGAGCATCGCTACTTGAGTGAGGTCGTGGAAAAACTGGCTAAGCGCACTGCCTGGCTGCCGTGGCAAGCCGATGAACCCATCGGCCCATCGGCTCTCTTGCATCTGGCATCTGCGAGCCTCTACCAGAACCCCAACACACCATGAAAACATCCTCAGCCTCGCGCTTCATCAAATGGTTTGCCGACATCACCATCGACGACGCACTTATGGTTGGTGACAAGAATGCCTCGCTCGGTGAGATGGTGCGCGAACTCACCGCCAAGGGCGTGAAGGTGCCTGATGAATTCGCCATCACGGCGGATGCTTACCGGCATTTCATTCGCTAGGCCGGCATTGATGAGAGCGTCCGCGCCACGCTCGCGGACCTCGACACGCGCAACATGGCGAACCTCAGCACGCGCGGTCAGTCGGTGCGTCAGGCCATTCTCAATGCCACGTTGCTTGCCGATTTGCAGAAGCTGATCACGACGGCGTATCGCGAGCTACAAGGCAGCAGCGCAGCGCCATTGGATGTCGCGGTGCGTTCCTCCGCCACTGCGTGGACAAAGGTTTCGATCATTTCAAGGTCGCGCTCAGTATCGGCGTGCAGCGCATGGTGCGCTCGGATCTTGCGTGCTCCGGTGTCATGTTCACCATTGATACCGAGACGGGCTTCCGCGAGGCCGTGATGATCAGCGCAGCTTATGGCCTTGGCGAAAACGTGGTGCAGGGCTCCGTCACGCCGGATGAGTTTCTGGTTTTCAAACCCACACTGAAGACGGGACATCGGCCTGTGTTGCAAAAGATGGTGGGCAGCAAGGAGTTCAAACGCGTCTGTGATTCCGTTGGCGCGAAGATGGTGAAAAACATCCCCGTTGCTTCTGCGGACCGCGGCGGGCGCACCTGTCATGCCGTCATTGTTAGTCGCGAACTCGGTGTGCCAGCCATCGTTGGCATCGAGGCACTGAACTTAAAACCGGAGTTGAGAGTTCATGGTTGAGAGTTGAGTGATTAATAATCAATGACTTGAGTCTTCTAGGCGAACTCACCCAGAGGTGAGCGCTAGTTGTAACTGTAATAGCCTTATTTTCAGTCTCTCAAAACTCATCTTAAAACTCGCAACACCAGATTTAGGCTAAAGGACGGCATGTTTGTCACCGTAAGCTGTGCGGAAGGCGATACTGGCTTTGTTTACGAAGGAGAGTTGCCCTTTGAAGTGCAGCGCACGGACTTGAAGTCCCTCGCCAAGCCGCGCACGAAGGTGATGATAAATCTCGCCAATCCCGAGGAGGCCTTCGCGCTCTGCTTCATCCCGAATGACGGCGTCGGCCTCGCGCGGATGGAGTTCATCATCAGTCACTACATCAAGATCCATCCGCTCGCGTTGATCAACTTCGCACAGCTCGCCGATGCCCAGCGCATACGCATCAAAAAAGGGGGGCATGTCAGTGATGAGCTGGGTGCGGTAGAAAGGATTGAGTGCGGCGCGCTTGCGCTCGGCGCTCATGGAGCTTTTGGTGGGATGCGTGTTTATCCTGCTGATCTTTGGATTCAGAGCGGCGGACAAAAGTCCAATTCTCACAACAAAACAGCCGAAGCGTTGCGGCTCCGGCTGTGGTGAGTGTTAAAGGAATGGCGTGTTCGATTACGCGGCAACTTTTGCCTGGGCGGTCTTGCGTTCAAGCGCGGCTTTGGCCTGATTCGCCAAGGCGGCGAAAGCGGCTTCGTCCTTGATGGCGATATCGGACAGCACTTTGCGGTCGATTTCGATGCCGGCAAACTTGAAGCCTTCCATCATGCGGCTGTAGGTGATGCCTACGGCACGGGCGGCGGCGTTGATACGCTGTACCCAGAGGTTACGGAAGGTGCGTTTACGGACCTTGCGGTCGCGGTAGGAATACGTCATCGCCTTGCGGACAGCGTCCTTGGCGTAACGGAAGTGGGTGGAACGGAAGCCGCGGAATCCTTTGGCTTTCGCGAGTGTCCGCTTGCGGCGTTTGCGGCTAGCGGGTGCGTTGGTGGCTCTTGACATGTTTCTTTTTAACTGAGCAGGCTGTTGTTAGGGATTCGATGACCGGACTCACCTGAACATAGATCCCGCAGAGGAGACCAGTCCGGAGCATCGTGGTCCCCGCCAGGGGGACCGTGGGAGCATTTATCGATGTGAGAACGGCATGTTCGCAAGGACGGCTGCTTTATCCACTTCTGCCACAAGGGCGACTTTACCGAGATTGCGTTTACGTTTACGGCTCTTGTTCTGCAGGATATGGCGCTTGCCTTGTTTACGGCGCAGCACCTTTCCAGTCGCAGTGACTTTGAATCGTTTAGAGACAGCTTTTCTCGTTTTTGCTATACCAGCGTTTTTTGACATAGAGGGCCGCGAAGATGGAGTCGATTACCAGATGGGCAAGGCTTTTTTCAGGATGAAATGCAGACTCTGCCGAGATGGGCTGAAGGCCTGTCACCTTGACTTGGCTTTGGCGCCTGGCTCATCAGCTTCGACCACGCCGTCCCGTAGGCGGATGATGCGGGTGCTGCGCTCGACCATACGTTCGTCATGGGTGACGAAAACAAGGGTGCGGCCCTGAGCGTTGAGTTCGTCAAAGAGGCCGAGAATTTCCTGGCCGGATTTGCTGTCGAGGTTGCCCGTGGCTTCATCTGCAAGGATGACTATGGGGCTATTGGAAAGGGCGCGGGCGATGGCGACGCGCTGTTGCTGGCCGCCGGAGAGCTCCATGGGCTTGTGATTCAGGCGGTGCCCGAGTCCGACTTGATTGGCGAGATCTTCGGCCACGGTGCGCATCTTGGCGTCGTCCGCGCCGCCGTAGTACATGGGCACGGCGATGTTTTCTAAGACGGTGAGTTGTTGGATGAGATTGTAGCTTTGGAAGATGAAGCCGAGGTTGCGATTCCGAGCGGCGGAGAGGTCATCATCGTTTAGATGGGCGACGTTTTGACCGCCGAGAAAGTAGTCGCCAGTGGTGGGCTGATCGAGGCAACCGAGGACATTGAGCAATGTCGATTTACCACAGCCTGAAGGACCCATGATGCAGACATACTCGCCAGGAAAGATGTCGAGGGTGACGCCCTGAAGCACTTGGCTGGTGACGCCGCCCATCTGGTAGGATTTGCAGATTTCCCGCAGACTGATGATGGGTTCAGGCATCGCTCGCGTGGCTTGCTGGACCTACTTGGTGGCAGCGGCCACGGCTTTGGTTTTTTCCTTGGCTTGGGGCTTGACCAGAGGCTCAGGCTTCGGCGTGGCTGAGTCAGGTTTAGCCTCTTCGCTCACTGCCTTCTTGGGCAAAGAAATGGCGACGAGTTCACCGAGTTTCAGCCCGTCACGGACTTCGATGAATTCGTCATTGAAGACGCCTGTCGTGATCGGGCGGCGCTCCAGTTTGCTGCCGCTGCTGATGTAGCAGAAGTGATGATCATCTTCGACCTCAATGGACTGCACAGGCACATACAGCACCTCAGCGAGCTGATCGACAATGATTTCGACCTTGGCATTCATGCCGGGCTTTAGACAAGACTGAGTGCCGGCGATGTGAATGATGGCGGGATAGACCTTGAGGTTAGGCGTATAGCGGCTGCTGCTGGAGTCTGGCAGGAGAGCTAGCTCGGCTACGCGGCCTTCGAGAACTTTGCCCGGCTCGGCATCGACTCGGATCAGCGCCATCTGTCCTACCTTCACTTTTTTCACCTGGGACTCGTGAACCTTCACATTGACACCCATTTGAGCCATGTCTGGAATGGTGAGGATGGTCTGGCGTAGTCGCACGCTGGCACCTTCTTCGATGCTGTTGCTGTAGTTGTAGGATGAGCCTGCATTGAGATCACCGTAGGCAACGAGACCAGGTTGAGTGGCTTTGATTGCGCAGGCTTTAAGCTGGCGCTCGAGTTCTTCGGTCTTGGTGAGTTCCATTTCATAGCGGCGCTTGGAGGTCTGAAATCGTGTTTCAGCTTGGGCCATTTTGGAACGATTGGCGCGAACGGTGCGCTCTAGTTTGGTCAGGCTTTCACGGTAGGCGGAGAGCAGCACGGCGCACTGTTTGGAGAACTCATATTTCTTAAACAAGCTGAGTTGCGTCTCAGCGGTCTTCACGGAGAGGGAAACTTTTTCAAATGTGACCTGATCATTTTCAAGCTGAGTTTTGGAGATGAATTGACGCGCAGCGAGACGCTCAGAGGCCTCAACTTTTTGTTTGGCTACGGCCAGCTCAGATTTACGGAGTAATCCCTCATCTTCGAGTTGGCGGAGCTTCTGCTGAGCCTCGCCATCGCCACTGCTCTGGCCTTCTAGGAAGGGTGAGAAATCGATGCGCTCAGAGGCTTCTTTGAGGTTTTTTTTGATCGGTGTCTTCTTGGCGGCTGTGGCACCCCCAGGTTTCATTTCACCTGGCTTGAGTGGGGTGTTTGCCTGGGTGTCGAGCATGGCCACGAATTTGTCCAATTCCTCACCTGTGGAGGGCAGGTTCGCATCGCTGAGGATGTGCCCAGTGAGCGCTCGCCCGAGGTATTTCTCGAAGTCCATGAGGGCAAAGACGCCCGACTCTTTCATGTCCCTCACGAGACTTTGGTTCTCACTGCGTTGGATTTCACGCCCCTCGTCAGCGTCGATGTAGGTGGTGACCGTGGTCTGAAAGTCGATCTCATGATCCTGGATGCGCGTCTTGAGATCTGAGCTGTCGAGTTCGACGAGCACCTTGCCATCCTTCACGTCCTCTTCGGAGATGAGGTAGCCTTCGGGGATGATGCTGATGATCTTGGTGGGGATCTCAATTTCAGATTTCACCTCGTGATTTTGCAGGGCCTGGATCTCGCCGCCTTGCAGGACATCCACCTGGAGTGGGCCTCGCTGCGCCACAAAGGTGGGCACTTCTTCGCCAGTTTTGCTGCCACCAGACAGCGTCATCCAGGCGACCACACCGAGGGTGAGTGCGCAGATGATTGTCCAGGTTTTCCAGTTTGCCTTCATCATTTAGATCCCTTTGCCTTTTCGTTTTTTAATACGTCTGACCACGTGCCGTCTTTCCGAATGAAGAGCACGCCGATGTCTGTCCAGAGCTGTAATCTGGCCAGATTATGATCAATCAAGGTCGATATGATCAGGTCGCGTGCGGTGATCATCCGATCTTGTGATTCCACGATGTCACGCGCTGTGCCCTGTCCTTCAGCCATCAGGGCGGATTCGATTTCGAGTCGTTTTTCAGCCAGTTCGAGTCCCTTTTGAGCCAGCTCATATTGGCGGCGTGCCAGTTGCAGATCACGCCAGTCACTGCGGATCGTGGCACGCAATTGTTCCTCTTGCAGGTCGAGCGCGCGGCGCGTGGCCTGCTCAACGATCTGTGTGGCACGCAGGGCGTTGCGCTCAGGCAGGGTGTTTAGATTGAGATCGAAGTCCAGTCCGCCGGATACGCGGCGCTGACGGGGGTTGAGTTCAAATCCTCCATTGGCGGTTGGCGTGCCCATCTGGTAATTCACCAGAGCATTGACGGTCGGCAGGGTGTTCTGATGGGCGATTTTCACCTTCCTCTCAGCATCCTGCACTTGATCACGCTGATTGTAGATGTCGAGCCGTGTGACCAATGCGGCGTCAACCATTTCGTCGAGGCTGCCTTTCGGGTCGATGATTTCCAGATGCTTCAGCTCCGCTGGGTCGAGCACGAAGCGCTCACTCACAGGCAGGCCAAGAGTGATTTTAAGATCATCCATCTGCTCCTCATAGCTGCGGATGGCCGTCAGCCAAGTGCGCTCATAGGTAAGGCTGCCTTGCTCGATTTGCTTTAGGCTGGACTGGGTGCGCAGATTCGCCTCAGCAAGAGCGTGATCACGCTCGATAGAAATCAGAGATGCCTTGTATGCGACGAAACGATTGCGTGCTGCTTCCCGTGCTTGGATAGCCCTTAGATACTGACGTGTGACATCGACTGCGAAGCCCTTTCGATACTGAGTGAAGTCACGGATCGCATACAGCACGTCCCGCTCATCTTGGCGCAGCGGCTCCACGGTCGCCAGCACGCCCGCACCGCGCAGCAGCGGCTGTGTCAGGGTTGCTACGGCTTGTGAGTCGCTCAGATTTCTCACGCCACCGGTAAAGGTGCGGGTGAAGTCGGTGGTCAGATCCAGCGCTAGCCGTGCGCCCGTCTTCATCAGATAATCCAGCCCTATGCCGCCGCCTGAAGTGAGAGTCGATGTGCGCACAAAGTTGTTCACGCCTGACTTCACTTGCCTCTCAGTAAAGGCTGCCCCGCCATCACCCCCGGCGATGGGGCCGAACTGCTGTCGTGTGCCCGTCAGAGCCAGGGCGCGGAGATAGACTTGCTCTTTCTTGCCCAAATAAACACGGTTCCGATGCACGGCAAAGTCGAGCGCATCTGCCAGCTTTACCACGCGCGCCTTGTTCTCGATAAAGGCTCGGTTGCCCAGGAAATCCGCCGACTCAGACTGCTTGATCAGCGACTCAAGATTCGGTGGTGTTGGCGGTGTGATGCTTAGTAAAGTGTCATCATCCGCCCCAGCCACCGTGCCTTTTTTGGAGCCGATGATCCCAAAGACCTGCTTATCTGCCCACTTCTTATAAAACCCCTGAGTGCAGCCCGCCAGTCCCAGACTCAGCAAGGCAAGGGCCTGAACTGAGCGGGCGTGTAAATAGAATGGCATGGCAACGAAAGAATAGAGATGCCCAAAATCAATGCTCTGGGTTGGATCGCATCAGTCTCGGGAAAATGGGGGAATTGATCTACGACGCTGTGTGCGTTTGTCTATCAGGTGAACAGTCTTTGAATGGATCAAATCATATCCATCGACACCAAGATCTCGCGGGGCTTGGCTCCGTCACCGGGGCCGATTATGCCGCGATCTTCTAGGATGTCCATCATGCGGGCGGCGCGGCCATAGCCGAGACGCAGGCGACGCTGGAAGAGGCTGGTGGAGGCTTTCTTTTCCTGGCGCATGACTTCCAGGCACTTTTCCAAGGTTTCTTCCTCCTCGGCATTGACGCTACTTCCGCCTTCTTCGTCATCGCCCATGAAATCGTTGCCTTCATCGTCGACGCGCACATCAAAGACTGGCTTGCCCTGTGAGACGCAGTGCGCCACGAGGTCATGCAGTTCCTCATCCGTGACGAGCGCACCCTGGCTGCGAATCTGCTGTGCACCGCCGGGCGGCACGTAAAGCATGTCACCCTTGCCCACGAGATTCTCAGCGCCTTTGCGGTCGAGAATGACGCGGCTATCCAGGGCTGATGACACCTGGAAGGCGATGCGCGTGGGAATGTTTGCCTTGATGACGCCGGTGATGACATCTGCACGCGGTGTCTGCGTGGCGACGATGAGGTGAATGCCCGCCGCGCGCGCCATCTGGGTGATGCGGGCGATGCTACCTTCGATATCCGCCGGCGCAGTCTGCATTAGGTCGGCCAGCTCATCAATGATGACGACGATGTAGGGCAGCGTGTCGGGTATCTCCAGCTCCTGGTTACGGCGCGGCGGCGGCTCGGAGTCGCCATGCCAGATGCCGCTGTCATCTTCGAGCGCTTCCACTGGTAGCACCTCGCTATCGGGGGCCAGCTCCTCCCAGGGCGGCGTGGTGCCATCGACCAGATTATCGGCAGCCGCAGCGGCTTTGGCAAAGGCGGCAGAAACGCGCACGTCGTCGGTGCCAGCGCTGGTCTTGGGTTTAACACCCGAGCTAAGGACAACGGTGGGCTCAACCTTGGCTGCGATTGCCGCAGCAGCCTTGCGCGCCTCGTTATCAGCGGCGCGCTTGCGGTTGCGGTTATTGAAGACTTCAAAGTTACGGCAGCCTTCGTGAGCAAAGATCTGGTAGCGGTTTTCCATCTCCTTTACCACCCAGCGCAGGGCCATGAGTGCCTTCTTCGGATCAGTGACTACGGGCAAAGCGAGGTGCGGCAGCTCAGCGTACGCCTGCATTTCCACGACCTTCGGATCGATCATGATGAAGCGCAGTTCGTCCGGCGCAAAGCGGCACAGCAGGCTGGTGATGATGCCGTTGATGCAGACGGATTTACCGGAGCCAGTCGCTCCCGCCACGAGTAAGTGCGGCATGGCGGCGAGATCGCCGATGATGGTCTTGCCATATACATCTTTACCCAGCGCAATCGGGATTTTGGCCTTGCCATTGGCGAAGATGTCGTCCTCCAGCAGCTCGCGGATGCGCACGGCGGTCTTTTCACGATTCGCCAGCTCGATACCGACAGTATCCTTGCCGGGGATCGGTGCCAAAATGTTGATTCGCTCAGCGCAGGTCGCACGGGCGATGTCATCATCCAGCGCGGCGATGCGGGCCACGCGCAGACCATCAACAGGGCGCACTTCATAGCGGGTGATGGCAGGGCCGCGAGTGATGTCACCGGCTTCGACCTTCACGCCAAAGCTAGCCAGTGCCTTAACGATCGTGTCCTGGATGGCTAGCAGCTCGCCTTTATCCGTGGGCAAGCGCTCGGAGTCATCGGCCCAGTGCAGCAGATCCAACTCAGGCAGCTTGTAGTCTTTAAAGCGAACGGTAAGCCCGCCGAGCGAGCCATGCGGTGCCTGCTCGATCTTCTGCGCTCGCTTCTTTTCCCAGACTTCAGAAAGCTTAGGCTTGTCCTTATCTTCTTCATGATGCACACGCGGTGCGGAGGAGTCGATGATCTTCGGCTTTGGCGATTCAAAGGTCAGACCTAGCTCTTGAGTCACGAGTGGTCCGGCTGGCAGGGTCACATCAGGGCGGATTTCATCCTTGGTGGCGCGTTTGCGGCGTGGGGTCTGACTGGTCGATCCCGGGTTTGCCGCCTCACGCGCTTCGAGTTCGGCCTGTTCGGCCGCGATCTCACGGCGGATGCGTGCCCCCTCGATGACCATCTGCACCTCGTGTTTGATTTCCGCCATGACCTGGAGCGGGTGCAGTCCGCTGGCCAAAAAAAAGCCCACTGCATAAATGCCGCCGAGGATGATCGAGGAGCCGATTTTACCCAGCAGGCTGGAGAAAATATTTCCGCCGATCAGATAGCCGAGTCCGCCACCCCCGCCCAGAGGCGTGATGTCATCTCGTGAATTGAGAATGCCCTGCACCTCCAGGATGGCCGCCGCACTGATGATCATGAGTGCCACACCTAGCCAGGACCGGCCCGTGACTTTGATGTTGGAGGACAGCTTGCAGACGCCGAACCACGTCACACTTATCGGCAGCAGGTAGATCGACCAGCCAGCCAGGGCCAGTGAGTAGCCTGCCAAGATCGCTCCCAGTGTGCCGATGAAGTTGTGGGTCACCTCCGAGTTCTGATCCGCCGTGCTAAAATGCGACCAGGAAGGCAGGTCACGCGGGTCATATGAGATGAGAGCCAGAATGTACATGGCCGCGAGAACAAGCATTCCGATACCGATGGGATCGTTCCATGGGCTATTTTTCTGCTGGTCACGCGAGCGTGCTGGACGTGTAGCTGATGCTGCTTGGGCCATGAGAGGTGAGAAGGGATGTTCGGAATTAATCGGACTGAACTGATTAATTTATCCGAAATATCAGCTCAACTCAATCTCGAAGGTGAATTTCTCTGCGTTGCTCCATCGCTCAGAAAAGAAGGCTTACGGATACAACCCGCGCAGCATCTTGGCGTCATGCACGCGCTTGATGCCGAGACTGAGTGCGGCGAAGCGGAGGGTGATGTGCTTGTTTCGGGAGAGTGTGAGGGTCTGCATGAAGGCTTGCTCCAGGAGGCGGAAGAGCTTGTCTATGACCTCACCTTCACTCCAAAAGAAGCTTTGTAGATCCTGCACCCACTCGAAGTAGGAGACGATGACACCGCCGCTGTTGCAGAGGATGTCGGGGATCACAAAGATGTCGCGCTGGGCGAGGATGGCGTCGGCTTCGGGAGTGGTGGGGCCGTTGGCACCTTCTGCCAGGATGCGGCACTGGATCTGGGCGGCGTTGGCTTCGGTGATCTGGCGCTCAAGGGCGGCGGGGACGAGGATGTCGCAGGGCGTGAGCAACAGCTGCTCATTGGTGATCGGTTGCCCATTTGGGAAGCCGACGACGCTGCGGGTGGCGGCGACATGGTCGTTGAGCTTGTTGAGATCGAGACCGGCGGCGTTGTAGATGCCGCCAAAGGCATCGCTGACGGCGATGATTTTGATGCCTTGTTTTGCCATGGAGATGGCGGCGACGGAGCCGACATTGCCGTAGCCTTGGATCACCGCAGTAGTTCCCTGCGCGGCGATGCCTAGGGTGTCCATGGCGCGGGAGATCAGGTAAGCGACTCCGCGCCCGGTGGCCTCACGCCGCCCGAGTGAGCCGCCGAGCAGCACAGGTTTCCCGGTGACGACGCCGGGAACGGCATGGCCCATTTGAAGAGAATAGGTGTCCATGATCCAGGCCATGACCTGCTCATTGGTGCCCACGTCTGGGGCTGGGATGTCCACCTGCGGGCCGATCACCGGGATCAGCTCCTGGGTGTAGCGGCGAGTCAGGCGCTCCAGCTCGCCGAGGGAAAGTTTGCGTGGATCGCAGGTCACGCCGCCTTTTGCCCCACCGTAAGGCAGGCCGACTAGGGCGCACTTCCAGCTCATCCACATCGCCAGTGCCGCCACCTCTCCCACGGTCACATCGGGGTGAAAACGGATGCCGCCTTTTGTGGGCCCGAGTGTCAGGTGATGCTGCACGCGGTAGCCCATGAAGACCTGCGTGCTGCTATCATCCATGCGCACCGGCACGGCCACAGATAGGGAGCGCTTGGGCATTTTTAGGCGGTCGCGGGCAGCTTCTGGGATCTCCATGAAATCGGCCACCAGATCGAATTGCTGGCAGGCCATGCGAAAGGAAGGGGAGTCGTAGAGGTGGAGATTCATAGTTGGTTGAGTTCCTGATTAACCTACGCATGACAGTCGTTCGTCATCAGCCGTTATCGGCTTTCTTGTGACATCTTTGCAGCTCTAAAACCGGTGTAATGCAGCTCATTTAGCCCGGCAAATGGCCAGAATGATGAATTCCGGCAGTTCTGTTAGGCGCTCTTCGGCCGTGGTGCACCACACACAGACAAGCGGACTGATGTCATCTCGTCCATCACTGTGGGGGGATGCGCCCTGCGTCACGGTTTCTTCAGCGGTGCGGACTTGAAGGCGTAGATCACGCCGTCATCGGCACCGACGATGACATAGTCACCGGCGATGGCTGGGGATGTCTTCACGGGTGCACCGACCTCATACTGCCAGACTTCTTTGCCGTCCTTCACATCAACGGCGTAGAGGTAGCCATCATCGCTGCCGAAGACGGCCACTTTGCCAGCGCAAACCACGGCGCTGCTGTCGATCCGGTCACGACAACGATACTCCCAGAGCTTGACTCCAGTGCTGCGGTCGATGGCATGAAAGCGTTTGTCGCGTCCGCCACAGAACACGCTCTTTTCCCAGATCGTCGGGGCTGCGTAGAACTCAAACTCGCGCTCACCGTATTCCCAAACTTTGGCTCCATCTGCCATGCTGTAGGCACCGACACGATTGCCGTAATGGGAGACATAGATCACGCCGTCAGCGATGGCCACATTGTTGCCAATGTAGGAGCCGACTTCAATCTGCCGCACCTCTTTGCCCGAGGTCACATCATGCACATGCAGCACACTGTCGCAGCCGCCGAAGACGACCATGCCCTCACCCACGGCGGAGCCGCCATTGATGTAGTAGCCAGTCTCCGCCGCCCAGTCTTGCTTGCCCGTTTTAGCATCCAGGCAATAGACCTTGTAATCGTAGCTGCCGATCAGCACCTTCTGTGCCTGCGTCTTCGGATCAGTCCACACATTGGCCGCTGCATGGATCTCGGCATCGGTCTCATACTTCCAGGCTTCTTTGCCTGTCTCAGCATTCCAGGCATAGACAAAACCATCCTGACAGCCTGCTACGATCAACTCACCGGCAAAGGCGGCTGCACCATCAAAGGCACCCTTAGCGATCGCCTCCCATTTCTTCTCACCAGTCGCCAGATCCAGGCAGCGGAATTGGCCATCTTTACAGCCTGCGTAAACCTTCCCTGCACGCACGACGGCACTGCTCACCAGCATCTCGGCTTGGCCTTTCGGTTTGGTCATCATCTGGTGCTGCCAGGCCAGCTCCAGCGGGAAACGCAGCTCCGTGGCTGACAGCCCAGTCATCGCCTCATTACCACGTGAGTGAATCCAATCCCCCGCCGTTTGAGCATGAAGGGCAGGGAACGATAGGATCAGGCAGAGAAGAAAACGTGACATGGTTTTTTGAAAGGAAACTCAGCAGCGAAATGAAACTACGCACGGAAGTCCTGAGTTGTGGCTCCCAGAGATAGTCGTGGCAAGCGAGTGTTGAATCGAACGAAGGCTCAGAGGCATCAAAAAACCAACCCCGCCTAGTTACCCAGGCGGGGTTGGCTATGAAGATGAATTTGGATCGCGGCTTATTCGCCAGCGGTCACGGTCAACACCTGACGGCCTTTGTAGTAGCCGCAGGAAGGGCAGGCCACATGTCCGGGGACAGAAGTGCCGCACTCAGGGCAGGTTTTGAGAGTTGGGGCGCGCCAGCGGTTCGCTCCCTGACGGAGGCGTTGACGGCTTTTGGATTGTCTGCGTTTTGGATTGGCCATGTTCTGAAGGGGTCACTATTTCAATTTATCGAGAGCGTTCCAAACTCCGTCATCTGCACCGGGCATTTCTTGTGACAACGATGACTCGTTGGCATTGAAACGGCCTTCGGCAGGACAGTCGCGCGGTTCAACGTTGCCATCTTCACAGCGCGGAAAGTTTGGAAGGGTTAGCAGGATGTCTTCCCTGATGAGTTCTGTCAAGTCGATCGTTGTCTCCTTTTCAATCGGCACTTCCGTCTGGTAGTCGGGCATTTCGATGCGGTGCTGGAAGCGCTCCAGACAGCGTCCGCACTCCAGACTGAAAGTGACGTCAACACTGCCCGTGACGATGATGTCGTCTTCGTCCCGCAGGATAGTCAGATTATAGATTAAAGGCGTGTCGGCTCGTGCAGTGTCCGTTTCCGGCAATTGGAAGAATGTGGCAGGCTGAGTTCCTGAGATCTGCTTACCATCCTCAGGCAGGTTGCGGACGTCGAATTGGAATGGGTTCATGGTTTAGCTTCGGGTTGGCTGCGATAGACATCCCACAAACCGCTCTCCCAGTCCAGCATCTCTAATCCCCGAAGCTGTTTTTTATAGTCATAGGCGCTGGGTTCACGGGTCGCATAACCCGGATAATAATAGCGGCAGCTACGTGCCTGAGTGAACTCAATCTCCCGCAGCATCGTGTATATACCCAGGCTGCGCCACGACTGCGCAGGCTCAAACATGCCATACACGGCGGAGGTGCTACACTCCCCGAGATCGAGATAGCTCAGGGCGACGAGTTCAGCCCCTAGATGCACGCGGCATTCATGGTTGGGGCAGGGGACCGTCGCCGGATCGCAGGAAAGAAAGGTGCCCAAGTCATCAGGCACGTTATCTTTGAAGCGCGCTTTGTGGCGCTGAAACATGGTGCGAGCCTCTTCACTGAGCTGCGCGGGAGCGAACTCGCAGTGCAGGTCAGCGTTCTTCTTTAGCACACGTCGCTGGCTCTTGCTCAGGGTAAACTTTTCCAGATCCACCCGCAGCGGCGTGATGGTCTGCGCGCCCTGCTCATTCTCACTCACGCTGTAACGAAAAAACGACTCGCCAAAATGCCGCCAGCCAGCCTCCCACAAGCGATCCATGACCTCAGGCGGAACGCTGGGGCAGTTAAAGGCTTGATTCAGGACGGCAGACATCAAGCGCGTATCGTAGTGAGTGTGCTGGCTTCGTCATCTGCGGATTCATCTCTTGAATCCACCGCTTGCCCTGTCACTGTCCGCGCCCGCTCCACACCCATCTCATGAACGCCAAATTTGCTGACTACGCCACGCCTGACATTCTCGTCGATACCGACTGGCTACTGGCCAATCTCGATACGCCGGGCATCCGCATTATCGAGAGTAATGAAGACCTGCTGCTCTACGACGTGAGCCACATCCCCGGCGCGGTACACATTGACTGGCGTCGCGATCTCAATGACCAAACCACTCGTGACTATGTCGGCCCGGAAGGCTTCGCCGAGATCTGCCGCCGTCACGGCATCACCCCCGACA
Organism: Prosthecobacter debontii; assembly: GCA_945860295.1. GTDB lineage: Bacteria > Verrucomicrobiota > Verrucomicrobiia > Verrucomicrobiales > Verrucomicrobiaceae > Prosthecobacter > Prosthecobacter debontii_B. The sequence goes on from CAMAQH010000034.1 coordinate 16,470, forward strand.
CCACGGTGATTTTCTATGGCGACAAATCCAACTGGTGGGCCTGCTACGCCTTCTGGGTGTTTCAGCTCTTCGGTCACACCAAGGCCAAAGTGCTCGACGGTGGCCGCGACAAATGGGAGGAAGAGGGCAAAACACTCACCCGCACCGTGCCTACCTACCCGGCCAGCGATTACCCAGTGCCAGCTCTGCGTGATGACGCCGCGCACCGTGCCTACTTCCAGCAGACGCTGGCGCACTACCAAGCCGGTAAAAAACTCGTCGATGTCCGCAGCCCCAAGGAATACAGCGGCGAGACCACCCACATGCCCGAGTATCCACAAGAAGGCGTGCTCCGTGGTGGCCACATCCCTGGAGCTAAAAGTTGCCCTTGGGCGCGCGCAGCAAATGCCGACAAGACTTTCAAAACACGCGCTGAACTTGACGCGCTCTATGGTGGAGAACTTGGCCTGAAGACCGATGACGACATCATCGCCTACTGCCGCATCGGCGAGCGCAGCAGCCACACCTGGTTCGTTTTAAAATACCTCCTCGGCTATATCCATGTCCGCAATTACGACGGTAGCTGGACCGAGTGGGGAAACATGGTGCGCACGCCAATTGAACGCACTGCGTAAAGCTCCCGCACAGACAGCACACCATGTCCTATCCGACCGCTCTAACCGACATCATCGAGCTATTCGAGTTCCTGCCCGAATCCGAGCGTCGGGAAAACCTCATCAACTACTCTGATGCCGCCGCTGCGTGTGTTCGTAAAGAGGGCGACACCTTCGATCTCGAAGACGTTCGCAAGGATGAAGAATGTTCTGATACTGTGGGCGTGTACTTGAATATTGATGCCGAAGGCAAAGCCCATTTCGCCGTCGAACTCGGCCCCAAAGTGCAGACCCTAACCAAAGCCATGACGGCCATCCTTTGTCGCGGACTCGATGGCAGCACACCTGAGGAAATCATGGCCGTGCCAGCCGACTTCGTGCCGCGCATCATCGGAGCCGAACTCGTCCGATTGCGCAGCCAGACTGTTTATTATGTCCTCAGCCGCATGAAGGCAGCCGTCAAGATGTGGCTAAATCAGCGCCGGGCAGCCGAATGAGGAAACCAATAGCGTTGGAGATGCCAACCTATTTGAAAAATGAGATCAGGGCAGCGTCTCGGTCCCGAACCCTCCTATGTTGAAGTCGTGTTGCGAAGTCTTCGCGGCCTGCGTTTTCACCCCTGCATCCACGGTTTCCTCACCGCACCTTTTCGTTTTTGACGGAACTAGGCGGACCTATTTCTCTCTGAACACACCAACGCCATGCCCTCCTCGGAGCGCTTTCTCAGATCACCTCTTCCAAGATACCGGCGAACGCGGGGTTGGCTGGTTTCGGAAGCAACAAACGGTAGGTATGCGACTGTTATGATGATGTCGAGAGACACTCGCCACGAGGCTTCTGTGCTTGGCAAATAAAGAACTGCCGCCTGCATGGATTTTGTTATGAACTCGCGCACACTCGCCTCTCCGCGCGTCCCTCATGCTGCCCAGTACCATTGCTGGGGCTCATCGGCATTTACCATCCTAGAGATTCGCTCACAGGGCATTTCGATCAGTCGCTCTTAGTCCGATCACTCAGATTCACTGGTGCGCATCTTTTGGAAAGGCAGGCTTTCACAGATGGCGAGGATCATGTCTTGGAACTTATAGCCTGCACTTTTAGTTCGGCGGACGACTTCCTGAACGGCAGGTTTGTCGCTGTAATCAAGGCCGCGTCCGAGGGCGTAGGTCAGTAGGTTCTCTGACAGGTTTCGTGTGAAGTCGTCTGCCATGTCGCGGGCGAGTAGGGTGCGAAGTTCAGCGAGGTCTTTGAACTGCTGACCACGCACGAGAGTGCCGGTGGCGTCGATGGGGTGATTCTTTTCCTGATCACGCCAGCGACCGATAGCGTCGTAGTTTTCAAAGGCGAAGCCCATGGGGTCGAGGAAGGCGTGGCAGCCCGCGCAGGAGGCGTTGCTACGATGCTGTGCGAACTGCTCGCGCAGGGTGAGATTGGACATGCGGACCTGCTTGTCATCCAATGGAGGCACGCCGCCGGGAGCTGGCGGTGGTGGTGTGCCGAGGATGTTTTCCAGTAGGTACTTGCCGCGCTTCACAGGGGAGGTGCGAGTCGGTGTGGAGGTGAGCGTGAGGATACTGCCCTGTGTTAGAATGCCGCCGCGTGGGGTGCCTTGGAGAGAGATTTTTTGGAACTTGTCACCCTTCACCTGCCGCAGGCCATAGTATTTGGCCAGCTTCTCATTCACGAAGGTGTAGTCGGCGTTTAGGAAGTCGATGATGGAGAGGTTCTCACGCAAGATGTGGTCAAAGAAGGACTGGCTCTCTCTCTTCATCGCGTTGGCGACGCTGCCTTTGAATTCAGGGAAGCGGCGGGTATCTGGCTCAACGATATCCATGTCTCGCAATTGCAGCCACTGACCAGCAAAGTTTTCTGTGAGCGACCAGGCGCGATAATCACCGATCATGCGCTTCACTTCTGTGGCTAGATTTTGTCGTAGCTCGGACTTAGCCGCAAGTTGCAGCAGGCGATCATCTGGTGGCGCGGACCAAAGGAAATAGGAGAGGCGATTAGCGAGGCTGTAGTCGTCGATCTCGGTGATGCCATCAGCAGATGCGAGGGTGGACTGAGTGCTGCGAAAGAGAAACGAGGGAGAGACGAGCATGCCCTCTAAAGTGTAGCTCAGAGCGCCGAGTGGCGACTCTCCTTCCTTCATCGCGAGCGCAGCAAATGCTTGCCACTTGGTTTTTTCCACATCACGCATTGGGCGGCGAAAAAGTCGCTCGCCTATCTTTTCTACAAGCACGGGAAGATCGGCGGCTTGGACGCCAAAGCCTCTGCCGAGTGGGCCTTCGAGCTTCACCTGATGTAGCCAGAAGTTACGGTCTTGTTTGGTGGCAGGATCATAAAAGTCATTCAAGAACCAGACCTGCAATTCATGCTTTCCAGCAGGTAAATCGGCATCGACATGGAACTCCTGAACAGACTGATTCTTTGCGGTGACGGAGAACGCTCCGATGGTTTTTCCTGCGATGCGAAGCTCGGTCTTGGCGGGTTCGTCACCAGCCTGTTGGGCACCAGCTTTGAGTGTGAATTTGTATTTGCCTGGTTCAGCGAGTTCGATCGCGTGTTTCACATAACCACTGCTGGCTAGCTCGATGGTGCCCGTGTCGATGGAGGCATCTCCCTCACCTTTTTCAAAGTGCTCACCAGAGAGTTGCAATGTCGGCAGGCCTACGGGCTTGTCTCCGATGAGCCAGCGTAGGAACTTGCTGCCGCGTGGCGCAAGCAGGCCGTAGGGGCCTTGGATTTCGATCTTGCCGAGCGCGACGTTGCGGTCGCGCTTGCCGGGATCTGGATTCATTGGCTCGGCATGATCGTTGAGAAATGCGATGGAGATTTTTGAGTCACCCGCATTGAGTTGCACGCTTTGGGTGATTTTTTGCCAGGGGCCGCGGTCGTCCTTCCAGCGTGTGCGGACATCATAGGTGGACACGTCTTTGCCATTGATGCGCAACGCGATCTTGGCAGATTCATCACCGGACTCTGTCGCTGCGACATGGAGAGTGACGGCGTAAGTCCCACTGGCAGGTGCGGTGAATTTTCCTGCTGCCTCGGCTTCACTATGAAACCAGCGCACGCCTTCCCACTCTTTGGTTTCGCCTTTCTGATTCCAGAGCTTGGTCGCGCCGATCTCGATGTCAGCGTGCTCGGGTATGGAGATGTCCATCGCATCATCCGCCACTTGGCGCGCAGCGCGCAGGTACTTTTCCATCAGCATGGGAGAGAGGCTAAGCACGTCGCCGATGTTATCGAATCCGTAGCCCGTATCGTCAGGCGGAAATTCTTTGGCTGGCTGGGTGTCCACATACAGCAGGTCTCGTACGGTGTTGTTGTATTCGGTGCGATTGAGGCGGCGTGCGGTGACATGGCCAGGGTCAGGTTTGGTGGGATCAAACCAGAAGATGGAGTCATCGATCCAGGCCACGATTTCGTCCCGCTGCTGCAAAGTTGGTTTTTCCTTTTTCTTCTCTGGTGGCATCACATGGGTGACCATTTGCTGGCGCACATGATCCCAGAGCACGAAGTCGGCACGCAGCGCCGCGTAATCTTTGTGCTCGTCAAAAGCGAAGTCGCCTTTATCCGTGCCGTCGGAATGGCAGTCGTAGCAAAACTGTTCGAGCAGTGGTTTAATCTTTTGATCAAAAGCGGCCTGACCACGAGTGGCCAGAGCATCAGCCGCAGGGGCTGCAATGGCGTTTAGGCAGAGAAGGAGAATGAAACGCAGGGGGAGCATGTTCAGGAGACAATACGCATGAAAGCACGGCTAGATTACCTTGCGTTGATATTGTGGGACTTAAACGAGGTTTAAGCGGTGGTATCAGCCGCTGGAGTAAAGCGATAGACAAAAGGAAGGGGGTGCGTTAAAACGGCCTACCATGAAAACCATTCGCACACTCGCTCTCCTTGCCGCTTTCACCCTTCCTGCTTTGGCGGAAGACGTTACTATTTTTAATGGCACCGACCTCACGGGTTGGGAAGGCAACAAGGCTCTATGGAGCGTGCAGGATGGCACGATCACTGGCATCACCCCGCCTGACCCGGCTGATCCAAAGAAGGGTATCATCAAGCACAACACCTTCCTCGTCTGGAAAGACGGCACGGTGGGTGACTTCGAGCTGAGCTTCCAATACCGTATCGAGAAGGGAAACTCCGGGGTGCAGTATCGCAGCAAGGAGTTGGCTCCCGGTGCCTTCGGTCCGATCATCAGCGGCTATCAGGCTGACTTTGAAGCTGGCACTACTTATAGTGGGATTCTCTATGAAGAGCGTGGTCGTGGCATCTTAGCGAAGCGCGGTGAAAAGACAGTGATCAAAGCAGGAGTTGATGCCAAGAAGCCGGTCGTCGAGCAGGCAGGTACCGTAGGTGACAGTGCGGCCATCCAGGCAAGCATTAAGAGCGAAGACTGGAACGAATATAAAATCATCGCTAAAGGCAATCATGTGCAGCATTTCATCAACGGCATGCAGACGATCGACGTGACCGATCAAGACGCTGCGAACGCACCGAAGGAAGGACTGCTCGCCCTCCAGATTCATGCGGGTCCACCGATGAAGGTGCAGTTCAAGAGCTTCAAATTCACTCCAACGAAATAAGTCCGGTTCGGCAACTGCTGCACCTGTTTTTCCTATGCGATCGATACTCAAAGCGCATCTCTTCATCCTAGCCATCTGGCTCGGCGGCACTGCACTCGCTAGTGCCCAGCAAAAAGAGTTCATCATCTGTTCCGGTGGCCCAGCCTTGCGCCAGTGGGAAGATCTGCGTCAGACCGGTCAACAGCATGACCGCTGGTGGGGGAACTTTGTCCGCACGGCTCGTGTCAGGATGCAGGAAATCCAGAAAACGGCACCTCAGGGCACTACCATCACGTGGCTCGTTTATCGGGACTCCTATTTGCGCCGCGCTGCCGCTGATCATGATCCGCTGACTGCACATGTCGAATCCGTGCGTGACGCCTACAAAATCAATCTCGTCTGGTTCCGCACGGGTGATGACGTCATCCGCTACATCAATGATGGAGGCGGAGCCATCTCACGACGCAGCACCAAGGTCTCCGGCTTTGAGTACTTTGGTCACTCAAATAAGCACTGCTTCCTCTTTGACTACAGCTCAGACATCTACGCCAGCTCCACCGCATGGTTGCATGAGGCTGACTTGAGTCGCCTGAATCGCAGCGCTTTTGCTCGCAAAGCATTTTGTCAGAGCTGGGGCTGCCACACCGCTGAAAGCATGAGCAAGGCCTGGAAAAGCGCCACCGGCGTTCCCATGATCGGAGCCTTTGGTAAAACCGACTATTCCTTCATGCATCTGCGTGGCTGGAAGGTCGCGCTCGCGCCAGGGGCTAGCTGGTCGCGATAAACTGGCTCGGTTTGAGCTTTCCGCTGTTTTGGCAGACTGATACTAGTCTCATCAAACGTAACAACTTCTCTTATGACACGCCTGCAACTCATCCTTTCCGCCCTTCTCCTTTTTTGTGTTATGCATGCTGCCTCGGCGCAGAGTGCTTCTGGATTCAAGGTCGCCGATCTAGAAACCTGGGCGAAGAAGGGCGATGCCGATGCGCAGTTCGAGTACGGTCTGCGACTGCTCACGGGTGAAGATACCAAGAAAGACGAAAAGGCTGGCGTCGTCTGGATGGAAAAAGCTGCTAACCAAAAGCATCTGCGCGCGCAGTTTGTTATGGGGTCACTCTATGAAGACGGCGCAGGTGTGAAAAAGGACGAATCCAAGGCGGTCGAATGGTATCGCAAATCCGCAGAGAACGGCTTTGCCCCTGCGCAGTTCGCCATCGCCATGGCCTTCGATCTCGGGCGCGGCATCAAGCAAGACCCAGTCAAAGCCACCGAATGGTTACAAAAAGCCGCTGAACAAAATCATCCGCAGTCCCAGACCGCCCTCGCCGCTAAAATGGAGCGCGGTGTCGGTGTCGCCAAGAACCCCTCCAAAGCAGCCCTGCTTTACCTCCGCGCCGCCCAGCAGGATCACGTGCAGGCTATGAGCCGTTTGGCCAATCTTTACTACACCGGTAATGGCGTGCCTCTCGACTACCGTCGTGCAGGCGCATGGTATCAGCGTGCCGCCAAGAGTGACGATCCATGGTCCTCAAACAACCTCGCTTGGTTCCTCGCCACCTGTCCTGAAGAGAGTCTGCAAAATGGTGAGCAAGCCGTTCAGTTCGCTGCACGATCCCTCCGCATCATGGACGAAGCCGGGGAAGATCAGCGCTATGAAATGATCGACACCAAAGCTGCCTGCCTCGCCCGCAACGGCGAATATCTCGAAGCCATTCTTTGGCAAAAGAAAGCCCTCGCCCTGCTGCCAGAGGACAAAGATCTGGCTGAAGAAGAGCGCAAATCTCTCGAAGCGGAATTCAAAGGTCGCCTCAAGCTCTACCAGCAGGAGAGTCCCTACAATGAGCCCGAGCCGAAGATCGAAAATGAAGCCGCGCCACTCCCCCAGGACACCATTCTACAAGACGAAGGCATCCCTGGAGAAGGCACTAAGCCCAAGAAGAAAAAGAGCAGCAACAAGGGCACGGTGGTCTGAGTTGGCGCAATTTTCGCGCATCAGAGCGCAATCCTTGCAAGACTAGGCTGAAGCGGCACGGTTACACTTGCGCCCTGAGATCTTCATTCAGGTTTTCTCCTTCGTTTTATTCGTCATTTCCCCCCATGTCCACTGTTGCTGTCCGTTCTGTTGCCCTGCCGCCTGCCATTCCTGGATTGGTGCGCCGTTTTCGTCAGCCAAAAAAGAACATCCCGCAAACCAAGCAGGACCGTGACTTTGTGCTGAAGTCGGTGCGTGAATATTCTGAGCAGCACAAACTGGTGCCGCCTGTGCCGATCGATGAACTGCAAGTTCACACGGAGAAGATCATGGCGCTCAATGGCATCGAGAAAATCTACCGCGACTACACGGGTGTTCTGCTGGCGAATGAGACCTGGCGTGAGTCTCTGGCCAGCGTGCCCTTTGAAAAGCGTCTGCTGCTCATGCCCAAATGCATCCGCATTGAGAGCAAGTGCCCGGCTCCCTTTGATGAGTTCGGCCTGCTCTGCAAACAGTGTGGTCTGTGCAGCATTCAGGACTTCCAAAATGAGGCAGAGAAGCTGGGCTATGCGGTGCTAGTGGCTGAAGGAAGTGCCATCGTCATGTCGCTGATTCAGACGGGCAAGATCGAGGCCATCGTGGGAATTTCCTGCCTGCCAGTTTTGGAGCGCACGTTCCCTTACATTGAGGCGGCTGCGATCCCTGCGGTGGCGGTGCCTTTGCTGCAGGATGACTGCATCGATACCACGGTCGATGTTGATTGGGTCTGGGATTACATCCACCTGACTAGCGAAGACAAGACACGCCGCCTGAACCTGAATGCGCTGCATGATGAGGTGAAGACTTGGTTCACAGCCGAAGCCCTTGATGCGCTGCTCGGTAAGCCCACTTGTCAGACGGAACAAATCGCTCGTGATTGGCTGGGCCGCGCGGGCAAACGCTGGAGGCCCTTTTTGACCATCGCCGCTTATCAGGCGCTGCGTGAAGATCCTGAAAGCCCGATCTCTGATGATCTCAAACTTGCTGCTGTATCCGTCGAAGCTTTCCACAAGGCTTCACTGATTCACGACGACATCGAAGACAACGACGCTGAGCGCTATGGTGAGCCGACGCTGCACTCCGAATACGGTGTGGGTGTGGCCTTGAACGTTGGTGATCTTCTCATCGGCGAGGGGTACCGCCTTCTGGCCGAAATGAAATGCGCCAGCCATCTGCGCAGTGCGTGTTTGAAAGTAGCGGCTGAAGGTCAGCGTGAGCTCTGTCGTGGACAGGGTGCGGAGTTGCTCTGGAATAATCATCCCGTAACGCTCAGCAATACGCAGGTGCTGGAAATCTTCCGCAGCAAGACGGCACCAGCCTTTGAGGTCGCTTTGAAAATCGGCGCTGCTTTGGCGGGCCAACTCGATGAGACCGCTGATGCGCTGCATAGCTACAGTGAGAACTTGGGCATCGCTTATCAGATCCGCGATGACCTCGATGATCTCGGTGACGACTCTGCTGCTGACAATAATGTTAGTATTCGTCCCAGCATCGTCCTGGCTCTGCTACGTGAGCGCGGTAAAGGCGAGGTCAAAGATACGATGGAAGCGCTTTGGAATGCTCAAGCTACGACACTGCCAGACAAGCCTACCATTCGTCAATGGGCAGAGGAAACGGGCGCTTATGAAAAGTCCACGCTCATGCTGGAAACCTACAAAGAAGCGGCTATCCGCAGCCTTCAGGAAGTCGAACTGCCGAATTTAAAAGGCTTGCTGCGCCGTGTGATTGGCAAGATTTTCAACGAACTCGAAATTAAAGGTTGGTGTCGAGAGTTCGAGCAGAAGAATCTGAATCCCGAACTGCGTGAGCAGGCAGCTAAAGCGGCCGAGCATCTTGTGGCCAAAGTCGCTTAAAAATCACTTTGCTTGGGCTGGCATGTAGCTCAGCCATGCCCGCCAATAAGTGTGGGTTAGAGCCATGATGCCGATCCCTGCCAGCACGGGCTTGGATGTTTCAGAAACATTTAGAGTATGCAGTGTCTGATCAGCAGAGGCCATTACACTTGGCTCAATAGCCGTCTCTGCCACCATGATCTTGGAGAGCAGGGCGTCGACTGAACAAACAAATCAGTAAAGTGTAGCGCGTATCATTTTCATATGGAGAGCTTTTAAATCAGTAAGTCCTCATGCTGACAAAATAATTGCAAATCTAAATGGTTATCCAAATGTCTAATAATTAATTACAGTCAAATTCTTGGTTATCGCAAGATGTCATGGCTGGCACAACCGCCCTTGACCCTGAATGGCAGGCTTGTCCTTTCGGACTTTCCTTGCCTGATGTCTGTGACCGAAAATATCCACCAACTCGAAGCGCGTGTCCTCTCTCTGGTGCGTGACGAAGTGCTCGAAACACCAGCTGGATTTACCGTCGAGTCTGACCTCTTCGACGCTGGACTCGACTCGATGGCCATCATGCAGCTCTTGCTTGTATTAGAGGAGCACTACGGCGTGGCCATCCCAGTCGGGATGCGTTTCGCGGGCCAATTTCAAAAATGGCAGAGCAATTACTGCGCTTCTAGTGACCCAAGGGTATGCGGTGATCGAATCGTTAGAGTCCATGGTCGAGTCGGCTTCAGTCATGGCAACTGCCCCTCTTCCTCCCGAGTCTCCCTTCGACCGTCTGCCTCTGCGTGGCTGTGATTTCTTCACGCACGCCTTTGATGAGATACTGCGAAAGGGAGGGAAGGGCGGGCACATTGCGTGCTTATTCATCGAGCTAGATCACGCGCCCGACGTGCCGAGTTTGCGTAAACTGCTCGTCGATTTGCCGACGCTGTATCCATTTCCAATTCTCACGGCGCAGCTCAAGAAGCCCTCGTTCTTCTCATTGCCGATCTGGATGCCCGCAAATAATCCACGTCCGCTACAGTTGCATCTTTGGTCGCAGACAGGCTCGCCAGGCGCACTCGCTGCGCATGGGGCAGATCGTTTCAGCGATCTCCAAACAAAGCTGGATGACGTCATCAACACCTCCCTGCCGCAGCATGAAGACGGCTGGGAAAACGTGCGCTTTGATCTCGTCGAAAAAGCGGATGGCACCTGTGTCTTCGTCTTTTCATGGAGTCATCTGATCATGGACGGCATTGGCGCAGAGTTCTTTCTCCTCGAACTAAATCGTTTGCTGGGTGGTGGTAAAAGCGAGCCTGTGCCCGCTTTTGATCTCACCGATCTGAATGATCCGCGCGGCTGGGGCGACCTATGGAAGACGGCCAAGGTCATACCGACATTTTTTGACAAAGTGATGAAGAAACCCTTTGAAGCGCTCGGCTCAACGAAACTTTCCGCAGGCCGCGCGCACTTCCAAATCATCACGCTTACTGAGGTGCAATCTGCTCGAGGCCGCACGTCTCAGCGCTGAGATCTCCGGTCCGCTGATCAACATGCTCTTTCACCTCGCCTGTGCCATGCGCGGAGTGCTGCCGACCTACGCTTACAACGTGCCGCGTCGGCCCTTTGATGATCTTATTTACGAGACGGCCCTGAAGTCCGGCGCACGCTTTATTTCCTGCCAAGTGAAGCTTGAACTCGGTGCCACCGAGCGTGGTGAAAAAGTGCCGAGTCTCGCTGCGGAGACGCTCACATTGGTTCCCGATTGGCATGGCAAGCAGCCGGATTTGTTGGTGGATGCCAGTGGCCGCCGCCGCTTGTTTGCGAAGCTTCTCGGACTCACGGCTAAAGTCGGCATGCGCAAGGATGTATCCCACTTTGCCCACTATGAAAACGTCACCATGCGGAATACCTCGACTGGTTCCGCGAGATGTTGACGGCTTGGCAGGAGCTGGTGGACATTTTTTTTATGGAGGCCAAATTTTCGCCCTCCAGCGCACGGGCACTGAGATGTTTCGTCGTTTCCCCGGCAAGATCAGCATGATCATGCAGCGTCATTTCGAGAAGAATATTTCCGGCATGGCTGGCGGCGGACTCACCACGAATCCGTTCAGCCGAAATCTCCTCCGTTTCATGATTCGCTAAGGCATCTACGGTCATGAACCCGCAGACTTCGCTGTTGTTTAACGCGTCGTATCACTCCTGAAACTCCTCTTTCTCCGGGATGCGTGAGAAGGCGATCTTCGTGCCAGAGAAGGTCTTCACCTGATTGGGCATAAAGCCGAGCGCGATGCTGTCGCGACCATAATGTTGGTTAAGCTTATCCATGATTTTGGAAAGCTTCTCGCGCCGTATCAAATCGGCTGGTGGCGTCGGCTGCAGTTCCGTGAAAAGCTCCATTTGCTGAGGTTCCAGCGCGGACTGTAGATCATGCACAGTGACGGCGATCTTTTTCACCCGTGCCCATCCCGCCTGCGCCATCACATCGGGCCACATGAGGTCGAGGTGATGCATCAGCGTAAACGTGTCTGATATAGGCTGAGGCAGTCTGACATAGGAGTCGCCACGAGCACGATCTTCCGCGCGGATGGACAAACTGATTCCCCTCGTCAAGTAGTCCGTGCGGCGCAGACGACTGGCCACTTTGGAAAGCAATCGCTTCGCCACGATCACGGCCTCTGGCGGTTTCCGAAACTCCGGTGCCAGTACATGACTGTGACCGATGCTGCGATGCTCCGTGGCAAAGTGCCCCAAGTCCTGCCCATGCAACTCACGCCAGAAACGATCCCCACCCACGCCGCCCCAGATGTGATGCAACTGCTGAGAGGTCGCTGCCCAGAGCTGCTCGATACTTTGAATCCCGGCAGCATGAAAGCGCGGTTCCATACGCCGCCCGATGCCGCAAATGTCCGTCAGTTTCCAATCCGCGATCCTGCCCGGCATGTCGTGCAGATGCAGCACGGTCAGGCCATCTGGCTTCTGGATGTCGCTCGCCAGCTTTGCTAAAAATCGGCTCGGAGCGATGCCGACGGAACAGGTGATGAGATCGCCCACATTTTTTCTGATCCCCGCTTTGATCTGCTTCGCCAGAGCCACCGCCACCGTCTCGTCTTGATGACGCGAATCTAGAAGCAAACCCATCTCATCGATGGAACCCACCACCTCGATGGGGTAGTGCTGCTCGATCTCCGTCTTGATCCGCTCGTGGTAGTCAACATAGAGCGAGTGGCTCGCCTCTACCAAAATCAGCCCCGGACACATGCGCCGCGCATCGCCGATGTTGGTGCCGGTTTTGACGCCGAATTTCTTCGCCTGATAGCTCGCCGCGATTGCACAAGTCGCGTCTGAAATCATCGGCACTATCGCGACGGGCCGGCCCCGCAACTTAGGCTTCTCCTGCTGCTCCACGCTGGCGAAGTAGCTGTTCAGATCGAGGAAAAGCCAGCGCAGGGCAGGGGATGAAATCAAATCGGGCACTCCTCAGAGTGCCCGATTTGTTATAGTGTTCAAGAGAACATTTATGTGTTACTCCGCCCGAGTGCTCTCACTTCTTGAGCGTTTTGATCAGGTACTCAGTCGTGGTCTTCGACGTCGCGTCCGTCACACCTGGATAAAACAATTCACAGGCCACGCCGTTGGCTTTGCAATGCTCCTGAAGTTTCACGCCGAAGTTTGATGTGTGCGTCGGGTCACTTTGATCCTGGCCCAAAGCAGGCGGCACGCTGTAAGACATGTAAATGGCCGGATCATCAGACGTGACCAGCGCATAAGGCGAGTACTCCGCGATCCACGGCAGGATTTTTTCTCGAGCTGCGATGAAGGCATCAAAGTTCGGATAATCCTCCTTCTTCAAGAATGCGTGACCGCCGTACTTACTGTTCGGCGTCCATTCCCGCATCTGCTGCGGGTCCAGCGTCGTCTGTGCACCGATCACCGCTGCGCACCACAAGCGCGTCGATTCACGGGCAATCGGGTCGCTGCTCTTCGCATCCGCCATGTCAGGATGGAAAGCCAGCCACAAGCTGGAACAAGCACCCGCTGAGCCACCGCTGGCTCCGATGCGTTGTTTGTCGATGTTCCACTCCGCCGCCTTGCTGCGGATGGTTTGGAGCGCGCGTGCTGCATCATGCAGCGGAGCCTTCACTGGCGGCACCACGTCCTGCGCCTGCGAGATGTAGCGGTAGTTGATCGACACCACTGAGATGCCCTCTTTCAAAAACGGCTCTACGGCGATCCCCGCCTTGTCCCCACCCATCCAGCCACCACCGTGGATGAAGAATAGCACCGGCGTCGGCTTGGCCGACTTCGCCTGCCAGAAATCGAAGACATCGCGCTCGAACTCCCCATAGCGCACATTCGCCTGAGTTGGTGGCGGGTTTTTTGGATAAATTTTCTTGGCCGGAGCCGCCTGCTTCGGCGCTTCAGCTTTATTAGCAGGTGTGTCAGCAGCAAAGGCAATGCTGGTAAGCAGGAGGAGTGTGAGTGTTCGTTTCATGGTGGCGGTTAATAACGGATTCAAGACGGTCGATCTGACTGCATTCATTAATCTACAATATCGGATTTCTTTGAGGCCAGTTCACCCAAGGAAACACCAATGCGAGAAATGAAAGGAAATAGGCCAGACCCATCATCCCTTGTTCTGGTTCTTCCGTTTCTGGATGTATTACCTCGTGAGTTAGTCCCAGGTCTTCTGCACAAAATATAGTGACAATTCCTGCCGCTGTTATGAGCGGTGAAAAAATCTAATTCGACTCCACAAGCAACGCAGAACTGGTATCCGCAAAGGCAATCCAACAACGAATGCCATCCCAACAAAGATAAGGCTAACGATTCCCGCTAGGAATGGCTGGATGATGCTTTCAAGACCACCGTGGAAGTCTGTCCTGAGCCAGACGGTCATGTAAACGATCCAACCCACAGCCGCGCCCATCATGATACGAAGCAACATGCGATGCTACTTCTTCAATGTGGCGATCAGGAATTCCGCGATCGACTTGTGTTTCACGTTGAGCGCACCGGGATAAACGAGTTCGCATTCGGTGCCGATGGACTGGCAGTGTTCCTGAAGTTTGACGCCGTAGTTCGCGGTGTGCGTGGGGTCTTTCTGGGGCTGACCTATGGCGGGGGCCAATGAGTAAAGAAGATACACGGCGGGGTCGTCTTTGCTGACGTGCTCGTAGGGGGAATACATCTTGATCCACTTCAGCACGGACTCGCGCTTTTCCAGGAACTCAGCGAAGCGGGTGTCGCGGGTTTTTTTATCATTCGGGTCCATGAAACCAAAGGCGTGGCCCCCGTAACGGCTGTTCGGCGTCCATTCGATGAGTTGCTTCGGATCGAGCGAAGTCTGTGCACCATTCACCGCTGCGCACCAGAGGCGGGTGGATTCACGGGCGATGGGATCGCTACTCTTGGGATCGGCCATGTCGTCGTGGAAGGCGAGATAGAGGCTGCTGCACGCTCCGGCGCTGCCGCCACTGGCACCGATGCGCTGCTTGTCGAGGTTCCACTCACCCGCCTTGCTGCGGACGAACTGGAGGGCGCGTGCGGCATCTGCCAGGGGCCACTCGACAGGTGGCATCACGCTGGCAAGCTGCGCCTGCCAAGAGTAACGGTAGTTGATGGAGACGACGGAGATGCCGGCCTTGATGCAGGCTTCGAGTTCTCCTGGATTGGCCTTATCACCTGACACCCAGCCACCTCCGTGAATGAAGAAAAGCAGCGGTGTAGGCTTGGTGGACGCAGCTTTGTAGAAGTCGAGCACCTGCCGCTCATGAGTGCCATAGGCGACATTCGCCACTGTGGGAGCGCGCGTCGGCGTTGGAGCCGGCTTTGCTGCTGGCACGGGTGTCTGCGCAGAGGCCGAAAGGACGCAGAGGACAGAAAGGAAGGAGGCGATGATTGGATGCATGACGGGAAGAAAACGGGGTTGGTTCAGAGTTTCTTCTTGGCGGCTTTTTTCTTCCCTGCCTTCTTCTCAACGAGTGGCCAGTCAAGATGATCGACGCGCATAGATTTCATGAGTGAATCGGCTTTGGCGACGAGGTCAGGCTTCTCAGCAGCAAGGTCCTTCGACTCACTGAGATCTGTGGCGAGATCGTAAAGCTCGATGGGCTTCGCAGGGCCATTGCGGACCGCTTTCCAATCACCAAAACGCACGGCCTGGAGAGATGCACCTTCGTGGAGTTCCCAGTAGAAGGCGTCGCGCTTGGGTGCTGAGCCGCCTTTGAGCAGGGTGACGATGGAGTGGCCGTCGTGCGGTGATTTGAGTTCGGCTCTGGCAAGTTCAGCGGCGGTGGGCAGAAAATCCCAGAAGGCCCACGGCTCTTCACTCACGCGACCCGCTGGCACTTGCCCCGGCCAGCGTGCGATGCCGGCCTGACGCAGCCCGCCTTCATAGAGCGAGCGTTTGAAGCCGCGCAGCTTGCCGCCCATGGACTGGTCGAAGAGCTTCCCAACTTCCGAGTTCGGTTCAAAGGAGGCGCCATTGTCGCCGGAGAAGAGGACGAGCGTGTTGTCATCCACCTTGAGTTCCTTCAGCAGATCCATGAGACGACCGACATCACTGTCGAGACGCGTAACCATGGCGGCATAGGTCTTCTGCAATTTCGTCCACGGCCTGTCTTTGTAGAGGCCGAGGTCGTCGATCTCAAAGCTGCCATGCGGCAATGTGATGGCGTGGAAGAGGAAGAATGGGCCGCCTACATGAGCACGCACCCAGTCGCGCGTGTCTTGGCCGATCAAATCGATGGCGTAGGTCTTGCCGTCGAGTTCGACGCGCTGGTCATCGTTCCAGAGATACTTCGGGAAGTAGCTGTGCGCATGGCGTTGGCAATTGTAGCCATAGAAGTGATCGAAGCCTTTTTTGAGCGGACTGCCCGAGGTGTCGAACATGCCCATGCCCCACTTGCCGGTGCAGGCGGTGGCGTAGCCCGCATTCTTGAGCACCTGCGCGGCAGTGACGGTTTCCGCTGGCAGCGGCTTCTGGCCTTCAGGTTGGATCTCACGGTTCGCGCGTATCGGGCAGTGGCCCATGTGCAAGCCCGTCATTAGGGAGGATCTCGACGGCGCACAAACACTCGTGCCTGAGTAGAGCTGTGGAAACTTCGTCCCCTCCGACGCCAGGCGGTCGAGGTTCGGCGTCTGAATCAGCTTCTGTCCGTAGCAGCCAAGATCACCCTGCGCGAGATCGTCACAGAGAATGAAGATGATGTTGGGTTTCTTGGCAGCGCAAAGGGAAGAGCAGACAAACAGCGAGATGGCTAAAAGGTGGAAGGCTTTCATGGTCGGCCCACTTTAACGCGCTGCCCTTCATGATCTGACATGGAAAGCATGCTACTCCGCTGACACTTGCTTCGCCTTTGATCTAACGCCGTGCCAGAGGTCGTATTGAGGGTCGGCGTAGGTTTGGAAAAAGGTGTCGAGCTTCGCAGACATCTCGCGTGTTGTGGCCTCTGTGCCGGGTTGGCCGAAGAGATTGAAGTGCTCCTGTGGGTCCGCCAGCATGTCTTAGAGTTCATGTGGGCTATCTGGATGCCGATGCCGATACTTCCAGCGATCACCACGCACTGCGCGACGGGTTTCCACTGATTAGAAGACGGTGTTGTCACATGTAGTGAGTTCATCGCAGGAACTCAGAATCAAATCATCAAGCCAAGCAGCGATGCCTGATCAAGCGCAGGAAGTTACATGAAAGCCTGACGAAGTAGTGCGGTGGAAATGATCGGGAAACAGTGTCTGCCGAAGCATGAGCAACCCTCAGCTTAACGGCGGAAGCCTTGCACTCGCGTGTACATTTCTTCAAGCATGGGTGCCAGGTCCATCTTGGTTTTAAGGGGTGCCTCACGTAGAAACATGATGGGATCATCTGCGATCATGCTTTCCATGAACTCGCGATCTTTGTCTGCCGCAGGTTCGCTTTCCTTTTTGATGGGTTCACCGCGCTGGCCTTTCATGTCGCCTCTCATAGGGCCTATGAGCTTCTTGCGTTCTTCGAGTGGCATGGCTTTGAGACCTTTGTCGATGGTGTCGAGCAGTGGATCGACGGTGCGGTTCACATACTCTTTCTGTTCCTCCTCAGTGAGCGAGGTGAAGAACTTGTTCATCAACTCCTGTGCATCCTCACGCAGGGCTTTACGCTGACTGGGATCAAGGCGGTTGTAGTTGGTGACCACTTGGATCATGTAGCGCTGTCTAGCATCGTGGGAGGTGACGGAACCTTTTAGCCAAGGCGTCTCATCGATCAGTTTCAGCACCTTTCCCGGCCAGGAGACAAGATCATCTGTCTGCTGCATGACGATGGTGACAACGCTCCAGATGACTGCCAGAAAAATGGCAGCGGTGATCCAGATGCGTTGACGTGTCATGGTCAGATTAACGTTTGAAGCGTTTGGAGACGATGCTGATGAATTCTCCGGCCTCTTCGACACGGAGCTTTTGGGTGACGTAAAAGTACACCACCGCAGCCAGGGAGACGATCACACCAAGGCCCGTCGCCTGTGTGATAAAGCTCATCCTAGCCCAATCTGCCAGCAGGTACATTTTTAGACCATAGCAAACCGCAGCCATCAGGCCGACGCCGACCATGAGGCGTATCAGGGACTGCGTGAGTGCGCCAGTCTCCAGCCCGTTAGCAAATTTTCTCATGCTGAGATAGAGGGCCACGAAATTGATTGAGAGTCCGAGTGCCGTGCCCCAGGCAAGAGCGGTGTGATCCCACTTCAGCACAAAAACAGTCACTGCGTTCAATGAGGCTGTCAGCGCAATGATGCTGAGGCTGACGATCATGGGGATGAAGCGCTTGCCAATCGTATAGAAAGCAGGCTGAAGCACTTTGATGGCTGAGTAAAAAACCAGACCAAAGGCATAGGCTTGGAGTGGTCCGGCCGTCATCGCCACATCATGCGCGGTAAACTTGCCGTGCTCGAAAAGCAGTGAGACTATTTCTTTGGCAAAGATGGATAGACCTATCGCGCTAGGTAACGTGAGAAAGAGCACCAGCCTCAGCCCTTTCGCCAAAGCACCGCGGAAAGCGGGCGTCATGCCTTCGGCGGCCAGTCGTGAAAGCATCGGTAATGTTACAGTGGCGACAGCGACTCCAAAGAGTCCGAGTGGAAGTTGCTGAAGTCTCTGCGCATTCGCCAGCCAGGCACCGGCGGCCTCTTTCCCTGGAGTCAATGAGGCAAAGATCGAGTTCAATGTCACTCCGACCTGCGTGCCACCCGCTGCGATGAGTGAAGGCCACATCAAGTGCAACACATCACGCACACCTTGGTCCTTCCACCCGAAGTCGAACCCCATGCGGAAGCCAACTTTTTTCAGAGCTGGCAACTGAATGACGAGCTGTAGAACGCCACCGATCAGAGTGCCGATGGCAAAACCCGTGAGGCCTTTCTCAGTGATAGCACCTTCACGAAATCCAGGATCGAGCAGCCAAGCCGAGACGACGCCGCCGACGATGCAGCCTAAATTGAAGAACGCAGACGCGACAGCTGGAATGAAATAGACTCTCTTTGAATTGAGCATCCCCATGACCAGCGCCGTCATGGAGACCAGCGTGATGAACGGATACATGATCCGCACTAACCAAATACAGAGATTGATGCTCTCAGGATTATCCCATCCGGGATTCATCAACCTCACGAGCCAAGGAGCCAGCGCCACACCTGCCAGCGCCACCATGCTCATGAAGCAGATGCTAAGCGCTAGCATCTTCCGGCCTAGTATCCATGCGGCTTCATCGCCCTCGTTCTTGATCTTTTTTGTAAAGGTCGTGACAAAAGCCGTGGACAGCGCGCCCTCTGCGAAGAGGTCTCGCAGCATGTTCGGCGTGCGGAAAGCCGCCGTGAAAATGCCGGTGAAGTGGGAACCAAAAAGGCCATTCAAAAGCTGATCCCTAACAAGACCTAGTACGCGGCTGCACAGGATCGCGATGGAGACGACTCCGGTACTCTTGGCTTGGGAGTTGGTGTCTTTTGTTGGCTCGCTCATAGCGTCAATCCTTGATCGAGGCCCGGCGGAGCTTGTCCATCATGGCAGCGCCCATGCCGTGCTCGAACATGGGTTCGGCAATGATCTCGTCTGCGCCGATTTGGTCGAGCGTGCGCAGGATGTAAAAGAAGCGCACGGCGGCTTCGGGCAGCTTGCCGTTGCCAGGGCTGAGCACCATGATCTCTTCAAAGTCGGTGAGGTCGAGATAGCCATCTTTTTCCTCACCACGGTAGCTCATGAGCACGTAGCGCTTGCCTTCCACCGGCGTGAAGTCGCTCGGCTTGCTCAGCAAACGAAGGGGCGTGCGTGGGGCGTAGTGACTGGCGAGCTGACCTGGAGCTTCAGTGGCTTCATCAATGACCGTGCGGGTGACACGCTGCACTTTGCCATAGAGCTTGAGATCCTCGGTCGTGATCGGGCCTGGACGTAGAATTGTGATGAGGGGTTTTGGTGAGCCGGGCTCGATTTTGATGATGGTGGATTCCAGCCCATGCATGCAGGCACCGCCGTCAATGATCAGCGGAATGCGGCCATCAAGCTCTGCCAGCACCGCGCTTGATGAGGTGGGGCTGATGGAGCCAAAACGATTCGCGCTTGGCGCGGCGATGGGCTTGTTGAGTCCCTGAATGATGCGCTTGAAAATCGGGTTGCTGCTCACGCGCACCGCCACACTCGGCAGACCTGCGGTGACGATGTCTGGTACGCAGGCTTTCTTCGGCAGCACGAGCGTCAGTGGCCCTGGCCAAAAGCGCTCGATGAGTTGGGTGACGACCTTTTGGATGGCCTCTGGCACATCAGCCACGGTGTCGAGTTGCTTCTTGTCAGGCAGATGCACGATCAGCGGATCAAACGTCGGCCGCTCCTTGGCTTCAAAGATCTTCGCGACTGCTGCTGGATTCAAAGCATCCGCAGCAAGGCCATAGACTGTCTCTGTGGGCAGTGCGACGATATCACCCGCGCGCAGCAGCCGCACTGCTTCCTCCACGGCATGATGCATTTCAGGAGGGAGTTCAGTGGGGAGGATGGGGGTGGACATAAAGGGCGGTCGTGGATGTTAGTCTGCTTTCCGCTTGAGCTGCGGGAAGAGCACGACGTCGCGTATGCTTTCGGCACCGGTGAGCATCATGATGAGGCGGTCGATGCCGATGCCGATGCCACCGGCAGGAGGCATGCCATGTTCGAGCGCGAGGATGAATTCTTCGTCGATCTTTTGGATCTCTTCGCCGGCCTGATGCTCTAGGCGCTCGCGCTGCACGATCGGGTCGTTCAGTTCGGAGTAACCGGGGCTGATCTCCTGGCCGTTGATGATGAGTTCATAGACATCCACCACGCTACTGTCCTCCGTGTTCTGCTTGGCCAGCGGCACGAGTTCTTTGGGTGAATGCGTGACGAAGAGCGGGTTAAAACTCTTCTCTTCCACCAGCTTCTCGAAGACCTTTTGATCCAGCTCGTAGTGCTCATCACCCGCATGAATCTCATGCACACCCATGCTCTGGGCACGCTCGACTTTGGCTTCCTTGCTGAGCGTGAACCAGTCTTCACCTGCCGCGCCTTTGACCAGATCGCGATACGGCGCGCGCTTCCATGGGCGGGTTAGATCAATGGTCTTGGTAACAGCGCCTTCTTCATCTTTGTGCTCGATCACGAGTCCGCCGCAGAACTTCTCAGCGAGGTGGCAGATCATGCTTTCGACGAGGTCCGCCATCTGCTCGAAGTCGGCGTAGGCCCAGTAGGCCTCCAGCATGGTGAACTCGGGATTGTGGCGGCGGCTGACGCCTTCATTACGGAAGTTGCGGTTCAGCTCAAACACGCGCGTGAAGCCACCCACGAGCAGTCTTTTCAAATACAGCTCAGGGGCGATACGCAGATACATCTTCTGATCGAGTGCATTGAAGTAAGTCTCGAACGGACGTGCAGCCGCACCACCAGGAACGTCCTGCATCATCGGTGTCTCTACTTCCAGGAAATCGCGGCCATGCAGGTAGTTGCGGATCTCGGCGACCATCTTGCTGCGCGTGACGAATATCTCGCGGCTGCGATCATTGGAAATGAGGTCCAGGTAGCGCTGGCGATATTTGATCTCGCGATCTGTGACGCCATGCCATTTATCAGGCAGCGGACGCAGCGCTTTCGACAGCGGCGTGAGCACCTTCACATGGATGGATGGCTCGCCTCTTTTGGTCACGAAACTAAAGCCCGTGACGCCGACAAAGTCACCGATGTCGATCTGGTGAATGAAGAGTGAGTAGGCTTCCTCGCTCACATCGCTCTTGCTCAGGTAGCATTGGATGCGGCCCGTGATGTCGCCGATGTCAAAGAACGTCGCCTTGCCCATCTCGCGGCGGGAAAGGATTCGGCCTGCCACATTGACATCGAGTCCTTCGACGAAGTTTTTCTTCAGCGTGCCCGGATCATGTGACACCTCAAACTTGCCGCCAAAGGCCGCGATGCCACGTTTCTGCATCTCTTCGAGCTTGGCGCGGCGGAATTGCAGGAGTTCGGATTCGGAGTGTTCGGGAGCTGGTTGCATGATCGGACTTAGAGTGGGGTGGAGTCTTTAACCGGGTGAAGAGGATATGCCACTGTAAATCTCTTTCACGAGTTGCAGCTTCTCAGGAAAACAGACATGAGTGCAGCCTGATGAATGAAGCAAAGAACACCGCGCGCGCTCTGGTTCGTCTGGGCTATGACGGGCGAGTACATAAGACTTTCAGGGGACACCAGGCCAAGGAGCGCTTCGAGCATGAGCTGCGCGTTTTGAAATACCTTCAAAAGATGGGCTGCACCTTCGTGCCGCGTGTTCTGGAGTCTGACCCTGAGAAGCTTCAGCTCGTGACGACGAACTGCGGCCAGCGCGTGGAGCGCCTGACTGAGGACAAGCTGCGCCAGCTCTTCGCCGAACTTGAGCAATACGGCGTGCGCCATGAAGATCCCTACACGCGCAATGTGACCTACAACGCGCAGCTCGGACGTTTTTGCCTGATCGACTTCGAGTTTTCCACGATTCTGGATCAGCCTGATCTGGGGCCGCCGCCGCCCGAGCCGGACCCGGCGGAACATGGACCGCGTGGATGGTGAGGGGGGGCTGAAGTTTACGGTTTTTTACTGTTGTTGACGGTGGTTGACAATTGTGTGCCAAACCACCGTCAATTCCTCATGCAGGACCAATCTTATAAACAAGCGTAAACACCGCGCAGCGGCCTCACCACTGCAAACTTCTTTGCCCCACGCGGCGTATCTTCCAGTCCATGCGGTTCCTTCCAATCAGCGCTGCCCTTCTCGGGATGATCAGCTCCAGCTTCGGCCAATCAGAGTCCCGGCTGGTCTGGCAGCCTGTGCATCATTACTTTATCAATCGTCAGCCGGGTAAAGAGGCGGCGCCAATCGCGGGCGCTCGACGTCTGAACTCATTCACGGCCTACACGCATCTGGGAACGGACTTCGGATTTATGGGACCGGCGGAGCATGACATCGAATGGCAGAATGATGAGGTTTGCCTGCACCTCGGCCAGGAGCCAGAAGCCTGGGCTGGCATGTGGCACAGTTTGTCTGGACTGGCGCGTGAGTCACAGAAATCGTTGAACTTCTCTGCCGCTTGGTCGGAGCTTTTGCAGCCGCGCTACCAAGCAAGAATCTCTAGCGTGCGTGTGGATGCTCATGGCCACGGCAGACTGAAGCTGGAGATCAAATCCGACACCCAAGAACTGCTGTGGTCTGAAGTCCATACACTGCAAGAGGCTCCGAAAGAGCCCTTGGTTCTTGCAGTAGCGCCGCTCGCTTTTAAAAAGGCAAAGCTGATCAACTGGATCGCTGAACCAGGTTCTGAACTCTGCGTTGACGGGCTTTTTCTTGGGATCGAAACTCCAGACATCCCGTTTGATGAATACGTGCTTGCAGCCTGCTATGCTAAGCTGGCGCGCTCTTACGATCCTGGGTCGGGCTTTGTCAAAGACCGCTCGCATCTGGAAGACGGGGCTTTTGAGTCACTGGCCTCCACGGGCATGTTTGCACTAGCCACAGCGGTGCTTGCACAGCCACCGCTTCAGATGATCAGCCGCGAGCACGCGCAGAAGACGCTCAACAAAATTCATCGCGCCGTGAAGGCGTTGGATCGCCCTCTAGGCCTGCTGCCACACTTTGTCCGCCGTTCTGCTACCGGCTACATGATCCATCCGGGCACCGAGTACAGCACGGTGGACACGGCTTTGTATTACCACAGCTTGCTGTTAGGCGCGGAACTGCTGCAGGATGCCGACCTGAAGATGGATCTCGTCTCTACTGTGGGTCAGATCGACTTCACTAAGCTGCGCCTGCCTGAGGGTGAAATCAGCCACGGCATGAAGGACGATGGCCGCACGCTGCTCACTCATGGCTGGAAGGACTGGGGCGGCGAGACGGCACTGGTGATGATGCTACAAAACATGGTCGATGAAAAGGCGCAGCATCACAAGATGGAGCGCCCAGCGCAGGCATGGCAGGGCACGGGCTTCATCACCGAAATCCAAAGTCTCTTTTACCCCGACTTCGAAAGTGATACGCCGGATGCACTCGATGGCGTGAAGTGGCTCAGCGCACGTCGTCGGATGCTCAATTCGCAAAAGGAATACATCCAGCGCACTTGGCCCAGCAGTCTAGCCGCCAGGATGGGGCTCTATGGTCTCTCAGCAGGTGAGGGGGCGCATGGCGACAGCTACTTTATCGGTGGTGTGGATCTGCCTGATCAGTCGGTCATCCACCCGCACTATGTTTTGATGTCTGCCGCGCTCGCCGAGCCAAAGGAAACCTATGCGCTGTTGCAGAGAATGGAGCACGCCGGACTCTTCACGCCCTGGGGAATGGTGGAGGCCACGACGGTGAATGGCTCTCCCTATCTGCCCATGAATGGCTCTTTAAATGCAGGTTTTGAAGTGCTGGGCGCCTATCACCTGCTGGCCAAACACCGTGGTCTGCCGAATGCCATCTACGCAGCCAGCCGCCAGTCCCAGGAACTCCGCCGCGCCGTGCAGCTATTCTTTCCGCCATCTCAAGGCCGAGTGCCCACCACGACGAGTGCGTCAGAGTGAAGTCACTCAATGCTGATGCCGCTGCGGATGACGGCCTCTGCCGCATCCGCTGCTGAGGTCGAGCGGGCGTGGATACGTAGCAAAACATCCCCCAGCGAGACTTCAGTGCCCACCTTGATCATCTGGTCCACACCGACCGCAAAATCCACGGGGTCAGCCGCCTTGGCGCGACCGGCACCGAGTTCGAGCACGGCCTGGCCGATGCTGCGTGCGTCCATGCGGGTAACGATGCCGCTGCGCGTGGCTTTGACCTCATGAATCACAGGCGTGTGGTGGAGGCTGTCCATGCGCTCCAGAGACTCGACATTGCCGCCCTGGCTGGCGACCATTTGCTGAAACTTCCGCCAGGCTTCACCAGCATGGAGCTTGGCTTTCAATTGCTCGCGCGAGGAGATGGACACGGTGGCACAGAGATCGAGCACGATGGCTTCGAGATCAGGTGGCCCTTCACCTTTGAGGCAGCGGACGGCTTCAGCCACTTCGAGCGCATTACCAGCTGCTTCGCCGGTAGGTTCATCCATACGGCTCAGACGCACACCGGAGCGCAGGCCCAGCGCGTGACCGGTCTGCACCAGGCTCTGGGCCAGTTCATGCGCGGCAGCCTCCGTTTTCATGAAGGCTCCAGTGCCGTATTTCACATCGAGCACGAGCCGGTCCAGTCCTTCGGCTAGTTTTTTGCTCAAGATACTTGCCGTGATGAGCGGGATGCTGGGCACCGTGCCGGTGACGTCTCGCAGGGCGTAGAGTTTTTTGTCCGCCGGACAGATGTCCGCCGTCTGGCCGATCATGGCACAGCCGACACGCTCCACGACACGGTAGATCTCTGCCTCACTAAGCTGGGTGCGGAAGCCGGGGATGGACTCCAGCTTGTCCAAAGTGCCACCCGTGATCCCGAGACCACGACCGGAAATCATCGGCACCCACAGGCCATCACAGGCTAGCAGCGGGGCGATGATGAGGCTCGTCTTGTCCCCGATGCCGCCCGTGCTGTGCTTGTCCACCCGCATGGGCGATCCTGCGGGCCAGTGCAGGCTGGAGCCACTGTGCAGCATGGCATGGGTGAGCGCGGCCGTTTCCTCCGTGGACATGCCTTTGAAAAAGATCGCCATGGCCAGCGCGCTCATCTGGTAGTCCGGCATCTCACCGCTGGTGAAGGCGGTGATCAGTGCGTGGATCTCGTCAGGCGAAAGCTCGCCGCCCTCGCGTTTGCGCTCGATGAGGCTGGGGATGTGCATGGCAGAGCAAAGCGCGGAGGAGCAGAGAGGGAAGCACAAAAAACGACAGAATGAATGGCTAGCGTAGAGGGCGGCGTGAGCCGTCCCACTCAGACACTGAATCTCACGTCACCACGAGACAGGAATATCGCAAACACCTGCACCACCAGCCACTCAGCCAGCGAGAGGGCGTGCGAAAGACGGCAAGGCTAGGGCTTCTATCACGCATCAGGTGCATCACAGAGTTCTAAAAACTGGAATCTTGCAATTTGAATCACCTGCCCCCCTACTACATCAAACGTTGAATACATCTTGTTCCGGCACGCCTGTGGCGATCAAAGCCTCGACTTTCAAGGTGTGAAGTTGAGCGATAAGCACTGTGGTCTTTTGGAGATTGGGGCGACCAGCGAGAGCTACTCCGCCCAAGGTAGCTACTCCCATAATCGCCCACCCAACAGGACCGCTCAAAACGCCAACAACGGTCGATACTCCGGCATAAGTCGAAAATTGAAGAATTACACCTACGGAACCAGCAACAGTCGCGATGGTAACGCTCATCGTGGTGTAAAATGCAAATCCTGTGAAAGCAACCGTAGCCGACTAAGTGGCCAAAGCACCTGCGCCACCCGCTGCTACCGAATGCGCAGGCTTTTGTGACGCTGACGGTGACGAATGAGACGCTGCACTTCACCTTCGGCATCCCACGCGGGTATGAGGGAGTGCAGGGCCAGAATGGGCAACAAGGTCCGGT
Organism: Prosthecobacter debontii; assembly: GCA_945860295.1. Classification (GTDB taxonomy): domain Bacteria; phylum Verrucomicrobiota; class Verrucomicrobiia; order Verrucomicrobiales; family Verrucomicrobiaceae; genus Prosthecobacter; species Prosthecobacter debontii_B. The sequence continues at coordinate 42,489 of CAMAQH010000034.1, forward strand.
GGGCCAAGAAGGATCTGCCGGGGCGCAGGGAATCCAAGGAATCGAAGGAGTGCAGGGCCCGCAAGGACCGGAAGGACCGTCTGGTGGGCCGGTTGGCCCTCAAGGTCCGCAAGGAATCCAAAGTGAGTCGGGTGGCCAAGGACCGGCTGGCAGCACAGGAGCGGTCGGTGAGCAAGGTGTCCAAGGCGTCCAAGGAGCGCAGGGCATCCAAGGCAACCAAGGTGACCAGGGGCCGCAGGGAAATCCAGGAGAAGCCGGTGGCCCACCAGGG
>CAMAQH010000035.1 GCA_945860295.1 Prosthecobacter debontii
GGTGCATCAGGGAGTGAGATCGCCGAGTTCTGGCTCGTGCTCACGATCTTTTTCATCGGCACGGACTTGTTGATCGAAGTGCGCTTTTTCTGCTGCACTTTATGCTTCATATCTGCTGAGGCCTGCTGACCTGCGGCAGTGCCGCCACCCGGCAGGAAATCGACCTGCTTCTGGATGAGCTGCGAGCTAACCACGATGGCTCCGCCGATGAGGATGATGCCTGCATGAATGGCCAGACTGAGTGTCAGCGAACCACCGCCTCCGTTGCGCCAAAACTTCACCAGTGCATTGGCAGGCTTGGCGGCTTCGATATGAGTCAGGAGAGGCGGGTGATAAACTTCACCCTCATGATGCTCAAACACGGGCACGGCCTCGACATGATCCGCGGGTGCTGCAGGGATTGTGGTGACTGGAGTCGGCAAAATCAGCGCAGGTGCAGTAACAGGTGCTGGAGGTGCCACTGCAGACGCAGGCTGCATCACGCCCGGCTGCATCGGATAACCCATGGGCGGCTGGCCGGGATAACCCATCAGCTGCTGCGGGTAGCCTTGTTGAGGATAGCCCTGCGGATAGCCTGGCGGCATCATGCCGGGCTGCATCTGATAACCGGGGACATAGCCCATCTGTGGCTGACCGGGATACCCCACCGGCTGCTGCGGGTAAACTTGTTGAGGATAGCCCTGCGGCATCGGGTAACCCTGCGTATAGCCTGGCGGCATCATTCCGGGTTGCATCGGGTAGCCTTGCGCATAACCCGTCGGCTGAGTCATTTCGCCTAGCGGCGGGACGGGTGCATCCGAGGGAGTCGGTGGGACGGGAGAGTCAGACATGGTGCGGCAAAAAGTACAATCTCCAAAGTGCTACGCTTCAACTTTGACTATCTTGGGGTGCTGATAAAAATATCTCAAGCTCCGCAGCCCACCGCGCAGGCAGGAGCCAGTTCACGGACTTCATCAGCCAGCGGTGCCTGCATGTTGGGATTAGATTTTTGGGCACTGAGTCCCAGCTCTTGGAGCAAAATAAGATCTTCATTGGCGCGAGGATTGGCAGTGGTCAGAAGCTTGTCTCCGTAGAAGATCGAGTTCGCTCCGGCAAAGAACGCGAGCGCTTGAGCCTCCCGAGTCAGATTCGTGCGGCCAGCACTCAGGCGGACTTTGGCGCGAGGGATGGCGATGCGGGTCACGGCAATCATGCGGATCAAAGAGAAGCTATCCACCTGCACATTCTCACCCAGAGGCGTGCCTTTAATCGGCATCAGTGCATTGATCGGCACACTCTCGGGATGCGGATTGAAATTGCTCAACACTTCCAACATACGGAGCCGATCTTCGATCGTCTCACCGAGTCCGAGAATGCCACCGCAGCAGACCGACATCCCTGCGTCCTGCGCATGACGGATTGTACTCAGACGATCATCAAAGGTGTGCGTGCTGACGATGTTCGGGTAATGTTCAGGCGATGTGTCGATGTTGTGATTGTAGGCCGTGACGCCTGCTTCCTTGAGCTGGCGGGCTTCCTCACCGCCTAGTTCACCTAGAGTGACGCAGACTTCCATGCCGAGCTTTGACACATCACGCACGATGTCGAGTACCTGATCAAACTTCTGCGTGCCACTGCGCACGCCTTTCCATGCGGCACCCATGCAAAAGCGGGTCGAACCGCTGGCACGCGCCTCAAGCGCACGCTCCATCACTTCATCACGGCCCATCAGTTTCTCAGCCTGCACCGTCGTCGTGTAGCGGGCGCTCTGTGCGCAGTAGCCACAGTCTTCACTGCAGCCGCCGGTCTTGATGCTAAGCAGGGTGCAAAGTTGCACTTCATTGCTCGTCCAGTGTTCTTCATGGATGGCGCGTGCTTGCTTGATGAGATCAAAGAAGGGCTGATGGTAGATGCGGGTCAGGTCGGCGTAGTTCATGCGTGAGGCGCGCCACCTGCCACGAAACAACTCACCCGGCAAGGCCGAAGGCTGTCTTACATCACCACTCATCGCACCCCTGCGGCTTCACCGAAAGACGAGTTGCGCACCCAGAGGCCGTTCATCAAAACAAGTCGGGATGCGAACCGCACGCTGAAGCATCTCTATGTACTCCACGCAGGGAATTTCGTGACCACCAAACATCGCCAGATGCGGCGTGGTCCACTGCGTGTCGTGGAGGATGAAGCCGCGCTCTTTGAGCCGCCATTGCAGATGTGTTAGAGCCACTTTCGAGGCCTGAGTTTCGCGACTAAACATGCTTTCTCCAAAGAACGCGCCGCCGATAGACACACCATAGATACCGCCGACGAGCCGCCCCGCGCGCCAAACCTCCGCGCTGTGTGCGTAGCCAAGTCGGTGTAGCTCCTGATAGCTATCGAGAATGGCATCTGTGATCCACGTTTCCTCGCGATCAGCACAGCCCCGCATCACATCCCCAAAGGCTGTGTTCCAGCGTACTTCAAAAGGGTGACCACCTTTTATGTAGCGCTCAAAGCGGGCCGGTAGGTGAAAGTCCACGACCGGCAAGATGCCGCGAAACGGTGGGCGGAACCATGAGATCGTACCGTCATCATCTCCCATGGGAAAAGCCCCGTCGCAATAAGCGCTGAGGAGGTGGAGAGGATCGAGCATCAGGGAAGAAAAATGACGAAATCCGAATGACGAGTGAAGAAGTAGTTCAAGCGGAGTGTCGTGCGTTTATGGCGCGCTTCCGCGCCAGCCAGCCTTTGATCAAATAGGTGCCGAGAATCCATGCCTTACGAGGCTTGGAAAGGCGGCAGCGCTTGGCAAATACAGGGTAATCTGTGCGCTTCAGCTTCTCCAATATCTCTGAGTAAATCTCCCCCATCATTTCTGATGCCAGCAAATTATCGCGATCCTCATCAGGCAGCAGTCGGGCCGCTGAAGTGTAGAAGCTGCGAGCACGGCGGTATTGATAATCCATGAGCTGCACGAAGCGCTGATTGTGCCGACCACTCATGATCTCCTGCTCCGTGACGCCGAACTTCTTCAGATCCTCTAGCGGCAGATAAATGCGGCCCGTCTCACGCGCATCTTCACCGACATCGCGTATAATGTTGGTGAGCTGGAGAGCGTAACCGAGCTGGATCGCATACTCAGCGGCACGCGGATTTTTGTGACCAAAGATGTGGATGCTGACCAGTCCGACGACCGACGCGACCTTGTAGCAGTAGGTCTGGAGCTGCTCAAAGGTCTCGTAGCGAGTGTGGACAATATCACTCGCCACACCGTCGATGATCTCCCCCAGCCAAGATCGTGGGAAACCGTATTTACCGGGCAACTCGATCACCTCATCCAACACAGAATGTCCCGGAGCCTCACAGGCCAGCACACACTTCTTCCAGTGAGCAAGCTGCGTTTCCTTCTCCTCCTCATTGAGTGATCCCGAGTCCGCGATGTCATCCGCCACGCGACAAAACGCATAAAAGGAGATCATGTCCCTGCGCCGCTCGGGCGGCAGACAGGCCAGAGCGAGAGAGAGATTCGACTTCGCACGCTGGGCGATCTCGGCGGAGGAAAGGGAGCTACCAGGAGTCATGTCACATCAGGCAGTTCGTCCAGAAGTGGACGGTTTGAAACCATGTCGGAGAAGGGTAAGCACAGTCGCTAGAAACACCCAGTTTCGGACCGTCGCAAGCACCAATGCATGAACCGGTATCAGCACCACCGTGCGCCAGTCATCCAGCCTCATGAGTCCCATGATCAAGCCACTCGCATAGCGCACCAGAGACAGCACCACAACTGCCGTGATGGTGATGCCGATCAGCGGCAGCAGCGCACGCCATAGCATCTGCATCGCTGCCGCACCCTGAGTCAGTGACGATCCCGGCACCCGCGCCACAGCCACTGGCACAGCCACAAAAAGAAACATCGCCTCCAGCAGCAGCCAACGGGAGACACCTGTCGGCGAGCCGTCAGCATTTAGCAGCAGGGGCCACAGCAGATCAAGCACCGACAGCGCCACCAGACTGCGCCAACGGGCAAAAGTATGCTCCAGCGCAAGTCCCAGATCCTTTTGATCATTCGGCTGCTCCGGTTCCTCCCACGCGATCACCAGACGGATTAGCATCACTTGGCTCAGCGCCATAGTCACCGCGAGATAGATGGATCGCAGTCCCACACGGATTGTTTCCTGCCACTCAGCCAAACCGCGTGTTGCGTGGACGATTTCCAGAATCACCCACATCCAGGAAACCACCATCCCCGCCAGTAAAAGCCAGCGCTCCAACGGCTGCTGCCGCCGTGGCCCGTAGCGATACGGAAACCGCAGCACCCGCCAGCTCAGCAGCGCCAGCGCCACCGGCAAGATCAGCGCCAGAGGCCAGACTGGCAGCAGCCCATGCAGCATTCTGCCCTGCTCCATCAGCGCCTCTAACGCCAGCGGAGCCGCCACTTCACGCCAGACCAGCAGATCATTCAGCGACCCCAGCGGCCGCACCCAGCGCTCACCACTCACTTCCGCCATCAGCATCAGCGCCGCCGCCAGCACCGTCAGCCAGGGCATCCCCGTAATGATGTCCCCAGCATCCGAAAGCTGCCGCCGCAGTGGATGCCATTTAAGATGCAACATCACCCCAGCCACCGCCCCAGTTAAAGCTAGGCCAGCTTGAATCCAAAGTGAAGAGGGAGTCACATCCATGCGCAGCCCATCTGTGAAGCAGTCAGGCAGACATGCCAAGGGGGAGTATCGCCGACCACGCAAGGCAGAGAACGCGTGCAGATTTTTCCGCAAAGGGCGCGGAGAGGCAAAGTAGTTTATAGAGCTGTTTGGCCCACGCCAGGGTTGGTGGCTTTGCCTCTTTACTTGATTTTCAATGTCTCGATTTCGCAAGATTTAGATCGAGCACAACTGTTCCCAGTGTGGCTGCTTTACTCTTCTGTGATCGCGGGAGTCCCCACGATCATATTTACAGCTATTCTCTAGCTGGCGTTTGCCAAAGGACTCAAAGTCGCAAGCTGGTGGACGTTGTTACTGGGATCTGGACTCGGTTTTGTGAGTGGCGTTGCGATCTCATCGTTTGTGGTCGCGTGTTTCGGGGCATAAAGGATGCATTCATCAACTTTACCGAAATGGGACTGGCAAGTGGTTGTTCCATTAATCTACTTTTGAAGGCATTTCCCCAGATCAAATCGAACGAGAACAGCGGGTAAGACGTGCGTCGATGAGGCCACCTGCTGGCACAGGCGGTTGCGGAGTGTCGAGCGACCAGTCGTGATTTGATCTTTGAGCTGGGGTTTGATCCTGCTCTTGCCGCGCGGGCAAATCGCCCTTTACTGCGCGCCTCCCAAAACTCATCACTCCCCACATGCCCATCGCTCGCGCTCTTCTTTCTGTCTCTGATAAATCCGGTCTGCTCGACTTCGCCAAAGGACTGGCGGAACTGGGTGTGGAACTGCTCTCCACGGGCGGCACATCAAAGCATCTAAAGGACGGAGGGCTGAAGGTGATCGATGTCTCAGAGCACACGGGCTTCCCGGAAATGTTCGACGGTCGCGTGAAGACCCTACACCCGAAGGTCCACGGCGGTCTGCTCCAGCGCCGGGACAATGATGAGGACAAGCGCAATGCCAAGAAGCACGACATCCCGGTGATCGATCTGGTGATCGTCAATTTGTATCCCTTTGAGCAAACAGTGGCTAAGAAGGACGTGACTCTGGAGGAGGCCATCGAGAACATCGACATCGGTGGCCCGTCCATGCTGCGGAGTGCGGCGAAGAATCATCGCTGGGTGACGGTGATCTCCGACCCGGCTGACTATGCGGGCGTGCTAGCTGAGATGAAAGAAAACAAGGGTGACACGACGCTGGCGACGCGCGAGCGCCTGGCCTGCAAGGTCTTCCAGCGCACGTCGAGTTATGATTCTGCCATCGCTAGCTTCCTAAACAACGAGCAGACGACACAGAAGACCTACTCCCTGACCCTGCCATTGCACAGCGAACTGCGTTATGGCGACAACCCGCACCAAAAGGCGGCGCTTTATGGCCACTTCGGCGACTACTTTAATCAGCTCCACGGCAAAGACCTGAGCTACACGAACGTGCTCGACATCCAGTCCGCGGCTGCACTGATCCAGGAGTTTCGCCGCCCCTGCGTGTCCATACTAAAGCACACGAATCCCTGCGGCGTTGGTTGTGCAGATGAAGATCTGCGCGAGGCGTGGACTAAGGCTTTTGAGACTGACAAGCAGGCACCCTTTGGCGGTGTGATCGTGATCAATCGCAGCATGACTCTGGGTCTAGCCCGCATCATCTCAGAGATCTTCACGGATGTCATCATCGCCCCGGACTACGATGCAGATGCGCGGGCGCTTTTGCAGAAAAAGAAAAACCTGCGCCTGATCCAGATGCTGCCCAGCGTGACCGAAGCGCTGCGTGAGCCGACGATTCGTAATGCCCCCGGCGGTTTCATGGTGATGGACAGTGATCCGCGCGCACTTGGCATGGAGGATCTGGAATCCAAAGTGAAGACCAAGCGCCCGCCGACCCGCGAGGAGATCGAGGCCATGCGCTTTGCCTGGCGCGTGGTGAAGCATGTGAAATCAAACGCCATCGTGTTCGCCAGCCATGACCGCACGCTCGGTATCGGTGCTGGCCAGATGAGCCGCGTGGACTCCTGCCGGATCGCCATTTGGAAGGCGAAGGAAGCTGGCCTTTCACTCGCTGGCAGCGTCGTCGCCAGCGATGCGATGTTCCCCTTTGCCGACGGCCTGATCGCCTGTGGTGAAGCCGGTGCCACTGCCGCCATTCAGCCCGGTGGTTCGATGCGTGATGAAGAAGTCATCGCCGCTGCAGATGAGCGGAAGATGGCCATGATCTTCACCGGCTACCGTCACTTCCTGCATTGATATGAAAATCGCGTTGGATGTTATGGGCGGCGACCACGCCCCACGGAACCCGATGGGCGGCGTCAAGCTTGCCCTGGAGGAATTGCCACAGATCGAAAAGATCTACCTCGTCGGCGTGCCTGAGGTGATCGAGCGCGAGATGCAGCAACAGGGCATCCCACAGAGTCCACGGCTGGAAATCTGGCCCGCCTATCAGGTCGTGGACATGCATGACAGCGGCCTGGATGCCGTGCGCAAGAAGAAGGACAGCTCCATCTCCCGCGCTGTGAATCTGGTCAAAGATCGGCTCGCAGACGCCGTGGTGAGCGCGGGTCACACCGGAGCCGCTGTAACCGCGAGTCTGATCAAGCTGCGCACGCTGCCGCACATCGAGCGGCCAGCCATCGCTGCGATCATGCCGTCGATGACTCATCACTGGGTGCTGATCGACGCCGGAGCAAACCCGGACAGCTTGCCCGAGCACCTCGTCCAAAACGCCCTCATGGGCAGCGCCTATGCACGCCATGTGCTGGGCCGCGAGAATCCCCGAATCGGACTCATGTCAAACGGCACTGAGGAAGACAAAGGCAACGCCTTGTGCAAAGAAACCAGCAAGCTACTACGCACCACACCGGGCATTAACTTCGTCGGCAATGTCGAAGGCCACGACCTGTGGGATTCACCGCCTGACGTGGTGGTTTGCGACGGCTTCACTGGCAACATCATCCTCAAAACATCTGAGGCATTGGCTCACGCAATGTTTGGCATGATCAAGTCCGAGATCATGAGTAGCAGCCGTACTAAACTCGGCGGTATGCTTGCCAAGCCCGCTTTCAAACGAGTTCACAAACGCACCAGCGCCGACGAATCCGGCGGCATGCCTTTACTCGGACTCAACGGCATCACCATCATCGCTCATGGCGGAGCCAACGCTTACGCCATGAAGAACGCCATTCGCATGGCCTGCGAAACCATTTCACATCAGGTGAACCCTCACATCGAGGCCGCCATCTCCCAACACCTTCTCATTCATGCTCACGCCTAACCCTCCGCCCACTTGCGTCTCCAGCATCATCGGCACTGGCAGTTACATGCCGGAAAAAATCCTAACTAACGATGACCTCTCCAAGTTTGTCGAGACATCCGACGAGTGGATCACCTCACGCACCGGCATCCGCGAGCGCCGCATCGCCGCTGATGATCAGGCCACTAGTGACCTGGCCGCAGAGGCCGCCCGCCGTGCCATGACCGCCGCTGGCGTGCAGCCTGAAGAGATCGACCTCATCGTCATCGCCACCGTTACGCCAGACATGCTCTTCCCTTCCACGGCCTGCTTTGTGCAAAAGAAGATCGGTGCCAACAATGCCGTCTGCTTTGACATCAGCGCCGCGTGCTCCGGTTTCCTTTATGCGCTGCAAATCGCGCGTCACTTTCTGAATGCTGGCACGCGCACCACCGCTCTGGTCATCGGCGCGGAGAAACTCAGCACGCTGATCAATTGGCGGGACCGCAACACCTGCGTGCTCTTTGGCGATGGCGCAGGCGCGGTCGTCATTCGCGCAGTCGAGCCGGGAGTCGCTGCCCCTGGTCGCGTGCTTTCCACCGTCATGGGTAGCGACGGAACCCTGACCGATGTGCTCAAAGTCCCCGGTGGCGGCAGCGCTTGCCCGATCACATCAGACAACATCGCCAGCCGTCCAAACACGATCCACATGGAAGGGCGCGAGACCTTTAAACACGCTGTCACCCGCATGTGCCAGGCCAGCGAGCAAGCTCTAGCCGCAGCCGGCTTGACCAAAGCCGACATCGACATGGTGATCCCGCATCAGGCCAATGCGCGCATCATCAGTGCCATCGCCGACCGGCTCGGTCTGCCGATGGAGAAGACCTTCATGAACCTGGATAAGTACGGCAACACCAGCGCCGCCACCATCCCCGTCGCACTCGACGAGGCGCACCGCCAAGGCAAGATCAAGCGCGGTGACGTGGTGCTCCTCGTTGCCTTCGGTGGCGGCTTTACCTGGGCCAGCTCCGTCGTCCGCTGGTGATCCCCTGCCCCCATGGCTAAGATCCCGGAAGAAACCCTGCAACAAGTGCTCGCCTCCACGGACATCGTGGACCTCATCGGGCGCTCGGTGAAACTGCGCCGGGCGGGCACGAACTGGGTCGGGCTGTGTCCCTTTCACAATGAGAAGTCGCCGTCCTTCAACGTACGGCCCTCCACCAACTCCTATCACTGCTTCGGCTGCGGCGCGGGTGGCAATGCCTTTCGTTTCGTCATGGAGCATGACGGCCTGACCTTCATGGAAGCCGTGAAGCGGCTAGCCGAAGCTGCTAACATCCGCATTGAAGAAGAAGTCTGGGACGCCAACGCCGAGAAGGAAGCCAAGATCCGCAGCCTGATGATCCGCGCGCATCAGGAGCTGGCCGCGTGGTATCACCAGCTTCTCATGAAAAGCCCCGTGGCTGAAGAAGCCCGCGCTTATCTCACCGGTCGCGGCATCACCTCAGCCGTGGCTAAAAGTTGGATGATTGGTTATGCGCCACCCGACAGCGCCTCTCTCCGACATTGGGCTGCGAAGCATAAGTTCGGTCAGCAATTCTTGCTTGATGCAGGCATCATCAAATTCAGCGAGGAGCGTGGCGATACTTATCCTGGCTTTCGCCACCGACTCATGTTTCCGATCCGCAATGACAACGGCGAAGTCATCGCCTTCAGCGGACGTGCTCTCGATAAAACCGCGAAGGCCAAGTACTTGAACTCTCCCGAGACGCTCATCTTCAATAAGAGCAAAGTACTCTTTGGATTCGATAAATCCAAGCGCCCCATCTCCAAGGCCGGACAAGCCATCGTCTGTGAAGGCCAGATCGACACGATCATGATCTTCGAGGCCGGGTTCCAAAATGTCGTCGCCGGACAAGGCACTGCGTTCACCGAGTTTCACGCGAAAGCACTCAAGCGTCAGGCCGATGAAATCCTGCTCTGCTACGACTCCGACAATGCTGGATTCAAAGCCTCCGAGAAAGCCTTTCAAATACTCGCGCCCACCGGTCTCATCGTCAAAGTCGCCGCCCTGCCCGCCGGTGAAGATCCCGACTCACTGATCCGCAAACAAGGCCCCGAAGCCTTTGCCGCGCTGCTCAAAGGCGCGCGTGATTTCATCGACTACCAGGTCGAAATCGTCGGCTCACGCCGCAACATGGACGAGATGCGCGAGCGCGTGAAGTTTGCCGAAGAGATGGCGCAAAATATCCGCCTGCTCGAAAGCCCCGTGGCGCGTGAAACCGCCATCCAGCGCGTCGCTGTTCGTCTCGGCATACCCGAAGACACCATCCGCAAACTCATCGCCCGAGCTCAACCCAAAGCAGGCAAAGACAAAGCCGGAGCAACCAAGAATGAGCGCCCCGGAAAGCAACTCCTCGCCAGTCAGGACCGCAACGCCCTGTTACTGTGCCAGCTCGCGCTCGCTGATGCCCAGGTGCTCGAATGGCTGCGCCATCAGCCGCATGCCGACGTACTGCGTGACCTACCCGGCACCGAACTGCTCGCGCTTGTTTGGCGTGGTAGTTTTGATCCGCTGGACCCGGTCGGCGTCAATGTCTTCCTCACCGGACTCGATCACGAAGAAGAGGCCGCGCTCACCCAGATCCTGCATCAATCTTCCGCCACTGGCGGTGGTCTTGAGTCCGCCCAGCACGCCATGAGCGCGCTGGAGATCGCCCGACTGCAAATGCAGAAGCAGCGCCTGCAAACCCAGCTCAAGCACCCAAGCCTCAACCCCGAAGACGCCGCCGAAATCCAGCGTGAGATCATGGCCCTGCACAAGCAACTGCAGGAGGCTCAGCAGCAGATTTTAAAACCGCAGTGAGTTGTTCGTTGTTCACGCTTTAGCGTGCTTCTTTGAACCACAATCACACGCTCAAGCGTGAACAACGAACGCAATCACGGAGCGCCTCCTGCCAAAGCCTCGGGGGTTCCCCGAGCAGCCCCGCCAGCCTTGCATTCGACATGGTCGTATAACGGGGACGCTTCGCGAAAAAGTTTGGAAAGTCCTCCAAACGCTGCATCTGCACAGTTGGCAGAGCTTTGAGCAAGCCGAACTCATATGCGATGGCCAGCGTCGCCTCGGCATAGCTGTGCCAAGTGGCCTCACCACTATTGCAAACATGTAGGATGCCAGTGGTCTCTGGATACTGAGTGAAGACATGCTCCAGCCATGTGGCGACATCGTCCACAATCGTCGGCACACTCCATTTATCAGCGATGGCCGACACTTCTTTACCCGCGATTGCCTGAGCTAGCGCCTGATCAGGAAAGCTCGGCACGACGGCCCCGAACAACCACGACACTCGCGCCACGAGCGCTTTCGAACTGGCCGCCAGCACCGCCTGCTCACCGGCCAGCTTTGATCGTCCGTAAGCATTGATTGGCTGCGCCGGTGAGTCCTCACTGAGCGCGCTATCCCCTTCCCCGCCGAAGACATAATCCGTGCTGATGTGAATCATCCGCGCACCACGCCGCTGGCACTCGGCAGCTATTGCAGCGGGTGATTCCGCATTCACGCGCAGCGCCCCCAGCGGATCACGCTCGCACTCATCCGGGCTGATCATGCCGGCACAGTTGATGAGTAAATCAAAGTCTATGCCGCGCACAATCTCAGCAACCTCGTCAGGCTTTGAGAGATCCAACTCAGCGCGCGTCGGGGCCACGACTGCATGACGTGTCACGTAGTGACGCTTTAGCGCTCCTCCCAGCCTGCCTGTTGCTCCGGTTATAAAAATCTTCATGCGTTTGACCATGAACTGTTTGGCTGGCATCCGTCCAGCTTGCAATCAAGTTTCAACCGTCCATCATCCGATGTTTTCCTTGCGTTCATGAGATCAAAAAAGCCCACCATTGTCATTGTCGGAGCAGGCCTCTCAGGTCTTGCTTGCGCGCGGCTGCTGACACGGGCCGGCTTGGCCTACCAAATCCACGAAGCGTCTGACGCCGTGGGTGGGCGTGTGCGCTCGGATCGTGTAGATGGTTTCACGCTGGATCGCGGTTTCCAAGTCCTGCTCCCGGCCTACCCAGAGGCAAAGCGCGTGCTGGATTACGACGGGCTGGCTCTCTGCCCGCTGTATCGCGGTTCTGAGGTGCATTTTAAAAATCGCTCGCATCGCATCTCTGACCCTTTGCATCATCCGCTCGATGTTATCAAAAACATCGGCGACGACTTCATCTCGTGGCGTGACAAATGGTATTCGCTTGTCTTGTGGAAGGAAGTCGGCGGCACACTCGGCATTGAGCGCGGCATCCCCGAGATGAAGACTGAAGACTACCTCCGTGCCTTTGGTTTCAGTGAATCCATGATCGACCGCTTCTTCCGGTCCTTCTTCGGTGGTGTGTTTTTGGAAAAAGATCTGCGCACCTCCGCACGCATGTTTCTTTTCCTCTATTCCATGTTTCTCCGCTCGGGAGCCGCACTGCCCGCGCATGGCATGCAGGCCATCCCTGATCAACTCGCCATCGCCCTGCCGCCAGGAACCCTGCATCTGAACTCCGCCGTCGCCGCCGTGCGTGCCGGTGAGATTACCTTCACCAATGGTCAGGTCATCCATGCAGATCACATCATTTTAGCCACCAGTGAAGAAGTGGCACACCGACTCCTGCCTGACACAGGCGCCGAAAAACTCATGCCAGGTCGCAGCACCACCTGCCTCTATTTCAGCACCGATCAGCCGCTGCCAAAAACCGCCGTCCTGCATCTCGATGGCGATGGCCGAGGCCCAGTGAACAACGCCTGCGTCGTCTCGAACGCCTCACCGCACCTAGCCCCGCCTGGTCAGCATCTCATCTCCACTAGCATTATCGGTGCCCCCTCAAGCGCCGAGCTTGAAGACGTGGTGCGCGAGCAAATGACGAGCTGGTTTGGCCTCAGTGCCCGCCAATGGAAGCACCTTCGCACCTACCAGATTCGCAATGCCCAGCCTGAATCCCGACAGCTCAAACTCGGCTCAGCATCCCTCGCCAACGTTCTCGCACCTGGCCTCTATCGCTGCGGAGATTACGTCGAAGATGTCTCCATCAACGGCGCGCTACTCAGCGGTCGCCACACCGCAGAGGCCGTGCTGGCTAGCCTAACCTGATCATGCCACAAGGCCTGTAATGCGCATCGCTGCGCCATTTTTTGGAATGATGCCGATGAACGTTGCTTCTAATTTTAAGTGGCCTGGCTGCTGCTTAAGCTGGATAACAGGATTTTTCAGACCTATTAATCCTGATTATCTTGTTAAGGGCACTCCCGGAAACGGTTTTCGCGGGACGTGATTTCCGCAGGCGAAAGTCATTTTGAAGTCACACGAGTGCCTTCAATGAGTTGATTTGGGATATTGGAGGATATTTGGGGTCTGTTTTCATCGCCAGCGGTTTGATCGGGACACAGCTCACGCTGCGGCGTCGAGCTTGAGGCGCTTGATCTGTTCGAAGCGCAGCATGTTATAAACGAGGTTGGTGAGTGTCAGGCAGGCCGCGTTGCGCTTCAGGCCGATGCACCTTTGATACAGCGCTTTCATGCTGCCGCTCATCTGCGCAAACACATGCTCCACGCGTGAGCGGGTGCGCGACTTCTCGCGGTTGCCGGCCTTTTGCTCTTCGCTCAGGGGATGCCCGCGTGTCCCTTTCTCGTTGATCTGTGGCTCCACATTCTTGGCGGCGAGCGCGGCCTCAATGGGCGCGCCTGAGTAGGCGCTGTCGGCATACACGACGCGATCTCCCTCATGGATGAGTTCATCAAACGCCTGGCTGTCATGCACATTGGCGGCGGTGATGACGGCTTTGAGGATGAGCTTGTCCTTCACATCGACTTTCACATGATCTTTGTAGCCGTAGTGTGTTTCGTTGTTCTTCTTCGTCCAGCGGGCGTCGAGGTCTTTGTGCGCCTTGATCTTCGCGTTGTCCTGCAAGGACTGCGGCACTTCGCCATCTTTGATCAGCGCGTTGTCTTCGCGGCTGTTGCGTTGCCGCGGCACTTCGGCAAAACTCGCATCGACCATCACACCCTCCTTTGCCAGGGCCAGTCCGTGCTCCTTTTGCAAATGCGCGAGGAAGATGTCGAACAAGCTCTCGAAGGTCTTCGTCTTGATGAGCAGTTCGCGGAAGTCACAGATGGTCTGCCCGTCGGGCACCGCGTCCCCTGGTGTGAGGCCGAGGAAGGCCCGGAAGCTGTTGCGATCGGTGATTTGAAAGCTCGTGGCATCATCGGCCAGACCGTGAAGACGCTGCAGCACGAGCACCTTGAACATGAGCATGGGATCGAAGCGCGGCCTGCCGCCGGGACCTTTGGCCTCGCGGGTGACGGCACTGTGGATGAGCGGGGCGAAAACCTCCCATCGCACCAGCTTGCCCACACGCATCAAAGGCGTCTCGAAGGCCGCGACATCAAGGTTTTGAACGAACTCATCAAAGAGTCCCGGGTTGCCGAAGGGTATGAAACTTGCCACGCTTTTGCTTGCCTCATCTCCCGGCTTCGCGCCACTCATTGATCAAGTTTGATGGATGTTTTGAGTTTTCGGGAGTGCCCTTAACCCTATGTGTTTTGCTTCTTCTGTTTTGATGCGTAAGCCCTGTTTTCTGTCCCGTGCCTCTGAAAGTGCCCTTGGATAAAAAAAGCCGCATCTGTCTCCAGATGCGGCTTGGGATTCTGAACCGATGGCTTTCACCTCCAGTTCAAAAGTAAATTAGGCGGCCTTCTTTTTCTTTGGAGCGGCGGTGAACTCTTCTTTGGAAATTTTGCCGTCTTTGTCTTTGTCCTTGCCACCAAAAGACTTCTCAGCCTTGGCAGCGTCCTTCTTGGCCTGTGGGGTGGCCATGAATTCTTCCTTGCTGACGGAGCCGTCACTGTTGGCGTCCATCTTGGCGAAGGCCTTAGCTGGGTCCATCTTTGGCTTTTCCTTCTTGGCGTCGCCTTCAGCAGCGTTGATGAAGCTGGCCAGAGCCAGGACGGAGAGGATCGTGGTGATCGCTTTCATGATAGTGTCGGGTGTTATCTTGTTTGGTTTAAGCTCGGGGCATTGGCAGAAAACCAAGTCCTTAGGCGGGCACTGAAACGCGGAGCACTTCACAGAGTTTCAAAAAAGTTTATCTTCTTTTAAAGTAAGGCGCGGCACATTCTAGTCAGTCGATTCCTTTCTGATAAATCAGCGAACACCCCAAAGCCCCGCCTTGTCTCCCGTCCTGCCTTTTGATCCACCCCACCTCGCGGCTATGAAACACCTCCTTTCGCTCTCTGCCCTCTTCTTCGCCCTCCTGCCTGCCGCTGCCCGCGCTCAAACCGCTGATGAGTCACAGGCAAAGGTTCAGGAACTGATCAAGCAGGGCAATCACCGCGAAGCTGCGGATCTCGGAAAGGCCGCTCTTGCGAAGGCTGATGCGACGGGGGAAATGCTGGAGGTCACCATTCAGGCGCTGACGCAGCTGCAGACCAGTAATGAGCAGGAACAACTTCTCGAAGACACGGTCAAAACACACCCGCAGGACGCGGAGATCCTGCTCTCCGCAGCCAAGTGCTTTCAGGGTCTCCCGCATCAAGGCTTCGTCATCGAGAACAAGTTCGAGCGCGGTCAGTGGCGGGGTCAGGGCCGCCATGTGCAAACTGTGCTTAAGGACCGCGTGCGCTCATTGCAACTGCTTGAAGCCGCCTTGAAATCCCGTCCCGATGACACGCGCGACATGATGCGTTACCATATCCTTACGCAGTTGCGTCAGGTGCTCTCCACAGGGAGCTACGGAATGCAGCATCCGTCACAGGTCTGGTCATTGCAGCAGCTCTCTGATCTCACTCAGATCCCGCTCTATGATGAGCAGTCAGGACTCGATGGGCCCACGAGCGGTCTTCCCGTGGATGCTGATGGCAATCCCATCTTCTTACAAACACCCGTGTCATGGCAAGCCGCTACCACCGATGCTCAGCGTTTCTGCTGGGTGATGGAGCAAATGACCCGCACCGAAGGTCCCATGCGTCATGAGGCCCTGCGGTTCAAGGCCGATCTCGCCAAAGCCTGGTTCTCTGTTCAAACCATCGCCGGTTACGGTTTCCGTTTCGACCCCAGTGATGAAAACTCAGCTAGGCAGGATGGCATCGCCACACTTCAAACGCTGAAAGATGACGAGACCGTCGCCAAACTCGCCACCGGTCCAAAGCGATTCAAGCTACCCGCCGAGTGGGCCTTCCTGCCGCTCCTGCGCTCTCTTGCCGAAGATGTCGAGGTGCAGGATGCTGGTCGCTTCCTGGCCTGGATTTCCATCGCCGATGAACTGCGGGACCGCCGTCGGTATCCCGACGCCGCTGAAGCCCTAAAGCAGGCCATCACACAGACCCAGGACGGCGATACCAAGAAACATGCGCAAGCCCAGCTCGACCAAATCACAGGCAACTGGGGCCGCTTTGAGCCGCAGGCGACCATGCCTGCAGGGAAGGAAGCAAAGCTCCAACTTGTCTTCCGCAACGCGAAGAAGATCAGCCTCAGCGCCCGCAAGGTGGATGTAACGAAGCTGCTGGCGGACACGGAGGCTTATCTGCGCAGTGAGCCGCAGGAGCAGGATAGGCAGCAGACGAATGTCGCGGCCGTCGGCCAGCGGCTTTTGGAAAAGGATGGCGACAAATACCTCGGCAAGCCTGTCGCCGAGTGGTCGCAGGATCTCGAACCTCGGGCGAATCACTGGGACAAGCGCGTGGTGGTGCCCACACCGCTCAAGGACGCGGGTGCCTATCTCGTGGAGGCAAAGTTCGGAGCCCCGCCTTCAGGAGGTTCTTTGAAAGTGACTGAACCAGTAGACTCCCTTCCGCCTAAAGGCGGGGCTACGAACACAGAAGCTCCGAACGTCACACGCGCACTTGTCTGGCTGGAGGGCCTGGTGATTGTGAAAACAATGCAGGCGGAGGCAGCGCTTTACTTCGTGGCGGATGCAGTGACGGGGGCACCAGTCGCTGGAACCACGGTGAAGTTCTTTGGCTACAAACAGGATTGGGGTCGCCCTAGCCTGCTGAATCGTGAGAAGCGGTTCTACCAATTCAAAGACATCCAAGCCACCACCGACGAGCACGGGCAGGTCAAAATTACGGACAGCAAGGTGAACGAATACCAGTGGCTCATCCGTGCCAGTGCTGCCGATGAACGGCTGGCCTACCTCGGGTTTGAGGGGCTGAATTTCAATGACAGTCGTGAGCACTTCACAGAGGAGACACGCCTCTACTCCATCACAGATCGTCCGGTATATCGCCCGAACCAGGAGGTGAAGTGGAAGGCTTGGGCTCGCCTCGTCGGCTATGATCCGAAGCTAAATACGAACAAGTTCGCGGGCAGTTCCTTCCAGGTCACGATTCACGATCCGCGTGGCGAGGAGTTATTGAAGAAGACCTACAAGGCGGATGACAGCGGTGCTATCAACGACTCGATCACGCTGGGAGATGAGACCGCGCTCGGGCTATACAGCATCCAGTTTGTCTGGAAGCGCACTTTGAAGGACGACGAGCATCTCGGACAGCACCAGTTCCGCGTCGAAGAATACAAGAAACCCGAGTTTGAAGTTAAGGTGGAAGCTCCTAACAAACCTGTGGCGCTCGGTGATAGCTTCGAGGTGAAGGTGAAGGCGGATTACTACTTCGGTGGGCCGGTGAAGCAGGGTAAGGTAAAATACAAAGTGCAGCGCAGTGCGCACACGGATCGCTGGTTTCCGGTTGGGCACTGGGACTGGCTTCTTGGCAGCGGCTATGGCTGGCGGGCAAACTATTACGACTGGTATCCCGGCGCGCGGAACTGGTGCTTCTGCATCCCGCGCTATCCGTGGGTGCGCTGGCACAGCGATCCGCCCGAACTTGTGGCCGAAGGTGAAGCCGCGCTCAAAGAAGACGGCACCTTAAGCGTGAAGATCGACACTGCCCTCGCGAAGGAACTGCATGGGGATGAAGATCATCGCTACGAGATCGAGGCGGAGGTCACGGATGCTTCACGGCGCACGATTTTTGGCAAAGGCAGCGTGCTCGCGGCTCGTCGGCCTTTTGAAGTCTATGTCTCGCTGCATCGCGGTTACTACAAGGCTGGGGATAGCGGTAGTGTGAGCATTCATGCTCGCACTATGGATGGTCGTGAGGTGAAGGCCACGGGTGAACTGGTGCTGTATCGTGTGACTTATGGGAAGGATGGCACACCGAGCGAAGAAGCCGTTTTCACGGAGAAGCTGGCGCTAAGAACCGGCGATGACCGCACAGAGACTGTGCAGACCACTTTCAGCAAAGGCGGCCAATACCGCGTCTCCGCGAAGCTCAAGGACGAAGCCGGGCACGAGATCGAAGGCATCAGCTTTGTCACCGTGCGTGGCGAAGGCTTCGAGGAGGGAAAAGGGTTCCGCTTTGATGACATTGAGTTGATCACCGAGAAGGACGAATACGCCCCCGGCGAGGTAGTGGAGATCACCCTCAACACCAACCGCCCCGGCAGCACAGTCGCGCTGTTTTTGCGCACGCAGAACGGCACCTATCCCACGCCGATCTGGCTCAATCTGGATGGCAAGAGCACCACGCATCGCTTCAAGCTCACGGAGGCTGATCAGCCGAATCTTTTCATCGATGCCTACACCGTCAGCGATGCGAAGGTGCATCAGGTCACGCGGCAGATCGTGGTGCCACCGAAGAAACGAATCGCCATGGTGGAACTGATACCGGACGCTGAGACATACCTGCCGGGTCAGGTATCAAAGGTCAAAGTGTGGGTTAAGGATGCGGATGGAAATCCCTTCACCGGTCAGGTCGTGCTCACGGCTTATGACAAGGCGCTGGAATACCTCTCCGGCGGTAGCAATCAGCAGGACATTCGGCCTTTTTTCTGGGGCTGGAAGCGGAGTCATTATCCGCAGGTGCAGGACTCACTGCGGGAGGTGCAGGTGGGGTTACAACGCGAGGGCGAGATGGTGATGGATGCGCTCGGGGTGTTTGGGGGTGAGGTGGCTGACGAAAGATCTATCGATAACTTTGGGGCCGCGTCAGAAAGGCTGCGAGGTGGAATGGCCTTGAAGCGAGCTTCCGCACCCATGTCAGTTCTGTCATACGCATACGCAGCAGGAGCACCCATGCCAGCGGCTGAGGCGGCAGCAACCCAAGATGGTCCTGGCAGTGCCAAGGAAGACCCACAGCCCATGATCCGCACGAACCTCGCCGACAGCGCGGTGTGGGTGGCGGATTTCGTCACGGATGCGAAGGGCGAGGGTGAGCTGAATTTCAATCTGCCGGAGAGCCTCACCACCTGGAAGCTGCGCTCCTGGGTTATGGGCCCGCAGACGCAGGTCGGCGAGGCCACGGTGGAGGTCATCACGCGGAAGAACCTCATGGTCCGCCTGCAAGCCCCGCGCTTCTTTGTGGAAAAGGACGAGGTCGTCATCTCCGCGAACGTCCACAACGAGATGGACGTGGCGCAGGAGGTGAAGGCGGTGCTGGAATTGGAAGGTGGTGTCCTCGCCTTCGTCAATCCATCGGCCCCATCCGTCCTATCGGTCCCAGCTCATTCTGAAAAGCGCTTCGACTGGCGCGTGAACGTCATCGGCGAAGGCGAGGCGAAGATCCGTGTCAAAGCCCTCGCGCAAAAAGACAGCGACGCCATGGAAATGACCTTCCCGGCTTACACGCATGGGATGCTCAAGACGGACTCTTGGAGCCTCGCGCTGCGTCCCGATCAGGCGAGCGGTAAGATCACGGTGAAGGTGCCCGCCGAGAGGAGGCTTGAGCAGTCGCGGCTGGAAGTGCGCTACTCACCGACACTGGCGATGGCGCTCGTGGATGCCTTGCCTTACCTCGTCGATTATCCGTATGGTTGCACCGAGCAGACGCTGAACAAGTTCGCGCCGACGGTGATCACCTTGAACGTGCTGAAAGACCTCGGCGTGGATATTAAAGCCGTGCGAGACAAGAACACGAACCTCAACGCCCAGGAAATCGGCGGTGCTGACAAACGCGCGGAGCGTTGGCAGGGCAAAGAAAACAAGGGTAAGCCGAAGGAGCCGGTCTTCGATGAAGACAAAGTCATAAAGATGGCGAAGGCCGGGCTGAAGAAACTCGAAGCCATGCGCGGTGGCGATGGCGGCTGGGGATGGTTCCCTGGTGGGCGGGAGTCATCGCCGCACATCACAGCGCTGGTTCTGCATGGGCTGAAAGCGGCGGAGCGTGCGCGGATGGACCTCAATGACGGCATCGTGCGGAATGGGATCGAATTCCTCAAACGCTACGAAGCGGAAGAACTGCGCCGTTTGAAGCTGCCGGTGAAGGACAAGAATCACAAAGCGAACCCCGACAACCTCGACGCGCTTATCCATTGCGTGCTCGTGGAATTCAAGGAGGGCGACAAAGCCATGCGCGGCCTTCTTTATGAAAAACGGAGCAACCTCTCGCGCTACAATCTCTGCCTTCTCGGGCTCGCCTGTCATGCCATGGGCGAGAAAGAGCAGCGCGACATGTGCCTGCGCAACGTGCGGCAGTTCTTGAAGCAGGATGACGAAAACCAAACCGCGTGGCTGGAACTGCCTCGGGGCGGCTGGTGGTATTGGTGGGACGATGCCATCGAGACACAGGCGGCGTTCCTGCGCTTGCTTGTGACCGTTGAGCCGAAGGGCGAGACTGCGGCACGACTTGCCAAATACCTGCTCAACAACCGCCGCAACGGCACCTACTGGAATAGCACGAAGGACACCGCCGCCGTGATAGAGTCGCTGGCGGAGTTCATGAAGGCGAGCGGTGAATCGAAGCCGCAGCAGACGGTGGAGTTGCTCGTCGATGGCAAGTCGCAGACGAAGGTGGAGATCACGAAGGAGAACCTGTTCACCTTTAACGGCACCTTCGTCATCGAAGCCGATGCCTTGACCACCGGCGAGCACACGATCGAGTTGCGCAAGCTGGGCGAATCACCACTGTATGCGAATGCCTACCTGACCCTGTTTTCCAAAGAAGACATGATTCCCGCCGCTGGGCTGGAGGTGAAGGCGCGGCGGAAGTTCTACAAGCTCATCGAAGAGAAGCCTGACCAGCAAGTGGCGGGATCGCGCGGCCAAGTCGTGACTCAGCGAGGGCTCAAATACCGCCGGGTAGAGATCGCCACCGATGCGCCGATCAAGAGTGGTGATCTGATCGAGGTCGAGCTGAGCATCGAGAGCAAGAACGACTACGAGTATGTGCTGATCGAGGACATGAAGCCCGCAGGCTTCGAGCCCGTCGAGGTGCAGAGCGGTTGGAGCTACGAAGGGCTGTCGAGCTACAAGGAATTCCGCGACGAGAAGGTGGCCTTCTTTGCCGAGCGCCTGCCGCGTGGCACCCACAACCTCAGCTACCGAGTCAAAGCCGAGATTCCTGGACGATTCAGTGCCCTGCCGACCAAGGTGGAGGCCATGTATGCGCCCGAGCTGAAGGGTAACTCCGACAAGTGGAAGGCGCGGATCGAGGAGTGAACGTGCCATTAAAAAACGCTGGCTACCGCCCCCATCCCGCCTAGCCTCGCGGTCCGAACATGCCCAGTGAATTTGACATCCAATACGCCGTGGAGAACACGCAGGTGATCCATGAGCCGGACCGCCGCATCGACACCTTTGGCAGCACCCAATTTGAGTTTCAGCTCGTGACCGAACCCATGGATCAAGTGAACACCACGCGTGTCCGCATTGGCCAGATCACGGCGGAAAAACCCATGATTCTGCGTCCTGACCCTGAGTCTGTCGCGGACTTTGACTTTGATGGCTTCGGCCCTCAGGGACATGCGTTTGGTGAGTTTCTGCGCCAAAATCTGCACAAGTTAGCCATTCTGAAATACGGCTTTCGTTTCAAGGTGGGAGACATGCAGGAAGAAATCATCCATGAGCCGATCGAGCAGGTCTGCGGCAAGCTGCTGGAGGCAATACGCATCTCAGGTAACCCAATGCGCGCGGTGATCACAGGCGTAGATGAAACCTGGGAAATTAGCCTGCTGAAGTTCACGGTCGAGATGATCGAGAAGTCGCAGAAGATTAACCTATTCGACTTCAAGAGACGCGGGCTGCTCGGCTAAAGCCGAAATGACGAATTCAATTCATCATCGCCGCTCGCACGCACGTCACGTCATGTCATCCATTCGTCACTCGTCATTTGTCATTCGTCATTTCTGAAATGGCCAAGACCCAACTCAAAATCCTGCTCTTCCTGATTGTCCTGGGCATCACGCTCGGATGTATGGCGACGGCCTACTATTTCTACGACAAAGTGTTGAAGCCTGAGAAGATGATTCAGGCAGAGATGGCTGGACTGAAGAAGACCATCATGCCGCGCATTGATCCTGGCGCGAAACGCTTCGGCTTGGCTGTCGCGCAGATCCAAGAAAACAAGGTCAGTGAAGGCCGCGAAATGCTCTACAAGATGCTTTTGCAGTTCCCTGATTCAGCAACGTGTGCAGAGGCCAAGCGGATCATAGGTGAGATCAATCTCGATGAACTTTACTCACTCAAAAACAAAGCCGGTAAGAGGGACTATATCGTGCAGCCGGGAGATTCCCTGGCGCTGATCGCCTCAAAGCAGGGCACGAATATTGACATGATCGTGCGCTTAAACGGTCTCATGGGCATCACGCTCCAGCCGGGTGATCACCTCACGCTTCAGCCGCTTGATTTTTCCATCGTCGTGGACATCTCGGACAAGACAGTGACGCTGCGGCGAAAGGTCGGGGAAAAGGAGCACTTCTTTAAAGAATACCTCGCTACAGACATCCGCGTGCCGTCAGGCATGAAAGCTCCGGCTGAAATGGAGATCAAAGGCAAGTCAGCGGTGGCTGATGGCAAATCTGTGCTCTCCACCGATCCACGCTATGTCGATGCAGAGAAATGGCTGCCAGCTAGCCGCACGGGTATCGTTATGCGCTCGCCACCTGCTGCGACGCCCTCACCTGTCGCTGCTTTGGTGGAGACTGTGGTGCAGGAGTCCGGTGTTTTTTTAGATCGCTCAGACCTTGAAGAACTATTTGCGCTCGTGCGCAACGGCTCAAAACTCTACTTCGTCCGCTAGCCTCAACCGCTCACCCTTTTTAAGTTATGAAACAAGTCTTGGAATTCGAGAAACCCGTCGTCAAACTGCGTGAAGAGATCGAGGAGGCGAAAAAGAAACTGGCTAGCAAGCCCAGTGACAAGCTCGCCAATCAGATCACAGAGTTAGAAAAAAAGGCAGACACCCTGCTGCGGGAGATTCATACCAATCTCAACCCCTGGCAGCGCGTACAAATCTCCCGCCACATCAACCGGCCATTCATGCTGGATTACGTGAAGCACTGCTGTGACGAATTCATCGAGGTCCACGGTGACCGTCACATCGGCGACGATCACGCCATGCCAGCCGGCTTTGCCATGTGGGGTGAAAAGAAGGTCGTGGTCATCGGTCACCAGAAGGGCCGTGATACGAAAGAAAATCTGCTGCGTAACTTTGGCAGCGCTCACCCTGAAGGCTACCGCAAAGCACTGCGAGTCATGCGTATGGCGGAAAAATTTGGCCTACCGATCCTGACCTTGATTGATACGCCTGGAGCGTTCCCAGGCATCGGCGCAGAGGAAAGAAATATTGCCGAAGCCATCGCCTTCAATCTACGTGAAATGATGACACTGCGCACTCCTGTCGTGGCGATTGTCATCGGCGAAGGCGGATCAGGTGGAGCGCTTGGCATTGGTATCGCCGACCGTGTTCTGATGATGGAGAACGCCTATTACAGCGTCATCAGCCCAGAAGGCTGCGCTGCCATCTTGTGGAAACATCGTGAACACGCTCCTGAGGCAGCCGCAGCGCTGAAACTGAGTGCGCAGGATCTGAGCAAACTTGGCATCATCGACGGCATTGTCCCCGAGCCTTTTGGCGGAGCTCACAATGATCATGAGGTCGCTGCAACTTCCCTTAAAGACGCTGTGCTCAATGCAATCAGTGAGTTGGAGAAGCTACCAACTGCGCAGCTCCTGGAGCAGCGCTATCAAAAATTCCGCGCTCTCGGCAAGTACACTGAGAACTGAGTGCAGTCATGGAGACCACACGGACCTCATCATTCAAAAGCTGAGGTCACTGGTTTGCCATCGAACTCGGCAGGCAATGGGACATCAAGCAACCAGAGCGCGGTGGCAGCGCTGTCATAGGTCGTCACGTGTGCTGTGATGACTGAGTTTTTCTTCACTCCCCTGCCCCAAGCAATCCATGGAATATTCATGTCTTCGGGGATGTCGAGTCCGTGAGTTTTCTCATGGCCACCGTGATCAGCGCTAATGATCATGACGCTCGTGTCAGCAATGCCCGCATCTTTGATGGCCTGCCAAACCTGCCAGAGGGCCTGATCGGTGACTTTGAAGGCGTCCTTCTGTTCGGGAGAACCCCAGCCGCTCGCGTGGCCTGCGCTGTCAGGATCAGTGAAATGGATAAAGGCTAGACGCGGCTTGGTTTCTTTGATCCAAGCAGCGGCGTTTTTAGCGACCATGTGCGAGGGCTTTTTATCCTTCTCAATCTCAGGCGTGCCAGCCACTGGGGCGGCCGTCTGAGGTCCGCCGAAGTCGAAAATATCAAGCGAGTCGATGAGCCAGAGATGACGGAATTTCACCTTACCGACAAACATGCCAGTGATGGCTTTTGGCTCAGCAGAACGTAGCAGAGAGAATACCGTCGGCACTTTGACGAGGCCTTTGATGGGTGAGAAATCATTCCATAGCACATGATGCTTATCTGGTCCCACACCTGTGAGCATGGATGTGTGAGAGGGGAGTGTTTTTGGCGGAACAATGGTATTGGCCTGCCAAGTCACAGCACCTTCAGCCGCGATTTTTTTCAGCGTGGGCATCTCACTCTCGGCGATGACTGCAGGCTTACCGCCATCAATGCTGAAGATGAAAACATGGTCAGCGCTTGGCGCGGCGATACTGGGTATCGGACACAGGAGAAGTAGAGAGAGAAAACGATGCATGGGTGGCCCAATGAAACGCGGAAGATTGCGCTGATCTCGCACGATGCATGTGGTTACTTCCACTCTGGCTTCTGGCGACTTAGACAGTCGCTAAGCCAGCCGATCATGTTCGAGACAGTGTCGTATTTCTTTCTGAGAGTGGAGAGTGTGGACCAGTCGAGACGCTGACGTGGCGCAGCAATGGTGAGGCGCTGAGGACGGAGCTTTTCCTGCACTTTTTCAAACTGATCGTCACTCATGGCGAGGATATCGCGGGACGATGGAAAGTCGTCGAGCTGCGTGACGCTGATGCCGAGGCTGGTGATGCCGATGCCGAACTGATGCCCTAGGCTGCGCAGGGCATCGACAAGGGCTCCGTCATTGAGAGGCTCTGCGATGACGAGTTCACTCTGCAAGGTCCAGCGTGTGGCACTGACAGCTTGGAAAAACTCTGCGGCGTAATTTTCCAGCGTGAGTCCAAGTTTAAGCTGTACGCCTGTGAGGCTGGTTTCGGGACCACCGAGATGACGACGGAGATCAAGCATGGCGGAGTCAAAGCGTGTGACATCTTCGACTGTGGTATCGAGATCCCACTCGGCGGTGACAAGGTCTGGGATGTCCCACTGGCCTTTGATATCGAGCAATGAGTCACCACCACCATTGAGCTGAAAAGGATAGTGCGAGCGCAGCACAGTCAAGCGCTCATAGATGGCGAGCAGACGCTGGAAACGCATCTGCATGACATCCTCGTCCACTTCATTGCCACCGAAGAGTAGCCGACCAGACCCACCGCTATTACTTGCCCTTTTCAGACGCTGATAGTAGCCCTGTCCCTGATCCACTTTGGCGATGGCTGATGTGGAGTCGTAAGAAAGGATGGAGAAATGATAGCGCAGCGTCGCATCGCTGTAATCATCCCCAAGACGCAAGCGAACCAGCCGGATGAGTTCGGTGCCTTTAATAGCATCCTCTGGGTCCTGCGGCAAGATTGTGGGCAAGATGTTTCGGAGTTGTTCGCGCAGGTTCATTCCAGGAGCAGTAACGTGTGTCGGTGGCAAGATGCAGGAGATGGGGCAGCGTGGTCAAGACTGAAACGTGAGGTTCATGATTTGATACGATAGGTGCGGCGGCGGTTGTTTAGCCAACGAACACCGAACATGTCCATGGTGGCGCGCAGAGCACGATTTCCAAACCCATACTTACTGACGCCATGAATGCGTGGGCGATGATTGACCGGCATTTCTGTGACGCGCCAGCCCATGCCGCCGATGAGCGCGGGGATGAAACGATGCATGCCATGGAAGAGCAGTAAGGCCTCACGACACTCACGACGCATAACTTTAAGCGTGCAACCAGTGTCGCGCACTTGGTCGCCGACGAAGCGTGAGCGCACTCCATTGGCGATGCGGCTTTGAATGCGCTTAAAGGCAGTGTCCTTTCGGTGCGCGCGGTAGCCGCAGACGAGGTCGTAGCCTTCATGCAGCTTTGCGATCATCGCCGGGATGTCGTCGGGATCGTTTTGCATGTCGCCATCGAGCGTGACGATGATGTCTCCGCCTGATTGATTGATGCCTGCATGCATGGCAGCGCTTTGACCGGCATTTTTCTCAAACTCCAACAACCGCACGCGATCCCCACGCTGCACGCGGCTCACGGTGGCATCGGTGCTGCCGTCATCGACGAGCACTATTTCATAATCCATGCCGGCCAACGCAAAAGCGATCTGAGCTTGGAGTTCGGCGATGTTGTCCTCCTCATTATAGAGTGGCACGACAACGGAAATGGCGGGAGATGATGGCATGGTCAGGAGCGGCTCATCCATCCAGCGCATGAATGCCGAGGCAAGCAGGAATTACGGTGCCTGCCCAACTGAGATGATCTGCGGCGCACGCCTGCGGACGCCGATGTAAACGGGTGAGCGCTGCGGCTCTAGCCAACGATGCTTGAAATTCAAGCGCGTGTTCAAAGCGGTGAAATGCCAAGGACCATCTTCCGTCACGAGGCTGTATTGCAGAGCACGGCCACCATCGAGTAGCGTCGCGTGCTGTAAGTCCAGCTTGCGGGCTAACTCAGCGGATTCACTCACATTCATCACTCCACCATCACCGGAAAGGATGAAGACGATAGTGCCGTCTTTGCGCATACCTGCGAGAGATCGATAAGTGATTTTGGAACCATCAAAATAGGTGTCCGGCTTGAGATCGACATACGAAAAGATGGTGTGATTTTTCATCACCGAGGGATAGCCCTGCGTGGCTTCTTCGATCAGCCCAGGCACTTCATCGAGCAATGATTTGGGGCCAAAGTAAGGGCGGCCACCTTTGACAAAGAAACTGCCACTCCATTCTTTAAAAGCAGGATTCAATTGCCGACCTTCATGCCAAACATAACCGAGCGGTTTGCCTGCCGGATCACGAAAGCTAGCGGTGATGGCAAAAGCAAGTTTGTCGCTGCCGAGCCGCTCAGCAGCGGTCGTGACGGCAAACTTGGGCTTGAAGCTCGTCATGAATTCAAACTGCTCTGGAGCGATGACGATGACATGAACTTCAGCACCCAAGAAACCTTGAGCAAGGCTGGCGACAAGACCTGAAGGACGGCGCACTTTAAGCGTGCTCCAGCGCAGCCCAGGCTCGGAGTGCCGTAGGATGAGTGCCTGACTCATATCTGCAGGCGTCAGGGCAGACACCTTGCGCCAGGTGCCTTTGCGGGAGCGTACTTGAAGCACATCCTTGGAGTCGCGCACAGCTAGGGCGACAGCATTACTGCCGACATTGTAGAAGACCTCACCCAGAAACCAAAACAGCAGGCCGCCCGCTAGCAATGCCAGCAGGAGCACTTTGAGGCAGCCGCCTTTTTTCTTCTCCACCTTTGACTTCTTCATGCTGTGTCGGCGGCGATGATGCGCTGCTTTCAGCCTGAGTAAAGGCGTGAACCCATGAAAGCCTTGATCTCAAAAGTCCATTGCACGTCAGGCATCTACCTCTAACATCACATTACTCCCCATGAAAAAGACTGCTCTCTACACGCTCGCCACTGCCGCCCTTATTTTTGCCGTGACTTCTTGCGGCAAGCATTCCTGGGAGGAAACCCAAGTGCTGCATGAAGGAATGCACAAAGGCCATGGCGAAGCTCACGGTGAAGCCAAGCATGATGAGCATGGCAAAGCCGACGCTCATGCAAAGCCTGAGGCTCACGCTGAAAAGGCCGCAGCGAAGCATTAAGCTTTCCTAATTTAGATTTCATCGCCATGCCGCTCTGGGTTGAATATCTCGCCTGTGCGGTCTGTGCTGCCTCAGGTGTGCTTGCCGCAAAAGGTAAGCAGATGGATCTCTTCGGAGCCATCATGTTGGCTCTGGCTACGGCGCTGGGTGGCGGCACGATACGAGATATCTGCCTCGGCGTGCGACCTGTATTCTGGGTCGCGGCACCCGACTACCTGACCTACTCACTGATCGCCGCAGTGGTCACGTTTACTCTGGCACCTCACTTGAGATTCCCTGGTCGCGCCCTAGCCGTTGCAGACGCCTTTGGGCTGGCACTCTTCGGTATTATCGGCACGGAAAAAGCGCTCGACATGCAAGCACCTATTTGCGTGGCGCTTTTCATGGGTGTCATCACTGGTGTGGCTGGCGGGATGCTTCGTGACGTGCTGCGTGATGAGATGCCGACGGTGTTCAGATCGGAAATTTATTTGTATTCGACCGCCATCTTTGGGGGCGCGGCTGTGTTTGTGATGATGGAACACTGGCTAACACCATCACCGAGTCACCGCTACATCGGCATGGCACTCATTCTTGTTCTGAGGCTGGCCGCAATGCGCTGGCGGCTGGGTCTGCCAGTGTATCGCGGGCGCTAATCGCACTCCGATTAGCGCCTCATGCTGGGTGGAGAAACGGCCTTCTTGACTGTGGCATCACGACTGAAAATGCGGGAGAAGATGCTGCCCTTCTTCCTCAAAGCTTCAGCCCGGCGCTGCTCCTCAGAATCAGAGATGCGTTGGCCTTGGGCATTCACTTTTTCAGGGAAACGCTCAGCGACATCACCCCCGACTTTGGTGTGGAGATCTTCACGGTAAGAGAGCGTGCGCAGAGAGTCGTTATCCGTGACCACATGTGGCTGGATGAAGATTATCAACTCTTTGCGAGTCGTGCTGTTGGCGTTGTCTTTGAAGAGATTGCCCACGCCTGGGATGCGACTGAGAAAGGGCATTCCCTTGGTGTCTTTCTTCTCCTGCTCAGAGATCAGGCCACCGAGCACGATGGTGTTACGGTCAGGCACATTCACCGTGGTGATGATCTGCTCGGTGCCGATGATTGGGATAAGATTTGGCTCCACCAACTGAGTACCGATGACCGTGTCATTAACTTGGGCAATGGTAAGAGTGACTTCACCATCTGCATTGATCAATGGCACGACTTCAAGCTTCAGCACCACGTCGCGGTATTCGATATTGGTCGTGACGTTCGGATTGTTGCCATTGTTGATGACCGTACTTTGAACAGGCACCGGAATCTGCGATCCGGAAGTGATCGTCGCCTTCTTGTTGTTCAATGCGAAGACGCTCGGACGAGACAAGACTTTGAAACGATTCGTCGTTTCGAGAGCAGTAACAAAGACTTCCAAACTGTCACCGATCGCGCCATAGAGATTCATGCCGCTGGTGGGACCAAAAGCTGAAGTGATGACATTATTCCGAACATCACGAATGCCGCGCACCTGATTGGTACCTGTAGAGTTAGTGACTCCAGCACCATCCAAGATATTCGTGCGGCTATTGAAGCTGCTGCCGCTGAAATTCGTGCCAGCTTTGTTACTCAGCGCGCTGAGGTAGTCGATGCCGAATTGAAAACCATCACCGAGTGTGAGCTGGCCGATCACGGTGGCCAGATAGACCTGAGAAGGCTTACGGTCCAGCTTGTCGAGCAGTGCATTGACCTTGTCGATCTGCTCTTGGCGACCGACGACCAAGATGGCATTGGCCATAGGGTCCGCGATGACACGCGTTTTGCCGACGAGCACAGACACGGGTGCATTGTCCTCTGTCGGTCCCTGGATGACATCAGCACGTGAAGCGCCGCCAGTGGAGGTGGTGGCGCTGGCGGTGTCAGAAGCCCCGCCACCGGCAGCGAGAGTCTGCCCGCCGCGCGTGCCAGTGGTGCTGCGTCCACCAAGAAGCTGACTGCTGCTGGAGGCCAGTGCCTGACTGCGCTGTTGCTGGATGCTGCCTCCACCTGGGAGCTGCGTGGTGCCGCCACTTGTATCCTGCAGCAGGTCCACCACAGCACTGAGCACATCGACCGCCGCCGCATATTTCATCTTCCTCTCATAAGGCTCCTCGACTTCTAAAGGTTTATCGAATTCTGCAATCAGACTGGCAATGTAAGTGTAATCAAGAGGGGCAGCGACGACGAGAATCTGATTCAATCGTGTGTCAGCGACAACCTGAGCGGTGGGCTGCGGTGCCTGAGAATTCTGCTGAACTAACTGACCATTAATGATCACCGGTTTACTGCTATTGTTGCTATCGTTGTTGTCACGGCGCTCATCTTTGCTACCGCGCCCATCGCTAGCTGCACTACCACGAATGGTATTGATTCCTTTTGTTTCCTTTTCCTGGGCCTGCGCATTGATCGTGGCCTGAATGATCTGCGCCACAGTTGAAGCATCTGCATGGACAATGG
The DNA here is from genome assembly GCA_945860295.1 of Prosthecobacter debontii. Lineage (GTDB taxonomy): Bacteria > Verrucomicrobiota > Verrucomicrobiia > Verrucomicrobiales > Verrucomicrobiaceae > Prosthecobacter > Prosthecobacter debontii_B. Next base: position 30,450 of record CAMAQH010000035.1, read on the forward strand.
GAATGAATTTGGTGACCAATGATGAACCTGTATCACCGACATCGAGAGTTTCACGAATGCTGATAAGTTGCTTCACAACCGTGGCACTTTCCGTGATTAAAAGCCCAGGCGGAGTAAGCACTGGCGTTATGCGTCCATAGACACTGAGGCCGACATGGCCTGAGAGAATCGTCCCGGCCTCTTCAGGGTCGAGGTAGTCCAGCTTCATGAAGTAACTGACAATCGTCTCACCTTGTGGGATATCCTGTGGCGATGTGTAGAATTGAACCCCATGCGAAAACTGCACAGCATTGGCGCTCTGATTGCGAGCTGGCAAGATGCGCGCGCTCTTGCCATCGGGTTCCATGACGATGGCGTAACCATTGGTTAGAAGCGTGGCCTCAATAAGCTTGATGGCTTCTACCTTTTCCACGGCCTTCGGCGTAGCCAGACTAACCGGTGCCCCCTCGAGAATGTTGGTGTCTTTGATCAAGGTCACACCCGTCAGCAACTCATAGATGCTGAGCATGTCCATGACTGGATTGTTCGGAAACTGGAGCACGATTTTCTCCCCCTCCATGCGGATGGTCTGTGACAGTGAACTGGCCGCATCTGCACCACCACCAGCGCCCGGAGGGCCACCAAACCCGTCACCTTCACCCGGCCGCCTACGCCCACCGGGAAAGCCACCACCGCCACCAGGAGGGCCAAACCCACTTGGTGCGCCAGGTCCGCCCGGCAGCCGCGCACCGTCGGGTGGTGTTGCTAGCGTGGTCGAAGTATCCGCAGGTGGTACTTTAGTCTCAGTGCTAGCTCGCGGCGGCGCTGGAACTGGCGGCGCTGCGTTTTGGGCTGATAGAGAAAACGTCGCCAATGAAAAAACGGCGCTAGTGAACAAAGATCGAGTGAGATGCATGAAGAATATCTGAGATGAAATGGATTTAGAATCGCTGAAGCTGAACCGATACTTACTTGCCGCCTTTGTCTTCTTTTTCGATTCGCTCGAACTCTTTTCGGATGACATTACGGCGTTCCTCTTCAGGGGCGTTACGGAATTTTTCATCACTAAACTTAGAGCGCATGAGGTCACGAAATTTCTCCTTGGCCTTGTCAGAAAGAGATTCGTATTTCTTCCGGTCTTCCTCCGAAGGCCCGCGACTACTGCCCTTGTAGCGATCTCCACTACTTGATGAACCTTTGTCGCTTTTGTCGTGCTTGCGATCACCTTTCATGTCCTCGGCACTGACGGACGCATAGCTGACTTTGACCTGCTCACCACCGATTGTAACCAAGGCACGACTGCGGGTAATATCTGGCGCAGGCAGGGCTTCGTTGAGGACCCAGCCCTGGAAATTTGGCTCACTGGAAACAATGTGCGATTCCTTGGTCTCTTTGTTAAAGAGTGTGGCGACAGGTTTGCCGTTGATGTAGGCGATACCCGTGAGCACGAGATTGTCCGAAATGTTCACCATTCGAGTGAAAGGAGAACTCACCATGACCTGCGAAAGAATTGCTGGATCAAATGGCTGCGGAAGATCGATGTCAGGCTCAGCTGCGAAAAGGGCAGCTTGATGCAGGGCGAGACAAAGAAGTGGCGTGAACAGTTTCATAGCGCAAAAAAAGTGAAGGTTTCAGATGCCAGACTCAGGCTTGAACCAACGTGCTAGGGTCAGGGTGCAAACAACTTGAGGTGTCTTCTCCCGTGACTTGGTATCGATCTCGAGTTCGAGCTGACGCAGCGCCTGAAATCTCTCTGGGGATTGCAGCGTGGCCAGCCACTGTAACAGGGTAACCTGATCGCCACGCAGTCGCAGTGTCACCGTGACCTCGCGGTGACTTTCCACAGGAGTGGCCAGCGGTGGCAATGTCTGCTGCTCAGTGATGATGCCGAGCTCCAGTGTTTCGTTGTTTAGATCTTCGAGCAGTTGCCCCTGGGCACGGCCCAAGCTCTCCGTGACAGGCATCTTTTCCTTCAACCATGCACGGCGCTTGTCCCAAAAGGCGCGGTCTTTGATCCACGTGTCATTCTCCGATTTTTGCCTCTGAAGCAGAGCAATCTTTTCCAACGCCACTTTGCGGCGTCCCAAGAAACCATTCGCCACGATGGCCAGCGCCATGAAGACGAGGACACTCACACAGAGTAAGAGCAAATTTTTTTCGCGTGATGTAAGTTTAGCAGCCATTGGGTAATTCAAAATTTACAATCTTTAGAGAGCCTTCCCTCGCGCGCGGAATTGGGCCGTCTTGTCCTTCACCGTTGGTTGCGGCTTCGTCCATGTGTAGCGACTCAGAACAGGGTCTTTCTGGAGATCTTCGACAAATTGTACAGCCGTCTGGGCATCTCGAGCCTCACCACGGATGTCGATCTCATCATCCTTTAACTCAAACTCGCGAATGACGATACCACTTGGTGGCATGAGCTTAGTGATCTCTGCCAGAATCACCATTGGGTAGCGCTTGTATTCAATCGCTGGCGCAAGAGCCTTCCAACTTTCAGCGGTCTTCTTCACTTGAGCCGCAGGTGCTACTGTCAACTCCACATTAGCCGCGAGTTCAGAAGCCGTACGTTCTTGAAAACTCAAGTAGGCGAAGGCCAAAAAAATTAATGCTCCAAGAAACAACGCACCAAGAATACCAAAGCGCGTCAGCTTACCACTGCGGGCAGCACGTGATTGCGCCAGCCGCACAGTCGCTGGCAGCAGGCGTGGCCAGGCACGCGTATCAAGTTCTACGTTTGGCGGCATTTGCGCTGCGATCCGCACCGGAATATCCAGCATCTCAGAAAGAGACTCACTAACCGCACGATCCCAAGACGAGCCCATCAGAGTCACACCAGTGACAAATCCCTCACCAAGATCGGCATCCAGAGACATCCGAGAGATCATCACCTCCAATGCGATCTCTGCCACTGAAACGGCTGCTGGGGCGAAGATGTGGCTGTGAAAAAGTTTACCCTGGAAACCCGCCGCCAGAACTAAAGAGCCGTGCTCCTCTGTGATCACGAGCTGTCCAGCAGGTAAATTCACCAGACGCAATGCTGCGGTGTAATCAGAGGCCTGCGTCAGCGCCAGGTCCTCTGGAAATGGCTCCGCAAGAACGTCCACGCTTACCGTCGCAGAGGAGGCTGACTGCGTCAGTAAATGCCATCGAAAATTCCTAGCCACACCTGACTCGAGCTTAAGTCCCTTGCGATCAAGTTGCGTGATGATGATCTGCTCTAAAACATCATGATCAGCATTGGGCAAAATCAGACCAATAGTTCGACAGGCCGTTGCAGGTAACCCGATCACCAAAGGTTTGCCTTGCGCATGAACTTCAGCGGCCGTTTCGACTTTTTCACCTGGCCCGGTCATTCGAGGCTTCCAAACGCGCCATGAGGTATCTGGAGCAGGAAGGAGAAGTGTGGCGGCAGCAAATGACATGTTTGAACGAGGGGCTACGTGGAACGTCGAGTTTCCAATGAAGTTGCGACAAACATCATGTTCCAGCATGATTCTTCGCAGGCATTGATTCAGCTTGCCATTCCCTTCTCAAGCAGCACGTCTCAGAAATTATTCCTGCCGCATGAAACTAGCCCTCATCCGTCGTCAATTTGCCGCAGTCGGCGGAGCTGAGTTGTATTTACAACGACTGCTCGGCGGCCTCATTTCAGCAGGTCATGAGGTGCATCTCTATGCTGAGCACTGGGAAGGGGCACATCGTGGTGTGCTGTTACACACAGTGCAGGTCAAAGCTAGCCGCGCTCGACGCCCCATCGTTTTCGCCGACGCAGTTGCCCAAATGCTCATCGGTAATGACTACGATGTGGTTTTCAGCCTGGAGCGAACAGTCACTCAGGATGTCTATCGCGCCGGAGATGGCGTTCACCGAGTCTGGCTTGAGCAGCGGAAACGCTACTCCCCTTGGTGGCGACGTCCCTTTGTAGGTCTAGGTGCCTTTCACGCCAACATGATGGCCCTGGAAGCGCGCACCTTTGATCCCGCGAATACCCACCATATCATCGTCAATTCCGAGATGGTACGCCGTGAAATCCTAACCCATTTCAGCTTCCCTTACGAACGCATTCATCTCATACGTAATGGAGTCGATACAGCTCGTTTTCAGCGTGGCGACCGCGTCAAAACTCGCGCCCAGTTCGGCTTCTCGGATCAAGACTACGTTCTCCTCTTTGTTGGCTCAGGCTGGGAGCGGAAAGGTCTCCACTTTCTATTAAAGCTAATGCGCCGCTGGCAGCAGAATGAACCTCACGTCAAACTTCTTATTGTTGGCAAAGGCCGTCTGCCTGGAGCAGTTCCCACAAATGTCGTTCTGGCAGGGACCATGCCTCAGATCGAGAACGCCTATGCGGCAGCAGACCTCATGACATTTCTGCCGATCTATGAACCCTCATCCAACGTGGTTATTGAGGCGCTCGCGAGTGGACTACCCGTCATTACCAGTCGCTTCAATGGTGCAAGCGAACTCATCCAATCAGGCATCAATGGCCACGTTCTCGACGACCCGGCTGACCTATCGAGTCTGGAACGAAACATCCACTTCTGGAGGCAGCGTCCAGCCCTTCGTATTTCACCCAGCTCGATCCCGCTCGATCTTGAATGTAACGTCAGGGAAACGCTAAGTCTCTTGGAGGAAATTGCTACCAAGAGGCCGCAACAATCCAGCCAGGACCCAACCTCGTAACGCTGAGATGGATGCAAAAGAGCGGCGACAATTCAGAAAAGAAGCGGCTGCCCTGCAAGCTTATCCCTCTTCGCCGTTCGGGATAATCGTTCAATAACAACCTCCCCTTCAGTGACACTCACCTGCGAAACATTTTCCGTTTGAGTTTCAGAAGTAACGATATGTGGGGCTGATAAGTTGGCGTCAAGAGCGCTAACTAGAGCCACTACTGGCGATACAGAATCAGCATCATCGTATGAAATTAAATCTGATTTTAAAGCATTATCAATCAATGCCTTATCGATATATTTTATATTTTTTGCAGCTTCATTATCAAGTTTAATGCTGAAGCCTTTCTCATCTCTCGACGACTCAATTTCAACAGACTCATCTACCTCATTAGCGGCTGCTTCACTCCTGCGCTTACGATGCTTGCTAACACGTAAAGCTGTCTGGGCCCGACCTTTTGCAGCCTGACCATTGTGGCGATCAAAGCCTGGGAATACGAGACTGCCCTCTTTTCTTTGAAGCCACCCAGCCTTCTCCAATGCGCCTGAAAAACCCTTTTTGCCAGCAACTTTATCCAGGAACTCAATCGTAACGCTAGTTTCGTTATGATTTGAGACATTTAACTCAGCCCATGACCAAACGCGAATCAACTTTCCCATGACGGCGTCTGCATCCATTCGCAGATGACTTGCGATTATGCAGATCTCGGGTTTATCCGGTGTATTTGTTTCAATTTTGATCCATGAGCGGCGCATAAGAGAGAGATAACCACATCAGGCTCCGATGACAATCTCGAAGACACACTCTTCACATTTTATCTTCGATTTAGAAACGACAAGGAATCGTATTAAGCGTTACTGAAATCAGAGGCAAAACAAACACGACAGGGAACGGCGTCCCAATTAATTCATGGATTTTCCTGATTAAACTCAGTATGCAGGTGCCCAGCCCTAGCCTCTGGCCAGTAGGCACCATATTCGATCCACTCACTCAGGGCACCGATTTGATCATCGGTGAGACTAACTTCCAGGCGCGGCATGACCTTCGGATGGGTGCCTTTCCGTGAAATCGCCGCCACAAGAAGACTGCAATCAGGATCGCCAGGAATCACGAAGGGCCGCCCTGTGCGTGGACTTCGAAGTTTAAGAAGCCTCTCGCCGTTTGATAGATCCAAACCCGCAGCTGCTGCTGGACCGTTGTGACACCGCAGGCAGGTGGCCTCCAATACCGGTTTTACATATGCCGTGAAGTATCGCTCCTGATCCGAATTCGATCTGTGAGATGCGCATGCTGCGAGAATTAATACATTGATTACCAGAAGAGCCTTCAATGATTTCATCGCCACAAACCTATCACAATCATACCCGACTAGACCCCGCCGTTCTTGCTCTCCACTGCTCTGATCCTGCCTTTCCCGAGCTTGACGATTTTCCTCTCGCGCCAGCATATTGTCTCATGCGCAAAAACACGAATGGACATTGCCGGATCGTTCTCACGGGCGGCCCAGGCGGAGGCAAGACCACGGCGGCCGATCTCTTTCGGCGCGAGATGGGTGAGCGTGTCGCGCTGGTGCCGGAAGCCGCCACCATGGTCTTTTCAGGCGGATTCCCCCGAGTTCATGAACCCTCCGCCGTGCATGCCGCCCAGCGAGCCATTTATCATGTGCAGCGAAATCTTGAAGACGTTCAGGCAGCCATCTACCCCGACCGCATCCTACTTTGTGACCGTGGCACCGTCGATGGTGCTGCTTACTGGCCGGGCGACCCACAAGGCTTCTTTGATGACCTCAACACAACCTTGGAGACCGAACTGAAGCGCTACGATGCCGTCATCTTTTTTGAAAGCGCTGCCGTCGGCGGAATGAGTATCGAAGGTGGTAATCCTATCCGCAATGAATCGATCAAGCAAGCCGTCGCTCTCGATCATCAGTTGCGCGTCATCTGGAGCCAGCATCCGCGATTAATCATCGTCCCCCACAACCCTTCTTTCTTCAAAAAAATATCCTTCGGCCTCGCAGTCTTGGAGGGCATCGTGAAGGAACTCCTTTGTGCGTCAGTGACTCCAGCAAAAAAGCCGCATCACAAGTCATCGGTCAGGCTCAAAAAGTAAGTGGCGCTAAACAATGAGACTCGATCAAGCTCTGGGTTGACGCCTCGGTGTTACTCTCCATGGACAGGGCACCCCATGTCCCAAGCCGTCTTTCGCACCATCCCGATCCGCGACCTCACTGCCGACCCACTTCTCGATCTATCGAAGAAGATGAAGCTCTCGCTCTCCAAAGCCGACATGCTGGCCGTGCAGCAGATCTATCTCGATGAGGGCCGTGATCCGACGGATGTCGAGTTGGAAGTCATCGCTCAAACATGGTCAGAGCATTGCAAGCACCGCATTTTCAATGCAAAAATCTACCACACGGTGAATGGCGAGCAGGAGGTGGTGGACAGCCTTTTCAAGACCTACATCCGCAGCGTGACCGAGAAGATCATGCTCGATAAGCCTGACTTCGTGCTTAGCGCTTTTGTCGATAATGCGGGCTTTGTGAAGCTGGATGAAAACCAGGCCATCTGCTTGAAGGTCGAGACTCACAATCACCCTAGCGCCATCGAACCCTATGCGGGTGCTAACACTGGATTGGGCGGCGTGATTCGCGACATTCTGGGCGCTGGCAAGGGATCGAAACCGGTGGCTTCAATTGATGTCTTTTGCTTCGGCCCACCCGACACACAGCAGGAAGATCTCAAGGCCAAAGACGTCATCCACCCTCTTGGAGTCATGCGCGGCGTGGTGCGTGGCGTGCGCGATTACGGCAACCGCATGGGCATTCCCACCGTGAATGGTGCCATCCAGTTCGATGACACCTTCATCTACAATCCCCTGGTCTTTTGTGGCACAGCGGGAGTGATCCCGATCAAGGACATCGCCAAGGAAGTGAAGCCAGGACATCTGCTGATCGCGGCGGGTGGGCGCACGGGTAAAGATGGATTGAAGGGCGCGACTTTCAGCTCAGCATCTCTCACCACCGACTCGCATGAAGAAGATCAAACAGCCGTCCAGATCGGCAATCCGATTGAGGAAAAAAAGGTTGCTGACTTTGTGCTCGCAGCTCGTGAAGCAGGCTTGATCGAGTTCATCACCGATTGCGGAGCAGGTGGATTTTCCAGCGCCGCTGGAGAGATGCTGAGTGAAGTCGGCGGTGAGGTGTGGCTGGAAAATTGCCCGCTCAAAGTGTCTGAAATGGAAAGCTGGCAGGTATTCATTTCAGAGTCCCAGGAGCGCATGGTCATGGCCATCGAGGAGCACAACCTCCCTGCCCTGCAAAAGATCGCTGACACCTGGCAATCCGAAATGTTTGTGTTGGCAAAGGCTGATGGCAGCAAGCGCCTGAAGGTTTGGCATTACGGTCAAGTCGTCTGCGATCTGCCAGTCGATAAGCTGCATGGAGCACCGCGCCGTGAGATGCGCGCGCATTGGCGTCAGCCAGCAGCCGTGCAGCCGAAAATTGCCGTGCGGCCTGAGTCTTGGACCCAGGTTTTAAAAACCCTGCTTGGAGATTTTTCCATCGTCTCGCGTGAGCCGATCATTCGCGAATACGACCATGAAGTGCAGGGAAACACCGTGCTCAAACCGCTGGCCGGTGCCAGTGGTGACGCCCCTCAAGACGGCTCCGTCATTAAAGTGGATGGCAGTGACCAGCTCGTGGCACTGGCCTGCGCGCTTCTTCCCGAATGGGGCAAGACCGATCCTCACGCCATGGGCAGAGCCTGTGTCGATGAATGCGTGCGCCAGCTAGTCGCTATGGGAGCGAATCCACAGCGAATCGCCATTCTCGATAACTTCTGCGTCGGCAATCCCGACAACGAAAAAGAACTCGGCGCACTCGTTGAATGCACAAAGGGACTCGCTGAAGCAGCCCTCGCTTATGGGGCACCTTTTGTCTCCGGCAAGGACAGCTTCTACAACTACTTCATCACAGATGAAGGCCCCGTTTCGATTCCCGTCACCCTTCTCGTCAGCGGCTTCGGCGTCGTGGAAGATGCCAAGCACGTCATCGGCTCATCCTTGCGCAAAGTAGGCAGCAAGATCTGCGTGCTTGGTCAAACAACACCAGGACTGCGCGGCAGCGTCTTCGCCAAATACACTCAAGGCGCAGGTCTGAATGGCGCGCCCACTTGGAGTGAATCCACCGCCTGGTCGAACTACGAAAAATATCACGAACTGGTCAAGCAAGGTGCCATTTTGGCCACGCACGATTTGTCTGAAGGTGGACTCGCCGTCGCTCTCGCAGAGATGGCTTTCAGCGGCAAGGCCGGTCTGAAAATCGAGCTCGAAAACCTACCTGCATCCAAGGACTGCACTGTCGCCGAGCTTCTCTTTGGAGAAACCCCTGGACGCCTGCTGATCGAAGTTGCCCCGGAGCACGTCGCCGCCGTGAAAGCCGCCGGAGCCGTCGTCATCGGCGAAAGCACCGGCGAGCGCTGGCTGCACCTGACGAATCGTAGTACCACACTCATCGACGCCGCCATCGCCGACCTGAAGCCGATCTGGCAGGGCGGTTTAGTTCAGTATTATTGATTGCTGGCTACTATTCAATCTGTAGCCTTTTCACCATGAGCACCGCTGTACTCGAATTACCGCAAGACCTTAATCTGGCAGAGGGGGAACCCTTTGCTTTTGAAATATCCGGTTTTGCCAGACGTGGGCATCTCATTGTCGAAAAACTGCGGAGGAAGCCAATGCAGCGCCAAGATCGCCAACAGGCAGTGGATCAGTTCATCGCCAAATGGACGGGGGCCTTTGGGGTATCAGGAAAAGAACAAGATCTGGATGAACTCCGCTGGCAAGCGCTGAAGGAAAAACACGGCCTCTAAAACCATGCGCCTGCTGCTAGATACCAACATCTTTCTCGATCTCCCACAGAGACGCACAGGAGTGGAAGCAAGCCAGGCCGTGATCAATCTTCTGGGACGTGTGCATGAAGGTTTCGTTGCATGGCACACGCTTTCGAATGTTTATTATATCGCAACGCGGCTCTCGAATGCCCTGAAGGCCCGTGATCTGGTGCGTGATATTTTGACTTGGTGCGAAGTGGCTTCGGTGACACACGAGGATGCTTTGAAGGCGGAAGCCATGAGTATGAACGATTTTGAGGACGCCTTGCAAATCGCCGCCGCGCTTTCTGCCAAAGCCGACTGGATCATCACGCGCAACCTTGACGATTACACATCAAGTGCCGTTCCTGCCATATCACCAGAAAATTTTCTTCTGCTTCATCACCCAAGTCCACTCCTCTGACGCCATGCCCCACGCCCTTCTCATCAAATTCCCCGGCACCAACTGCGATGTCGAAACCTCACGCGCACTCGAAGCCGCTGGCTTCACGTCTGAGGTCCTACCTGTCGCTCACCTAGAGCCAGCAGCGCTGGATCGCGCTCAGTTGATCGTCTTTTCTGGCGGCTTCAGCTATGGCGACTACGTCATGAGTGGTCGCATCTCTCAGCTCATCACCAAGCACAAGCTGGGAGATCGCTTGAAGCCCTTCGTCGCTAATGGCGGTTATGTGCTCGGCATCTGCAATGGTTTTCAAATTCTCACGCAGCTGGATCTGCTGCCACGCGGCAGTCTGATCCACAACACATCTGGCCGCTTCATCTGCCGCTGGACGCCGCTGAAAAAGAACGGCAACACCAGTCCCTTCCTGAAAGCGCTGCCAGACAATTTTGAACTGCCCGTAGCACATGCTGAAGGTCGTTTTGTGGGTGAAGCGGGCGATGCTGAAAAGTATGTCAAAGATGGCCACGCCGCACTGCTCTATGGCACCGATGTGAATGGATCGACTGCACTCATAGCCGGACTCCAAGACGACACGGGCCGTGTCTTCGGCCTCATGCCGCACCCTGAGCGCTTCATCGTCAAGAACACCCACTACGATCCCGATTGGAACGGAGCCGAACACGGCTGGGGCTACTACCTCTTTAAAGGAGTGGCCGAGGCGCTGGCGGCGTAGCTGTTGCGTGGGGGCGGGATATTGTAAATCTGCGAACTTTGTCCTTTCATTGGTTCACCGCATTCGGCACGCTGCTTGCATGAAAAAACACCTGCTTTTCTTTTTCAGCTCCTTGCTTCTCCTCCCCATCCAAGGATGGACGGCCCAGACAGACATCGTAGGCCCGGCGGGCAGTGGTGAATTCTGCAGGTCGGTTACGGTGCTGCCCAATGGCAACATCGTGGTCACCGATCCGTTGTTCGACAAATCAGGCCCCACGGTAGCGGATGTGGGCGCGGTGTATCTTTTCAGCCCTACCGGGGTGCTCATCAGCACGCTCACGGGGAGCACGGCCAATGACAACGTGGGCAACGGTGGGGTCGTGGTCTTGAGCAACGGCAACTTCGTCGTGCGTAGTCAGAATTGGGACAACCCCTCGCCTGCGAGGGCGGATGTGGGATCGGTGACATGGGGAAACGGCAGCACAGGCTTCATCGGTGGGGCCAACGTGGCGGTCTCCGCAGCGAACTCCCTGGTCGGCAGTACCGCCAATGACAACGTGGGCAGCACTGGCGTTGCTGCTCTGACCAGCAATGGCAACTACGTCGTGGCCAGCCCGAACTGGGACAACCCCTCCCCCGCGAAGGTGAATGTGGGAGCGGCGACGTGGGGGAACGGGACCACGGGGATCGTGGGGGCGGTGTCTGCAGCGAACTCCCTGGTCGGCAGTACCGCCAATGACAACGTGGGCAGCACTGGCGTTACTGCTCTGACCAGCAATGGCAACTACGTCGTGGCCAGCCCGAACTGGGACAACCCCTCCCCCGCGAAGGTGGATGTGGGAGCGGCGACGTGGGGGAACGGGACCACGGGGGTCGTGGGGGCGGTGTCCGCCGCCAACTCCCTGGTCGGCAGCACCGCCGGTGACTT
>CAMAQH010000036.1 GCA_945860295.1 Prosthecobacter debontii
TGGGCTACTGAATCTGAGCGCGGGTTGGTTTGCTTTAAAGGAGGCAGCGTTTCCGCTCTTCCTTGGCATGGCGTTTCCGCTGAGCTTTTACTGGAAAAAACCATTGGTTAATGAGCTGCTACTCAATCCGCAAGTAATCAATCAACGCCTTCTCTATGGAGCGCTGGACACAGTGGACAAACAAAATACATTTCAGGGCCTGATGGGGCGTGCATCATGGGTACTAGCAGGAACGATGCTGATGTCTGCCGTCGCTAACGGCTGGATGATTCTCTGGTTCCTGGAAGGCAAGTCGCCAGGGACGGAAGAGTATATCAAAGCCATTGGTCGCCAAAACTGGGTGGGCTTTATTGTGATCGGTGTGCCGATGTTGGGTGTGACGATGGGTATGCTGTTTTGGCTGCTGCGGCGGATTCAAATACTCACGGGCCTAGATCGTGAGGATCTGATGAATCCGGGGGCGACCGTGCGCCGAAATGTCGGCTATTAGCCCATCAGTGCTCACTGCGGACCGGTCATGTACTCGGTTACGCGATTGCCGCGAAAAGAGACGCTAGCGGCCTTGTACGGAACATAGATGACATTAGAGCCGCCATTCCAGAGCGGGTCCCAGGCTCCGCCGTAGCCGCAGCCTGGTCCGAAATAGCCACCGCCCCAACCTCGATTCCCCATACCACCACCCCAGCCCATGCCAAAACTATTGGTATAGACAGGTTGACTACCCAGGTAGTTCCATTTCTCAATGCGTGAACCTTTTTGCACGCCGAAGGCGACTTGATCGGCGCGGCCCATGGCCAGGAAGACGCCTTCTTTCGTCATGCCTTCTCGAATTCGGCCCTGGTGAACGAGTAACTGGTCGCTGGCAGAAAGGGACTGGTAGATTTTCAAGTTGTTAGCGATGCGTTTTTCTAAAGGATGCACACAACTACTGATGGCGAGGGCGGCGAGGGCACACAGTGAAAGGCGAAGACGGGTGGTGTTCATATCGAATGGGGATGTGTAGGCGGTGCGTTGGGACTCGTTACCAGACTTTTTGTTCAAGCTGCCGTTGTTATAGCCGCTGAGCGAAGTGGACTTTACGCCCGATCTCTGCAAAGCCGCAGGAGGGGTAGAGGTTCTGCCCGACGACGTTGGATGTCATGGTCTCGATTTTGGCTACCTTGAGGCCGCTTTCACGAAAGTAATCCAGCGCGTGATGAATGAGTCGCCTGCCGAGTCCCAGTCCTCGTGCCTGCTCGACGACGGCGAGATTCGGGATGAGGCCGATGGAATTGACCAGATCCACACGCGTCGTGATGTAGCCGAGGATTAAACCGTCACGCTCAGCTACAAAGCAGCCCGCAGGATTGAGAGTGCAGTCCTCGTCGATGTTGTCCGCCTTGCGCTCCTGCCAAGTGCGTCCATTCCAGACCCCGAGCCGATCTTCCAGCATTTCATCCAAAGCCACGCTGCCAAAGGAATCCACCGTGATCTGGCGCAAGATGGAGAGATCCTCGATGCGGTAATGGCGGATGGTTACTGGAGATTCGGTCGTCATAATGTTGCAATCATTACGAAGGCTCGTACAGTTTTCATCCTTTCTTGTCGTAGTGATGGGGTGAAGTTTCAGGTGCTTGTATAAAGATGAAGGAGTGTTGAGTGATTTGAAAAGATAGGATTAGGATCGGCTCATTGGGTTTCGCCGCTCCTGCCTCTGAGCTTGACTGCCAGTTTTAAAGCATCTGGCTCTCGAGTTAGCAGTTGGCTGCTGTACGCAGGCGGATGATTCGAATCTTGTAAGCTGCTTTCAGGTTGAAGAGGCCCCAAGTGGTCTGACGGCATGGTGATGCCGATTAATGAGTCAACTAGAGTGCCCTGCCCAGACCTGCTTCAGGATCAGGCTCGATGAAGCCTAGCTCGACGAGGAATTCGTCGATGGCCATAAGTGTGGCTTCATACATATCGAACGAGAGATTGAAATTGAAGAAGCCGTGCCCCTGACCTTCGAACTCAATGTAGCGGCAAAAATTCTTCTTCTTCGAGGATTTACGAGCAAACTCGTATGAACCGCCTGACGGAACGACGCGGTCGGTCGTGCCGTGCATGATGAGCGTGGGTGGCAGACCTTTGTTTATAGCGCGGATGAGATTGGCTTCTTTGGCCACTCCTGCGTCTAGGAAGCGCTCCAAACCGAAGCCTTTCTTCGAGGTGTCCAGCACCGGACTGAAAAGAACAAGGGCATTCGGAGCCGGGCTGATGCTGGTCATTTCACATGGGTCATCGAAGCCTTGAAGCATGGCGGCGGAGGCCATGGCATGAGCACCACCACTGCCACCGATACCTACAATTTTTCCAGGGTTGATACCCAGCTCAGATGCATTCAGGCGAATCCAGCGGATGGCTGATTTGGCATCTGCCATGGCTTCTAGCGGGCCGCCCTTTTGACGATTCGCGACACGGTAGTCAAAGGCCATCGTCATCATGCCGCGTGAGGCGAGGTAAACACAGTGCGGAGCAAATTGCGCGACCTGTCCATTGTCCCAGCCGCTGCTGAAGAAGAATGCAGCGACCGACTTTGGATAAGTGGGTGCCTTGTCTTCTGGTGGCCCCCAGAAATAAACAGGGAGATGAGTATCGCCAACAGACTTGTAGATTTTCTCACGTGCCGTCTTCAGAAGCTCCCTGTTGCGGTCAAGTGGGAGTGTTCGTTGATGACTTTCGCCTGTGATTTCCATGTTTAAGTCGGAGGGAGGAATTGGAATATTACGAAATCGTCAGTGATCAGCAACCTCTTTTCCAATCTGTTCAAACAAGCGTTCGGCAGCGTTGACACTTGGATTGCCAATTGATAGCCTCAGCAATAATTTACTTTGCCTATGAAAATACTCATCTCGGCCCTGCCTCGTCTGCTTTTAGCTCTTGTGTTTCTGACTCTCAGTTCGTGTAAAGAAACCCTGCAGTTACAGAGGCAACTCACAGAGGCCACGGCAAAAGTGGTCGCGCTCCAAGCTGAGTTAGCTCAGATTGAGGCGCAGGCGGCGAGCTTTCGTGCGCAGTTCACATCTGGTCTCGCGAATGAGCAGATCGTTAAGCAGCAAACGCTGAAGCTGGCCTCTGGTGTGGTGGCCATCGAAGGTGAGATCACTCAGACTCAGACATCGATTCAGGAGGCTGAGACGGCATTGGATAGTGCTAAAAAAAGTCTTGAGGCTCTCCGTGTCAAAGCTCCACAATAACTTTTCACTCATCTTTTTTATGAAAAACTTCCTCGCACTTCTTGTCTTCGCTGGCGGAATCGCTGGCTGGTATCTGTATCATCAGAAGCAGGAGGTCACAGAAATTTTGGAAGCTGCAATGCGGCAGTTAGCCGAACTTGAAAAGGTGGTCGGCACTCGGCGTGCCGAGACTCAAGTCATGAAGGGAGCCATGGTAGTCAGTCAAAAAATCGCTGGTAAGCAGGCGGAACTCAAAGAACTGCGCGGCAAGTTAACCACGGTGCAAGAGGCTCAGGCCGCAGTGATGCGTGAGCGGCAGCAAATGCTTGTCGCGATTCGTCAGACCTTTGTGGGTAAAACAATACTTCTAACACTCACCACTGGACGCAATCTCGGCTCAGTGCGCATCATGAAGTCTGATGACACGGGCTTGACGGTAGCGATGACCTCAGGTGTTTTAAAAGTGCCGCCGCATGAGTTGCCTCAGGATGTGAAGACCATGCTCAATTACTGAGCTGCGGGAATCCGAGTAGATCTGTTTGGCAATGGAATTCTGGTGGGGATGAGGAGTTCTGAAACTGTTGGTTTGAGTGGTCGATCATTTCCGGTTCAGGTTGAACGAGGGATAAAATTGTCGAGTGCGCTGTTCGCAGTAAGCAGGCTCGTGATCTTGGTTTATACCAACCATTCTATTTAACGTTTTTGCGTGAGCGCCACACCTCGCCCAGATCAATGGACAACTGCTATTCCGTGGCTGTTTATGCTGCTGCGGAGCAGTGGCTTCATCGAATCAAAACTGGGCCTGGCCTCTATGCTGAGCTGTTTACGTTTTTGTCGATGCGCCACTGCATCGTGCTGGCGGTTTTAGTGCCGAATGCTCTGATGAATTCTGCTCCCTGGCCGAAAGGGAGGGGACGGATCATGCATGTGGCGTTTGCTGGTCTGCTTCTTCATGCACTTTATTTGATTGGCTGTGTGTGGTCACTGCGACTGGTGTTGCCTGTGGGTCTATTGAGTTTGATTGTGTCGATGCAGCCGCTGCTTACGGCAGGGTTTGCTGGTGTGGCATTGGGCGAGCGTGTGAGGCCACAGCAATCGGCCGGACTAGCTCTTGGCTTTATTAGCACGGCGTTGGTGGTGGCTGTGCTGGGAGTTTGGCTGGCTCGTCGCTGACACGAGTAAATAGTGCTGTTCGTATGTCCATCGTTGCAGGCTCAGGACTCCCACGCTAAAAAGGCTGTCTTGTGAATCCCGTTCTGACCGAAGCCGACGCCCCTTTTGATCTCGCCATGCGCCCGGCGGACTTCGATGACTTTCATGGTCAGACGAAAGTGAAGGAGCAACTGCTCGTCATGGTCGAAGCCGCTAAAATGCGCGGTGAACCTTTGGATCATGCTTTGTTGTGCGGACCTCCAGGTTTGGGTAAGACGACCCTCGCTAATCTCATCGCCAGCGCCATCGGCTCGCGGCTGCACACCACGAGCGGTCCCCAGATCGAGAGGGCAGGGGACCTCGCTGGTATCCTGACAAATCTCCAACCTCGGGACATTCTTTTCATCGACGAGATTCATCGCCTGCATCCCAGCATCGAAGAGTACCTGTATCCAGCCATCGAGGACTTCCGGCTCGACATCATCATCGATCAGGGACCCAAGGCGCGCACGATCCGCATCGACTTGCCGCCCTTCACTCTCGTTGGTGCCACCACTCGCGCTGGGATGCTTACCGCGCCCATGCGCTCACGTTTTGGTATTCCGAACCGGCTGGATTACTACACGGTCGAGGAGATTCAGTACATCCTCATGCGCTCCGCTCGCCTCATGGCGGTGCCGATGGAAGACGGTGGCGCACGTGAGATTGCCCAGCGTTCCCGTGGCACGCCGCGCATCGCGAATCATCTACTGCGCTGGGTTCGTGACTATGCTCAGGTGAAAGCACAAAGCGTCGTCACTCAAGCCGTGGCCAGTCAGGCGCTCACTATGCGTGACATTGATGAAACAGGTCTCGACGAGATGGACAAACGTTTCCTCGAAGCTCTCATCCATAAGTTTGATGGCGGCCCTGTCGGTGTCGGTAGCATCGCTGTCGCTGTTGGCGAAGACGCGACGACTCTGGAAGACGTGCATGAGCCCTACCTCGTGATGCAGGGCTTTGTGAAACGCACACCTCGCGGTCGTGTCGCCATGCCTGCGGCCTATCGCAAGCTCGGTCTAGTGCCACCTGTTAGCGGACAGAGTGAGCTTTTCTAAATGGGTGAAGCAGGTTCAGGTGGCCATTTTGCCCGCCTTATATCCCTTGATCAAGGCATTGAGCGACACTTCATCAAAGCGTCGTAACCTTAACTCGCAGGAATTTCTTTAGCGTGCTCGTCATGGCAGGTAAGACGCGCACGGTGACGGTCTCGGTGATGCCATCTGGATTCGCAACGATACTGACAGGTTCTGATGTGACTCCTAGAGATGGCCAGGTCGTGAGGTCGTCGCTAATTTCGACGGTGTATAATAGGTCGAGCGCGCCGATGCGCCGCGGGTAGCTGACTTCGAGATACTTTAATCCGTCTTCGGCTTTGGTGACGGGGGTGGCGCTGACGGGATCGGTTTCGTTGCCTTGGGGACTGGTATTAAAGGCGTATTCGAGGAGGTTGTGTCGTCCGTCGTTGTCGATGTCGCCATGCGGGCCATTGATTGCGGCGTTGCTGTTAGGGTCGATACCATTGGCAATTTTCCAAGCATCGGGGACGCCGTCATTTTGAGTGCTGACGGGCTTGATGACGGTAAGCGTGCCTGCGCTGCTTGTGTCGCCACCATTAGTGCTGGAAACGATGAGATCGTAGTTCGCAGTATGAGTGCTATTGACGTTCGATAGCGTGAGCGTGGCCATGTAGGTGCCATTCACAAGGGTGCTGGTGCTGTTGAGTAGTTGGTAGTAACTGGTGGCTCCGCTGATCGGCGTGCTGTTCTTCCGCCACTGCACACTGGGGACTTTGCCATAGCTAGTGAAGGCGGCGTAAAGTGTGATGTTGTTGCCTTGCTGCGCGCTCTGAGTGATGCTGGTTGGGCCAATGAAAGGCGCGTAGTTCTCAGCAGTGATGCCTGCGATGGAGGTGGTCAGTGAGGTGATGATGTTAGCATACGCGCCGTTGGCCGCGAGGTCGGTGGTCTCATAGGGATCGTCGGTCATGTTGAACAGTTCGTTGACGACCGGCGGGCCTTTGGCTCGGATGAGTTTAAACATTTTGGTGCCGCCGTTGACAGGATCGGTGAAGGTCTTCAAGGCGACTGGCAATGCAGCGCCGGTCACGAGAGCGGAGGGGCGTGTGGTGCCGTCTGGATTGCCGCTGTTGATGGATTGCAGAGCTGGCCAAAGATTGAGGCCATCAAAGGGCTTGGTGTTCTGCGGAGTCACGCCGACGGCAGCGGCGATGGTAGGGAAAAGATCACCCACCCAGACATATTGATTACTGACGATGCCTGCGGGCAAGACACCGGGCCAACGGATGGCCGCAGGTGTGTGGATGCCTCCGTCATAGCTATCATTCTTGGTGCCTCGAAGAGGATCATTGAAGGAGCCTGTGGGCTCGTTACCGCCGTTGTCGCTGATGTAAACGACGATCGTGTTGTTGGTAATGCCTTCACTGTCGAGTGCATTGAGCACTCGTCCCATGGCAACGTCCATGCAGTCAACGGCCGCGCAAAGGGTGCGCCGTGCGGAATCTGTGACGCCGAGGTTTTGATACTTGGTGATGTAGCTGGCAGGAGCCTGCACACCAGCGTGGACACCGTTGAAGGCCAGGTAAAGCAGCAAGGGCTTCGCTTTGTCACGACCAACGATTTGAGCCACAGCTTTGTCCGCGAGCAGGTCGGTGGAATAGCCACCGTTGCCTTGCAGATCGGTCGTTTCGTTCGGAACGATGGAGACTCCATTGAGCCACCAGTCCTGACGATTGTTCAAGCCAGGATCACTGCTGGTATGCGTGTAGTAATTGATCGCGCCGCCAAGTTGGCCGTAATGGGTTTCCCAACCGCGACTTTGCGGAAGATAGGCTGTGCCTTCGTGTTGAGCCGTGACGGTGGCTCCGTTGAGCATGGTTGTATAAATGTTGTTCGCAGTGCCACCGAGATGCCACTTGCCACACATGAAGGTCTGATAGCCTGCGGTCTTGAAGCTTTGCGGCATCATGTGCTCAGTGACATCGACTCCACGCTGATTGCCGGAGTTTGTGCGGATGGTGCTGCGTCCCGTGAGCAGGCTACAGCGCGTCGTCGCGCACACGGGTGTGGCATAGAATTTTTCCAATCGTATGCCCTCGGTGCCGATACGCGCCATGTTCGGCGTCTGCACAGGGACTTGTCCAGCCGGTGTGTGGTAGCTCACATCTCCCCAGCCTTGGTCATCGGTGACGATGAAGACCACATTCGGCGGTGTGCTAAATGCGCTGGTCGTGTAGCTGCCTGCATTGGTGATCGTCGTTGTTTGCCCGTTGCTGTCGGTCGCTATGATGGAGTAGGTGATCGTCGTCCCTGTACCCTGAGGAGGAATGATCGCGTTGAAGGTGCCTCCGGTTGAGGGTCCACTCATCGTCACCGGCGTAGGAGCAGAGCCTGATGTCGTGACGACAACAATGTCATCGATGTTCACTGCTGATCCAGTGGGGCCACCGACGCCGTTGCCCACGAAGCCAAAGCGCATCTTCAGTGTGCTCGTGAGGTCGCCAGCCAGCAGGTCGTAATGATAGAGCTGATAGCCATGGACGCTCGCGGTGAACTCCGACACGCGCTCGGTGTAGGTCGTGCCATTGGGCGCGAGCTGGAAGCTCCAGCCATTCGTGCCTGTGAGCCCAACCGTACGCACCCAGAACTCGATGTAGTTTGTCGTCGTAGATCCAGAGGTGAGCGTGCCCGTTGCGTTGATCGCATTGGTCGTCGTGATCATCGTGCGTGTGGGATAGGTGTTGGTGGCCAATCCCTTACCCAACACAACGCCACAACTACCCGTGATGCCTGTCGTGTGATTGGAGGTGCCTGCGGTCTGCTTGATGTTACCTGCGCCATCCAGTGAAGCCACGGTCCAGGGAAACGTCGCTCCTGTGCCCTCCCATCCGCCAATGGTGGTCGCAGTGGTAGCCATGGGTTCATTGAAGACGGTGTTCGTCGTTTGTGCGCCCGTGCTGTAGGTCAAGGTGGCGCTGGTGATTGTGGCACCACCAGCGGGTGTGATGGTGGCACTGATCGTCGTTGCCGTGGTGCTCGGCACCGTCGGTGTCGTGGTAATGCTGGTGATCGTGGGAGCCGCCACTGCCGCAGTCGCACTGAGACCTATGTCGAACGCAGCGCCCACGGCGGTGTCGCTACTGGCGATGTGCATGGCGGCGGTTTTGCTGCCTGCGCTGGCCGCATCGAATTGCACGATAAACGTGGTGCTCGCACTCGAGGCAAGCGAACTGGCAGGGGACGATGTAACCGTGAACAAGCTGCCGTTGGCCCCATCAAACGTAATGCTGCCGATGGTCAGCGCATTGCTGCCGCTGTTCGTGATGGTGAAGGTCTTCGTTGTGGTGCTGCCGACATTTACCGTGCCAAAGTTCACCGTGCTGATAGCATCGGTGAGTGTGGCGCTGTTTTCTGTAACGACGATCTGCGTCGCAGCGATGATCGGAGCCTCACGCACCGCCAACACTGGATACGTCGATGCGTAAGGCTCATAGCTCGTGATGCCCTGCTGATTTCGCGAGGGCGTGGACGTCGTGGTGACACCGAAATCCACCAACCAGGCCTGCGTCGGACTTCCTGATTTGACTGAGGTAGAGGACCAATACGCTGTGCCTGCCGCAGCAGGGAAGAGCACGCGATTGATGCAAGGATTCGTCGTCGCGCTGGAGGCGGTGGCACGCGGGATGTCTTGAAGCGATTGCAGTTCTTTGATGTTAGGCAGCCGCCAGTCACTGAAGCCAGCGGTGGTGAGTCCTTCGGCATAAGTCAGCGCGCTGGACCAGCTTTGCGCCAATGAAGGCACCTGTATCCACATGAGCCCAGTGTCGAGATCTGTCACTGTGCCATCGTTGTTATTGATGTAGTGATGCCCCGTCGTTGGCTTTTGCCCGCGCACATAACGCGAGTGATGACGAGCCGCTCCGCCTGCGCTGATCGTTGCCGTTTTATTGTGCGGCCCGAGACCACCACCGGTGTTCGTGCACCAGACTTTGGTGTTGTCGCCATAGAAGAGATCACTGGTCCAGAAGTAGCCTGGAGTGCCGCCTGCATTATTGACGAAGTAAGTGCTGTTCAGCGCGGGATTGCGCTCGTGATCGAGAATGCAGAAGGCTTCCTGGGCCGTGGGCAGACGCCAATCGGAATAGCCGGCGAGATTCAACGACGTGGCACCCGCACGCGCCGTGTCCCAGGTCATTTCACCGCTGTCGGTCTTTTGCCACATAAGTCCCGTGTTGTTGTCCGTCACAGTTCCATTGCCATTGTCGGTAAAGGATGGTGCATTGCGTGTGTAGTCGCTGTCTTCGCCAAAGGTGGCTGTAGCGTTCAGCGTTTGGCCTGTATCTGGCAGCTTGGCCATGCTCCATGGCGCGACAGGATAGTAACTGAAGCGGGAAGCATTCGTGTAGGTTGCATTCACAGTTCCCGTCGGACTCTGCGTGCTTTCAGCCACGGTGTGTGCGATGCGATCAATCGTGTAACTCACATTGTAAGTCGTGCCGCTCAGTGTGTAAGACAGCACATAGGAATCTGGCGCTGGACGCGTGAAACCAGAGATCACTGCGCCAGCCAAAGGCGATCCTGCAGGTGAAATGGAACTCGCTGTCGGCTGTGGATCAATCTGGCCACCATAGTTCACCACCGCGCCATGCATGGCATTCATCAAATAGGGACTCTGCGGTCCCGTGGCCACACTGCCGCGAGCATGGTAGTGATAACCCCACGCGCCGTGATTGTGCCCGCCGTCTGTATCCAAAGCCTGCTGTGCACTGCCATCAGGCTCCACATAGCCGTAGATCGGATAACCATCGAGCGCCCATGCACAGGGTTTGTCCGGCGTCAGCACGCTGTAAAGATGCGTGGGCGCGATGTGATAGTGATAGTCGTCTGCACGACCGCAATGTCCGCCATAAGCATCGAGTTCGCCGATAGCCTGTGAGAACTGCCCAGTGTTGTTGCGTGGATTAAATATGGGAATGCCATTCGCTCCCAAAGCCACCGCGCCGCGAAGGAAATTGCCCGTGAGCGAGATCGGTGAAGCCGCAGGCACCGGCACGAGCGGAATCTTCCACACATTCGGCTGCCCATAGCCAAGTGATGCGGTGTCCGCCTCTGGGTTCGTGACATTGCTGAAGTAACCCACCGGAATCGGCAACTGCTGCTGCCATGCCGTGATCCCCACCATCGGCGTCGGCATCAGCGTCGCATCCGGGAAGGAATCTCCCTCCACATAAAAATAGCTCGCGTCGTTATAGACACGCACGCTTGGTTTGAACGGTTCAAACGAAGAGAACATCAGCGCCACATTGCCCATCCCAGGAACCGTCGCCGAATACGCAAACATCGCGGCGATGTCAAAGGCCCCCAGCGCCGCCACCTGCGTTGGCTTGACGACCATCGGCTCCTTTTTCGCGAGAGCCATGCGCTTTGCCATAAACTCATCAGCGATGTGCTGGCGCAGTATTTCCTTGTCCATAAGCAGCCCATTGTGGTCAGCCGTATGCGCCAAGGCGACGACGGGCAAAGCTAGCGCGATCAAAGAAAGTCGGAGTGTCATTCTACCAATGATGATTCGCCAGTGTCAGGCCTTTATCAGCCGTTTGCGGGAGAATTGTCGGGATTGTGTAAAGATGAGCGCCGCATCCACAGAAAAATCACCGGTGTGATGATCAGGATGTGGACCAGACTGCTCAACATCCCGCCAATCACCGGCACGGCGATGGGTTTCATGACTTCGGAGCCAGTTTGAGTGCTCCAGAGGACGGGCAGTAGGCTGGCGACGATGGTGGCGACGGTCATCACTTTGGGACGCAGTCGGAGACGGGCACCGTCTTTGACCGCTTGCAGCAGATCGCCGCCGCGGGCGACGGATTCTTCGAGATAGACGACCATAACGATGGCAGTCTGGATGGCGGTGCCGAAGAGAGCGATGTAGCCGACCCATACAGCGACGCTGAAGGGAATATTCATGGCCCATTGGAGCAAAAAGCCGCCGCTGAGGGCAAAGGGCACTGCCAGGAGCACATGCGCGGCTTCGGCAGCGCTGCGGTAGATGTGATGCAGCAGTAGGAAGATGATGAGCAACACGCAGGGCACGATGAAAAGCAGCGTGCGCCGCGCGTGCTGCTGGTGCTCGTAGTCGCCGCTGTAGCCGAGGGTGATGCCGCGTGGCAGTAGTGGCAAAAGGGTGGTCGTGAGGCGTTGTTTCACATCCTCGACGAAGGAGCAGAGGTCGCGGCCTTGGACGTTGGTTTGCACGGCGATGCGGAGTTGGCCGTCTTCGCTGGTGATCTCGTTCGGACCTTCCACTCGCTGGATGGTGGCGATTTGGCCGAGTGGAATGTTTTTCACCATCAAGTCACGCAAGCGCTCGATGTCTCCGCGTTCGCTGCGTTGCAGGCGCACTTGGATGGGCACGCGGGCGCGGCCTTCGATGACGACACCAGCTTCTTTGCCACCGAGACCAGTTTCGATGACTTCGAGCACCTCCTCAACTCGCAGGCCGCGCTGAGCGAGCGCATCGCGATTGGGCTCGATCTGGATGTGGGGACGGCCTTGAACACGACTTGCGGCCACACCGGTGGCACCGGGGACCTCGCGGACGAGTTTTTCGACTTCGAAGGCCCATTTTTGCAAGGCATCGAGATCATCGCCGAAGAGCTTGATACCGAGTTGCGCACGGATCCCGGTGGCGAGCATCAGCACACGACCTTCGATGGGCTGGATGAAGCCGGGGATGCTTCCAGGCACTTGTTTGAGACGCTCGGTCATCTCATCGATGAGTTTGTCGCGCGTCATGCATTCGCGCCATTCGTGCTCGGGCTTGAGCGTGATCGTGGTCTCGATCATCTCGACGGGCGCAGGGTCTGTGGCGGTGTCGGCGCGGCCGAGTTTGCCGACGGCGAGCTGAACTTCTGGGATACTGGCGAAAATCTGATCCTGCCAGGCCACGACGCGTTTCACCTCGGTGAGCGAAGTGCCGGGAACGAAGATGGGCATGAAGAGCAGGCTGCCTTCATTCAAGGGCGGCATGAACTGGCTGCCGACATTCCGCACCAAAAGCAGCGATGTGGCCAAGATGCCTGCGGCGACGAGTAAAACGAGCCGCGTGTTTTTCAGCGCGAAGTCGAGCACGGGATCGTAGATCCGCAAAAGCACGCGCATGAGATGATTGCGGTTTTCCGCCGGAAAAGGACCGCGCATGAGCGTGGCGCACAAAGCGGGCACGAGCGTAATCGAGAGCACGGCGGCGGCGAGCATCGCAAAGGTCTTGGCAAAGGCCAGCGGATGAAAAAGACGGCCTTCCTGGCCGGTGAGGGCAAAAACGGGCACGAAGGCGAGAAGGATGATCGCCATCGCGAAGAAGATGGGACGGCCAACTTGCTGTGCTGCGGCTAGAATGACCTCGAAAGTCGGCTCTTTGGCCTCGGAGCACCTGCGGATGACATTCTCCGTCATCACGATGGCACCATCAACCAGCACCCCGATGGCAATGGCGATGCCGCAGAGGCTCATGATGTTCGACGTGATGCCAAACTGCTTCATGGCGATGAACGACACCAGAATCGAGACCGGCAATGGCAGTGTGACGATGAGGATGCTGCGGAAGTGCCAGAGGAAAAGAATGTGTGCGAGAATGACGAGGATGATCTCCTCAGTGAGCGCGTTCATCAGCGTGCCGAGGCAGCGGTCGATCAGCGTGCTGCGATCATAAAAGGGCCTGATGACGATTCCCTCTGGCAAAGCGGGCTGCACCTGCGCGATCTTCGCCTTCAGACCTTCGATCACCGCACGAGCATTTTCACCGCTGCGCATGACGACGATGCCGCCCACGACTTCATGACCGCCCGCATCGAGCACACCGCGCCGGAAATCACCGCCGATCTCGACGCGGGCGATGTCTTTGAGCAGCACGTTGTCTGTGAGCACGATTTTTTCGAGGTCAGCCGCTCCACGCAGCAATCCCGCACCGCGCACGACGAACTCCATGCCGTTCTCCTCGATGGTCTTGCCGCCCACGCTCGTGTTGCTGCCTTCCACGGCCTCCAGCACGGTTTGTAGCGTCACACCGAGTGAACGCATCTTCGCGGAATCGACCTCGATTTGATACTGCTTCACAAAACCGCCCACGCTGGCGATCTCAGCCACGCCGGGCACGCTGGCGAGTTGAGGACGAATAACGTTGTCTTGGAGCGTGCGGAGTTCCCCGAGGTCATGTGGTCCTTTCGCGGCCAGGTAGTATTGATACACCCAGCCGAGGCCGCTGGCATCGGGACCGAGCATCGGTTCGGCAGGAAGTTTGCCGCGTAAGGCATTCAGCCGCTCCAGCACTTGCGCTCGTGCTTTGACTCCATCTTCAAAGATCAACTGGATGAGCGAGAAGCCGAACATGGAGGTGCCGCGCACGGTCTTCATGCCTGCGAGGCCTTGCAGGCTCAGGGAAAGAGGCTGCGTGAGCTGCGTCTCGATCTCCTGCGGACTACGACCCGGCCAGTCGGCATAGACGATGACTTGGTTTTCACTCAGATCAGGAATCGCATCGACCGGCATCGTCAGCATCGCGCGAAAGCCGAAGGCAGAGAGTAGCAGTGTCGCACAAACGACAAGCAGGCGGTTCCGCATCGACCATTGGATGATGCGGGAGATCATGGGGCGGCGGGTTGGTTCAACTGCGCCTGGCCGTCGATGAGCATGTTGCCGCTGGTGACGACGTGCTCGCCTGCTTTGAGGCCTTCGAGGACTTCGTAGTCGGTGTCGCCGACGCGGCCGAGCTTGAGGTTTCTTGGCTCGAAGTGGCCGGTTTGCTTTTCGACATAGACGCGGGACGTGTTGCCGGGCCAGAGGATGGCGCTGCGGGGGACGGTGAGGGTTTCTTCGGCTTCGACTTCGACGGTGCCCTCGGCGAAGAGGTTGTTCTTTATTTTGCGCTCGGGGTTTTCGAGGATGACGCGGACTTTGGCACTGCGGGTCATGTCGTCGAGGTTCGGCGAGATGTTGTAGATGCGTGAGCTGAGGGTGACACCGGGAAGCGAGGCGGTGCGCAGTTTGACGATCTGACCGGGCTTGATGAGCGGCACGTCCTGCTCGGGGATCATGGCGTGGAACCACATCCTCGTGAAGTCGGCGACCTCAAACATCTTTTGGCCTGCTTTGACGCTCTGGCCCTCGGCGACGTAGCTTTTCACGATGGTGCCGCTGCGTGGTGACAACATGCCGAAGTAGATGTCGTCCGGCTGGCGCTCGGGGATGGTCTTTATTTGCTCCCACACGAGGCCGTAGTGCATGAGCTTGCGTTTGGCGTCTTCGAGCGGCTGACCTCCGGCGGCGAGGGCGTCTTTGTAAATCTTGGCCGCCGTGAGCAAGGTGGGGCTGAAGATCGTAGCAAGCGGTTGGCGCTGCGTGACGGTCTGGCCTTCGTGATTCATCGAAAGGCCATCCACACGGCCATCGACGGGGGCGCTGATGATGCCGTGGCGAGAGTCGTCCTCGCCGATCATGCCGGAGATGCGCAGGGTGCGGAGAAGTGACTTCTTCTTTACCTCGATGGTGCGCACGCCGGTGATGCGAATGCTTTCCGGTGAGAGCAAAACAGGAGCGGTGGTGCTCATCGGCATCACGCCGCACATGGCACCTCTGACGAGGTTCATGCCGCAGATGGTGCAGCGATCCTGCGCCCGACCGCGCACGGCAGGATGCATGGGGCACTGGGCGCTGATGGACGAATCAAGGGGAGGCGATTCTACAGCATGGGGCAGATAGAGCCATGCAGCACCTGTAGCAGCCAGCAATGCGATGATCGAAAAGGTGCGGCGCATGATGTTAGACTGAAGAATGAATCAGATTCGAGGGTAACTATTCGGCTGTGTCCATTCTCTTGTCTAAATCAAGTGCAGTCGTAACTCATGGCACGGTTGGGATGGTGACGCGGTAGAAGCCTTTGGTACCGCTGAGTCGGGCCGAATCGGTCTCGGTGAAGTTGGCGGTATTTCCGTCACTGGTGACAGAGCCGACATCGGTCCAGGTACTGAGGTCGGGGGACCATTGGAGGGTGTAAGTGGTGCCGGGGGTGGATTTGAAATCGAGGCTGATGAGGCTGTTGTTGCCGTAGCGGGTGAAACTGGCGACGGCGAGGTCTTCGACGGCGTTGTTGACGACGACGAACTGGCCCATCAGCCCTTCGTCCTCGTGGTTTGAGAAGTGGCAGTGATACATGAACGGGTTCGTGTTGCTGGCGAAATGGTCGAACTTCGCGATGAAGGTCACGGTCTGCTGCCGTCCGATGAACAAGGTATCCTTCCACCCGGCTTCGAAGGCCTTGAGGCCGGTATTGCTTCCGCCAGTCCGACCGGTCATGTAAAACTGGATGTCGTGGATGTGGAACGAGTGACTGAAGCCCGAGTTATTCGTGATCGTCCACCGCTCAACTGCGTTGAGATTCAGAGTGTGATTGATGACCGCAGATGAGTATGGAAGGTTATCAAATGACCAGTCCGTGGCGCCGTTGAAGCCTCCGGTGATTTGCAGTGCGCGATCGTTGGTCACATCGGTGCCGGTCCAGAAGGCATTGGTCTTCAGGGTCGTTGGCCGGGTCGTCACTGGATTCGCGGTCGCCGGGCCTACGTTGACGCGGAGGATGTTGAAGGTCGTGTTGTTCAGCAGACTGCCGAACTGGCCGACCGTCGTTGGCTCGCTCCCAGGGAAATCGACGGTCTGCCCGGTATTGAATGCCTGTAGGTCCAAGGTCGATCCCTCGGTCGCCCCGGTGAGATCGACGAGAATCTCGGCGCGTTCACCGACCGCGAGCACCAGTCGAGTGAGTGGAATCGGGGCATTCACGAGTCCGCCATCCGTCGCGATCTGGTAGAAGGTGCGGCCGTCGCTGAAACCGAGGTTGTAGCTGCGCTCGATCTCTGCGTTCAGGATGCGAAGCCGGACGTATTGCCGCGGCAGGGTGACCTGTGGGTTCATCGTTCCATTGACCACCATGTAGTCGCCGTAGGCCGAGTTGGTGGTGGCGAACTGATTCGTATTCCCCCCCGCTGTCAAAAATCGGCGGCTGGTGAGGGCAATCGGAATGTCGTCCATCCCATAAGTGCGGGGCAGCGTGAGCGCTGCTTCCTCGGGATCGCGAATGATGATCAGGCCGCCGCCGCCACGAGTAAGCTGCTGCTGCGTGAACTCATGGAGGTGCGGATGATACCAGTAGAGGCCGGCGTTGTTATCCACCTTGAAGCTCGGCTTCCAGGTGGTGCCAGCGGGAATCGTTTGATGCGGACCGCCATCCATGATCGCCGGAATGTGAAAGCCGTGCCAGTGCGTGGTCGTGGTGTCGGCGAGGTTGTTGGTGACGTTCATCTGCACCCAGTCGTCCTTGTTCATGATGAGCGTGGGGCCCCAAAACAGCATGTTGTTGTAGGCGTAGGTGTTTGTGGCCACGCCGGCGAGGAACTGCTTCGTCGCGGTGTGCAGGTTCAGATCGAACGTGGTGCCGGTCATCACCTCGGGGATGATGAGCGGATTGTAGGTCTGCGCGGCGGTGAGCGTGACGAGGACAGGTGCAGTAGTCTTCACATTGCCCGCGCCGTCGTAGGCGACTGCGGTCATGCCGTTTGAGCCAAAGCCGAGCGGGACGGTGATGTTCCAATTCGCGAAGTTGTTCGAGGTGCTCGCGGTGACCCCGTTCACGGTCACTTTGCTGATGCCCGAGACCGCGTCGGAACTAGTGCCGGTGACGGCGATCGTATTCGTCCCGATCAAGGTGCCCGATGCCGGTGAAGTGATGGTGACGAGCGGCGCGACGGTGTCCTGCGTGGACGAAACGACGTTGCTGTAGCCCGAGGAGCCGATGCCGTTCGTGGCGAGCACGCGGTAGAAGTAGGTCGTGCCATGCGTGAGATTGGCAAACGAGGCCGTGGGGCTCGTCACCGACTGCGAAACGACGCTTTGCGTGAATCCGGCATCAGTGGCGATTTGAATCGTGTATCCCGTCGCATTGCCAACAGCAGGCCAAAGGATCGTTTTGGTAATGCCCGAGCTATAAGCGGCCAACGAAGCTACAACCGGCGCGGAAGGCGCGGTTGGCGTTCCATTGGTGATCAGCAAGGAAGCTGCTCGCGTGGTGTTTCCGCTGCCATTGTAGCTGTTCGTGAAAGTGATCGTGTCAATATAAGTAGCGGCGGTGAGTGAGTTCGCGCTCGCAGTGTTGATGGAGGTGGTGACGGTTGTCGTGGCCCCTGCGGCGAGGGTTCCGCTGGTGGCGGTTAAATTGAGCCACGCGGCTGTCTTTGCTGCGCTCCAGCTCATGGTGCCCGTGCCGGTGTTGCTCAGTGTGTAAGTCACACTCGATGGCGAGAATGGGCCACCTACGCTGCCGCTTGAGCTGAGATTGCCCGCTGGCGTCAGCGTGAGTGCCGGTGAGGCAGCGGTGACGGTGTAGCTGTTGGTGACATAATCGATTCCAGCAGCGGAGTCCGTGGCGAGGATGTTGTAGCTCACGGTGGAGCCGACGGACTGGAAAGGAATGGTGGCCGTATAGTTGCCGCCAGTGCCTGCTGTCATCGGAAGTGCGGCGGTAGAAGAACCCGTTGTGGTCACGATCTTGATGTCATCGAGGCTGATCTTTGAGGCGGGATTGGCGGGGCCGTTGCCAGCAAACTGGAAGCGCAGCTTCAGGGTGCTGACGCGTTCGCCGGCAGTGAGATCGTAGTGGTAGAGCGTGTAGGCTTGATTAGTCCCGGCAGTGTAAGTTGGCGTGGTGGTCTTCGTGGTCCAAGTCGTGCCGTTGGTGGAAGTTTGGAATGCCCAGCCGTTGGTGGCACCGAGATTGGCCGTGGCGACCCAAAACTCGACATACGCCGTGGTTCCGCCTGAGGCATTGATGTTGTTGGTCGTGGTGATGTAGTTGTCCGTGAGGTTCGGTGAGCCGCGGTTCATCTCCAATCCATAGACGTTGCCGCTGCCATGGTTGGCCGCTGTCGTGAAGCTGAAGGGACCATTTGGTTGGGGCAGGGCAAAGTTGACCGTCCATGCGTTGTTGGTGCCGTTGTTCGCAGCTGTGGTGAAGCCTGCGGCGGCGGTGCCCATTGTCTCAGTGAAAACGGTAGTCGTCGAGGGCACACCCGTGTCATAGTTCAGGTTTACGCTGGTGATGCTTGTCGTCGGCGCTGGCGTTACGTTGGCCGTGACAGTCACGGCGTCGCCACTCGTGGGCACGGCTGGATTCAGCGTGACAGAATTGATCGTCGTCGCTCCGGTGGTTGAATAAGTGCCCAGATCCGCGACGAGCGAGTAGTAAGCGTTTCGCTGCGCAGAAGTCATCGCATTCACGCCGCTGGCCAGGAGATTGGTCGCCTCATACGGATCGGCCTGGAGGTCGTAAAACAACTCGCTACCGGTCTTTGGCCGGATGACTTTGTATTGGCTGTTGCGCAACGCGCGTCCGCCGAATGTTGCATCGCTCGTGTCAAACAATTCACTGTAAGCCTGGGGCCGTGTGACGGTCTGATTTTGCAAGATGGGCAACAAGCTCTGTGAGTCGAGCACTGTGCCGCCTGGGACTGTGCTAGCGACATTGATGCCCGCGACCTCAAGGATGGTCGAGTAGAGATCGACTACATGCACGAGCTGCGTCGCGGTGCGGTTTGGTGAGACCACATTGGGCCCGCGAATGATCATAGGCACGCGGATGCCGCCCTCATAGAGCGTGGCTTTCCCACGACTTGCAGGATAGGGCGCTTGCAGCGTTGCGGTTGGCGTGCCGTTGTCGCCAATAAAGATGACTGTGGTCGTGTTCAGATCAACGCTCGCGAGGACACGGCCAATTTCCGTATCCATCGCTTCGATTGCCGCGTTGTAGTGAACGAGCGAGTTGCCCGTGATCGCCAACGAAGACCAACCAGCGACCGTGGTGTTATAGGAATGCAGACCATCCGGCGGCTTGTGATAGGGCGTGTGCGGCGCATTGAATGCGAGCCAGGTGAACCACGGCTTTCCTGCCGCCGTCTGCGTGTTGATGAAGGCGAGTGCGTCATTCACATTCTCCGTCGTAGCATACGTCGTGGAAGTCGTGCTGCTTGCAGTTGCGCCACTGCCCGTGACCTTGGTCCAACTGTAGAAATCTGTGACTTCACCGATCAACGCGCCCGCAAATGAAGGCCAGCCGCCGATCAGGCAAGGCCCCGTCTGCCCACCTCCGAGATGCCATTTTCCGATGTGCTTGAGCTGGTAGTCCAGCCCACTGTTAGCAGCAAAGGCATCGGGCAAGGTGAACTCGGACGCCAACAAAGAGTTGTTTGACGCGGCCGCTACCACGTTGCCCGTGCCGGTGCGAAATCCGAAGCGGCCCGTGAGTACGCTGGAGCGGGTCGGTGAGCAAAGCGCATACGAATAGGCATTCGTAAACTTCACGCCACTCGCCGCAAGTGACGCGATGTTCGGCGTCGGTGGCAGAGAAACACCGGAGCTCGTGTTGTAGAGCGAGCTGGCATCAAGCCCGTAATCATCGGCGACAATGAGTAGGACGTTGTTCCGATTGCTCGCGGGAGCGACGGTGAAAGTGTATGTGGTATTTGTCGTGCTCGTGCCATCATTCACGCCGATCGTGACGGTCGCGGTGCCGCTTTGATTCGTGGCCGGGGTGAGCGTGACCGTGCGATTCGTGCCACTGCCACCGAATGTGATGTTCGCATTCGGCAGCACCGTCGTGTTCGTCGAACTACCGGTGACGGTCAGGCTTGCCGCCGCAGTCTCCACATCGCCCACAGTGAAAGCGATGCCGCTCACAGATGTGTTGAGTGCGACGTTTTGGTTCGCTATGCCCGTGATCGTCGGCGCCGTGTTCGCAGGCCCCAGCGTGTAGCTCGTGGTCGCGCTTTGCGAAACGGTCGCTGCCGTCTGCCCATTGGCATCGTAGGTGGCGATGGCCGTGCGATTTACGCGACCATATTCGGTGCCTGATGAACCAAGAGTCGCAAAGGTCGAAGCTTTAGAAGTGCCTGTGGCGACAAGGCCTGTAGCTTTGTTTGTGAATGGCGTGAAATTCGAAGCAGCTGACGCATCCACCGAATAAGTCCCGCCTTCAACGGAACTCCACGTCAGCGTGACGTTCGGCGCAGAAACACTCGGCGTGCTGATCGTGATCGGCGTATTGGCTCCGCCGATGAAATGCTGAGTGAGTGGCGTGTCTGCATTCATCACAGTGGTCGTGGTGCCGCCTGCTGCACCGAATGCGGTCGTGGTACTGCCATAAAACTGCCGTCCAGTCGTGTAGGGGAACATGGGCGTTCCCGCAGCGGTGATCGTGACAAAGTATGCCCATGTGCCTCCCGGAAATTCTGGCGTCACACAGTAACGCACGTTCTGCTCGTTGAGGTCGTAGTTCCCTAACACGAAACCGCCCACCGAGTTCGAACCTTTGGTCTGCACACGACCAGCGATGTCGCCCTGATAATCGAAGTCCTCAATGTAGTGGCCGAGCAGATAGGTTGCGTTTACCGCAGGTCCGTATTGCACCGCAGTCAGTGTCGGTTTGTTTTGGATTCGCTGCGCCCATGACGGGAGTAATTCACGCACCGTCATGGCCGTGGTGCCATTGGTGCCATCGCGCAACGCAAAGCCCGACACCATACGGCGCAGACCGCTCGCGGCGCTGTCGGGATCAGAGAAGCCGTAGGGTCCGTAAACCGGCAATCCGTCCGCCGCCCATGCGAGAATAGGCGAGTGCTGGGTGACCGCCGTCGCGCTTTCCGTGTAGCGATTCGTAGCTGTATTGTAGTCCACATGATCGCCAAGTTGGTAGCGCAGGCCGATCGGCTGGGCATGATAATGGTAATTGTTTCCCGCCTGATGCGCGAGCGCTGGATCAAAAGTGGGCCCTTCATTATGATAGCCGTCGCGATTCCAAATACCGTCGCCGACGAAACTGCCATTTGGCACCGCATCTGCGGCATTCGTATTCGAGTAGGAGAAAGCATCGCGGCTATCAAACATGGACACGCCATTCACCATGCGACCCGTCGCACCGAGTCCGGTGCCCACCTTCGTGCCCGGAATTGCTGGCACGCGCGGGATGCGGTAAACTGTCGCCGTGTTCGATGGGAAATTAGGGAAGTTCGCGGGCCAAGGTCCCATCATGTGGCTAGCCAGCCCAGTGGTGCGGATGTAAATCCAGTTTGTGGAATAGTTGATCTCCGTCACGTCCGAATAAGTGGGAGAGCTCTGCACCCCAGTCCCGCGACTCCAAGTGGTGGATTTAGTGCCCGCCGTTTCATTAGCCGCACTTGTGTAAACGCGCGCGTATTGGCCCGAGTTTGCCGTGAACCACGACGTGAGCTGTGGGTTCTGTGCTTGGGCCGCAGTGGCAGCAACGGAGAGGCAGAGAATGATGAAGCGTGTCATGGAGTGAAAGAGTCGAGCAGTCTGTGTAGAAACCGTGAAGTTAAAAGCAGGCGAGTGGCAGAGATGAATGTGCGTTTATTTTACGGTTGGTAGTAGTGGTGAAAACCGTTGAAAGGCTTCGCAACACATGAATCTAAACATCAGCCATGTTAAGATATGATGAGAAGAAGCGGCCTTTTTTGTGAAGCAATGGTTAAGGACGTAGCATACATGCACAGTGCGTCTCAAACTCTATTGGCCAGGTGGCCAATGCCCAAAATCGTTTGGGAGACTCTTTGGCGATGAGCAAGGGTGAAATGGCTTTAAACATTCCTCATCCTGTAGCTCTCGTGTCAGTGCTTAATCAGAGACATTCGATTGAATTGTCAGGTTTGTGTTAAGCTCACCGCTGGCGAAACCAGCCGGTGATGCTCATGCGCGTTTTCTTTGCCGGCAGCACCTCATGCCAAAAGTCCCCGGCCATGAAACACACCAGCGTGCCCATGCGCGGCTCGATCAGAATGAATGCGCCTGCCTTGCCTGCGGCAGTCGTCCACAGCTTTAGCTCACCACCATCCCCCGGTTGCCAGTTCGGGTTCAAATAAAGGATCGTCGTCACGATGCGATCACTCGTGCCTGCGTGGCGATCCAGATGCGCTTTGTAAAACGCGCCTTCAGGATAGATGGCGAAGTGGCCCTCATACTCAAAGAGGCCGAGAAAGAACCGCTGATTCAATGCCAATCGCAGCAGCTCCAGCTTCGCTAAATAGATGATCTGCTCCACGGATGCCACGTCGGTTTGCAGCCACATTACATGGTCGCCCCGGATGTCTTCACGCACTTGCAAATCCAGTCCTCGGCCCACACCAGCGCGTTTGAACTCACCGCGTTCATTGGCTTCGCAGCATTCCACCCTGAGCCGAAATGAATCCGCCTCGTTGAGACATCCCGGCTGCGAAGCCCAACCAAACTGGTCTATTGCATTGAGCATCTTGATCATGCGCTCACCAGTAAGAGCGCGGGTTGGATAGCTAGCTGTATCTCCACGCCTACTTCGCCTTTTCCCTTCGGGCGTACCTGCTGCACCTCTCCACGCTCAAGCTCACCCAGGGCCTTCGCGCCTAGTCCGCTCTAATAGTTGTGTCGAGGCAAGTTTTTGGTGAAAAGATTAGGAAGGAGTTCAAGGGCTGAATTCTGAGATCAGCGCTGAAACACTTGTTTTGCAATGCGGCCTCTTCCACTAGTCGGCATGACTCGAACTGAAGCTTGGATTGCGCTGAACCTGATTCCTCAGGTGGGGCCGGTGCGTGTGCGGCGGTTGCTGGAATTCTTTGAGACGCCAGAGCAAATTTTGTCAGCGAAGGCTTCTGAGATCGTGAAGGTGCATGGCTTTGGGATGGCTCAGGCAGAGGCGATCGCGGGCTGGGAATCGCAGATCGATCTGGCGTTGGAGTTAAAGAAGATCAGTGAGCGCGGGTTGACCATCCTAACTCAGGAAGATGAGCTGTATCCATCGCTACTGAAGGGCATTCATGATCCTCCGTTAGTGCTGTATGTCTGGGGGGAGCTGACCAAGCGTGATCACAATGCCATCGGTGTCGTGGGCAGTCGTCATGCGACGATGTATGGCATGAATGCGACCAAGAAGCTGAGCTTTCAGATCGCCTACGCGGGCTACACGGTGATCAGCGGATTGGCTCGTGGGATCGATACGGCTGCGCATGAAGCAGCACTGGCGGCGAAAGGTCGCACGATCGCGGTGCTGGGTTCGGGCATGGGCAAACTTTACCCACCCGAGAACATGGCGCTGGCAGAGTGGATCGCACAGCAGGGTGCGGTGATCAGCGAATACCCAGTGGATCGGATCGCCGACAAACAAACGTTTCCGTATCGCAATCGAATTGTGGCAGGCTGGAGCAGTGGACTGCTGGTGGTGGAGGCTCCGCTGCGCAGTGGATCTCTGATCACCGCACAACAGGCGACGGAGCAAGGTCGCACGGTGTATGCCGTGCCGGGACCCATCGACAAACCGACCTCGGCTGGCTGCAATAAGCTCATCCAGCAAGGCGCAAAGCTGGTCATGGACGGCGGTGATGTGCTGGATGATTTGACGGCGCTCTTTCCGACTTCGCCGCTGGCTCCAAAAGTGGAGCAACCCAAGTTGGTGGTGACGCTGACGTTAGATGAAGAGATTCTTTTCAATGCGATCGACGTTGAAGAACGACACATCGACGACTTGGCGATTCGCTGTGGCCTGACCCCTGCGACGATGAACGTAACGCTGATGCGCCTGGAGATGAAGCGTCTGGTGCGCGCGCTGCCGGGTCGGCGCTATGTGCGGCTGGTGTAGTCGCTCGGCTTGACAATCCGACGCCCCGCCGTGACCACAGGCGGCCACGCCATGCCTGCTCCTGCCACACTGCCCATCTTTGAAATTCGTGATGCTGTGATCGACGCTTTGTCCGGAGCGGCTTCGGGAAATCTGCTGATCAAGGCTCCGACAGGCTCGGGAAAATCGACGCAGGTGCCGCAGTTCGTTTTGGACTCGGGTGTGCTCAAAGAAGGCCAGCGCTGCATCGTGCTCCAGCCTCGACGCATCGCCGCGCGAATGTTGGCGCAACGCGTGGCGCGTGAGCGGAATGCGCGGCTCGGTGGTGAGGTTGGTTATCAGGTGCGCTTTGACAATGTGACCTCACGCGAGACGCGACTTGTCTATGTGACGGAGGGCGTGATGCTGCGTGTGCTGATGGAAGATCCGCAACTGGAGAAGGTAGGCTGCATCGTGATCGATGAATTTCATGAGAGGCACTTGGATGGCGATCTGGTGCTGGCTTGGGCGCTAGCACTGCAACGGGCACGGAGGCCCGATTTAAAGATCATCGTCATGTCAGCCACGCTAGTGCCGGGTCCACTGACGGAGTTCATGCAGCCCGTGAAACTGCTGGAGTCACAGGGGCGAACTTTCCCTGTGGAGTCACGTTATCAGGCTCCGATTCAAACCCGAACGGTGCGTGGTAATGAGGTGGAACCAGTCTGGGATCAGGCCGCGCGTGCCTGCGAAATATTGGCAGCAGAACTCGGTGGGGCAGGGGACATGCTGGTTTTCATGCCGGGTGCTTTCGAGATCCGCAAAACGATGGCTGCCCTGCAAGGTCGTAGCTTTGCCAGAGGTCGCCGCATCGTCTCACTGCATGGTGAGATGACGCCGCAGGATCAGGACTCGGCAGTGACGCCAGGCGAGCAGCCGAAGATCATCGTCAGCACAAACGTGGCTGAAACCTCACTCACGATTGAGGGCATCCGCGCGGTGGTTGACTGTGGATTGGCGCGGGTCGCGAGTTATGATCCGCGTCGTGGCATCAACACCCTGACGATTCAAAAAATCAGCCGAGCCAGTGCCGAACAACGTGCGGGTCGTGCAGGTCGTCTCGGGCCAGGAATCGCGGTGCGACTGTGGGCGGAGCGTGAGCACATTCATAGGCCCGAGAGTGAGGTGCCGGAGATTCAAAGACTGGAGCTGAGTGAGGCGCTGCTCGCCCTGCATGTGGCTTCTGATAAAGCTCGGCTTGAGATTGAATGGTTCGAAAAACCGGCTGAGGCAGCTTTAAAAAGAGCCGTGGGACTGCTGCATGATCTGGGCGCGATCGCTGATGGCCGACTGACACATATCGGCCTAAAAATGTCGGCTTTCCCGACTCATCCGCGCTTTGCCCGAATGCTGATGGCGGCATCTGAAAATGGCTGTGTGCGTGAGACGGCGATGATTGCAGCCTTGGCACAAGGGCGGGAGATTTTGATGGTGGGGAAGAACAATGCCTCACATAAAAATGAGGACTTCTGGGAGCCGGGTGATCTCACTGAGTTCCAAGCGCTGCTGCGTGCTTTCATCCGCGCTGAGGCGCTGAACTTTGACCCGCAGGCATGCATACCACTGAACATTCATCCGATGGCTTCACGCGAAGCAGGCCGCAGTTATGAACAGTTTTTGCGCTTGGCTCAACGTGCTGGATTGACGGTGAATGATGAGGTGGCAGAGCCGGAAGCATTGGCAAAAACTTTGTTAGCTGCATTCAGTGATCACCTGGGTGTGGAGACGAGCGGTGGCAGTCGTATTTACCGCGTGGCAGGCGGCTACAGTGGTCATTTGGGCAAAGACGCGCACATCAAGCCGCCGCGTCTGCTGGTGGCTTCTGAAATCACCGAGGTGCAGGGAAAGGCACTGACTGTGCAGATGAATCTGGTGACGAAGGTGGAGGAGGAATGGCTGCGCGAGTTGTTCCCTGGCGACTTCGTGATCGGTAAACGCGCGCAGTATGATGCGACGAATCGTCGTGTGATGAATCTGGAGGAAGTGCGCTTCCGCAACCACGTGCTCAGCAGTCGCGAAAAAGGTGAGCCGGATGAAAATACGGCAGCTTCTTTGCTGGCAGATGAGGTTGTGGCCGGGCGCTTGCAGCTCGTGCTCTGGAATGAAAAAGTGGAGCAGTGGATCACACGAGTGAATTGCCTTTCTAAATGGATGCCAGAACTAGAGATCCCAGCGATCACGGAAGAAGACCGACGCATCATCATCGAGCAAGTTTGTCATGGCGCAACGGCTTACCGTCAGCTCAAGGACAAGGATGTTTTTCCTGCACTGCATCAATGGCTCAGCCATGCTCAGCGTGATCTTTTGGAGCGCTATGCACCTGAGCGGCTGGACCTAAAAAATGGTAAATCGGCGCGCATCGTCTATGATGAAAAGCAGCCGCCAAGTGTCAGTGTGGTGCTACAACAGATGTATGATGTGAATGAAAATCCAAAGGTCGCGGCGGGCCGCATCACTGTGACGGTGCATCTGCTTTCACCCGCTCAAAGACCGATTCAAACGACGGGCGATATTGGGCGTTTCTGGAAGGAAAGCTACCCGGCAGTGCGCACGCAACTTCGTGGGCGCTACCCTCGACACGAGTGGCGGTGATTGGCTTTACACCGCACCAGGTTTCAGCCAGTAGAGAACGCTCATGCGCACGGCGATGCCGTTTTCTACCTGCTGATTGATCAGGCTCTTCTCGTAGCTCATGCCGCGGTCGGTGATCTCGACGCCGCGATTCACGGGGCCTGGGTGCATGAGCCAGAGACCGCGCTCGCGGAGGATGTCAACGCGCGCGTTGGTTAGTCCGTAGTTCTTGTGATACTCGACAGCGCTGGGGAAGAAAGGTTCGTCCATGCGCTCACTCTGCACGCGCAGGAGATAGACGACATCGGGCTTCCATTCGAGCGCGTCCGTCCAATTACCGAACTGTGGGATTTCCTGCGGCACCTCACGCGGCATCATGGTGCCTGGGGCCAGGTAGGCGACATTAATACCAAGTCGGCGAAAGATAAGGCTGGTGCTGCGAGCCACTCGGCTGTGCTGGATGTCGCCAACGATCAGAGCACGTGCGCCGCGCAGGTCTTTGAATTTCTCACGCAGAGTAAAGGCATCCAGCAATGCCTGAGTGGGATGAGCGTGCCAGCCGTCACCGGCATTGATGACACTGGCACGTGTATTTTTGGCAATCAGGCTCGGCGTGCCAGATTGCTTATGACGGACGACGATGTAGTCCACACGCATGGATTCCAGTGTCTCTACAGTATCCAACACGGACTCACCTTTCACCACGCTGGAGGATTCAATATCAAAATGGGTCACGTCAGCAGACAGTCGGCTGGCGGCGACTTCAAACGAGGAGCGTGTGCGCGTGCTCGGCTCATAAAACAGAGTCAGCACGGTCTGGCCTCTAAGCGTGGGCACCTTCTTGACGCTGCGTTTGAAGAGGTCTTTGAAGGGCACAGCGTTGGCCAGAACGAACTCGATTTCTTCATCGGTCATTGAGGCGATGTCGAGAAGGTCTTTGCGGGGTTTCATGCTCATGCGGTTTTCTTTTCCCAAGCTTTTACAAACACTTCATCGTGGCCATCACCATCGATAAAGCGAACGCTAACACGCTCGTTACTCGGCAGGTTCACGCGGATACCAGCATACTCGCTCGTTAGCGGCAGTTCGCGGCCAACACGATCCACCAGCGCGGCGATCTGCACACAGCGCGGGCGACCAAAGTCCAATAGTTCATCTAGGGCTGCACGCGAGGTGCGGGCAGTGTGGATGACTTCATCACAAAGGATCACGACGGCATTGTCGAGATCGAAACCAATCTCAGAGCCTTCAAGCTTCGGCAGCACGGCCATGGTTTGCAGGTCATCGCGATACTGGGTGATGTCGATGCGGCCCAGTTCAACCACGCGACCCTTGGCTTTGAGCCGCGCGGCTATAGCCTCGGCAAAAGGCACGCCACGGCGGTAAACTCCGACCAAGGCAAGCTTTGGCTCATTCGGCCAGCGAGCGTGGATGTCATCAGCAATTTGATCGAGGCAACGGCTCACCCCGCCTGCATCGAGGAGTTGGCGAGAAGGGGCGGTCGATTCGGTCACGGACTTGAGATGAATCCAGAGTGACGAAAGCGTCAACGGGATTTCCTTGGAAGAGTCTCTCAAAATGAAAAAAGGCGTGAGAGGATTCACCTCTTCACGCCTTTTCGATTAAAACTCGTTCGCTTGCAGTTTCGACAGGCTGTCATCCAGAGCGGCGATCACCACACCGATGCTGGCCTCTGACTCGTCGCCCATGTTGCTGATGCGGAAGGTCTTGCCCTTGAGCTTGCCGTAGCCGCCATCGATGATCATGCTGTGATTTTTCTTCAGCAGGCCGATGAATGCCGCGACGTCGATGTTCTTGCTGTTGGCGACGCAGGTCAGCGACTTGGAGCGGTAGCCCTCAGGTGCGAAGAACTCGAAGCCGTTGTGGCGCACCCAGTCGTGGACCATGCCGTTAAGTTTGGCATGGCGGGCGTAGCGATTGTCGATGCCTTCAGCGAATATTTTCTGCAACTGATGACGCAGGCCAAAGATGAGGCTGATGCAAGGCGTGCTCGGCGTCATGCTCTTCTCACCATTGGCTTTGAACTCGATGAAATCGAAGTAATAGCCGCGATCATTGATTGTGGCAGCACGAGCCATCGCCGCTTCAGACGCAGTGAAAAGCGCGAGCCCGGGAGGCAGCGCAAAGGCCTTCTGGGAACCCGTGAGCAGCACATCAATGCCGAGTTCATCAAAGTTCACCGGCACGGTGGTGAAGCCGGAAACGCTGTCGGTGATGAACATCACGTCAGGATGCTTCTTCTTCAGCGCCGCGATCTCTGCAATGGGGCTTAGAACGCCGGTCGATGTCTCATTATGGATGAAAGTGACGGCGTCGAACTCTCCGGTGGCGAGACGTTTGTCGATCTCCTCCGCTAGGATCGGCTGACCCCACTCGACCTGATAGGCCTCGGCTTCTTTGCCGCAGCGCTTGGAGACATCGAGCCACTTGTCGGAGAACGCACCATTGCAGCAGTTGAGCACCTTCTTCTTCACGAGGTTACGGATCGCACCTTCCATCACACCCCAGGCCGATGAGGTGCTGAGAAAGACCTGCTGCTTTGTTCCAAACAGTGTTTGGAGCATTGGCTGGATCTCTGCATATAGATCCTGGAAGCCTTTGCCGCGATGGCCCATCACTGGCTGCGCCATGGCAGCAAAAGTATCGGGGCTGACTTCGACGGGACCAGGGATATAAAGTTTGACGTGGGTGCTCATGTTTTTGGGGAATAGGGATACGGACGCAGCCGAGAAAAGGAGCGCGAAGATTAGGCTGGGTTTACGGACTGGCAAGCACCTGTCGCCACGTTTGCCAAAACGCTCCGCTGCTCGAATGTGTGTAGTAGGACGGGCGCGGCTATAAGCCAGTTCTCTTCGTAAGAGCCGAACCTGAAAAACATTAGTCGATCCGAGCTAAGTACCTGCCTTGTCCCTGAGCCTGCAGCAAGCCCATTGTCGCCGACTGCTCGCAGATCGAACTTCGCCTCGCTACCGTGATTGCTGGCGAAACCAGGATGATAAAGGCCTACAAGAACGGCGTGGATATGCATAAGCAGACCGCTTCCGAAGTCTTGAACAAGCCTCTCGATGAAGTGACCATGCGGGACTGGGAGATTTCCAAATCAGCAAACTTCGTTTTGGTCTATGGCCAGAGCGCACTGGGCGTTCGCTACGCGGCCAGCCCGCAACACACGGCCAACCCCTTCTAAGCTGCTGCGAGCGTGGCGCCGTGATCTCCCAAAGCTGCTGAACACTATCAGCGCGCTTGATGAACTGTAGTTTAAGTGTTCAAGAGAACGTATGTGTGGCAGTTACTCTCATAGCACGGGCATGGCGGAGATCTCGGACTTCCTGAAGCGGGAGGTACGGCAGGCGCGGGCGCGCTATAACATCGCTCCCCGTCAGCTCGCGCCCATCGTGCTGATGACGGCTACGGGGCCGGAGTTGCATCATTTCCGCTGGGGGCTGATCCCGAGCTGGGCGAAGGAGGAGGCGCTTGGGGATAAGATGATCAACGCGCGCATTGAGACGGTGCTGGAAAAGCCGAGCTTTCGCACGGCCTTCCGCCTGCGCCGCTGCCTAGTCATCGCCGATGGCTGGTATGAGTGGACGGCGGCGGGGCGGACGAAGCAACCCTGGCGCATCTGCCCGGTACGTGGAAAGGGGGTGGTGGCCTTTGCTGGGCTGCATGAGAGCTGGTCACCGCCGGAAATGGGGAATCTGCCAGAGGGGCAGAGTTACCTGCGCCAGACCTTCACCATTCTGACCACGGAGGCGAATGCGACTCTGAGTGGCCTCCACGACCGGATGCCCGTGGTGCTGGACCGCACCTCCTGGGTTGAGTGGCTGGACCCAAAAACGCGGGTGGAGGCAGCGCAGGCCCTGCTCCTACCTGCGGATGACGCCGACTTCCACGCCTACCCAGTGACGCCGCAGGTGGGCAGTGTGCGGTTCGAAAGCCCGCTGGCGCATTTGCCGCTGCCTGAGCTTTTTGAGGGTTAAGTGCAATGATTTGCTGAACGGAACCGAGACTGAATAACGAGCAGGCTTAACGCCACGAGGTCTGAGACAGTTTCGGCGGACCCCTACGGCATTTTGTATTCGTCATTTCACTGACTCAAGGCCTAACGAACTCGGCTTTGCCGGAGACGATGGGGGTGACGGTGCTTTTTTCACCGGGAACATCGGGTAGCTCGGCGAGATTGAAGAAGCCGATGCCCTGGGTGAGATCGTGGCGGGTGATGAGCAGGCCACTGTAGGTCGCGGGGCGGGCGATCTTGGCGATGGGGGCGATCACATCGTAGGGATCATTGTCGGAGAAGGCGAAGGTGCCTGTGAGGGTGCCTGTGACGGCGTTGAGGGTGAGGCGTGCGCTCTGCGGATTCACGGTGAGTAGTGTGGGCATCTTGGCGGTGTTGGTGGCGGTGATTTGGAAGAGCTGCTCCAGCGGCGTGGCTAGCGGCAGTCCGGTGAATCGCAGCCGGGCGTTGTTGATGAGTGAGGTGGCTGCGGGCAGGGGATCGAGCCCGATGATCTGGGTGCCAATGGCTGGTTTTGTGTAGCGCGCGCCTTTAACGATGAGACTATGTAGGGGGATGCCGCCTTTGTAACTGCGGGTGGTGCTGATCGCTAACTGAGGTGCTTTAAACCAAGAGAGTGAGCCATCAACAAGACCCGTGGCGAAGGTACCCGATTCGAGGGTGATGGTGCTCCAGCCCTGAGCGCTGCCGGTATTTGCATAAAGCATGGCGTGAATGGAAGTCTGGCCTGCGGGGCCGAGCGTGGTGCTGCCGGTGAGGGTGGTGGCGTCGGCCAGCTTGCCCGCCCAGGTGACGGTGCCGGTGGTGCCGAGCGTGAGGGTGGTGTGGCCGTGGCCCTGGGGATACAGCGCATCGCCAAAGAGTCCGTTGGGGACTTCGAGAGCGGCATTATAAGCGGTGGTGGCGGGGACGGGTTTGTTTGTGCTGGTCCAGGGGGTGCGCACGGCACTGAGGGCAGCGCTGCTAGCGCCTTCAGCGATACTGCCGGTCAGGGTGCTTGTAGTGAGATCAAGCGTGAGGCTGCCGGTGAGCGCTGGCAGAAGTGTGCCGCGCGGGATGGTGAAGGGTGTCGTCGAACTGGCATTCCCAGCCAGGGCATCCACCCGGCTGCTCCAAGAATAGGTCTTGGTGCCGAGGCTGACACTACCAGTGTAGGTGCCGGTGCTGGCTACGGTGATGCGCAGGCGACCGCCGAAGCCTACATTGAGCTGCGTTTGGCGGTCCACGATTCCATTCCAGGTGCCGCGCGCGGCGAGCGGAAAGTCCTCGATCTGCCAGTTGATCTCCACCGGCGGGCTGGTGCCTGCGAGGTTGGTTGCCGTCACGGTCATCTTGTAGTTCCCGATTTTGGTGGGGCGTCCTGAAAGTACGCCTAACGAACTAAGGGTGACGCCCAAAGGCACGCCTGTGGCGGTGAATTTGGTGGCTCCATTGTCGGCGGTGAACTGGCTGTTCACCACGCCGCTGATGACGCCATTGGTGAACGCTGGCGGAGTGACGATCGGCCTCAAACGCACGCTGATCGTGGCGGGCAGTGTCTCGATGGTTTTGACCACGCCAGCCATGCTGACGATGCAGGTGTAGGCACCAGCGTCTTCCGTTTGCATGTCGGTTACGGATAATGTCTTCGACGTTATACCGGTTGCTTTGCCGCCCGTGGGAATGGGCTGGTTGTTATGATGCCACACATAGGAAAGGGCAGGTCCACTAGCATTGGCGGTAAGGCTGAGTGAGGTGCTTTGATTAACCGTCAACGATGGCATGCTTCGGTTCACAATGGAGACTGATATGAGGTCAGAAGCGTCACTGCCTCCGAAGTTACTAGCGGTGACTCCATAGTTGCCAGCATAGGTTGTATTGACGGCGGGAACGCTGAGGGTGTTTGTGGTGGTGGACGGGTAGGCGATGCCATTCAGCGCCCAAGCATAGAAGATGTTTCTGCCACCTATAAACTGGGTATCGAGAGTCAATGAATCTCCCTCTTGCAGCAGGATCGGGCCTGGTGTTTGGGAAACGATTTGAGGCGGCTCTGCATAGGTGCCGAAGAGGGTCAGCGTTGCTGCATTAAAAGTGCCGGTGTCGCCTGCGGATAGGTCTTTAATGGAGAGTGTCCACAGGCCTTTGGGGGACTCACCCCAGTGGCGCACGCTGCTGAAAACCCAGTCATTATAGTCCAGCCCATCGTCCCTGAGTTCCTTGGTGGCGAGGGTGCTGACAGAGCCGCTGGGAGAGGTGAGCTTGAGTTCCAGGTCACCGCGATAGGTGTGTGACAGATTTAGTTTGAGCGTGGCATGCTCGAGCCGCATCGGGTCTATGGTGCTGAAGTCAAAGACGACATTGATGCCAGTCGTTTTGTTATCCGGAATGTCGCGTTCGGTGCTCGAGGTGCGTTCATCTTCAATCATGGTTCCCAGACTCTGCCAG
The DNA here is from genome assembly GCA_945860295.1 of Prosthecobacter debontii. Classification (GTDB taxonomy): domain Bacteria; phylum Verrucomicrobiota; class Verrucomicrobiia; order Verrucomicrobiales; family Verrucomicrobiaceae; genus Prosthecobacter; species Prosthecobacter debontii_B. The sequence goes on from CAMAQH010000036.1 coordinate 33,178, forward strand.
TTCGCGGACATCGTCACAGCTGCCTGCGTGTCGATTTGTCCGCCGCCATAGGATTGGTGATGCTTGATCGGTGGCAGACTTGGGTCTCCGCCGCTGCGTGAGACCCAGCCTGTGTCGGTAGGGAAGAGTTTGATGGATGAGCGCAGCAAGATCTCCTTCACATCACGCCAGTTTAAATTTGGATTTGCTTGTAGCATCAAAGCCACCGCACCTGAGACCGCAGGCGCTGAGGCGGAGGTGCCTCCGAAGCTGTTCGTGTAGTTTAGATCGGCGGGTTGTCCGCCAGCCACACCGGTCTTGTTGAAGCCATCTGCCCCGCGCAGGTCGGTCGTGTAAATGGCACTACTGCCGCCATTGCTCGGTGCCACAACTACGAGGTGTGACCCCGTTTCACTGTAAACCGTAAGCGCTCCGGTATTCGTGATGGCTCCGACGGTGGTGTTGAACATGGAGTTTGACGCACCGTCCTTTTGTCCCTGTTGACCTTCATCTCTACCATTCCCAGCCGACCAGACAAAGATGGTGCCATTGCCACCGCGTCCGGTCGCTGCAGCGTTCTGACGCGCGGCTTCCATCAGTGGCCCAGCGGCGGTGGTTTCGTAGGCAAGGGCGCCTGTGGTCCAACTGCAATTTTTGATAGCAATCAGGTCTTTGCCGCGCGCCATAGCATCTGCATCATCGACATCGTCTGAGGCCTCAGAAATCAGTCGAAAGCCAACCAAGGTGGCCTCAGGAGCCACACCTGAAACACCGATACTGTTGTTTCCTCTCGCTGCCGCTACGCCACCCACTGAGGTGCCGTGATAGTCACTAGCCGAAGCAATCGGTGAGGGGTCCGTATCGCCATCATTCCAGTCGTAATGGTTGGCACTATCTACATTCGGAGCCAGATCAGGATGCAGCAGATCCAGGCCATCATCGACGATGGCGATCCTGACACCTTGCCCTTTGTAGGTATCCCACACTGAAGCCACTCGCATATCGACACCGATCTTTCCGCCGCCCTGTCCCGTGTTATTCAAATACCACTGTAGGGGAAATAGGCTGTCATTAGGAGGGAAATGCTTCACATGCTGCCGCTTCAACAAGGGGCCGACTTGCTCGGTTGACGGATCATTAGTTAGTACCTCTATCGCCGCAAGGGTCGCCTCAGGTCCACCGCTGATGGGTTCTGCGATCATACTTCCGGGAGCATACTCTGGCTCGCTCAGCAGTCGCAGCCCATGGATTTTCAAGAGAGCCAGCGACGCCGCTCGGTCGGTGGTCTTGAGGTGGATGCGCTTATGTAAAATTTGACGGGACTGAACCACGCCTTCACTCCCTACTGGATAGAGAACCCAGCCCACTTCATCTCCGCCCAGCTTTTCAGCGGCTTGGATCAAATGCCGAGCATCTGACTGGGGCTCGATCTGACACAGTCGCTTGTCTGTCGGGGCCGTCGTTACATACAGTTCAGATAAAGACAGGCTGAAGGTTTGAGGCCGCCCATCAGCCACCAGCACGAAACGGTTTTCGCTCATCAGATCCGCGAGAGCGTTTTGTTGTCTTGCTGCTGTTGCTCGCGGCTTTTGTGCCGCGAGCATGTTGTGGCGATGCAGGCTCCTCTTCGACTGTGCCGTTTTTTGATCACCTGCCTGCTGCAACTCGCCGGATGAAACAAATAACCACGTCAGCGCAGCGCCGACAAACAAAGCCGCTGACCTTGCGGCTCTGAATTGGCTGGGGTTGAGATTTTTCATCATCATTTTAGATGGGCTTCTTTGACATCGTCACCGAAGTGGGGCTCAATCACAAGATCTAAAGGGCTTTGTTCTCGAAGCTTCCAGTGCTGAGAAAACGAGTCACCAATCGCAGCACGGCTGGCCGCCACATGATGAGTGCATGGTCCACCTCGACGACATGAAACGCGGACTCTCCTGCCACATGTCCGCCAGCTACCGTCACGATCCCGTCTGAATCAGGCCCCAGTAGATGATGGAAAAGCGTGATAAGCGAACTGCGCCCCATGATCACGGCTGTTTCGGGTGGCACGGGGCCGAGCTGATTGGGTGTGCTGTTTTCACCGCTGCCTAACTCATCTACTACGGGTCCGAGCAGCAGACGAAACCAAAGTTGTCTCGCCAGATGATCCATGATTTCGCTGCCCCTATTTGGCGGTGCCAGCATGACGGCACGCCCGAGTGGGAAGTCCACCTCACGCTGCGCCGCCCATGCGCGAAAGACGATGCCGCCAAGTGAATGTGTGACGAAATGCACCTTGTCTCCAGGCTCTAATCGCAGATTCGCCAGCGCGGGATTGATGTAATCATTCACCGCCACGGCAACACTGATCCGCCGCGAGGGGTAGGCCACATTCAGCACCGTGAAACCAGCGCGAATCAGCCACCACTGCAGCCCTAACATGGTGCGCGGAGAGCGCCCCAGCCCGTGAATCAGGATCACATGCTCGCGCGCGCTGCTCATTAGACAAAATCAGTGATGGAGCCGAAGTCGGCATCGAATAAGCGGCGGTAGGTGCGGAAGGCAAAGTTGTCGGTCATGCTTGCCACCCAGTCACAGACGAGGCGAGCACGTGTCGATATGTCAGGTGCTTTGGCGATCTCTGCCTCCACGGTGCCGGGCATCAGATGCAGGCTGTCTTTCCCGTCGATGTAGCGTTTCTCCAGCACCTGGAAGAGCCGCGTCAAAATGAAGTCCGCCTTGTAGTCGAGTTGCTGGAGCTGGGGGCTTTTGAAGACGAGTTCAAAGGCGATTTTCTTGTTGAGCGCCGACTGCGTTTGCATCGCTGGATCGATCTCTAATTGATACTGATGGCGCCGAGTCATCGCGCTGAGGAAGGTACTGTTCGGCACGAGTTTTGCCGCGCGGATATAGTCACCGATGTGGCGGTTCAGGCGCGCTTCCACTCGCTGTTCCTTGATCGCTTTGCAGAGAAACTCCACCTGCGCCGACTGCGCGGCATCCAGTGTCTTTGACTCCGCCCAGCGCTCCAGTTTCGTGACCGTGATGAAGCCCGCGTGGATGCCATCGGCGATGTCATTGAGCGAGTAAGCTGTATCATCTGCCCAGTCCATGATCTGGCACTCGATGCTCTTGAATCCATTGCGCGCTTTCCCCGGCGTCAGCTCCACAGGGAAGGCTTGACCACCCACCGTGAAGTCCAGCCACATCTCCTGATCATTGTACAGGTAGTGGTTCTTGGCTCCTGCCGCCTCGGCATGCAGCGTCTTGTATTTCAGCACGCTGTCGATCAGTGCGCGGGAGGGATTCATGCCATTGCGGCCCTCGTTGAAAAGCGTCTGCGTGAGTTGGCGCAGCGTCTGGGCATTGCCCTCAAATCCACCAAACGGCTCCATCAGTCGGTGCAGCGTCCGCTCTCCTGTATGGCCAAACGGCGGGTGCCCCAGATCATGTGCCAGACATGCGCACTCCACTAGATCGCCGTCGATAAAAAAGTCATCACTCAGCAGATCACTTTGCTGTGCGAGTGATGCGCAGATCGAGCGCCCGATCTGTGCTACCTCGATGCTGTGAGTCAGCCGCGTGCGGTAGAAATCATACTCGCCCGAGAGGAACACCTGCGTCTTGTTTTGCAGCCGGCGAAACGCGCTGCTATGGATGATCCGGTCTCGGTCAATTTGAAACGCATTTCGGTACTCATCCGGGTGCGCCGGACGCGGCTTCAGAGTCTCTGAGTCAAAGGCGGAGTAAAAACGGTTCGCGGGCATCTTGTGGCCCGATGCTAGGCCGTGTTTGGAAACTGGCAAGGCTGGGAACCTGACCGGTCACTTTTGAGTTCGAGCCGTCCAGACTGAGACTAGACAAGTAGCATACAGAATTCGAAGCGTAACTATCGTTTCATGACTCGTCAAAATCGTAAGGCTGAGCAATGGCCATATTGTTTCTGAAATAGGCTGCTGGGTCAGGAATTCCTCTGCTGCCTGGACTCTTTGGTGAGTTCGTTATATCAGTTAATAATCGGTTACGGCTTTGCCGAATTTGGCTCTATTGTGCCGCTCGTGCCAACGCATCTCACTTCCAATCCATGAACGCTGTCTCTATTTTCAATGACGTGATTGGCCCCGTCATGCGGGGTCCTTCCAGCTCGCATTGCGCGGCGGCACTGCGTATCGGAAGATTGGCGCGCGACTTGATGGACGGCGAGATCACGGAAGTACTTGTCGAGTTTGATCGCGAAGGTTCGTTGCCATTGACCCATGCGAGCCAGGGCAGTGACATGGGTCTGTTCGGCGGCTTGCTCGGCTGGGATGCGGATGATGAGCGGCTGCCAGACTCGGCGCTGGCACTAGCAAACGCTGGTATCAAGCTGCGCATCGAAACGGTCGATGTCGGTGATCCGCACCCGAACACGTATCGGCTCACGCTGCGGAATGAACGCGAAGCGCACTTGCTCATCGCCATCTCCACAGGCGGCGGTATGATGGAGGTATTGAGTATTGATGGCGTGCAGACGCACATTGATGGCGGCTATCACGAGACACTTATTTGGCTAACCAAAGGCACCGCAGTGTTGTTTGAGGCTGATGAGGTCATTCAGCACGATTTGGGCGATACCGTGCTCTGGCAGATCAAAGCCAACGCATTCGTCTCATCCGACCTATTCAGTCCTATCTCTGTGAAGCGGCTGTCTCCTGTGTTACCAGTGCCATCGCGGAAAGACATGCGCGTGCCCTTCAGTAGTTGCGCGGAGATGCTGATCCATGATGGCGACAAACGCACACCTCTTTGGCAACTGGCCATCGAGTATGAGCGTGCTCGTGGAAAATTCACCGAACGTGAGGTCATCGACAAGATGATCGCTATCGTGCGCATCCTGCGGAAATCCATCTCCATTGGCCTCGCGGGCACGAGTTACGAGGATCGCGTGCTCGGGCATCAAAGCGGGCGTTTTGCCGAACTCATGAATGCAGGCTGTCTGCTTGATGGCGGGGCGCTTAATCGCATCGTACTTTACGTTACAGCGCTGATGGAAGTGAAGAGCAGCATGGGCGTCATCGTCGCCGCACCGACTGCGGGTGCTTGTGCCGCATTGCCAGGAGCCGTGATCGGCATGGCAGAGGCGATGAACCAAAGCGAAGAAGAAATGGCCAAGGCCATGCTTGCTGCCGGATTGATTGGCGTCTTCATCGCTACACGTTGGACCTTCGCGGCAGAAGTCGGCGGATGTCAGGCTGAAGGCGGCTCTGCAGCCAGCATGGCCGCAGCAGCGCTCATTACCCTAGTCGGTGGTACGCGGGATCAAGGCATCTCTGCCGCCTCGATGGCGTTTCAATCTATGCTGGGATTGATCTGCGATCCCATCGCGAATCGTGTCGAAGCGCCGTGCCTCGGTAAAAACGTCATGGCTGCAAGCAACGCCGTTTCCTGTGCAAACATGGCCCTAGCTGATTTCGATCCACTTATTCCGCTGGATGAAGTCATCGACGCCGCGGAGCACGTCGCCGTATCCATGCCGCGCGAGCATCGTTGTACTTCGCTGGGTGGTCTCGCCATCACGCCTGCCTCGCTGGAAATCGAACGTAAGCTTGGAGAGCGAAAAGCAAAGTCATGCGGCACTGGCTGCGGAAGTTGTCACTGATTCAGAAACCAAAAAATATGTATCGTCACCTCACACTCGTTGCATCGAGTCTGCTGTTATTTAGCGTTTTTGCCGCCGACACTCCCGCTCTGCCCACGGCTCACACCACGCGCAACATCGATGGCTGGAATGTGCGGGTGGATGATCGCTTGCTCAAAGGCGACTCGGCAGCACTGGGTGAGCGTGCGCTGAAGTTGCTCAATGCGCGACTCGTCGCCATTACTCTTGTTGTGCCGGAGCCTGCTCTGGCAAAGTTGCGCGTGGTGACTATCGAGGTGGATCTCGATTACGGACCCCTTGCCGCCATGCAGCATCATCCCGGTGCTGATTGGATAAAACACAACGGCTACAGCGCGGATCTCGTGAAGTGTGTTCACATTCCCAAGGTGGAAAGCTTTCTTTCGCCATTTGAAAATCACCGCATGCCATGGGTTGTTCTGCACCAACTCGCGCACGCTTATCACGATCAAGTGCTCGGGTTTGAAGAGTCGCGCATCACTGCCGCATGGAAGAAATTTTGTGACAGCGGCAAATACAAATCGGTCATGACCAGCCCTGGTCATCTGCGCGAGCACTATGGCCTTAACCCGGATACCGAAGTTGAAAGAGGCATCGTTTGGCGCTGAAGGCGTGATTACTTGGCAGTGCAAACAAACAAGCACTCACAGCCATGCACCAAACGATGCAGGGGATTATCAACCCCGTTTTCAGCTCCCGCCAAGTCCAACTTCAC
>CAMAQH010000037.1 GCA_945860295.1 Prosthecobacter debontii
TGGAGCCAGACCGCGCCCGCCAATACAAGGCACGCAGCAGCGCCGAGCGGGTGAACTCCAACCTCAAGGACAACCACGGCGGGCGCACGCTCAGAGTGAGAGGAGCAAGCAAAGTGATGACGCATCTCATGTTTGGTGTCGTGGTGATGCGCGCCGAGGCGCTCATCCGCTTGCTGTGAGCCAAGCGGAGTAGGTCAGAGAGAGTCCGCCTCCCAAGGCGCAGAGAGTCCATGGACACAGGTCAGGAAAATGATCACAAAACACGCTCATGAAAGCCAATGACGAGCACTCAGAGCCAAGGGTGATTCGAAGCGATTAAAACTCCGCCATCGTGTAATGAAAAAACTCTCCGCGACTTTGCATCTTGAAGGTTTTGCAAGAGGCTCAGGGTAAATACTTACTTCGCCTTTGCTAGCAGCGTGTTCAGGGTCGCGGCAAACTCAGCAGGCGGCACGCCACCAATGAGTTTATCCAAAGCTTTGCCATCACTGTTGAGGAACTGCACATGCGGGATGCCCTGCACGCCATACTTCTCAGCCGCTTTCGCATTGGCTTCTTCATCGGTATCCAGATAGGCCCAGACGAATTTATCATGTAGAGGCTTCACTTCAGCGCTCGGATAGACATTCTTTTTCATGCTCTGGCACGGCGGGCACCAGACAGCGGAGAAGACGAGTATGATGGGCTTACCTTGCTTCTTTGCGGTCGCAAGTGCGGCATCATAACTCGTGCCGAACTTGGGACTACCTTCAGGGAATTCGCTGGCAAAGGCTGGTAGCATTAAAGCCGCGAGGAGGAGTGTGATGAGTTTTTTCATGTAGCGTGTGGGGTTTGTCAGAGACTTGAATAAGACGCCGGACGTTCGCTTTTATTCCAACTGTAAACGCGCCAACGTGCCATAGAGGCTGCCACTTTTACTCAGCAACTCCTCATGCGTACCGCGCTCAACGATCGTGCCGCCGGACAAAACAAGGATTTGATCACAGCGCCGCACGGTGGAAAGCCGGTGCGCGATGATGATCGACGTTCGATTCTCCATGAGCTTATCCAGTGCGTCCTGCACCAGTCGTTCACTCTCCGCATCCAGGCTACTTGTCGCCTCATCCAGGATCAAAATCGCCGGGTCAGCGAGAATGGCTCGTGCAATGGCGATGCGCTGGCGCTGACCGCCAGAAAGCTGCATGCCGCGCTCGCCTACCAGTGTCTCATAGCCCTCAGGCATCTTCTCGATAAACAGATGCGCATTCGCTTGTCTTGCTGCCTCGATGATCTCTGCCTCCGTCGCGTCAGGTTTCCCGTAGGCGATGTTTTCGCGGATGCTGCCGCCAAAAAGCAGCACCTCTTGTGGCACCAGCGCTAGGTTCCTTCGTAGCAGGGGCAGCGGCATATCGCGTGTGGATTGAGCATCTATTCGGATCTGTCCCGTTGTAGGTTCATAGAAGCGATATAGAAGTGACACCGCCGTCGTTTTGCCAGAGCCGCTCGGCCCGACTAGAGCGATTCGTTGACCCGCTTTAGCTTGCAACGAAAACTCCAGCAGCACCGTCGCCTCAGGCCGTGTAGGGTAGGCAAAGCTGATGCCATCCATCTCGATCTCACCTTGGAAACGCCGCATCTCCACAGCCTCTGTTTGGGGTTCCATCGGCTCACTGAGGATCTCACGCACATTGTCCGTTGCACCGAGCGTGCGCTGCAATTGAGTGATCAATTCCGGAAACTGCGCGAAGGAGGCTGCCATCATCGCACTCGCCCCGCCAAACTGCATCAGAGCCGCCGTCTGGATCTCCCCACTCTCCAGCATACGCAGTGCAAACCAAGTCACCGCGATCAAAGCCAGACTGAACGAGAAAATGATGAAGGCGATGAAAGCCGCACGCGGAGCCGCAGCCCGTAGTGCCAGATTAAGAAAGCCATCCAGCTTTGATTTATAGCGTGCCGACTCATAACCCTCATTGGCAAAGGCCTTCACACTGATGATGCTTTGCAGACTCTCTTCAACGATCACCTGTGAGGCTGCCAGATGGTCCTGAGTTTTTCGCACCAACTTGCGAATCTTTGTTCCGAAAAGTGCGATCAATAACAGCGCCACCGGCACAGTCCCAATCATCACCAAGGCGAGTTTCCCCGAAATCGTGAACAGATACCCCACGCAGCCAAGTAAGATGACGCTGTGACGGATCAGCATGGGGATTGTCGAGACCAAAGTATCTCGCATCGACTCCACATCATTCGCTAAACGCGACCCCAATTCACCGACTCGATGCTTGCTTAGAATGGTCATCGGCAGGCGGATGATTTGGCTATAAACAGAAAGTCGCAGGGCAGCCAGAGCGCGCTCAGCCGCCTTGGCAAAAAGGCTGATGCGAAAGAATGCAACGGTTGATTGAGCCGCCATGAGCGCGACTAACAGCCAAACAGCATGATTTAACTCAGCCAGCCATTCAGGCCCCTTCACGCCGCTGAGTCCTTTGCCCATTAATGAAGCCAAGAACTGAACAAATATCATCGTCAGCACCGCAGTGATGGCCAGTGAGATCAGCGCTGGAATGAAGACAGCGTAGTGTGGTTTTAAATAACGGAGAAAAAAAGCCGCATCGCTCCATGCAGCGCGATCCCAGATTTTTTTGGTGATGGGAGTTTCAGACATTCGAAAAAATAGGCGATTTGGAAAGGGACGCCATAAGGGAGTGCGACGCGACAAGCGTCAACAAGCAACCCCAGGATTTGATGGCGATGCATATTTATCAAAGAACTTAAAAATTGCAGGACTTATCGTCCCTCAATTTTTAGTGATTGAAACGAATGGAACATTCGCGATCTCATAGTGAGAATAATGCTTGTTGGTCTTAACGTCACAAGCATTGATCCATGGAATTCTGCTCTTCAGCAATCAGAGGCAGGCGGTGCGGTACTCCTCACGCAGGAGATTCTTTTGCACTTTACCCATGGTGTTGCGGGGGAGTTCTTTTACGATCACGACTTTCTTGGGCACTTTGAAATTGGCGATCTTGGTCTTTAGGTAAGCTTGAATCTGCAAGGCATCGAGTGTGGCTCCCGGCTTAGCGACTACGACGCCGACTCCGGCCTCTCCAAAGTCGGGATGAGGCACACCGACGACGGCGCTTTCTTCGACTCCGGGGATGTCGTCGATGAAGCCTTCGATCTCTTTGGGATAGACGTTGAAACCACCGGAGATGATGAGGTCTTTCCCACGACCGACGATGGAGACGTAGTCGTCGGGCACCTGCAAGCCAGCCGCTTCACCACCGAGGCGCCCCATGTCACCAGTGCGAAACCAGCCGTCATCAGTGAACTCTTCTTTGGTCTTCTCAGGCATCTCCCAGTAACCTTTAAAAATGCCAGGGCCACACACTTCGATGAGGCCGATTTCGCCGACTTTACAAGGCTGGCCATCTTCTCCAGTGATGCGCAGGGCGACACCAGGTAGAGGCTTACCAACCGTGCCGCCGAAGCGCTGACCCTCATGCACATGATAGGGATTGGATACCAACATGCCGGTCTCACTCATGCCGTAACGCTCGAGGATGGTGTGCCCGGTGCGGTCTTTAAACTCGGTGAACGTCTCCAGCAGCAGTGGCGCGGAGCCGGAGACGAAGAGGCGGATGTTCCGGCAGGACTCGCGCGTGAAATCAGCCTCGGTGAGCAGTCGCACATAGAATGTCGGCACGCCCATCATGACTGTGGCGCTGGGCAGATGGCTAGCGGCGGCTTTGGCGTCGAATTTAGAAAGCCAGATCATCTTGGCACCCGAGAGTAGGGCACCATTCACTCCGACGAAGAGGCCATGAATATGGAAGATCGGCAGCATGTGCAGCAACACGTCGTCGCCACGCCAGCCCCAGTATTCACGCAGGGTGAGGGCATTTGAACCGAGATTGCCATGGCTGAGCATAGCCCCCTTGCTGCGGCCGGTGGTACCTGAGGTATAAAGGATGGAAGCGAGCGCATCGTCAGCCAATTCCACGGTACTGAAGGTGCCGCGCTGTGAGGCTGCGGCATCCATCAGCGTTCCGGTGCCATCTTCATTCAGTGTCACGACTTGCGCCGCGCCGCTAGCTCTGGCGATGGGGGTAATCCAATCGAAACTCTTGATGGGACAGACGACGACTGCGGGCGTGGCATTGCCAAAGAAATACTCCAACTCGGCATCGCGATACGCGGTGTTCAGCGGCAGAAAGACAAAACCCGCGCGCAAGGTGGCGAGATAGAGCATGAGGCCCTCAGGAGACTTTTCCACCGGAGCCGCGACTCGTGATCCGAGTGGGATTTCAAGCGAGGCGAGCCAGTTGGCCATACGAGCACTGCCCTGCTCGATCTCGCTCCAGGTGCGGTCGCAGCCACCGGGGACTTCGAGGCAGATCGTGTTGCGGTCTTGAGGAAAACCGGATTCGAGGAGGGAGTAGAGGTTCATGGAGAGACAAACATTTTCACGATGAAGAACAAGAGCGACGGCCCGAGCAGACAGCCGAGCCCGGTGTGAAACGTGGCCACGAGCGCACCATAAGGAACCAGCCTGCGATCTGTGGCAGCGAGTCCTGCGGAGACACCACTCACGGTGCCAGCAAGTCCGCCAAAGACCATGGCGGAGCGCGGTGTTTTCAGACGCAGAAACTTGGCAGCTACCGGCGTGGAAACCATGACGAGGATAGCTTTAATCACGCCTGTGGCGATGCTCAACGCCATGACATCTGAGGTGGCCCCAATCGCGCCGCCTGTCACGGGACCGACGATGTAGGTGATGGCCCCTGCCCCGATGGTGGTCATACTCACGGCATCCCGATAACCAAAAGCCCAGGCCACACAAACGCCAACGATGAAGGGCAAGACGGTGCCGAGCAGTAGCGCAATGGCACCGATCCAGCCTGCTCGTTTGGCCTCCTCAGCGTGAACTTCAAACGCCGTCGCTACGATGGAAAAGTCACGCAGCATATTGCCACCCATGAGACCCACGCCACTGAATAGAGCGAGATCGGCGAGGCCTTTCGAGCCGCCCGACATCTTCCCGCCGACATAGGCGAGGCCGAGGCCAATGAGGATAGCGATGGCTGAACCCTGCACGCGGCCAAAGGTCAGCTTCCGCGAGATCACGCCCGATACGAGCATCACCAAACCAACGATAGCGAATGCGGTGACAAGTCCGTTTTCCTTCGCGGCTTTTTCAATAATGGACCACATCATTTGCCCTCCTTTTGGACATCCGTATCCGGCTCCATTCGATTGATGAACGACACAAACAGGCCACACAGCACCACACTCCCGACCGCTGCGATCAGTGCCGCCGGACCACCACGCAGCGCTGCGACCATGTTTTGCTGCATTGCCATCGCCACAACAACAGGAATGTAAATCGAACCCCAGTAATGCACACCGCACTCTGAGGTGGCGCAGAGAAGACCAGCCTTATGCAAATAGATGCGGGCGATGATGAGGAGCAGCATCGCGATGCCGACTCCGCCAACGTTGGTTTCCATTCCAAGTGCGCGACCAAAAAGATCACCCGTGATGATGCCAATCAAATGGCATACGGCGAGGAGAGCGGTTCCGTAAATAGTCATGGATTAAAAAAGGACGCGTAGTGTTTGGCGTTCGCCTTGAAATTGCAATACTCGAATGGCTTCTTGTTCAGTGCTTGATGCTGTTTGTTTGGATGAACTCCAAAATCAAGGCACGCGCCCGATCTCCGTCATCGACTATCTTGCTAGCGATGCTGCCGTGGTTCCTATCCGTCAGCAAATGACCGTCGATGCTCTTGTTTTCGGCCGCCTTCATCAGCGCCACGAAGTATGCATTCTCCTCCGCGCGTGCGGCCATGTCATGGTCGGCATAGAGAACGAGAAAAGGCTGCGTTTCAGCCCGCGCAAAATGAACCGGAGCAGCCTCATCAGCCATCACGCTATACTTACCGAGATCACGCTCACTGAGCACCGTGTAGTGCGTCATCACCTGACCGCTGAGCGGGATGAAGCCTGCGACGTCACTCATCTTCACACCCACATCACTCAAGTAATGGGCATCCATACCGAGCATCAGTGTCAGGTAACCACCTGCGGAGTGACCACCGACAAAGAGCTTCTGTGGATCGCCACCATGCTCGGCGATGTGCTCACGAGTCCAACTCACGGCGGCTGCCGCGTCCTGGATGTAGGCCGGAAACTTCACCTTTGGACTGAGCCGATAGTTCGCCGAAACCACAGCCATTCCAGCCGAGGCAAGGCTGCGCGCGATAGCGGATGTCTTCACGGAATCGCTCTTGATTTGACGGCCATCCTTATCGCCATTTTTTAGACCACCGCCATGAAACCACACCAGGGTCGCGAAGCTCTTACCGGTCGCGGGCAGATACACATCCAGCTTGCAGCGCTCCTTTTCGTACTTGCTCAAAGCAGCGCCTTGTTTGTAGGGCAGATCAGTCAGGACACGGACGCCGTTTGGCTCGGACTTTTCCGCGTGGAGTGCGGTAATGGATAAAGCGAAAGCTAAAATGAAGCGGCAGGAAATCATGGTGTGCAGATTGTAGGGACAGCCCATCCCCTCTGGCAATAACGATTCGACTTCCGGCTACGAAGTTGCGCACAGATAACGTGGCATCGAAGATGGCGTGATGAATCGCCTGATCTATTTTCTCCTGTGCATGATGCCCTTTAGCCCACTTCGCGCACTCGATGTGCCGCAAGGTGGCCAGGAGATCGGTGGGGCTTTGCAGGCTTCTGCGAATGCTGCGGCGGGCACGGTCGAACCGCTCGTGATCGGGAAACGAATTACCATCACACACCCGAATGAGGCCAAGGCTTACAGCGCCCAATTCACCGCACCATGCACGGGAGCGATTGCAAAAAACGAACCGGTCATGGCCATCATCAAAGCACGAGTCGTGGGCGATGCGGTCTTTGGTGAAGTACAGGCAAAATTGCAGCTCAAAGCCGCGCCCTACACCTCCTTTGGACCGACGATTAGCATCGCCATTCATCACGAATGGATGGAGCAACCTGTAACCTTCGTTGCGGAAGAAACGATCCCTGCGGACAAAATCGCCGTGGTGCTGCTATGCGGTCAAAAGGCGCAGAGCCTGGAAATCGAGAGCATCCGCGTGCTGAAGTATGATGCGGGCACCAACATTAAATCCTTCCCACGGCCGAAGGGCATCAAACGCAACTACGCAGGCCGTGAGGCTGATGCGCCATGGCGTAAAGCAGCGCTGGATCGAATCGAGAAGGAACGTAAAGCCGATCTCTCACTCACAGTCAGTGGAGCGGATGGCAAACCGCTCGCCAACACCGAAGTAAAACTGACGCTGCGCAAGCATGAGTTTGGCTTTGGCTCGGCCATCAACGCTAAGCGCTTGTCGAGCGAAAGTGCGGATGACAAACGCTATCGCGACATCATCGAGCGATTGTTCAGCATCGTGGTTTTTGAAAACGATCTCAAAGACGGCAACTGGTCGCCCGACTTCAAAGAAGAGCGCCGCAGTCAGCGCAATGGAGAACTGGATCAGGCCTTTGCCTGGCTGGCGGAGAGGCACATTCCGGTGCGTGGGCATTACCTGATGCAGATCGCCACGCCCTACAATTTGCACGACATCAAAGACAACGCGGTGATCCATGATCGTGTGATCGAAAGCGTCCGTGAACGCATGGCCTTTGTGAAGGATCGCGTGACGGAGTGGGACGTGATCAATCACCCCATCGCCTGGGGCGGTGCGGACATGTTAAACAAACGGCCTGGGTTGGAGAAGCTAGACCGTGAGGTATTTCAGCTCGCGCGCTCACTTACCAAGCTGCCGTTCTACATCAACGAGGATCAAATCTTTCGCCAAGGTCCGCAGTGTGACGACACCTTTGAGTACCTCAAAGTCATGAATGCCGATGGCTTCACTGTCGCAGGCCTCGGCAATCAAGGGCACTTTCATGAGACCTATCTCCCCTCCCCCGAGCACCTGCTGGCGGTGACGGATCGCTTTGCACAAATCGTGCCGCATCAGGCCATCACCGAGTTCGATGTCGTCACCAATGAAGATGAACAACTGGCCGCCGACTACACGCGCGATGTGCTCATCGCCACCTTCAGTCACCCCGCCTACAACTGCTTTTTGATCTGGGGTTTCTGGGAAGGCGCACACTGGAAACCTGAGGCCGCCAGTTGGAACCAAGACTGGACGCCGCGACTGACAGGCAAGGTGCTAGAAGAATGGATCGGACAAAAGTGGCACACACAGGTCATGCTAAAGACTAATGCAGATGGTAGTGTGAATTGGCGTGGCTTTCCTGGGTGGTATGAGGTGAGCACGACCTCGCAGACTAAGGCGGTTTCAGTCACTAAAGCGCAGCCAAAGACTGAAGTGAAGCTTTGAGCCAGTGATCCGCCAAATTTCCTTTCTCTGTGACAACACGCATGCTCGACCAATCAGATTAGAATGGACTCTTCCTATCATGCCAAAGTTCTGCGTCCAGGTGTCATGCAATCCTTGAAGAACAGAATGGCATGGTCTGGTTATATTAAACGGCATCCAGCGCCACAGAGCCAGAAAGACTGCCCTGCTTTCCGTGAATTCAGCGAGATTTTTCCGTGCGTTCCTGAGGCGCTTGATTATGATCGCGCGGCTTTTCCAGCACTAAATCCAAAGCAAACCAACAACCAATATGAGCACACTCCCCAAACTGCATAACGCCATGTGGCCAGGTCTAGTCGGCAAAGGCGACGGCGAAGGTCAGGAATCACCGATCAGCCTCGAGCACATGCTCGACCTCACCGCCGCTGCGAATGTCGGCGGGCAGAAATTCGAAGGCATCGACTACTTCCTTTTCCACCCCCACACCAATCCCGAAGCGACCGACAGCGAACTCAACAAGATCGCCGATCTCATCGCGAGCAAAGGCTTCGATGTCGGTTCCCTCGTGGCTCCCGTCTGGCCCGGCACGGTTGGCGACTCAGCTATGGGTGACGACGCATCTCAAGCCAAGTTCCTCGATGCCGTGACCATGGCCTGCCGCATCGCTGGCGTCTTCAACAAGCATGGCGTGCGCAAGTATGGCGTGATACGCGTAGACTCCGCAGAGTTTGGCATCGCCAAATGGCGTGAGAACCCAAAGGCAAATACCGCGCGCATTGTGGACACTTTCAAGAAGGCTGCCAAGATCGCCGCTGATCATGGTGAGCGTCTCGCCGCTGAGGGTGAAATCTGCTGGGCTGGGATGCATTCGTGGAAGGACATGCTGGACTTGCTCGAAGGCGTCGGAATGCCAGAAGCCTTCGGGTTCCAGGCTGACATGGCCCACACCTATCTCTACACTCTCGGCTACAACGCCCCTGAGCACGCTTTGCTCAAAGAAGGCTACAGCGATGCCGAGTTCTGGGTCGCCTATGAAAAGATGACCGATGCACTTCGCCCATGGACCATCGACTTCCATGTCGCACAAAACGACGGCACCGTCCACGGTGCTGGCGCTCATGACAAAACCGGTAAGCACTGCCGCGCTGACGATCCAAACGGCAAGCTCGACATCACCAAGGCCGCTGGTTACTGGCTCAAAGACGCCTCTGCGCGTGGCATCCGACACATCTGCTGGGACGGCTGCATGTTCCCGAACGCCGTGCTTGAAACGCCGGACACTTGGAACAACATCCTGGATGCCATGATCAAGGTGCGTAATGCCCACGGCTGGTAACAGATTACATTCCGCGCACTAATCCACACCCCGCTGGGAAACCGGCGGGGTTTTGATTGCCGACGAAAGTTGATTTGAGTCACGAGATGGACACATTCGCGCCCCGCTCCCGCCCGTATCCCAATAGATGTCTGATCTGCCTTTCCAATACGCCATCTCCCAATCAGTGGACAAAGACACGCGCTATCACCCACACGCCTATGAGTTTGTGCGGGACGCGCTTCACGTAGCGGCCAAGATCTTTTGTGAGGGCAAAGAAGACAAGCATGTGACCGGTCAAGAAGTGCTTGAAGGCGTGCGCCAGCACGCACTCGCCGAATACGGCCCCATGGCCTTCACCATCCTCGCCGAGTGGGGACTGCATCGCGGAGAGGACGTCGGCAACATCGTTTATAACCTCATCGGCACTGGCTACTTCGGCCGGAACGATGGCGACAGCCTCGAAGACTTCGCAGGCGGCTTTACATTCGAGACAGCTCTAACAGAGCCATTCATGCCCGCCTCACAACGCCTCAAAGCTTAAACCGAACTTACGAGTTCGATTTGCGAACGAATTGAAAAACTCGTTTCACGCTAAGCCGCCAAAATATTCTACTTTCGTCACTATAAGAGTGCGGGGTCATGCTATTCTGGAACTGCGAATTTTCCCCGCACTCCATGAAACTCATCACAAGCTCCGGGTTGCTCACAACCCGGTGGCTGGCGGCTTTTCTGCCACTGTCTGAATCCTCAGCGGCCTCCAAAACCAAGGCCCGCGATCCCTCACCAAAACCCGAACCGACACTCGAAGCAGAGTTCTCGATCAACCCGCCGGAGTTGTCACCCGCCAGCACCATCAAGGTCGTCTTCCCGACGCCGATGATCGCTAAAGAACGTGTCGGCAGCACAGAGGTAGACTCGCTACTGGTCGTCGTGCCAGCGCTTAAAGGCAGCTTCCAATGGGTGAGCACACGCAGCGGTCAGTTCAAACTGGCGAGGCTCCGAAGTTCAATGCGAACTATGATTTCAAACTACGCACAGATTTGAAGGATCTGACCGGTAAAGCACTCTCGACCGACACGCTCGACTCCATAAGCAGCGCGCAGTTCAAAGTGATCGATCAATCTCCGAAGTGGTTCGACAGCGATGATGCACGCCGCAGTCCGAAGCTCACCTTTGAGTTCAATGACAACGTCGCCCTAAGCAGTGCTGCGAGCAGCATCGTCTTTGTTTCAAAGAAGCCTGTGCTCAAAGTGGCGGCGAAGGTGCATCATGCCAAGGGCAAGAACTTCGGACGCAATGGCACACCACAAGCGACATGGGCGGAAGAGATCGCGAAGGTAAAGCCCACGATCACTGAATCGCTTACACTCAGCTTGGCCTAACTCAGAGTTCTGAAGAACTGGCCAAGAGCATCTTGCAATCGCGCAACATTTGTGGCGAGTGAGGCAACACCTTTGCTAATGCCTGGACCCTCACCGGTCTCGCTGCCTATAAGCGCAGCTTGAAGAATTCCGCAGAACCCCTCCTCGCCCAAGTGTTATGGAACGCTCAGAAAGCCGAGTTGACCGTCCCTGCCCACCCCGGCAACGCCAAGGTCTCTTTTGAGCTCAATGCAGCGCACTCTGCCGCACCGTTTAAGATCGAACTGCCCGCCGGACGCAAGGCTTTCTCCTGCCTCGAAGTTCACAGCTTCCCGCAGGATCGTGAGTTCAAATGCGAGAACAAAGGCTATAGCATCGAGCGCCAATATGAAAAGCTCCTGCCCGACGGCTCCACCGCTGAGGCTAGTGATCTGCGGGTAGGCGACATGGTCGTCATTTCGCTGAAAATCGAGATCGGCGAAGGTGATCGTTACCTCACCATCAATGATCCGCTACCAAGTGTGCTCGAAGCCATCAAACCGGAGTTCGGCACCCAGAACGAACGCGAAGGTGATCAACTCCCCAAAAGCATCGAAGCTTGGTCACCCGCTCGCATCGAAGCCATGTGCCAGCCCGACAAATACGGCCTCACCCCGAATCAGCATCTGCGCACCCTGCCGAGCGGTGGCGGGCAGGTGGCTGGGAAGTGATCCTAGAGCTATTTCAGCCGCGCACGAGTGTCACAATCACGGCCTTTTGGGCGTGGAGGCGGTTTTCGGCTTGATCGAAAATGACGGAGGCCTGCTGTTCGAGCACTTCTTCGGTGATCTCTTTGCCGCGATAGGCAGGCAGGCAGTGCATGACGATGGCGTTGGGTTTGGCTGACTTGAGAAGCTCAGCATTGATCTGCCATGGCTTCAGAGTTTCGATGCGGTCGGCGGCTTCTTGCTCCTTGCCCATGCTGACCCAGACATCGGTGTAAATGGCGTCGATGCCATCCACCGCAGCTTGGGGGTCATCAGTGACAGTGACCGTCTTGCCAGGCACGCGGGCCATGAAATCAGCGGCAGGCTGGAACTCTTTCGGCGCACCGATGACGAGCTCAAAACCAAGACGCGCACTCGCCCAGATCCAGGAGCGGGCCACATTGCAATCGCCATCTCCGAGGAAGCAGACACGCTTGCCTTTCCATGTGCCTAGACGCTCATTGGTCGTCTGGAGATCGGCCAAGATCTGGCAGGGATGTTCGTCATCCGTCAGCGCATTGATCGTCGGGATGCCGCTATATTGGGCAAACTCGACGACATCCTGCTGCGCGAAGGTGCGGATGATAGCGCCATGAATCATGCGACCCATGACACGGGCGGTATCCTTGATCGGCTCACCTCGACCGAGCTGGATGTCTGCCCCGGAAAGAAACATGACCTGCCCGCCAAGCTCACGCACACCGACCTCAAAACTCACGCGAGTGCGTGTCGATGATTTGGTGAAGATGAGCGCCCATTGCTGACCCGTCAGCACTTGTGGCGAGGCTTTGCGGTCCTTCTTCAACACGGAGGCAAGGGCGAGAATTTTCTCGATCTCGTCAGCGTTGAGTTGTTCGATGGAAAGGAGGTTTTTCATGGGAGAACTGGTCAAAAGGATCAAGCTGCCTGGATTTGATCGAGGACAAATTTGAAGAGGCTTAGGCCTTCGGCGGCATGGGCTTCGGTGATGTTGAGAGGGGATAGCCAGCGGACGACATTGGGACCAGCAGGTGTAACCATCATGCGGGCATCGAGCAGCTTTTGAGCAAGGTAGATAGACGGCAGTTTGCCTCCCGATTTCGCGGCAATGGCTTCGGCATCAAGTTCAAAGCCGATGAAGAGACCGATCTGGCGAATCTCTTTAATCAGCGAATGATTCCAGGCGCGTGCAGCGGCGGAGATGGCAGCGCCGCGCATGCGCGAGTTGGCGCAGAGTTTATCATCGAGAATCGTGCGCAGCGTGGCGATACCGACGGCGCAGGCAAGCGGTGAGCCGCCATAAGTGGTGCCATGTGTTCCTGGGCCGAGCACCTTGCTCAGATCACGGCGATCATTCACCCAGAAAGAACCGAGCGGGAAGCCGCTGCCGATAGCCTTGGCCCAACTGATGCCGTCGGGCTGGATTTCATCGCCAGGAATGATGCTGCGCCAGCCAGCCATCTCACCCGCACGGCCAAATCCGACCTGCACTTCATCGAGCAGTAGAAGCAGATCCTTTTCCCGGCACAGGCGCTGAGCCGCACGCAGGAACTCGGGAGTCACAGCATTCACGCCGCTCTCTCCCTGGATGGGTTCCATTAGAATGGCCACGGTTTTATCGGTGATCGCGGCTTCGAGTGCCTGTAAATCATTGAAGGGGGCATACACAAACCCAGGCGGCAGCGGACCGAAGCCGCCGTGTATCTTCTCCTGAGCCGTGGCGGTCATCGCGCCAAAGGTGCGTCCGTGGAAGGAACCAGTGAAGGTGATGATCTCGTAGCGACCTCCGGTCTGCTGACCATATTTCCGAGCGAGCTTGAGCAGGCCTTCATTCGCCTCGGCACCACTGTTGCAGAAGAAACACTTGCCGGGGATCTCCACACATTCCTCGACAATGATGCGCGCGAGTTCGGCTTGCTTGTCGATGCAATACCAGTTGGAAACATGGATCAGCATATTCGCCTGCTCCGTGATCGCTTTCACCACAGACGGCGGACAATGACCTAGCGGGCAGACGGCCACGCCACCGGCGAAGTCGAGATACTTTTTCCCATCGCGATCCCACACATGGGAACCTTCGCCTTTCACCGGCCAAACTTGAAAGCGGCCATAGTTCGGCAGCACATATTTTTCCAGCCACGCTGGGTCAAAATCTTGAGTCTTTTCCATTCCTTTAAATCCTGAAAATTGTTTTCGTCCTACCTGATACGCCTGGAATCAGAGATGAATCTCTGTCCCGATGCCCACGTCCGTGAAAATTTCCAAGATGAGTGCGTGAGGAATGCGACCGTCGATGAGGTGAACCTTCCCCACACCGCCTCGGAGTGATTCGAGAGACGAGTCCACTTTGGGTATCATGCCGCCGCTGATGATGCCTTCCTTCTTTAGGGCATCGATGGCTGCTGGATCAAGACTTGGGATCAGCGTGGATTCATCTTTGGGATCACGCATCACTCCGCGTACATCGCTGAGAAAGATCAGCTTCGTCGCTTTCAATCGAGTCGCCAGAGCACAGGCGGCGAGATCGGCATTCACGTTGAGCGTCTTGCCACTGTCGTTCTCACGAGCCACGGGTGACACGACAGGCACAAACTCGCCAGCCACAGCGGCTTGGATCAAACCGAGTTTGCAGCCGGTAACTTCGCCCACCCAGCCGAGTTCAGCCTTCATCTTTTCACCGGTGAAAACCTCAGTACCAGGGACACCGACGGCCTTGCCGCCGAAGGCATTGAGCTTGTCCACGATCTCAGGGTTGATGACGCGCGCCAGGGTTTGCTCGACAATCTTGATCGTCTCCTCATCGGTCACGCGCATCCCATTGATGAACTTGGCTTCGAGGCCGCTTTCCTGCATGGCCTTCGAGATCGCCTTGCCGCCACCATGCACGATCACGGGATTGATGCCCACGGCTTCGAGGAAGACGACGTCCTTCAAAAAGGTGTTAACCACTGCCGGATCTTCCATCGCGCTGCCGCCGACTTTGATCAGGAATGTGCAGCCTCGGAACCCCTGCATATAGGGCAGGGCTTCGAGTAGCACGTCGGCTTTGCGGGTCTGGGAATCCAAATCGGTCATCGGCAGGAGGGGAATGCGAAAGGAAGGGCATCCCCAGGCATCGTCAAGCCCTGTGACGGAAATTTACAGTCACGATAATCAATCCCTCGTCACCACGCGGTCGAGATTGAGCAGCACCCCCGCCGTGGTCGTGTAAGCGGCGAGATCCGCGACTTGCAGAGTAGCGTCTGCTTTGGAAGCGCCTTGTGTGATCGTCTTTGTTGCTTCTTCTGGATGGGCGGTATACCAGACACGGCGCTCATTCCAGCCCTTGAGCAGAAGCTTAATTGCATCAGGCTCGATGTCACGAGCCGTGGCACGCTGAAAACCATAGGAAATGGCCTCTTGCGGCGTCTTACCGCTCTTCATCATCTGTTCGGCCAGACCACGCTGAGCTTCGACAAAAGTAACTTCATTGAGCATAGCCAGCGCTTGCAGCGGCGTGTTTGTGCGGCTGCGCTTCACGGTGCATATCTCACGCGTTGGCGCATCAAAGAGAAGCATCGTCGGCGGTGCGGCGGTGCGTTTCCAGATGGTGTAGAGGCTGCGGCGATACAAGCCATCGCCAACATCTGCCTTGTAGCCGCGCAGGTCGCCATACTTGCTGGTTTCATCCCACACACCTTCTGGCATGTAGGGCCGCACGCTGGGACCACCGACTTTGGAGACGAGTAGGCCGCCAATGGCGAGAGCCTGATCGCGCACAACTTCACCGGACAGACGGAAGCGTGGCCCACGAGCCAGCAAGCGATTCTCAGGATCGCGCTCGATCATGGCAGGCGTGACTCTGGAAGTCTGGCGATAAGCGCGGCTTGTGACCATGAGCTTGAGTACATGTTTCATGTCCCAACCGCTGCGCATGAACTCCGCTGCGAGCCAGTCGAGTAACTCGGGATGGATTGGATACTCAGCCTGCACACCAAAGTTCTCCGTCGTCTTGCACAAGCCGACACCAAACAAGCGCTCCCATTGGCGATTCACCCAGACACGCGCCGTTAGCGGATTGTCTTTCGCCACCAACCATTTGGCTAGGCCGAGACGATTCATCGGAGCCTCCTTAGGCATCGGATTCAGCCAGGCAGGGACAGCCATCGTCACTTTTGTCGTGGGCTTGTCATACTCACCGCGTGTCAGGATGTAGGCATCTCGGGTGGCCTTGGCCTCCCTCATCACCATCGTGGTTGGCAGAGCGTTATCGAAGTCGCTCAAAGCCTTCTGCTTCACTGCGACGAGATCGTTCGCGCGCTTCACGGGACTGTCCACGGTGGCGAGGTAATAATGCTCAAGCTCCTTTGTCTGCGCCGGCGTGCGCTTCGCAGAAGCTAGAATGGCTTTGATCTTCGCTAGATCGGCGTTGCCATCGAGCTTCACATTCGCAGCGGGCAAAGCCGTGCCACTAAGTCGAAAGCGTCCGATGTTATGTCCGCCAATCGCTTCATGGCGCAGACGCAGAAGCACCTGCGCGCCTTCCGTGTAGCTCACCGGACGCTCCAGCAAAAACATAGCGCGGCGATTCTCTTTCTTCGTCGGACCATCAATGGCCCATCCAGAGCGACGCCCCTTCTTAAGCACGTTGGCAATCTCGTAACCCTTCTGGCTGTAGTCGGCTTCCGCCGTTGCTAAAGTCTGTTGCTCCGGTTTGCCACCCGCCTTCTGGATGAAGACATCAAAGTCGCTGAGCACGAAATTGCCATTGCTGTTGCGACCCAGACTTTGTTCAGGCAATGACGGATCGGTGAAGCATTCGAGCAGGAAACCGGAGACGCCATCCTTCGGCATCGGCGCATCGAAAAGATACGTATCCTTCTGTGGGTTAGGTCCGCTGGCTAGGTAGCTTCCGTCTGGCTGACGTGTGAGTTTCGCGCCCTTTTCATTGAGTTTGGAAACGACCTGCGTGGGTTCCAGTGGCAACCATGCGGACTTCCGAGCAGTGAGTTTTGCGCCAGCCTCTTTTTCCCAGGCAGCGAGTAGCGTTGGAAGTGTTTTATTTGCCTCAGCTGCCGCCTTTTGAGCTGACTCGATCTCCATCTTCATTTTCACGATCTGAGTGTCCTGCTCAGGCATCGTGACATTCATGATCGGCACAGAATTCCCACCGCTGCGATTTGATGCGCCCTGAATCGTGCCGCTTTCCTCGACGTTGTTGAAGAAGGCGAACATGGAATAGAAATCCTTCTGCGTGATCGGGTCATACTTGTGATCATGGCAACGCGCGCAGTTCATCGTCAAGCCGAGCCAGGTGAAGCTGGTCGTCTCCACGCGGTCGATGATGTTCTCAATGCGCCACTCTTCAGCGATGATGCCCCCTTCCCCGTTGATGCGGTGATTGCGATTGAAACCTGTGGCGACAAGCTGGCTCTGCTTTGCGTTCGGCAGCAGATCACCTGCGATCTGCTCGATGGTGAACTGATCAAAAGGCTTGTTGTCGTTAAAGGCCTGAATCACCCAGTCACGCCAAGGCCACATACTGCGGCTGCTATCCGTCTGGAAGCCGTTGCTGTCCGCATAACGCGCAAAGTCCAGCCACTCGCGGGCCATGTGCTCGCCGTAGTGAGGGCTTTGCAGGAGACGGTCCACGACGGAGTCGAATGAAGAGTTCCCAGTGACGAATGACGAGACTTCTTCCGGCGTCGGCGGCAGTCCGGTGAGGTCCAGAGTCACGCGACGGTTTAGTGTGGCGGCATCGGCTTCAGGGGAGAAAGCCAGGCCTTCTTTCTGCAAGCGTTTCTCTAATAGCGCATCAATACCACCTGCACTCGGTTGCACCGGTTCAAAGGCCCAGTGGCCTTGATAGTCGGCACCTTCGTTGATCCACTGTTTCAGCAGCGCCGCTTCCGCCTTGGACACAGGCTTATGGACCTTCGATGGCGGCATAAGATCGTCCGCATCTGTCGTGGTGACTCGGGTAAAAAGCTCACTCTCATCCGGCTTGCCCGGCACGATAGCCACCGCGCCAGACTTGGAAGGTTTGAGCGCCTGCTCGCGCCGATCCAACCGCAGCTCGCCCTTGCGCTCCTTTTCATCGAACCCGTGGCAATGAAAACACTTGTCCGAGAGGATGGGCCGGATGTCGCGATTGAACACGATCTTTCCCGCCTGGGCAGATGAGGCGAGAGTAATAATAATTAACAGAGGTCGAAGCATGAGTTCACATCATACGAGCCAATGAAGCATTTCTCACTTCCTGTGACCGGCTTCTTCGCTCAAACGTAAAGTCCACTCATGCCGAAACACGACACCGTCATCCATTGGTTCCGCCGCGATCTGCGCCTCACGGACAACACTGCCCTCAACATGGCGGCAATAGATGGTGCGCAGGTGGTGCCTGTTTATGTGCTCAGTGATTGGCAGAAGACGCATCACTGGACGGGCAGCATCAGGCAGCAGTTTCTCTGTGGTTGCCTGGAGTCGCTGGCGAAGAATGTGGAGACGCTCGGCAGCAAACTCATCCTGCGCACGGGTCGTGCAGATCTGGAGATCGAGAAACTGATCAAAGAGACAAAGGCGAGCGCAGTGTATTTCAATCGCGACTATGACCCCTACGGCCGCGAAATGGAGAAGAAGGTGCAGGCGGTCTGCGCTCGCTATGCCGTGTCGTGTCACAGCTTCAAAGACCGCGTGCTTCATGAAGCGGGGGAAGTGCTGACCGGCAGTGGCGGGCCGTATCGTGTCTATACACCGTATTCTCGCAATTGGTTAGCTTTGGACAAGACAGCTCCGCTGGGTAAAGCGAAGACGCTGGGAGCGGCGAGCACGATCCCGAGTGATCCGCTGCCGACACTCGATCATTGGCAGCTACCGGCCACAGCGGCGACACTGCCTGCGCCAGGTGAGAGAGCGGCGCGTGAGCGAATGAAGAGCTTCATCGAAAACCGCACGCTGATGAGCTATGCGCAGAAGCGAAACACGCCCGCTGGCGTCAGCACTTCTAGGCTTGGTCAGGACTTGCGCTTTGGGTTGATCTCGATCCGTGAGCTTCATGCTCAGTGCATGGCGGCTGCGGCACTGGCCACGACTGCGGATGCTCGCACCTCGATCGAGACCTATATCAAGGAGCTGGCGTGGCGTGAGTTTTATCTGGCGATCCTGTGGTTCTATCCATCTGTGTTTGAAGAGGAGTTCTCCACCGACTTTCGTAGTATGCCCTGGCCGGGCAGCGATGAAGATTTCACCGCCTGGAGCCAGGGTCGCACGGGCTTTCCCATCGTCGACGCAGGGATGCGTGAGCTGCTCAATACTGGCTTCATGCACAACCGCGTGCGCATGATCGTGTCGATGTTTCTCACCAAGGATCTGCACTGCCACTGGAAGCTCGGCGAGAGCTTCTTCATGCAGCATTTAGTCGATGGAGAGAACGCCAGTAACAACGGCGGCTGGCAGTGGAGCGCAGGCACGGGAGCTGATGCCGCACCGTATTTCCGCATTCAGAATCCGTGGACACAAACGAAGAACTACGATCCCGACGGAGCCTACATCCGCCAATGGGTGCCGGAGCTCAAAGGCGTGTCACCCGAGCGCTTCCAAGCTCCGCCGAAAGATGGCCGTGCACTGGCTCCTGGCTATCCACTGCCCATCGTCGATCACGGCACCGAGCGCGAGCGCACGCTGGCGATGTTTGCGAAGTATCGGCAGAAGTGATCACTCCTCTTTGAGCAGCGTCTTCATATCCATTTGGCTAAAGCCTAGCTTGTCTCCAGCGGCGATGATGGAGTCGATGATATTTTTCTCTTCCAGCACGAGACACGCTTCGGCAGGCAACTCGGAAACACGAGGGAGCGCAGGCAGACCACGCTGTTTGACCAAAGTCAAAGTGCGCACCAGATCGGTGCCGGGCTTGTTCGGAAAGCTGGCCCAGTAGGACTCGTGCAGACACGGGATGCTGAGTGGATCTCGAGTCATCATTTCGAGATGAAACTCCGCCTTCGGCGCCCCTGCCTGAATCTCACGAATCATCAGCGGTAGGTCGAGCATCCCCTGCCCCAGCGGCACTTCGGCCATTTCAAAACCATCCTCCGTGAGATGCACGGCGATATCTTTGAAATGCACCGTCAGCGTGTATGGCGCGAGCTGCCGCACCACCTCTAGTGGCGACTCCAGCAGCGCGAGGCTATTCCCTGTGTCGAGGCACACACCGATCTGCGGACTGGAGATAGCCTGCATCATTTCTACCAACTCAGCGGTTTCAAAGTCCTTGTGATTCTCCACCGCGATGCGCACGCCGAGACGCCGCGCAATTGGCTCGGCCAGCTCCAGCGAGCGCTTGGCTCCGGCCTGCCATTGCTCAAAGTCGGTGCGCCTTGAAAAGACCTCATAACGTCGCCCACCGATGGCCGCACGGAAGATCGTGGCACCGGCTTCTTTGCCAATGCGCAGCTCATGGGTGAAGCGCTCCGCATCGCCTGGCGCCTGCGGCAAACGAATACTGCCTTCCAGTTTCATGTCGAAGGACTCAGATGAAGCACGCACTTTTTGAGCTAGGTCAAAACTCCAGCTTTCGACTCCGATTTGCAGGCTGCCGATGCCTAGCTCACGACCATGATCCATCACGTCGAGCACATCACGAAAGGCTGGGTGCTTGATGCTCGAATGCTTGCCACGCCAACGGTGCGAGTAAGAGTGGATCACGAGTCCTAGCCTACGAACTGCAAGCGCCGCACTCAGCGTCGTCATACCAGACGCCAGCAAAGCTGACGTGGTGAGGAGCAGGTGACGGCGCAGCATGAAGACTTGATTTGTCAGGGCGATGGAAAACGTCAATGCCAGAGGAAGCTTGCATTGATGAAAGCTCGACACGAAACAGGGTCGATGCCAAAAACTAAGCCTGCTCAAGCGCACTATGATCTCCGTCTTGGAGCCATGTGGATGCTCGGCTCGCTCGTGGGATTCACCGGCATGGCGCTGCTGGTGAAGCACCTCGGCACAGAGCGCGGTATCAGTGGCTGGTGGGCACTACTCTTTCGGGCCGGCATCGGACTACTCGTCGTCTGGGGACTCTACGGACCGCGGGGGCAGGTTAGTTTTAAACGCGCAGCCACCGGGCGGATGCTCGTCTCACGCGGTGTGATGGGCGCTCTGGGAACAGCGGCCTATTACCTCACCATGCCGCCTCTCGGAGCTGGCAAAGCGACACTGATCGGCAACACCTGGGTCATCTGGGCGGCATTGATCGCCGTTCCACTGCTGGGGGAAGTCCTGACACTGAGAAAGATCATCGGCATGACGCTTGCCATCGTCGGCATCGCACTCATCACTGGGCTGCAAAGCGGTGACTTCAGCCAACTCGGTCGTTATGAACTTCTCGCCATCTTTGGCGCGCTTATCTCAGCCGCTGTCGTCGTTGTCATCCGCCAGCTCACACGCACCGAGACCAGCGGCACCATCTTTGCCAGTCAGTGCATCTACACAGTACTCTTTGCCCTGCCCTTTTGTTTCACCTTGAGCGCACCCGGACTCGTGGATATCGGCCTGCTCACACTCGCCGCGCTGTGTGCCTCATGCGGACAGATCGGCATGACAGAGGGCTTTCGCTTCCTGCCCGTCAGCATCGGCGGTGCGTTTCAAATCATGCTGCCACTGTGCATCACGCTATGCGGCTGGATATTCTTTGATGAGACCTTTAGCCAAATTCAAATCATCGGCGCAGGCCTCATCCTAGCGGGCTGTTGTGGTGTCGTCATCCCGGCGCGACGCAGAGTATTAGTGGCCAAGTGACTCCGCCCTTGCCATGGCGTTTGGGATTGCCATGATGGCGCATGGGTAAACTCCAAGATAAAGTAGCCGTCGTCACCGGTGCCGGAAGAGGCATCGGTAAAGCCATCGCAGAAAAGCTCGCTTCCGAAGGGGCGAAAGTCGCCATCATCAGCCGCACGGAAGCCAATTCCAATGCTGCTGCTGAGGCCATCAACGCCCTCTATCCCGGAGCCGCCAAAGGCTACGCCGTGGACGTAGGGAACGGAGCCGCCGTCGCCGAGATGGGCAAGCAGGTGCTCGCTGATTTCGACCATGTGGACATCCTGGTAAACAACGCCGGAGTCACCAAGGACGGCCTGCTCCTACGCATGAGCGAGGAAGACTGGGACTTCGTCGTGGACACCAATTTGAAGGGAGCCTTTCACATGCTGAAAGCCTTTCAGCGCAGCATCCTCAAGCAGAAAGGTGCGCGCATCATCAACATCGCCTCCGTCATCGGTCTCATCGGCAATGCCGGACAGGCAAACTACGCCGCCAGTAAAGCCGGCCTCATTGGCTTCACCAAATCCGTCGCCCGCGAGTTCGCTGGTCGCGGTGTCACCGCCAACGTCATCGCCCCAGGCTTCATCGCTACCGACATGACTGGCGTGCTCGATGAGAAAGTGAAAGCCGCCGTGCTGGAAAAAATCCCGCTAGGTGACTTCGGCCAAGCCGAAGACATCGCCGCCGCCGTTCTCTTCCTCGCCAGCCCCGAAGCCCGCTACATCACCGGCCAAGTCTTGGCCGTAGATGGCGGCATGGTGATGTGAGAACATCTTAGTCCGGGCAGTGGCAAAAAGTCGTGGTAACTGAGAGAACAGGCTTTTGACAAACAGTCTCAGCGCGGCACTCTGCCTGACCATTGAAAAACGTCCTTTTTGTCTGCACTGGAAACACCTGCCGCAGCCCCCTGGCTGAGGCGCTTTTTCGTGACTTGGTGAAAGGCAGCGCAAACTACGAGATTCAAAGCGCTGGAATCGGGGCGTTTTTTGGTCAGCCTGCCAGTTACCACAGTGTCGCACTAGCTAAGGAGCATGGACTTGATCTCTCGAAACACCACAGTCAGGCGGTGACGATCGAACTCGTGGATCGTGCCACGCACATCTTTGCGCTCGGGCGTAGCCACTTTGTGGCGTTGCTCGACGACTATCCTGAGGCGGAAGATAAAATTTACCTTCTCAGTGAGTTTACTGCCGAGGATTCCCTACGCGGGAAAGATGTGAGTGACCCTTTTGGCGGTGATCGGAAAGAATACCGGGAGATGCAGCAGCACCTAGACAAACTGCTTCCAAGCATCCATGCCTTTATCGAGCAAACCACCAAGCCTGCTGCTGCGTAAACTTTCCTTTGTCCTTCCAATGTCCGCTTTCCCACTGCCCCGCAAACTCGCCATCGGATCTGATCATGGCGGACTCACGCTGAAGACTGCCGTGGTGGCGCATCTTCAGGCAAGCGGTGGTTACAGTGTCGAAGACCTGGGCACCTACAACATGGACAGTGTCGATTACCCCGACTACGCCGAGCTTGTGTCTGAGCGTGTGCTCGATGGTCGTGCCGATGCTGGCATCCTCGTCTGCACCACTGGCATCGGCATGTGCATCAGCGCGAATCGACATGCAGGCATCCAAGCGAGCCTCGTGAGTGATGCGGCGACTGCCGCAATGACCCGTGAGCACAACGCCTCCAACATTCTCTGCCTCGCTGGCAAAACCACCTCTGAGGCCACCGCCAAAGAAATCGTGGACACCTGGTTGAAGACACCCTTCGCCGGTGGCCGTCACGGTCGTAGAGTCGATAAAATGAACACCCAAGCCCACCCCCTCAGCATCCTCGCCGCCTCTGATCCTGCCGTCGCCGAAATCATCCGCCTCGAGCAGCATCGTCAGCAAAACAACATCGAACTCATCGCCAGTGAGAATTTCACCAGCCGCGCCGTCATGGCCGCGCAGGGCTCATGCCTAACGAATAAGTATGCTGAAGGTTATCCCGGTAAACGCTGGTATGGCGGCTGTGAGGAAGTGGATAAAGTGGAGCAGCTCGCCATCGACCGCGCGTGTCAGCTTTTCGGAGCCAAATATGCGAACGTCCAGCCGCACTCAGGCTCGCAGGCAAATACCGCCGTCTATTTCAGTGTGCTCGAAGTCGGTGATCGAATCTTGACCATGAACCTCGCCCATGGCGGTCATTTGACTCATGGCAATAAGGCTAACTTCTCAGGTCGCTTCTATGAAGTCGTTCATTACGGAGTCAGCGAAACCGATGAACGAATCGACTACGACGGTTTGCAAAAGATGGCTGAAGAGTGCAAACCGAAGATGATCACGGCGGGTGCCTCTGCTTATCCGCGCATCATCGACTTTGAGCGCATGAGCCAGATCGCCAAAAGCGTCGGCGCATATCTCTTTGTCGATATGGCACACATCGCTGGCCTCGTCGCTGGTGGCCAGCATCCGAACCCGATGCCCTACGCCGACTTCGTGACGAGCACTACCCACAAGTCCCTGCGTGGTCCTCGTGGCGGCATCATCCTGACAAACAAGGAAGACCTGGCCAAGAAGATCAACAGCCAAGTCTTCCCCGGCATCCAGGGCGGGCCGCTCATGCACGTCATCGCAGCCAAAGCGATCTGCTTTGGTGAATGTCTGCATCCAGACTTCTCTCAATACACGGCGCAAGTCGTGAAGAACGCCCAGGCACTGGCCGCGCGTCTAACCGAGATCGGCTACCGCATCGTCAGTGGTGGCACGGACAATCACCTCATGCTTGTCGATCTTCGTCCGAAGGGGCTCAATGGCAAAATCGCCAGCGAGACACTCGACCACGCTGGTATCACCGTGAATAAGAATGGCATTCCTTTCGACACCGAAAAGATCACCCTGGGTGGTGGTATCCGTATCGGCACGCCAGCCGTCACGACACGCGGCATGAAAGAGGCTGAGATGATTCAAATCGCTGACTGGATCGACAAGGCCCTCACCAACAAGGACAACCCGTCCTTGCTCGCAGAAATCAAAGTCGAAATCGCCAAGATCAACGAGCGCTTCCCGCTGCCGTAAGTTGACCATAAGCTCCCTCACCGAATCTCATTCAAGGCCCCACACAGTTTTTTGTGTGGGGCCTTTAACTTTAACAAACTCACTCAGAGGCTCTTATGGCTGCCGTCACAAAAGGGCGGGTTCTTGCTATTCTTGCAGTTGCACAGCCAGACTTTTTGTTTTTCTGCGAGCGTGAATTTCTTGGGGCCAAAACCCGTGCCCTTATGATTACCATCACACATGGGCTGGTGACCGCTGAGTCCGCAGGCACACCACCAGTGATCACCGGCTTCAAGTTCAAGGGCGACGGATTTTTTGTCGTAAATTTTCGGGAGCGTTTCCATGAGATCATAAATTAGAAGGAATAAGGGAAAGAAGAAAGCCTCAATTGGTATTGTTTCACGTTTTTGAAAAATGGCCAGAACGCTACCGCTGAGGGTGAAACGGCCGTGGAGTAAGTGCTTGAACATTAGGCGATTATTCGCCTATAGAGCCGTGTGTTTTATCAACCTGCAAATTTCAGAGCGCCAAATCCGCAGCGCGTCTTTTCTGTAGTCTCACTGACTCTCATGATTATCCTTGGGTTTGTGCTCGCGGTGGGCTGGCGGTGGCACTTCAAAACGATGGCGACTCGTGCTGACTTCATTGAGATGACGACTAGGATGGATGCGCTCCGCAAACAGCAGATCATGCCTGGAAACACCGTCGTGATGGCCGCGCCGGGCCAACAGAAGCAAGAAAAACCTTCCATGCTCATGGCTGATGCGCGCCCGCTCCGCTTCGATTTCACAGCGTCCGTTGTGCCGGATCATTCCGTCATCGAATCGCTACCCATCGTCAACGCAGGCAGCATCATCACTGAGGCCAATCAGATCATCAAGAAATACACCTCCACCCCTAACTGGAAAGATCGCCTCATGTATGTTCATGATCCTGATCGGGTGAAAATTCTCATGCAGGATTTTTATGAAGTCCAACATGCCGTGGACCCAGTCATGGGTGCCCTCATGGATCAGGCGCGGTATCGGATCAATAACACCGAAATCGTGCTCATGACCTACCGAAGCGGAAGGCTGGAAGGCAAACTCGAAGTGGCACTCAGAAAGAATGAAGATGGCCGTCTTGTTCTCGACTGGGAGAGTTACACCGGCTACTCCGAAAAGCCTTTTGTTGAGTTGATGAAAACCAAGTCCTCCAAGCCAGTCTTGATACGAGCACTAGTGAAGCTCGACGACTACTACAAATTTGAGTTCGAAAACTCCAAGGAATACATCTCCCTCAAAATCAATGCCGCTGACAGTAAAGAAGCCATTCACGCTTACTGCAAGCGCGACAGCACCCTAGGCAACTGGATCAAAGAAGATCTTGGTGATGATCCCTCCAGTTCTTTGGTTAAAGGCTACACCCTTTGGGTCGCCTACCCACCAAATGCAAAATCCAACGACTGCCTCAACCTCGTGCAGGTCGCTGCGGGGCGCTGGCTTATCGTGCCCCCAAAAGAGTAAAGGCACGACCCGAGAGAGGTCATGCCTTCAAAAATTAAAAAGCGTGTAACAAATTACTCGCCGTCGCGGCCGATAGCTTCCACTGGGCAGCCCGTGAGAGCCTCTTCACAGAGAGCACGCTCGTCATCAGTCTCAGGCTGCTTGTAGAGATAGGAATGCCCACCGTCGTCATCACGCTTGAAGTTGGCAGAAGCGGTCTCACGGCAGAGGTCGCAGTCGATGCACTGATCATCGACGTAGTAAGCGCCGGATACGTTGAGAGAATATTTATTTGCTGCGTCTGCCATGTCTGGAGGTGGGATAAGGTTGGGGTGGCGAAAGTAGTTCCCGGCACCTGGGATTCAATCATTTTTTGCGTTTGCTTGCACTTGCTAAAAGATTGCCTTGGCTAGCCGTTGTTTGCTGTTGTTTTTCAAACCACCGCCAACTATTGCCAATTATTGCCAACTGCGGCAAACAACTGCCACCTACTGCCCCTATGTCACCCATCATCCCCCAAGAAGGCTGGATCGTTCAGCACCTGTTTTACACCATCGACCACGGCTTCTGGGCCGCCCTGACACCCGGAGAAAAGGAAGAACGCATCGAGCGGCTCACCAGCACCTTAACATCCATCCGCGCCCATCCCACGACACAGCTCCTCACCTTCAGCATGGTCAGCCCGAAGGCCGATCTTGGCTTCATGCTGCTGACACCCGACTTGCAGGATGCGAACCGCTTTGAAAAAGAACTCAATCTCGCTCTCGGCCCCGATGTCCTGACTCCAAGCTACAGCTACCTGTCCATGACAGAGTGGACCGAGTACAGCGAGAAGGAAGAAGAAGCCGCCGAGCGCATCGCCCGCACCGAAAGCCTCGAAGTCGGCTCCGAAGCCCATCTCAAACGTGTCGCCGAATGGAAGGGCCACATGGACAAGTACTTCAGCGACCGCCTTTACCCGAGTATGCCTGACTGGCAGGTCATGTGCTTTTACCCCATGAGCAAGCGCCGTAATGTTGGCGCCAACTGGTATGCACAAGACTTCGCCGCGCGGCGTGAACTCATGAGCGGTCACGCCAAAACAGGCCGCAAGTTCGCAGGTAAAATCCGCCAACTCATCACCGGCTCCACCGGACTCGATAGCCATGAGTGGGGCGTGACCCTCTTTGCCCACGACATCTTCCAGGTAAAGACAATCGTCTATGAAATGCGCTGGGATGAAGTCACCACGCAGTATGGCGAGTTCGGTGATTTCTACATCGGCATCCAGCTGAGCACAGACGAACTCCTGCAGCGCCTACAACTTACCTGAGATGACATCCTTGGAAAATCAGCCCCTCATCATCGCTGGTCGCAGCTTTCAGTCCCGCCTCATGCTCGGCACCGGCAAGTTTGCCTCCGGTGAACTCATGCGCCAGGCCATCATCGCCTCCGGCACCGAGATCGTCACCGTCGCTCTACGCCGCGCAGATCTCACGGGCAAAGGCGATCCCTTTGCCAACATCCTCGACTTCATCCCGAAAGAAGTCCTGCTGCTACCCAACACCAGCGGTGCCGTGACCGCCGAAGAAGCCGTGCGACTCGCCCGGCTCGCCGTCGCTGCCGGACTGCCAAACTGGGTGAAGCTGGAGATCCATCCCGACCCGCGCTACCTGCTGCCTGACCCGATTGAAACCCTGAAGGCCGCTGAAATTCTGGTAAAGGAAGGCTTCATCGTCCTGCCCTACATCAATGCCGATCCCGTGCTCGCGCGCCGGCTTCAGGACGTCGGCACCGCTACCGTCATGCCGCTCGGTTCACCCATCGGCTCGCATCAGGGCATCACCACACGTCGGCAGATCGAGATCATCATCTCCCAGGCCACCGTGCCCGTTGTCGTCGATGCTGGCATCGGTGCCCCCAGCCATGCCTCCGAAGCCTTTGAATTCGGAGCCGATGCCGTCCTCGTCAACACCGCCATTGCCATTGCCAGCAATCCCTCACGCATGGCCCGCGCCTTCAAAGCCGCTGTGGAGGCAGGCCGCGCCGCCCATGAAATCGGCCTCGCCGACTCCAGCGATGAAGCCCATGCGACGAGTCCGCTGACCACGTTTTTGTACAGGTCGTAGGATTTAACTGACAGTAGCCCTGATTCCGCCAATGATCCGCCACTCTGATGGAAGAATCAATGGTGCCGCTTTAGGAGAGTTCGACGACATACCGCCGAACCATCATGTAATCATGGCTGACATACCTTCTTCGGCAAAAGCCAGTCTTTACGGCAAGATCACGAAAATCTATTTCCAATTCGATCCTATCGAAAAGCCTCACTTCACGCCTTAGGTCGATCATTAGCAGCCCCGCGTTATGGCAAACGCGCCAACGCGGCGTCATTCCGTTTGCTGCTGCGGCTTCTGCGGGCCAAGATCGAGTCATGCGAATCGCCATCTTTGGAGGTAGCTTTAATCCGCCCGGACTGCATCACCGCGCTATCGCGGAGCTACTGGCGTGTGAATTTGATGAGGTGCGGGTGATCCCCTGTGGACCACGTCCTGATAAAGCGGTGACGGGCAGTATCCCGGCGATCTACCGCGCGGCGCTTTGTGATCTGGCGTTTGGTGATTTGCCAAAGGTAGTGGTGGATCTGTTTGATCTGGAACAGGCGACATTTACGCGAAATCATCAGCTTCAGACGCGCTTTGCATCACAAGGTGAAATCTGGCATGTGGTGGGGGCGGATCTGATCGCCGGTGGTAGTGAGGCGGCTTCTCTCATTCAACGCACCTGGGCACATGGGAGCGAGCTTTGGCAAAAAGCTCACTTCGCGGTGCTAACACGACCCGGACATGAGATCGACAAGCTTGATCTGCCGCCTAACTCGAAGTTGCTCACCCTCCAGGAATCAGGTTCCAGCTCAGCTATTCGCGACAGCCTGAGCCGGAGCGAAGATGTGAACGATCTCGTGACACCGCGTGTTCTCGATTACATCGAGCGCTACGGCCTTTACCGTGCGCCGATTCCTGGCACCTGGGCAGAGTGCAGCCTGAGCGGCGTGCCTTTTCACCTGCAAGCCGATACAGCGAATCCAAAAGCGCTTTCATGGATCGACACGACAGGCCCCGGCGTGAGCGAGTCAGAAGCGAGCTTCATTACCGTGCTCGGTGGCGATGGGGCGATGCTGCGCTGCATACGCGAGCATTGGCGAAAGCGGCGGCCGTTCTTCGGCATCAATGCGGGACATCTTGGATTCCTGATGAACGGACCAGAACAGGTGCTAAGTAGCCCATTTCCACCGACGGCGGTGATCCTGCGGCAATTGCCGATGCTTTACCTGGAGTTTGAAAACGCGGCAGGTGAAGTGAAGACGGCCTATGGGTTCAATGACGCTTGGTTGGAGCGCAGCACGAGTCAGAGCGCTTGGTTGGAGGTCAGCGTTAATGGCGTGATGCGCCTACCGAAACTCGTAGCGGATGGCGCACTGGTGGCCACCGCCGCTGGCTCCACGGCCTATGCCCGCAGCATGGGCGCGAGCCCGCTTCTAGCTGATACGCCAGCATGGCTGCTGGTCGGCTCCAATGTCATGGAGCCTGCTCACTGGCGCAGTGCCCTACTGAGCACGGACACAATGGTGGAAATCCGCAGCCTATCCCCCGAGCACCGTCCTGTGGAGGCTTTTGTCGACGGCTTGAGCATGGGTGAAGTAGTGGCTCTGCGTGCACGCATCAGCCGCGCAGCTGCGGCTGAGCTGGCCTTCTGCGCCAGTCATGACATGGCGGATAAGATCGCTGCCATTCAGTTTCAGCCTTCACAAACGATCTGAATAATCACGCCGCGCGATGGCTCTCCAGCCATGCTTGGCACTTCTCCTCGCCCATGTATTTGGCCAGCAGCTTGGGATCAGTTTCCGTGAGATCGACGAGGATGAGTCCGTCGATGACAGAGGAGAACTGCTTGTCCACGTTGAAGCTGAGGATGGTGCCATTTAGCCGCAGGTAGTGCTTGAGCAAAATGGGGATGCCTTTGCGGTCGGTCTCGACACTAGAGATCAGCGCAGAGCAGTCATCCACGTCCTGAAGATCAGCGCTGATGAACTCACGCATGATCTTGCGACCACGCAGGTAGCGGAAGGGATTACGCGGCTTCACAAAACTGGCGAGATCCTCATGCAGACAGTTTTCCTGGAGAAACTCGACCATCATTTTGCGACTGAGCTTGTTGTAGTCTTTGCTGATGCTGACCGGCCCAAAGAGCTTCTTGTAACCTGGATTACGCACCATCCAGAGAGCGATGCCTTTCCACAGCAAAGGCAGAGAAGAGAGACTCTTTTGATACTCCTTGGTGATGAAGCTGCGCCCCATTTCCACCGCGCTTTCGAGGTTGGCGAGGAAGGGCTTCTCGAACATGAACAGCGTGTTCGTGTAGAGTCCCTTGGGTCCATACTCGCGCAGGATCATGTCCGCACGGCCCAGGCGATAAGCTCCAGCGATGCGTTGCTTCGACTCGTCCCACAGAAAAAGGTGCTCGTAGTAGCGATCGTATTTATCGAGATCAATCTCCTCACCCGTGCCTTCACCGACCTGACGGAACGTGATCTCACGCAAGCGCCCAATCTCCTCCAGCGTGTCAGGAATCTCATGCGAATGTGCGCAGTAAACCGAGAGTCCACCCTGGCTGACGAGACACGCCCCATGCTCTCGCAAAGCATTCACCTCTCTGACGATCCGCTCCTGATGACTTGCCGCACGATGAGTTGCAAGAGAGGTTTCGATCTCATCAGTATCTTTAGCCTCCACGTCTAGCTTGCGGCGCTGCCCCAGAACTAGCGTATGAATGCGCAGAAACTTCGTAAGCGCCTCATCGTCCTCAAATTTACGCAGCTTACCAAACGGGATCGGCATACCTACACGCATCTTCACCGTCGCGTCACGCTGCTGGCAAAACTCACGCAAAATAAGTGCCGTGCGCAAACGTGGATGAATCATGCCAACAATGTGAAACAGCGCGCTGTTACGACCCGGAAAATAGACCGGCAGGACGGCGGCCTGAGTGCGGCGAACCAGTGAGCCCAAATGATTGGTCCAAATCGCCTCTTCGATCCCCTTCCCTGGCTTGTAGGCAGACACTTCCCCAGAAGGAAAGATGAGCATAGCACCACCCGCTTTAAGGTGTTTCAGCGCTGCCTTCATGCCGCCTATATTGCTCTTTGCAGCTTCATCTCCGCCGAAAGGATTGACCAGAATACCATGCTTCTGCAACTCAGGCATAGCGGACAGCATTGAGTTCGTCATCACTTTCAAATCCTGGCGATGACGGCCTGCATAGCTGGCGAGTAATGCAGGGTCGATCAGCCCATAAGGATGATTGGCGATGATGATCAGCGGCCCCGTTTTAGGAAACTCGAAATCTGGCTGCTCATCCAGATCGCAATCTGCATTAAGCGACTTCAGCACACCCTCAAAAAACGCGCCACAGGTCTGCTCTTCAGGCGGCAAACTCTCATAGTACCTGTGCCCGCCCTGATAAGCGTCATCAAAGCCGCGCAGACCGAGCGTGCGCTCTAGCCATGGGCCTGCCGCGCGGTAAAGGCCACGCTGCATCGGGGTACGGAAATGCTCACTGATTTCTAGAATCATGGTCGGTGGCTAAGTATTGCGAGAATCACCAGAAATACCTCCCGCGCAAGAGGTGAAAAATAAAGCAACTGTCACTGATTCGGACTAAACCAAGGCCTCGCGGATGCTGTCCTGCCAGTGTTTCGCACGCTCTGCATAGGTTTTGCCATCGTCCTGATAAAGGATACCCCGGGAGACATTGATCAGCAGCGGGGCATTCCGCCCAGTGCCTTTCAGTGCGGCCAGATCACCGCCCTGGGCACCGAGTCCGGGGATGAGCAGCGGCACGTCCGGCGTGCGCGCCAGCACATCACTCGCGGCATTGGTGAGGCCGATCACTAGACCGACCTGCGGGCTGGCCTGCGTCATGTCGGCGACGATTTCATAGACGTGACGATCCCCCACTTTTTGCAGCTCGATGTCCGCCGCACCTTTGTTTGATGTCACACCGAGGAGATAGAGGCCTTTGTCGGCGTATTTTAAAAACGGCTCCAGCGTGTCGCGGCCCATGTAGGGGTTCAGTGTCACGGCATCGACCCCGAACTCTTCAAAGGCTGCCTTCGCGTAATAACCCTGCGTCTCACCGATGTCGCCACGCTTCACATCAAAGACGATGGGAATCTCTTTGGGGATGACCTTCAGCGCTTGTGCCAGCACGCGCATCCCCTGCCAACCCAGGGCTTCAAAGTAAGCTGAGTTTGGCTTGAAGGCGGCGGCGTAGGGCAGTGTCTCCTCGATCACGCGGATCATCATCTGCTTCATCTCCTCACCAGCCTTATCAGCGCGGATGTCTAGCCCGACACAGAGATTAGACTGAGTGGTGGCGATTCGTTTTTCGAGTTTGTGACGGAAGGTCATGAGCGGCGCATCATGTCGGGCACCTGCCCTGATGCAAACCGTAAGCGCTGGTTGCACGCAGGAAGTGTCCGCGCTAGTTGCAGGTCATGAGTTCCCCTCTCGTCGGTATCATCATGGGCTCTAGCTCCGACTGGCCCACCATGCAAAACGCAGCCCAAGTCCTGCAAGATTTTGGCGTGCCCTTTGAAAAGAAAGTCGTCAGCGCCCACCGCACCCCAAAGCTCCTCTACGACTACGCCACGAGCGCCCAGTCGCGTGGACTCAAATGCATCATCGCCGGTGCTGGCGGTGCCGCGCATCTCCCCGGCATGGCAGCCAGCATGACGACCATTCCTGTGCTCGGCGTGCCCGTGCAGAGCCGGGCTCTCAGTGGCATGGACAGCCTCTATTCCATCGTCCAAATGCCAGGCGGCATCCCCGTCGCCACCTTTGCCATCGGTAATGCAGGCGCGCTGAATGCAGGTCTCTTTGCCATCTCCATGCTGGCCAATGAAAACCCCGAACTCGCCGCCAAACTTCAATCATTCCGCGACCACCAGACTGCGAAAGTGCTGGAGTCACAGAAGGAACTCGAAGCGAAATCCGAATGACGAATGCCATGCCTGACCTGATGCCTGAAACCCCTTCGACATTCGACATTCGACATTCGTCATTCATCCCTCCCGCGACCATCGGCATCCTCGGTGGTGGCCAGCTTGGCCGAATGCTCGCGCTTGAAGCACGCCGCTGCGGCTATCGCGTCGCCGTTTATACTGACGAGCGCCCCGGTTGCCCGGCAGGTCAGGTCGCCGAAATCGAGATCAATGCCGCCTATGATGACAAGTCAGCCTTGGCACGCTTTCTCTCAGAGGTCGATGTCGTCACCGCTGAGTTTGAAAACATCCCCGACCTGTGTTTGCAGGCAGTCGAGGCCGTGAAGCCCCTGCGCCCAAGCCGGAAGGCGATCCATACGACGCAGCATCGCGAGCGTGAAAAACTCTTCCTGCGTGAACAAGGCATCGCCTGTGCCGAATTCCGCATCATCGAAGATCTCGCAGGTCTGGAGAAAGCCGTGAGTGAACTCGGATGCCCCTGTGTGATCAAAACGGCCGCCTTTGGCTACGATGGGAAAGGTCAGTGCAAAGTGAACGCCGACACCGACCTCACCAGCGCTTGGCAAGCCTTTGAAGGCCACCACGCCGTCGTCGAGCAATGGGTGCCCTTTGTCTGCGAGATATCCGTCGTCGGCGCGCGTAGCGTCGATGGACGCATGGCCGTGAATGGCGTCGTTGAAAACCAGCACGCCCATCACATCCTCGACCTTAGCATTGCCCCCGCTTGTGTCGAGACTGCCATTGTCGATCAGGCTTTAGCGCTCTGGGAAGCCGTCGCCATTGGACTTGATTACGTCGGCACCATGGCCGTGGAATTGTTTGTCACCGCTGAGGGCAAAGTGCTCGTCAACGAGATCGCTCCGCGTCCGCATAACAGCGGCCACTACACCATCGACGCCTGCCTCACGAATCAGTTCCAGCAGCAACTGCGTGCCATCTGTGGCCTGTCTTTGGGCGATCCCACCCAGCACACCCCCGCCGTCATGATCAATCTCCTGGGCGATGTTTGGCCCGAGGAAAAAGTGCATCCCGACTGGTCTCCTGTGCTCAATCACCCTCGCGCCAAACTCCATCTCTACGGCAAAGCCGAAGCCCGTGCGAAGCGCAAGATGGGCCACATTACCGTGCTCGGTGATACGCTCGAAGAGGCGCTGGAAACAGCCGCATCCATCAAGCTAGCGCTTGGCGTAGCGTGACCCTAACAGTCTCCATCGACTCCATTTTATATCCTACTATGTCCACCACCAGCCTATTCACACCAGTCACTCTCGGCGCACTCACCCTTTCCAATCGAATCCTCATGGCCCCGCTGACACGCTGCCGTGCTGATGCCGATCATGTCCCCACAGACATCATGGCTGAATACTATGCTCAGCGAGCCAGCGCAGGTCTCATCATCGCCGAGGCCACCATGGTGATCGAGGGCAACTCTGCCTTCGGAGCACGCGAGCCGGGCATCTACTCCGACGCCCAAGTCGCTGCATGGAAAAAAGTCACTGATGCCGTGCACGCCAAAGGTGGGCTGATCGTCCTGCAAATCTGGCACGGTGGCCGCGCCTGCCATTCTCTACTAAATAACGGAGCGCAACCCGTCGCTCCGAGCCCGCTGCACATCACCAACGACGAAACCCACACGCCCCAAGGCAAGAAGCCCTATGAAACTCCGCGTGAACTGAGTGATGAAGAGCTGCCCGGCATCGTCGCAGGTTTCCGCAAAGCCGCCCAGAACGCCAAAGACGCTGGCTTTGATGGCATCGAAGTCCACGGAGCCAATGGCTACCTGCTCGATGAGTTTTTACGCGATGGCAGCAACAAACGCAGTGGCCCCTATGGTGGCCCAGTCGAGAATCGCGCCCGCCTCTTGCTCGAAGTCACCGATGCCGCCATCAGCGTCTGGGGAGCTAAACGCGTAGGCGTGCGCATCTCACCGCTCAACAGTTACAATGACATGATCGATGGCGACCCCATCGGCCTAACGAGCTACGTTTCCGCACAGCTCAGTCAGCGCGGTATCGCCTACCTGCACCTCATGCGTGCCGACTTCTTCGGCATCCAGAAAAGCGATGTCGTCTGCGCTGCACGCGCCGTCTTCAAAGGAGCCATCGTCGGCAACATGGGCTACACACCCGAAGAAGCCGCGCAATCCGTGACGGATGGCACACTCGCTGCCGTTGCCTTTGGGCACCACTACGTCAGCAATCCAGATCTCGTGGAGCGCATCCAAACTGGCCACGCCATCGTCGAACCCGATGCCCGCACCTTTTACAGCAACGATGCCAAGGGCTACACCGACTACCCGACCATCGCCGCCTGAATGACCCAGACCGACACCATCCGTGCGCTCTACCGCGCCATGCGCGGGAGTGATGACGCCGCCTTCTTCGCGCTCTGGGCAGACGATATCATCTAGCAGCAATTAATAGAAGGGGTCTTAGAAGTGGTCAGTTGATTCACGTGGCAAGATTCCAGTTTTTAGAGAATTGGAGAGCCATCACGAATGACGATGAAAAGGATGAGGGAAGATTCGCCGTCCGTCTTAGCCGCTCAGAAAAGTCTGGTCCGCTGCTCGAAAGCTGATCAAGCGGCCATGCAGTATCCTGGATAGGAGATTCTGAATTACTAGAATTCCGCAATATGAATCACCTGATCCCATTTACGTGTTGCCGGGCGAAATGTAACGCCAAACCCTCTCGGCTACATGCCGACAACCGTGGGGAGCGATCGCTCCTCCGTGACGATCACATAGGACGTATGGCATAAGCGAGAGCTTTCGGGTCCTCTTCGTTGATCGGGAGTGACACTGCAAAGTTGGGCGAACGCTCAAGATGAGCTGCGGAGGTAAGTGGCGCGGAGCATGCTGCTCGGAGCATGCTCCGTGACACTTACCGGAGTTGGCTCCATCGCTTTGTTATGCTCCGTTTTCATTCTTTCATATAATATACTTTTACGGCACCCGTCCAAGAAGTGATCCCTGAAAAGCCGTTCCGCCCCATCGACATTTTAATACGCTGTTCGTTGATCGACTGAATCTTCTTTCCGCGCGCCTCGGCGACGTCGTAGGCGGTGCTCAGGAGAGCGCTTTTACCGGCCTGCGAAACCGCGTCGCTCTCCGGAATAAACTGATACCGCGAATAGTATACGGTGATGGTGAACCCATCTGGATGATCATCGACGCGGTAAGAGGTGTCTTTATCGACACGCGATAAAGGCTTCTCGTTGTAACCTACGGGAGTCGCACAGCCCGCAAAAATACACACGATTGCAAGACAGGCCAAAAGTATTGTTTTTTTCATGTTTGTTTCTGCCTAACTTGTTGATCATTCACAGATCGTGAGGTTTGTCACCAGCTTTATATCCGACGGATTGGTGGGAAAAGTACGGGGCGTGGCGCTAATGAATATGGTTTTACACTCCTATGTTGGAATCAGGCAATAAAAATATGGATTTACTCCGACATAGGAGAGTAAAATCTATGTGTGAATATTCCAAACCCTGAGCCCAGTCTCGAAGAAAAGCTGCGTGGCGCGATCCGCGTGAAGCAGTTCTCCAGGCAGACAGAGTAGACGTATGTGCAGTGGTATCGCAGCTTTGTGCGCTTCCAGGCGCAGGTGCATGGGCAGATGCGGCACCCGAAAGACATGGGCGCGGAGGAGATCACGGCCTTTTTGAGGAATCTGGCGGTGAACAAAAGTCTAGCCGCCTCATCCCAGAATCAGGCGCTCAACGCTCTCAT
>CAMAQH010000038.1 GCA_945860295.1 Prosthecobacter debontii
AATCCACCGTCCCGTCGTTGACCGTAAACGTGAATGAATCAGTCCCGTTAACGTTTGCATTCGGGGTGTAAGTCAAATTCGGGGCTGTCCCACT
Organism: Prosthecobacter debontii; assembly: GCA_945860295.1. GTDB lineage: Bacteria > Verrucomicrobiota > Verrucomicrobiia > Verrucomicrobiales > Verrucomicrobiaceae > Prosthecobacter > Prosthecobacter debontii_B. Next base: position 95 of record CAMAQH010000038.1, read on the forward strand.
CAACACACCCTTCGTCGGTTGCGTCACCACCGTGTAAGTCAGCGTCGCCCCCTCCACATCTGTGCCCGCCAGCGTGATCGCCTTGGCCGTGTCTTCATCCGTCGTCACCGACTGCGCCGTGGCCACGGGAACGTCATTCACCGCGCTCACTGTGATCGACACCGTCGCTGCTGCGGAATCCAACGTCCCGTCGTTGACCGTAAACGTGAATGAATCAGTCCCGTTCACATTCGTATTCGGGGTGTAAGTCAGATTCGGGGCTGTCCCACTCAATACACCCTTCGTCGGTTGCGTCACCACCGTGTAAGACAGCGCCGCCCCCTCCACATCTGTGCCCGCCAGCGTGATCGCCTTGGCCGTGTCTTCATCCGTCGTCACCGACTGCACCATGGCCACGGGAACGTCATTCACCGCGCTCACCGTGATGGTGCCGGTAGCGGTGCTGGCTGAGAATGAGGCACTCGAATCCGGAACAATCACATCGATGTAGGTAGTACCCACATTGACCAAATTGTAGTTCCCAGAACCACTGATGGAACTACCCACAAAAGATTGAATCTGAGCATTATCCAGACGAGCCCATAGAGCCATGGTCGATGGCACGTAGCTATTTCGAGCTCCACCAGCACCGCTCATCACCAAGCCCGTTCTCTGCCCGTCCCCTGTTCCGTGGTCGAGATAGATCGCCTTGAATGTTTGGTCGTCCGGAAACTGCCCGTAATCTAATTGCGGGTTACTTCCGTCGTTCAAGACTAAGCCATACACCCCACCATATCCCGCCCCGAAACTCTTGTTTCTTAAGTACATCTGATCGGGCATTCCGGGTGAACCCGTCAGTGTTTGGACCGTCACTAACGATTGGTCCTGATGCGTGCTTCCCACGGCAAAGGAGATGGCAGCGTTGAATGAAGCCCCATAAACAGGCGGACTCGCGGCTGATCCGTCAAAACTCATAACCGACGCATTGGGCAGCGCGAAAGCAACGGCGTGATTGTAGGAAGCAATGCCACCGACCGGAAATCCTCCGTTGACCCCGGTCCAACTCATTGCCAACTCTGCGCTGCTCTTCAACAAGTTCAACGCCGGCAATACCGCTGAACCTGTGCGCACCGATGAGGAAAAATTGCCAGCTGCTGCAATCAAAAATCCTCCCAAACTGGCATTGGCTCCATAGGCCACCAACGCCCAGCCTCCACCTTCCACCCTCCTCAAATCCACTAAGTCACCGTCTACACCATTTACCTGATCCCATGCCCGATATTGAATGGTCGCTGTCCCATTGAAATTGGAGTTCGGATTAAATCGCACCCGATGAAGCTCGTCAGATTTAAGCAAGCGCGCCGAAGCAGAGCTCACTCCGGACAACGAACCCCAGTTGCCCCCCCCGTCGATGGTGTATTGCCAAGAACCGTTGCTTGAGTCCAGCGATGTGACGGCGATACCGTTGAGGGCTCCAGCGTCGACATCGGAACCAAAATTAGCCAATACCGACACCGCCGTACTAGGGTTCGCGTCCGAACTCACATCTTTTGAAATTGGGTTCAGAACCGGGCCTTGAATCACGGTCACCGTAAAATTACTCAGTTCTGTATGGTCGTATCCAAAGTTACCTTTTGAATCCACTATAAGATGTAGCATTTCGCCAGCCCGCATTTCCAAGAGATCGTTCGATGCCATGGCAACGGAACCACCACTGACCAAGGTGCCTGAGCGCAGGAGCAGGTAACGCGAAGACCCCGCCAAACCCCGCTGGATGAAATAATCAATCCCATTGTCCGATGAATAGGGCATCCGCATAGTGACCCCAAATTTCACTGAAACCGTCTGGTTGGCGGTATTCTTCCATCCCACTGCCACCGCACGAACCGAAGCGTCCGTATTAGCCGGATGGATCACCAACGTTCCCGGAGCAATCGGTGCCTGGGCGGAACTCACCCTCTGCACAAAGGGATAATTGTTCGCATGGCCGGAATCCCCATCCCATTGAGGGATGCCAGGAATCACCGCGTTGCCACCGGTCTTCCAACTGGTCAACAAGGCCAACTCCGACACGCTGCCGCCAAGGTATTGCCATCGATTGCCGGCAGACTGAAGCGTCGCGCCCGCTACAAAATCAGTGAAGGCATCGTAGGTCGTCGACAACCCTGCAAATACCGGAGCATCGTTCACCGCCGCCACATTAATCGTCACCTGCACCGCACTGGCCGAGGCCAGCGCGCCGTCCCATGCCTTGATCGTAAACGCATTCAGCGTGCCGTTCGCGTTCGCCGCTGGCGTCCAACGCAGCGTTTCCCCCGCACTCACCAGCGTCGTGCCCGCCGTCACCGCCTTCCACACACTGCCACTGCCCTTTTCCAGCGTCCCCGTGGTCACCGCTTCCACTCGGAAACTCAACGCGTCCGCCTCATTCGCTGCTCCGGCCAGCGTCTCATAGCTGATCGTCAACGCCGTGTCCTCGGTCGCGCTCGTGAGGGTGCTCACCGTCGTCAGCGTTGGTGCCGCATGGGCGGTTGGCAGTGCGAGCAGGGTGAGTAGAGTGAGAGTCAGGTGACGAAGCATTTTTATGAAGTGGGTCGAGTTACCAAGAAAAATGATGCTGCTATGCCCCGGTGGGAAAGGGGGAGACGCCAAGCGGCGCTCCAGAGGGGTCGCGCGCACAGGGGGCGGCACTGGCTAGCACCCCCGATGGCTGCGCCCGGGCTCAGGTCACCACAACGGGCTCTAAAGTGACCTGGCATGAGTTTGATGGATTGGAAAGCAGCATATTTTGTAGACACAGGAAGAACCTAGAATTTGAACGAAATAATAATCAATCTCACGGTGTCGAGCCATTAATTTCAAAATATTTGGAACATTCGGAAACTCAAAAAGCCGAGCCGCCTGCGCCAAGCAGGTCGCCACTGACCGCTTTTTCAACCGCCATCGAGATTACCTTAAAACTAAATTTTTAAGCCTAGGAAACACAGTAATCTTACGTGAAAACCGATGGCTTAAGTTCATAAGCCTAGAAAGCGCCAGCTTAAGTGAAGAGCTTCAATCGAGGTTAGGCTCAGGTGTTTCAAATGACGGAACTCAAGAAACTCAGAAGCCCATCTCCAGGATTTCAGGCGGTAGTTTGATCACTGTCCTTGAGCCTTCATCCCTTTCACCGTCCTCATTCTCCACCACTAAATGAGGTCAGGTCATTCCTGTTGCGGAAGTCTAGAAATTCAGGCGTCATCTCTTCGAGAATCTTGAAGTAGTGACTGCTCGGGTTCTTCTCTCAAGGCAAAAGCATTGCCCTAGCACCGATCTCATGACTTTAGCTGCTGAGACTTCTATGTTGATGCTTGCCGCCGTGCTAGTTCAGGTCTGAAGCGAGCACGGAGCTTGCAGCGCGTTTGGCCAGATCTTTGGCCTGAGCGACGACTCGAATGGCGGTGGCATCAAAGCGATAGGCGTGGCAGCTCGGGCAGGTCACGGCGCGCACGACAACGATCGAGCCACAACCTTCGCAGACTTTGTACTGCTCTGGATGGGTGGTGATCTTTTCGGCCTGCTTCAGGCGGTTGTCGCTGCTCGTTTCGGGGGCGCTCATGTTTTCGTGATGTATAGATGCTACGCTTGAGAGTGGTCGTGTAAAACGAGTTTTATCTAGCAGGCTAAAAGAACCCGACTCGCCGTGCGATTCTTGGCTGCTTGATGATCAAGTGACATCAATCAAAAGGCTGTCTAACGAGGGCTCACTTGGTGCTGAAGAAGGCATGCTTTGGATCGCCTTTACTTTGGAGGTAGGAGAGGAGGTCGAGGATGTCGAGGATGTCGTCTTCCTTGAGCATGTTGACCAGTCCGGCCGGCATCATGCTGATCTTGCTCGGGTTGATTCTGTCGATGTCTCCACGTTTTAGGGTCTGGATAGCGTTGGGGTCGAGCATATTGATGTTCACCATCAGTGTGTCCTCTTTGAGATTCATGATGCGCCCCACGACGAGGCTGCCGTTCTTCATCTTGAAGTCCATGCTGCCGTATTGATCGCTGATTTCTTTGCTCGGTTCGATGATGGACTCCAGTAGATCGCGTGGGCCAAACTTGCCGCTGCGCAGTGCGGCTGCTAGGTCAAATGCCAGATTCATAGCGCAAACCAGCGCTGGAACGTTCGCAAACAGCACGCATATCTTTTCCGCATCATGTCCGCCGCCACCTCCATCCGCTACTTCCGCTACACTGCACTCGCGGAAGCTATTTCCTACCTGCTACTCCTCGGCGTGGCGATGCCGCTGAAGTATATCTGGGGTCTGCCACTGGCGGTGAAGATCGTCGGCGGCATTCACGGCGGGTTGTTCGTGATCTTCTGCCTCACACTCGCCATCGCGATGCGAGCGGGCCAATGGTCGCTGGTGCGCGCGGCGGGCTTGTTTCTTGCCTCACTCGTGCCGCTGCTGCCGTTCTGGCTGGATGCCCGATTGCGGGCCTGGGAGGCCGCTGCGCCTCCGCATCAGCCAAGCCCTCAAAACAGCGATGAAACAGGCTCTTGATCGCGTATGTGCCGTCCCACCATGAAGCCCAATCTGCGCCTCGCCTTCACCAACGAAGTGGAGGCCTATCGAGTGAAGTAAACGGCTCGGTTTTTCGGCCTCGATGACAGAGCGCGTTTTTATTTGTGCTGGTAAAGCGTCGTCGCATCCACTGCTGCTAGCTCGATCAGATAGCTGGCAAACTTCTCCGTCAGACGCTGGAAATACTGCGCGCCTTTGTCTGCCGTGGAGTGCTGGGGATCACCGGAGCCAGTGTCGTTCGTTGCCTGCGTCCAGGGGCGCTGTGCCCAGGCCCATTTCTCGCGCAGGGCTTTGAGCTTGGGCAGATTGTCCGTGCCTTCGCCCCACTCGCTTTTTGGCAAAACGAGATCGGGATGCAAATGCATGATGAGGCTGGTTTCACGCTCATCGGCGTGATCGCCGATGAGCGTGAAAATGTCTTTACCGGCATCCATGTGAAACCAGTTCACAAGGCTGAGATGGATGCGCTGATGCTTGGCTTGCAACTCGCGCAGCATTTGGCGGAAGTCATTGCCACCATGCCCGTTGAAGATCACAAATTTTGCCACGCCGACTCCTTCTAGTGATGCGATGATGTCCTCCAGCACGGCCATCTGTGTGCTCGGATTCATGTTGATGCAGAAAGGGATGTCGAGCTGACCTGTCTGCACGCCAAAGGGGATGTTTGGCAGGATCGCCACCTTTGCCCCGGCCTCCCATGCGATGCGGCCTGACTCGGCGACCATGGCTTCGTTTTGCAGACTGTCTGTGGCATAGGGCAGGTGCCAGTTATGGGCCTCAGTCGCGCCCCATGGTAGCACCGCGACTTCATAGTGCGTGGCTTTGACATGCTTCCAGTTCGTTTCGGCGATCAGCCAGGGGCGGGGTGAGTTCATAAGGGATGAATACAGCACGCGGCGGCTTCTTTTGCTAAGTCTCATGATTGAATTCCGATAAAAGAGCGGGGGACCACGCCCGATGAACAGGCAATGATGAACACTGCTCGCGAACCTTCATAAATGTTAGCCGACAGGTTGCCTTGATGGATGCGTTTTGGACAGATGCACATCTGCCTAATCGCTTGATTTCCGTAATCCTGTCCCGACTGTACCTGCCCTCTAACCATCCCTGCCGAAGAAAGACCGATGAAATTTGCCCTATTTGGAGACATTCACGCCAACCTTGAGGCGCTCCAGACCGTGCTGTGGGATGCCCAGGAGCAGGGCTGCTCAAATTACGTCTGTCTGGGTGACATCGTTGGCTATGCCGCTAATCCGTCCGAGTGCCTCGAAACCGTGCGCCAGATGGGCTGCCCCGTTGTCCGTGGTAATCACGATGAAGGTGCTGCTAGCACTAGCAATCTCGACGAGCTGAACCCTCTGGCTCAGGCCGCCCTGCTCTGGACCCGTGAGCAGCTCAGCGAAGATCAGCGCCAGTGGCTGCGTGATTTAAAACTCGTGCGTCAGGTGCGTGACTTCACCGTCGTCCATGCCACGCTCGATTCGCCTGGAAGTTGGGGCTACGTGACGAACCGGTTCGATGCCATGGCCAGCTTCAGCTATCAGTTCACCCAGGTTTGCTTTTATGGTCATACGCATGTGCCGCGCATCTTTGAAAAAGACGACTCCGTCCGTGCTGCTCGCGGAAACGACGTGCAACTCCAGCGCGGCGTGAAGTATTTTGTCAACGTCGGCAGTGTCGGTCAGCCACGCGATGGCGACTGGCGTGCTGCCTATGCCATCTATGATGCGCAGGCCCAGACCATCTCCATCCGCCGCTTGGAGTATGACATCCAGGGTGCGCAGGATAAGATCCGCGCGGCTGGCCTGCCATCCCTGCTGGCAGATCGCCTCTCACTGGGCAAGTGACCCATGAGCGCAAGCGCGTTGCCATCTCTCGCGGACTTCCGATCAGCTTTGATCGTGAAACCAAGCTCGCTGGGTGACATCGTGCACACCCTGCCTGCCGTTCATGCGATCCATCAGGCCTACCCAAATTTAAAACTGCGCTGGCTTGCTAACACTGAGTGGACTCCGCTGCTAGAGGGCACGCCTTGGTTGGATGAAGTCATGCCTTTTCCACGCAAAAGCTTTCGTGGTGTCACCGCCATCTTCAAAGCTAGACGCTGGGCGCAGCAGGCACTTCCCTCACGCGATGGCCCCGAGATCGTGCTCGACTTTCAGGGCCTCTTCCGCAGCGCCATGCTCTCACGCGCCAGTGGCTCGCGTCCCATCATCGGCCTCTCTGACTCACGCGAAGGTGCGCGCTTTTTTCACGATCATATTATCTCTGTCAATGCCGCCGATCACGCCGTTGATCGTTACCTCGCCCTGCCTCGTGCCTTTGGCATTGAGGTGAATAAAGACACACTCAGCTTTCCTTTAGCTTCAGGTCAGGCCCCGAAAGATTGGCCGCAGTGTGATGACCGCATCGTCATCCATCCCTGGTCGCGCGGTGTCGGGAAATCCCTTTCAAACGAAGCCCTGCAAGCCCTCTGCGATTCACTTTCTCCGCAGCCCATCGTCCTCGTCGGTATGAGCGATGACCAAACGCGGCCTGTCGGCGCACACATCACCGACTTCAGTCACCGCACTAGTTTGGTAGAACTTATCTGGGTGCTGCGGACTGCTCGTTGGGTCATTAGTGTGGACAGCGGCCCCATGCACATCGCCGCCGCAGTGAATGACCAAACGTTAGGCCTGCACACCTGGAGTGATCCGCGCAAAGTCGGCCCTTACAACCCACGCGCCTGGGTTTGGAAAGCTGGACGCATCGCACATCGCCAAGAGTTCACTCCCACCGAGGCCACCACTGAAGCCCAGATCAATCCGGCAGCCGCCCGCCAGATCGGTCAGTTCGTGCTCCGCTCCTAGGCCGAAACGGCTGTCTCGACAGGCACGGTCGCGACCGCAATCTATATGGCATACAGCTCACTCTTACAGGCCCCATCGAGGCGTTCATCCAGCGTCAGATTGCACAAGGTTATCGCGATGGCGAAGAAGTGGCCCGGCAGGCTTTGCTAAAATGGATGTCGGAGGAATCAGAGACGCCACTGCACATCCAATCACGACTCGATGAGGCCGCTGGCGGAGGATTTAGCGCAGGAGACCGCTCTACATCGAACGCATCATCGCCGCCTGATGCCTGCCCGATATGAGGAGAGCGTTCGTTGCGCCCATCACACACTTCTCGACAAAGGCAGCGGCAGATGGTGGAATGACCGCCGCATGAGTTCCATTCCTGTCGCGCCTAGTTTGAAGAGTATCACCCTCTTTACTGCTGCCTACATGCTTGCCGCTGTGGCTGGCTCGATGGCGCAGGGTAACAAAGAGTTCATCTTTTACATCGTCGTCATGCTCGTGCTCATCGCTGTGGTGACACTCGTTCATCGCGCAGTGAATTTGACGACAGCGCTGCTGTGGACGCTTTCTATCTGGGGACTGCTGCACATGGCGGGCGGTCTGGTGCCGCTGCCAAAGGGCTGGCCCTACAATGAAGAACAGGCTGTGCTCTACAGTTGGTGGATCATCCCGCAGCGGCTGAAGTATGACCAGATCGTCCATGCTTACGGTTTCGGCGTCACCACCTGGGTGTGCTGGCACTGCCTGAAGTCAGCCATGCAGCGTGGGTTCGGCATTCAGTTGAGACCGACCTTTGGCCTGCTGGTTTTAAGTGCCGCCGCAGGCGTTGGCTTCGGTGCATTGAATGAAGTTGTCGAATTCATCGCCGTGCTGACGATCCCGAACACGAACGTCGGGGGCTATGAAAATACCGGCTGGGATCTCGTGGCGAATCTGATCGGGGCTACATTGGCGGCAGTGATCATCCGGTTTGATCAGAAAGCCAGCGCAGTCTGAAAGCATCGAAGCCGGTGATATTCGCAGCGATAGATGGGCACTTGCGCTCACGATACTTGGCCTGCCATGAACCGCCGCACCCTACTCTCTCAAACTTCTGCGTTAGGCTTCACCGCCGCGCTGTCTTCACTGCCAAAGCTGCGCGCCGCTGATAAGGCGGGTAAGAAGCTCAAAGTCGCCGTCGTCGCCCTCGGTCGTGGTATGGGGCATGTGCAGGCGCTACTCACTTTGCCAGATGTAGAGATTGCCTACCTCGCGGAAACCGATGCCGGTCGGCTCGACAAAGGTCTGAAAGTCGTTGCTGACAAGCAAGCCACGTCCTGCCAGGGCGTGCGCGACTTCCGCAAGATCCTCGAAGACAAAAGCGTCGATGCCGTCTTCATCGCCACGCCAAATTTCTGGCATACGCCTATGGCCATCCTGGCGCTGCAAGCGGGCAAGAACGTTTATGTCGAAAAGCCTGGCAGCCAGAATCCTGGCGAAGCGGAAGCACTCGTCGCTGCTATGAAAAAGTCCGGCAAGCTCGTGCAGATGGGCAATCAACGCCGAACCTGGATGAAGGAAGCCATCGCAGCGCTCCATGGCGGAGTCATCGGCGAGACGCGCTTTGCTCGTGGTGCCTATTACAATACACGCAAGGAAGTCGGCCAGCTCGCACTGCCACCCTCTGCCGATCTTGATTGGAACCTGTGGCAGGGCCCCGTGACCGATGACCCAAAGCACGACATGAAAAAGTTTGCCCACTACGACTGGCATTGGCTCTGGCATTGGGGCAATGGCGAGCTCGGCAACAACGGTATCCACACGCTCGACATCATGCGCTGGGGCTTGAAAGGCGAGTATCCGCTCAAGGTCACCTACAACGGCGGCCGCTACTTTTACAAAGACGAGCAGGAGACGCCCGATACCGGCACCGCTGTGTACGATTTCGGTCACGCTGGCTGTGAATGGCTGCAAAGCTCATGCCATCCGCGAGCTGCTGAAAAGCCGCTCGGTGAGGTCACATTCTATGGCGACAACGGCACCATGGCCATCGCACGCGACTCGTGGACAATCTATGATCCAAAGGGCGCGGAGATCAGCAAAAGCAAAGGCGTCGGCGGTGGCGACCCCGCCCACATGGGTAACTTCCTCGAAGCCATCCGAGGCAATGCCACACTGAATAGCCCCATCGACGAAGGTCAGAAGAGCACCATGATGTGCCACCTCGGCAACATCGCCTACCGCACCAACACTGTGGTCCGCTGTGACCCCAAGACCGGCAAAATGATCGATAACCCCGAAGGCGAAAAACTCTGGAAACGCTCCGCCTATCGTGAGGGCTGGGGAATCTGAAGCGCTTGAGTTTATACCCTCAATCAGGCGAAGTTCACTTAGCTATCGCGACTCAGTTTTCACCGGGTTTGTAGCTGGGCATTCCGTGTTGCCAACGAGGACGACACTTGCTCCAGCGGCGGTGGCTCCCATGGCTAGAGCGTTGATCTCTTGAGCATTGCGGCGATCACGCACTTTCGGCATGACGTCCCGATGGTGACCCCCGAGATAGGTGAGTGCCATGGCTGAAAAGGCTCTGATGATGGCTGCGACAATCAGCGCTTCTACAAGGCTAAAGCCGCGGATGCAAACCTGTGATCGGGTGGCGGATGTTTGGCTTTTCAAGCTCTTGAAGAATAACAGATAAGTGTGTTTTGGCTCGGTGAATTTTGATGGAATCAGGCGGAGCGTCTCTTGCCAAATAAAAACCCCGGCCTGCTTTTCAGCTGGCCGGGGTTGATGATTGGATTAACGCTTAGCGTTAGACGATTTCCACGCCTGGCTTACCGGGGATGGCGACAGGGTAGGCACCATTGGCATCAGGCTTGACTGGGGGTTCGGTTTCAGCGGTGACGATAGCAGGCATGTGTTGAACTTTGGAGTTCAGCACTTCGTCCCACTTGAGTTCTTTGCCCGAGTAGGTGGCCATGCGCCCCATGATGGAGGTCATAGTGGACTCGGCACCGTAGTAGGCGTTGTTCAGCGGTTTGTTTTCGCGGATCGCGGCCTGAAGGGTGTCGTGCTCGACCTGATATGGATCAGGATCGCTGCCACGGCGGGCCTTCTTGCCTTTGGCTTCGCCTTCGGGGGCACCAGCGGCTTCACCACTTGGGCGGTATTTCCAGATGGTGTTGCCCTTGTGATCGACGGCGTAGCAGGCTCCGCTGTTGATGAGGTAAATTTTGCCTTTGGTGCCGGTGAACTCTTCGCGCACGGCATTGTAAACGCCGGACTGGTGGCGGCACTGGCTGTTCACTCGGACGCCGTTGGCATAGGTGTACTCGACGTAGTGATGGTCATAAATTTGACCAAACTTGGCATCGGTGCGCTGCTCGCGGCCACCCATGCCCTGCGCGCTGATGGGGTGTCCGCCGAGGAACCAGTTGGCCACGTCGATGTTGTGGATGTGCTGTTCGTTGATGTGGTCACCGCAGAGCCAGGTGAAGAAGTACCAGTTGTTGATCTGATACATGAGTTCTGACTGGCCGGGTTGCTTGTCACGGAACCAGATGCCGCCTCCATTCCAATAAACTTGACCGGAAACGATGTCGCCGATGATGCCCTTTTCCTTCACTTCTTTGAGAGCCTCAATGTAGCAATTCTGGTAACGGCGCTGAAGACCGACGACGACTTTGAGGTTCTTTTCATCAGCGATCTTGGCCATCTCTTGGACCTTGCGGATGCCGGGGCTGTCCACAGCGACTGGCTTCTCCATGAAGATGTTTTTTCCTGCATTCACTGCGGCTTCAAAGTGATACGGGCGGAAGCCTGGAGGTGTGGTGAGGATGACGAGGTCACAGGAGTCGATGACTTTTTTGTAGCCGTCCAGACCGGTGAAGATGCGTGAGTCATCGACCTGCACTTTTTCGGCGTGCTTGGCGCGCAGGTTGGAGAGGGCACCATCGGCCTTCTCTTTAAATGCATCGGCGACGGCATGAAGGACGACGCCTTCCTGCTTGGTGCTTAGCGCTTGATTGGCCGCGCCTGATCCGCGACCGCCGCAGCCGATGAGGCCGACTTTGATCTTGTCGCTACCAGCGACGTTGGCGGATTGAGCGACGGTGAGGCCAGTGCTCGCAACGGTGGCGGCAGTGGTGCCGATGAATTGTCGGCGTGTGGTTGGGGTAGTTTCGATACTCATGGGAAGACTGGGTTGGTGTTGAGATTATTTGTTCCAAGCTTTACGGATCAGCTCGATGCCTTCGAGATAGACCTGATCTGGACTCGGGAAGAAGTCGCGCCAGACGCGCGTGGCGGCGGCGAGGTCGGGGAGGGAGCCTCCGAAGGCTTCGATCGTCATCCAGCCGTCATAGCCGATCTTTTTCAGATGCTGGATTTGCTCGGTGATGTTGATGTGGCCGCGCCCTGGTGTGCCGCGGTCGTTCTCGGAGATGTGGACGTGATTAAGTTTGCCAGAGGCAAAAACGGTGTCGATGGCGGTGAAGGGATTCTTCTCTTCAATGTTGGCGTGGAAGGTGTCGTACATCGTGCCGAAGTTCGGGTGATTGACGCGCTTCACGTAGCTGGCGGCCTGCTCCATGGTGTTCAGCAAATGGGACTCGAAACGGTTCAGCGCCTCGATGGCGCACTTCACGCCAGCCGCTTCAGCGATAGGAGCGATGGTGCGATGTACTTCCGCAGCGTTGTCGAGTTCAGCTTCACTCGGGTAGCTGCCAGTGAAGTTGCCGAGCACTTGGTAATACGGTCCGCATAGCGTCTGCACACCAGCGGCGTGCGCGCATTCGAGCACACGCTTGAGGTGGTCGATCGCACCTTGGCGATTCGCGGCGACTGGGCTGATGGCGTTGTGCGCTTCATCAGGCAAAACGGTCACGGCAGTGGCTTCGAGGCCATTGTCTTTCAGCACGCGGCCGATGTTGGCGAAGTGTGCAGGATTGCTGACATCAAAGATCGGGATCTCGACACCGTCATAGCCGGCAGCCTTGAGTTTTTCGATCACGGGGAAGTTTTCATCGGTCACGTGACCGGTCCAGAGGAGTAGATTAAAGCCAATTTTCATAAAGGGGACTGCGAGACTAGGGATGTCCGATGGAAATCGCAAGACCTGCGTGAAGCGATTTCAGGGACCGAGCGGATGGGAACGTAGGCCGCGAGTCCGAATTATCAGCCATGGCATTTCAGGTTGAACAAATCTGTGCGGAAAACCATACTCGCGCGGTCCTAACCAATCCAGGCACCCATAGAACACATGTATCTGATTCCCACCGTCCGTCTCCTGACTTTGATCTCGCTCACTCTCAGCCTCGTTTCTTGTCAGAATGGCAAGAGTCTCTTCAATAAGTCAGTCAGCACGCAGAGCGACCCCTATGTGGCGAATTATGCGAACGACGGTGGCTACAATCCCTATCCAGGCCAGCCCGGTCAGGTAGCTGGCGGTTCCGCGCCGACCTACACGGCACCTCCGGCTCCTATTGAAGCCGATCCGTATGCTTTCAATGCACCGACGAGCACTAGGCCAAAGACGACGCCCAGCCCGGCTAGCAGCAGCACGCCAAAGAAGTCCATGGCCTCGACAAAGCCCAAGTCCAAGAGCACCGCCAAGAAGTCTAGCGGCAGCTACAAAGTGGTATCGGGTGACTCACTTTATGCCATCGCTCGCAAGCGCGGCACGACGGTGGCGAAGATCAAAGCAGCCAACAGCCTCAAGTCGGATCTGATCCGTCCAGGCCAAGCTTTGAAGATTCCGTGAGTGGTCAGGCCCCCAGTCCACCCACGACGCTTATTGAGTTGGAAGACCGACTCAGTGAGCCGACAGAATCCGTGGTGGAGATGATGCAGCGTTTGTCAGGAGACATCCTCGTCCTCGGGGTCGCTGGTAAAATGGGGCCGTCTCTGGCCCGCATGGCGAAACGTGCGAGCGATGAAGCTGGCACCACGAGACGCATCATCGGTGTCTCACGTTTTCGTGATGCAGCGGCGCGCACTGAGTTGGAAAAACACGGTGTCGAAACCATCACCTGCGACCTGCTTGATGAACGCGCTTTGGCAGCTCTGCCAGATGCGCCGAACATCATCTACATGGCCGGGATGAAATTTGGCGCGACAGGCCAGGAGCCGCTGACCTGGGCCATGAACGCGTTGCTGCCCGGCTTCGTCTGTCAGCGCTTTCCAGACAGCCGCATCGCCGCTTTTTCCACCGGCAACGTCTATGGCCTCGTGCCGACCAGCGGCAGTGGTAGTCGTGAAACTGACACGCCAAATCCGGCCGGTGAATACGCGCAGAGCTGTCTCGGCAGGGAGCGCATCTTTGAGCACTTCGCACTCGCTCACGGCACACCGGTTTCGCTCATCCGCCTGAACTACGCCTGCGATCTGCGTTACGGCGTGCTGGTGGACATCGCCCAGAAAGTCTGGCGTGGCGAGCCCATGGATCTGACGATGGGTCACTTCAACACCATATGGCAGGGCGATGCGAATGCACTCTCACTGCTCACTCTCGAATACGCCACCACGCCTGCCTTCAAGATCAATCTCACCGGCTCCGTGATGCTGCATGTGCGAGGCGTGGCCGAGTACTTCGCCAAGGCCTTTGGCAAAGAAGTGCAGATCACTGGCACCGAGGCAGCCGATGCCCTGCTCAGTGATGCTAGCCTGTGTTTTGAAAAATTGGATCAAGCGAAACTCTCTGAATCGGACCTCCTCGATTGGGTAGCTTCATGGATTCAGAGCGGCGGCACCACACTTGATAAGCCCACACACTTCGAGAGCCGTGATGGCAAGTTTTGAAACCAAGCCACTTGTGCCCCTCCGCGGCCTGCGGCAGTCTCGACAAACGGTATGAAGGACACCCTCGAAGATCTCGAGCAATACATCATCGACGTCATCATCCACAATCGACGTGGGGTACGCGCGTCGTTGTTGCGCACTGTGTTCTGGTTCCTGTCGGGCATCTACCAAGGCGCGGTGAAGCTACGGCTCTACCTCTACCGCGAGCGTTACATTCACGATCATCACCTCGGCGTGCCAGTCATCAGTGTGGGGAATATCACCGTCGGAGGTACGGGCAAAACGCCGGTCGTCGAGCTGCTTGCCAAGTCGCTGCGTGATCGCGGGCGTCGTGTCGCCATTCTCAGTCGTGGTTACAAAAGCAAGCGCCAGCGCAAAGCCCCGCTAAGCTGGCGAATCGCTGCCAAGCTCGGCCTCGCTCGCAAACCGAAAGGCCTGCCACCGCGCGTCGTCTCTGATGGTGAAAAAGTGCTGCTCGATTCCTACACTGCTGGTGACGAGCCCTTCATGCTCGCGCACAACTGCCCCGGCGTGCCAGTCGTTGTCGATCGCAATCGTGTGAAGGCCGGCGCCCATGCCATCCGCAAGTTCGGCTCAGATGTTCTGATCCTCGATGATGGTCTGCAATACCTGAAGCTGAAGCATCGTCACGACATCGTCCTCGTGGACAAAACAGCCCCCTTTGGCACCGGTTACATGCTGCCGCGCGGCACTCTGCGTGAGCCGCCGAAGAGCCTACGCCGAGCCAGCTACATCTTCCTCACCAAGTCCGATGGCGACAGTGATGAAGTCATCCAGCAGATTCGCCGCTACAATGCTGTCGCTGAGATCATCGAGTGTCGTCATCGTCCCGTTTATTTCCAGGACATTCATACTGGCGAGCGACTTCCTCTGGATGCTTTTCGTGGCAAATATGTCGGTGCCTTATCCGGCATCGCTGTGCCGGAGAGTTTTGAAAATGGCTGCCGCAAACTCGGTGCCAAAGTTCACTGGACCGTGCGCTTCACGGACCATCATCGCTTTCAGGAAAAGGAGATCACCCAGTTCATCGACCGCTGCACCAAGGCTGACGCGCACGCCATCCTCACCACCGAGAAAGACTACGTACGCTTTCCCAAGCTCACGCCGGGTGAGGTTCCCATCTACTTCCTCCGTGTTGAGATCGAGATCACTCGCGGCAAGGACATCTTTGAACGGCTCGTCGATCTCATCGCCCAGCCGCGTCATGTGACGCAAGGTATTGTGAGCGCCGAGTTGGTGGAGGCTTCCGAGTGAGCAAGCTGGTCATCAATCAGGAGACCTATCAAGCGGTGCTTCAGGAGATCGTGCCAGCCGCGAAAAAGCTGCTCTGGCTTGTCACCGCTGACCTCAAAGATCTGCATGTAGGTGTCGGTAAAAAGTTCGTCCCATTCCTGCAAGTGCTCGCTCGAAAAATCAGCGAAGGTGTCGAAGTGCGTCTCATCCACGCCAAGGAACCCGGCCCACGCTTTCGCGCCGACTTCGACCGCTTCCCCGAACTCATCGAGAGCGATCTCTTCAGTCGCATCCTCTGCCCTCGCATGCACATGAAGTGCATCATCGCCGACGGCCGCATCGCCTACATCGGCTCCGCCAATCTCACCGGTGCAGGCCTCGGTGCCAAGAGTGACCACCGACGTAACTTCGAGGCCGGCATCGTCACCGAGGACAAGAAAATCATCGGCCAGCTCATGACCTTTCTCGATACCTTCTACCTCGGCGACCACTGTCTCAAATGCCAGCGCCGCGAGTTTTGCCCCGACCCGATTGTGTGAAGAGATGAAGCAGCGCGTATTGGTGCACCATGCGCGTTGCCTTTATCCTCCTCATCTCCACCGCACTTCATGCCGCCGAGCCAGTCCTCGTTCCGCCTCAGGACGACAAGCTGCTCATGCTCGACTCACGGGTCATCGAGCAAAGCGAGAACGCGCGGCTCGTGCTCGGCACGGCAGAGAAGGCGGGGGAGAACCCTTTACTGCCATCGGATCAGCCTTGGGAGAATGCCACGAACAACTACTACCCGAACGTCACTTGGGATCCGGAGGCGAAGCTGTGGAAGATGTGGTATAAGGATGTGCTCGCCGACAAAGAAGTCATCGCGCAGATGGATGGGCCGAGCACGGTGCATGACGTTGGTTGGTATCTGCTTTATGCGACTTCAAAGGACGGACTGAAATGGGAGAAGCCCGCTCTCGGCCTGCACAAGTTCGCAGGCAGCAGCGCGAACAACATCGTGGCTCGTGATTGCCCGAACGTCGGTGTTTTCAAAGACCTGCACGACACCGATCAGGCTCGGCGCTACAAGCTCGTGCATGACATCGGCCTCGGGAAACCGCGCGTGCGCTTCAGCGCCGATGGCTTGAACTGGAGCCCCACGCAAGAGGTGCTCGGTTTTAGCGCGCAGCAGGGCGACACGCACAACAACGCTTTCTTTGATACCCGCAGCGGCAAGTATCTATGGTTCACCAAAATGTACCTCGGCGAGCGCCTCGTCTCGCGTCTGGAGAGCGATGACTTCCTGCATTGGAAGAGCAGCGGCATCGTCCTGCGCAGCGCGCTGGATGAAGGCCGCGCCACACAGACCTATGCGCTCACCGTCTTCCCGTATGCCAATCTCTATCTCGGCTATGTCATGATGTATCACGTCGGATCAGGGCGTGTCGTCGATGTCGAACTCGCGTGGAGCCACGACTCCATCAAGTGGCAGCGCGTGCAGCCTGGCACGCCGTTTTTAAAGCTCGGCGACAAAGGTAGCTACGACAGCGGCTGCATTTATGCACAGGCCGGGCCACCCGTCATGCAGGACGGCAAGCTGCTCCTCTACTACGGCGGCAGCCCCACCGTGCATCTCGGCTGGAAACGCAGCGCCAGCCTCTGCCTCGCCCGCTTGCGTGAGGATGGTTTCGCTGCCTACGAGCCCGAGGACAAAGCCAAGCCAGCCATGCTCCTCACCTCACCTTTGCGCGAGTCTGGCAAATCCATCACGCTTTCCGCCGATGGTGATGTCGCCTTTGAAAAGCGCGCTCAAAAAGATGGCAGTCTCCGACTGCGTCTCACGCTCGCTCCTGGTGCCAAGCTGTTTGCCATCTCGGGCGTCACTCTCGTGAACACCGCCCTGCCTGCGCCCAAGCTCGCGCCTTTGCCAAAGCTCCCCGTGCAGCGTGAGCCGCTCGTCTTCTCGTTCGACAAAGACGCGCAAGGCTGGCAAGGCGTGGACAAGATCGAGCATCACCCCGAAGGCTACCTCACCATCTCGCGCGGCAAAAACCTGCGCCCCATCGCCCATGCGCAGCCCTTGCCCGGCGACTGGCCTGTACTGCTCGGTGGCGATGAAGTCACGCTCAGCGCCCGCGTGCGCGCGCCAAAAGCAGGCGGTGCCGTGCGCCTGGAAATCTTCGCCCGCGATGTCTCTCAATGGACTTTTGAAAAGCTCCCACCCTTCAGCACCGACTGGCAGACCATCACCACTACCATCCGTCACGACTGGACCGATGAGCAGGCCAAAGCCGCTGGCTGGGTGCCCACCGCACAGGCCTATTCCTGGCGTGAAACCCTGCGCAACGCCGGAAAGATCGTCCTCATGGCCGCCCAGACCGGCAGCCAGCAGAGCTTCGATCTCGACGACGTTAAGATCGAGGCGAGGTAAGGTGGTCCGCATCTAGCGCAACATACCCACATCGTGCGACGTTTCAGCGCGCCTCCGCCATGAAACTCGCCTGCCTCTTTCTCATCGTGCTGTTTGTCAGTGCATCACAAGCTGCCACCAAGCCCAACATCATCTTCATCCTCGCCGATGATCTCGGATACACGGACGTGGCCTGCTTTGGATCAAAGTACTACGAGACGCCGAACATCGACAAGCTGGCCGCGCAGGGCATGAAGCTCACGAGCCATCACCACCACCAAAACTGTCAGCCTACGCGTGCTGCGCTTATGTCCGGCCAGTATGCGCCGCGCACGGGTGTTTACACGGTGGGTGGCACAGATCGTTTTGATTGGAGCACGCGCACGCTGCGTCCGGTGGACAATGTGACCGAGCTGCCGATCGAGAAAGTCATCGTCGCGCAGACTTTTAAGAAGGCGGGCTATGCAACGGCCATGTTTGGCAAATGGCACCTCGGTGAGAAGGGCGACTATCATCCCGGCAAGCGCGGTTTTGATGAAGCCATCGTCAGCATGGGGCAGCACTTTGATTTCAATACCAGTCCCAAGACCGAGTACCCGAACGGCGAATACCTCGCTGACTTCCTAACTCATCAAGCCGTCGATTTCATCGGACGGCACAAGGCCGAGCCCTTCTTCCTCTACCTTCCGCACTTCGGCGTGCATTCACCGCATCAGGCCAAGCCTGAACAGATCGCCAAATTCAAGGACAAGCTTGGTGTCGATGGGCACAACAACCCGACTTATGCTGCCATGATCGCCAGTGTGGATGAAAGCGTGGGCCGCCTAGTCGCGGAGCTGGAGAAGCAAGGCATCGCTGATAACACCGTGCTTATCTTTTCCTCTGACAACGGCGGAGTCGGTGGCTACGAACGCGAAGGCGTCAAGGGCGGCGACATCACTGACAACACCCCGCTGCGCAGTGGTAAGGGCAGTCTCTACGAAGGCGGCACGCGCGTGCCTCTCATCGTCCGCTGGCCCGGGGTGACTGCGGCTGGCAGCTCCACCGACACACCCACCATCCACGTCGATCTTTATCCCACTTTCATGGAGATCGCTGGAGCCGCCGCGCCTGAGAATCAGCCTCTTGATGGTGAAAGTCTCGCGCCTCTTTTCCGCGATCCAAAAGCTGCTCTGAAGCGTGATGCCATCTACCAGCACTTCCCCGGTTATCTCGGTGCAGGTGAAAACACTTGGCGCACCACACCCGTCGGCCTCATTCAATCAGGGCCGTGGAAGCTCATGGAGTTCTTTGAAGATCACCGCCTCGAACTCTACAACCTCAAAGATGACATCGGCGAAACCAAAAACCTCGCCACCGAGATGTCTGACAAGGCCAAGGAACTGCACGCCAAGATGATCGCCTGGCGCGAGTCCGTAGGTGCCAAAATGCCGACGCCCAACACACCGACCGAAGCCCCAAAGAAGAAGGGCAAAGGCAAGGGTAAGGGGAAAAAGAAAACGGACGCGGAGTGATCCGTGTCCGTCTCGAAGTTCGAACTGTAGCCGGTCTTACACCGTGAAAGCCGGCAGCTTCACGATCTTGCCGCCAGCCATGGCGGACTCGTGGGCGCAGAGGCCGACACAAGTCCAGTTGGCAGACTGCTTCGCATTCGGGAAAGGATCGCGCCCTTCGGTCAAAGCACTGGCAAACTCATGCGCCAGATGCGGATGACTGCCGCCATGGCCGCTGCCTTGCACGAAGCTCAGGTGCGTCTTTTTGCCGAGGTCATAGACTCCCTTCGTCGTGAAGTCGCGGATGCTCTTTGGCAGTAGTTTGGCGTAATCAGGAGACTTCACCAGCTTCGGGATCTTGTGCTCAGGCAGCTTGGCCGTGTGCATGATCAGCGGCTCGTGCTCAATCAGCGGCCACTCGATGGAGGCCTTATCTCCATACGCGTCGATGCTTTCACGATACTGCCTTGCCGTGTCGAACAGGCTACGGATCACCCGCGCGCTGAGGTCGCTGTCCTTGAACTTCACATGCGCTGTCTCCACGGCAAAGGGCGAGCCATACTGCTTCACCAGCTCAGGGCGGATCGTGCCAGAGCCAAAGCAGCTCACGTACTCTGCCGGTGTGCCAGCCAGCGCGACCACCGGGCCGACGCAATGCGTGGCATACCACATCGGCGGCAGGCCGGGCCAGTAGTTCGGCCAGCCGTCCATGTCCTGCTGATGGCTGGACTGGAGGAACTGCAGCTTACCCAGTTTGCCTTTTTGAACCTGCTCCTTCATGAAGAGGAACTCGCGGGCATACACCACGGTTTCCATCATCATGTATTTCAAGCCGGTCTTCTTCACCAGATCACAGATTTTTTTGCAGTTCTCGATGCTTGTGGCCATCGGCACCGTGCAGGCCACATGCTTGCCAGCCTTCAGAGCTTCGATGGACATCCAGCCGTGATCGGGGATTGGCGAGTTGATGTGAACCGCGTCGATGTTCGGGTCCTTGAGCATCTCCTTGAAGTCCGTGTAGCGCACCTCGATGCCAAACGCATCGCCGATGGCTTTCAGCTTCTTGGGATCACGCTGGCAGATGGCGTAACAAACCGTGTTCGGATGGCGTTGCCAGATGGGGATGAACTCCGCCCCGAATCCGAGGCCGACGACGGCGATATTGAGCTTCTTTTTGGGCATGTTGGTAGGAAAGAGCCGCCGTTATAGCGGACGGTGCGTTTTTCGGAAACGACAAAATTTGGGCAGGATCGGACCTTGCCCATATTGATCTCACTTCACCTTGAAGAGTTCCACGTCAAAGATCAGCGCCTCATTCGGGCCAATGTCGCGACCGGCACCGCGGGTGCCGTAGGCGAGTTTGGAGGGGATGAAGAAGCGGAACTTGGCGCCCTCTTTCATGAGCTGCACGCCTTCCGTCCAGCCGGCGATCACGCCATTCAGCGGGAACTCGATGGTTTCTTTGCGGCGGTAGGAACTGTCAAAGACGTTGCCGTTGATCAGCGTGCCTTAGTAGTGGACTTCCACGGTGTCCGTGGCTTTCGGGCTCTTGCCGGTGCCTTCGGTGATGACTTGATATTGGAGACCGCTGGCGGTCACCGTGACGCCTTCTTTCTTGGCGTTGTCTTCGAGGAATTTTTCACCTTTGGCGAGTGCGATGTCGGACATGAGTATGTGTGGGGTTGGGGTTTGGAAAGCGCGGATGCTAGCAAGCAGTGCGGGCGATGTCGAATGACGAATGCAGAATGACGAATGGGCTGATGGCGCTACACTCGGCACATGAATCGTGAACACTCGGTTTCTCAACTCGCAGACCGCGCTGCTTTTGACATCCTCATCATCGGCGGCGGAGCGTCAGGACTGGGCGCGGCGGTGGATGCGGCCTCACGCGGGCACTCGGTGCTGCTCGTGGAACAGGCGGACTTTGCCAAAGGCACCTCAAGCCGCAGCACGAAGCTGGTGCATGGCGGCGTACGCTATTTGAAACAGGGGAATCTGTCGCTCGTGCTCGAAGCCCTGCGCGAGCGCGGGCTGTTGTGCCAGAACGCACCGCATCTCGTCCACAGCCTGCCGTTTGTGATCCCGAACTACCATTGGTGGGAGGGGCCGTTTTACGGCATCGGCATGAAAGTGTATGACGGGCTGGCTGGACGCCTTGGCCTGGAGCCATCGCGGTGGCTCACGCGCGAGGACGTGATCGACCTGCTGCCGAACATTGAACAGGACGGACTCAATGGCGGCATCATTTACCATGACGGGCAGTTTGATGATTCACGTCTGGCGATCAACCTCGCTCAGACAGCGGCGGAGAAAGGCGCGGCGCTCATTAATTACATGCGCTGCTGCAGCCTGATTAAAGATGGCGTGCATATCGCCGGAGCGCTGCTGCGTGATGAAGAGAGCGGACGCGAGATCGAGGTGCGTGCGAAGGTGGTGATCAATGCCACGGGCGTCTTTGCCGATGCCGTGTGCCGCATGGATGATGCCGAAGCGAAGCCGATGCTTAGCCCGAGCCAGGGCATCCACTTCGTGCTGCCACGTGAGTTTCTTCCTGGTGACACAGCGATCATGATCCCGAAGACGGACGATGGCCGCGTGCTCTTCGCCGTGCCATGGCATGGTCGCGTGGTTGTGGGCACGACAGACACTCCGGTGGAGGAGTCATCCCTTGAGCCGCGCGCCCTACCGGAGGAGATCGACTTCATCTTCACGCAAGTCAGTCGCTACCTGACTCGTGATCCAAAGCGTGAGGATGTGCTCAGTGTCTATGCCGGATTGCGTCCGCTGATCAAAGCCGAGGCGGGCAGCACGGCCGCGCTTTCACGCGATCATCTCATCACCATCTCCGACTCTGGTCTGATCACGATCGCGGGTGGCAAATGGACGACCTATCGCAAGATGGCCGAAGACGTGATCGATCACGCGGAGATGATCGGCGCTCTGGAGCATTGCCAATGCGTCACTCATGATTTGCCCGTGCATGGTTCTCAATCCGCTGCTTCCGATGAAACGCATCTGCACTACTATGGTAGTGATGCGGATGGCATCCGCGCACTCATCACGACGGAGCCAGCACTCGGCGAGCGGCTGCACCCACGGCTCGAATTTCTCAAAGCCGAAGTCATCTGGCATGTCCGTCATGAAATGGCGCGCAGCGTGGAAGACGTGCTCGCGCGCCGCACTCGTGCTCTGCTGCTGGACGCACGGGCCAGCATGGAAGCCGCACCAATCGTGGCGGTTTTAATGGCGAAGGAACTCGGCCAGGATGAAGCGTGGGTGACAAGGCAGGCGGCTGGGTTCTGTGCTCTGGCAGCGGGTTATCTGCTGCCAAACTAACGTCGTGTTTATGCCTCGGTTGCCGATGCTAATGCCGGAATCTGCATCCAAGTCACCGACGGCACCCTCACTGTGAAACTCACCACCCTCGAAGGCGAAACGATCCTCAGCGGCATCGAGATTATCCGCGATGGATTGAAGATTGGTGATGTACCGGAAGATGCGCGAGTGCCAGGGAGGTTGTGATACTCAAATCAAAACCTCTGCTGCTACTGATTGAGTCCAAAGGGAGATCGAAGCATACCTGCAAATGCCTTTGACCACTTTCGCCGTGATCGTGTAACCACACTACGGCTTTTGTTATTCGAGCATGAAGTCGCTGATCTTGCTTTGGAGAATTCACAAAGACCCCTTTGGCGATAGCAGCCTCTCGAAACTCTTTCGATGCATCACGAGTTGTCATTTTTGGGGTCATTGATCGGTGGCAGTTATGCGGAAGATTTCACACGAGTATGGTATTCGACCTAGACTCACGGCTTGATCGCCGTGGCATCGAAGACCTCGAATCTCACCTTCGGGTGCTTCTGGCTCAGAGCGGTGCGTTTCCATTTCTGTTCGAGCTGGGAGAGCACATGGCGCTTCTCTGTAGCGCTGAGTTTGCGCCACTTCACCTCGGCTACGATGAGTGACTTTGGGTTCTCGGGATCTTCGGCCACGATGTCGAGTTCGATGTCTTTTTCCCAGTAGCGGCTGGAGCCTGGAAAGCGGGCGCGACAGGCGTCCTCGAAGACGCTGGAGGCGTGATCGTGGATGAGCTTGTTTCGCTCCTCGTTGGTGTAGTTCATCCAGCGGCTGCGGTGCGGTGAATAGACGCAGAACCAGAAGCGCATGGTCGGGTCCTGGATGCGGTAGAGGATCTTTTTGGTGGTGCGCACGCTTTCGCCAAAGGGCATCTCACGGATGAGCACGGAGGCGTCGAGGAGTTGCTGGAAGAGACGGGAGAGATTGGTCTGCGCAGTGCCAAATCGCTGCGCGATTTCGGATGGGCGCTCGGCTCCGCGACCGATGGCCTCTAGCACGGAGACGGCGTTCGCTCCCTGCACGCCTTCATCACGCAGGATGCGCTGCGGCTCCTGCTCCATGTAGGGTGCGAAGTCGAAATACAGCGCCTCGGCCAAGCCGATGGCGTCCTGGTCTTTCTCGACGAACTCCCAGTACTTCGGGATACCGCCGACGAGGGAGAATTTCTCGAACGAGGCCATGTCGCCCGGCTTTTGGCCACAGGCATCGCAAAAGGCGGCGTAGTCCATCGGGCGGACATTGATGAGCTTCTGCGCGCGACCGTAGAGCGGTGCTGCGCGGTTCAGGAAGAGGTCGTTCATCATGGCGGTGCTCGATCCAGCCAGGATGAGCAGGCATCTGCGCGGAATGGAGTGGTCTAGCCACTTCTGAAGCTGGCTGGGCAGCGATGGATCGACGGCGGTGAGATAGGGCAACTCGTCGAGGCAGAGAATCCACGGCTTCTTCTGAATGGCGAGCACTTCCAGGAATTCCGGCCAGGATTTCGGCACGATCTGGCTGCCGAGCTGCGGCTTGATGTCGGCCATGATCTGCTGGAGCTGCATGTCAGGCGGACCCTCCACAGCCTGGCTGTACATGCCGCCGCGAGTTTGTAGCCAGTGCCGCAGTAATCGTGACTTCCCCACACGACGACGGCCAAAGATGATGAGTAGCCCACCTTTGCGGGCTGCGACATCGAGTTCAGCAATCTCACGGACGCGGTTGACGAATTTCAGACTCATGGCAGGAAACTAACATCACAAACAGATCATGGCAAACATTATGCTCGCCAAGCATAATGTTTGAAAAGCATCAAGGAAAGTCTGAATGGTCAGTAATCACGGAACGGGCTGCGTGGCTCAGTCGCATCCATCTCCTTGCGCCAGGTGGCGAATTTTTCCTGCATCATCTTGGCGATGTCGGGCTTCTCTTTTGATAGGTCGTGGATTTCGCTGAGGTCGGTGCTGAGATCGTAAAGGCCTTGACCTTTGGCGGACTTAAGACACTTCCAAATTTGAAAACGGGCGGCTTTGTCGCCACGACGCTGCCAGAACATTGCAGTGTGCGAAGACTTCATTTCGCCGCGCAGGATGGGCATCATGTCGAAGCCATCGAGCTGTGTATTACTGGTCTGGCCTGCTTTCTCGACGGCCTCCATCACAGCACCGATGGCTTCATCCATGCAGGTCACGGCACCCCTGTAGCGGGCGAGTTTCTCGTCCTGCGGGCCAGGTGACGTAGAAGCCTGTGCCGCGCACGCCTTCTGCCGCGAGCCGGTCGAGATTCGGTGTGATCAGCGGTTTGCTGCCGATGCCGCCCAGGTCCGGCCAGCCCTGGTCATCGCTGATGATGAGGATGACATTTGGCGCTGCGGCCTGAGGCGAAAATGATAGGAAAAAGGCGGAGGCGAGTGTGAGACAGGCACGCATGATGAACCGAACGACGCCACACGGCAGCATCTCGCAGCCACCTGCGCGCCACCCTTGCTAGTTGGCAAACGCAGCCTAGCATCTGCGCCGTGATCGCCATTGCTACGGCCAGCCAAAAGGGAGGTGTGGGTAAAACCACCCTCTGCATCAATCTCGCTTATTCCCTCGCCAGACGCGGGTGGACAACTCTGCTCGTGGATACCGATCCGCAGGGCGGCGTGGGTCTCTCGCTGGCGCGCTCCACGCGCTCGAAGCTTGGTTTCTACGACTTCCTCAGCGGCGAGCGTGATTTTAATAAGCTCGTGTTGCCCACCCGCCTGCCTGAGTTGCAAGTGCTGCCCTGCGGTCAATACGATGCGTGTGCGAGGCGTGGCTGGCCTGCTAAGGAAGTGCCTGCACGGCTCGCCGATTTGTTGCGTACGGCGGAGCTGCGCGGTGTGGACTGCGTGATCATGGACACTGCCGCCGGGCTGAATGGCATGAGCGAGTCTGTGGTGAAAGCCTGTGATTACGTCATCCTGCCGCAGCAGGCAGAGCCGCTGGCCGTGCGCAGCGTGCCGCACATGCTGGAGACGCTGTCGCGCTTCCGCGCCGAGGGCGCGGGTGTGAAAGTCGCGGGCATCCTGATGACCATGGTCATGGCGGACAGCGCGATCAGTCAAAAGGTCGTGGCCGAGCTGCGCGCCATGCTGCCTGCGGATCTGATGTTTGAGCAGAATGTGCCGCGACTGTCCTCCTTTCTCGAAGCTAGCGCGATGGGCGTGCCGGTGGCGCTGTTGAAAAAGAATCCGCCGCCCGAGGCACTCATCTTTGATCAAATCGCCGCCGAGATCGAGCAGCGTGCGGGCCTTGTCCAGGAACGTGAAGCCAGCCAAAGCCATGCAAGTCTCCTGGATTGACGCACAGCAGGTTAATGCTCTCGCAGAGTCCCTGCGCCTTGAGCCGACTGTCAAAGCTTCACATGAAGTGGCGGCTCCATCTATGCCTGCATCGATGAATGAACCGGAGCCTTTCACGGCAGATGAGCCAGTGCATGAAAGCGCGCCCGTGGAAACTCCCATGTTGGACTTTCGCTCACGGCTGCAGGCCATCCGCGAGCGTGCCATTCGTGCCGGTCTGATGCCGAGTCATCAGCCGATCAGCGAAGTGGTGGACAAGGTGGTCGTGCCTGAAGTCGTGATGCCAAAATCGCTGCCTCCGCTTGAAGCGATGGCTGGATCGGTATCTGAACGGATAGACGCATTTGCTAAATGGGCGCAGTCTGCGCTGGATCAGAGCGAGCTGTTTGTCGTGGGTGATCAGGGCGATCTGCTGTGGGGACAGTCCGCGCACTCGGGCTTGGTGCTTTCTGCCATCATGGCCTGGGGCGCCACCTCGCGCATGAGCGCGCTTTCCGCCTGCGAGACGCCATCGCCACTCAGGCGTGTGCTTGCCACGGGCAGTCATCTCATCGTCATCCCCTGTGCCACTCGGCTGGGTGTCATGCACATCGCCATCACGGGTACGGTGTCTTTGCCGGACATGCATCTTCCCGCCCTGCGGCAGGCTTTGATCGCTGCCATGGACGCGGAGGGCTGACACAAAAGCACCAAGTCTAGGCACATCTCCCTGCTGACAGGGCGGCGCGATGCGGCTAATCAAGTCGCCATGAAACCACTCGATCTTCAGGTCAATGGCTATGCTGGCACCGACTTCAATGGCGACGACCTCACCGCCGAGGCGCTGCACCACGCCTGCGTCTGTCTGCGTGAGGATGATTGCGATTCCATCCTCGCCACTTTCATTACGGATGATGTCGCCACACTCGAACGGCGCATGAGCACACTTGTGCGACTTCGTGAGCAGGATGAACTGGCGCGCAGTGTCATCGTCGGCATTCACATCGAGGGCCCCTTCATGAATCCCGAGAAAGGCTACATCGGTGCGCATCCACCGCAGTGCGTAAGGCCTGCCAATCTGGAGGACGCCAAGCGGCTGCTCGATGCCGCAGGCGGGCTCACCAAGATCGTCACGCTGGCACCGGAGAAGGATGAGCACTTCCACGTCACCGAGTTTCTGGCGAACAACGGCGTCACCGTCTCCGCCGGTCACTGCAATCCCAGCCTGGAAGTACTGCGTGCCGCCACTGAGCATGGTTTGACGATGTTCACCCATGTCGGCAACGGCTGCCCGATGCTCATGCATCGCCACGACAACATCATCCAGCGTGCCCTGGCGCTGCGTGACAAGCTGTGGCTCTGCTTCATCCCCGACGGCGTCCACATCGACTTCTTCGCGCTGCAAAATTATCTGCGCGTCGCCGGTTTGGAAAAGACCATCTTTGTCACCGATGCCATCTCTGCCGCGCGTCTCGGTCCTGGCAAATTCACGCTCGCAGGTTGGGACATCCAGATCGGCGAAGACCTCGTCGCCCGCAGTCCCGATGGTTCCCACTTCGTCGGCAGCACTGTCACCATCCCGCGCATTGTTGCCAACGGCCAGCAGCAACTCGGCCTGAGCAAAGCCGATCTGAAACTGCTGCTGGATACGAATCCCCGGAAAGCCATCGGGCTCTAAAGGAGCGCGGGCTTTCCAGCCCGCAGCATCTTGTCCGCTCAAATGATTCCGATTTTCGACAGAGCTACTTCGCAGACATCCCCGAACCGATCGTTCAGTCAGCGAGGCCTTGATTCTCATGCCGCGTTTCGTGTGTAAACAAACTGCTGCGGACTCGGAGGTCCGCGCTCCGGCAGTTGATTGAAGCTTGCCCGGGCCATCAGCTCTGATTGAATCAAGGCATGAATGAACCGGAAAAACCGAAGAAGGGTTGGGGTTGGTTGCAGTGGGGATTTATTATTGTCGTGAGCCTGATTGGTATCAGTCTCATAGTGCCGACAATTGGCTTCACTGCCTCAATGGCTAATCAGACGGCATCTGCAAACAATGCCCGACAGATCATCATGGCACTCAAAATTTGGGCGTCTGAAAACAACGGAGTCTTTCCTGACGCTAAGTTGCCATCACCTGTTAGCTCTAATCAGGTGTTGAGAAGATTGATCCAAAACGAGATTCTTGAAGATGAGAGGATTTTTGGAGCCACTAACAGTCCTTTTGCTCCAGATGGGAACATTTGACTTTCTCCAGATTATACAGAGGCGTGCGAGCCCGGAGAAAATCACTGGATGTTGGTTGCTGGGCTAAGATCTGACACCAAAGGAATCTATCCCGTTATTTTTTGAGAACGCTCTGGAGCCTATCTGGCCTCCAAGATGGCGTTTTGATTCACGGCTCAAACCCGTGCGTGGTCGCACATGGAGACAAGGAACGATTATTCTTGGTCGTGCTGACAATAGTGTAAAAGTCGAAAAATTGGCGAAGAAGGAAGGTGGCTTAATGCTGCCTGATAGCTATTTGAAGGCACTTGAAAAGGAATCGGTGCTCCCAATCACAATCCTCGACATCGAAGAGAAGAAGTAACCTCGCCGCCCATGCTCTATCCAGCCGCCAAACTTGTCATCCGCAGTTTGGCATTGTGAGAGGGCGCGGGCTTTTCATCATCTGCGACCAATGAGCGCGCGATACGATGTTGAAGGTCTGGTGGTGGTCGTCATGGGCGGCACCACGGGGTTGGGGCTGTCGGCAGCTCAGGCGCTAGTCGCCAATGGGGCGCGGGTGGTCGTGTCGAGCCGCTCGGAATCGAATGTGCGGGCGGTGCTGGATCTGCTGGGCGACAGCGCACGCGGCCTGGCAGGCGATGCCTCGCTGTCAGAGACGGCGGAGCGTGCGGTGGCGCTGGCGGTGGAGGCGTTTGGACGGCTGGATGCACTGTATCATGTGGCCGGCGGCAGCGGCCGCTCGCGTGGTGACGGACCGCTGCATGAAATGACGGATGACGGGCTGCGCTACACGCTCGATCTGAATTTGAACTCGATCATCCTCTCCAATCGCGCGGCGGTGAAGCAGTTCATGACGCAGGGCGGCGGAGGCGTGATCCTGAACATGGGCAGCGTGCTCGGCTGGTCGCCGTCGCCGGAGTTTTTTGCCAGTCATGCTTATGCGGCGGCAAAGGCGGGAATCATCGGATTCAGCAAGTCGATCGCCAGCTACTACGCGCCGCAAAACATCCGCGTGAATGTCATCGCCCCGGCGCTGGTGGAGACGCCGATGTCTCAGCGCGCCGTCGGTAATGAAGACATCCAGCGCTTCATCGCCGCCAAGCAGCCGTTGGATGGTGGTCGTGTCGGCGCACCAGAGGATGTGGAAGGCGCAGCGATGTTTCTGCTGTCACGCGCGGCGAAGTTCATCACCGGTCAGGTGCTGGCGGTGGATGGCGGATGGACGGTGAGTGAAGGAAGGATGGCGCTATGAGTCTCGCGATTGGCATTGATCTCGGCGGAACGAACATCAAAGCTGCACTCATTGAGTGCGGTTCGGGGGAGATGAGGGCGAGTGTTTCGAGGCCGACTTTGGATGGGGAGTTTGTCGGTGATCAACCACGCTTTGCTCATACCGTTCGGGAGATCGTGCATGAGCTGGAAGCACAGGCGGGGCAGGGGAAACTGCGTGTGGGCTTGTCGGCACCTGGGCTGGCGAATCCGAATGGACGCGGCATCGACTGGATGCCAGGGCGGATGCATGGGCTGGAGAAATTTGACTGGCCCGCCTTTCTGGAGCGCGAGGTGCAGGTGCTCAATGATGCGAACGCCGCGCTGCTTGGCGAGGTCTGGATCGGCGCGGCCAAAGGCTGCCATGATGTGTTCATGATCACGCTCGGCACGGGTGTCGGTGGGGCGGTGCTCAGCGGCGGACGCCTGCTCAAAGGCAGCCTCGGGCGTGGCGGTCATCTCGGCCACATCACCGTCGATGCGAATGCCCCCAAGGACATTTTTAACACACCCGGCAGCCTCGAATCCTTTCTCGGCAACAAGACGCTGCAAGAGCGTGGTGGCGGCTGCTATGAAAGCACGCTCACGCTTCTTGCGGCAACCGCAGCAGGAGACGCGAAGGCGAAATCTCTCTGGCTGGAGTCCGTGCGTTATCTTGCCGTCGGCATTGTCTCTCTGATCAACGTCCTCGATCCCGAACTCGTCATTCTCGGCGGCGGCATCGCCTCAGGTTCTGGCGAACAATTGATGCAGCCGCTGCAAAGCTATCTCGACGAGTTCGAGTGGAGTCCCGGTGGGCATCGTGTTCGCCTCGCACTCGCCTCTGCTGGCGAGTGGGCCGGAGCCTATGGCTGCGTCCATCATCTACTCAACACCAAGCACTAAACACTTCCCACTTCATGACACCTTCCGAAACCTACCTCACCAAATCAGAGAGCCTCATCTCCCGTGTCCGCGAGCAGTTACCGTTGATCAATCAAACGGCTGATCTCTTCTCCAAGACCATCTTGGCAGGTCAGATGGTGCATGTTTTTGGCTCAGGCCACAGTCGCATCTTGGTGGAGGAGATGTGGCCGCGATACGGCTCGTTTCCGGGATTCAATCCCATCGTTGAACTCAGCCTGACCTTCCACAATCTCGTGGTCGGTGCGAACGGACAGCGGCAGGCGATGTTCTTGGAAAACGTCAGCGGCCTGGCCGCGCGCATCCTGAGGAACTTTGATCTGAAGGATGGGGACAGCGCGCTGGTCGTGTCTTCAGGCGGTTGCAATGTCGTGCCGGTAGAAATGGCGGAGGAGTTTCAGCGTCGCGGAGTGAAAGTGGTGGCGATCATCTCTCAGGTGCATTCGGATGCCAGCACCTCACGACATCCCGACGGTAAGAAGCTGCAAGACTTCGCCGACATTGTGCTCGATACCGGCGCACCGATTGGCGATGCGATGGTGAAGATCGAAGGTCTCGAAACCGCCGTCGCACCTGGCAGCACGGTCGGCGGATGTCTGCTGGTGAATGCCATCAAAGCCGAGGTGGCGGATCGTCTCGTGAAAGCGGGTCAGCCGCCGAAGGTGCTTACCGCTGGTGTGCTCGTCGGCGCGGAGAAAGCCACGGAGATTTTTGAGGCAGCCTATGATGAGCACGCGCGGCGGATCGCACCTTATTATGCGGGATTGGGTGCCTGATGGAGTGCTAGAGGGGCTTTATCCTTCGGCGTTCTTCCGCTCATTCACGATGCGGTCAACGGCGTGCTTGGTCACGACGTTCCCCAGTGAGTCGCGGCCTTTGATGGCGAGTGCGGCGATTGGGAATTTCAATGATGTGGTGCGGAGATACAGCGCGGGCTTGAGGTGGACGAGCAGGTTTTGCGCGTTGCTTTCTTCCTCGGTGTCATGGCGGGAGAAGAAGAGGACCATGGTGCCGGGTGTGCCTTTGGTGAGCACGTAATGCTTGTCGCGTGTGGTGCCGCCGATGCGGAAGCGCTTGGCCATGACGGGTCCGTTTTTGCCATCGCGATAGATGAAGGTGTACACCGCTTCCTCGTCCTTTTTGTAAAGGTTGATGTAGAGCGGGTTCTTTCCGACGTGGATCTTCGGGGCGATCTTTGACACGGTCATCGAGCCTTCTTTGGTGAAGAAGAGGATGTCATCAAGATTCGAGCACTTGCAGATCGGCTCGCCTTCTTTTTTCAGGCCGGTGCCGGCGAAGCCTTCTTTGGTATCGAGGTAGAGGACTTCATTGGCGATGATGACCTGTGCGGCTGCCACACGATCAAAACTGCTGACCACGGTGCGGCGTTCGCGGCCTGGGCCATACGTTTTCTTCAAACGCTCGAAGTGGGCGATGGTGAAGCGGGTGAGCTGCTTTAGGTTCTTCTGAACGGCGTCGATGTCCTTCTCCAGAGAGCGGATGTGCTCGTCAGCCTCGAAGCTGTTGAACTTGGAGATGCGCTTGATCTTGATCTCGGTCAGGCGGGCGACGTCGTCATTCGTGACCTCGCGCTTGAGCAGGGTGAGGTGGGGTTTCAGGCCTTTCCAGATGGCTTCCATCACGGCTTCCCAGGTCTCGGCTTCTTCGATGCGGCGGTAGATGCGGTTCTCGATGAATATCTTCTCCAGGCTGCTGAAGTGCCACTTCTCTTCGAGTTCACCGAGCTGGATTTCCAGCTCTGCACCGAGCAGTTTCTTGGTGTATTCGGTGCTCTCTTTGAGCAGGTCGTTGACGTTGGCAAAGCGCGGCTTGTCATTCTGAATGACTACGAGATTCGGGGCGATGGACACCTCGCAATCGGTGAAGGCATACAGCGCCTGGATGGTCTGATCGACATCGGTTCCTGGAGGAAGCTGGACGAGAATTTCGACAAACTCCGCCGTATTGTCATCGACACGGGCGATCTTGATTTTGCCCTTCTCATTCGCGGCCACGATACTGTCCATAACGCCGCCCGTCGTGGTGCCGTAGGGCACTTCGATGATGCGCAGCGTGTTCTTCTTTGCGCCTTCTTCGATCTTCGCCCGCACGCGCACGCGACCACCGCGTAGACCACCATTGTAGTCGCTGGCGTCCATGATGCCGCCTTGTGGGAAGTCAGGTAGGAGATAGATATCTTCACCGCGAAGGGCGTCGATGCTGGCCTCACACAGCTCGATGAAATTGTGCGGCAGAATGCGGCAGCTCAGGCCGACGGCGATGCCTTCCACGCCTTGAGCGAGCAGGAGCGGGAACTTCACCGGCAGGGTCACGGGCTCTTTGTTGCGACCGTCGTAGCTGGCGGACCACTCGGTGACTTTGGGGGCAAAGACGACGTCGAGCGCGAACTTCGACAGGCGGGCCTCGATGTATCGAGGCGCGGCGGCGTTGTCGCCGGTGAGGATGTTACCCCAGTTGCCCTGAGTATCGATCAGCAGGTCTTTCTGGCCGAGCTGAACCATGGCATCGCCAATACTGGCATCACCATGCGGGTGATACTTCATCGTGTTGCCGACGACGTTGGCGACCTTGTTGTAACGGCCATCTTCCAGCTCATCCATGCTGTGCAAAATGCGGCGCTGCACGGGCTTGAAGCCATCGTGAATGTGCGGCACGGCGCGCTCCAGGATGACGTAGCTGGCGTAGTCGAGGAACCAGTCGCCATAGAGATCGTCCACCGGTTTGATCTCGATGGGCGCGCTGTCCGCAAGGATGGGGGAGGAGTCTTCGGTCTTGGAGGATTTCTTGGCCACGGCAGGGAAAGGGGAAAAGGGCGGTGCTTTCTGTGCTCAGGTCTGGGGCCTGAGTCAAGGGCGGAGGATAGGTCTGGCGGAGGATAGGTCCTATAGCTCTTATGCGACCTGTAGGACCTATTTTTGAGCGCCGAGGACTACCGCACCGGCCCCAGGCTCATCAGGTAAGCCATGAGATGCACCACGTTCTCCTCACCCAGGGCGGTGAGCTGGCCTTCGGGCATGAGGGACATCGTGAGTTGCTGCTGCTCGGTGATCTGGGATTTCTCGATGGTCAGCTTTTCTGCCGGGGTTTGCACGGTGACGGTGCGCTCGGTCTGGGCAGGGATGACGCCGGTGAGGGTGCGGCCATCTTTGAGCTTGAAGACGCTCATGCGGTAGTCGGCGGGCACAATGGCGTTCGGGTCGATGATGTTTTCGAGCAGGTAGGTGAGCTTGTGGCGATCTCCGCCGGTGAGGTCGGGGCCGATCATGCCGCCTTCGCCGTAGAGCTTGTGGCAGGCACCGCAGACGGCGGTGAAGATGGCTTTGCCTTTGGCGGCTTCGCCTTTGGCGAGGCGCTCGGGGGTGAGCTTCTTGGTCCAATCAGCGAGTTCGGCTTTTTTAGCCTCAGGCGTGTCGCGCAGTTCGCCCCAGACGGCGGTGAGCTTGGTGGTGAGGTCGGCGTCGTTCAGGCTGCGGATGGCGCGGGCCTGATACGGAGTGATGACGGCGACGGGGACTTGACCGGACTTCACGACATCGAGCAAGGCATGGGCGTAGCTGGGGCGGGTGACGAGCGTGGCGACGGTGGCCGCCTGCTGCTCCTCACTGCGCTGCGGCCAGGGGCTGAGCAGGGCTTTCGGGATGTTCGGGTCATCGTAAGCGGCGAGCGCACTGCGCGCGGCGGTGCCGAGGACTTTATCATTGATCAAACTGCGCACGATGGGCAGCAGCTCGGGCTTGGCGCTGCGGGTGAGGCCGGTGAAGGCGTTGCGGCGCGCGTTGGCATCGCCCTCCGCGTTTTTGACGATGGCGATGAGTTCGTCTGTGGCGCGTCCGCTGCCGAAGATGAGGGAGAGGGTTTTGGTGTGATCAAGGAGTGACGGCATCTTGCCGTCAGATGAGGGCTGGAAGCGCTCACTCCTTGTGGCGAGTTCATCCCAGCCCTTGGGCTTCTTTGCGGAGCTGAAGCCGTCGAGTCCAGCGGCCATGCCGGCGAGGATGTCTTCGCGGACAGAGGCTTCCTTCGTCATCAAGGCCACGAGCGCATCGACGGCGGCGGGCTGCTTCTCGATGTCCTCGGCGATGCGGCGGGCGACGAGTCGGCGCACGGTGGGGATCTTCGCGTTGGCGATGAACTCCACGCCCTTCATGGGGTCCGCCGCTACGGCGGGCTCGATGCCATACCAGATCATGAGCGGCTGCTGCCGGTCATTCGCGTCTTCCTCATGCTGCGCCAACGCCGTAGCGATGGGCCAGCGGGCTTCTAAATTTTGCAAACGCAACGAGGATGCCAGGTGGAGTCGGTCCAAACCATCTTCGCTATCTGCATCAACGAGCGACGGCATCGGTTTCCGTGATGGCTTGATTTTGGTGCCTCGCTCACGCTGCTGTTGAATCGCCATGCGACTCCACCAGTTGTTCGGACTGCCCGACAGTGTGTCTATCTCCTCATCCTTCATCGTCGCCACATTGATCGGCTCAGCCTTCTTCGGCTCCCCATACACGATCTTGTAAATGCGTCCGCTCGTCCGATGCACGCCGTCGTTGTCGTGGCATTCGCCGGAGTCGGACCAGTCGGCGACGAAGACGTTGCCGTCGGGGCCGGTGAGGAGGTCGATGCCGCGGAACCATTTGTCTTTGGCCTTCATGAAGTCGGGCGCGTGCTTTCCAGTGTAGCCGCAGCCTTCGCGGAGGAGTTTGTCCATGTTAATGCGGTTGCCGTGCAGGTTGCAGGTGAGCATGGCGCCGTGGTATTCCTTCGGCCAGGTGCCGCCCTGATAGATCAACATGCCGACGTGGGCATGACCGCCGCCGAGTTCGAGGGTTTTGTTGCTGATGCCAGTGCGGATGTCGCTCCATTTCTCGGAGCCGGTGTCCCAATGGAAGTGGTCGGCGGTCTGCTCGATGACCTCATACACGTAGGGGTTCAGATGGGTGCCAAACATGCGGCGGTAATACGCGCCGGGGATGACGTGCCAGAGGTGGCCGATGACGGTATTGATCATGAACAGCTCGCCCTCGGCATTCCAATCGTGCCCCCAGGAGTTCGTGCCACCGTGGGCGACGGCTTCGACGACCTTGCGCGTGGGGTGGAAGCGCCAGATGGCGCAGTTGAACTTGAGGCGTTTGTCCGCAGGCGTGCCGGGAGCGCCGACGGCGGAGGTATCCGTGATGCCGTGGCGGCCATAGAGCCAGCCATCGGGACCCCAGCGCAGGCCGTTGACGATGTTGTGGCCGATGGTCTTGGTGTTGAAGCCATCGAGCAGGATCTCGGGCTCGCCATCGGGCACATCGTCGCCGTTTTTATCGGCGATGAAGCTGAGGGTGCCGTTGTTTAAAATCCACGCGCCGCCGTAACCGATCTCGACGCTCGTGAGGTAGCTGCCCTGATCCCAGAAGACCTTCCGCCCGTCGTGCTTTCCATCGCCATCCTTGTCTTCGAGGATGATGATCCGATCCCGCAGCTTCGTGTCCCAGCGTGCGGGGTTTTCTGCATAAGTGTAGTTTTCCGCGACCCAGAGCCGCCCCTTGGCATCCCAAGCCATGGCGATGGGCTGCTGCACATCCGGCTCCGCCGCGAAAACCTGGCATTTGAACCCCGGCGGCAGTTCCATCGTCCGCGCGACCTCCTCAGCAGGCATAGGGGAGCCTTTTTCGGAATTGAAGGGAGCAGGGAAGGGCTCGGCAGAGAGCAGAGGGCTAAGGGCGGAGAGGAATAGAAGAGAGCGGAGCATGGTCGAGGTGAGAGAACGAAACTCAGGGAGGTTTTTCGCGAGGAGCTTTCGGTGATGATTCACCGCTTCGGCAACTCCGGGGTGAGCGGGATTTCTTTTCTCAAAGCACGACCCAGAGTGCCGGTGAGCCAGAGGTAATGATCGGACGGCAACTGAGGTTCGGTGAGGAAGCCGTCGGTGCCGATGGGTGCATTGGAGGTTGTTTTGAAAATGGCGGTGCCTTCATCCAGTTCATCAAACATGGCGACGT
>CAMAQH010000039.1 GCA_945860295.1 Prosthecobacter debontii
CCAGGCTTTGAGGAAAGCGTCGTGCTCAGTACCTGCAACCGTGTCGAGATCTACTCCACCCACACGCATGACAAAGCCCACGCCGCGCATGATGAACTGGTGAACTATCTCGTGCAGCGCTTTGAACTCGCACCTGAGCAGGCTGAAGCACTCGTCACCTACAAGCTTGATGCCGATGAAGCCGCGCGACATCTCTTCCGCGTCGTCAGCGGACTCGACAGCATGGTGCTCGGTGAAACGGAAATCTTCGGCCAGGTCAAAGCCGCCTATCAAGTTGCACTCGGCACCGGCACGACAAGCCGCACGCTGAACAAACTTTTCCAACAAGCCTTCTCCGTCGGCAAAAAAGTGCGCAACGAAACCAGCATTCAGCGCGGCTCCACCAGTGTCGGCAGCGTCGCCGTCGATCTCGCGGAGAAGGTGCATGATCTCAAACAATGCCGCGTCATGCTCATCGGTGCCGGCGAGATGAGCCGCACCTGCGCGCAAAGCCTGCTTTCGCGCGGAGCCAAGAGCATCATCGTGTCCAATCGCAGTCACGATCGCGCCGTCGAACTCGCCTCAGAGATGGGCGGCACCGCACTGAAGTTTGATGAATGGGAAGCCGCCATGCATGAGGTGGATGTCATCATCTCCAG
Organism: Prosthecobacter debontii; assembly: GCA_945860295.1. Taxonomy (GTDB): domain Bacteria; phylum Verrucomicrobiota; class Verrucomicrobiia; order Verrucomicrobiales; family Verrucomicrobiaceae; genus Prosthecobacter; species Prosthecobacter debontii_B. Next base: position 639 of record CAMAQH010000039.1, read on the forward strand.
CACCAGCGCCCCGCATTTTGTCATCAAGCCCGACCAGATCCAGCACGTCATGAAAAAGCGCCGCTGGGAGCCCCTGCTCATCATCGACATCGCCGTCCCGCGCGATGTGGACCCAGCCGTGAATGAGATCGAAGGCGTCTATCTCTACGACATCGACGCCCTTCAAGCCATCGCCGACGAAGGCCGCCGCGAGCGCGTCAAACAACTCGCTGCCTGTGAGCAGATCATCGAGGAGCAGTTGGAGAAGTATGGGTTCACTCGCTCCGAGTCCTGAGTTCAGAGCGCTACGTTCGGAGCCCAGCCTTTAGGCTGTTCCCAGTTCGGAGCACCGCTTTTAGGCGGCTCTTTGAACTCCCGAAGTCCACGAAGACACCGCCTACCACTCGACCTCCGTTCTGTCACCAACACGCAGCGAGCACTCCAAATTCAAAGACCGGCTAAAGCCGGGGCTCCAAACTCAGAACTCCGAACAGCGCAGCTCTACTTCTTCCCCTTCTGCGCCGCTGCGGTGAACCAGTCTCCGCCGCCACCGCCGCCGAAGGGATTGCCCATACCGCCGCCGCTGGGGCTAGTACGATCACCACCGCCACTGCCGAAGCTGCGCTGGCCACCGCCTTGAGCGCCAGCAGGCGCTCCGGCAGGGCGTGGGCCACCAGCACCGACCTTCTTCTCAAAATCAGGCTTGGATTTCATGCTCAGCGCGATGCGCTTCCGCTGAATGTCCACCTCGGTCACAGTGACCATGACTTTCTGCGCGACCTTCACGACCTCGGCCGCGTCGCGCACAAAAGTGTCACTGAGCTGGCTGACGTGGACGAGTCCATCCTGATGCACGCCGATGTCCACAAAGGCTCCAAACGCAGTGACGTTGGTGACGATACCCGGCAGCTTCATGCCGACGGTGAGATCCTTCATGTCGTTCACACCTTCGGCAAAGTTGAAGACTTCGTACTGCTTGCGCGGATCACGACCAGGCTTAGCCAGTTCGTTCATGATGTCTTGAAGCGTCGGCAGACCGACTTCTTCGCTAACATACTTTTTCAAATCCAGTTTCTGACGCAACTCGGTGCGCTGCATGAGATCAGCCACCGTGCAGCCCAGATCGCCGGCCATCTTCTCGACCAGCGGATAACGCTCGGGATGCACCGAGCTGGAATCAAGCGGGTGCTCGGCTCCGCGAATACGCAGGAATCCAGCGGCTTGCTCAAAGGCTTTGTCGCCCAGACGCGGGACTTTCAGCAGATCTTTACGCGTCTTGAAAGGACCGTTCTCATTGCGGAATGCAACGATGTTTGCCGCGTGCGTGCTGTTGAGTCCGGACACATAACTGAGCAACTGCTTGCTGGCCGTATTCAACTCAACACCGACGCCGTTCACAGCACTGACGACGACATTATCAAGGCTGCTCTTGAGCTGGTTCTGATCCACATCGTGCTGATACTGACCGACACCGATGGACTTCGGATCAAGCTTCACCAACTCCGCCAGTGGGTCCATGAGACGACGACCAATCGACACCGCGCCGCGCACAGTGATGTCGTGATTCGGGAACTCCTCACGCGCGACATCACTGGCGCTGTAGATCGACGCCCCGCTCTCATTGACCATGAGCACGAGGACGCCTTTGGGGATGCCGATCTTGTTGATGAATGTCTCCGTCTCGCGGCTGGCGGTGCCGTTGCCGATGGCGACGGCCTCAATCTTGTAGCGCTCGATCAAATTCATCACCAGCGTCTTCGCGTGCATCAGGCTGTTGCCTTCGCCGAGCAGATAGATCACGTCGTTGAACAAGAGCTGACCTTGAGCATCCAGCACCACGACTTTACAACCGGTGCGGAAGCCGGGATCGATGCCGAGTACGCGCTTCTGACCGAGTGGAGCGGCAAGAAGGAGTTCGCGCAGGTTATCGGCAAAGACGCGCACAGCTTCGGTGTCGGCTTTCTTCTTCGACTCCAGACGCGCTTCGGTTTCCATGCTGGAGCTGAGCAGGCGCTTGTAGCTGTCGGCGCAGGCGAGCTTCATCTGGTCGCTGCATGAGTTGCCGCCTTTGACAAAGAGCGTGCTGATGATCTGCACCGCCGTGTCTTCTGGCGGTGTGATGCGCATCAGCAGGAAGCCTTCTTTCTCACCGCGACGAATCGCCATCATGCGATGAGATGGAATGGACTTCAGCGGCTCACTCCATTCAAAGTAGTCGCGGAATTTCTGCGCATCAGCCTCGGTTTCTTTGCCAAACATGATCTTGGAAACAACCGTGCTTTGATCGGCGAAGAGCTTGCGCAAAGCCGCGCGCGCTTCGGCATTATCACTGATGCGCTCGGCGATGATGTCACGCGCTCCACTGAGAGCATCGTTGGCATCTTTGACGCGCAATTCTTCGGTCTCATGGTCGAGATTGATGAACTTCGCTGCCTCGTCGTCGAGCTTCACGCCACTGGTGAGCAGATTGGCTTCAATGAAATCTGCCAACGGTTCCAGCCCCTTCTCTTTGGCGATCGTAGCGCGGGTGCGGCGCTTCGGACGGAAGGGCGCAAAAATGTCCTCCAGTGTGGTGATCGTTTCCGCTTTCTCGATCTTCGCGCGCAAAATGTCCGTCATGAGCTTGCGCTCTTCTAGCGACTTCACGATGGCTTCGCGTCGATCATCAAGAGCGATCAGCGCCTCCATACGTTCCTTCACGGCGAGGATCTGCACTTCATCCATCGAGCCTGTGGCTTCCTTTCGATAACGGGCGATGAAAGGCACCGTGGCACCACCGGCGAAGAGCTGCGCTGTCGCTCCGACCTGGATGGCCTTGAGGCCGAGTTCTTTGGCCACGCGCTCGACGTGGGCGATATTGATGTTGAGTTCGTTATCAGCAGACATGGTTGGAAAATGGATGATTTGAAATTTGAGATCTGAAATTTCAGATTGGAGGTCGGTCTGAGGTAGCGAGGTGCTTGTGCGGCAGCAAGATGGAAGGCGCGAGAAAGAGAAAATTTACTGCCTTGACTCATGCTGGCACAGATCATCGAATCGGAACAATTCCTGCACTGTAACTTCCACCCTCGACCACGCTCTTCATCTGCTTTAGACTCAGCGCGTCGGTTCCCACATCCCTCATGTCCGCCTACTCATCCATCATCGCCTGCCTCGGACCTGAGGGCAGCTTTTCCCATCTGCTCACCCAGCAGCGCTTTCCAGCTGCGGCAGTTCAGCTCATGGGAACGATCGGCGAGGTCTTCGACTACCTCGGCTCACACACCGACGCACTCGGCATCGTGCCCATCGAGAACTCTTCCGGCGGCTTTATCATCGACACGGTGGACCGGCTCGTGGATGAGCGCTGCATGTTGCACATCGTGGAAGAACTCACGCTCGATGTGAAACTCGCGCTGCTCGGCAAATCCGGCGTTTCCGTGCAGACCATCCACTCGCACGCCATGCCGTTCTTCCATTGCGATGAATGGCTGACGGCCCACTACCCGAATGCCAAAAGAGTCGTCGAAGCCAGCACCTCGAAAGCCGCTGAGAAAGCCGCTACGCTTGACGGTGCCGCCGCCATCGGTCCGCGTCAAAATGCCGAGCGTCATGGACTCGCGCTGCTTCACTTCCCCATCGCGGGGGATGTGCCGAACATCACACAGTTTTACCTGCTCGGTCATCGCGAAAACGCGCCATCCACGCAGAACAACCGCACTGCCCTCGTCGTCGAGTTGCCTGATCGCGCAGGCAGCCTCTGTCGCTTCCTGACTCCGTTAAGCAATGCCGCTGTGAACTTGAAGCGTCTCGAATCTCGACCCATTCGCGGCCAGCCAAACAAGTACCGTTTCTATATCGAGATCGAAGGCTCCCCCGCCGAGCCACACTTCCAATCCGCCCTCGATCAAACTCGCGCCGATGGCGCCGCGACCCGCAGCGTCGGCTCGTATCCGGCAGGTCGGCGCTTCGAGTCATAGCCGACTTTTGAAATCAACTCCGTTGCCATAGCAAAATCAGGGTTTTCCAAGTTACCCGATTTGATTCAGAATAAGCAGTCTTTTAGCGCACCCCCGGCCATTGCAGGGTTGGCTCCATGTGTGCGCAGCCACCCCACCCTGCGCCAACGCATTCTCATGATCACACACCCAACCACCCGCCAGCCCTGGCTCCACGCACTGCTCGTCCTCACGCTTAGCATTCTCGTTTGTTATTCCTTCACAACCGCCCGCGCCGTTGAAAAAGAAGTCCCCGCCAAAGTCCGTGAAGGCGAAACCATCAAAAAGCCCACTAGTGATGCGGACACTCCTGTACGCAAAGGTGAAAGTAAGCGTGAAGGCAGCATGAAGAAAAACCGCGAGAGAGAACGCGACAGCGGGACCAAGAAGACCCGCGCTCGCGATGACGAAGACGGCGTGAAAAAGCCCGGCACTGACGACGGAGAAAAGCCACGCACCGGCCAACGTGACGGCGTGAAGAAACCCGGTGGCGAGCGCGATGGCGAAGGCCGCCCCTCCGCCGAAGGCGGCACCAAACCCCGCAAAGGCGATGGCAACTCCGCAGCCATCAAGAGCAGCAAGGTCATCACCATGCACGTTACCGCCAACGGCGACACAGTCCTCATCAACGGCGAAAAGCAGCCCATTAGCGGCCTTCGCGGTCACCTCAGCACCTTCCTCCTCGATCACCCCGGCGCCAAAGTCATCGTCTCCGGCGATCCCGACACCCCGCTCAAGTCCCTCCACGAAACCGCCGATGCCGTTCGCGACAACGGCAACAAGAACGTCGGGATCAAGGCGGAGTGAACTCACCTTCATTCATGAACGCGCAACAATTTGTCGCCGCCTTCAAGGCTGAGAAGGATTGCCTAAACGATGTTCGTCGAGACACATTTTATACGATCTTCAGAACACCTGATCAGCTTCTCGCCCCAATAACTGCCATGAAAAGCTGCTGTGTTTCCTTCGTCATTCTGATTTCGTCATTCGTCCTTCCGCCGCTCACGACGGCTGCGACGGCTGCGACGGCTGCGACGGCTGCGACGGCTGCGACGGCTGCCGAAGTCTCCGCAGCGGCGATCAAAGCCGTCTCTTTCTACCATACCAAAGCGGCGACGCACGGCGGCTACGTCTATCGCTACAGCGCTGATTTCACGTTGCGTGAAGCGGAAGGAATTCCCGGCCCAGACACGATCTGGATTCAGCCGCCAGGGACGCCTGCAGTCTCGATGGCGATGCTGGATGCTTATGAGGCGACGAAGGATGAAAAGTGCCTTGTAGCCGCCGTAGAGGCCGCACGATGCGTGTCGCGCACGCAACTCGCTTCGGGCGGTTGGGACTACTCGGGTCACTTCGATGCCAAAGGCCGCGAATCGAAGCTCTATCGCCGTGACGCGGACGGAAAGCTCATTCCACGATCGCAAACCGCCACCCGCGAGGCGGGCTGGCACAACTGGCGTCGTCAGGAAAAAAACAATTACTCCACCTATGACGACGATGTCTCTCAGGCCGCCACGCGACTGCTTGTGCGTGTGGATCACGCGCTCGGTGGCAAGGACGCCGAGATCAGAGAAGCCGCCGACTTCGCGTTGCACACGATCATCATGACGCAGTATCCGGCGGGCGGTTGGAGCGCGAATTTCGACGACGCCCCCACATCGCCGCCGCCTGCGGACAAGTATCCGATCAAGCCCGGCAACTACCCCGCCGACTGGCCGCGCAAGTGGCCGAAGGACTTCAGCGGCTGCTATGTGCTCAATGACAACACGCACGCCACGCTCATGAGCACGCTGCTGCTTGCCTGGGAGCTTCGCGGCGATCCAAAATACCTCGATGCAGCCAAACGCGGCGGCGATTTCCTCGTCACTGCGCAGATGCCCGACCCGCAGCCCGCCTGGGGCCAGCAATACAACGCCGAGATGCAGCCCGTGTGGAGCCGCGCCTTTGAACCGACCGCCATTTGCGGTCGCGAATCTCAGTCAGCGATGTGGGCCTTGCTGAAGCTCACCGCCGCCACGGGCGATAAAAAATACCTCCCGCCCGTCGCCAAAGCCATCACCTACCTCCGCACCGTGGTCCTGCCCGACAACCAGCTCGCCCGCTTCTACGAACTCAACACCAACAAGCCCCTCTACTTCGAGCGCGGCCCCGGCGGCAAAGGCTTCGAGCTGACCTACTCTGACAAAAAAGCCTCCTCCAATTACGGCTGGGTCTGGGACAGCGAGCTCGATGCGCTGCAAGCCACCGGCAGCCAGATCGCCCGTGGAGAAAAGGTCGCCTTCCCTAGTGTCGAAAAAGAACGCTGGTCCTCCCCGCCCACCGACAAAGACATCGCCACCATTCTCAAAGAACAAGCTCCCAACGGATCCTGGCCCGTCACCGACGGCGAACGCGGCATCATGCGTGATGCCAACAGCAAAAAGCAAAAGCCCGCCAGCGGCGTGATCTACAGCCTAGACTTCACGCAAAATGTGAAGGCGCTCAGCGCATGGCTGAAAGCGAAAGGATCGAAATGAAACCCACTTACCCAGAATTTAGGCAGAAGAATGGGGGCAAAAGAATGGGTTCTTTATTCTCCTGCCCCCATTCTGTTGCCTGCTTCTAACTCGTTTTCATCGCGACAAACCTCCTCGCCGCCCAGAAATACGACAACCCCACGCCCTGGTCCTACCAGCGTATCTTCCATCATCCGGTTCAAGTCACCAAAGACGATCTCGACCGCTTCATCCTTGCGCGACTAGAAAAAGAAAACCTCGGCCCCATTGGTGACGCACCACGCGCCATCCTTATCCGCCGCGCGTCATTTGATGGATAATCTCCGCGAGCTCGGCAACCCGAAGGAAACCATCCGCTACGATCACGATCCACACTTCTGCCTGGGCGTCATCGAGAGCGAGATCAAAGACTGCTAACTCGCCGTCGGTGGCGATCCATTTGAGCGCGAGGCCGCGCCTGATAGCGGCAAAATGACCATGCCCGCGCTGCCACCCATGCCCGTCATTTCGCCAAAATCATCGGGCAGTATCGAACTCGCGCAATGGATGACGCAACCCACGCATCCGCTCACCTCCCGTGTCATGGTGAACCGCCTCTGGCAGCCTCTTTTCGGCTAAGGACTCGTGCGCACGCACGATGACTTCGGCATCACCGACATGGGCGATACGGCAGAGACGGGCATCATCACCACGCATGATCTGCATGCCACGGTCCTCCATCTGCTCGGGATCAATCACGAGCAGCTGACCTACCGCTACGCTGGCCGAAACTTCCGCCTCACGGATGTGGAAGGCGTGGTGGCGAAGGACATCCTCGCTTAAAGCAACCGCCCCGACTCAGGAGGCTCAACCCATGGCTGTCCCAATCCTTCAAGAATGCGAAATGACAAACTCCTCCATCTTCCCATCCGGTCCGAAGAAGATGTAGATCTTGATTCCATTTCGACGACCAAATGCAAACGCAGCGTGGCTTGCAATCCGATCTGGCAGAGGTCGCCACCCAGTCATTGGAAATCGTTTACCCGCCTTCAAGGATTCGTGTGGTATGCCAAAGTATTTGATGACCTCAGATCTGGATGGGTTGCTGCGTAGGAAGGTCAAATCCTGCTTCGGCTCAACGACGAACGGGTGGTAAATAATTGGGTAGTAAATGAAAGCGTAAAACCCATAACCGACCGTAGCTACACATGCTAAAACCAAGAGCGTCTGAAGAAGCTTTCTTTCCATAGTGAGGATTAAAGTCATAGCCGGTAATCCAGGCTGATGAAGTCCAGGAGTTTCATCCAGAGAATGAGATGCACGGGCTGCATGGGGCCGTGAATGCGCACGGTGCCGGTCATGCCGGGACGTAAAAAATAATCGGCATTTGGTATGGCTACGAGCACGCCGTAAGTCGTCTCCAGCGGCATCAGGCGGCCTTCGGCATTGGGTTGCGCGGCGAGATCACCACCGAGCGTGGCGACGAGATTAGGCGGCAGTTCACGCGCGGGCGGTGTTTTGCGATCTTCGATCACAGAGCCCTGGAACATTCGATCTGGCGCAGCGGACACTCGCAGATCGACAGCCTGTCCGGCACGTATGTGGCGGGCCTGGCGTTCGTTGAGCGGGATGTAGATCTGAATGGGATCAAGCTGCACAATCTCGCACATGGCATCGCCAGCCCTGAGGCTGCCTGCGGCGATCCGTTCGAGATCGGGCGTGATGACAATGCCTGCGCGTGAAGCTCGAAGGGTGAGGCGTGACGTGAGACGTTGGGCCTCCTTGAGAGCGACCTGGATTTGAGCGAGCTGAGACTGTGCCTGCTTGTAGGCGGCGGGCGCTTCGCTGCCGATGGTCATGTCGAGTTCACGTTCGGCGCGCTCGACTCGCAGTTCGGCGGCGTTCACATCGGCGGTGAGACGCGGGTTGCTCAGCACCGCGATGGCATCACCCACTTTGACTTCTTGACCCGTCTTAACCCGGATCCCCACGATGCGTCCCGACACTTCTGCGCGAACAAACTCTGCCTCAACGGGCTGCATCACGGCGGGCCGCTCCACATTCACCGGCCAGGGCATTTGCAAAAGCAAAGCGCCAAGTACAAGAATCACGCTCAGGATGATCCAGGGTCGGCGGTTCGTGCGTGTGGCGGCGCGGTCGGCGGTAAGCTGTTTGGAGAAGAAAGACATCGCAGGCACAAGCAGCATCGAGATCAGCGCGCCGATGCCAATCCAATCGCCAAGCCACGCAAGTCCGTAGGGCTTGAGCAGATGATCGAAAAGCATCGCGATGCCGAGCGTGATATAAAGCAGGTAGAGCTGCGCCGCCACACTGTAGAAAACGAACCAGCCTCGATTGCGACGCGGCAGCATGGACTCGACGGATGGCGTGCCGCCGTTCGGGCCGAAACAGAGGCGACGCATCATTCCACTCACGCACATCTGCGCTTTGGCACGCAAGTTCGGAACATCTAGCACGTCGGTGAGGATGTAGTAGCCGTCGAATTTCATCAGTGGGTTGGCATTGAAGAGCACGGTCCACACGCTGGTGATGAGCATAAGATTGAAGAGAAGCTGCTGCGTCGATCCAGGCTGTGACACGGCCCAGAGCAACGTGGCGATGGCGGCGATCACCAGTTCGATGTAGATGCCCGCCGCCGCGACGAGGATGCGGTGCCGCTTCTTCGGGAAGAGGTAGCTGTCGGTGACATCAGCATAGAGGAATGGCGAGAAGACGATGACCATCGCGCCCATCTCATGCACCTCACCGCCGTAGTGCTTGCAGGTCAGGCCGTGACCGAACTCATGAATGATTTTAACCGCAATCGTGAGCACCCAGATCAGCGCGAGATTTGGCAGCGTGAGGAAGTTGTTCAGCGACGGAGCGATGCGCGGAAAATTCAGCGCAAACACCGCGACCCCGGCGAGCAGGATGACGAGACTAATCGCAAAGCCAAGCCACGACCAGACCCAGCGCATGCGCCGTTCCATCCGAATGAGAACAGTGTCCGGGTCCCACAGCGGGATCTTCAGGAAAAGCGACTTCATGAACAGCCCCCATGGCGTGATGACCGGCTGCCGCGCTGTCTTGAGTCGTTGCTGGTGTCGTGCCGCTACGGCTGTTGTTTCCAAAAACCCGCCGAGTAGCAGTTCATTGGCAAAACGCAGGATGCGCTCGGTGATCTCAGTGCGCGACTGGCTCAGTGCTGCCTGTGGCTGAGATTGGTAAAAAGCCGCGCGTATCGCGGCGACGTCGCGTTTGCCATCGAAGAAAGAAGCCAGAGCAAAATCCTCGGCAGGCAGACGGAAGTATTTCAACGAGAGCGGATCTTTGATGATGGCAAATGCACGTCCTTCAAAGAGCTGGTGGCTGATCATCAAATCCGAGCGTAAGGCCGATGGCACAGTGCTTTCTACGTCTGGCGCTTTCTCAGCCGTGACCTCTGTGATGGACAAGGCTGCTTGCATGAGGCGTCAGGGTTTTGCCACTTCTAACTCTGCTCTCATGCCAGCTTTGAGCTTCAATTCCTTGTTATCCACGAGCAGTTTGATGCGGTAGAGACCGCTTTCGGCATCCATGCGCGGGTCGATGAAATCGATGGTGCCGGTGAAGACTTGCGGGTAGGTAAGCGAGGGGACTTTGAATTTGAGATCTGCCCCTGGCTTGAGCGTGCGGGCTTGATCGGGCTCCAGATAAAACTGGGCATAGACCTGCAGGATGTGGACGATCTGGACGACGGTTTCATTGAGCAGCACCGCTTCACCGGGTTCCTTGTCCCGCTTCACCACGACGCCCTGAATCGGCGCGCTGATAGTGCGTTGTTTGAGCCGGACCTGAGCGGCCTGCATTTGAAGTTTGGAGAGGTCGTGCTCGATCTGCTTCTTGAGCGCGTCCTCGCGTGTGCCGATCTTTTCAGCGAGCAGCTTCTGTGCGGCTTCATGATCAAACTTGGCTTTCTCCAGCACCTTTGCCATACGCTCGACATCAAGCTTCTCGACTTCGTCGTTGAGCTTCACGAGTGGCTGCCCTTTTTCGACCGTGTCGCCTTCTTTGACGAGCACTTCAGCGACGATGCCCGTGGCGGCGGTACCGACTTCGACATCATGCAGCGGGAGGATCAGACCGGGAACAGGGGCTGCCTGAAGTGCCTTAGAAAGCAGCATCAGAGCGATGATGGCGTCACGCCACGAGCGGCAGGTTTGGATCGACATCGGCGGTGAGGGGTGAAGTTTGGCCTAGCTGAAAGCGCTGCATGGCGGCGTAGGCGATCATGCCTGCATTGTCGGTGCAGAGTTCGGGACGGGCAAGGAGAAGGGTGAGTCCTTCCTTTTCACAGCGTGCGCTGAGCTTGGCGCGCAGGCCGCGATTGCAACTGACACCGCCACTGACGGTGACGAGTTTCTCACGGCATTGACGTGCAGCGAGGATGAGCTTTTCGACGAGCACTTCGAGGATGGCCTCCTGCACACTCGCACAAACATCGGCGAGCGTGGCAGGGTTTCGCAGATCGAGCTTCGGCAACTCGTAGAGCACGGCGGTCTTCAGGCCGCTGAAGCTGAATTCGAGACTGTGACCATCGTGAAAGCTGCGGGGGAAAGCATAAGCATCCGCTCGGCCTTGGGAGGCGAGTTTGTCAATCTCAGGTCCACCGGGATAGGGTAGGCCGAGCATCTTGGCGACTTTATCAAAGGCCTCGCCTGCGGCGTCGTCACGGGTTTTGCCCAACAAACGATACTGTCCTACTCCCTGCATGTGCAGCAGCATGGTGTGACCGCCGCTAACGATGAGCGCCACGCAGGGGCGAGGCGGGCCATTGCCGGCCATGAAGGGAGAAAGCAGATGCCCTTCCATGTGATTCATGGCGAGGAAGGGCTTGTTCTCCGCCGCCGCCAGCGCTTTGGCCATGCTGGTGCCGATGAGTAGCGAGCTGACGAGACCAGGCCCTGTGGTGGCGGCAAAGGCGCGCATGTCGGCGAGCTTCACACCCGCTTCTGCGAGCACTTGCTCAACGAGTGGTCGCACATGAAGAACGTGATTTCGTGAGGCGACTTCAGGCACGACGCCGCCATACTGGCGATGAATCTCAATCTGTGAGGCGATGGCCGATGCGAGTAGCACACCGTCCGCCGTGCAGATGGCGGCGGCGGTTTCATCACAGGAGGATTCGAGGGCGAGGAGCATAAGTGACGAAGGGTTAAAGCCCGGCCATGAGTTGGATGAATCTCATTCCTTCGACGGTGATTTTGCCGTTGTTGCTGATGAGGCCACGGGTGGCGTAGTAGTTGGGCATGGGATCCGTTTTCAGCCAGCTCACGATGGGTCCTGAGACGGCCTGTGAGCATGGTTTGATGCAGATAGGCAAACCCCAGCGTGTGCAGCGGATCTGCCATGACGCGGCACTGGCAGCGGAGCTTTCGCGGAGCCATGGGTGTCTCTTCAGCAGTTCCATTTTGGCGCTGCCTGGCACGGTGATCTCGATCCATGCTTCACTACTTCGCATCCATTCTGCGACGGAGAGTGCGGGGTTCTTTGCATGGGCCAAATAAAGCGCCTGGAGATCGAGTCCGAGCAGGTTCATGCCGTTGTAGATGCCGTGATGATTCGGTGTATTGAATCCTGTGCTGTGCCAAAGATCGAACTCAGTGGAGAGCATGACATTCAACTCAACATGTACATGCGCACGACGTTGGTCGATACCGCTGCCTGTGAAACCCATGCGTGCGATGACCTGCCCGGCAGTGACCTGGGTGCCAGCAGCAACGCAGGCTGTTTTTAAATGCGCATACAGTGAGAAGAACGGCCCCTCACCCCAGTCATGCTTGATGACGATGTAGTTGCCGTAATTGCTCTGGCCAGCGCTCGCGGTGACATAGACGACCTCACCGGGCAGCATGGAGTGGACCTCATCGAGAGGATTACCAGCGGCATCACGCTGAAGCGGTTTCACATCCAGCCCTTCATGAAAACGCGCGTATGCGATGCCACTGCTGATGCGACGGGGATCACGCCAGAAGCCAAACTGTCCGCCTTCCCAGGGGGTTGTTTTCTCGCCTTCAAAGTTACGATCCACGTGCTGAAAATAGTCAGGGCCACCTCCTTTGAGTAGCGCGTCATTTGCCGTGGGCAGTCGGAGGTCCAGGGCTGATAGTGGGCAGCAGAAAGCAAAGAAGAGGAAGAGGCCGCGCATGTTTCGAACTGGAAAAGCTTAGTTTGTTTTGCTGGGAACTGGCTGTGGATCGGCAGCAGGCAATGGCAGGGCTTTGGGGACGTTTGGCGGAGCTTTGATGACGGCGGGCTTGGGCTTCGGCTCCTCTTTGGGACGGAAGGATTCGAAGACGAGCGCGCCTTTTAAGGCATCGACGGCGCGATCGAGCTGCCTGTCGCCGAGGTTGGATATCTCGATGGCGGCGGCTTCACCGGTGCCGTGATTGTTGCGCCACTTGGCGACGCGGATTTCTTCGTCGGTGGTGAGTGTGGAGGTGATGTTTGGCTCGACTCCGTGCTCGTGAATGGTGCGATGACTGGGCGTGTAATATTTAGCAATTGTGAGGCGCATGGCGGCTCCATTTTTCATGGGCAGGATGCTTTGCACGCTGCCTTTGCCAAAGCTGGTGGTGCCAATGATGATGGCGCGCTTCAAGTCCTGCAAGGCTCCAGCGGTGATCTCGGCGGCGCTGGCACTGCCGTGATTGATGATGACGGCCATGGGATAGCGACGCAGCTTTTTGCCATCGCGTGCCGGCGTGCGATAGGGAGGCGGATTCTGCGAGGAGATGCGGCCCTCAGTGGTGACCACGACGGTGCCCTCTGGCAGGAACTCACCACACACGGCGATGGAGCTATCGAGCAGGCCACCGGGGTTGTTCCGCAGGTCGAGGACAAAGGCCTGCATGCCCAGCTTTTCGAGTGCATCGAGAGCGGCGCTCAGATCGCTGGCGGTGGCTTGGGTGAACTGTGAGATGCGAGCGTAACCAATTTTGTATTCACCAGCCATCTTCGGCACAAAGAGCATGGCGTCATGCACGGAGGTTTCACTGAGGGTTTCACGCACGAGGGTAAACTCCAGGAATTGCCGGGTGCCGGGCCGGCGCACGGTGAGCTTCAATGACTCGCCGGTCTTACCTGTGAGGAGCTGGATGGCTTCCGCCACGCCGACACTGTCGGTTAGAACTTCATTGATCCGCACCATCTGATCTCCGGCGATGACGCCTGCGCGCGCAGCGGATCCCTCTTCACGCACGCTGATGATGGTGAGTGTGCCATCACGCAGTGCGACGCTGATGCCCACGCCTTCTGAGGTGTCGCTCTGCTCGCGCTGCATGTCTTCAAAGAGCGACTTGCCCATGTACTCGCAGTGCGGATCGAGTCGGCGGAGCATGCCTTCGAGCGCGCCTTCGACCAGCGCCTCGTAGGTGATCTTGGACTCATCGACATAGCTCTGGCGGATGGTTTCCATGACGCGCGTGAGCAACTCCATCTGGCGATAAGCATCCTCCGGCGGCGGCTTCGGAGTTGGTTCCTTGGATTTCTCGGCGGCGGGCTTCGGCGGCGCTGGATCGTCCCTGGGTTTTGGTTTTGGCGACGTCTGCGGAGTCGGGGTGGAAGCTAACGTGGATGCCGGAGTAGCCGCCTGTAGAGCGGCTCCGGTGACAAGGCAGAGACTAAGGGCCAAAACGCAACGCATGAGCGGACAGTGCATCATTCCGGCGGGAGCGACAGAGTAAAATTGCCGTGTGAAGTCGGCGCATCAATGGGGCGCCCATGCCTGGTATGAAGTGATTTCATCCGCAGCGGCACGCTGCCTGCGCTTCACGGGTTGCCAGCCAGCGGGAAGCGGGTAGTCTCTGAGCTGCTCCTCACTGGGCGGGCGCATTTTTTCTCAACATGTCTGATCTGGAAAATCCCTTTCAACAAACGCTGCTTCAGCGCCATCGCGCGGAGCCTTGCACAGTGGTCATCTTTGGTGCCACGGGCGACCTGACGAACCGCAAGCTGATCCCTGCCTTCTACAATGTGGCTGCCTGCGGCGATCTACCGCCGCAGTTTAAAGTGGTCGGCTTTGCTCGGCGTGATAAAACGGATGAGGTCTTCCGCAAGGAGCTGGAAGAGGGAAATCGCAAGAACTCACGCCAGCCACACACAGACGAATTGTGGGCCAGCTTTTCTCAGGGAATTCACTATCACCGTAGCGAGTTCGAAGATCCCTCTGGCTATGTTGAACTGAAGATGCTGCTCGATCAATTCGACAAAGAGCGCGGCACACCTGCGAACCGTTTGTTTTATCTGGCGTCTGCACCAGAGGCCTTCAAGCCGATCCTGGAGATGCTGCGCGCTACGGGATTAAATCGCGGGGTGAGTGGAAAATGGGCGCGTGTGGTATGTGAAAAGCCGTTTGGTAAAGATCTCGCTACAGCGCGCGGATTGAATGCCGTGGTGGCTGAGACTTTTGAGGAAAAGGACACTTACCGCATCGACCATTATTTGGGCAAGGAGACGGCTCAAAACATCATGGTGCTGCGCTTTGCCAATGCACTCTTTGAACCGAACTGGAACAGCAAATACATCGACAATGTGCAAATCACCTGCGCCGAAAATCTGGGCATGGAAGGTGGTCGCGGCGGTTACTACGACACGGCGGGTGCCTTGCGTGACATGGTGCAAAATCATCTCTTTCAGCTCCTAAGTCTCGTGGCCATGGAGCCGCCGACCGATCTTAGCGCTGATAGTGTGCGCGATGAAAAAGTGAAGGTGATCCGTGCGCTACGTCCACTCATCGGCCCGGAGGCTGTGGGTGCGAATGTGATCCGCGCTCAATACACTGCGGGCAGTGTCGATGGAGTCTCGCGCGTGGGCTATCGTGCGGAAGACCGCGTGAATCCTGAGTCGAAGACGGAGGCCTTTGTGGCTCTGCGTTTATACATCGACACTTGGCGCTGGCAGGGCGTGCCTTTTTACATCCGCGTGGGCAAGCAACTGCCAAAAAAAGCCACGGAGATCAGCATCCATTTCAAAAAGCCGCCGCAGGTTCCCTTCGCCACGGCGCGCCTTCCCGGCAGCAGTGAAAACACGCTCGTCATCCGCATACAGCCGGACGAAGGCATCGCCCTGCGTATCTTGGCGAAGCAGCCTGGGCAGGCGCTGTCCATGCAGCAGGTGAAGATGGATTTCCGCTATTCATCCAGCTTTGGCAAGGCAAGCCCTGAAGCCTACGAGCGCCTCTTGCTCGATGCCATGGCGGGTGATGCAACGCTATTCGCTCGACGTGATGAAGTGGAGAATGCGTGGAAGTTTATCGATGAGATCGAGCACGCCTGGCACCAGTCTGAAACGCCGCCGCCGATGTGCGACTACCCCGCCGGAAGCTGGGGCCCCAAAGAAGCCGACGACCTCCTGCGCCAAGATGGCCATGAGTGGCGGCTGCTGTGAGTGAGCCGCCCTGCGCCAGAGGTTGCTCGTCAGGTCATTTCAAAAGACGCTTTAGCTGCCGCGCTGCCGACAAACGTATCATTTCCGTGGAAATGAACACGGCATCCTTCGTAACTCACGGCTCCATCTGCTGCCACGACTACGTGTTGAGCTTTTGGACGTAGTCAGATAAAGCGGCGGCGTGGTTCATGATGGGTTCAGCCGCACAGAGCTGGAGAAGTATGGTAAAGAGAGCAGAGGCGATGTACTTCATGAAGCGGCTTCGATTGCCCACCGAAGCTTCATCATTGCGGCCACTGACTGTCCACGAAGGGTTTCGTGATCAGCTTCGCAGGATCAACGACGACATGCCTCACCTTCTGGCGTTTCCAAGTGTAGGTGATGTGGACGAGTCCGTCCTTAGTCTGAATGATCGCGGGATAACTGAACTCCTTTTTCGGCTCGTCTTCAAACAACAGCGCGGCTTCCCAGGTCTTGCCATCCTTGCTCACCGCGAGATTGAGCGGACTGCGGCCTTTGGCAGTGTGATTGTAGATAAGCAAATGACGACCATTCGCGAGCGTAAAGGCGTCTGTGCCGGAGTTCGGATTCGGCAGGTCTGTGAGTGAAATCTCGCCCCAAGTCTTGCCGGCATCGTCGGAAGTGATTTGGAAGACTTTGCCTGCTTCGTGCGGCCCACGGCCTGGAGTTTGTCGCCGCCGAGGAAAAGGATGCTCGGCTGGATGGCACTGACGGTGAGCCCGTCGTGAAGCAACTCAGTGCGTGTCCAGGTTTTGCCAAGATCGGAGGTGCGCTCGAAGTAGATGGCCCAGGCGCTGGGTTTGGTGTCGGTCTCATTGCTCGTGCCGCAGAGGATGTCGCCATTCGCGAGTTGCACGGGCTTGTTCTTGATCGGGCCGAAGATGCCTTTCGGCAGCTTTTGAGCCGCAGACCATGTTTTGCCGCCATCGGCGCTCGTTTTGAGCTCACCCCACCACGTGCTCGGTGATGGGCCGACTTTGAAGAACAGCATCAGCGGTGCGTCCTTTGGCTGAAACAAAACCGGATTCCATGTTGGATGACGCGTGCCATCCGCCTGCACACCATTGGCCGTCTCGACGCTCTCGGTCCATTTGCCATCGGGAAGCTGACGTGACACCCAGATGCACACGTCAGGATTCTTTTCTGCCGTGCCGCCGAACCATGCCGAAACAAGTCCAGTGGGTGTCTCAGTGATCGTGGTGGCGTGGATCTGCGGGTAAGGGCCGATGCCGTAGATGAACTCGGTTTTAAGAATGGCAGGATCGGAAGCCAGCAGCGCAGTGATGGGGATAATGCAGAAGAGCAGTGATTTCATGGTGTGAAGTTACAAGAGGCCTAGAGCAATGAGTCTTTCACAAATGATTTCGCGTTCGGCATCACGGAAGCGGTGGAAAGGCTCGGCCATGTGGTCTTCGCAGATGCCCATGAGACTAAGAGCGCACTTGAGGCCCTTGATGATGGCGCTCTTGTGCTTGCCTACGGTGTAGATACTGCCGGCGAGTTGCATGACCTGCGCGTGGAGTTCGCGGGTGCGTTTCAAATCCTGCGCGACGGCGGCTTGATACATCTGCACATAGAGTTTCGGATGCAGATTGGCACCGCCATTGATGCCACCGTGGTCGCCGAGCAGCACAGCTTCGGCAGTAAGTTCCTCGGGGCCGACGAGCACACTCCAATCAGCGCGCTGCTTCGCGACTTCGATGAGGCGGTGGAAGTAGATCATGTGGCGCGAGCTGTCTTTGACACCGCAGACGCCCGGCATCTCGGCGACGAGATCCTGCACATATTCGAGCATCTCCGGTGGCGCGGCAGGGAAGTAATACGGCGGCGAAGCACTGCCATGTCTCGGCAGCCTACATGACGCGACTTTTCAAACGCTATGACACGGAGACGCCGCTGGCCTGTCTGACTATGCTGAAGATGTCACAAGCGATGATCAAGCTGCGTCTGCCTGAGACGCAAGTGAAGGCGGTGGCGGCGGAGCTGGGCTATAAAAGTGCCGCTCACTTTTCGCGAGCCTTCAAAGCCTGGAGTAGTCTCTCGCCCACGGAGATTCGTTCTGACGGCTCATGTTCCTATCACCTCTCATGCATCCCAAACTCTCTCTCTTGCTCGCCATTCAGATTCTGACAGGCTTCACTTTACTGGCCACCGATTCCCATCACGAGGTTGTCGCAGACTGGCCCAAGTTGCCAGAAGCTCACGTTCTCGGCCTCTGCGCCGGAGTCGGTGTCGATGCGCAAAACCGCGTGTTTGTCTTCCACCGCAGTGGACGAAAGTGGTCGAATCCGTTTCCGACGGAGCCGATTGAAGCACCGACGGTAAGTGTGATCGATGGCACTTCCGGCAAGCTACTCAGCTCTTGGGGTGCAAACATGTTTATCATGCCGCATGGACTCACAGTCGATCATGAGAGCAATCTTTGGCTCACGGATGTCGGGCTGCATCAGATCTTCAAATTTACGCCAGAGGGCAGGCTGCTGCTAACGTTGGGAGAGCGCGGCAAGCCGGGCAATGACCACTCGCATTTCAATCTACCCACCGATGTCGCAGTGCTGCGCGATGGTTCGTTTTATGTGGGCGATGGCTACAAGAACACCCGCGTGATGAAATTCACCACCGATGGCAAGTTTGAGTTCGAGTGGGGCACGAAGGGCAAAGGCAACGGCCAGTTCAATCTTCCGCATGGCATCGCCATTGATGCTCAGGGCCGTGTGATTGTTTGTGATCGCGAGAACGAGCGGCTCCAAGTCTTTGATGCCAAAGGCGGCTTCCTTCACGAATGGAAAGGCCCGCAGATCGGCAAACCCTACGGTGTCGAGATCAGCATCAACGGCCACATCTTCATTATCGACGGCGGCTCGCCTTCATTAAAGCCTGCGGAGCGTGGCAAGGCTGTCGAACTCGATTCACATGGGCAGGTGCTGGACACTTTCGGTTCGTTTGGAAAAGAGCCCGGGCAGTTCCAACTCGGCCACGACATCGCCATCGATCCAGACGGTGCCGTGTATGTTGCTGAAGGCACAGGAGCGCGCGTGCAGAAATTTGTGCGTCGATCTGGATCGGCAAAGTAAACGGTGTGACGGGCGTAGTACCGGCGTTGTGTTGTGCCGCATCGTCCAGATCAGTGCCTTATTCATCTCCACGAGTTTGCTCGCGGCGGAGCATTGGTCGTTTCAGCCGCTGAAGGCGGGCAAAGGCAACAGCATAGATGAATTCATTCAGCGTGGGCTCGCAGAGAAGGGCATGAAGTCATCGCCACGCGCGGATGCACACACCCTCATTCGCAGGGCCACCTTTGATCTCACTGGCCTGCCTCCGTCGGACGAGTCAGACTCGTCCGACATGTCAGACAAACACTTCGCGCACCTCGTGGACTCCCTTCTGGCGAGCCCGCACTACGGCGAGCAATGGGCGCGTCATTGGCTAGACGTGGCGCGCTACTCAGACACGAAAGGCTACGTTTATGCGCGTGAAGAAAAGCAGTGGGTTCATGCCACGCCGTATCGCGACTGGGTGGTGCGCGCCTTGAACGAAGACATGCCCTATGATCGCTTCTTGTTGCTACAAATCGCCGGTGATCAGATTGTGCCACCTAACTCGCCTGACCTCGCCGCGATGGGATTTCTCACGCTCGGGCGGCGCTTTCTCGGCGTCACGCACGACATCATTGATGATCGCATCGATGTCGTCACACGTGGCACTCTCGGCCTCACCGTCGCCTGCGCGCGCTGCCACGATCACAAGTTCGATCCCATTCCCACACGCGACTATTATGCGCTCTACGGCGTCTTCCAAAGCAGCGCCGAGGCAGTGGTGCCTTGCGCTGTGGTCAGAAACGAAGAGCTGTCCGCTCTGGTGAAAAAGAACCGCGAGCTGATGACGAAACGCCGCGGCGAACAGATGGCACGCACGCGGGCACGATCTGCCGATTACATCGCCGCGCAGAAGGATCTGGAGAAGTATCCTGAAGAGGTCTTTGGCCAGCTTCTCGATGATAAAGACCTCAATCCCTTCATCGTGCATCGTTTCACCGCGTGGCTTGAAAAGCATCCTGGCAACGAATTGACCGAAGACACACTCAAGCAACTCGGCTCGCCCGCTTTCGTGCCCGATGAACACATCGCCAACATCGAGATGTATTTCCCCACAGGTGTAACCACCGAGCTGTGGAAATCACAGGCTGATGTAGATCGCTTCATCATCAAAAAAAGTGCCGCACCAGCTCACGCGACCGTTTTGGTCGATCGTCCACTGCCCAGCATGCCGCGTGTTTTCATTCGTGGCAATCCGCTGACGAAGGGCGATGAAGTGCCGCGTCAGTTCTTGAGCGCGTTTGGCAAACAAACGCCGTTCACAAAAGGCAGCGGTCGTTTAGAACTCGCGCAGGCCATCACCGATCCGCGCAATCCGCTCACCGCCCGTGTGATGGTGAACCGCCTCTGGCAGCACCACTTCGGGCGCGGACTGGTCAGCACACCGAGCGACTTCGGCAAGCAAGGCGGTGCGCCGAGCCATCCCGAGCTGCTCGACTGGCTCGCGCAGCGCTTCATCGACTCCGGCTGGAGCATCAAGGCCATGCATCGGCTCATCATGTCTTCAAAGACGTATCAGCAGAGTAGCCAGTCGAGTGATCTGAGTGATCCCGACAACCGCCTGCTCTCCCGAATGAACCCGCACCGCCTCAGCTTTGAAGAAGCACGCGATGCATGGATCTCCGCCGCTGGCCGACTGAATCGGCTTGTGGGTGGTCGTCCTGAAGCACTGTTCGCGAGCAGCAACACTCGCCGCACGCTCTACGCGCTCGTGGATCGCGAGAATGTGCCCGCTGTCATGCGCACCTTTGATTTCGCCAATCCCGATCTCTCCATCCCGCAGCGCACTGAGACCACGGTGCCTCAGCAGGCCTTGTTTGGCATGAATCATCCCTTTGTCGTGCAGCAGGCGAAGTCGCTACTAAATCGTCCCGAGGTGAAGTCCGCCGATGCCAGCACACGCATCCACCGTATTTATGCCCGTCTGTTTCAACGTGCTCCGATGTCCGATGAACTGAACTTTTCTCTCGGATTTGTTCATGAAGACCAGGCCCCCATCATCGCCACTGCTGATCACTCTAAGTCCTGGCAATACGGCTACGGCGAGTGGGACGAGAGCACCGGCAAGGTGAAACACTTCAAGCCGCTGCCCCACTTCACCGGCATCGCTTGGCAGGGCGATGAAGCGTGGCCTAACGAAAAACTTGGCTGGGCGCAACTCACCGCCAGCGGTGGCCATCCTGGCAATGACCGAAAGCACGCCGTCGTACGCCGCTGGGTTGCAGGGACTGATGGCAGCTACACGATCAATTCCACACTCATCCACGAACCGCAGGTCGGGGATGGCATCCGCGCCTTTGTGAGCCATTCACGCCTCGGTAAGCTGCGTAGCGCCACGGTGCTGGGAGTCGATGCCGTGATGAACCTCGATACCATCGCATTTAAAGCGGGCGACACCCTCGATTTCATCGTTGATATCGGCAGCGGCCTGAACAGCGACCAGTTCCTCTGGTCCCCGAAGATCACATCTTCTCTCACAGCCGTCACGGGCGCAGGCGGCGACACGCCGAATGACACCTGGGAAGCCGAAAAAGATTTCTCCGCCCAACCCAAATCCCAACTCACCGCCTGGGAGCAACTCGTGCAGGTGCTGATGCTCTCAAACGAGTTCATGTTTGTTGATTGATATGAATCTGCCTCTCACACGCCGAGATTTTCTGAGCCGCTCCGGCATGGGGATGGCAGCGCTTGGGTTGGCTGACTTACATGCATCAAAGCCGCACTTCGCGCCGAAGGCGAAGCGAGTGATCCATTTCTTCCTCAATGGCGGACCATCGCATGTCGATACGTTTGATCCGAAACCGGCGCTGGCAAAGTATGAAGGCAAGCCGGTGACGAGTCATCGCATCACCGAGCGAAAGACAGGCGCGGCCTTTCCTTCACCGTTCAAGTTTCAGCGTTACGGGCGGAGCGGGATTGAGGTGAGCGAGTTGTTCGCGAAAACAGCGGCGCATATCGACGACATCGCGGTGATCCGGTCGATGCAGGCTCAGGTGCCGAATCATGAGCCGTCACTGATGCTCATGAATTGCGGTGATTCGATCCAGGCTCGCCCGAGCCTCGGCGCATGGCTGACGTATGGCCTTGGCAGTGGCAATGAGAACCTGCCAGGCTTCATCGCGATGTGCCCAGGCGGCATGCCGATCAAGAGTGCGGAGAACTGGCAGTCGGCGTTTTTGCCGGGAGCGTTTCAGGGAACCTATGTTGATTCGCAGCATCAATCCGTGGATCGTTTGATCGAAAATATCCGCAGTCCACATGCCGACACGCGCGTGCAGATGCGGCAGCTCGAACTCATGCGGCGGCTCAATGACGCGCATCGTCAGCAGCGCAGTGATCCTCGGTTGGAAGCCCGCATTCAGAGCTTCGAGCTGGCCTTCCGCATGCAGATCGAGGCGGCGGATGCCTTTGATGTGAGCAAAGAACCGCAGCACATGCGCGACCTGTATGGCGACGGCGTGCATGGCCGACAGACGCTCATCGCACGGCGACTTCTGGAGCGTGGTGTGCGCATGGTGCAGCTCTGGCATGGCGCGGGTCAGCCATGGGACAATCACGACAACATCGAGACGAATCATCGCAAACTCGCCGCACAGATCGACCAACCCATCGCTGCATTGCTGCACGATCTGAAGCAGCGCGGCATGTTGGAGGATACGCTCGTCATCTGGGGCGGCGAGTTTGGTCGCACGCCGACCGTCGAGTTGAGTGGCGGCAAATCGAAGCTCGGACGCGATCACAATCACTACGGCTTCAGCGTCTGGATGGCGGGCGGCGGCATCAAAGGCGGCACGGTCTATGGCAGCACCGACGAGTTCGGTTTCGCGGCCCAGGAGAATCCGACCAGCGTGCATGACCTCCATGCGACGATCCTTCACCTGATGGGTCTCAATCACGAAGAACTAACCTATCGTTACGCCGGCCGTGATTTCAGGCTCACGGATGTCTATGGGGATGTCTTGACGCCCATTTTGGCATGAGGGACACTGGCGATCGCTATGAAAGCCGACCCATTGATTGCCTGTTCGTTGCTGCTCTCCGTGCATGTTCAGGCTCAGGACTTTGCGTTCTTTGAATCAAAGATACGTCCGGTGTTGGCAAAGCACTGTTATGAATGCCACTCGGTGGAGTCTGGCAAATCAAAGGGCAGCTTGATGCTGGACACGAAACAGGCACTCCGCGCTGGTGGTGATACCGGACCTGCCGTGGTGCCTGGAGATGCTGCGAAGAGTCTGCTGCTCAGCGCAATCAAGCACACCGATCCCGATCTCGAAATGCCGCCTAAGAAACCGCAGCTTTCAAAAGCTGTGATCGCGGACATCGAAACGTGGATCAAATCAGGAGCGCCTGATCCGCGTGAGTCGGCAGCGAGAGCGGCGGAGCGCCCGCCGGTGGATGTGGAGTCGGGAAGGAAGTTCTGGAGCTATCAAAAGCCGGAGCAGATCACTGGGGGGATTGATGCATTCATTGAGACGAAGCTGAAGGAGAACGGTCTCCAGCCATCACCTGAAGCTGAGCCGGTGGTGCTGCTTCGCAGGTTGTATTTCGATTTGATCGGCCTGCCGCCGACTCCAAAGGAAGTGAAGGCATTCTCGATGGAGAAGCTGGAAGCGACCGTTGACGAGCTTTTGAAAAGCCCACGCTTCGGCGAGCGCTGGGGCCGTCATTGGCTGGATGTGGCGCGCTTCGCCGAATCCAATGGCCGCGAGTCCAATCTGACTTTCCCACATGCATGGCGTTACCGTGACTATGTCATCGACGCGGTGAATGCGGACGTGCCGTTTGACCGCTTCATCACCGAACAGATCGCGGGCGATCTACTGCCTGCAAAGGATGACGCGGAGCGCGCACGGCTACTCATCGCGACAGGATTCCTCGCCTTAGGCGCGAAGGGGCTGAACGAGATGAGCAAAGCGCAGTTCGTGGCCGATCTGGCCGATGAGCAGCTCGACACGGTGACGCGCGCAGTGATGGCGAGTTCGGTGGCCTGCGCGCGCTGCCATGATCACAAGACGGAGCCGTTCAGCATGGAGGACTACTACGCGCTGGCAGGCATCTTCAAAAGCACGCAGACGTTTTACGGCACCTGGATCGATTCGGAGAACAGCAACGGATCGCATTTGATCCGGCTGCCGGATCTGCCGGGTCAGTTGATCCCGAACAAACCGCTGACGCCTGAGCGCGTGAAGCAGTTGAACGAGCAGCGGGCGCAACTCGACGCCGAGGAGATAGCGCAGACTGAGTATGCGTTGAAGGCGAAGCTCGAAGGTCGCGACATCAGTGGTGAATACTACAAGATGCTCTCCACAGCGATCCGCATCCTCTGGACGCGCGGTGGCGTTGACGGTGCGCTCGAGACTGTGGATGAAAAAGGCCGCGCGCTGCCTCTGTGCATGAGAGTTCAAGACGGAAAGACGCAGGATTCGAAGTTGTATGGGCGCGGCGAGATTGCGCATCCCACGAAAGCCGTGCCGCGTGGTTTTCCGTGCGTGATTGAAGTCGGCGGCAAACTGCCAAAGGAACAAAGCGGCCGTCTTGAACTCGCGCAGTGGCTGACAAGCCGCGAGCATCCGCTGACCGCGCGTGTGATGGCGAACCGCGTGTGGCGGCATCTGTTTGGCGCGGGAATCGTGCGCACGGTCGATAACTTCGGCTTCAGTGGCGAGCGTCCAAGCCATCCTGAGCTGATCGATCATCTGGCGATCAAGTTCATGGACAGCGGCTGGTCGGTGAAGGCGCTGATTCGCGAAATCGTGATGTCGAAGACTTACCGGCAGGCTTCGACACATCGCGCGGATGTTTTCAATCAAGATCCCGACAATCGTCTGCTCTGGCGTGCAAACAAGCGCCGCCTCGATGCCGAAGTGATCCGCGATTCGATGCTCGCCGTGGCTGGCGTGCTCGATACGTCACGTCGCCCCGGTTCGCTGGTTTCTGAGTTGGATGGTCAGTCGGTTTCACTTATCGGCTTCAACACCAAACTGCCGCCAGATCTCGACGGCTCTAAGCGTCGCTCGATATATTTGCCCGTGCTCCGCGACAACCTGCCCGACGTGCTGGAGCAGTTCGATGTGGCGAATCCGAATCTCGTCACCGGCGATCGCGACGTGACCAATGTTCCGCTACAAGCCCTCTACCTCATGAATGGTCCCTTTGTGCAGGAACAAGCCACCGCGCTGGCCCAGCGCGTGATAAAAGAGAAACCCACGCAGCCCGAGCGCATCCGTCGTGCCTTCGCACTGTGTTTCAATCGGGCCCCCGATGCTAAAGAACAGCAACTCGCCGAGTCCTTTTTCCACACCGCGGCTGGCGACGAAACGAAGCTCACGACCGCCTACTGCCATGCGCTGCTATCGAGCGCGGAGTTTCGGTTCACGGATTGAACGTTCATTTCTCCACCGCTATGCCACCGAAGAAACCAAAAATGCCCGCAAAGAAAAAAACCAACGAACGCCTAGCTCGCGGACGTGTGCATGATGGTGCCCAGTTCACCGCCGCAGCACTCGCAGGCGACATGCCTTCGGGCTATGGGCGCATGCTGAACGAAATCAAAAAGCAGGTGCAACAAGCTCGTCTGCGCACAGTTCTCGCAGCCAACGCCATGATGGTCGTCGCCTACTGGGAGGTGGGTCGTGTGATCCTTTCACGACAGCAATCCGAAGGCTGGGGTGCCAAGGTGATCGACCGCCTCTCCATCGACCTACGAACCGCCTTTCCTGACATGCAGGGGCTCTCCCCACGGAATCTCAAATACATGCGCGCCTTTGCCTCTGCGTGGCCAGACGAATCAATTGTGCAACGGGTAGTTGCACAATTGCCCTGGAAGCAAAACATTGCTCTTCTTGATAAGCTCAAATCTCCAACCGAACGGCTCTGGTATGCTCGTAAGGCGGCAGAAAACGGTTGGTCACAGCCCATTCTTTGCCTGCAAATCGAGAACGAACTGCATCAGCGCGAAGGCAAGGCGCAGAGCAACTTTGAACTGACACTGCCGCCTGAAGACTCCGATCTGGCCGCGCAGATTTTCAAAAACCCGTATCTCTTCGACTTTGTCGGCACGGATGATCCAAGACGCGAGCGCGAGCTAGAACAGGCACTCGTGGATCACATTCAGCATTTCTTGCTCGAGTTAGGAGCTGGATTCGCCTTTGTGGGGCAGCAGGTTCATCTCGAAGTGGGTGACGATGACTTCTATATCGACCTGTTGTTCTACCATTTGCGACTTCGACGCTATGTCGTGGTGGAGTTGAAGAACCGCGAGTTCAAGGCGGGTGATGCAGGCCAGATGAACCTCTACCTTTCCGCTGCCGACGACTTACTAAGGCACGCTGACGATCAACCAACCATCGGCCTACTGCTGTGCAGAGGGCGCAACAAACTGGTCGTCGAGTATGCATTGCGCGGGCTGGACAAGCCGATTGGCGTCGCTGGCTGGAAAACCAACCTTGTTGAGACATTGCCTAAAGAACTACAGAGCAGCCTGCCAACCGTGGCTCAGATCGAAGCCGAGTTGAGCAGCAAAACCGCCAAACACGCCAAGTGATGAACACGATACATTCACGACGCGAGATGCTGACGACGATGTCTTCCGGCATCGGCTGGCTGGCGTTTTCATCGCTGGCCCAACAAGCCGTAGTCAAAGGCGGTCTGGCTGCCAAAGAGCCGCATTTTGCACCGCGTGCGAAGCGGGTGATTTTTCTCACGATGCGCGGCGGGCCGTCGCATGTGGATCTCTTTGATTACAAGCCTGAGCTGATCGCACGCAACGGCAAGACAGCGAGTTTGGGGCGTGATTCATCGGGCGCGAAGCTGTTTGGGCCGGTGCATCCGTTTGCGCAGTTTGGGAAGTCGGGACAGTGGATGACGACGCTGTATCCAAAGCTGGCAAAGCACGCGGACGACCTCTGCATCATCAACTCGATGCACACTGACCTGCCGAATCACGCACAGGCTTTCGGGCAGATGCACACGGGTAGTTTTCAGTTTGTGCGGCCATCGATTGGTGCGTGGACACTTTATGGCCTCGGCACCGAGAATGAAAATCTGCCGGGGTTCATCACACTCAATCCACCGGCGGACAATGGCGGTGCACAAAACTACGGCAGCGCGTTCTTGCCCGCGATCTGCCAGGGCACGAAACTCGGCGGCAGTCAGTTGCCGGAGCTGTATTCGGCCTTGTTGAAGAAGGACGTGGCTCCAGGACCACCGATGAAAAATATCGTGAGCGCATCGCCGCGCGAGTTGCAGCGCGCGCAGATCGACCTCATTCGCGGTTTGAACGAGCGGAAGCTGGAGCGCGACGGCTTTAATCCTGAGATCGAAGGTGCCATCCAGTCCTTTGAACTCGCGTTTCGCATGCAGAGTGAGGTGCCCGACGTGCTCGACCTTCGCAGTGAGCCGGAGCACATCCTGAAGCTCTACGGCATCGGCCAGGGGAAGGATCAATTCGCGAGGCAGTGCCTGCTGGCGCGGCGCATGGCCGAAGCAGGCGTGCGCTTCATCGAGATCGCATCACCAGGGAATTGGGATCATCACAATCGCCTGCGCGAACTGCTGGCGACAAATTGCGCGGCCACGGATCAGCCCATCGCGGCGCTGCTCACCGATTTGAAAGCACGCGGCATGTTGAAGGACACGCTGGTGGTGTGGGCGGGTGAGTTCGGCCGCACGCCGTATGCGCAGAGCGAGGACGGTCGCGATCACAATCACAAAGGCTACTCCATCTGGATGGCTGGCGGCGGAGTGAAGGGCGGCCTTACTTACGGCGCGACGGATGAGACCGGCTACAAAGCCACACTGAACCCCATGCACATCCACGACTGGCACGCGACGATGCTGCATCTGCTGGGCCTCGATCACACGAAGCTCACCTACAACTACGGTGGCCGGAATTTCCGCCTGACGAATGTGAGTGGTGAAGTGGCGAAAGGGATCATCGCGTGAGTCGTTGATGTGCGAGCCATGCATCGACTACTTTGCCTCCTCTTCCTGACCACAGCCGTGATGGCTGCGGATAAACCCAATGTGGTGATCATCCTCGCGGATGATCTCGGCTACGGCGATCTCGGCTGCTATGGACACCCGAAGTTCAAGACGCCGCGCATTGATCAAATGGCGGCGGAGGGAGCGCGGCTGACGCAGTTCAACACACCGGCACCCTTTTGCGCACCGACACGCGCGTCGCTGATGACGGGTCGTTACCCTTTCCGCTGCGGCATGTCGCAGAACCCTGCGCCAGATGGTGGCCCGGTTTCGGATGCACTGGCACTGCCGAAGAGCGAGGTCACGCTGGCTCAAGTCTTGAAGTCGGCTGGCTATGCAACGGGCATGGTGGGCAAGTGGCATCTCGGCCACAAAGCAGGTTGGTTGCCGACGGAGCGCGGCTTTGATGAATACTTTGGCATCCCGTACTCAAACGACATGCGGCCCGTGCAGGTGCTCGAAGGCACGAAGGTCGTGGAGTATCCCGTCGTGCAGACGACGCTGACGCAGCGCTACACCGACCGCGCGGTGAACTTCATCAAACGCAACGCCGCGAAACCCTTCTTCCTCTACTTTGCCGAAGCCATGCCGCACAAGCCGCTGGCTGCTTCTGAGAAGCACTACAAGAAGAGTGGTGCAGGCCTTTATGGTGACGTGATGATGGATCTGGATGAAAGCGTAGGTCGTGTGCTGGATGCGCTGAAGGAAGCGGGTGTGGATGACAAAACGCTGGTGCTTTTCAGCAGTGACAATGGCGCATGGTTCGGCGGCAGCACGGGTGGTCTGCGCGGCATGAAAGCCACGAACTGGGAGGGCGCGTATCGCGTGCCGATGATCGCGCGCTGGCCAGGAAAAATTCCTGCCGGACAGGTGAGCGATCAGTTGGCAGTGATGATGGATCTGTTTGCCACGGTGCTTGAAGCCACGGACACGAAGATGCCAGATGGTCGGCTGTTGGATGGCAAAGGCATCATGCCACTGCTCACGAGTGATGCGAAATCACCGCATGCGATCATCTATGGTCAGCAGGGCACGCATCTCGTCACCGTGCGCGATGCGCGCTGGAAGCTACATGTGCTGGCGTCGCGTGGCATGGCGCTGAAACCCGGTGCAGATGCTCGCTGGCTTGATCCGCGTCTGCCTGATGGCGTGACGATCCTGGCTCCTTTCGAGCAATACAATATCGACGCGCATCCCGGTCTGACCACGGGCGTGGAGCCGGCGAAGATGCAGCTCTTTGATCTGAAGAATGATCCGGGCGAGCAGCAGGATGTGGCAGCCGCGCATCCCGCTGAAGTGGCGCGACTCAAAGCGCTCTTTGATGTGATGAACAAAGATGTGCCAGTGGTTGAAGAGGTGAAGCGCGTACCGATCAAGTGATCGGCGCAAGCTTGAGGTGCGGCCTGCGTTCTCATCGGCCATGCGTTCGCTTTTCTTCTTTCTTCTCGTCTCGTCGCTTCATGCGGCGAAGCCAAACGTTCTGTTCATTATGGCGGATGATTTCCGCCCGGAGATCGGCTCCTATGGCTCGACAGCACTAACGCCGAACCTCGACAAACTGGCGGCACGCAGCGTGCAGTTTAATCGGGCTTACTGCCAGCAGGCCGTGTGCAATCCATCGCGCTCTTCGTTGCTCACTGGGCGGCGGCCTGACACGCTCCAGCTCTGGAATAACGGCACGCATTTCCGCGAGTTGAACCCAGACGTGACGACTCTGCCGCTGTGGTTCAAGGAGCATGGATACACGACCCGATGCGTGGGAAAGATTTTTCATAATTGGCACACGACGGAGAAAGGAGACCGCCTCTCATGGAGCGCGGATGAGTTCCTGCATTATGCGAATCATGGCGATGACAAACCGCTGATCTCCGGCGAGTTGCCGCCGAACTCGGCGGTGCTGAGCACACGAGTTTATGGCGCCACGACGATCTGTGAGCGCCGCGATGTGCCGGACGAAGCCTACTATGATGGTCGTGTGGCGGCTGAGGCACAGCGGGTGATGCAGGAGGTAAAGGATAAGCCTTTCTTTTTCGCCGTTGGTTTTTGGAAACCCCATGCGCCGTTTAATGCGCCGAAGAAATACTGGGACATGTATGACCGCGCGAAACTGCCACCACTGAATGGCGCGCGGCCTGAAGGTGCGCCAGAAATCGCCTTCCATCAGAGCACGGAGATTCTCGGCCCCGTGGCGAAGCAGACGCCAGTGTCACCTGAGCAGGCGGCAGAGATGCGGCACGGCTACTTTGCCAACATCAGCTACATGGACGCGCAGATCGGCAAGGTGCTCAGCGCGCTGGAGAAGAGCGGTGCGGCGAGCAACACGATCATCGTTTTCTTTGCCGATCACGGTTATCACATCGGCGAGCACAGCCTGTGGGGGAAGACCTCAGACTTTGAATTCGACGCACATGTGCCTTTGATGATCAGTGATCTTCGCCTCAGCAATCGAGGGAAGAAAACGAACGCACTGGCCGAACTGGTGGATCTGTTTCCGACACTCGTTGAGCTGTGTGACTTGCCTATGCCGACAGGCCTCGATGGTGTGAGTCTCGGCCGTGTGCTGACTGATCCGGCGCAGTCGGTTAAGCCGGCGGCTTTCACGCAGCATCCGCGACCAGCTTACTTTGATCGCGAGCCAAGCAAGAAACCGAAGGCGATGGGTTACAGCGTGAGGACGAGCGCAGTGCGCTACACTGAATGGCGTGATTGGCAGACAAAGGAAGTCACAGCGCGCGAGCTGTATGCGACGGAGCAAGATCCGGCGGAATTGAAGAACCGGATCGACGATGCAGCGCTCAAAGATCAACGCGCTGAGGCAGCGAAGTTATTGCGGGAAAGATTTCCAAACTAATTCCCCTTCCCACACGGCCTGCTTTCCGCTAGCAAAGCAGCCATGAATGACTCCACCGAAACAGAAACTCACGAACTGAACCGAACACTCGGCGGTTGGCAGGTCTTGTTTTATGGACTCGGGTCGATGCTCGGCGCGGGAGTGTATGCGCTCATCGGTCGTGCAGCGGAAAACCTGGGTAACTCGGTTTGGCTCGCCTTTCTCGTCGCCATGCTCGCAGCGATGCTCACGGGACTTTCGTATGCCTGTGTCGGCAGTCGCTACGCACGTGCAGGCGGTGCCGCTTATGTGACACATCGAGCGCTGGGTAAGCCTTGGCTGAGTTACATCGTGGGCATCGCGGTGATGATGAGCGGACTCACCAGCATGGCCACGGGATCGCAGGCCATCGCGGAGAATTTGGCAAAGGCGTCTGGCATGGATCTGCCGATCAAACTCACTGCTATTGCGCTCGTTTTTCTCGTCGGCTGTGTGATCTACCGTGGCATCCGTGAGAGCATGTGGGCAAACATGGTCTGCACGATCGTCGAGGCGTCAGGACTGATCTTTATAATCGCGGTCGGTATGAAGTATTGGGGTAGTGTCAATTATCTAGAGAGTGCGGGGGATACTCTCGCAGGTGGTCCAGGATCAGGCATCACACTGGCGCTAGTGATGCAGGGCGCGGTGCTGACGTTCTACTCCTTCATCGGGTTTGAGGACATTTTGAATGTGAGTGAGGAGGTGAAAAATCCGAAGCGTGATGTGCCCTTCGGCCTCATCGGCGCGATGATTCTCGCCACGCTCATTTACATGGCCGTGGCGATCACGGCGGTGTCTGTCGTTCCATGGCGCGAACTCGCCGCAAGCAAGACGCCTCTCATGGAGGTAGCGCATCGCGCCGCGCCTTGGTTTAAGGGCATCGATGGCGTTTATATCGGCATCACCATCTTTGCCATAGGCAACACCGCGCTGCTAAATTACCTCATGGGTTCACGTCTGCTTTATGGCATGAGCAGGCAGGGATTGCTGCCGAAAATTCTTGGTAAGGTGCACCCCATTCGCCGCACGCCGCATATCGCTGTCATGGTGCTTTTCGTCATCGTCGCCGGTTTGATCCTGAGCGGCAGTGTGAAGCAGCTCGCTGAGTCCACAGTGCTGCTGCTGCTCACGGTTTTCACGGTGGTGAACATTGCCCTCGTCGTTTTAAAACTCCGCAAAGGCGAGGAGCGTGGCGGCTTTGAGGTGCCCATCATCGTGCCTATTCTTGGCGCATTTGTATGCGGCACGCTGATCGTCACTCGGCTGAATACTGCGCTCACCAGTAGCAATCCTGCTGAACGTCCTGCGCCAGTGATCGCCATTGCTATTATCCTCATCGGCCTTGCGCTTTACAAGGTGCTGAAGCCAAAAGATGTGGCGGCGAAGATCGACGACTGAGCAGCGCACGAGAGTCCTCATCATCGTCGAAAACCTCCTCGTGCCGCTTGATCGTCGCGTCTGGCAGGAGGCCTGTGCTCTGCGCGATGCAGGACATGAAGTCACTGTCATCTGCCCGCGGATGCGCGGCTACACACAGGCTGAGGAGATACTCGACGGCATCCAAATTTACCGTCATTGGATCAGTGATGAAGCGCGTGGCATCCGTGGATTTTTTGAATACAGCAGTGCGCTCTGGGGCGAGATGCGCTGTGCTTTGAAAGCTTGGCGGCGCGGTCGATTCGATGTCATCCACCTGTGCAATCCGCCCGACCTGCTGTTTCTCATCGCGCTGCCCTTCAAGCTGCTCGGTGATGTGAAGGTGATCTACGATGTGCATGATCTCTGGCCCGAAATGTTCGAGGCCAAGTTTGGCAAACGTGGCCTGCTTTATTGGGCCGTTCGTCTCGCTGAACGGTGAACGCTGCACGCTGGCGCTCGCCGATGCGGTAATGGCCACGAACCAAAGCGTGCTCGCTACCGTGAAGCAGCGAGGGAACAAGAGAGATGACGAAGTCTTCATCGCCCGCACCGCGCCGAACACGCTCGACACGAACGCGCCGGTCGATGTTGGTTTGAAAAAAGGGAAACGTTTCCTCGTCGGCTACATCGGCGTCATGGGGAATGCCGACGGCGCACGCTATCTCATCGAGGCCGCGCAGCACATCATTCATACGCGAGGGCGGAGTGACGTGCAGTTTCTGCTCATAGGCAGCGGCCCCGAGCACGCGGAGTTGGTGCGTTTGCGTGATTCACTTGGCCTCGCAAACAGCATCGACATGCCGGGCCGTGTCTCGAATGAGTTTCTCTTCACCGCGCTGCAAACCATGGATCTCGGCGTCGCCTGTGATCCCATCAAAGACTACAGCGACCACTGCACCATGAACAAGACCCTGGAGTACATGGCCTTCAGCAAAGCGCAGGTTATGTTCGGAACGCGAGAGGGCCGTTTCTCCGCTGGTGACGCCGCGCTGTATGTCATGGAAAACAGCGCAGCTCTGCTTGGCGATGCCATTTTAGAACTGCTCGATGACGAGCCGCGCCGCCAGCAGATGGGCGTGCTCGGTCATGAGCGTCTCACCACCGAGCTGAGCTGGTCGCGGAGCATAGAAGCACTCCGAAAGGCGTACGCCCGTGCCGGAGGATGGGTCCGCTGATTCACCGGTTGAACACGCGGCCTGTCTGCGCTTTTCTCCGCGCGTCACTTTCCCCCTATAAAAAACATGAATTACGACCTTATCGTCATCGGCGGCGGGCCTGCGGGCTACGTCGGAGCAATCCGCGGAGCCCAATTGGGTAAAAAAGTCGCTGTCGTCGAAAACGACCGCGCTGGTGGCACTTGCCTGAACTGGGGCTGTATCCCGACGAAAGCTCTGCTGAAAAACGCTGAGCTGTATCACACACTCACGCATCGCGCTGAGGAGTTCGGCTTGAAGATCGAAGGCATCAGCTACGACTGGAGCAAGGTCATCGGCCGCAGTCGTGGTGTTTCAGACAAGCTGAACAAGGGCATCGAATTCCTGCTCAAGAAGAACAAGGTCGATTACATCAAAGGCACCGCTAGCATCCCCGCCGCAGGCAAGGTCGAAGTCACCGCGGCTGATGGCACGAAGGCCACTCATGATGCTGCGAACATCCTCATCGCCACTGGCGCAAAAACGCGCGACATGCCGGGGTTCCCCTTCAATGGCAAGACGGTCATCGGCAGCAAAGAAGCCATGACTTTGGAAAAGCAGCCGAAGAGCATCATCGTCATCGGCGCAGGTGCCATCGGCATTGAGTTCGCGTATTTTTTCAACGCTTATGGCACCAAGGTCACCGTCGTCGAGATGCTGCCAGACGTGCTGCCGGTGGAAGACACCGAGGTCAGCAAGACGCTGGAAAAGAGCTTGATCAAATCAGGCATCCGCATCCTTACCAACACGAAAGTCACTGGCACTTCCGAAGACGGCAAAGGCGTGAAAATCACCGTCGAAGGTGCCGCCAATGAAACACTGGAGGCTGACATCTGCCTCGTCGCCATCGGCGTGAAGCCCGTGTTGCCCGGCGGCATCGAACTGAAGCTCAGTGACCGTGGTTGGCTAAATACCGACGACCGTTATCAGACCAACATCAAAGGCATCTACGGTGCTGGCGACATCATCGGGCCGCCGTGGCTCGCGCACGTTGCCAGCTACGAGGCCGTGCAGTGCATCGAAGGCATGTTCAGCGCACACAAGCCCAAGAAAGTCGGTGTCTTTCCCGGCTGCACCTACTGTCATCCGCAGGTCGCCAGCATCGGCCTAACGGAACGTGCGGCGAAAGAAAAGGGCCTCAAGTTCAAGGTCGGCAAATTCCCGTATGCAGCCAGTGGCAAAGCCCTCGCCGCTGATGAACCCGAAGGTTTTGTGAAGATCCTCTACGGCGAACCGCACGGTGAGATCATCGGCGCGCACATCATCGGCAGCGAAAGCACCGAGATGATTGCCGAGATCGGCCTCGCCATGAACCTCGAAGCCACTTGGGACGAAATCGAAGCCACCATCCACGCCCATCCGACACTGTCAGAGATGATCAAGGAAGCGACGGAAGTCGCGAAGGGGCATCCGATCCATGTGTGAGTAAGTTTGTCTCCAAGAATCCTTTAGAAAGGCAGCCTTCATCGGCTGCCTTTCTTATTTGGAGTGCTCAGAAAATTCCACATCAACATCAAAGCCAGTCTTTGGCTTCACGCCGAACCCCTTGGATTCAACCCGGATTCCGAAGTTAGGCAGCGTTTTTGAGTTCATTATCGTTCGGTGGTGAGTGGTCAGGAGGCAACTTCGGCGAAGTTCGTTTCTGCCACTCCAAGACCTTGTCGATCAGGGGCTTGTGCTTGCCCGCACCACCCCAGCTTTGGGC
>CAMAQH010000040.1 GCA_945860295.1 Prosthecobacter debontii
AACTCTTCGAATACATCGAAGGCTACTACAATCATCAACGCAAACACTCCGCTCTCGGATACCTCACCCCAAATCAGTTTGAAACCCAAACCCATAACCAACCCCTAAATTAAGGGAGTCTTTGGTCCAATAATCCGTTGCACCTCAAAACTCATCCAGGAAGGCAAAGTCATCGTCATCGACGTCCGCACCTCCGATGAGTTCAACGAAGGGCACCTCAAGGATGTTAAGAACATCGACATCATGTCCAAAGAATTCGCCGCCAAGCTCAGCGAGTTGGACAAAACCAAGCCCGTCCTCGTCCACTGCCAGGCCGGTGGACGCAGCACCCGTTTACTTGCAATCTAGCGGACAAATGCGCTACCGCCCCAGGCTTGCTCACGGCGCTGCTGCTCGAGCAGCGAGATGATCTCGGCGCGGGCTTCTTCAAAGTTAGGCAGACGTGACTCGCGACGCTCGGAGACGAGGAGGATGTGCCAGCCGAGTTGGGTTTCGACGGGCGCGCTGATCTCTCCGACGCGGGCTTTTTCGACGGCATTCATGAAGTCGGCGGGCATTCGGGTGGCGCTGATCCAAGCGAGGTCGCCACCTTGATTCTGGGTGCGGCTGTCTTCGGAGTATTTGGACACGAGACTCTCAAACTTCATGGCTCCGCTGATGAGCTTTTGATGCAGGGCGCGGATCTCTGCAATGCGATCAGGTTTTTTGGGGTGGTGACGTGAAAGAAAGAGATGCGCGACTCGATACACGGCCGGGAGGCAAAGGGACTTGGCGTGCTGTGAGAACCAGGCTTTGGCTTCAGCCTCGGTCACGGGCGGTGCATTCTCTCGGAGCTGATGCTCCAACCAGGCTTGATCGAGCTGAAGCTCCTGAATGTTTCGGCGCATGTCGGTTTCGCTTTGTTGCTGAAGGTCGAGACGCTGAGCGCGCTCGGCATCGCCTAACGGAAACTGTTTCTGCCAGGTGGCGCACTCGGACGTGCTGGCGGCGCTCACATCTGCGATGATGGGGGTGGCGAGACGATGCTGGCGGAGGTTCTCCAAATCCTTCAGAGATTGGCGGGCGGTGTCTGCGGTGATGGTGGGATCTCGGAACTGAAGATCACGCAGGGCTTGGCTGAGGTCTCGATCCTTGCTTTGCCAAACTAATGATCCGACAACGATGAGGCTGATCACGATGATGAAAGTCATCATGAGCCAGACACGGCTTCGGCTCATCTTTAGGCGGGGGGCATCCATGGCTGGAATTCCTCGGGCACGGTAGCCTCAAAGTTCATGGGCTGGTCGTGGATGGGGTGCTGAAAGCTGAGTTTCCAGGCGTGCAACATAAGCCGGGTTACAGGGATGATTTGGCGCTTGGGATTGCCGTAAATGGGATCACCTAGGATAGGCTGACCCACGCTTTCGCGCATGTGGACGCGGATCTGATGGGTGCGCCCGGTAAGGAGCTTGCAGCGGATGAGAGCGCTACCCTGATGGGTGCTGATCTGTTCCCACTCGGTGACGGCTTCTTTGCCGGAGCCGTCCAAGAGGTTGGCCATGCGTTTGCGATCCACGGGGTGGCGGCCAAGCATGGTCTGGATGCGACCTTTGGTTTCTTTTGGCAGGCCGTTGATGGCGGCAAGGTAAATTTTACTGAGGCGGCGCTCGGCAAAGGCTTCACTCAAGCGCCGATGGGCGATATCGTTTTTAGCGACGACCATGCAGCCGGAGGTGTCTTTATCCAGCCGATGGACGATGCCGGGACGCATCTCACCGCCGATGCCGCTGAGGTCGTCACAATGATGGAGGAGGGCATTGACGAGGGTGCCGTCTGGATTCCCGGCTGCAGGGTGGACGACTAATCCGGGCGGCTTATTGAGCACGAGGATGTCTTTGTCCTGAAAGAGGATCTCCAAAGGGATGTCCTGGGCGATGACGCCGACATGTGCTACCTCAGGAATGGTGACGGAAAGGGCATCTCCTGCGCGCACGGTGGCACTGGCTTTGGCAGAGCGACCGTTGAGCGTGATGTGTCCGAACCGCAGGAGATCCTGAATCCTAGCCCTGGAGAGGTCGGGCAGGCGCCCGGTGAGGTGCTTGTCGAGCCGTTGCCCGGATTCTTGCTGTTCAGTGATGGTCCAATCCACGACACATAGTCATTATTCAAAGTAATTAGGCAATCTGTAATTTCTGGCATTTAAACTGAGGTCAGATATAGAGTAGATAGAAATTGGAAATCATGGGATGAACCTCGTTTCCAGACTCTTCCTTCATTTTCCTCACCCTATTGTTTCAGCCTAGATTCCTGTCAAGCCGTCTCTTCATTCCCGCCGCCCCATAGCTCAAACTACCCACATCCCTGTTTTGATCTCCGTCCGTGAACAAGCC
The DNA here is from genome assembly GCA_945860295.1 of Prosthecobacter debontii. Classification (GTDB taxonomy): domain Bacteria; phylum Verrucomicrobiota; class Verrucomicrobiia; order Verrucomicrobiales; family Verrucomicrobiaceae; genus Prosthecobacter; species Prosthecobacter debontii_B. Next base: position 2,370 of record CAMAQH010000040.1, read on the forward strand.
TATCTGAGCACCTGCCCTGCCTGTCAGAGCCAGATTGATGTGACATCGCTTGAGCCATTCACGAAATTAAAGTGCCCTTTCTGCGGACAAATGGTACGCGTGCGGCGAAAGTTTGATCACTTCATGATTGTCCGCCAGATCGGTGAAGGCGGCATGAGTCGTGTGTTCGAGGCGGAGGATGAAACTCTGGGCCGTCGAGTGGCATTGAAGATTCTGAACCGTAACTATGGTCGTGATGAAACCCGCGTGGAGCAGTTTCGTCAGGAAGCTCTGATCACGGCCAATGTGAATCACCCAAACGTGATCAAGCTTTACTCCGTAGGCAATGATCAGGGCTATTTTTACATTGCCATGGAGCTGGCCGCTGGCGGCACTCTGGAACACAAAATCCGGCAACTGGGCGTGATCCCAGAACACGATGCACTGACAATTGGCCGCGAAGTCGCAGAAGGATTACGCGCGGCCCAGCAACTGGGTCTGATCCACCGTGATGTGAAGCCCGCAAACATTCTCTTTACCGAAACAGGTGCGGCCAAGGTGGTGGACTTTGGGCTGGCTCTTTTTGTCGAACGCGGGCCGGATTCGTCAGGTGAGATCTGGGCGACGCCCTACTATGTGGCACCGGAAAAGGTGCTGGATAATCGTGAGGATTACCGCAGTGACATTTTCAGCCTGGGAGCCACGCTTTACCATGCGCTGACGGGTCAGCCGCCGCACAAGGCCGACACGAACAACATTGAGCAACTGCGCATGATCAAATGCCGCCGTGTGGCACTCGAAGACAGTGGCAAACGATTCGCTCCACGCACGATTCATGTGGTGAATCGCATGGTGGCTTTCCGCCCGCAGGAGCGTTGCGCGAACTACGATGAAACGGTGGATGAGCTGCGCCTTGCAGAGGGTTTGTTGAGCCAAGGTTATTCGGCCCGGTTAAACAGTCGGCGAATGCGCTGGGGCATCGGCGTAGCGGCGGCGCTTCTCATCGCCTTCAGTGTTGGTTGGCTGATCCAGTTCGTGAGTGGCAAAAAGGCAGCGGATATCACCGCGAATGCCGAGACGAGCCGCAGTGATTTAGCCGGCGATGGCGTAACGTTGCAGGCTGGTGGCAAGCGCACGGTGGCTGAGCGCTTCCTCGCGGCGCGTGAGATCATGCTCAAGGAGCGTCAATTTTCCGAAGGCAGGCACCAGTTCGAAAGACTAATCGAGACGGATGATGTCCGCCAGCCGACGCTGAACTGGGCGCGCTTCAATGCCGCCGTGTGCGCGATTATCACTGGCAAAAAAGACGATGCCGCCAAGCATCTGCGTGCCATGGGCGGAGATACTGGAAGTGGCAGCAGCTTGGTCACGGCAGAGTTAGCTGGTTTCTTCAAAAAAATCGGTACGCTAATGGGCATTGGGCTTGGACTTGGGAAAGCTTTGGATGAACTAGGCTATGCGACAAATGACGAAGCTATCCTTGGTTATCTCATCCACGGTCTGGCCGAGTGGCACCATGGAAATGCGCTGCTCGGTGCACGTGAGATGAGCTTCTTTAAAGAACATGTCAGTGAGGTGCGCTCACTATCCACAACCGCCTCACTGGACTGGGTTTCACTCTATTCACGCATCGTCGAAATGTATGAAAAGGAGATGGCTCTAGCCATGACCTTGGAAGAGCCAGGAAGGCAGACGACTCTTACGGAATGCCGTGAGACACTCACACGTCTGAGGCAGACACGGGATAAGTTAACCAACTCTACCAGTCTGAAAAAAACGTTAGAAAAATGGGAAATTCAGGTCAAACGAGACATGACTCGGCTCTTCATGGAGCAGAAGCAGCAGGACATGGTCTTGGATAAAGAACGCCTTCAGCGTGAACTAAGCCAGTGGACAGAAATCATTGCCACGCTGCCCGCATTAATAGACGGCTATGACTACAGCCGCATCACCGAGATGCTCAAGGACATGCGCTTTGAGTCGGCTGAAGTTCAATCGGCACTGGATGGAAAACGCTACCTGTATGCACAGACGCAAGCCTTTCTGGCACAGCTTTTCAATGACATTTTGAGCACTGGTTACGAGGGGCGCTTCATCCGCAGAGAAGGCAGCTCAATGGAAGGTAAAATGACGGCGGCTAGTCTGGAAAACGTCGAGATCACCACGGAGCGTGGAGTCGTGAAGCTGCCGCTAGACAGCATGTCACCTCAAAGCCTGCTCGATGCGGCGCAGTCCTTTGCCAGCCAATCCACCGACAGCCAAGACTACTACCAAAGGCAAGAACGCATGGCTGCCTTCGCCCGCGTTGCAGGCTTGGGTAGCTTCTCAGCGACCGTGGCCGCACAGCTCATGGAGGAGAACCGCTCCTTCCGCTCCCGCTGGATGAAGGTGCAGTAAACTCACATTTTAGGCTTAGCCCGTGGTCCTCAACCCAGAAGCCAAGGCATTAATCGAGATGAGAAGATCTGGCAGCATGCCTTCCGCAGACTCGACTTCACCCGCCTGCATACGGGCACGCCAATCACGGAGAAGATTCACCTGCTGAGCATGAAGCACCCGCAGTGGCTCCTCACGAATTTCCAGTGTGTAAGCCAAACGCGGGCGGCGGGAGGCAAAGGTGCCTTGGAATAGCTCCTCCAAAATGCTCATGGTGCGCTGATACTCGGCTACGATGATCTGCATGAAGCGCTCCCGCACTAACTCGTCAGGCACGAGACCGGCGTAAAGCCGCATCAGCTCCACATTCACACTAACGAGTGAGCTTTCGATATTCGTGAGCACATAACGCAGAAACGGAGAAGATTTTAACCCATCCTTCAAAGCGCGATAGCCGGCTTCATCCTCGACTCGTAGTTTCTCAAATGCCGAGCCTGCTCCGAACCAACCGGGGAGATAAAAGCGCGACTGAGTCCACGAGAAAACCCAGGGGATAGCGCGCAGATCATCCAGCGAGGCCTGGCCTGTGCGGCGTGATGGACGCGAACCAATACGCGCGTTCTCCAAGGCATCAATGGGTGTGGCACTGCGATAAAAGTGCATGAAGTCAGGCTCCGTTAGTAGAGCGCGGTAAGCATCACGGCTCCAGGCAGCGAGCTTGTCGAGTATTGGATGGAGACTGATTGACTCCACTGGACCATGCCGATGTCTAGTCGTCGCCGCAGCCGCAGAGGCCATGAGAAGCTCGGTATTATAAACGGCCGAGCCAAGATGAGCGTACTTCTGCGCGATCGTTTCTCCCTGCTCAGTCATCCGCAGGCAGCCGCCTAACGAACCCTGTGGCAGTGCTTCCATAAACCAATGCGTCGGTCCGGCCCCACGCCCAACGGTGCCGCCACGACCGTGGAAGAAGATGGCTCTGACACCATGCTTCAGAGTCGTCGCCGCAAGCGCTGTCTGGGCGCGATGCAGTTCCCATTGGCTGGCCAAAATACCGCAGTCTTTATTTGAGTCTGAGTAAGCGACCATCATTTGCAGGGTTGGCCTTTCAGCCTTCAGACTGCGGCGCGTGATCGGGTGCTGGAGAAATTCATCTACGATGCCCGGTCCTGATTCGAGGTCATTCATGGTCTCAAACAATGGCGTCACAGGCAGCGGGCAGCGCAGACCGCCATCGTCCCAAGTCATCAGACCCGCCTCACGAGCCAGGATATAAACGGTCAGTAAATCTTCCACATTCCGAGTCATCGAGACAATCATCGCCCCCAAGCCAGCGGTGCCGTGCTTAGCGATATGTGCAGCCAACACGCGATGGCAGTCAAGCACCGTATCTGCCTCAGGCCCCGCAGACATTCCTGCTGCTAAGAAAGGCCGTGGTGAAAGCAGCTCCCTCTCCAATAGGATTCGCTTCTCTGGCAGTGACCATTCAGAAAGTGGGCGCTCATCCAGCAATCCTGCTGCGCGCAAAAGCTGATCCAGCGCCTTCTCATGAAACGCTGAATTTTGTCTAACATCGAGCGTGGCCGAGTGAAACCCAAAGGCCTCAAGTCGCAGGCGAAAAGGCACGATGAATTCTGTCACCAGTGCCCCTGCCCCGACTGACTCCAATGTCTGAGCATAGGAATCCAAATCAGCGCGAAGTTCAGCAGGCTTGGCGTAGCCATTTGGACTGTTTGGCTTCTCCAGAGCGAGCATCACTTTGGCGCGCATCAGGTAAGCAGCATGACGCCAAGGCTCCTCTTGATTGCGCTCCAAGATGTAGCCCATGTCCACTGAGCTTTCAGTTGTGAGAGATTCCTTAAGTCTTGTGATCAGCGACTCCAGCACAGGCGGTGTTTTTTGAAAAAGCGAGCTCAGCGGTGAATGTGAGGCCAGTGATTCCAAGGCCCGCCGATGCACACGCAACGCATTTAACCGCAGCGCGCGCAAAGCTTTCGCAGTCACATCCGCAGTGACAAAAGGGTGGCCGTCCCGATCACCACCGATCCAAGTGCCAAAGCGAATCAGGGGCGGCAAACCATCTACACTAGTCGGATCATATCCCGCTGCGATCCAAGCTTCACGCAGGTGAATGTGAGCGCGTGTCAGAGCCTCAGGGAAAACCTCCCGCAAGTAGTGCAGGGCATTTTGCAACTCGGCATCAATTGTGGGCCGAGTGACGTGGATCTCACCCGAGCGCCACAGATTTTCGAGCTGCGTCTGGAGCTGCGTCTGGATACGGTCCTGCTCACGCGGCGTGTAGTCCTTGTTCTCGTGACGGTTCATCAGCCCATAGATTTCCAGATGCAGTTCGCGCACGCTTTCCCGCTTCGCCTCTGTCGGGTGAGCGGTCAAAACAGGCTCAACGAGCACCTCTTGCAGCACCTCTATCAACTGCTTTTCGCTCAAGCCGAGAGCTTTCATCTGACGCAGATTGTCTGGCCACATACCGGGTTCAGCCTCGGGTCCACGATCCTTTTCTCGCAAGCGCCGAATCTGGGAAGCGGCGCGTTCTTCGACGATATTTAGGAGTTGAAAAGCGATCGATAATGCCTGCCCAAGCGCGCGATTTGGCTCCGGGGTGATGGCCGCGCATTGGCCAATCCATGGCAACTTATCAGCAAGCCCCCCCTCGCCGATCCGCCTGAGCACGGCGGCAAAAGCATTCATGAGGAATTTCAGGTCGTCTTCGAGAAGTCGGAAGCCATGCTCCCGTAGGGGGGTGGTGGAGATCATCACCCCACCCATAAGCAGGAACAATGCCGCTGCACGCGCCCGAGGAATATTTCTCCACAAGGCACTCGATAAAACCATTCCCAGAGAATGTCCGGCCTAATGGAAAACTGCTAAGCTATGAAAAATCAAAACGCCCCCACCCACTCCTGCATTGAATCTCTAGAGCCACGCTCAGCGCCAGCAGGCATCGTCACCTTGATCACGGCAGGAGGTGTGCTCACGCTGACGGGTGACGGCCTTGATAACACGGACGAGATCGTTTCATTTTAAGTCGAGATGTAAGCATCAGTGGTCTTCTCGCCATCAATGCTGGTAACGTAACAAACCAACTTCTCAATGGAGTCGTCGATCCACAGGTGATGAATAGTCCATCAATCTTGAGGAATCTTGAGATCGGTAGTGTTAACTACAATGGCGGCACTAGGAATGATCTGATCGGGCTTAAACTTCAAAATTTGAGCATCGCAGGAAATGCAGTCATCAATGGTGGAGCCGGAACCATTGATCTGCATCTTAATGCTACTAGTTCTGCGCTTATCGGCGGACTGCTTGGCTTTAGGGGAGGGGTTGGAGATGACAAAGTCACTCTGCTCGGCCAAAGCCTTCGGATTGGAGGCGTTTTTTCTATGATCGGCTCAAGTGGTGCCTACATAGCCTTCATCGTTCCAGTTTCAGGTGTCCTGGGCTATGTCAATTTCGTCGGCACCACGGGCAGTGACCTTATGTATCTGGGTGCACCAGATAGCACCGGCACCACTCAGATCACGGTTTTGGGAAAAGTCGCCAGCAACCTGGGCACAGGCACATCTGAAGTTCGCATGATGGATACCACGGTGCTTGGTGCCGTGACCCACAGCAGCACTGCCGCAGCAGGCGGTGATCTCTTTGTTGTCGAAGACAGCTTCATTAAGTGAATATCAGCCATCTCGATGAGCGGTGCGGCTCAAGCAAATGTATACATCAATGATAGCGCTCTTGTCGGTGCTCTCACGATAGTCACTGGCGCTGGCAATGATTTCGTTGCATTCGATACTGATACGAATAGCAGCACATCAAAAAGCAGCTTCTATGGCATTGTCATTGTAAATCTGGGTCTTGGAGATGACGCGTGGGTTTCAGATGCCGATCCATCATTGGCGAACCTCGGAAATTACTTCAACACCTCCGTTAAAATTGATGGTGGCGGCGGCACTGACGAAGTTCAGAACATCTACACTACTGGAGGCAATAGCAGCAATTTCTTAGCTAGCTCAGCACCAGTGCTGGTCTCCATAGAGAAAGAGTTTTAAACAGCCAGTAAGCACTTTTGGTTCCATAAAAAAGGCGGTCACCGCAATAGTGCCCGCCCTTGTATTTGTTGGGACTGAAATTTATTTCACTTCACCGGTGAATCCGGCCTTATTCATCGCCGCGAGTAGGTCGCCTTCGGTGAAGTTACCCTTCACGGTAAAGGTGCTCTCTTTAGAGACGATGTTTGTCTCTGTCACGCCAGCTACCGACTTTACTGCATCAGTCATGGCTTTGACACACTTGCCACAGCAGAGATGCGCGCCGCTGACGGTAGCTTCCGTCAGTTTCTTTGCAGGCTTGGTAGCAGCGCTGGTGATGCCAGACTCCTCTGCATCGCTAGTGCCGAAATAGCCCGCCGCATTCAGAGCCTCTACAGCCTTGTTCGCATTAGCCTTGGATTTAGCAGTGACTTTAACGGTGCTGCCTTCAGCTGTAACGGTCACATCTTTCACAGATGTCGCCGCTTTGGTGATTCCGTTGGTGCAACCCTTGCAGCAATTATGCACGCCTTTAAGCGTGACGGTAGTGTCTGCTGCGTCGGCCAAACCAGCGACAAAGATGAGGGATAGGATTAGAGTGAGCTTCATAGCAATCTCCAAGACGTTCCTGCGGTTGCCATTCTTTGCTAAACTTTTCGGAGACCTTCATCATCGACACTATTTTTCATTTGAGAGCTGTGATTTGGAAAAAGGCCTCGCACCCATGCAGGCTGGCTTTAGACTCCGAACATGATGTCCATCTATGATCGTGACTACATGCGCGACGAGGCTCCCAGCTTTGGCGAACGACTGCGCCGTGTGTCGGCCTTCCATTGGTTCTTTTGGGCAAACATCGCCGTCTTTGTTGCTCAGTGGGTCTTTCGCATCGGATTAGATCAAGATCCACTCACAGGCCAGTATTTACCCGCTGGCTCGGTCAGCATCGAAGCCCTTAGGAGTGGCCGCGTCTGGACACCCTTCACCTACATGTTCGTGCATGGCAGTGCTGGCCACATTTTAGTGAACATGATCATGCTCTGGTTCGCTGGAAAGCGCGTGCAGGATCTCTATGGACCGCGCCACTTCGTGCTCATTTATGTTCTCTCGGGCATCATCGGTGCGGCCCTGCAAATCGTGCTCAGTGCGTATGTCATGCATGAATCACAGACTACGCTGATCGGAGCCTCCGCCTCAGTCATGGGCCTTCTTTTAGCCTATGCTGTCGCCATGCCTGAGGAGGAGATCACGCTGCTGCTTGCCTTCATTATTCCAGTGCGGGCGCGGTTGTGGAGCATGGCCAAGTTTCTTCTTTTCATCAATCTGCTCTTTGGTGTGATGGATATGCTCAATGCACTCCCTGATTGGCTCTCTGGCAGCAGTGGTCATGTCGCCTATTTTGCCCATGTCGGCGGGGCTGTGATGGGTTGGTATTATACTCGTTCACTTGGCTATGGAAGCCTGCCATTTGGACTGATCCAGCCGCAGCAAAATGGAAATCTCCGCCGCCGCCCAGCCATGGCAAGAGCACGCCGTCCCGAAGTCGAAGTCGATATGGAAGCAGTGCGCAGACAAAACCCACGCAATGATCCTGTCGTCGATCTCATGCGTGATGAGGTGGACCCTATTCTTGATAAAATCAGCGACTTCGGCATCACGAGCCTCACTGAAGAAGAACGCGGCGTCTTGGAACGCGCCAGCCACCACATTTCAAAGGTCAAGCCATAAGACTCCAAGATCGAGACAACGTTCACGAAAGCGTGCTTGCCTCTATTTATGCATTGCCTAGCATGAAACCGTAATTTAGGGAGAATTGCTGCGTTAATCTCGACTCCAAACCTCAACCAAACATCACACACCACATGGGTCTCAACATCATCTCACGTCGCCACTTTCTAGGCCGCACCGCCAGCCTAACCGCAGGAGCGTTCACGGGTCCAAACCTGCTTCTGCGTGGTCAGGAAAAAGCTGGCAAGCGTCTCAATATCGCCATCATCGGCGCCAATGGCAAAGGCCAGTCCGACACTCAAGGCGTGACTCTTAATCACAACATCGTCGCCCTCGTCGATGTCGATTCAAAGCGCCTCGATGAAGCTGCCAAGAAGCGTGAAAAGCACCACCTTGATTCCGGTAAAGAGGCTCCGCCTGCACCGAAGCTGTATCAGGATTTTCGCAAGATGCTCGACGAGTGCGCCAACGACATCGACGGCGTCATCGTCTCCACGCCTGACCACACGCATTACGTCGCCGCGATGCATGCCATTAAGCGCAAGAAGCACGTCTGCGTTCAAAAGCCCCTTTGCAACCGCATCTCTGAAGTGCGTGACATGCACGCCGCCGCCAAGGCCGCCAATCTCGTCACCAACATGGGCAATCAAGGCCGCACCATGGAGGGGCAGCGCCTAGCCAAAGAATGGATCGAGCAGGGCGCCATCGGAACGCTCAAAGAAATCCGCCTGTGGACGAATCGCCCGATCTGGCCGCAAGGACCACTCGTGAAAAAGGCCGCTGAATGTCCGCCAGAACTCAACTGGGATCTCTGGCTCTCCAGCGAGGCCAGCGAGCCTTACTTTGAGTTTGAACTCCCAGCCGGAATGGACCCGAAAAAGAACAAGCGCGGCATGGACCCAAAAAAGAATAAGCCCGGCAATAGCGTGCACCCATTCACCTGGCGCGGTTGGTGGCAGTTCGGCTCCGGTGCTCTCGGCGACATGGGTTGCCACATCATGGACGCCACCTTCAGCATCCTTGGTCAGCTCATCCCTGAGCAGATCGATGTCACTAGCAGCCCCATCTCCGACACCTGCGCTCCTGTGTGGTCCGACCTCACCTATCACATGCCTGCAGGCAAGCACGCAGCACTCAAGGTTTCGTGGAAAGACGGCTCCAAGAACGGTGTGGCCAACAAGCCAGAAATCTCTCCGCACATGACCAGCGAACTCGCCAAAAAGGCGTTCGAAAAGGCCAGCAGCGGCATGATGTTCATCGGCACTGAAGGCACCATCTTTGAAGGTGAAGCCTATTGCAGCAGTCCGGTCATCTACAATGAGGAACGCTACACCGAGGTGCGCATCGACATGAAGGCAGGCAAGATCGTCAAGACCGAAACCCGCAGCGCCATGCCGAACAATCCGCAGGGTGAGTGGGCGCACCACATCGTCAACGGGGGCCAACCAGCCTCCAACTTCGACTACAGCGCCCCGCTGACCGAATTCGTTCTTCTCGGTAACCTAGCCGTCCGCGCCCAGCAAAGCGTGCAGTGGGACAAGCAGAACATGAAAGTCACCAACGCCGAAGCTCCGAACAAATTCATCTCCCGCCCCGCCTATCGCGACGGCTGGAAAGCCTAGTGGTACGGCAGGCAGAGTGCCTGTATCACATCTCACGCCCCAGTCTGGCTCCGCCCAGGCTGGGGTTTTGATTTTTATACCAGCTTGCTGGAAACTTTACTGACCAGTCTGCTGCTTCTTGATCTCGTCATTGGACCATTTGTCCCATGAATTGAAATCCTGGCCAAAGTCTTGGCCTGCGAGGATGGTCATGACATTGCGCACCTGCTCGTTCTGAGGGTGTTGAGGATTACGCAGGATGTTCATGAAAAGTGGTAGCTGAAGCTCGCGCTTACGGTTCATGAGATCGGAGAAGAGCACTTCCACCACATCGGGGTTCATTTTGGCATCGACGAGATAGCCTGCGATGAGGCCGTAATCCTCGTCACTGGTGAGATTTACGAGGTGGCGACTGGCATTGACCTGGGCTTCACTGTTGAGCTTCTTCACGAGTTCATGGAGATCACGCGCCATGGCGGGAATCTCTTTTCCAGAGCGCAGGATCTCGTCAATCTTCAGATCGCCATCTTCAACGGTAGTGAGCTGATTGACTGCACCCGCCATGGGTGGGGAAAGTATCCGTGAAGCCGGTCCAGGTGGGGGGATTGGCTCTTCCTTGTTCGTGACTGTTTCTTTTTTCGGAGTCGCGGGGAGGCTGCTATCCTGACCTGCCCATTGCCAGCCGAAATAAAGAGCGATGATGAGGATGAGACTGGAACCGATAAGGCGCAGCTTCTCACGTAAAGAGGGAGTAATCATGGGTGGTTAAGACAAGACGTGTGCAGGGATGCGTTCAAACGAGCACGAAAGATTTCAAGAGATCCGACTGGTGCTGGTCATAGACACAGCACCCGTCGTAGCGCGATCATGGGCGGACTTCCTCGCCAGTCTGAGTGCTGCTGATCTTGATCTCTTCACGATGCAGGGTGGGATCACTACGGAAGGTGAGACGCGCTTCATATTTACGCTCCAGAGCGACAAGCAATTCACCGTCCTCTGTCTTGAGACGCTGCATGACTTCAGGATGGACGACGACGACGAGACTTTTTTGCTCCACCTTACCACGACCAAGGATGGAACTGAGACTGCGCTGAAGCTCGACACTCATCGTTGTGGTGGTCTTCACCTGACCATGACCTTTGCAATACGGGCATGGCTCATAGAGGGCGCTGCTGAGGCTCTCGTGCAGACGTTGGCGCGTCATTTCCATGAGACCAAACTGGCTGATCGGTAGGATCTGCGTTTTGGCCTTATCACGCTTCAAGTGATCCTGCATGACCTTTGAAACAGCCTGCTGATCACGGCGATGTTTCATGTCGATAAAGTCCACAACGATAAGTCCACCCATGTTGCGCAGGCGGAGTTGACGGGCGACTTCCTGAGCGGCTTCGATGTTCGTTTCGACGATGACTCGATCCTGATCTTTGGAGCCTTTGTTGCGACCTGTATTAACGTCGATAGAGACGAGTGCTTCTGTTTGGTCGATGACAATGTAGCCACCGCATGGCAGCCACACTTGGCGGTAAAAGGCATTGTCGATCTGCTTCTGAATACCGTAGTGCTCAAAGAGCGCCACTTGCCCCTGGTAAAAGGTAATGCGGCTTTTAGCGCGGCGAGATATTTGCATGGCCAGCTTCTGCATACGCTCGACCGTTTCTGCGTCATCGCAGGCGACTTCATCAATGTCTTCAGTTAGAAAATCACGAACGGTGCGCTCGATAAGCTCTGGCTCTTGGAAACAAGATACAGGTGCTTTTTGAGCGTCGCGCTTCTCCACGATTCCGTTCCACTCTTCGATGAGAAGACTTAGGTCACGAATGATGTGACGAGCACGTTTACCTGAGGCTTCAGTGCGCATGATGAGTCCCATGCCTTCGGGCAGATTGACCTTTTCGATAATCTTACGTAGGCGAGCACGCTCTTTCGGATCCTCGACTTTGCGTGAGATACCGAACTGATCGTTTTGCGGCATGAGCACGAGAAGACGACCAGCCAAGGAAATGTTGGTGGTGACGCGCGGGCCTTTGTTGCCAATAGGGCCTTTGGTCACCTGCACCATGATTTCAGAGCCGACGGGATAGAGGCTGGGAATATCCTCAGCCTTGATTCGCTTGTGTTTCTTCGGCGGGCCACCACGACTGACTTCTTCCATGCCCTGATTGGACAGCGCCTCAGGAATGGCGTCCCAAAAATGCAGGAACGCATTCTTATCGAGACCCACATCAATGAACATGGCCTTCAACCCTTGCTCGATGTTCTTCACGCGTCCCTTATAGATCGAACCGACAATGGTGCTCGTGCCGACTCGTTCGACGGTGTACTCTTCGAGAACGCCGTTGTCGAGAAGGGCGACGCGGTTTTCAAGTTTTTCGCAGTTGATGACTAAACGTGTGCCGGTTTTGATGTCCTTTTTTCCGGTGATGAATTCTTTGATACGTTGGACGATGCCGAGTGCCATAAAGTTAGTTTGGGTAGTTGGGTGATTGGTTGAAAACGGTTATTGCGAGGAACGAAAAAGCTTGCGGAAAAAACCTCCGCTGGGCGGTGCTGGCGGTGCTGGCGGCGTTGAACGTTCGGGTGAACGTTCAACGCGGCTGAAGATACCAGACCTACGGGTGGAAGTCTTGGAGGCTCCGCCCTGCGAGTCGGCCTCTTTACGAATGTTTGGCGCACTGCGAGGACGGGGCGCTGATTCAGTTGCTTCGCGCTCAGGTGCGCTTGTGCCAGTGTCTCCGTCTTCATCAGTAGCAGCAAGAGCTGGCAGTGGATTGTCTATATAGCTGACAGACTCAACTCTATTAAAGTTCCCAAGCACCTCTCCCAGCGGCTGGATGTGTGGGTCGTAACCGTTGTCCAAAGCAAGCGCCTGCTCCAACACTCGCTGAGCCACAGGAGCTGCACAGCCACCGCCGGACTTGCCTCCTTGGACAAGGATACACACAGAGAATTTGGCATTCAGATACGGGGCGAAGCTAATGAAAAGCGTGTGATTATCTTCAACACGCGCGCCATGTTCATTACGACGCCAGTTCTGCGCAGTGCCGGTTTTACCAGCGACCTCAACACCTTTAATGCGGGCCGCCTTAGCAGTGCCACTCGCGTCATTGACTACCTTCCACATGCCTTTGCGCACAAGATCGAGTTCTTTATCTGAGAAATACTGACTGAGGTCAGCACGCAGAACCGGCTTGTGCGGCTCCACCACTTCGACACCATCTTTGACCTCATAGAGCAGATGCGGCTTATAGGCTTTCCCTGAAGCAACAGTTCCCGCGACACTGGCCATTTGGAGAGGTGATGCAAGCACGTCACCCTGACCAATTGAGGTGTTTGCGGTGTATCCATCGCTCCAACGCTCAACAGGACTGTGAATGCGCAGCCATTGGGGGTTAGGCAGATTACCAGCATCCTCTTCATCAAGTTCGATACCAGTCTTCTCTCCCAGCCCCAGAAGTTTACCCGCCTTGGTGATATTGTCGATCCCAGCGGCATTTCCATATCGATAAAAAAAGCAATTGCATGAGCGCATGAGCGCATCACTCAAACTCAGCGTGCCATGGGAACCACCGCTCTGACGCTGAATCCAGCATTGCATGGGCTTGGTACCATAAGTGACACTGCCACTGCAATTGAAACTCTGCCCCTGGATGTGCGCCAAACAACCTGCGAGCGCGATGGGCACTTTATAGGTCGAGCCTGGAATGAAGCCGCGCGTCGCACGGTTAAGCAGTGGCCAGGTCTTATCATTCTTTGTGAGGGCATCCCAATCGGCCTGTTTGATACTCGGAATGAAACGATTGGGGTCGTAGCTGGGGATCGAGGCCATTGCCAGAACCTCTCCAGTCTGAGGATTCAGGACAACCACAGAACCGCGTCCAATGTTACCTTCCCTGAGCGCCTTCTCCGCGATGTATTGAATGCGTGCATCGAGCGTTAAATAAACATCATTACCTTTGCGTGGTGGTTCGAAGCTGCCCTTAACCTCACCGACAATACGACCACGTTCGTTCTTCTGAATCGTACGCACACCAGGCCGACCACGCAGATACTTATCGAAACTCTTTTCTACACCAGCACCGCCAAAGTCGTCCGGCATGTAATAGTCCCAGCCTCTGCGTTCCTCCTCAGAAGCACGCTGATCATCTGGCAAGCGAACATAACCAAGGATATGGCAGGCAAGTGCGCCTAGCGGGTACACACGGCTACCACGCTCAGCCACAATCACTCCAGGCAGGGAAAGATTGTGCTCAGCAAAGCGACTGAATTCAGAAAACGTGAGATTGTCCCGATAGACCCAGGGAATGACTCCGCCGAAGCTGCGATAATGAACTCGTAAATCTTGTTCAGCATTGAACTCCGCAGAGAGTCCCATCTCAGCGAGTCGTGATTCGATGAGATCTTTGAACATCATCACGATATCAGGCTCATCCTTCTGGCGAATAATGCCTTTGTCTCTGAACATGACCTTGATGGTCGGAACTGAAGTGTTTTTGATACGACATTGGCGGATGGACTCATCGAGCACCTCACGCAAATTGACTCGGACCTCAAACGTAGCGCGACTCGTGGCTAGGACGATACCATTCCTATCTTTGATTTCACCACGAACGCCAGGAATGCGTGCACGCTCACGCTTTGCCTCCGGCACCTTATTCACGAACTCCTCATGGTGCTCGATCTGTAGCCACCAAAGCCGGTATACAAGCATCCCAAACCCACACAACATCGTGAGAGTGAATAAGTAGAGTCGGAAGCGATATTTAACGACCATCAAATGAGTACCTCAGTCCATCGTATTTGATTTCATAACGAGACAATCCAGCCAGCGAATACAGCAAAAGAAAAATCAACGGAGACGCCAGCATCGCCAACAAAGTGTCAGTGATCATCTTTGAACACACAGCAGTCGAAAAAATAAAACTTCCCCGCAAAAAGGTCATCATGAGGTACTCCAGCAGCAGCCACAAAAAAGTGGTGACGCCTACCAGCAGGACAGGGAGCTCTAGACGCCCTCTCTTAAACAAGGGACGCACCCCCTGCAAGAAAGTCCCCATAAGTCCAAACACAAGGATGGAGACACCGAATCCAAATCCACCCACGGAAAGCAGTTCTGGCTGGGCGAGAGGGCCGGTGATCAAACTTTCTGAAGCACTTTTCATCGTCTCAGAGGCACCCGGCAAATAACGTGCATCCCATAGAAAACCAGTAATGAAGGCCATAAGGAGCATCATCGGAAATGGAACGGCTACAGCTGCAGTAAAGAAAAAAACCGGCGGTAACAGCAAGGTCGCATAGTGCGCCATGGACAATCCAGGAATGAACTCCTGGACCACAAAAGCGAGCAGCAGTAAGAGGAGTGTGACGGGGTAAAAAATCATTTGAAGATCACCGTTACTTCTTCACCTCAATCTCAGGTTGCATATCGAGCACAAACACGTACTCGAGCATCGAAAAATCCACAGCAGGCTCCACGACCGCTTCACCTGTGATGTCTTTGTTTTCAAACCGCTTCACTCGCCCGATCAATAGCCCTGGCGGAAAGACGCCACCTTCACCCGTTGAGATCACATTACTACCTGGATTGATCAAAGCATTCCGACTCAGGAAACGCAGCCGGAGATCGGGTCGCATGTCCAGACCAGCACGCTCACCTGCGATGATCCCCTGCTCGAGAGTGCCCTCAACCTTGGAAGAAACACGACACATCTCATCTGTCAGTAAAATGACTTCCGCCATGTGCGGTGCCATCTTGCCAGTCTTACCGATCAGTCCATTGGCACTGATAACAGGCGTGTCTGTTGCCAATCCGTCCAGCAGACCTTTGTCAATGATCATCGTATTCCACCATGAGGTCGAAATACGCTTGATAACTCGTGCTGCACTCATCTTAAAGGGTGAAACCTTTTTAAAGGCGACAAGTTCACGTAGATAGTTATTCTCATCCAACGTCCTAGAGTACTTCTGAGAGATGATTTGAAGTCGCTCATTATCAATCTGCAACCGATCCTTCTCGCGCTTCAGTTCACGCGGATCATCAGAGGATGAGAGCGCCTCTGACATGCCCTGCTCGACTGCGGCACTGGAATGAATGAAGGGTGAGAGTACGGCCATCACCTTACCTTGAATCATACGAGTCGTCGGCGTGTGCAGCATGAAAACTGAAACGACTGCCGCGACGAATATTAGCAACGCGAGGATGTTGAGCTTTTTCATGGATGCTTGGTCTCCAATTTCATCAGTTCAGAGACTTCTCTGTCCCGATAGGGGAGGATGATCACATCAACCGTTAGGTCAAACTTCGGTGGTACTGACCTTCTTGAGAAACTCCAGTTCGTTCAACACACGACCGGTACCTTCACCCACCGCGCTCAGTGGGTCTTCAGCGATATGCACAGGCAGCGCCGTCTCCTCTTGAAGCAACTTATCAAGACCGCGCAACAAAGCACCGCCACCAGCCAACATAATACCACGATCCACTAAGTCGGCTGCAAGTTCTGGCGGGCAGCGCTCGAGCGTCGTGCGCACAGCGTCAATGATCGCGTTTAATGGCTCCAGCATTGCCTCACGCACTTCCTGACTCGTGATGGTGATGGTTTTCGGCAAACCCGCCACCATGTCGCGTCCCTTTACTTCCATCGTCGTTTCTTTACCGAGAGGGAAAGCCGATCCGATACGCAATTTAATCTCTTCTGCGGTGCGCTCACCGATCATAAGATTGTAGGCGCGCTTCATGTAATTAATGATCGACTCATCAAGCTCATCACCTGCCACTCTTACGCTACGACTGTAGACTATGCCGCTGAGAGAAATGATAGCGACCTCAGTGGTTCCACCGCCAATGTCCACAATCATATTGCCCGCAGCTTCTTGCACCGGCAGACCTACACCAATCGCAGCAGCCATCGGCTCCTCGATCAGATAAACTTCACGAGCACCCGCTTGCTCGGCGCTTTCTTTGACCGCACGCTTCTCGACCTCAGTAATGCCAGAGGGCACAGCGATCACCACACGCGGACCACGCATGGCGCGACGGTTGTTATTAACCTTGCGAATGAAGTGACGAAGCATCGCTTCTGTGACACGGAAATCAGCGATCACGCCATCTCTCAGCGGTCGGATAGCAGTGATGCCACCCGGAGTTCGTCCGAGCATCCGTTTTGCATCGTCACCGACGGCGAGAACTTCATTGGTACCTGTTTTGACCGCCACGACGGACGGTTCACGGAGGACGATGCCGTGATCTTTGACGTAGACGAGGGTGTTGGCTGTGCCGAGATCTATACCAATGTCTTTGGCAACGAAGCCGAAAAATTTTCCGAACATGTGATGAGCTAAAAAAAGAATTAAAAATGAAAATGACAGGAATTTAAGATGGCGACAGAACATTCCGTCTCTAAAACAGTCGCAAAAAGCAGCGCCATTCCCAAGCTTCCAGCAATTGAAATCCTACGGGAGACCGTTTTTAGGGTCAAGAGAGAGTTTTACCTCTCTCGAAACCGTGATCCTGAGCAAAAATATCCAATTTGACGCCAACCCGGCTGATTGCACGAATTGCTTCAGAGTGTGCTATGCACGCGACTTAAGGCCATAAGCATGTAGGCCGTGGTCAAAGTCGTGTCACTTTCCATCCAGCGCCCAGCACCGTTAGCCCATGATCCGTCGCCTTGTTGGAGATTTAGAAGTTTCTTGGCTAGGTCAGCACGCCAATCGATAACTTTGCCGTCTTTGGTCTTCAGAAAATCCACACCAGCTATCGAGAGGCCTTTAGCCATGGTGTGATAGTAATAGTAGAGCCCCTCTGCCCCGAGACCTGGGTTTTCATCGAGAGTGTAGTTTTCGGTGATCCACTGGATGACGGCTTTCACTCGAGGGTCATTTTTGTCGAGTCCAGCATATATGAAACTAAGCATACCCGCATAGCTGATGCTGCCGTAGCTGCGCAATGCAGTGCGACCATCTTTGGTCTTCACTTCACCGCCCCGAGTCTCGCCTGGACTGTAGATGAAACCTCCAGCGTCTTTGGCGTCAGTGCTGACCCAGCTTGCTTTATTTGTCTCAGAGCGGTTCTGGCAGTTCTGAATGAATTCAATGGCCGCACCATAGTTGAGTTGCGGTTCATTCTTGCCGGCATCGCCTTTATCAGCTAACAAACTCTGCGCGTAGTAGAGTGCTTCGAGGGCAAAGTGAGTATTAGAGAGATCGGCGTGTGCGGGAATGTTCGGCTTCGGTGTGCCATAACCAACTCCACCATCGAATCGGTTATCCTGCTTGCCATTTTCATCGAAGTCATTCTGCTGACCGATAATGAAACGGCGGGCAGCGAGCAAAGTTTGTTCACTCACAGCGCTTGGTGCAAGAAGCATGGCCGTGAGGGCCAGCGAGGTATTATAGTTAGCACGAGCCTTCACGTAGATGCCGCCATCGGGCTGCACATTCTTCATGAGAAAGGCGATGCCCTTTTCGACTTCAGCAGGCAAGGCATCGGCAGGCTTGCGATCTGGCGCGAGCAGCAGGCTGGTGATCGCGAGTCCAGTGAAAGCCACGGGTTCGACATCGCCCCACTGGCCCGTTTCGGCATCTTGTTTGGCTTTGAGAAAGGTGAGTCCTCGATCATAAGCGAGTCGGATCTCCTGCTTCAGTGACTCATGACGCGAAGCCTGAGTGGCTAACTGAGCGAAGATGAACTGAGGTGCTGCGAGGAGCAGGGTGAGAGTGATTTTTTTCATGGCTTTTCGGGTGTGATGATCAGTGTGACGGGCGTGCCTTCATCGGGAATGTTGGCGGGAAGAGAAATCCAAAGATCGTCACGCCAGTTGCCCTCGGCGGGTGAATTAAAAATGGCGCCGCGATCAAGCCAGATGCCAATGATGGAGCCTTCATGCTGAGCTATGAAGCCACGCTCATCAATGGAGGAGCCATTGAAGATCCATGTATCGAGATCAGGTGGTGGTTGGCGCACATCTGCATTCTGCACCCATTGAGAAAGCGATGCATTCTTGGTCTCCGTGCCCACTTTCCACTCGGCTCGGATCTTTACACGATTCGCACCCTTGTCTTTGGGCGATTCATCTTTCCAGACTTTCGGGCGTTCATCAGCAGGCACTTTGACAAGCAGGCCCTCCGTCGCGGGCTGATAATTCACCAGGAGCATGGCCACTTGAACGGCAGTAGGTGATAAGGTCGTGGTCAAAACAGTCTCGTGCGTCTTGCCCGTGTCCGTGGTGAGCATGAACTCAATGGGTGCCTTCTTCAGACGAACCTCCGTAGGGATGCGCACCTCCCGTGTCGCGGCATTGATCTTGATACCATCGAGATCGTATTCCGTGGCTGAGATTTTTTTGATACGCTGCTGAGCTGCGGCCATGTCCTTGGCGGGATTCGAGACCACCGTCTCCTGAGAGTGGAGACTCAGACAACTCAGGAGAAGGGCGGGTAGAAAGTGGCGCAGCATAGGCTTAGCATATCGCGGTTGGAGTTTCATCATTGCATGAAAACTCAATTTTCAACCAGCGCAACCCCCAGCCGGACAGGAAATGCACCACTATCATGACTGGCGGACAAAGATTGCTCGAGCATCACTCCTCGTCATCGCGACGCCCCATGATCAGCATGGCATAGTGCAGAAAGCTGGCCAGGGCACTCAGAAAGGCAGCCACATAGGTCAGAGCCGCCGCATCCAACACTTTGCTCATGGCATTAAACTCGGCCCCCTGAGTCACCGCGCCTGTACTCAGGAGTATTTTCTTAGCCCGCGCCGTGGCATCAAATTCCACAGGCAGGGTGACAAGTTGGAAAAGCATGACAATGCCAAAAGCCACCGCCAAGACAGGAAGCACGATCTTGAAACTCAGGAAAAACATGCCGCCTATTGCGACGATAGGGATGATGTTCCCCGCCATCGTCGTGATACCCACCGCTGCCATGCGCCATTGCAGGGGCGCGTAGAGTTGATTGTGCTGAATGGCATGACCACACTCATGTGCTGCGATACCGAGCGCAGCCACCGATTGACCGTGGTAATTCTCCTCAGAGAGTACGAGACGACGATTCGAGGGGTCGTAATGATCCGTCAGATGTCCAGGTGCCGCGTGAATGGTCACATCACGGATCTCATTCAGAGATAAAATACGCTGCGCCACCTCAGCACCAGTCATACCAGAAGAGGCGAGCACTTGAGAGTATTTGCGGTAATTGCTACTCACCTTCCAGGAGGCGTACACTGAGAGCAGCATGGCGAGAATGATGATGAAGAACATAGATTTTTAGGGGGATGTTATGATGAATTACGAGCGTGCTCAGAAAGCAGAAGCAAAGAGAATGTTCAGTGGAGAAACGACCGCATTTTCCAGCAGGCACGGCACTGGAGCGCGATTATGGAGCAGCCTACTCGCCATTCATTATTGGAGGGCATGCGCCTCACCAAAGAAACGCCCCACCAACCAAGCCACCTACGAGGGGCAGTGTGCTACTTGGATAATCGCTGCAAAACATTCTTGGTGATGCGCATCACGGCGGGATCATTGCCCTGCAAGCCGTGCACCCAGTCGGTGGTAGCGGCGGTGAAGACGGTGCCAGTGTTGGTGTAAAAGCCGAGGCAGGCGGCACCGGTGCGGCCGATTTCCCATTTCTCATACCACTCGGCATCATCGGGATGCCAGCGGGCGTGACAGGTGCCGAGGACTTCAAAGGTCTTGGGCGTGCCGTCTTTGTGCGTGGCAAAGGGTAAGCCGTCGCGCCATTCGAGTTCGCAGCCGTCGCATTCATAACCAACGATGGTGTCTTTTCCGCCAAACTTGTCTCCACGCTTGAGGCCCGTGCCCTCGTAGATCCAGTGCTCGGGGCGGTGCACTTCGTATTCAGATGGTTCCTCCATGAATTGGCCGTGGCTTTTACGATACCCACCCCAGAGGAAGCCGACGCCGGTGAGTTGATTTTCAGGACGCTGGAGGAGGTGATGACTCCAGAGTGTACTGAGCGTTTTGAAGTCGCGTGTCGCGAAGACGGGATCGAGAAGGTAGTTCTGCTTGTAGCAGGTGAAGGCGCGCCCGTTATCCTCACTGCGGACCTGCCAGCAGCAGGTATTGCCGCTAAAGAAAGCTACGTTGCCGCCTTTGGCGATCCATGCCTCCAGGTTGTCGCGCATCGGTGTGCTCCAGTACTCATCATGGCCGACGCTGAGGACAAGCTTGTAGTTAGCCAGAATCTCGGGGCGGAATTCGAGATCGTCATTGGCGGCGAACTCAAGCGCATAGCCGCTCTTCTCCGCCCAGATGACGAAGGGCAGTTCCCAAAGGCTGAATTGCGGCGAGCCAGGCCGCTCGAAGCTTGCGCGATGGCCCTGGTTATTTGACACGCTATTGTAGGCATAGATGGAGAAACCGCCCCAGTTGTTGTAGGCGTTGTAAGTGTTCGTGCAAAGTTGAAGGAGGATCTTCGAGGTCGTGCCCGGATTCGCCTGACGCACGATGAAGAACGAACTACTCGTCGCGGTGCGCGCGCCACGATGCGTCCATTTGCCTCCGCCATCAGCCGCACGGAAGACGATTTCATAATAGCCCGACTTCCACTCAGCACCCACCGGCACGCGCACGCTCTCCGGCCAATGACAGCCATTCGCACTGGCATCCTCCGGCACCGGCTGCACCTGACCGGGGACATCGGATTTCTTCCACACGATCTCACGCGCGGCACCGAGCCTCGCGACCTCGATCTCAAATTTCGCCGCCGTGGTGCTGACGTGGATGGGGATTTCTTCACCCTGAGCGACACTGCGCTGGCCGGCATAACCTTCGATGAAGAGCGAGACGGGATCAGCGCCGTGAAGCGCTGAGGCGACGAGAAGAAGTGCGAGTGAACCGAGCATGAGATGGCTACGGCAAACTTGCGCAGTGGCTTTCATGAACCGCAGACCAAGGCAAACCCAGCCGACACGAAGCGCATGAGTCTCCACCATGAACAAGCTCACACGCAGCCAGTTTGCCCTCGCCACATTCACTGCACCCGCCATTCTCAAAGCCTCTGGTGCGGTTGATAAAATCAACCTCGCCTTTATCGGCCCTGGCAGCATGGGAAGGAATCACGTCAAGACAATGTGTTCGCGCAGTGATGTCATCTTCTCCTTGTCTGTGCTGCTGACTTCAAGCGCGCAGCAGCAGCGACGCAGACCATCAACGAACTCACCGGCCAGACGCCGAAGATTATCAGCGACATGCGCAAGGTGTTTGATGACAAAGCGACACAGGCGGTCGTGATGCCCCCCGGATCACCGGCATACGCCAGGAGCAATCATGGCAGCAAACTCAGGCATGCATGTCGAGAAGACCTTCTGTCACAATCCACGTGAAGCTAGGCTCATGATCGAGGCGGGGGCGAAGAACAAGATCGTCATGCAAGTCGGCACGCAGAGTCACAGCACGGCGCACGTCATGGGCATCGTCAAGAAACTGCGTAGCGCTATCATCGGCAATGTCTCGGTAGCGCAGGTCATCGTCGCGTATGAGCGCAATTTGATGACACCAGATTCACCGTTTGATCGCTTCATCCGCAGCGACAAGAGCACGATAACGCCGAACCAACAACGCGGTATGGAGGTGTTTTAGAAAGCTCAATGCTCGTTCTGCCACAATGTCCCCATGCTCTCCGACTACAACCTTCACGCCATCGGCGTCACTGACTCCAGCACCACGCGGCGCGAGTTACGCACACCGACACTGAAAAACTTGAAACACACCGCGCCCTACATGCATCACGGCAGCATCAAGTCAGTGGCTGAGGTACTAATGTTCGATGATCAACTTATGGATCATGTCAGCGAGTCGCTCAAAGGTGGTGCTGCTACCTCACTGCCGCCGCTTGATCCCCTGCTCCGCAAGATGAACCTGCTGCCTGAATATCACGAGCTACTCGCCACGTTTCTTGATGCAATGAACAGTAACGACTACGACAAGACCGTGGCAAAGCATGTGCCCTGTGACCTGCCAGTGGCAGGCATCTATTAAGCATTCATCACGATACAAAAACAGCACAGCCGCAAGTGGCTGTGCTGTTGAATCGAATGACCGAACGGTGCGGTCATCAAGTGGAAGGCTATTTCTTGGCCTTCTTCTCCTGCTTCTCGAGCTTCTTCTCCTTGGCGGTCTTCAGAGGCGCTTTCTTTTTCTCTTTTTTGGCGTCTTGGGCTTTCATGATCAGATGGCGTTGTTGGGTTCACCGTCGTCGGATGGACGGTATGGCAATTGGTTTAGCGTGGGATTGAAAAAAGGGCAATCGCAATGATCGGCTTACCACTCATCCGTGCGGAAAGGCTGCGCGGGCAGACCGTCCTGGTTGAACAAGTTCGCCCACTGGAAGGCATTGCTCCATGCATAGCGTGCAGCTGCGGGTTGCGGCACGTCCTTGCTGGAAACCACCACGCTGCCACCCTCAATGACAGCATCCGCCCAGACGAATTTCTTGTCCGCACCGGCGATCATGAAGCCTTGAAGTTTGTCGCCATTCTTGAAGGCCAGTCCTTTGCCTGTGTGCTTTAACTTCAGCGTCACCTTGCCGCCAGCGATGCTGTGGGAAGCAAGCTGCGGCCCGAGGTATTCCTTGCCTTTGTTATAAGCCACCGCCTGCGCCACCTGCACGGCACGTGCACCATAGCCAGACTTATTCGGCGGATGAATGCCGTTGCCTAGATCACTGCTGATGACCATGTGCGTGTTTGTATACTTCATGAACTGCTCAAAGGCCTCGTGCGAGTACTCCCGGTCAGGGGCGTTCGGCATCTCCTTCGGCAGCGCAGCGAACTTCTCAGCCAGACGATTCATCGGCTGCGAATAATCAAAGGCACAACCGCCACCACTGGGCTTCTGCACATAAAGAAACGGGAAATCGCCCTGCCCCCAGGCCTTGCGCCAACCGCCGATGAGTGCGCCCATGAGCGTCACTTGATCGACACCGACGATGTTTGTGCGGCTCTCACCCTGATCCCACAGCACGCCTTTGATGCCATAGCCGACATAGGGGCGAACATAAGCCTCGAAGAGTTGTCCCACTTTGCCCGTGTTCGTTTCACCGGCCTTGCCCACGGGTTGCGGACCGCGCAGTCCGCGTGGTGCCTCTTTGCCTTCCTTCTTCGCAACTTCGACGGCGACTTTCCACTTGGCAAATTCCACATCAAACTTCGCCTTATCCACGGCATACTTCGCCACCAGTTCGTCATACTTGTAAGTGGGCGCAAATTTCTTCACCGCCTCCGCACACGCGGCATCGCTGCGGTACATTTCCTCGCTCAGCCAGAAGCCGGAAGGCGTGCCGCCCACCGCACCGACCATGAGGCCCACGGGCACGTTAATCTCCTTCTGCAAAGCGAAACCAAAGGAAAAGAGCAGCGCGCTGAATTTGGGAATCGTTTCCGGCGTAGAGAGCTCCCAAGCCGCACCTGCGTCTTTGCGCAGCAGACGAAGCTGCGGGTAACTCTTTTGCGCTGCTTCCGCCAGCACCGGATCACCAGCCATGTAGCTGGCGACGACCATGTCCATGTTAGACTGCCCGGAGCCGACCCACACGTCCCCAACCAGCACATCATCGATCTTCTGACTGCCAATCGTCAGCGTATGCGGTTCTGCGCTGAACTGCATCGGGTCCAGCTTTACCTGCCAGGCCCCTTTGTTATCCGCAGTGACCGACTTTGACTGCCCAGCAAAGGAAACATCCACCTTCTCGCCCGGAGCGGCCGTGCCCCACACCGGCACAGCCATGCCACGTTGCAGCACCATGTGGGGTGTAAAGACCTTGGATAACTTCACCTCGGCATGGAGAGCCGAAGTCAGCAGAAGGAGCGTAAGAAGTGAGAGAGACGGTTTCATTTGGAAAGCCAATACGACCACTCCAGCCTGATCTTCCCGCCCTCAACGGCCTGAATCAAATCGCCACGCCAAAATACGGCTCTTCTTCTGCCCCTGCGCCATGTCGATGATCTTCATATCCGAAGCCTTCACCTGACGCAAAGCTCGCTCCAGTTTCGGAAGATGCACACTTTTGGAAACCAGTGTCGTGAACCAGCCGCAGCTTTCCGCTAAGGCGGTGCTCTGCGTGATCATGCGTTGGATGAAAGCCAGCTCGCCACCCGCGCACCAGAGTTCACCCGCTTTGCCGCCGAAGTTAAGTCCAGCCTTCTTCACACCGAGGTTGCGCAACTTCCGCTGCGTTCCCCCTGCCGCTTCTGCTGCAGATTCGTGGAAAGGTGGGTTGCACATCGTCAGATCAAAGCGCTCACCACTTTTGATGATCCCCTTGAAGCACTCCAACGCTGAACTTTGCAGCCGACACTCGATCAAGCCCGCCACGCTAGGATTCGACTCGACGAGTTTTTTGGCCCAGCGAAACGCGATCGGATCAATCTCTGAACCGACGAAAGACCAGCCATACTCACTGGCTCCGATCAGTGGGTAAATGCAGTTGGCTCCGGTGCCGATGTCCAGCACACGCAGCTCTGGCCCACGCCGCATCGAAATCAGATCGGCGAGATGATGAATGTAATCACTGCGCCCAGGAATCGGCGGGCAAAGATAACCGGGCGGAATATCCCAGTGCTGCAAACCATACGCTTGCTTCAGCAGCGCCTGATTCAGCGCCTTCACCGCCTGCGGATTCGCGTAGTCGATGCTGTCGTCGCCATACGCATTCGGCTTCACAAACACGCCCATCACAGGACAGCACATCACGAGTTGGGGAAAGTCATAGCCTCTGCGAAAACGATTCCGTGAATGCAGACTGACTTTGATGAGTTCGCTCACCGCTTCCCCTCTCCTGGCGGCGTGCGGTCATCGCCAAAATATTTCTCGCTCCTGTAACGCAGCCACACGCGCAGCACCTGAGGCACTTTCCCACGCTCGGCCTCGCTCAGCGAATCATAGAGCGTCATCGCCTTCTCACGTTCGCCCCGGCAGGCACGGTTATTGTGCGCCTCCCAGTAGCTCCGCGCCACACGGATGCGGCGGACCGTCTCTTTGATCAAAGCAGCACCGGCGAGCGGCTTGGCATTGGCTTTTTTCTTGGCGGGCATGGATGTCGGATTGAGCTTCGAGACTCAGACATCCAGCCACAAGTTTCAACCTCTGATCAATTACTTCGGCAGCATGGTGAAGTACTGCGCCTCAAGCTGCTTCACCTTGGCACGCAGCGGTTCAAGCTGCGGCTGGAGCTTGGTGAGTTCGGCATTGATCTCGACCAGGTTTTTGTCACGCACAGGTCCGTCCTTCAAAGTGGCGGCAATGCTGGTTTCAGCAGCGACCTTCTGCTTCTTGGAGTTCTCCAGCGCCTCAGTCGCCTTGGTGACTTCGGCCTTCTTGGCATCGACGATTTTGATTTCGCCTTCGAGCTTGGCACGCGCATCAGCAAAGGTTTTGTCCAAAGGTGGCTGGGCCGCTTTGAGCTGAGCGATCACGTCTGCCACGGGTTTTGATTTGGCAGCAAACTCAGCAACAAGTGCGGCAGGCACGGCCAGCTTATCAGCGCGCGCCTTGTCCTGTGCGGCGATCTCTTTGCTGATGCTCTCATGCTGACCGCGCAGAGGTGCGGCGACCTTGTCTGCGGCGGCAAATTCAGCCTTGGCCTGCGTGAGTTTCTTCTCCACCTGAGCGGCGGCATTGGTGGCTGCGGCGAGCTCAGACTTGGCTTTGCCATGAGCCTGACGGGCATCATTCAAAGCCTTATCACCAGCAGTCTTGGCTGCGCGACGGGCATCGAGTTCTGTCTGAGCTTTGGCGACTAGATCGGCAGGCTTGTCTTTGGCGCTCTTCGCGTCTGCCAGGGCTTTCTCTGCCGCCTTGGTATCAGCAATCAGTTTCGGTAGAACAGCCTCAGCATCCTTGATGGCCTTTTCTTTGGCTGGCAAGGATGGAGCAAGGTCAGTCACTGCCTTCTTTGAGGCTGCGGCATTCGGCTCGATGGCGGTGACATTGGCCTGCTTGCTCTTCACCTGCTCGGTTGGGCCTTTCAGTTTGGCAGCGACTTCAGCGAGCGTTTTTTTGCGGCCATCGATGACCTTCGTGATGTCTTCAACGGCTTTCTTTGCGGCGGCGGTTCCGTCATCGCGTGTCTTGGTGAGTGCAGCGAGTTCAGCCTCACGAGTGCCGACTTTTTTCTTGTGTTCTTCCAGCATCGCAGAAGCGGCAAGGTCAGCTGCTTTGGTCGGCGTCACGGCTTGCTCGATGCCGTTGAGCTCAGCCTTCAGCTTGTTGAGCGTGGCCTCGTTCTGTGGGATGGCGTTGGTCATCTCGGCCACTACTTTCTTGGCGGACTCAATGCGCGCGGCGTTGTTGATCTTGGCGTCTTCGTTCTCTTTCTTCGCGGCGGTGTAATCGTTGAAACTGCCATCGAGTTTAGCGAGACTCTCTTTCTCGGTAAGCACACCGACATTGAACTGCGCGGCTTTGAGCGTGGTGGGCAGTTTCTGGAAGATGTTAATATCAATGCTGGCTGACATGGCTGTGGCTTGTGCGTCGACCAGGACACCCTTGTCCTGTGCGAGCGCGGCTTCGCTGCCTTTGATCCGATCCGGGCCTGCTTTGACCAAAGCGGGCAGCTTGGGCAGCTCCGCCTTTTTCGCGGCGATACTCTCACCGGTGGCCTTCACCTTGGCGGTGTTATCGGTGATCAGTTTGTCCAAATCAGCCACAGGAGCCGGTGCAGCTCCGAGGGCGGCCTTTGCTCTCTCGACTGCGGCGGCGAGTTGATCCGCCTTGGCTTTAATGGGGGCGATCTTTTGCTGCTGGGCTTTCGCGGCAGTGAGTTTGCCTTCCACATCTTTCATCCTCGCGGTGAGAGCGGCATCTCCAGTCTTGGCTGCAAGTTCCTTCCTGGCTGCCTCAAGCGCGGCAGTCGCATCGACGACGCCCTTATCAGCAGCAGGCAGTTTGGCGGCCTCAGTGGCGATGTTAGCCAGCTCTTTCTGCTGCGCTGCCAGCTGGGCGGACTTGTCGGCATAGACCTTGATGGCAGCTGTGCGGGCTAACTTATCAGCCGTGGCTTTAGCGAGCGCGGCCTTGGCCTCAGCGCGGACTTTCTCTTCCGCTGCGATCTCGCCAGGGTAGCTCTTGGTGCGTCTCTCAAATTCAGCGACATCGGCACGGACTTTAGCCAGCGTCTCCCCGCGAGCTTTCACTAAGGCCTCGGCTTTCTTGATGGCCTCCTGGAGTGAAGGCAGCTTAGCCACAAGTTCAGTAGCACTCTTCTCAGACTCGACGATGCGCTGGGCGATCAGCGGCGGGTTGCTGGAAAGCGCGCCCCGGTCCGCCATCTTAGCATCGAGAGTCAGCAGCTTCACCTCACCACGCCAGTTGGCGCTCACGCAGTTTTTTGAATCATAGAGCGCCACCACTTTGGTCACGATGTCACCCTGGTTCACAGCTTCAGATTTCTTATTGCCATTGATGTCCCAGACGCGGACGAGGCCATCATTGCCAGCAGAAACGAGGTTACCATCCGGCGTGAAAGACACCGACTGCACGCCACCACTGTGAGCGGCCCAGCCTTTGACCAGCTTACCTTCATTCATCTCATGGACGTTGATGACACCGTCTGCGGAGCATGAGGCCAGGATATTGGAGTCAGCACGCCAGGCGAGATCGGTGCAGGCTGCTTTGTGCTGAGTCAGTCCATAAAACTCACCACCACTCGCCGCTTCCCAGACGAGCACATTGCCATTGCGGTCACTCGTCGCTAGCAGCACGCCATCGGGGCTAAAAGACGTGCCCATCACCCATTCCGTGTGCTTGCTGATCACATACATCTCCTCACCCGTCGCCGAGTCATACACCTTCACTTTTTTCGATGGGCTACCGATCACCACCATCTTGTGATTGGGGCTGATGTCTGCGCTCATCACCTGATCAAATTCCTTGCCGACTTCGATGATGCGTTTCCCCGTCTTCACATCCCAGACCACCGCGTGGCCCACCTTACCACCGCGGCCGCCACCCATCACGAGCAGGGAGCCATTGCGGCTGAAATTCAGGCTGCGTGCATAGCCCTCGGTGTAGGGGAAAATGCCGGCGAGCTGGCGCGTGTCCGTGTCGTAGAGCAGGATCTGCTTCGGTGCGGCAAAAGCGACCAACGAGGTCCACGGGCTCGCGGCCATCGCCGTCACCGCCGTTGTCCGTGGCGTCACCACCACTGGCTGTAGCAGCACGTGCTCAGGCTTAGCGATCGGCCCCGCAGGCTTGCCGCTCGTCACCGCCACCGCCATGTCCACCTTCGGCTTGTTCGACTTCTTGGCGATGCTGGATTTTGTCTCCAGCATACCGCCCGTGATCCACTTGGAGAGCATTTCCAGATCCTTGGCACTCAGTGCCGTGCCTTCTGGCGGCATGAAAGGCTCCTCTTTCTTCGCGCAGAGCGACCAGAGACGGCTGGCACTCGGATTCCCCGCATCCACGATGGCACCACCACCGCCGCCAGTCATCAGAGCGCCCATACTGGTCAGGTCGAGATCACCCTTTTTCTTGTCCGGGTTATGGCAGGAGAAGCATTTGTTCTCCAGCAGCGGTCGGATCTGGTCTTCATAGGTGATCTTCTCTCCATCCTGGGCAAAAGCAGGCGCAGAAAGCAGGGTGAGACAGGTCAGTGAGGCGAGGGCGTGACGACGGTACATGGCAGGTGGAGGAGTTACGAATCTACGCCGCGCCTAGCTCAACCCTTTCGCTCATTATTTGAATCACCGTAATGTCTGGTATATCCAGACAGCCCAAGGCTCGGAAGCCTGATTCAAGACAGCCCCACTTCAGCCAGCCAACCGCTGAGCGCCAGTTCAAGAGCCGAGTGGTTTTTCAGGTCGTAAAGATGAGTGCAAAAACCAAAGCGCTCCGCCGTGGCGATGTTGGCCGGGAGATCGTCGATGTAAAAAGTCTGCAGCGGATCGAGCTCCAGCTTTTGGATCGTGTGATGAAAGATGTCTTCGCCCGGCTTACTGCACCGTGCCGAGTAGGAGTACACTCCGTCTTGAAAATGGCTAAAGATGCCAAACGTGCGCAGCAGATAGTCCTTATGTAGCCCGCTCGTGTTTGAGAGCAGATGCATCGGCAGCTTACCGGACAAAGAACCCAGCGTAGCCGCCATCGCCACATTCTCGGTGAATATCTCACACCAGATCTGCTCAAACTCCGCCGCCGTGCCACTGAATTCCAGAGCCGACATCGCCTCACGCACAAAGGTCGCATCATCCATAGCCCCATCCTCATAGGGTAGCTTGATCCCATCCAGCCGGTGCAGCAGCGCCTCCGCCGGAAAAGGCGAGCGCTCAGCGCAGCGCTGAGCAGCGACAGTGAAATCAAAGGCAACAAGGACATTACCGATATCAGAAAGGATCACGGGTTGAGGCATGGCCTCTTCTTGCCGCGCTCTGAACGCAAATGCAACCGCGTCTTCCCGGTGACACAGACACCCCAGTGAAAACAGAGATCTTTGCCAGCAAGTTTTCACCCTTCACCCTTCACCCTTCACCCTTCACCCTTCACCCTTCACCCTTCACCCTTCACCCTTCATCCTTCACCCTTCATCCTTTTCACCGTCCCTCCTCCTTCATCCTTTTCACCATCCTCCATCCTTCCTCGATGAAGGAGATGGGTCTTCAATGTCAGTCTGAGAAATCTTTAAGCGACCTTCCGACGATACGCCAAGACCAGAAATGCTCCGAGTCCGAAGAGGGCACAGGTAGAGGGTTCGGGGACAGAGACGACGCGAAAGCCGAGGTTGTCCTTGCCTAGCGTGACCGAGCCACCCTCCAAAGCCGAGTAGTTGATGCTGATATTATCGACGGAACCCCAGTTGAAGGTTGAGTCGATTGAGCCTAGGCTGGAGCTGATAAGACCGCTGCTGTTGCTCCCGCGACTAAAAGACCAGTAAGCGTGGTCGTTGCTGCTGGAGAACCCGACGTAGCCATCCATAGATGGGGTCGTTTCGATATGCAGTCTCATGATCATCTCAGTCGCACTCGCCCCTCCCAGCAAGAGGTTGAGGGGCGTGGAGGCACTGTAGTTGATTTTAAGCTGTCTGTTTGAGGTTGAGGTCGAGGATCCGGTCGATGGGTTGAACGAAGTCGAGGTGACCCACCCACCATTCACACCGAGGCTGACAATGGCCGAGGGAAAGCCATGGATGGACAGTTCGCGCTGGATGCCGCCGGGTAACGCAGTTCCATTTCCATAGGCTGGCGTCGTGCTGCCTGGACCTGCGACAGTGTTGTCATAATCCATGAAGCTGTCGATGGTCAGCGTCGACGCGTTGGCAGCGGCGGCAAGCAAACCAGTTCCTACAACCAAAAAATATTTTTTCAGAGGGGTTTTAATTACCATCCCTTTTTCCTATCCACCTTTGCCAAAATAGAAAGGTATTATTTTAAAAAACTGATTCCGTCGCTCTTTGGAAAACCCAAGAATCCATTCGCAGCCTCCAATCAGGGCAGGCCCGTGATCGCCTGCTCCAACTCTGGCAGCGCCGTCTGCACCACGTTCCAGACCAATTCCATATCTACCCCGGCATAGTCATGGACAATGCGGTTGCGCATCCCCGCCATCAGCGCCCACGGCACTTGCGGCTGCGCCGCTTTAAACTCTCCAGTCAGTTGCTTCGCTGCCTCACCAATGATCTCGATATTCCGCACCACCGCGTCCGTCGTCTTCTCATCGGCCAGGAAAGCCGTCACATCCATCCCCGCCGTGTAGCGGGCGATTCTCTGCATCGCCTCCCGCATGTCTTGCAGGAGCAGGCTGGCATCACGCTTCGACATCGATCAGCTCCCGTTGAATGCTCGCCAACATCGCAGGTTTCAGACCACGCCGGGACACCAGATCCACCTTCCTGCCCAGCTCCGCCTCCAGCCGCTCCGCCAGCGTCACAAAGCCTAGGCCGATGCTTGGGTCCACATCCACCAAAATGTCGATGTCACTCTCCGGCCCCGCATCTCCGCGTGCCACAGAACCAAACAGCGCCATGTGGCGGATCGGGAACTGCTGGCGAAGCGTCGGCAGTAGGGCGCTCAACCGTTGGACCAAGGGTAACATAGGCGGGCTAATCATAATTAAGAGAATAACAGGTGGCAGAGATTCTGTCCAGTCAACGGATCAAGAGGCAGCGCCGCCATAGGTTAAATCCAAAATCGTCCTAACTGCTTTGAGCCAAGTGTTCACGATCACCTCCACTCCACCACTCCGTCCTTCAAAATCGAGGCAGTTCCGGTGAATCTGCTGGAGGTCGTTAAATCAGGTGGTTTTTAATATTTGTTTTTTGGGCGCATTCAATTTGGTGATTGATTGTTGGCACGGAACTCACTAATAAGATGGCCCTCCCATGAAATCCCAAATTCATTCCAAACTACTTGCTTGCACCACCACGGCGGTGCTCTCCATCAGCTCCGCCTTCGCCGGCGAATCTGCTAAAAGTATCCAAGCAGCCGCCAATCAATCCGTCATCGAGCCAGCCGTTTCAGGCATCAATGGCAAGATTGATGTGAACTACGGCGCTGTGAACAATAGCTACACACGCGGCACTGCTGGCAGTGTTTCTCTGCCTCTCGGTCAGAGTTACGGCCTCCAACTCGATGCCCTCTATCAGCATGGGATGGAGACTGACATCTACGGTCTCGGTGGCCACATCTTCACCCGTCGTCCTGATAAAGGAATGCTCGGCTTGGCTTTTGGCGGCAACGAGAGCACTGACTTCACCGATCTTCTCGTCGGCGTGGAAGGTGAATATTACTTCAGCAAGATCACGCTGGGTGGTTTCGTGGGTTATAACAACTTCGATTCCCATATCATTCCGACCTTTAGCGCAAGTCTGGCGACCAAGACCAACTTTGTGGCCGGTCGCATCTATGCAGCCATCTACCCCATGGATAACCTGATGCTGCGCCTGGAGTATCAGAACCGCTTCGAACGTAATTTCTTCGTCGCCCATTTGGAATACCAGACTCCAGTGCGTGGTGTGGCTCTCTTCTTGGACGGTGGCCTCGGCGACAATAGCTACAGCCACCTCATGGGTGGTGTGCGCATCTACTTCGGTGGCAACAAGTCCCTCAAAGACCGCCATCGCAAAGACGATCCAAGCAATATCAACAGCGCTATTATTAACTCTGCCACGGGTGCTATCTCAAATCCTGGCAGTGTGGTTAAGACAAATCCGCCATTATAATCGTTCCTCTAACTCTTCACTTTTTCTTATCCCGGCATGGTGACATGCCGGGATTTTTTGTCGCTCACTCACCAGCCCGAGCGGCGCTTACGCATGAAATGAGCAACTCATGATGGCTGTTCAATCAATGTTAATGGTTAATAGGGACAGGTGATTCATATTGCGGAATTCTAGAAATTCAGAATCTCCTCTTTCCTCCCTTCATTCCTCCACCAGTCCGTCTTCACTCTTCATCCTTCACTCCGCTCACTGAGGTGCGCTAGAATGTTGGACCAGGAGATAAGGGAATAAGCAGCATGAAAACAACCCTCCGAAAACGTTACAGCAGTGATTTCAAAGCGCAGATCATTGATCTCTTCAATCTTGGTAAAACGGTGCCCCAGCTCGCAGAAGAGTTC
>CAMAQH010000041.1 GCA_945860295.1 Prosthecobacter debontii
CGTGCGGTTTGGCCCCACACGATCCTGGATCACAGCGGAGAAACGCCGCTCGGCATACACGCTGTATGCGACCATGGGCAGGATGACCAGAAAGGTCAGAAACACGATCTTCACCAGTGAGGCGATGATGAAAGTAAGGTCGATGTTAGCGAGAAGTGGTGCCATGGGGGCGCGGCATTATCAGGAAGGCTTTACGAGCGGCAACTCGTATTTGTGAAAAATTTCACAAGCTCTTTATTTACCTGTGTTTTGCAGCCAGTCAAACGAGCACAAAAGCCACCTCGCCGCGACATCATTTTTCACTCACTCGCCTCTCGCCGGTGGGCAGAGATTCAAAGTGGAACCAGCGCGTGTGACCAGGCAGCAGATCGGGAAACAGATCTGCCCACTCGACGATCACGACGCCTGGCTCGTCGAGAAAATCATCCCAGCCCACGGTCAGGACCTTCGCTGACTCATCCATCCGATAGAAATCGAAGTGAAACACCGGCACCCGACCATCGAGATATTCATGCACCAGGGTAAAAGTCGGACTTGTCACATCGACTCGTGATCCCAGTCCAGCCACGATTCCCTTCGTAGCCTGCGTCTTACCTGCGCCTAGATGCCCGCATAGAGCTATTACATCTCCCGCTTTCAAACTCTGCGCGAGCTGCGCCCCCCATTCACAGGTAGCCTCAGGAGTCGGGAGTTCAGTGCTCATCGAAAGTGCTCCCAACCGCCTCCATTCAGGGCTTGACCATGACCTTTCGCCACGAATTCACCGATCATGGTCAGCTTCAATTCTGGGAAAGCCGCACGCCACTCATCCCGCACTCGCATGTTCATCTTCGGCGACACAGCGAGCAGCAACTCATAGTCCTCACCATCACCCAGCGCCTGGGCCAGCGTGCAGCCGCGCGTTCTCGGCACAGCTTCATTCACCACCTGAAATCCCACGTCACAGCACGCGGCCATGCGAGGCAAATCTTTGGCTAGGCCATCGCTGAGATCCATCATCGCCTTCACAGGCATGTTTGCAGCGATCCAATGCGCCTCCTTCACCCGTGGTCGAAAGCGCAGGTGCTTGCCTCTAATCGAGCCACCGAGCTGACCCGTCACAAAAAGAAAGTCCCCTTCCCTCGCGCCATTCCGTGACACCCAGTCTTTGGCAGGTGCCGTGCCCGTCATGCTCACCGTGATGATCATCTGATCTCCACGCGATGTCTCGCCGCCGACAATGTTCACGCCATACTCCTCAGCCATCCCGCGCAGCCCCGCATAGATACCGAGCACACGCTTCACCGGCGTCTCAGGTGGAGCAATCAGCGTGATCAGAGCGTGGCATGGCGTCGCTGCCATCGCAGCAAAATCACTGATCACGCGAGCCATCGCCTTGCGCCCGATCAGACGCGGAGCGGTATCAGCCGTGAAGTGCACACCTTCCACAACCGTGTCGGTTTTTAGCAGCAGTCGTTCACCCTTCATCGGTGGCAGCACAACCGCGCAGTCATCCCCCGGACCCATGATCACACGGTGATCTAGTTTCAGCCCGGCCACCATACGGCGGATCAGCGCGTCTTCACCGATGTCAGCCAACGTTTGCATCACTTTATGTCAGGGAAAAACAGCATCGCAGTCAAGCTCGTCGCATTAAAAAGACTATGCAGAAGCATCGGCACCAGCAGACAGCCCGTCAGCTCATACATGGCACAAAAGATCAGCGCCAGAAGGGTCAGTGGCACGACGGTGCCGATGTGCATGTGGATGACGGCAAATAGCAAGGCTGAACATAGCGCCGCAAAAAAGCCGTCGGTGTAGCGCTTGATCACCCCGTAGATAAATCCGCGAAATACCAACTCCTCCACCAGTGGCGCAAAGATGGCCGCAGAGATTACCAGCATCGCTTTAGCCAATGGGTCCTTAGATTTGCGGAACGATTCCACCGCCTCCTGCCCATCCATGTCAGGCCAGAAGTCCTTCATCCACACCTGCATCCCTAGCGCCGATCCATTCACGACGATCAGCATCGGAATCAGTATCAACAAACCCAGACCGATCACCTTCAGTGGCCGCATCTGGCGCAGGCCAAACAACTCCGCCGGATTCAGCCCGCGCACCTTTTGCAGATACACCAGCAGCAGCACACACATACCAAATTGCATCATGACACCACTCAGCGCGGCATTCACCGTGAGTGGCAAATCAGCCGCCGATTTGATCTCCGTCGTCGATATAGCCTCCTTCAGACCAAAGAGTAGGAAGGCAGCAATCGCCGCCACCAGTATCGCATCCGCCGTGAAGTAGGGCCGCGCATCAACATGCCCAGTCCAGTTCCACCCGGCAGATGGATTCAGCTCGCGCACAAGCTTGTAAGCCACCGCCCCTAGCAGCAATGCCACCCAGACGATGAGGGTGATGTCATGTAAAACTCCGAGAGTAGCAGCGTCCATGGATCAAAAAAATATCTCAGTGCAGATACGAACCCGGCAGATAATACATCATGCCCGGTTGCAGCTTCGTCATCACCTGACCGCCCAAATTCAGCTCGATCTTCGCCGGCACCTGGCCCGCACCTGCGGACAAACCCAGTGCACTGAGAAAGTTTGGCGCAGCATGATACTTCACTACCGCCGCATCTGGGGCCTTGCCCAAAACCTTCGCCAGCGCATACGCATCCTCGATGTAGCCAATCTGGTCCACCAGCTTCGCTGCTAGCGCCTGTCGGCCCGTCACCACACGACCATCCGCCACCGTGCTTTTCAGTAACTCCTTCGGCACCTTACGCGCCTCAGACACTATCCCGAGAAAGCGATCATACATGTCATTCACCAACGCCTGGACGTACATCTTCTCGTCATCACGCATCGGCCTCGCACCACTCAGCGTGTCCTTGAAAGCACCACTGGTAAAAGTCTGCGAAGCCAGCCCCACTTTGCCGAAAAGTTCATGGTAGCTCATCGACTCCATGATCACGCCGATGCTTGCCGTCAGCGTCGTCTCACTGGCCACCACCTTCGTCGCCCCGCACGCCACATAGTAGCCACCGCTTGCCGCCACCGAATCCATATAGACCACCACCGGCTTCACCGCCGCCGCCTTCTTTACCGCATTGTAAATGATGTCCGAAGCCGTCACCTCACCGCCTGGAGAGTTAACCCGCAGCACGATCGCCTTCACCTCAGCATCCGCCACCGCCTGCTCCAGCCCGCGCTTGATACCCTCCACACTTGGCAGCGCCTGCTCAAGAAACCCGCCCATGCTTGCCGAACTGATGATGCCCTCCAGATCCAGATGCACGATCTTTGCCTTCGCATCCCTCTTACCCGCCACCACCATTTTCTCATGCAGGGCCTCCATCTGTTCCGTCTCCGCCATCTCAGAGCCCACCAAAGCCAGAGTCTGGAACAGATTCACCCCGACACTTAGCACCAAGGCCACGACGAGCGCAGCGATCAAACATCCACAGGTAGTTTTATTCATCGCGAGAAGACTAGACCACGAAAGTAAACCCGCAAGGGCCATGCCGCCCCCCGCACTAGCCTTCCTCATCTCCGTGATCACCGGCATCGCCTTCGGCATCTACCCTGCCCGCCACACCACCCAGATGAATCCCGTGGAAGCATTGCGGCATCAGTAGGAGAGCGAGAGAGCACCGAATGAGGGAACTGAGAACATTCACTCAATGGTCTCTGCTCCTGACTCTCAACTCTCAACTCCGTTTCACGTTTTACGCTTTCTGATGAATCGCCTACACTCGGCCCATGAATACGTTGGAAACCGATGTCGAAGTCAGCGCGGATGGCAGTTTGAAACTACTCTCGCCGTTACCGGAATGGCTAAAGTCAGGGCGCATGCATGTGCTGCTGTCGGTGACGGAGGGTGCTTCGACCAAGCCGAAGCGGGTGATCCCAACCGCCGCGCCGGAGATACTGGCGAAACGCTCAGCAGCTTTCGAAGCCATCCGGGCGATGGGCGGGCTGAAGGATGTGATTCCTAATCCGGTGGCCTGGCAGCGAGAAATCCGTGAGGATTTGGTTCTGCTACTGGCCGTGCCACCACCGCTGAACTTTTCTTCGGCGAAACGACCGGCCGTCTCCTTGTCGAAATAGTCCCCGAACACGTCCCCGCCGCCAAATAAGCTGGCCTCGTCATCATCGGCGAAGCCATTCGCGATCCGTATCTCTAAATCCCCCACAACGGCACCAACTTGATTGATTCACCCATCGATCAGCTCAAGCTGCTGTGGAAGAATGACGTGACGAAGTATTATTGATATAAGCAGCCGTCTCGTCCGACAGAGATCAGAACGGGTCGATGCATCTACACGGAAACCACATCTGTTATGCGTGCTGGGACTCGCCACGGATATAGCTGCGGTTTTGATCCTTTGCTCTGCCTTCTCCCGTTACTCTGAAAGTCCGTGAATCCGCATCCGGGATCACTCGTGAGCCATAATAAACGGCATTCGCATCTCTTGAATAATTATGGGACAGGCATTCCCACGATCTTGGATCCGCTCCTATGATCTTGAAATACATTTGGTAAACGCTAAGTTGGTCGCGCGAATAGGTGCCTCCAAGCTGTTCCCAACTCTCCAATTTCACCCTGGGCAAAGGCTTGCTTCCAAAGTACACAGCCTTTTTGTCTTTGGAGAAACCGCCCTTGATTAACGTCCAGCTTTCAAAGTCCACTCCTGCAATTTCAGCTCCATCATGGAAGATCTTCTTCTTGTCTCCTGCATACCAGACATTTTCATGATCCATCAACTGAAGCTTCAAAGGTTCAATGCAAGTCTTCATGACCCTGCCTGCGTAATACGCAAACACTGAATCCCGGGCATATGGACCGCCAATGTATTTAAAGTGGCTGACATCTTCCCCCTTGAGCGGGGTAATGGATGTCTCGTGTTCGCAATATGCTCGATGCCGATCAATCCAATAACCATTCCCAACTTCCCTGAACGTGTTTCTATCAATCTTGGGGACCAGCGACCATCCATGGAAGATGTGGTTTATATCT
This sequence comes from Prosthecobacter debontii, assembly GCA_945860295.1. GTDB lineage: Bacteria > Verrucomicrobiota > Verrucomicrobiia > Verrucomicrobiales > Verrucomicrobiaceae > Prosthecobacter > Prosthecobacter debontii_B. The sequence continues at coordinate 5,002 of CAMAQH010000041.1, forward strand.
CTAGCGATGAACACTTGGGAATAGTCTTTTCTGACTTCAAATGAGGCGGGGTCTGCGTTTTTAAGACGTCGTTTCTGATGCCACACTGAGCCGTCTGCAATTTTCCAGTAGTTAAAAACATACTCCCTACTATCAACTTTCTGGCCTGGAATTGAGGACAGTCTAACCCAGCCCATTGATGACAGTTCATCCTTGTTCGTTGGTGGCACTCTCTTTGGCATAATGACAGAAGGTCTACAGGGGCAGGCGCAGAAGTAAGCGCAGATTTAAACCTTCCAATCCTCAATGTTGGAGAAATGACGTCTGGCTGCAACTGTCTGATAATTCCGCGATGCATCTCACCAACTTCCCAACGGCTGACTTCATCTAGGCCTCCAAGCTGTGGGCTTTCTGAATCTGTGAGCAACCGGCTCGGGGTTGGCGTTTGGTCGCCGACTGGCGGAGCGGGTGTGGGCTAAAGCCCAGCACTACTTTTCCCTGACCCCAATCTTCTCCACCGGGATGGCTTCAAAGCCGAGCATGAGGGCCGGTGACTCGGGCTTCAGACGGAAGTCGTCGTTTTTCCAATCCACGAACTTGGGATCGGCGATGAGGCGGTGTTTGTCCCAGCCTTCGGCTTGGCCGGGTATACCTATTTGAAGGGATTGACCACCTTCACGTCACCGTAGTCCTGGCCGTGGTTCATGTCTTCAGACAGAACTTCGGTGCAGCCGACTTGTCTGGCTGCGGCGATGATGGCGGAGTCCCAGTAGGATAGCTGCCAGCGGGCTTTGATGGTGAGGGCGTCCTCAAGGACACTCAGTGAGATGTCCTGGGTCAGGAAACGTCTCCATGTCCGTAGCAGGGCCACAGCTTCCTCGTGCGTCAATGGATCAGGGCGGCTGGGGCGTGTGGCCTGCACGTAGAACTCCTGTAGAACCTGAACGGAGAGCGCAATGTCCGGGCAACGGAGGATTTGTCGTGCCTGATCCGCTTTGGCGGCCTCGGCTGGAACACTGCTGATGGAGTAGAGCAGGATGTTGGTATCAACGAAGCGCATGACGGCTGTGAAGTTCATCCCGCGACAGCCTATCGCTGGCCGTGAATTGGCGACCGCCCTGGCGGAGGCGTTCGCGGATCGCGTCCTCTTCACGAGTCAGCCGGTCAAACTCACTCTGAGCAGCAGGCGTGAACCGCTTCAAGAGATCAAGCAGCATGGCGCTAAGAGGTTTGCCAGCCTTTTGAGCCAGCGACTCAGCAGACTGGAAGGTGAGGTCATCCATTTCGATGGTGAGCTGTTTCATGCGCCGAACCTAACGGATCGGTGCAACCTTGCAATGGTTGGATTGGCCACTGGGCAGTCACGAGTTGGAAAGCTCCTGCCACGTCACTCCCTAACCCCGATCTTCTCCACAGGGATCGCTTCAAAGCCGAGTTTGAAGGCCGGTGAGTCAGGCTTGAGGCGGAAGTCGTCATTCTTCCAGTCCACGAACTTGGGATCGGCGATGAGGCTGTGTTTGTCCCAGCCTTCGGCTTGCCAGGAGGTCCATTCGTCGAGGGGGGCACATTCGGTGAGGCGGATGTCGTCGATGAGGACTTGGCCTTTCGGCTCATGGCAGTCGATGCGGAGCCAGAAGTGGGTCATCCAGGCTTTCCAGCCGGTTTCGTTCTCGCGCAGTATGCGGCCGGTGGCTTCGACTTCGGTCCACTCGTGCGTGGCGGTGATGCTGGTGCTTTGTGTCTGCCAGTAGCCGCCACCGCCTTTGTAAGAGGCGAAGGCGAGGCCGATGCGCGACTGCGGCTCGGTGGATTTGATGCGGAGCTTCACGCGATAGGCAGCGCCGGGTTTGATGGGCACGTCGGGACCGTGAAAAACACTCTTTGGATTCTTCGGGTCTTCACTGAGGGCGCAATCGACGCGTAATGCGCCATCGGCTGCGACGAGTTGAACGTCTTTATTGGGCTTGTGGTTGAAGCCCCAGCCCTTCGGCGTTTTGCCGGATTCGGCGCTATCAAAGGTCTCCCTGAGGATGGGCGCTCCTTTGTCGGGGCCGACCTGATTGATGCCAGTGACCACAGGATGACCATTGTTCCAGGCGATGTTGTGATCAATGGTGTTCCACTTGGCGGTGGCGTGGCGGATGTCGCCATACTTAACGCCGGAGGTGTCGCTGAACATGATGTTTCGCTGGAAGCTGTTGCCGCTCATCATGGTGCCGTCGTCGCGGATGGCGTCTTTCGGATGGAGGTCCATGCCGCGCATTCTGGTCCAGGCGAGCTGGCCGGCGACGGATTCGTAGCCTTTGATCATGGTGTCGATGTGGCTGGTGTAGAAGCGTTGCCCTTTGGTCCAGCCGTGCAGATCGAACTGAAACTTGCCGCCGAGGGCGAAGATGTTGTTTTCGACGATGCAATCCCGCGAGTTGTGCAGATGGATGGGCGTGTGGGCGACACGGAAGACGATGTTGCCTATGATGTCGAGGCCGCCGGAGTTGTCGTCGGGATAGAGACCGAAGGTGAACCACGGATGCTTCAGCCCGCCAGCCTCCTGGCCGCAGCCGATGACATCGTGGATCAAATTGTAGCGCCATTTGCTGCCGCGGCTGCTGATCCAATCGCGACCGCCGGTATAGACCGCGCCGCCGTCTTGCGTCTCAAGGCAGAGGTGATGGAGATGGTTGTATTCGACGATGAGGTTGTTCCCGCTCATCTGAATACCCATGCGCGGACCGTCGTGGATGTGGTTATGCGCGGCGGTGTTTTCCACGCCATACATGCTGATGCCGCAGGCGTTCTTGTTGAAGACACCCATGTGGTGAATATGGTTATCCTCGGCGATGTGGCCAGGCCCCGTGAGCGTCTTTCGATCACCACCGCTCAGACCGATGCCGTTGCTACCGGTGTAGCTGATTTCATTGTGCGAGAGGCGCACTTTCTTGCCGCCATTCACACCGATGCCACTGCCATTGAACGCACCAACTTGAGTGATGAGACAGCGCTCCACCAAGCAGTCCTCCGCACCATCGAAGGTGATCGCAGAACCATGGCAGCCATTGAGCGTGAGGCCGCGGATGGCGATCTTCTTGGCTCCCGCCTTCACTTTGAAAAAGCCGTCGAGCGTTGGCAGTCGCACTTTGCTTTCAGCGATGGGCTTCTCGGGCCAGAAATAAAGCGTGCTGGTGCGCTTGTCGTAAAACCACTCGCCGGGCGTATCTAGTTCCTCAAGCGCGTTTTGGAAATGGAAGCGGTTGTGAGGATGCAGGTCGTAGCCGCAATCCTTCTTCAGCGTGAGCATTCGTGTCTGTGGATTAAGAGACACGACGGGCTCGATGAAGTTCCACCAGCCGTATTGGGCAAAGATGTCGAGTTCCACATCCTCAGGATGCGCCCACTTCCGCACGTCTTCAGGCTTCACATACAACGCGCGCTTCCACAAATGGCCATCAGGCGCACCGGAAGGCGGGAAAGCAGCCACGAATGCCCAGCCGCCATAGAGCGGATCTGCGGCATCGAAGTTCGGATAACGAGCAAGGATCAGCCGCACACCATCAGAGATGAGTTGTTTGGGAATGAAATCTTTTGGCAGCAGCTTTGAGACATCCGCCTTCATGATCTTACCTTCAAAGGGCAGCCAGTTCGTGACCAGTGGTGCGCCTGTGAGCGTGGCCTTTGTGCCAGTGATCGTCAGGTTTGAATCTTGAGCTTCGAGTGTGATCGGCTGTGAAAGTTCAGTGGTGCCTTCCGGCAAAATGATCGTCGCTGGCTCCATGTTTCCAGCATTGCGCGCTGCGCGGAGTTGGCGCAGTGCCTGTGGAAGCGTGATCTCAGATGAGACACGGATCTCCAGCGCGTGAGAGAAAGGCAGAAGCGATAGAAAAGTTAGGACGGTAAAGCGAAGAGCCATGCCGATTATCATGCCAAGAGTCACAGTCTCAGCAATGAACTCCTGTGCGCGCAACCTGTCATTCCATTCTGAATGTGTGATTTGCCCGTGCGTGCCGTTTCATTTCTGCAAGCTATCCTCCATGAAAACCATCTACCTTCTCCTCTTGTCATTCGTTCTTTTGCATTCGTCATTTGCTCAGGACCTCCATCCCGCCGCTGATGCCACAGGCTTCGTGCCGCTCTTCAATGGCAGGGATCTCACGGGCTGGAAAACGACGGGTAACTGGCTGGTCGAACCTGATGGCAGCGTATCACTGCATCCACGTGAGGGCGAAAAAGGCTGGCAGCGCTACGACGCTTACATTGCCACTGAGAAGCAGTACGCCGACTTCACACTCGATCTCGAATTCAAGATCAATGCCAAGGGCAACAGCGGAGTTTTCATGCGCGTCGGTAATATCAAGGAGCCTGTCAAAACGGGCTTCGAGGTGCAGATTCTCGACACCTATGGTCTGGAAAACCCGGCCACCACGACTGCGGCGGCATCGTGAAAGGCATCGGCCCATCCAAGAACATGGTGAAGCCTGCGGGCGAGTGGAACCGCTACTCCATCACAGTCAAAGGCCGGAGCGTGAAAGTCATCTTCAACGGGGAGCAAATCATCGACACCAGCCTCGACGACATCACGATGAAAGATCGCCCGAACGCAGGTAACATCGCATTCCAAGATGAAGCACTCCCCGTGTGGTATCGCAACGTGCGCATCAAGGAGCTGAAATAGCCGCTCCTAATCCACGTTGGAGCAAGCATGAAGCTCTCGTTGCTCCTTTCGTCATTTGTCATTCTGCATTCGTCATTGGTAGCAGAGCGCCCCAACATCCTCTTCATCGCCAGCGATGACATGCGACCGCAGCTCGGCTGCTATGGCGACCCTACCGTGAAATCGCCGAACCTCGACGCACTGGCTAAACGCGGCATGGTTTTCGAGCGCAGCTATGTGCAGCAGGCGCTGTGCTCTCCCTCGCGCATTTCCATGCTGAGTGGGCGCTATCCTGCCACGACGGGCATCTTTGAGATTGGCCGCACGCTGCGCACCACCATGCCAGACATCACCACGATGCCGCAGCACTTCAAAAACAACGGCTACCACACCCGCAGCATCGGCAAAATCTACCACGTCGGCATTGATGACGATGCTTCATGGAGCATTTCCGCTGCTCACGGTCAAAAGCCACGGCACAGCCCTGCCACGCAATTGGCCATCGAGAAATTAATCACCGATGCAAAAGCCAAAGGCATCACACTACCACCCAAGGGCAAAGGTGGTCGCAACTCAGTGGTGCCTGCGTTTGAAGCGGTCGAATGCGGTGACGATGACCTCCTCGATGGGGATTGTGCCGCGCGTGCTGTCGAGCAAATCCGCGAGTATGCGAAGAACCCATCGCAGCCCTTCTTCTTTGCGGTTGGCTTTGCCAATCCACATGTGCCGTGGATCTCACCGAAGAAATACTGGGATCTCTACGATCGCTCGAAGCTGCCGCTCGCCACGAATACTTTTCTACCGAAAGACGCACCTATTTTTGCCGCCACATCAGGCACCGACTTCCGCTGGTATGCTGGCGTTCCTGCAAACGAACTGCACGAGCCCTTTGCCCGTGAGTGCCTGCATGGCTACCTCGCCGCCATCAGTTATGTCGATGCGCAGGTCGGTCGCCTACTCGCTGCGCTCGATGAAACCGGTCTCGCCAAGAACACCATCATCGTCTTCTGGAGCGATCACGGTTACTACATGGGCGAGCACACCTGGTGGGGCGCGAAGCACAACAACTACGAGGGTGCCACGCGCAACTGCCTCATCGTCTCCCAACCCGGCATGAAGCACGCCGGTGAAAAAACCGACGCGCTCGCCCAATCCGTCGATCTCGCCCCCACGCTCACTGACTTGTGCAGCCTCCCGACGAACGATGGATTTCAAGGCCGCAGCTTGAAGCCCGTACTCGAAAATCCCACCGCTACGGTGAATGACGCCGCCTTCAGTTGGTATCCCAAAGAAGGCTGGCTCGGCACAGCCTTGCGCACCGATAAATGGCGCTTCGTCGAATGGACCAAACTCGGTCAAGAACCCGTCCGGGAACTCTACAACCAAAACAACGACCCGCAGAACAACCTCAACGTCGCCAACAAACCCGAGCACGCTCAAGTGCTAGAATCGTTGAGCAAACGGCTACGCGAAAAGTTTCCCGTGCAAGAATTCAAGGAGCCTGCAGCAACGCCCAAAGGCAAAAAAGTACGCAAACAATGATTCCAACCATGCGCCTCATTCTCACTCTCCTATCATCAATAGCCCTTCTACACTCGTCACTCTCGGCACAGCCGAACATGATTCTCTTTCTCGCGGATGACCTGGGCTATGGCGATCTAGGCTGCTTCGGGCATCCAATCATCAAGTCGCCGAATCTGGATACTTTGGCGAAACAGGGCGTGCGATTGACGCAGAGCTACTCAGGCAGCGCCGTGTGCAGTCCTTCACGCTCGGCTTTGCTCACAGGTCGCACGCCGCATCGCAATGGCGTTTACACTTGGATTGCGGAGGGCGCAGAAGTGCATCTGCGCACGAGTGAAAACACTCTACCTGAGTTACTCAAGGGCGCGGGCTACACCACATGTCACAGTGGCAAATGGCATCTCAATGGCCTGTTCAATAATCCAGCACAGCCTCAGCCGAACGATCACGGTTACGACTGGTGGATGGCGACTCAAAACAACGCCGGACCCTCGCATGAAAACCCCAACAACTTTGTCCGCAACGGCCAGCCCGTCGGCCAGATGCAGGGTTACTCAGCACCGCTCGTCGTCGGTGAGGCGATCACATGGCTCAAAGAAAAGCGTGATACTTCGAAGCCCTTCTTCCTCGCCGTGTGGACGCATGAGCCACATTACCCGATCAAGTCCGACACCAAATTCAAAGCACTTTATCCCGAACTCACCGACGACATCCAGCGTGAGCACCACGCCAATGTGACGCAGATGGACCACGCTTTCGGAATGCTCATGAAGTCACTCGACGAACAAAAACTCAGCGACAGCACCTTCATCTATTTCACCTCCGACAACGGCCCTGAAGGCGATGGCATCAAGTCACCTGGACGCGGTAGCAGTGGCGGCTTGCGTGGTCGCAAGCGTGATGTGCATGAAGGCGGCATCCGAGTCCCAGGCATCGCCCGCTGGCCAGGAAAGATCAAGCCCGGCACGACCTGCAATGTGCCAGTGATCGGCAGCGACGTCTTCCCCACCATGCTCAGCATCGCCGGTGTCGAAGCCCCGAAGGATCGTGTGCTGGATGGCGTGAACATTCTCCCGGCACTCGAAGGCAGCGCGACCAAAGTCGAGCGTCCACAGCCGCTCTTCTGGCGTCTTCACATGGCCCCCAACATGAAGATCGCCATGCGTGTCGATGATTGGAAAATCCTCGCCGATGAAACCCTCAGCGAGTTCGAACTCTACAATCTTAGAGACGACGTCAAAGAGACCACCGACCTCAAAAACAAGGACGTTGAGCGCTTCGGCGCCCTCAAAGCTCAGCTCATCAAACACAACGCCAGCATTGATGGCGAAGGCCCTGACTGGTGGAAGCGCCTCAGCCCAAACGGAGGCAAGCCAAAGGGATCTGACGAGGGCAAGAAAAAGAAAAAGGCGAAAGACGCTGAGTAGCTCACTCTGGGATCACCCACGACTTACGCTTCACTGCTCTGAGAGTGGTGAACCCGTTCTTCTTGCGGAAGTGATCAAAGGCCATGTCTGAGCCGTCAGCCTTCATTTGGTGTACCATTTGCAGCAACTCACCGAGGCGGCCTTTGGGGAAACCCGCCTTGTTTGCAAACCAGCCAAGATACTCCGCCGGAATGTCATAAATCGGAATGCCATTGGGTGGAAAATGCTGCGGCCCATACTTACCAAAGGGCATGGCTGTGCGCCCGATCTCATCGAGATCAGCTCTCATGCGCTCAGCAAGATCATTCATACCATAGAGTGGCTCAAAATAGCGACTGCGCGACTATAACTGCGCATCAAGATGCCGCGTGAACACTAACGCCCCATTTGACTCCACTGCCCCTCTCTGCCATCTCAAGCCTTCGTTTCCCTTCCCCTGCCCTGCCACATGTCCACTCCTGCCCATAATTACACCGAAGACAGCATCAAGTCCCTCGATTGGCGCGAGCACATCCGCCTGCGGCCTGGCATGTACATCGGCAAGCTGGGCGATGGCTCACAGCCTGAGGACGGCATCTACGTCCTGCTGAAGGAAGTCATCGACAACTGCATCGACGAGCACGTCATGGGATTTGGCAAAGTCATCGAAGTCGAAATCACGGAGGACCATCAAGTCACAGTCCGCGACTACGGGCGCGGTGTGCCGCTCGGCAAGCTCATGGAGTGCTCAGCCCAGATCAACACGGGTGCCAAGTATGATAGCGAAGTCTTCAAGCGCTCCGTCGGCCTTAACGGCGTCGGCATCAAGGCGGTCAACGCGCTGAGCACCTTCTTTGAAATCCAGGCTTATCGTGAGAAGCAAACGCGCGCCATCGAGTTCAGCCAGGGCATCGTGAAATATGACATGGGCAAGCCCACGGCCTGTGACGAGCCTGACGGCACACGCATCTGCTTCCGCCCCGATCCTGAGAGCTTCACCGCGCACCTCCATTACAAGCTCGACTACGCACGCGAGATGCTGCGATTTTACTCCTGGCTGAATCCAGGACTCACACTGAAACTCAATGGCGAAAGCTTTAAATCCAAGGATGGTCTGCGCGATCTCATCGCCGCAAAATTGACTGAGGCTCCACAGTATCCTGTGATCCATCTCGATGGCACCGATGTCGAAGTCGCCTTCACCCATGGCACAGGTTACGGCGAGGAATTTTACACGTTCGTCAATGGTCAGCACACGACTCAGGGCGGCACCCACATGGCCGCTTTCCGTGAAGCCATCGTACAGGAATGTCGCGAGTTTTATAAAAAGCAGTTCGAGCCAAGTGACGTCCGCACCAGCATCATCGCTGCCGTTTCCGTGAAGGTTCAGGAACCCATCTTTGAAAGCCAGACCAAGACCAAGCTCGGCTCCACGCACATGGAACCCAATGGCCGCAACCTGCGCTCCCACATCATCAATACCGTCGTCAAAGAGCTGGACAATTATCTCCACAAAAATCCCGATGCTGCTAAGGCTTTGCTGGAGCGAATCGTCGCTAACGAAAAAGAGCGCAAAGAAATCTCAGGCATTCAAAAGGCGGCTCGTGAGTCCGCACGCAAAGCCAAGGTTCACAATAAAAAGCTGCGTGATTGCCGCATCCATCTCGACTCTAAAGACAAGCAGCGTGAGGAAAGCACACTCTTCATCACAGAGGGTGACAGCGCCTCAGGCAGCATCACCAAGAGCCGTGACGTGAATACACAGGGTGTTTTCTCACTGCGCGGTAAACCGCTGAACTGCTTTGGCCTCAGTCGCAAAATCGTCTATGAAAACGAGGAGTTTTACCTCCTCGCCAACGCCTTACAGATCGACGAAAACATTGAGGAGCTACGCTACAACAAAATCATTCTCGCTACCGATGCGGACGTAGACGGCATGCACATCCGCCTGCTGATGATCACCTTCTTCCTCCAGTTCTTCCCTGAATTGATCCGTGCAGGTCATATGTACATTTTGCAGACACCACTCTTCCGTGTACGAAACAAGAAAGAGACCTTCTATTGTTACAGCGACACCGAGCGCCAACGCGCCATCCACAAATGCGGCAAGAACGCTGAGATCACGCGCTTCAAAGGCTTGGGCGAAATCTCGCCAGATGAATTCAAGCACTTCATCGGCCCCAAGATGCGCCTGGAACCCGTCATGATGCCCGAGCACAAGAGCATCAAAGAGTTACTCACCTTTTACATGGGTAAGAACACGCCAGATCGCCAGGCCTACATCGTGGACAACCTGCGCATCGAGAAGGAGCTCGACTTCAACGAGCAGCCAGGAGCGTTGCCTGAAGCCGCCTGACATGTTGCTCATTTTCCACACTGCTAAAAGATAGGCATCAGCAGCAAGTCTGAGGCGTATCTCGTTGCCCCATTGCCTATGCCTTCTCACGCCCACGCAGCTCTCATCATCGTCGGTCACGGTTCCACGCTGAACCCAGACTCCAGCGCACCGACCCATCTCCATGCCGACAGCATCCGCCAGAGCAGACAATTTCGTGAGGTGGCCTGCTGTTTTTGGAAAGAGGAACCGTCGATGCGGGAGGTGTATGAAAGCATCGACAGTGAGGTGATTTACATCGTTCCAAACTTCATCAGCGAAGGCTATTTCTGTCAGCAGGTGCTGCCTCGTGAGCTGCGTTTGACTGGACCAATCACGCATCGTGATGGCAAGACGATCCACTACTGTGACCCCGTGGGCATTCACCCGAACATGACTCGTCTGCTGCTCCAGCGGGCTGATGAAGTGGCTCCCAGCGTGCCGCGTTCAGAGACGAGTTTGATCATTGTCGGTCACGGAACGAACCTGAATGAGAACTCTACCAAAGCCATCCAGGACCAGGTAAAATTGATTCACGAAGGCGGCTACGGCTTCGCTGAAGTGATCGACACCTATATGGAAGAGGCACCCTTTGTCGCTGATTGGCACAAGCTCACGACAGCCCCCAATGTCGTCGTTGTTCCCTTCTTCATTGCAGATGGCTTGCACAGCTTTCAGGACATTCCGGTGCTCCTCGGCATGGAGAAAGAAACCGGCAAGGCACTGAGCCAAATGGATGTCTTCCGCCATAACCCGATCGAGATGCAAGGTCGCCATGTGTACTACAGCAGCGCCATTGGTACCGAGCGATTGATGGCTGATGTTATTCTGGATCAGGTGCGTGATTTTGATCTGAAACACGCCGTGGATTTTGATAGTGCCGATAGCTCGGATTCAGTGCAGGCAAAGGCACTTGCCAATTGGTTAGCCGAAGGTCGCAACGTGATCGGGCAAGTCCACATTGTAGAGTCAGGCGTCAGCGTGCCTTCAGCGCCAAGCTACATCCTGCGTCACATTGAAGATGTAGCGACTGAAGCAATCACTTTGAAAACATTTCATGAACCAGCATCAGCGCGCGAAATCTCGCGAGTGGATGAAGCAGGAGAGTTCCGCCCTATCAAGACCGCGCCCACACTGAAGCGTGGCTGGCAGCTTGAGCTTGGCAGCTTAACGGAACTGCAATTGGCACTGGAATTCTTTTACCCAGCCGCCATCGGCATGGCTTATGCGCAAGAGATCGGCACGCTGAATCCGGTGCCACTACGTGACCTGCTGGGTCGCCAAACCGGCATGTATCGCTTTGCCAACGGCATCAACGATGAGCAGGCCAGCGAGCTGATCGGCAAGTGCTGCGCGAACGCCACGAAATGCCTGCGCCGCATCGTCTTCCCACTCGATGCGACTCAGAGCCTAAGCGGCACAGCCACATCAAAAATCGGTGACGAGGCTGGCCATGATGCGGGCCAATCAAACTCCATTCCCCTGCTCTGCATGGAGGCCTGCAACCACATCGTCTCCGCCGCTCGCAAAGTGGCACGAGAGAACTTTGAGTCGAAGTAGAGTCATGGCTAAGCTGCTCAAGAGGTCACTGACTTCGCCACCTCGTCGAGCAACGCCGCATCCATCTCGGTGAGGTGACAGCGCCCGGGGAAGCGGCCTTCATTCACGTCGGCGACGTATTCGCTGAAGGCGGCGATGCGTTCGTTTTGCAGGCGGCGGTTTTCTTCGGCGAAGTTGCGATAGGACTTCGCGTGGCGTGGGATTCGCTCGTCGTAGTCGCCGAGGATGTCACAGGAGAAAAGGAACTGCGTGTCACAACCGCTGCCGGAGCCGAGCGACATGAGTAGCATCGTCGTTTGTTTGCAAAGCCACGAGGCGAGGTTGTACGGCACGATCTCAATCTCGGCGGCATAGGCACCCGCGTTTTCGAGGTCCTTCATTTTGCCATAGAGCATCTTCGCTTCATCGACGGTCTTGCCGAGACTGCGATAGCCGGTCCAGGTGACGTGACGTGGCACCATGCCGATGTGGCCGACGACAGGGATGCCCTCGCGCGCCATGGCCTCGATCAAAAACGGACTGCCAGAGCAATAGACGCTGCTGGCCCCCATTTCCAGAGCGCGGAAGCCGGTCCGTATAGCCTCCTCCTGCGTGGCCATACCATGCGGAGTGGAACCAGAAAGAAACGCCGTCGGCACAGCCGCGACGAGCAGTGGCAAGCGCGCCTGAGCCTCTGGCGAGTCAAAGCTACAGCTCATGAGATCAATTCCTGCTGCCTCGGCCGCCATGGCCTCCTGCGGTGATTTCACATGGATATGCGTGAGGCAGCGTTTGCCTTTGAGCTGACGAAGATCGTGAACAGTGTATTTTTTGCGCGGGCGGACCATGCGCTTTCATTATCGGAAAGCGTCTCAAGATGCAATGCGGATCATCAAGCCGGGCGCTTCGCAAGCGTATCGCGGATGATCTTGAGCACTTGCTCACGCTCGATACCGGAGAGCGGCAGACGCGGCTCGCGGACCCACTCTTGGCCGAGGCCGGTTTCTTGGCAGAGGAGCTTGATGTATTGCACGAAGTGGAGATGCGTGTCGAGTTTCATGAGCGGCTGGCTCCAGCGATAGAGGGCTCGGCATTCGTCCCAGCGGCCTGCTTTGGCGAGGTCCCATAGCTGTTGGTTCTCTTTTGGGAAGGCGATACCGCTGCCGCAAACCCAGCCGTCGATGCCGAGAATGGCGGACTCGAGGAAGAGATCATCCACACCCGTGAAGATGCGGTAGCGCTCGCCAGTTTGATTGCGCAGCTCGGTGATGCGACGGGTGTTGCTGCTGCTTTCCTTGATGGCGTGCAGGTTTTGGATGTCGGCGAGTTCGACAAACATTTCCGGCGTGACATCGGTGTGGTAGCCGACGGGGTTGTTGTAGAGCATCCAGCTCAGCGGCGTTGCTTTGGCCAAAGTGCGGAACCAATGCTGCGTCTCACGCGGATCGGTTTTATAGACCATCGGTGGCATGATCATGAAGCCGGACACGCCGAGCTTTTCGCAGTCCTGCATGTAGCTGATCGCGGCTTGTGTGTTCATCTCGGCAACGCCGCTGATCACGGGCACGCGGCCTGCGGCGACTTCGATGGCGTGCTTCACCACGGCGCGTTTTTCATCCGGCTGGAGGCATTGGTTTTCACCGAGGGAGCCGCAGACGATCAAGCCGGAGACGCCGACGTCGATCTGTGCCTGCCAGTGCTTTGCGGAGGCCTCGAGGTCGAGCGATTGATCTTGGTGCAACTGAGTGAGAACTGCCGGAAATACGCCGGACCATGTGGATGGGTTCATATCGCAGGATGAAACGTATGACATTGATCGTCTTGATTGCTTTTTAGGTGGCGACCTGTCATTTCAGTCAAAACATGGATTCGACCGGACCATTCTCAGAACATGTGGTGACGGAGGCGCTCTTTGATGCGCTGCCGGATGTGGTTTTTTTTATCAAAGATGCCGTAGGACGCTATGTGCGGGTGAATCAGACGCTGGCGAATCGCTGCGCGGGTGGTGATAAGGCGAAGCTGATAGGCAAGCGGCCAGAGGAGGTCTATCCAGCGGCACTGGCTGCAAGCTATGCGCGGCAGGATGCGCATGTGCTGAAGACTGGTAAGCCAGTGGAGCATCAGTTGGAACTGCACATCTATACAGGCAGCAAGGCTGGCTGGTGCCTCACCACGAAGCACGCTCTGCGCGATGATAAGGATCGCATCATCGGCGTGACCGGCATCTCGCGTGACTTGAATGCGCCGAGTGATAAGGCCAGTGGCTTTGCAGAACTCGCTTCGGCTTTGCGCCACATGCAGAAGCATTTCACTGAGAGCCTACGCATCGAGGACATCGCCACAAAAGCGGGGCTAAGTGTGTATAAGTTTGAGCAGCGCGTGCAGCGGCTCTTCCAGATGAGTCCGCTGCAACTACTGCACAAGCTGCGGCTGGATGAAGCGACACGGCTGCTGCGGGAGACAGATCAATCGCTGGCAGACATCGCGATCAATACCGGCTGGTGTGATCAGAGCGCCTTCACACGGCACTTCAGCCGCTATGCGGGCATGGCACCGGGGAAGTTTCGTGGCTTGAAGGCGAAGTGAAACGTCACGCTATCAAAGCCTTCACGACCTTCGCTGGATTGACGCCGATGAGCTTGCCATCGAGTCCCTGAGTCTTGAAGCTGAAGCGATCCGCATGGAAGCCGAGAAGTTCCAGCACGGTGGCGTGGAAGTCGCTGATGTGGAGTGGGTCTTTGACGATGTTGTAGCTGAAGTCGTCCGTCTCACCGTAGATCTGACCACCTTTGGCTCCGCCGCCAGCCATCCACATGCTGAAGCAGCGCGGGTGGTGATCGCGACCATAGTTCTCTTTGGTTAGGCCGCCTTGGCTGTAGATCGTGCGGCCAAACTCGCCGCCCCAAATGATGAGCGTGTCCTCGAACATACCGCGCTGCTTAAGATCCTCGATAAGTGCGTGGCAGGGCTGATCCACGTCTTTGCACTGGCTTGGCATACGAGCGCCAACGTTGCTGTGGTGGTCCCAGTTGTTGTGATAAATCTGCACGAAGCGCACACCGCGCTCGACCAATCGGCGAGCCATGAGCACGCTGTTGGCAAAGCTACCGGGCTTCTTGGCTTCCTCACCATACATCTTGTAAATGTAGTCGGGTTCCTTGGTGATGTCTGTCAGCTCAGGCACGCTGGCCTGCATGCGGAAGGCCATTTCATATTGTTGAATGCGCGTGTGCGTTTCGGGATCACCGACTTGCTTATAGTTGATCTCGTTGAGCGCATTCAGGCCTTCGATGGTGCGCTTGCGCACGCTGTCGGGCACGCCGGGCGGGTTGTTGATGAAGAGAATCGGATCGCCTTTGCTGCGAAAGCTCACGCCTGCGTGCTCACCCGGCAAATAGCCGCTGGACCAGAGGCGTGAGGAGATGGCCTGCTCCTGCTCGCGATTACTCGGTGTGGCGATGAGCACGACGAAGGTGGGCAGGTTCGAGTTCATCGATCCGAGGCCGTACGAGGCCCAGGAACCGAGGCAGGGACGACCACCGATCTGATTGCCCGTCTGCATCGCGCAGATGGCGGGTTCATGATTGATCGCCTCCGTGTGCAGCGAGCGCATCCAGCAGATGTCATCGGCATTCTTGGCGAGGTTAGGCAGCAACTGCGTGTTCATCATCATGCCGCACTGACCCGCCGCACTGAAAGCAAACTTCGATGGAGCGATTGGGAATCGCGCCTGTCCGCTGGTCATCGTGGTGAGGCGCTGACCGTTGCGAATGCTCTCCGGCAGATCTTTGTCGTAATGGGCCTGCATCTGCGGCTTGTAGTCGAGCAAATCCATCTGCGCCGGTCCACCGACCATGTGCAGGTAGATCACACGCTTGGCCTTTGGTGGAAACTGCGGCCCTTGCGCATGTGCATTCGATGCATTCGCCAAAGACTCGCCAAACAGCGAAGCAAGCGCCGCACCGCCGAGCACGTTTTTACCACGAGCAAGGAGCTGACGGCGAGTTTGGAAAGTGTTCCATTCTTGGAGGAGGTTCATGGCGGGTAGGATTACTTGTTGAGGACTTCGTCCAGATTCATGAGCTGATTGCAAAGCATGGTCCACGCGGCGAGTTCGGCTTTGGGGAGCTTTTCATCAGACTTAGATTCGCCAACTTTGAGGAGGGCTTCGGCGTCGGTGGCGCTGGTGGTGTAGTGCTTGCGGAGGTCCGAAAGGCTGGCGTTGAGGATAGCGAGTTCGTTGGCTTTAAGTGGTCGGCAGAGGAGGCGCTCGGCGATGTAAGCAAGTGGGTCTGGGACTGCGATGGCTTTCTGCGCAAGGTTGCGGGCGGCTTCGATGAACTGCGGGTCGTTCATGGTGACGAGCGCTTGTAGCGGCGTGTTTGTACGGTCGCGGCGGACGCAACTGACTTCACGAGATGGAGCATTGAAGATGTCCATGTTGGGCGATGGAGACATACGCTTCCAGAAGTTGTAGATCGTGCGGCGGTAGAGATTTTCGCCGTTGTCTTGCTTGTACTTCTCGGTGCCAAGGCCGACGATTTCCCAGATGTTCTCCGGCTGATACGGCATGGTGCCGGGGCCGCCCATGCGGGGTGAAAGCGAGCTGCTGGCGGCGAGGGCGTAGTCGCGGATCATCTCAGCATCCATGCGGAAACGCGGACCGCGTGAGAGCAGTGCGTTGTCGCGATCCTTCTCGATCTTCTCGGGCGTGATGAGCGTGGCCTGACGATAGGCGGCGGAGGTGAGGACCATTTTAAGGAAGCGCTTCACATCCCAACCGCTCTCGCGGAACTCGACGGCGAGCCAGTCGAGCAATTCAGGATGCGTGGGAGCACTGCCCATGATGCCGAAGTCGTCGCTGGTCTTCACGATGCCGGTGCCGAAAAGCTCCTGCCAAAAGCGGTTCACCGTGACCCGCGCGGTGAGCGGATTTTCGGCTGCGACGAGCCACTGTGCGAGGCCGAGGCGGTTTTTCGGCGCATTCGCAGGCAGTTTACCAATGGCAGCAGGCACGGCGGCATCGACCTGCTCGCCGACTTTGTCATAAGCACCGCGCATGAGGATATTGGCCATTGGTTTGGCGTCCATCTTCTCTTCCTGAATGTGCGTGATCGGGCTGCGGCCTTTGATGGCTTCTTGTTCGGCAGTGAGTTTGGTGCTTTGCGCTAACGTGGCCTGGTAAGGCTTGTCGCGAGTGACGAGGTAGTGCTCAAACAACGCTTCCTTCTGTTTCGGGCCGCGTTTTTTTGCGGCAAGCATGGTTTGCAGCGGGCCGACCTTTGAGATTGTCGTCACCTCCACCGCAGTAAGTTGGCGTTCATAGATGCGCACGTCTTGCACGCCGCCTTCGGTGAAAAGATGCGTATGGCTGCGCTGGCCGATGCGTGTCGGCGTGGCAGTCTTGATGCTACCTTTGAGCAGGTTCGTCTCGGCCTTGGTAGGTGCCTCAATGCCATCTATAAAGATACGCACGCCGCCAGCCTTGCTTTTGCCATCATAAGTCACGAACACATGCTGCCACACGCCGGGACGCAGCGCTGGTTTGGCCGTGGTGACCTTAAGTGCGTCATCCGGCCACTGGCTGATGATGTGGACGGAGAGTTTGGTGTCGTTCTGCCAAAGATCCCAGCCGCGACTGCCGTCCTTCTCATCCATACGAGCCATGATGGCACCGAAGACACCGGCACGACCGGCACGCACCCAGGCGCCGTAGCTGAAGGGTTGATTCTTTTCAAAACTGCCTGTGTCGCCAATGTCGAAAGTGCCGCCAGTTTTCATGACGGGTGCCGGGCCGAGTTTGCCATCAGGCTTCCATGAAACCACACCAGCGGCCTTGAAGGTCTTCGTGGCACCGCAAACACCCGTGACCTCGCTGCCGACTCCCTCGTTCAGCGGCAAATGCGCCACCAAGCCCTTGCTAGGTGCATCCTGACTGATGTCCTCTGATGTCGCACTCGCCAGCCATTGATCAAACTTTGGCGCGGCGAGCTTGCGTGATTCGACCTGCTGCGTTTTTGCCGTCGCGATCTCGGTTGGCAGTGCTGTCCAGCGTGGACGATCTTTGTCTGTCGGCAGCACGAGGATGGGGCCGAGTCCATCCTTCACATTACCATCCTTGGCCTTCTGCGTCGTGTTGCGGAAGAAGGCAGCCATCGAATAGTAGTCGCGCTGAGAAATGGGATCAAACTTATGATCGTGACACTGACAGCAATTCGTGGTGAGTCCGAAGTAAACCCAACCCATCGTCTGCACGCGATCCGCCGCATAGTTGGCAAGGTTTTCTTCATCAATCGTGCCGCCTTCATTGGTGGTGATGTTGCAGCGCTGGAAACCGGTAGCGACGAGTTGGTCCTGCGTTGGCTTCGGCAGCAGATCACCTGCAATTTGCTCGACCGTAAATTGATCAAAAGGCAGGTTGCGATTGAAGGCCTTCACCACCCAGTCGCGGTAGGGCCACATCTCACGCGGCTTGTCGAAATGCAGGCCGTGTGAGTCACCGTAGCGTGCGGCATCCAGCCAGTAACGGGCGCGATGCTCGCCATAGGCAGGAGACTTCATGAGTTCATCGACAAGCGCGGAATAAGACTGATCCGAAAGATGGGACGGATCAGTCGGATTCAAATATCGCGCGATGAGTTCCGGTGTCGGCGGCAGTCCGGTGAGGTCGAGACTCACACGACGAATGAGCGCATGAGCATCAGCCTCAGGGGCAGGCTTCAGACCCGCAGCTTCCAGTTTGGAAAGCACAAAACGATCCACTGGAGTCTTCGCCCATGATGCATTTTTCACCGTAGGTTCCGCAGAGCGCTGGGGCTGGATAAGCGACCAATGCGGCTGCCACGGCGCACCTTGAGCGATCCATTCTTTAATCAATGCGACCTGCGCAGGCTTCAGCTCTTTGTGAGATTCCGGCGGCGGCATGATCTCGTCTTCATCCTTGGAGAGCAGGCGCTGATACAACGGGCTTTCCTCTGGTTTGCCTTTCAGCACGGTGGGGCTTTCGCCTTTCTTTGCCGTGAAGAAACCAGCCTCCGTATCCAGGCGGAGTCCAGCCTTGCGCGTGCCTGGATCGGGCCCGTGACAGTGGAAACAAGCGTCTGCTAAAATGGGCCGGATGTCCTGATTAAAGGCGACGCGCCCACTGCTGGCAGCGAAGGCTGTGCCCTGTGCAGCGATCAGGCTTAAAATGATTTGGATGCGTATTAAAGTCATCGGAATGGGGATACGAGTTAGGAGAGCCACTTCTTACGCCCGAGGCAATCCGAGCGTGTCATGAATCAGCCACAAGGACAATCCATGCCACGCTTGAATCAAGATGGGACAGGCTATGTGCGATCAATACAGCTCCACAGGCGAGCGCTTACCGTCCTCGACGCTGAGGTTCTTTGCCGCCTCTTCACCGAGAGTGGCAACACGGAGATTCCAGATGTCTTGATTGATCTCCTGAAAGCGGGTCAGGCTAAATGCGTCAGGATGCACGAGGCGCTTTTTGGTCTTCTCAATGCGCATCAATGCGTCATGGAGAATGGGCCGCTCGACACCTTCCAAATGCTGTCTTGCTAGCTCGACCATCTCGACGCGGTGGCAGATCATCACGAGGTCATTGCCTGCGCGCACAGCTTCTTGAATGGCTTGTTCAAAGGTCACCTCATTGAGGATGGCACCCATGTCGAGATCGTCCGTCATGGCCAGTCCTTCAAAGCCGAGCTGATCACGGAGCAGCTTTGTGCAAATATTGTGACTCAGGCTCGCAGGCCAGCGACCGCGATCAGGATCATACGCGGTGTAGTTGCTGTGGCAGGTCATCACGCTGTCGAGTTCTGGAAGCAATGCCGTGTAGGGCATGAGTTCGCTCATGAGCATTTCCTCACTGCTTTTGGTAATCACGGGTAAGAATTCATGCGGATCACATTCAGCAGGGCCATAGCCTGGGAAATGTTTGGCACAACTGAGCACGCCCTCTTTACGCATAGCCCGATTAAAGGTGCCCGCGTTGTCGATCACTTGCTGCGTGGTCTTGCCCCAGCAGCGGCCCTTCAAAGAGTTATCCGCCGAGTCATCGTAAGAGATGTCGAGCACAGGACAGAGATCGAGATTGAAACCAAAGAGGCGCAGAATCTGCCCGGTGAGTTTGCCATGTTGTTTGATCAAACCCATGTCGCCCTTATCCCGCAGAGCCTGAGCATTCGGTGGCTCTTCGCCGATCAGACGCAGCCGGGACACGCGACCGCCTTCCTGATCAATGGTGATAAAAGGCTCGATGTCTGAGAGATCACGCAGATCATCGATCAACTTCCTCAATTGTTCCGGCGAGATAATATTACGACCAAAAAGGATAAAGCCACCAGGCTGGAGTTTTTTGAGACGCGCGGCGGTTTCAGAGTCGAGTTCAGGACCGGGGACACCGGTTAGGAGGAGTTGGCCGAGAGACATAGGAGAGAGGAATTGGAGGTGCCTAAAACTGACACTCGTGGATCAAAGCTAAGACAATGCTCACACTCAACGTTTCATTTCACCATGCGCGCAATTCTTTTACCACTTCTTGGACTCGTCACCGTTTTGAACGCCGCTGATCCAGCGCCAAAGCCCACACCACCAGTGCCCGCACCTGTTCCAGCGAAGCCTGAGCCAAAGCCAATCCCAGCGCCTTTGCCGACACCTGTCGTCGTAAAGGCAGAGCCAGAAAAGACAACACCTGCAACTACTGCCAAGCCCACGGAAAAGAAGAAGACGGTGGAAGAGACCGTGAAGGGACATCAGCACGTGACGGGATTATTTGATCTCTATCTCGATCGCGAAAAAGGCACGGTTCATCTCTACATCAAAAAGGAGCAAATCGGCCCCGAGTTCATCTACTTCACCCACACCGTCGATGGCGTGGTGCAGGCGGGACACAATCGCGGTGCGTATGGCAATGAGGTTGTCTTTCGCATTCAGCAGGCTTTTGAGCGAATCGAGTTCATCGAAGAAAACACGGCTTTTTATTTCGATCCGCAGAGCCCTCTGGCACGCTCATCGAAGGCGAACATTTCCCACGCTATTCTAGCCAGCGAGCAGATCGTCGCGCGTGATGCCGGCGGCATCCTCGTCGCTGCGGGAAATCTCTTTCTCAAAGAAAGCCTCGTCATGGTCAAGTCACCAGGCTCTGATGGCGGCAAGTCCGTGCTAGGCAAGCTCTCTGACACCAAGTCCAAGTTCCTGGCCCTGCGCGGCTACCCAGACAACACCGTCGTCACCGTTGAGTATGTCTTTGAAAATGCCTCACCCACTTGGAGCAATGACGAGCGGGTCAAGTCAGATGAAATCTCCGACCCACGCTACGTCAGCATCAAGGTCCAGCACAGCCTCATCAAAATGCCGGACAATGACTTCAAACCGCGCTTCGATGATCCGCGTGTCGGCTACTTCAACACGCAGGTCACAGATATGACCAGCAGCTCAGCCACCCCGTATCGTGATGTCATCCACCGCTGGAATCTGGTGAAACAAAAGCCCGGCACCAAACTCAGCGAGCCCGTCCAGCCCATTACCTTCTGGATTGAAAACACCACGCCAGTCGAGCTGCGCGACCTCATCCGCAATGCCACACTCAAATGGAATGAAGCCTTTGAAACAGCCGGTTTCAAAGACGCCGTCGTCGTCAAGCAGCAGCCCGACAACGCCACCTGGGACGCGGGCGACATCAACTACAACGTGCTGCGCTGGACCTCTTCACCGAATCCTCCCTTCGGCGGTTATGGTCCCAGCTTTGTCAATCCGCGCACCGGCCAGATCCTCGGTGCCGACATCATGCTTGAGTACAGTTTCCTCACCAATCGTTTGCGCAGTCAACGCCTCTTCACCGAGCTTGGTCTCGCTTCATCTAGGGAGACTGATCCCCTGCCCTCACGCAAAGATCCACGCCTCTGTCTCGACGCAGGCTTTGCCCAGCAAGGCATTCTCTTCGGCAGCACCTCACTTCGCCTGCGTGCCGCCTCTCCTATCGAGATGAAAACACTGACCAACGAAGCTCTGACCAAACTCATCTTGCATGAAGTCGGTCACACTCTCGGCCTCAATCATAACTTCCGCGCCAGCCACCTCTACGATCCTATCACCATTCATAAAAAGGAGATCACCTCGAAGACTGGCCTCACGGGTTCTGTCATGGATTACATGCCAGCAAACATCGCCCCAGACGGCACTCCCCAGGGTGAGTTTTACATCACCAAACCCGGACCCTATGACCGCTGGGCCATCGACTTTGGTTACAGTGAAGCCCTCGAAGATCCAGCCAAGGAAAAGCTGCGCCTCAACGCCATCACCGCACACTCGCATCAGCCCGAACTCGCCTTTGGCAATGATGCTGATGACATGCGCAGAGCTGGCAAAGGCATCGACCCGCGTGCGATGATTTATGACATGAGCAGCGACCCTGTCATCTATGGCATCCAGCGCTGTGAATTGGTCAACAAAAAGCTCGCTCAACTTCTGACCAAGGAACCCCAGAAAGGCGAAAGCTGGCAATCACTGACCCAGGCCTACATCACCCTGACTCGTGAATCAGCAGACGCCCTCGTCGCCATGTCACGCTACGTCGGCGGTGTGCAAGTTGAGCGAGCCTTCGTTGGTCAGGCTCCTGATATCAAGCCCTACACACCCGTGGCTAAAGCTCAGCAGCTCGCCGCACTCGCCGCACTAACCAAGTATGCCTTTGCACCCAATGCCTGGCAGGCACCCACTGACCTCATCGCCCACATGCAGCAGCAAAGACGCGGCTTTGATTTCAACAAAGAGGACGAAGCCCCTAAGGTCCACGACCGCGTCGCTCAGCTACATCGTAGCCTGCTCGATCAGCTCACCCATGTCGAGACCCAGCGCCGCATTATAGACAGTGCCTTGTATGGCAATGAAGTCCCTCTCAGCAAGGTCATGACCGCTCTCACGCTCGGCATCTTCCAGGGCGATCCCACCACGGGTCCGGACAGCCTCCGCCAAAATCTACAGAGTGAGTACACCGACCGTCTCATCCGCATTATCAATGGCGGCACCTACCTCCCCGCCGCCCAGGCCGTTGCCTTCGCCGAAATCGAGCTTGTGAAAGGTCTTGTCAGCAACGCTCCAGCATTCAAGGCCAATCCCGCTCACAGCAGCCTGCTCCTCTACCGCATCCGTCGCGGCCTGGATGAGAAGTGAAAATAGATAAAGGGTCCACACACACCGTGTGCGGCCCCTTCATCGACAAAGAGCGAAAGACTCAGAAATTACTTTGCCTACGCTGGGTACTTCGTCGGCTCTCTATCAAACTTTTCCTGGCAATCGGCGCTGACAAAAGCCACAGGCTTGGCATCAGCAGTCTTGCTATAGAAAATCACGCAAAGAGGTTTGTCACAGACCGGGCACTAGTCGTTGACTGGCTCCGCAGCATTGCTGAGAGCGCTCATAGCTCCCATGAGGGCGAGGATGGTAAGCCGTGTTTTAATATGGTGTAGTTTGGCGCGGGTGATGACGCAGGCCGCCTGCCAACCAATCAGGCATTCTAGGTCACGCCAGAATTTCAACTCAACGACATTTGAGGCTTGGCAGATCACAGTACGTTCACCGCTGCACCGCCGTCCACGACGATGCCTTGCCCGGTGATGTAGCTGCCCGCTTCACTGGCCAAAAGCAGCGCCGGTCCGGCCAGTTCACGCGGCGCGGCCCAGCGCTTGAGTGCCGTGCGGTCGGCGAAATACTGCTTCTCTTCATCATTCAGCAGCTTGCCGGGCATGTCGGTGAGAAAGGGGCCAGGACAAAGGCAATTCACCGTGATGCCATAAGGCCCGAGATCGAGAGCACTGGCTCGAGCTAGGCCGATCAGCGCCGCCTTGCAGGCACAGTACACATTACGCTTTAGACGACCACCGACACCGAGCACACTGGAGATGTGGATCACACGCCCCCACTTGCGAGCTTTCATTCCTGGAACGATGGCGCGAGTCAAAGACATGACGCTGGTGAGATCAACTTCGACATTCAGGTCCCACACCTCATCCGTGATTTCATCAATGGCCTGCGGGTTGTTGATACCCGCGTTATTGACCAGGATGTCGATCTTGCCGAGCCGCCTTTGTGCTTCCTCGGCGAGTGCTCTGACCTGTGGACGATCCGCCATATCAGCGACCATCCACTCGACTCGCACACTCAATCCAGCACCGATCTCTGCGGCAGCGGCCTGGAGTTCGTCAGCGTTGCGGCTTGTGATAAAAACATCAGCACCAGATTCAGCAAAACCGCGTGCCATGGCTTTACCGAGTCCTTTGCTGCCGCCAGTGACGAGAGCGCATTTACCAGAGAGATCGAAGAGTGGGTGGGGCATGGCACTCATCCAAGACGAGGCCCGCACACTTGCACAGACTTTTTTCCATTAAAGCCGAGCCCGGCAAAGCAATCGAACCGCCTCCGCATTTGAAGCGAAAGCGAATTCATCCAGCGGCGCCTCACATAGCCGCAGGGCAAACCACTAGGAGACCTCAGAGACTTGAAGCTCAATGGCGTCGAAAGAGGCAATTTCAGCGAGATGAAAAAGATCAATGGTCGGCCAAATGAAATCCTGGAACAGATAGCGATTGGGCAGCGAAGCGAAGTGGCAAAAGGAGGCGGCAGAAATGTCGAGATCAACTTCTTAACGACATAGCGCGGGCACAGTTCACTCAGACACGATGCGGGCGACTTTAGGATCAAAGCTGACCCTGAGGCTGGTGCCTACTTTGAACAACAATGACTGATCCTGTCGGTTCTGCTGGGCATGAACGATCAGGGCACTGGCACGCAGGCGGAGACGCTGATGTGGACCAAAGTAGATGACCTCATCCACTAGAGCTGGAAAGCTGTTCGCGGGTTCAGTTGCAGCGGGGCACTGGGCGGAGAGATGCAGGTTCTCGGGTCGAATCATGACTCGAACGGCCTCACCGATTTTGAGTGTGGGTGAACCTGTCACGTGTGGGTGGCCAAGCCCCTCGATCTCGACTCGCACATGGCCACCTGGGAGTATCTCTTGCACGACGCCACGGAAGAAATTGGCATCGCCGATGAAGCCTGCGACAAAGGCATTGGCAGGGGATTCATAGAGAGTGGCAGGCGAGGCCAGTTGCTCGACACGGCCCTGATTCATGACGGCGATTCGGTGGCTCAGGCTGAGTGCCTCTCCCTGATCATGCGTGACATAAACAAAGGTGGTTCCCACCTCGCGTTGCAGAGCCGTGAGTTCAGTAAGCATGTGCTGGCGCAGTTTTAGATCGAGCGCGGCCAGTGGCTCGTCGAGCAGCAAAACCTGCGGTTCATTGATCAGCGCGCGAGCGATTGCCACACGCTGCTTCTGTCCGCCGCTGAGCTGCGCGGGGTTTTTGGTGGCGTGCTCTTCCATCCGCACGAGCGCGATCATTCGCTCGACGGCGCTGCGAATCTCTGGCTTAGATCGGCGCTTCATTTGCAGACCAAAGGCGATGTTTTCTGAGACACTGAGATGCGGAAACAAAGCGTAGTTTTGAAACACTGTGTTCACCGGCCGCTTCTCTGGCGGCAGATCCGTGATGTCTGCTCCTTTGAGTAAAATGCGCCCGCTGTCAGGCCGCTCAAAGCCCGCCAACATCCGCAGCAGGGTCGTCTTTCCACAACCACTCGGGCCAAGCAGAGAGAACACCTCACCCTGCATGATACTCAGACTCACCGCATCCACAGCACGCAATGCGCCGAAGGATTTGCTGACGTGGTCGATGACGAGGAAGTCCTGCACAGGGCAAGTGAGTTGAGAGTGTTGAGTTGAGAGTTGAAAGCCTAATGCTGATGCGACAGCGCTTGAGGCGATGTTTGCACTGCGTCAATCTATCAACTTTCATCCATCAACTCTCAACCCCGGCTTTTGACTCAGAACGCGGGCTTCGATGGCGACTCGAAGGGGCGATGTCGGTCTTACACTAAAGCTAAGCCTGAACCGTCCTTGGCAAGTGCTCCGGTCTGGTCCACAGGAAGCGCCCCTCTGCCTCCTGCAGACTAACGTCCGCCTCCCAAGGGGCAGACTGAAGCCTGCCCCACACTCTCATGCTCTCCGTCAACGAACTCACTCTCAGCTATGGAAATCAGCGCCTACTCGAAGGCATCACCCTCGCCGTAAACGAAGGTGAAAAAGTCGGCCTCGTCGGTCGCAATGGCTGTGGCAAGACGAGCTTGTTAAAAATCCTCGCCGGAGTCGAGCGGCCAGACACGGGGGATATCTCCATCCAGCGCGGACTACGTGTCGGCTACTTGCCGCAGGAGTTTGAGCTGGATGGCACGGGCAATGTCCTGCAAAACATTCAATCCGGCGCTGCCGATCTCGTCCGCATGATCCAGCGCTATGAAGATGGCGATGGCAGTGAGGCCGAGCTTTCAGACATGCTCCACCAAATCGAAGTTGCCGATGGTTGGAATCTCGACACACGCATCAAGTCCATCACCACCGCACTTTCCGCGCCCCCGCTGGACGCTCTCGTGGCCCCGCTTTCAGGTGGAGAAAAACGCCGCGTCGCTCTCTGTCGTGCTTTAGTGGCGCAGCCTGAATTGCTGCTGCTCGACGAGCCGACCAACCATCTCGATTCCGAGTCCATCCGCTGGCTGGAAGACTACCTGAAGAGTTTCCCCGGTGCCGTCATCTTCGTCACGCATGACCGCTACTTCCTCGATGTCATCGCCACGCGCATCATCGAGCTAGCTGATGGCCGCTGTTTTTCGCATGAGGGGAATTACACCGCCTATCTGGAGAGCAAAGCCGCGCGCCAGCAGATCAATGAGCAGAGCGAGCGTCGGCGTCAGCGCTTCCTGCGCACCGAACTTGAATGGGTGCGCGCTGGGGTCAAAGCACGCGGCACCAAGCAACGCAGCCGCTTGGAAGCCTTTTATGAGATCGAAGGCCAAGCCGCGCCGACTGAGGAGCGCGAGATGGATCTCCTGCTTCCGCCCGCACTGGCGATGGGAAACATCGCCGTCGATCTCGAAGATGTCGGCGGCATGGTGATCGACGAGCAGGGCAAAGAGCGCTGGCTTTTCCGCCACCTCGACATCTCTCTGAAGCCTGGCCAATGCACCGGCATCGTCGGTCGCAATGGCGCAGGCAAGACCACCCTGCTGCGCATCTGCATGGGCGAGCGCGCGCCGGATGAAGGCCGCGTCGCCATTGGCAAAAAGATCGCCTTCAATTACATCGACCAAGCCCGAATGCAGATCGCTGGCACCGGCACCGTGTTGGCTGAAGTGGCCGATCAGGACGAGACCGTTTTCTTTGGCACGCAAAAGATCAGCGCTCGCAGTTATCTGCGCCGCTTTCTCTTCAATGATGACCGCACCAACGAACGTGTGGACCGCCTCTCAGGCGGTGAGCGCGCCCGACTCATGCTGGCCAAAGTACTCAAGCGCGGCGGCAATGTCATTGTGCTCGATGAGCCAACGAATGATTTGGATCTGCAAAGCCTGCGCATTTTAGAAGAAGCCATCAGCGCCTTCGACGGCAGCGTCATCGTCGTCAGCCATGATCGTTATTTCCTCGACCGCGTGTGCGACCAGATCATCGCTTTCGAGGACGCCGGTGTTTATGTGCAGGGTGGGAACTTCAGCTACTACCTGGAAAAGCGCCGCGAGCGCGAAGTCAAAACCAAAGCTTGGAACAACAACGCCAAAACAGAGAAGCCGACCACAGCAGCTCCTGCCGTAGCCAAGCCCAAAGCCCGCAAGCTCAGCTTCAAAGAAACTCACGAGCTGCAAAACATCGAAGCCACCATCCTCATCGCCGAGGAAAAAGTGCAGTCCATCGATGCCATCCTCAACGACCCAAGTTTCTACATCACCCGCTCCCAAGAAGCCTCTGATCTCAGCGAAGAACTCGACGCTGCGAAAGCCAAAGTCGCCAAGCTTTATGCACGCTGGGAAGAGCTGGAAGCGCTCAAAGCCGCCCAGGATGCTTAGCCTTGATCGCGTCATTCTTTATTTGACCATCTCCCTGCCCCCGCGCTCTGTCGGCGCATGTCTTCCCGTCGTAACTTCCTGCTCTCAAGCGCTGCTTTTCTCACGGGCTGTCAGACCTTCCCCAGCGCCCAAACGCAACCCGTGGCAGCGAGTGGGCCTTTCATGCTTGGCATTGATGTTCTGGCCTCTCGTAACTTCGATCTGCTGCGCGGCAAACGTGTCGGACTGATCACCAATCACACCAGCGTCACGGGTCGCGGTGAACTGACGCGCGTGGCCATGAAGCGTGGACTCGGCAGTGGGTTGGTCGCGCTGTATGGACCTGAACACGGCATCGACGGCACGGTGGGCGCAGGCAAGCACATCTCGACTCGGCGTGATCCCGTCACCGGCCTCACCGTGT
Source organism: Prosthecobacter debontii (assembly GCA_945860295.1). Taxonomy (GTDB): domain Bacteria; phylum Verrucomicrobiota; class Verrucomicrobiia; order Verrucomicrobiales; family Verrucomicrobiaceae; genus Prosthecobacter; species Prosthecobacter debontii_B. Next base: position 32,829 of record CAMAQH010000041.1, read on the forward strand.
ATTCTCTCTACGGTCCCACGCGCAAACCAACGCCGCAGATGCTGGCTCCGATTGATGTCATGGTCTTCGATCTTCAAGACATCGGCTGTCGCAGCTACACCTATATTAGCACCATGGTCGTGGCCATGGAGGCCTGTGCGGAGAATGGTAAAGACTTCATCGTGCTCGACCGCCCAAATCCCATGGGTGGCTGGCGCGTGGAAGGGCCACCACTGGAGCCACGCTGGAAGTCCTTCGTCAGCCAGATTCCCGTGCCCTATGTTCATGGCATGACCGCTGGCGAGCTGGCGATGATGACGGCAGCCCGTGGCTGGATCACGCGCGCGCCGCGACTCAATGTGGTGAAGATGCAGAGCTGGTCGCGGAACATGGTCTGGCAGGACACGGGGCTGCGCTGGTATCGCACCTCGCCGAACATTCCCCACGCCACATCGCCTTTATATTACGTCGCCACAGGCATCCTCGGCGGTGGTGCCGCTCTAGACATCGGCATCGGCACAGAGAATCCTTTTGGTTACGCCGGAGCCAGTGGAGTCAATCCCCAGGCCATGCTCGCTGCCTGCCAGCGCTATGGCATGTCGGGTGTCTCCTTTGCACCTTATTCCAAAGGCGGCTTCGGTGGTGTTCGGCTCAGCATCGACCCACGCGCGCAGGCTGATCTCACTGCGCTAGATGTGCTCATGCTCGGCGACCTGAATCGGCTCAATGGCGGTCGCGTCATCGGGCGCATGGGCGGTGACAAATTAAATTTGTTTCACAAAGTTTATGGTAGCGAGTCCCTCTACAACCACCTACGACAAGGCAGGCCAGCCAGCAGCATCGTCAGCGGTTGGAGTGGCTTCACGCGCTCCTTCCGCAGCGACCGTCAACGTCACTTGCTCTACGCTTAAATTCAGCTCATGCACCGCACTGCCATCCTGAACGTCGTCGGCCTCACACCCCGTCTCATCGGCGAGCACACGCCAAAGATCCGCGCGTTCATGGAAAGGAACCGCAGTGCGCTGATCGAACCCGTCTTACCCGCCGTGACCTGCACCGCGCAGGCGACTTATGTCACTGGTAAACTGCCAGGTGAGCACGGTGCCGTGGCCAATGGCTGGTATGACCGCGACTATGCCGAGCACCGCTTCTGGAAACAGCCCGAGCAGCTCGTGCAGGGAGAGAAACTCTGGGACATGCTGCGCAAGCAGGACCCTGAATTCACCTGCGCCAAAGTCTTCTGGTGGTACAACATGTACTCCAGCGCCGACTACACTATCACGCCGCGCCCATTGTATCTGAGCGATGGCAGCAAGGTCTTCGATGTCCACACCCAGCCCATGGGCATGAGGGACCGCCTGAAGCGTGATCTTGGGCCATTTCCATTCATGAACTTTTGGGGCCCAGCCTCAGGCATCGAGTCCAGCAAATGGATCGCCGCCAGCGCAAAGTGGATCGAGGAGAAGCACTGGCCCACGCTCAGCCTCGTCTATCTCCCGCATCTCGATTACAACCTGCAGCGTGTCGGCTTGCAGATGGACCTGATACGCGACGATTTAAAGCTGATCGACGATGTCGTGGGCGACCTCATCAGCTTCTACGAAAAGCGTCAGATCAAAATCGTGCTGCTTTCCGAATACGGCATCACTGACGTGGACCGCCCCGTGCATCTGAACCGCGTCTTCCGTGAGAAAGGCTGGCTCTCCATCAAAGATGAAGTCGGCCTGGAGACACTCGATCTTGGCAGTTCGCGCGCCTTTGCCATCGCCGATCACCAGCTCGCGCACGTCTATGTGAATGATCCCACAATCCTCGAAGAAGTCCGCGCTGAACTCGCTGCCACGCCCGGCGTGCAGCAAGTGCTCGGCAAGGTGGAGAAGCACTACGCCGGGCTCAATCATGCCCGCAGTGGTGATCTCATCGCCATCGCCGATGCGCGCAGTTGGTTCACTTATTACTACTGGCAGGACGATGCCAAAGCGCCCGACTTCGCCCGCTGCGTGGACATCCACCGCAAGTGCGGCTACGACCCCGTCGAGCTATTCCTCGATCCCGCGCTAAAATTCCCCAAGGTCAAACTCGGCCTCACACTTGCCAAGAAAAAGCTCGGCTTCCGCTACCTCATGGATGTCATCCCACTCGATGCCACACTGGTCAAAGGCAGCCACGGCCGCGTCCCCGAAGACAGCCAAGACTGGCCCCTCCTCATCGGTGATTTCAAAAGTCTCCCCACCGGCGCCGCCATCCGCGCTGACCAAGTCTGCGGTCATTTAGCAGACCTCTGTTCACGGGCATAAACCAACTATTCAAAAGCTTGGCCAGAGCTCTAAATAGCAGCCTGGGAACAATCAATAAGACCCTTCAACGATTAGTCCTTAGCCAGCCCGGTCAAAACCAGCATCTCAAAAGTGCGAAAAAGGCGACTCAAGTTTCGACCACTTCGGGCGTGTCCGAAAGTTTGTGTTTCGGGTCTTTGGTTATGTTTTGGTCTGGGGTTGTTTTTTTGATTGAGCGCATGCGCTCAATCAAAAAAATCGCGATCCGAACTGGATCGCAAATTGGTTGGCCGCAGGCACCCAACTCGCCGGAG
>CAMAQH010000042.1 GCA_945860295.1 Prosthecobacter debontii
CAAGGCAACCAAGGTGACCAGGGGCCGCAGGGAAATCCAGGAGAAGCCGGTGGTCCACCAGGGCCGCAGGGTCCCACTGGAGCAGATGGTGCCCAGGGACCGCCTGGAGAAGTGACGAGCGCGGCCCTAGCGGGTGCGATCAGTGGCACCAGCAGTAACAGCAACGCCGTGGCGACGCTCAATCTCGTGGTGAGTGATCCACCGACTCAAACCGAGATGCAGAGCCTAGCCAATAAGGTGGATGAACTGCTGCTGGCACTTAGAAGGTAGCAGGGCGGAGCAAGGAGTGATGGCAGGATGCCATCAGCCCTTGGGCGGCTGGTCAGCCTGACGCCAGCCAAGAACGGCGCTTGGGTGACCAAGCACCTTGCCACCGTGAGATCTCACACCGACTCCGCCATAGTGCCACGGGTGACGCCGAGCTGAGACTGGGCTTTGAGATCGCGCCAGATGTCCTCGCCACCGCGCTGACCGGCGAGCAGATCTTGATAGGTGCGGATGGTGCGTGTGGCTTCGATATGAGTCTGTTCCAGTAGCTCGACGCGGTAATGCCGGAGGCCTGCTTTCATGAGGCCGCTGAAGAACTGCGCGCCGGTCTGCGGCACGGCATTGAAAAGCGTGTTTCGGCAGCCGACATCGGCCTTTAGCGGATGCTCCATGCCGACGCGGTCACGCAGCAGGACGCGGTGCTTGTCACAGGGGCGACCACAGTTGGTGAAGTCGGTGCCTTTCGACAAAAAGGCAGCGAAGACGCAATGCTCCATGTGAAACATAGGCATGTGCTGATGCAAAGTTATTTCAAACCACTCCGGCGGTGCGCCATGCAGCAGGTCGAGCACTTGCTCGATATTTAGATCGTAACTGATCGTGAGGCGCTCCATACCGGTCTGCTTCAAGAAATCGGCGGTGAGAGGATTGGCGATATTCAGTGAGAAATCACCAGTGATTGGGATGCCAGCGTCCTTGAAGAACGAGATGGCTCCGAGATTGCGGATCAGCACGCCATGCGGCTCGGCGCGTGAGATGAGTTTGAAGAAGCCAGCCTCACTCGACTTCTGAATGCGCGGTGTGGCAAGGTAGATGCGCGCCGAGCCATGATCGCGCACGCGCTTCACGGCATCGCCATAGAGGCGGATGTCTTCAAAATCGACATACAGCTCGGTGACGCCGCTGCTGAGCGCGGCATCGATCTGATCGAAGCTGCGGCAGAGGACGTGGAGTGTAGGTGTTTGGATTTCGAGCGCAGTCTCTCTAGCAGGAATAACAAAAGAGACAGGCTCAGTTCTTAATGCAGCGCACGGAGCACCGGCATTAGAGGGCTCGATGAAGCTAGCTTCCACCAAGGCTCGCCTCATCCGATTGAGTTCACTCACAGGCAGCATGACCTCGCCCTCGATCCGGTATTCGAGATCACCGAGTTCAAACTCCGTGCCACCGAGACGACCGAGCTGCGCGCGCAGGACTTCCTCATTCAATGGGCGCTGCCGCGCTGCCTCCAGCGCCATGCTTGACTCCACCTTGACCTCCTGCCCCTTGACCGTCACGACCAACATCTCCCCTGCCCTGCCACTCACGGTCACATCAAGCCGCTTCTTCTTCCGCAGCGGGATCTCTCCAGCGAAAGTTTGACGCAGTTGCTGCTCCAGCACTTGATCGCCCGTTTTAAAGACTCTCATGCCGGGACGAATCAAATCGGCACGCAGACGATCATGCTGAAACTCGATCCAGTTGCCACGCATCCCGTAAATGCGTCCACCCTGCTCTTCGTTGGTATTCTTGAGGTTCTCAAAGACGACGCCATCACCATTCTTCAAATGCGCGGGCACCTGCTCCAGCTCCACGGCATCGCGATGCACGCTGCGCACGACGCCGACATAGTAGCCGCGCTTTTTGCCATACATGGCACCGACGAGTTCCTGATGATTCACGCCATGCATCCAGCCGCTGTAGAGACCGCGTGAGAAGGTCATCTCCAGCTGGTAGCGATCATCTTCGGTAATGACCTGAGTCAGATCTTTGTCGGCCAGCACTGCGTCGATGGCCTTGCGATACACGCGTGTGACGGCAGCCACATAGTCCGGTGTTTTGAGCCGGCCTTCGATTTTAAAACTGCGAATACCCAGCTCGATCAGTCTCGGGATCTCCTGCACAGCGGAGAGATCCTGCGGACTAAGCAGATAGCGTTTATCACCGAGATCACGCAGCTCGCCATCGACGATCAACTCATACGGCATGCGGCAGGCCTGCGCGCACTCGCCGCGATTCGCGCTGCGTCGGCCCAGCGATTCGCTGGTCAGACACTGGCCGCTGTAGGCCACGCAAAGCGCGCCGTGGACGAAAACTTCCAGCGGCACCTGCGCGGGATCATTCGCGTGGAAGCGCTCCAGCTCTCTCATGCTCAGCTCACGCGCCAGCACGGCCTGATCAATGCCAAGCGAGTTTGCCAGCTCCAGCCCCTCAGGCGAGGTGATGGTCATCTGCGTACTGGCATGTAGCCGCAGCTTTGGCGTAATGGTCTTCACCATGCGCGCGAGCCCGAGATCCTGAACGATGACCGCATCCACACCTGCCGCTTCGAGGGCGCGAAGTTGCTGCTCGGCTGATGCCAGCTCACTGGTGAAGATGAGCACATTAAAAGCGCAGTAGCCTTTGACGCCATGCTTGTGCAAAAAGCGCATCAGCTCCGGCAAATCCTCCGCCGAGAAATTGTCAGCCCTCATACGCGCATTGAACTTCGGCAGGCCGAAGTAGATCGCATCCGCACCGTTCGCAACAGCAGCACGGGCACAGTCCCAGTTTCCGGCAGGAGACAGCAATTCAGGCAAATAGAGGGGGCGTGGCATCAGGCCATGCAGTAGTTCGTGAAAAGAGTCTTCTCAAGGCCGCACTCTCACGGCAAATGCAGGATGCCAGCGCCCACTTGATTCGTCGGAGCCTGAACACGCACCGCATTACTCGTCAGCACCTGACGGATATTGGTCGAAGTATAGTTCCGACTCAGCAGCGCACTGATAGCACCGCTGGTGATCGCAGCGGCCTGGGAGGTGCCATTGCCGATGACCATTTTATTATCGCTGTAACCCGAGACGATGCCCACGCCTGGCGCGGAGATGAAGAGACCCTCGCCGGAGTTGGAAAAGTAAGCTTGCGTGCCTTTGGCATCCACCGCCGCCACGCTGATTACGCCTTCATAGGCTGCCGGATAAGACAGATGCGTTTGCTGCTCATTGCCCGCTGCCGCCACCACGATCACGCCACGACTTTGGGCATACGCCACGGCTTTACTGAGCATGGATGAATTCGCCGAAGTGCCGAGACTGATGCTGATCACACGAGCCCCCTGATCCACCGCCATCATGATGCCCTGCGCCACAAAGGCGACATTCCCCTCTCCCTTTGAATCAGCGACTCGAATATCCAAAATCTCCGCTGCTGGTGCCACACCACCGTTCTCATTATCATTACCAGCGATGAGCGTAGCCATCGCCGTGCCATGCCCATTCATGGGCAAACCATCCCTCACCAAATCCGTGTGCGTCACCTTCACTCCACTTAGCGTGGAGTGATTCGTCACACCCGTGTCCAGCACTGCGACCTTCACGCCAGCGCCCCAGCGGCTACGATCACCTTTTGCGCCAATGATGTCCAAAGCGCTGCTTTCAAAAGGCACTGAGCCGCCTGCGTTTGCCGTATCCTGCACAGATTTCTCTGGCGAGCCAGGCACCCAGATGTGGTAGTTTGCGCCGATATTTTCATAATCTCCAGCGTGCTCACGGAGTTCAGCCGCCATCTTGGCCGCATCCCTATACTTCACTCTGGCTGATAGCAGTCGAGGATCACTGTGCCTGATGTCGATCCCCGCCAGAGCCGCCCGTAGGCGGAAAGCATTCAGCGCCTCAGGTGATTTGAAGGTCAGCAGCAGCTCACCCGCGACCACACCTTCAGCCGTCGTCAGTTCGCTTAACTTCTGGCTCAATCCATCATCACTCGGCGCAGCGGCGATCATACTCGACTCAGCCGATGCAGCGGACGGCTTCACCACGCGCGCCTGTGGAAAGGAAGCTGGTTTAGTATTCCGTACATCCTTAACCTCCGTCGTCTGCATCGCCAACCAACCGAGCGTGCCGAGTGCCAAAGCGCAAAACACCACGCTGATGGTGAGGAGAATTTTTGGCAGAGTATTCATACGGTGGAAATGCTACGACTGGAGCCAGCGCTGTCGTGTTTTGTTTTTAACTCTAAACTCCGAACCTTGCCCTATCCTGCCGAACCTTCAGCCCTGCCACAGCTCGCTTAGCCATTGGAAATTACGGGATCTTCAAGCTTCCCGGCATTTCACGTCCTTCAATTGCAGATCCAGCGCACCGCCAGACATCTGGTTCTCCACCAGCGATAAATTCAGTTAGGCAAACATCAGCAGCCAGCTCACCCCAAAGGTGATCTGCCCACCGAGCTGCCGATCAAAGAACGGCAGCGCCATGCTTACCACACACCTCATCAGGCTCAGCACGCCAAGCGTTTACATGCGCTTGATGATCTGGATGCGCCGCCGCAGGTTTCGAATCTGATCCAGCAAGATCGGCTCCTGGGTCGAGCGCCAGTTTGCATGAAACCCGCGCACCACAGAGGCCAATCCGAGGAACCGATTCGTGTATGCTTGTGGTCAATCGCAACTAACCTCAAATCACCCGGTCATTCCCGCCATCCACGGGGATCTGAGCACCTGTGACTTTGGAAAACAATGGGCTCGCCATAGCGCTGACCATGTTACCGATGTCCTTGCTCTTGATCTCGACCTTCATGAGGTTCTTGGTCTTGTACTCCTCGACGGTCATGCCGTAGCGCGTGGCACTCTTTTGCAGGGCTTCGGGGGTCCAGAGTTTGGTGTCGAAGACGGCGTCGGGGTGGACGATGTTGACACGGATTTTGTTCGGCGCGAGTTCGAGCGCGGCAACGCGACAGAGCTGGGTGAGCGCGGCCTTGCTACATGAGTAGGCGCTGGCTCCAGGGCCGGGGGCTTTGAAGTTGCGGCTGCCGACGAAGATGATGCTGGCGTCGATACCAGCTTTCACGAACGGGATGACTTTGTTCATCAGCTTCTGATGGCTGGTGAGGTTGATCATGATCGTGCGATCCCAGTCGGTCTGAGCCATGGCATCGAGATAATCATTCTTCGGGAAGATGCCGGCGTTGCTGACGACGATGTCGATGCCGCCGAACTGGCGCACGGTAAAGTCAATGGCGTCCTGCACGGGCTGGTCTTCGGTGAGGTTCACGACGATACCGATGCCGCCGATCTTCTTCATGATGTCGGGAATGTCTTTGTCGATGTCGAGTCCGACCACCTGCGCGCCTTGTTCAGCCAGCGATTCAGCGATGGCGAAGCCGATGCCTGCGGCGCAACCGGTGACGATAGCGATCTTCCCCTGATGCACTTTGCGGGCGGGGCCTTTACGGAGTTTGGCCTGCTCAAGATCCCAATACTCGATGGCGAAAATGTCGCTCTCTGGCAGCGGCTCCCAGCCGCCGACAGCTTCGCCCAGGGCGACAGTGGCAGCCGTGGATTCAGCAATGTCGGCGACGATGTTGGCGTCCTTCAAGGTATCACCAAAGCTGACGATGCCGTGGTTCGGCCAGAGGGCGAAACGCGGGGCGGTGTCGAGCTTGGTTTGGCCACTGGCGTTGCGGTCGAAGTAAGCCTGGTAGTCATTGGCAAACGCCTGCACAGAGGCGTCGATGTCATCGCTGATGAAAGCTGGCGCACGCTTGGTGCGGATGCTGTGATCGGGGGTCAGAGGGCCGCGCGTGCCGAAGGTGGCGACGTTTGGCAGGCTGGCGTAACCGACAGCTTCAGGGCTGGCATTGAGACGTGTGATTTGCGGAAAGCCACGATGCTTGGAGACGGCTTGGCGGAGTTTGGCGAGGGAGAGGAGATCTTCGCTGATGGTAGCTTCTGATGGCTGGAAGCCAGCACTCCTCGTGGCGAGATATTCCTCAGCCTGAGTGACCATCTCGATGTGCAGCTCGTAGCTCTTGCGGGCGTCGTCATCGAAGGTGAAAAGACCATGCTTAAGTAAAACCATGCCCTGAATGCCTTCAGCACGCAGATCACGACCGACGATGAGATCAGCAATGGTCTTGGCCAGGATGAAGCCAGGCATGAAATACGGAACGATGATGACTCGGCTGCCAAAGACCTCTTTCACACGCGCTTCGCCGTCTGCATTGCAGGTGAGTGCCGCGATGGCGTTCGCATGGCTGTGATCGACAAAACGGAAAGGTAGGATGGCATGAAGAATGGCTTCGATACTCGCAGCAGGAGCGTTCGGATTGGTCATGGCCGCGCGCTGTTGCAGGACCATGTCTTCATCACTCATGGTGGCGAGCTTGGACATCTTGATCAGGGCATCCAGACGCACGGGAGAGAAGCCTTCACGCTCGATGGTGCCAAGATCCCAGCCGCTGCCTTTGACGTAACAGAGATTCACTGAATCGCCGAAGAAGTCTCTTTCGGTGACTTTGACCGAAGTGTTGCCGCCGCCATGGAGCACAAGAGCAGGATTACGGCCGAGCAGACGGCTGGTGTAGACTCGCTGTCCGAGCAGGTCGGTTCCGAAAGTGGCGGCTTCTGTATCGTTCCAAAGGCTTTGCATGAGAGGGAAAATGGGAGCGTACAGGAGCGTGGTTCGCACGATGCTGCAAGATCGTTTTCCTTACGGTCCTGTTCCAAACCAAACACTCATGGCCTGCCCTCTGTAGCCTGTCATTTCGAGGTAACCCCGCCCAGTGATGGCTTTACCACTGGAGGTGCCTGTGTAATCGACAGCTCCCTCCCAGTAGCTCAGCCCCGGCGTGGAATCGGCAGTGAACTCCTGATTCGGCATGGCGGCGCGGCATTCCAGGGTGAGTTGATACTTTGGGACGGCAATATGCCAAGTGATGGGATACTGCGCGCCGGTGGGTGATTTCCAAAGCGTGCCTGGAGTCAGGGTGAAATCTGAAGCAGCGAGCGTGATCACACTGCCATCTGGCTTGATGAGTGTGCCGGCATTTGAGCCTGGAGCAGAGCCACGAAGCTGGAAGAGCATCAGCTCGCTGCCATCGCTCAACTGAGCACTGAACCAGTCCCAGCCTTGGGTGCCTTTTTCGAGGAAACTGGAGCCAAACTCGTGATCCATCCAGCTTTCACCCGTGACGGTGAAGGTTTCGCCACCGACGCTGATGCTGCCGCGAGTGGGCATCCGGGCGAGTGAGTAGTAATGGCTGGCATTGCCGGGTGTGATGCCTTTTTGACTGATGCCATCCTGGCCATGAATGACGGGCTTTTCACCGGAGCCGAGGTCAAGCTGGATGGAGAAATCGCGATCAGTGGCCGTGAGAGACATTTTGTCATCAGTGGAAAGGCGCACTTGCCAGTCCTCATTCCAAACACGCTCAGTGGTTGCACCAGCTAGGCCAGGGCCAGCACGATTAAGCCGATCCGCGTGGTGGTACTTTTCACCCAAGAGATCACTCACGGCAAAGTGCGCCATCCACACATCACGCAGTGCCCAGGGGGATGCATTGGCAGGTATCTGTGTGGCTCCGATGCGGAAGAAAGTGAGCTGATAGCCGAAGTGCCGCCCTTCAGCAGTCGCGAGATTTCCGGTATAATACCACCACTCGATCTTCTGCGCGGGATGCTGGCCGTGATCTCGCGGAAACTTGTACTCGTAGCCCGGCAGCGCGGGTTTCCAGTCCTGACCACTGGCTGGGCAAGCCAACAGAAGCAGCAATGCCAACCCGGCGCCACGCGTGACTCGCCAAGCCGGATAAAACCCGGCAAGCATCGTGCCAGCTACCGTCAGCACAGTGGAGCCAATCAAGAACCACCACGGCGTGTGAAAGCGAATGCTCCAACCGAAGCTTTGAGGATTGATCACATGAATCAATACGAGCGAGAGCAAAATGCCGACGATGAGTCCGAGCACCTGACTGACAAGGCCAAGGATGCCTGACTCCAACACAATGGTGCGCCGAACCTGGCCTGCATCCGCACCCGCGATGCGCAGCAGGCGGATCTCAGCGCGACGCTCCAGCACAAGGGTCAGCATCGTGGCGGCGACACCCGCCATGGCAACAAGCACGGCAATGATTTCCAGCGCCCAAGTGATGGCAAAGGTGGCGTCAAAGATGCGCAACACCTCAGCACGAAGTCCAGCGTTGGTGAAGATGGCCACGAGACCTCGGCCAACAAGCTGGCGCAACAAGTCCGCGCGCACTTTATCAGGATCTACCCCAGAATTTAAGTACAAAGCGACATGCGTGGGTAGGCTGTCACCGAACCATTTTTGAAACTCACGCTGATCCATCCTGATGGTGCCGCTGTCATTCGAGTAATCGTAGAACTGCGCAGCGATGCGAAACTCATGCGGCCCATTAGGCGTGTTTAGCGTGACGGCATCTCTCTCTCGAACATCGAAACGAAGTGCGAAACTCTCCGACACAAAAATTTCCCCGCGCTCCTTCGCAAGTTGTAGAATGACTTTGGCATCGCCCGGTGTTTTTAAAGCGATGCGTCCATGCTGCATTTGCACGTCAAAATCCCCCGTGCCGAGCTTGATAATGCGATCCCGAAATAGCAGATCCATCGCGCGGTATCCATCAAAGGCTAAGACGTCTGGTTGCTCACGCAGGATCTTCAGAGTGGCCTCAGAGAACGTGGGCGGACTCTGACTACGCGGCGATGTGCCAGGGCGGATGTACAAGTCCGCTCCCATGGTCTGATCCACCCAATAAAGAACCGTTTGCCGGAAGCTTCCGACCATCACAGCAATCGCGACCGTAAGCGCCAAAGCCACCGTCAAAGCCGCCACCGAGATGGAAAGACGCGCGGTCGATGCCTGGATCTGTGAAGCGGCGAGGCGGCCTTCAATGCCAAACACGCGCGCCAGCAGCGGGCGCATGATTTTCGCCATGAAGCCCAGCGCCACCGGCACGGCAAAAGCTGCCGCCATGATCGCGCAGAGCGAGGCAAAGTGACCCCAGAGCGGCAGTCCAAATACAGGCTCCTGACGAGCTGCAATCAACCCAGCCACAAGACAAAGTCCGGCAGGCGCGGCAGCACCTAATACGCCACCATTGGAGTTCACCGCCGCAGAAGCTCCGGCATCACTTCTCACGGCTTCGACAGGTGACAGCAGCGCCGCTTCACGAGCAGGCAAGGCTGAGGCAAGCAAAGACAAAGGCACTGCGATCCCGAGACCTGCAAGCCAATGCCAGATCGTGAGTGGCGGGACTTTTGCAGCCGTCGCCACATAGAGCGTGTCCACCGTCGTGGATGTCAGTAAGATCGCGCCTTCTGCTAGCAGCTTAGCAAGAGGCACTCCAATCACCGCGCCGATGATGCCAAGCAGCAGCGCTTCTCCGAGAAAGAGCCGCAACACTTGGCCACGAGTGACCCCGAGAGTCCGCAGCATCCCGATCTCACTGCGACGCGTCATCACAGCGACAGAGATGGTGTTGTAGATCAAAAACAATCCCACCACGAGCGCGATGCCTGAGAGCATAGTCAGATTGAAGTGAAACGCAGCGAGCATCTTCTCCACCGCTGCACTGCGGCGCTGTGGACGCTGCACGGTGAGTCCAGCAGGCAGATGCTTGGCTAGCATTAGTTCCGCCTTTTCCACTGGCATGTCGTCATGCAGTCGCACCTCGATCCGATCCACACGACCGAGACGATCAAGCGCCACTTGGGCATTCGCGATATCCATGACACCCAGCGATTGCGCAGCGAGGGCTGAGTAGTTCTTGCCCGCAGCATCACCGCCCAAAATCTGCACCACTTTCACCTCTCGACGACGATCTCCGATGAGCAGCGCAAGTGTATCACCCGCCTTCAAGTGATGCCTTTGTGCAAAGCTGCTGGTTAGAATGACACTGTCCGGCTGAGCCAGAAAGGTCATGAGTTCCATGCCACTGGCAGTAGCTCCTGTTACGGCGTAATCACGCAAGGCCGGATCACGCAAGGCGTCGATGCCGATCAAACGAAGTGTTTCACTCCCCTGCCCTGTCTGCGCCGTCACATCCGCCTCAATGACTGGCGTGGCGAGGCCGATCTCACGCAGCCAGGAAAGCTGCGGCATGAGTGTTTCAGCCACACCCAAAGGTGGACAGGTAATCTCCAGCGCCGCTTTACCCGACACCGCGTCCAGAGCCGCGCTGAAGCCGCGCAGCGAGCCTTGATTGGCTAGCTGGATCGCCAGCATTACTGACACACCCAAGGCGACTCCAACGATGGAAAGAATCGTGCGCAGACGGTTATTACCCATGGGGCGGAGGATGAGAGAGCGAAAAAGAAACACGACAGAGATGAGAGGCTAGTTCCATACGCTCACGCCACCGGCACATGCCACACTCAAAATAAAAACGGCGACAATTCCAAGTGCGTCAGAAAAGCCAACTGAGTGACGAATTCGTTACACAGCGTGGGTATTTTCGACCGTGTCGAAAAAGTCACTCGCAGAGACAATATTCATCCAAACACTGTGAAAAGAGCGTTTCAGCGTCATACAGCTTCATTGTGACAATAATGTGCGTTGAGGACAGAAGCTTCTTCCGAGAGCTTGTATTTTGATTCTCTAGACTCTTTTAAAATATGTCCTCAGACGCAGCCATGCCCCAAGACTCTCAACCATCTAAAGCCATTCCAAAGCTGAAAGCCGCACACGACATGCTCTTCCGTCATGTCCACGGCTCGAATCTAATCTACAACTGTGCTTGGGAAGACCCCCGTATCGACCGCGAACTGTTGCAGCTAAATCATGAAAGCAGTGTCGTCATGATCACCAGCGCTGGCTGTAATGCACTTGATTACCTGCTTGATGATCCAGTGCAAATTCATGCCATCGACGTCAATCACCGCCAAAACGCATTACTGGAATTGAAGATGGCACTCATCGCACGGAATGCGTTTGAGGATCTTTTTGAAATGTTCGGTATCGGCTCTCACACCGACTACAGCGCCATCTACAGCAGCGTGCGGGCTCATCTCAGTGAATCAGCCAAGAGCTTTTGGGATCGGCGTATTAGCTTCTTCAACCCCAAAAGTTTGAAGAAATCATTCTACTACCACGGCACCTCAGGTCTTGCGGCATGGGTTATGGGAAACGCCTTGTTTCGCCTGCGTCCCAACATCAAAAACTTTGCGGTTTGTTTGCTAGATGCAGCTTCTCTTGAAGAACAAACTCAGGCTTATGAACTGATCGAAAGTGAGATCTGGGGCAAGTTTAGCAACTGGCTCATTCGTCAGCCCGCATTGATGACTTTGCTCGGCGTGCCGCGCCCGCAGATTAAACTCATCGAGGACTCCTATCCTGGCGGACTCACAGGGTATGTGAAGGATAAACTGAAGCACGTCATGACTGAACTGCCCATTGAAGACAACTATTTCTGGCGTGTTTACATCACAGGCTCATACACCCTTCATTGCTGTCCGAATTACCTGCGCCGTGAAAATCAAGACAAGCTGCGGCAGCGTCTGGATCGACTCAAACCCTACACAGGAACGCTCGCTAACTTTCTGCATGAAAACCCCGGCTGCTATTCCCACTATGTGTTACTTGATCACCAGGACTGGCTCGCATGGAATGACCCGGTGGCACTGCGGGAAGAGTGGGATCTGATTCTGGCAAATAGCCGCCCAGGAACCAGAATTCTGATGCGTTCCGCTGGCATGGATCTGAGTTTTGTCCCAGACGAAATTCGTGCCCGCCTACGCTTCCAACCTGAACGCACTGAAGCACTCCACCGCCTAGATCGTGTGGGCACTTATGGCAGCACACACTTTGCTGAAGTCATCGCATGACCACTGCTGAGCCTCAAACAGCACTGCAAGGCTACTACGCCATGCACGCAAAGATCTATGACGCCACGCGCTGGAGCTTCTTATTCGGCCGTGAGCATATTCTCCAACGCATTGCTGGCATTGCGAACCCAAAGCGCATCTTAGAGGTCGGTTGCGGAACTGGCAGGAACTTGCTCAGCCTGCGCCGCCTCTTCCCTTTAGCTGAGATCACCGGAGTCGATCTTTCCTCTGATATGCTGCAAGTGGCGCAGCAAAAAGTCCGCAACGTCACGCTCGTTCAGCAGTCTTATGATACTCCCGTCAGCGGCGACTTTGATCTCGTCTTGTGCTCCTACGCCCTAACAATGTTTAATCCCGGATGGGAAAAAGCGATTCAGACTGCCGCACAAGATTTGCGCCCACAAGGACTCATGGGTGTGGTTGATTTTTCTCATACTCAGTCCGCTACTTTTCGCCGATGGATGGGTGTCAATCATGTGCGTATGGAAGGCCAACTCTGGCCGCAGCTACGCACTGAGTTTGCCACACTCGTTGACATTCGCCGCCCTGCCTATGCGGGTTTATGGCACTACGGCATGTTCATCGGTCAGAAAAAATAGCCTTCATGCCACCTCTCGTCGAAGTGACGATTCCTTCACTCAGTACGTTACAAAAAATAATGTGACTTTTCAGGCAGTGACGAATGATTCACGCGGCATGAAATGCAGATGATGAAGAGTGGGTGAATGGCATAGCGGAACCAAACCGAAGCCATGAAAAAAATCATCCTCGCGCTCATCACTGGGCTTTTATCAGTTCAAAGCGGCATTGCAGATGTCGTCTCTTATTGGAACTTTAACTCGCTTTCAATTGCCACAGCTAGCGCTCCTGGCGCTGGGGGTGTGCCGACTACGATTACAGCGAATCAAGGTTCAGGAACACTTTCACTGACTGGTTTCACGGGCACTGTGGATGACTTTGGAGGTAGCACGATCAATGCCTTGGGCACGGATGCTGCGGGTGCATCGCTCAGCCTCGCGGGCGGTGCGTCCACCGTGACAGGCAATAACAGCTACATTGAGATCACTCTCGATCTCACAAACTACTCGAACCCGATTGTCACCTTCGCCACGCGCGGCACCACGACTGGATATAACACCGGCATCTGGTCTTACAGCGTGGCCAGTGGAGCCTTTACCAATGTGGGGGTTAACACCGCCTCGACGTCCACCACCTTCGCACTGGCACCAGCTATCGATCTCACGGCAATCGATGCGGTCGATGGTGCGGCGAATGTGCGCCTTCGTTATACCGTGAGCGGTGCCACGACCAACACAGGCAATAACCGGATCGACAATCTTCAAGTTAACGCGACAGCAAGCGGTGGTGACGCGGTTGCGCCACTTGCCAGCACTTTTTCTCCTCTCGACAATGCGACTGGTGTGAGTACCTCGGCCACTCCGAGCATCACCTTCAATGAGGCTGTGAAGAAAGGCACGGGCAACATCTTGATCAAGCGCAGCAGCGATGACTCGATCTTTGAAACCATCGCCGTCACTTCCACTCAGGTCGTCGTTGCGGGCAGCACGGTGACAATCACACCTAGCGCCGCGTTTGCGAACACGACGGGCTACTATATCGAAATCCCAGCTGGAGCCATCAAGGACATCGCAAACAACAATTACGCAGGGATCAGCGGCAATGCGGCGTGGAATTTCACAACACTCACCCCTGATGTGACAGCGCCACTTGCCTCCAGCTTTTCTCCCCTTGATAATGCGACCGGAGTTGCCAACTCGGATGCGCCATCCATCACTTTTAATGAGGCCGTCAAAAAAGGCACTGGCAACATTCTCATCAAAAACGATGGCGGTATTTTTGACACAATTGCTGTGACTTCCACGCAGGTCGTGGTCGCTGGCAGCACGGTGACGATCACGCCTACGACTCCGTTTGTGAACTCGACTGGCTACTATTTAGAGATTCCAGCAGGAGCCATCAAGGACATCGCTGGCAATGATTATGCTGGCATCAGTGATCCAACGACGTGGAACTTCACCACTGGCATCACTCAGCAAGCCTACATGGCAACCAATGTCACCTCCGCGACGGGTGCAGTCAGACCGACCGGCGGTTCCGTTTCGGCGGATCATTATGCCGAAGGAAGCGCCTTGGGCACCTTTGCAGTTTACAGCATCGCGAACTTCAGGTTCAACAAGGTGGATTTCGTGCTGCCTGGCTCGGCTAACATCGACAACATCGTGACTGCGGAATACACGCTGACGACGAATAACCGCACCTTCGCCGCAGGCTCGACACTGGAGTTCTTCCTCACCACCGATCAAATGAACGGTAACTTTACGGGTAAGACTTTCAACGCGGCTACAACCAACGGAATCAACAATGCGAACTACACCTTTGCCCCGGTTTCACTCGGTGTTTTCCCCTTCACTCCAGCCACCACAGCAGCGCAAGGCGGCTTGCCAAATACCTTCACGCTTAACCTGAGTGCTGTTAAACCTGCGCTTCTCGCCCAACTCAATGCGGGAGCTGAGTTCAGCATCATCCTAGCCGCTACGACGCCTACCACAGCCATCACTTATTCGGGCAAAGGCAACACTTTTGACCCTGGCGATCCGTCACTAAAATTCAGCGTCAATCAGACGCCTGGCATCGACAACACGGTGCCAACCGTCGCCGCATTCACTCCAGCCGATGGCTTCAGTGGTTTCCCGCTTAGCTCGAATCTTTCCATTCGTTTCGATGAACTTGTCCAAAAGGGCGCTGCGGGCACGATCTCCATCTTTAACACCAGCGGCAATGTCCTGGTAGAAGCTATCAATGTCACTTCGGCACAAGTCACCGTGAGCAATGCCACGGTGACGATTGATCCAACCAGTCCGCTGGTTTCTGGGAACACCTATTATGTGCAAATCACTGCTGGTGCTATCGAGGACGTTTCGGGTAACGACTACGCAGGCTTCGCCGACACGACCACCTGGGACTTTACCACATCGCAACCGCCGATCACCGCGCTTGGGCCATTCAGCATCTCCGAAAATGCCCGGGCGGGCACTGTCGTCGGTGATCTGAATCCAGCCATCATCGGCAACGAAGGTGTGAAGTATGCCATCCTCGGTGGCAGTGGTGGTTCGACGATGATTAAGGGCACACCTGGTGCTGGTTACCTCGTTGATCCGGTTTGGACTGTTGGCGATACATTCCAAGGCGCGACGGGTGCGCTGAATGCGACGACCGCAGGTAATTTCTCACCTGTCGGCACACCGGACGGACTCGGTGCCTTTTCGCTGAATGCGACCACGGTTCGTGTCTTCATGAATCATGAGATCGAACTGCCTGCCTCCGGGTCTGCTGGCTATCCTTGGACATTGGCAAATGGCACGGTGATCACGAAAGGCGGCGCTCGCGTCACTTACTTCGACATCGACAAGGGCAGCCGCAAAGTGGTGGATAGTGGTCTCGCCATCGCTCGCATGTATGATCGAAGCGGCAATGTGGTGACGAGCACGGCGCAGCTCGAACTCGGCGGCCTCGACCGCATGTGCTCATCTTCCCTTTTTGAGCCAAATCTCTGGGGTGCTGGCCGTGGTCTTGCGGATCGTATCTACTTCACGGGTGAAGAGACATCGACAGCCTTTGGTCATCCGCATGGCGGCACCTTATGGGCGCTGGACACTTCAAATGGTGATTTCTGGGCGTTGCCGGACATGGGTCGTGGTTCTTGGGAAAATGCGGCGCTGGTCGATACTGGTAACACGACGCATGTGGCCTTCCTACTCGGTGACGATGCGCAGGGCACTCCGCTTTACCTCTACGTTGGCGTTAAAAATGCAGCAGGCACTTTCCTCCAGCGCAACGGGCTCAGCGGCGGCCAGCTCTATGTGTGGAAAGCCACAAACGGCAACCTCACGCCACAGCAGTTCAATGGCACCAATGGCAATGGCCTGACCCGCGCGGGCACCTGGGTGGCGATCAATGCGCGCAACGCCGCCAATGCAGGCACTGCCGGACATGATGCCGCTGGATATAAAAATGACACGACGCTGCAAGCCGAGGCTGATGCAGCAGGTGCCTTCTCCTTCTCACGCCCTGAAGATCTCAGCACCAGTCCGACAGATGGCAGCATCGTAGCTTTTGCCTCCACTGGTCGCGGTTCGCTTTATCCGCTGGATAACTGGGGCGACACTTACATCATCGACATCGACTTCGCCTCAGGCGTGCCGACCAGCGGAGCGTTGCGCATTCTCTATGACGGAGACACTGCCGGCGGTGGTCAGTTCGCAACGCCGGAAGAAGGTCTTCGCTGCCCCGACAATCTCGACTGGGCAGATGATGGCTTCATCTATGTGCAGGAAGATCAGTCCAATCAGACTGGCAGCTTCGGCGCGGCTGGATTTGAGACCTCCATCTGGCGTCTCAATGCGACTACAGGTGCAGCAGTGCGTGTGGCGCAGACAGATCGCTCCACCGTCTTGCCACTCGGCTCGACAGACACGAATACAGGTGATGTCGGCAACTGGGAATCCTCCGGCATCATCGACGTCTCCACACTCTTCGGCGAAGAACCAGGAGCACTCTTCCTGTTTGACATCCAGGCACACTCCGTCAACACAGGCCTCATCGCATCGAAGGCACTCTTTGAAGGTGGCCAGCTCTGCTTCTTGGAAAAAGGACTCGAGACGGGTGCCTTCGCCATCAACCCAAATTCTGGTGCGATCACCCTCGCCAATCCCGCAGCACTACAACTCGAAAACCCACGTTCTCATGAGTTGCGTGTGCAGTCCTTTGACGGCAGCAATTCAACTCTGGAAAAAGTCACGATCGACATCACCAACACCATCGTCTCGACGACCAATAACTTCAAAGCCGCTACCTACAATACCTCGCTTTTCCGGGATACTACGGGCGCATTGGTCACTGAACTCGGCACCGTCACGAGCGATCAGGCGAAAAAAATCGCCCGCGTCATTCAGAACAGTAATAATGACGTCATCCTCATCAACGAGTTTGACTACGATGCGAAAGGTGTGGCACTCAAACGCTTCAAAGAGAACTACCTCGAAGTCGCACAGAACGGAGAAAACCCCGTCTATTATCCATACGCCTTCATCGCTCCAGCCAACACGGGCGTTCACTCGGGTTTCGATCTCGATAACAATGGCAGCGTCGTTTCCACCCCGGGAGCGCCTGGTTATGGTGAGGACGCCTACGGATTCGGCACGCACCCTGGTCAATACGCGTTTGTCGTGCTTTCCAAGTATCCGATTGATACGGCTAACATCCGCACCTTCCAGAAATTCCTCTGGAAGGACATGCCCGGCGCTGATCTGCCGGACGATCCAGCCAACGCGACTCCGATTGATTGGTATTCTACAGCCGAGCTGAATGTCTTCCGCCTCTCATCGAAGAACCACGCGGACGTTCCTGTTCTTGTGAATGGAACGCCAGTCCACATCCTTGCCAGCCATCCGACTCCGCCAGTCTTTGATTCCGGTGCACCTTGGACCGCTGGAGTCGATCACAATGGCCGCCGCAACAGTGATGAAATTCGCTTCTGGAACGACTACGTGACCCCTGGCGCGACTTCCTCCTACATCTATGATGACAAGCAAACTTTTGCGACTCGATCGGGTGGTTTGCCAGCCAATACACGCTTCATCATCTGTGGTGACCAAAACGCGGATAACAATGAAGGCGACAGCACAGACCCCGCCATCAAGCGCATCATCGGTGGTAATCTAATTATTGGTGGTGCCGCTGTCACAGCCAATCCATTCGTCAACTCCACTTTCCTCCCAGGTGGCGGTGCAGGTCCACAGCCGGATGACACCGCAGCCTTCAGCAGTGGTGTCCGAGTTGATTACGCTCTGCCATCCTCCTATGGCCTAATCGTGAACACTGGTGGTGTTTTTTGGCCTGCAACGGTCGCAGGCACGATCAGTGATGCGACCTCCGCGACAGACCATCACATGGTCTTCGTCAACCTCACCCTGAGCGATGTCACAACACCACCAAGCATAGGGCTTGCTAGCTACTACAGCAGCGCTGCTGGTCTGCTTGGCACACCCCTTCAAAACGCGCTCCATAACATCATCGACAACCACACCGTCATTGATTACGGCACCGTGGATGAGGTCATGCAGGTCATCGACGAAGACGCAACTACCAGCGCCAATGTCCGCCTGCTTTACTCGAACGCGTCACTACCGAAGACCTCCGCCAACATCAATGGCGGCTGGAATCGTGAGCACGTCTGGCCACGCAGCGACGGCGTTGGCGATACCGGCCCAGACTACTCGGACATTCATCATCTGTTCCCATGCAAAGACACCGTGAACAGTCTGCGCTCAAACCTTCCCTATGATGAAGGCACCAATGTCAACAGTGACCCCTTTGCCAGAGAATCCTTCTCTGACGGCAATTCATGGGAACCCCTGGATCGGGACAAAGGCATCGTCGCACGCGCTCAGCTTTACATGATGACCCGCTATGATGGTTCCGATGCAAACACTGTTGATCTCTTGCTCGCGGACAACACTTCGCCCACCGGCACCCATGGCGTGCTCTCCACTCTGCTTGCTTGGCACCGCGCTCACCCGCCGACCGAATATGAGCGCAACCGCAACAACGCCATCTACTCGGGCACCAACGTCAACGGAATCATCTACGCACAAGGCAATCGTAATCCATTCATCGACTTCCCGCAGTTTGCTGATGCCATTTTCCTTGATGCGACGACGACCTCATTCGCGAAATGGCAGACGCAGAACCTCACCTTAACGCAGCTTCTCAATACCACGACCTCCGGCCCGAATGGTGATCTCGACGGCGACGGTCGCAGCAACTATTTTGAGTTCATTTTGGGGGGGAATCCTGCCACCGGATCTGACGAGCCATTGGTGACCTCACGCGTCGGTAACCAGTTCACCCTTTCGTTCTTCCGTCCAAAAGGCATCACCGAGCAGACCCGCATTGAATCCAGCACACAGCTCGCTGGCGGCACTTGGACGACCGTGCCGAACTGGGCAGCTAGCTCCACCATTACCGAGTTCGGCGACTACCAGCGCGTTGATTATACCACGTCGATTCCCACCGACAGCGGCGGACTCTTCTACCGCGTCGTGATCGAGTAAATAGTCCCTCGAAACCGTTCCTCCATGCAAAAGCTAGTCACCATCTATCTGGATAACATGGGTTACGAAGGCTCAACCATGTTCAAAGGCCACTCCGACAAGCATGGCCTAGTCGAAGAGCATTTGCAGCAGCACATCGACGAAGGCTGGTGGATCGTATCCACCAGCTCTCTCGGCGGTGCATCGGAGGGTCATTCTGCCCGTGGCTGGCTTGCCGTTGTCTTGGAAAAGAACACGGATGCATCTTGAATGCCGCGCTCCATTTACGTTCGGAGCGAAGTCTTGACGCGCCCTCTTTGAGCAGCGCTCCAGCGACTGCGTAGTCGTGAGTTCAGAGTCGCGGTCAAGTGTGAAGAATACGTCGCACGATTTTTGTGATCTTCGCCAGATTCTAAGAATGTATAGCTAATGCCACGACTTCATTTCCCCATTGCTCTTTGTTTGTTTCCCCTGGCTTTGTTGGCCCAGCCTGCGGTGACGCTGCCTGAAACGCATCGCATCGCCACGGAGCATGGCGAGCGGGTGTATGAAGTGGCCACGGATGAGTTAGCGGTCGATGATGCCAGCGGTCAGCAGTTGGTGCAAAAACAGACGATGGTAGCGAATGCGCAGGCGGCGCGAGTGAGGGCGGTGACCTTGAAGGGCGACCTTGTCCTGTATGAGCAAGGTAGGCCGCGCGACGCTGGATCGCGACGCATTGTGAGAAAGCAGCTCGCGTTGCGACTCCGTCCTGGAGCGGATGCGCTGGCCCTGGCCACAGCTACCGGACTCCGAGTCGTGGGGGCGCATCCGAGCGCGCCGGGCTATGTCATGTTTGAGGCGGCAGACTCGGGCTCGGCGCTGCTGGCGGTGGCAGTGCTCCGCAGCAGACCTGAGGTGGCGGCGGTGGAGCCGCAACTGGCCCGCCAGCAGAAGAAGCGCTTCATTCCCAACGACACGCTTTTCCCCCAGCAGTGGCATTTGCGCAATACCGGACAGGGCAGCGGCCTTGCTGGCTCGGACGTGAATGTGACGAGCGTTTGGGACAGCTACAAAGGCGCTGGATTACGCATCGGCGTGGTAGATGACGGCTTGCAGACTGCGCATCCCGATCTCAGCACAAATGTGGATGCAGTGAACGATCATGATTGGAACGACGGCACGCCGGATGATCCGAATCCGCTGCTCACCGCAGATTTTCACGGCACTTCCTGCGCTGGCGTGGCGGCCGGTCGTGGCAATAACAACCTCGGCATCAGCGGCGCGGCACCTGAGGCGACGCTGATCGGTCTGCGTCTGATCGGCGCGGCGACGACGGATTCGCAGGAAGCGGAGGCGATGGGCTGGAAGAATGACATCATTGAGGTGAAAACAAATTCCTGGGGACCGAACGACGACGCACAGACGCTGGAAGGCCCGGGCACGCTCACACTGGCGGCGCTGCAAACGGCGGCAACAAGCGGACGCGGCGGCAAGGGCACGATCATCCTCTGGGCCGGTGGCAACGGCGGCGATGTGGGCGATGACTCAAACTACGACGGCTATGCAAACAGCATTTACACCATCGCCGTGGCTGCGCTGAGCAATGATGGCACGCAGGCCTACTACAGCGAGCCCGGCGCAAATCTCATCGTCACCGCGCCCTCCAGCGGTGGCACGCTGGGCATCGTCACGACCGATCTCGTCGGCACCAGCGGCTACAACACCGGCAGCGTCGCGGGCGAACTCTCGGATACAAACTACACGAACGACTTCGGCGGCACCTCGTCCGCCACACCGCTGGCCGCCGGCTGCGTGGCGCTGCTGCTCCAGGCGAATCCGAATCTAGGCTGGCGTGATGTTCAGGAGATCCTCATCCGCAGTGCCACGAAGAACGATGTCGCTGATACAGACTGGGCGGACAATGCAGCGGGTATTCACTTCAATCACAAATACGGTGCGGGTCTGATCAACACACAAGCCGCTGTCACCATGGCCTCGACGTGGACGAATCTCGTGGCGCAGACGAGCAACAGCAGCTCGCAGACAAGCCTCAGCGTTGCCATTCCTGACAACAACGCCACCGGCATCACGCGCAGCTTTGATCTCAGCGCGTCGAATCTGCGCGTGGAGCAGGTCACACTGACTTTGAGTGCCACGCATATCTCGCGTGGGCATCTCGCTGTCACACTAACCTCTCCCTCCGGCATGGTCAGCCGACTGGCGGAACGCCACGCGGACACTGGCAACCATTACAGCGCGTGGACCTTTAGCAGCATGCGCTGTTGGGGTGAAAACTCACAGGGCATCTGGACGCTGCGCGTGAGCGATCTCACCAGCGGCACCACGGGAACACTCACCGCCGCCACACTCACCGTGCATGGCACGACTGCCGGTCCGGTGAATCAGCCGCCGGTGATCGCCTCCGCAGCGCTTTCGGCCAGTGTCATGGCTTTCACGGATCAAAGCGTGAATGTCAGCTCCGTCTCCGCCAGCGATCCCGAAGGCCTGCCTGTGACGCTCGCTTATCAATGGCAGCAAACCTCCGACAACCTCAGCTTCAGCGACATCTCTGGTGGCACGAGCGCAAGCTTAGAGCTGTCAGAAGCCTTGGCAGGCCGCCTCGTGCGCTGCAGCATCATGCCATCAGCAGGTGGTCAAAGCGGCGCGGCATTCACCACCAGCATGCTCGCGGTGAATCGTCGTCCAGCACGCTGGGCACGCGCGGGCAGCAGCTACAGCCACGATTCGGAACTCTTCCTTGCAAGCTCCGCCACCAGCTTCGGGCGCGACCTCATCATCAATGAATTCAGCCAGGGATCACAAGCAGGCGCAAATCGCGAATGGGTAGAACTGCTTGTTTTGAAAACCACCGACCTGCGTGGCTTCACGCTCGCGGACCGCGCGGCAAACTACGTCACCTTTGCAGACGTCCCGCTGTGGAGCACAGTGACGCCGGGCACCTTGATCGTCATTTTCAAAGCGTCAGAACGCGACACGCTGCTACCCAGCGATGATCTCGATCCAGCGGATGGCTTAGTCGTCATCGGCAACACCAGCAGCGCCGCCTTCACCGGCGCAGCCTGGAGCGGCCTGAGCAACTTGAATGCCGAAAGCCTCATCGTGCGCAACGCCGCCGGGCAGATCATCGACGCACTCTCGCTCAACAACGAAAACGTCTATGATCCGAAGCTCGCTGCTGTCGGCAGCACAAAGAGCGCCTTCTTTACCGGTGACACCGAATCGGGAGCCGACGACGCTCTGCTGTGGACTATCGGCAATGCTAGCGCTGCTACGCCGGGCGCGGGCAACGGTGGCCTGAACAGCACCTTCGTCAGTAATCTACGCAGCGGTGCCTTCAACGTGCAGCCACAGTTCCGCCTCGGCTCCACCTCCGATGCTGTGCCGGGCCTCGGCATCCAGGCTAACACGGGCCTCTTCACCGGCATACCGACTGCCTCGGGGCTTTACCAGATCGTCATCGAGCGCTTCCTCAGCAGTGAAGTCGTCAGCCACAGCTTCCCGCTACTTGTGCTGGATGCCAGCGGGGCGGCAGTCGTGCCTGTCGGCAAAACTTGGACACTGGATGCCGCCGTCACACTGCCCGGCAGCCTCGCGGTTCAGGGGACTGTGAACATGGGCTCCTTAGCGCTCACCATTCCCGGCACGCTGACGCTGTCAGGCACGCTGCTGAATCCCTCTGGCACCTTGAGCTATCTGAACCGCAGCGGTGCGCTGCCCCCGGGCCAAATCTCGCTCGTATCAAATCCCATCAACGATGTAGCTGACGATGATGGCGACGGTTTGGCCAATTTGATCGAGTTCAGTCTTGGTACGGATCCCACCACCACCTCCGCCTTGCCGATGACGAGCCAGATCACCAGTGGGCACTTGGAGTTCACGCTCCAGCAGCCCGCAGGCATCACTGGCGTCAGCACCACCGTCGAGGTCAGTGGTGATCTCAATTCTTGGCAGTCCGGCCCTGGCCACACGCAAGTGATCAGCAACACCACCAGCAACGCCACACGCAGCCTCGTTGTGCGTGACGAGCACACCGGCGCTCAGCGCTTCGTCCGCCTCCGCGTCACACGCTAGTCACCACGTCTTTGCAGCCCCAGTCACACCGCCGCCTCGTTCCCTGCCACATCGACAAAATGGAAGTCTGACCCTTCTTATCAAGCAGTTGCCGGACCCCGTTCTCACTGGAGCCCTGTCTGCCCCAGGCTATCTCGAAAGCAATTTCCTAGCAGCCAAATGGCCCGCCAAGACGCTGAGCTGTGGACAATCAAGGGCATAAAAAAACCCGACGGAAGCAAATCCGTCGGGTTCTGTGGAGGTTTCTTTACTGTAAGCTAGGCACGACGACGGCGCATGAATACTGACAAGGCACCAAGACCAAGCAGCACTGTTTTAGAGGGTTCAGGCACAGAAGCCAATAATCGTTTCGACTGAACCGAGGACTTGCGAGCTTAAATTTTCAAAAATTGGACGCAGACAGTGTCTTAGAAACTTCTTGCTGGTGACTGGCACGCTTATCGCCGAAGTCATGTTCACGCACAGCGCCAGTGCCGTTGACCCGAACTCTGGCGTGCTACGCATCAATGTCAGTTCGTTAGCCGCGCTAGTGCCCGTGGGCGGGTCAGTCTTGGTTACTTTTGACGCGGGTGCGACACAGCTTCTCATTAACCGTTCCAGTGCCGTTCACTTTCATGTTCTGAATCCGACATGCACCCATGCTGGATGTACAGTGGGTCTCTATGTGGCTTCAAATAATGGCATTTCCTGCCATTGCCACGGCTCATTCTTTAGCATCTCAGGCCAGCTATTAAATGGACCTGCGAACCGTCCGCTTGCCGCCTATCAATCCAGCTTCGACGGCGACGATACCCTGAGTGTGACCGTGCCTGGGCTAAAGTTTTACATTGCAAGTATGCAGCTGGATTCGGAAAACCCAGCAGTGCGGCGCCTCAAGCTCTCGTTCCCAACTCACTCCTTTGCCACCTACAGCATCCAACGGACGAATAATCTCACGGACGCCCCGCAGGCAATAACATTTGCCACCACAGCAACCGGAGCCGCCAACGAGACAATTCTTCTCGGCAGTGGCGAGCCAATGAGCGTTTGGGTGGATGCTTCTGGCAGTAGTGGCTTTTTCACCCTGAGCCTCCAGCTTTATGAGTTGAGTTAAAGAGCTCCGTGGTGTTTAATGACAAGAGAGGCTGTAAACGATTAGCATGCAATTAATAGACATCGAGACAGATCCGGCATGGCAAATAAGGTTCAGTAATAAATTGCCTGCATCGTTAGTTACACCGTCACTCGCCTTCAAGCCTGTGGTAGCTGTGCTCTTAATGAAAGCAGCTGGAGCTGCCGTCTCGAAAAAGACGAAACTATTGTCGGTAGTGCCACCGGAGAAGGTAGCAGCCTGAGTGTTGCGGTGAGTGCCGCGCAGACAATAGTGAGGAAGAAGCCACGCTACATGAATTGAAAGCGGGATGAGAGAAAAATAGCCAATCTCGAGCATAAAAAACATTCTGCCGACACTCCATTTTTTTAACGCTTCGTCATGACCGTTGGCATAAAGACCAACGAAACGATTTCCCATGCGTCAATTTTGTCGCAAAAGAAAGATGCATCCAATGATGCATCACTACTTGGGCTTCGCCCATTGCGGGCGTTCTTCGATCACATAGTCGGTCACTAAATACTCGGCGCCATTGCGGAGGATAACGAGCTTCACGGGCTGGCCGACGCCGTACATGTAAAGCCACTTTTGGAAGTCGCCGACGCTGAGGATGCGGTTGTAGGAGAACTGCACAAGGATGTCGCCAACCTTCATGCCTAGCTTCTTCGCAGGGCTGTTGTCCCACACGTCCTCAATGACCACGCCGCCATGGTGCTTCTTTGCGGTGGGGAAATAACGCTGCTCATTCTCGTTCAGTGGGCGCACGGAGAAGCCAGTCCATGGCGACTTGAGGCTGCGCTTGGTTTTGAGACTTTCATAAATGTTAAAGCAGAGATTGATCGGCAGCAGATGCGTCTCAGTCGTGTCCTCAGCATGACCGACTTCTGGCACTGGTTTGAAGCCTGTGTAAATGGCCGCCACTTCACCCGAATCAGCATGGAATACTGGACCTCCGAGCGAAGCCGCTGGTATCGTGATCTTTGCCCGAAACATCGTCGATGCGAGGCTGTGCTGATAACACAGCTTGGTATTTAGCGCGGTCACTTGACCGTCGATGTTCTTCAATGCCCCGTCCTCAAACGCAACGGCCTGCAAGGCCATTCCGGGTGTGATCTCACGTTTCACCGCAGAAACCACAGGCGAAAAGAGTTCGTCGGATTCGATCTTGAGGATGGCGATGTTGATCGTCGGCTCCACGCCGATGATCTCAGCACCATAGACCTTGGAACCCGAAGTCACTGAGAAGTTCTCAAGCAGTCGCCCGCCTGGTTGCGAAGTGAGGTTATCGTAGTTCGTGAGCACAAAACCTTCCCTCTCGACAATGAAACCAAGACAGCGGTTGACCACCTGACCATTCTTCGAGCCTGCGATACTGACAACACCGCGATGAGGCGTTTGAGCGATCAAAGACGTTGCTGCGATCAATAAAAAGATAACAAATTTCATGGTCGGAATGATTGATTGAATGGATTCACCTCAGTGCCGCGTGTGATGCGGATGAATGGATGCAGCGTGGCCACATGGCAGGCATTGCAGCTTTGAACGACCGCATCGAGAGCCGCGAGCATTTGTTGTTTGTCTTTAGCATTCACGGCCTCCTGCATCGTCGCATACGCAGGCTGCCCCATGCGCTCCATCAGCAGCGCCACTGGCTGCCCTTCATAATCAGGAACCTCTGTTTGAATCTTCTTCATCTGCTCCAAAGACTCATGCATGTAAAAGTTAACTAACTCTGCATTTCCCGCGTCTGCGGACAAGGCCATCTTGTGTGTGAGTCTCTGCAACTCTCCCATGAGTGAGGCCAACTCAGGCTGGGTTATTTCATCGCTCAAAGGCAGCAACCGCCCAGCGCCATAACTTGGAGCCTTGAAAGCGTTAACCATGCACAGACCGGCACTGACAAGTGCGAAGAGTGTTAATGTGCGTGCTCTCATGAGCGCTTGAAGCAGTTGTCTAGCAGGCATGACTCGATGTCACTGGTAAGATACATACTCAGCAACTTATGCTGCGTGACATTTCCGGCTCAATATTCGAATTCTCAATAACGATAGGCTTTGTGTGACGAGCCTGAAACATGCACCGCAGTTCAACAAAATAGTCACATAGAAAACGCGGCAACAAAAAATAACTTATGCTTAGGTTGACGCGCTTCAAAAAACGCCACAATGAAAACTCGAACAAATCTCGCCTACTTAATCGCCACTGTTGCCTCACTTTTCAGTCAAGGCATGAGCCTTCAAGCTGCTCCATTCAGCGCGGGTAATTTGGTTGTGCTGCGCGTAGGCGACGGCAGCACAACGCTCGCCAACACTGCATCTGCGGTAAGTCTGGCGGAATACACCACAGTCACCAGTCAGGTATCACCCGTGCAGACAATCAACGTGGACTCCACTACTGCGGGCCTTACCTTGACCGGGACCTCAGCCACTCAAGGGACTCTCAATCGCTCTGCTGATGGCACTCTTCTAACCTTTGGTGGGTATCGCAAAGCTGCGGGTGGCACCAACCCACAAAGCGATACGACAGCGACCACCAACCGTGTCGTCGGTTACATCGGAGTTAGCGGGAGCACTCCAAACGTGGCCAGCGCCGTCACCGATGGTTTTAGCGCGGACTCCTTTCGTAGCGTGATTACGGTGAATGGCAGCTCCTTCTACCTTTCCGGCGCGGGAGCAAGCGCCTCGGGCGGTGTGCGCTATTTGGGAGCAGCGGGGTCGGCCACGACTTCTGTGCCTGTCAATAACGGCAACTCGGGCAATCCAAACACCCGACAGATCCTCATCCTCGGAGGTAACGTCTACCTTTCATCCGGTGCTTCGAATCCCGGGATTGGAGTTCACAAGGTCGGCTCAGGATTGCCCACATCGGGCTCCCAGACTTACACTGGTAGCATCACGACTACAGCGCAGATTCAATCATTCTACTTTACTAATCTTGGCAGCGGGAACAACTGGGCCTCTAGCGGATTCGACACGGTTTACACCGCAGACGGAGCGAACCTTTCTAAGTTCTCTTTTAATGGCACTTCGTGGGCACTTAACAATGCAGTGGCAGTCACAGGCATCGGCAACATCATCGGCACGACGAGTGGCAGCACAGTCACCTTGTATGGCACAGACACGACGACAACCACCGGCAAGATTTTTTCCCTGAGTGACACTGCTGGGTTCAATGTCAATAACAACGGCTCTGCCGCCACACTCGCCACCGCAGGCACCAACTACGCATTCCGCGGCATCTCGTTTGCTCCTTCTGCAGCGGTCACACCGGTCATCACTGGCACTGCGACTGCGGCGGCTTTCACCACGACTTATGGCACTGCATCGGCGGTGCAGACTTTCCCGGTCACCGGCAGCAATCTCAGCGCTAACATCACCGCCACGGCTCCTGCGGGCTTTGAGGTCTCCAGTGATGGAACGAACTTTGCAGCGACAGCCAGTTTCACACCATCTAGCAGCAGCGTAAACGGCACTCTCTCACTTCGCCTGGGAGCGAACGCTGCTGTGCTTGGCAGCTTGAATTCACAGAACATCTCGCTCACCAGTGCAGGCGCCACAGCGGTAAACATCACCACAGCCGCTAGCGGCAACAGTGTCACCGCGAAAGCACTGACCGTCACGGCAAACGGTGTCAGCAAGAATCTCAATGTCACCCTCACCGGTGGTGCTAGCTCCACAGCTTTCACCAGCAACGGTTTGGCAAACAGTGAAACAATTGGCTCTGTCACGATCACTTATGGTTCAGGCGCAGCAGCGGCTGATTCTGCTGGCACTTACGCGACATCGGTCGTCGCATCGCTAGCTACAGGGGGCAGCTTCACATCCTCCAATTACGACATTACTTACATAGCTGGAACAATCACCGTGAATTCAGCGGTCGCAGTGACTATCAGTGGTTTAGCCGCTGACAACAAATCGTATGACCGCACCACCAGCGCTACATTGAGCGGCACGCCAACTTTAGTGGGAGTGCTTCCAGCAGATGCCGCCAATGTCACTCTGAGTGGCACACCCGTCGTCACTTTTGCATCAGCAGGTTTCGGCAATGGCATCGCAGTTACCGTTACGGGCTACACACTTTCTGGTTCGGCAGCAGGTAGCTACGTGCTGTCTCAGCCCACGGGTCTGAGTGCAAACATCACGCAGCTTGCTCTTACCGTGAGTGGTGCAGCTGTGACGCCGAAGCCTTTTGATGGCAATACGAACGCGGTCATCACTGGCACATTGACGGGTGTCATCTCGCCAGATGTCGTGACCTTCAACGGTAGCGGAACCTTTGCTACATCCGCCATCGGCACCGGAATCGCGGTCACGTCGACGAGCACCATCGGAGGTGCCAATGCTGGCAACTATGTTCTCACACAACTTACTGGACTCACAGGCGAAATCACCGCGCCAACATTGACTTCAGTGGACCTTTCTAACTACATCCGCGTTGCTCGCATCAATTTGCCTGAGTATCGGCGCACTGCACTGCCGGCAGGCACGCCGGTGAGTAATCTGCTTTGCGATGAAGCCTCTGGCGTCACTTACAACTGGGACACCGATACGCTCTTCATCTGCGGCGACGGTGGCCGTGCCATCACTCAAGTGACCAAGTCCGGCCAGTTGGTGGACACGATGACGCTGGAGCTGAACGCAGCAAAACCACAGGGCACCGAGTTTTACGATCCAGAAGGCATCACCTACATCGGCAGCGGTCAGTTCGTCTTCAGTGAAGAGCGTGAACGGCAGCTGGTGAAATTCACCTATGTGGGCGGCACCACACTGACTCGTGCAGCAGCGCAGACCGTTGATCTGGGCACCTTTGATGACAACACTGGAACTGAAGGCATGTCCTGGGACCCGCAAACAAGTGGATTCATCGTGCTGAAGGAAAAGACACCGATTGGTGTTTTCCAGACCGGCATTGATTGGAATGCAGGCACAGCGACCAATGGCTCGCCTACGACGGTGAACTCGACCAACCTTTTTGATACCACGCTGCTCGGTATGACTGATGTGGCAGACGTTTTCGCCTTCTCCAACATTCCTTCGATGACCGGCCAGGCACAGGCAAGCAACCTGCTCATCCTAGGCCAAGAGAATGCACGCGTCCTCAATGTGAACCGCTCGACGGGTGCCATCCTCAGCACGCTGAACATCAACTCCGATGCCGGCAATCCTCTGTCTGCCGCTGACCAGCAGCCTGAAGGCATCACGATGGACCGCGCGGGCAATATCTATATCGTCAATGAAAACGGCGGCGGCAGTATCGAGTATCCGCAGCTCTGGGTCTATGCGCCCTCTACATTGCCGAATGCAGCTCCGACATCCGTGGCGCTAAACAACTCAGTCAATTCCCTTCAGGAGAACACCAGCACGGCTTCTCCGACCAAGCTGGGCGATATCGTTGTAACCGACGACGGCCTTGGCACGAACACGCTAAGCGTCAGCGGAACTGATGCGGCCTCCTTCCAGATCACTGGCAATGCCTTGTATCTCAAATCAGGCGTCGTGCTCGATTTCGAGACGAAGACCAGCTACGACGTCACCATCAACGCGGACGACGCCACCCTTGGCACCACGCCAGATGTGACAGTGAACTACACCTTGACCGTCACCGATCAGGTCGTCGAGACACCCGTGCGTCCTGCGCTCATCATTACCGAAGTGGCTCCCTGGGCCAGCAGCAACGGCGCAGTTGGTGGTGATTGGTTTGAAGTCACCAACATCAGCGCCAACGCTGTGGATATCACGGGTTGGAAAGTGGATGATAGCTCGAATGCTTACGCCACCTCGCTCGCACTCACTGGCATCACCAGCATCGCAGCGGGTGAGTCGGTGATTTTCATCGAAAGCACCGTGACCAATCAAGCCACCATCGTGGACACTTTCAAAACGGCGTGGTTCGGCGGAAGCACGCCAGCGGGCCTGCAAGTCGGCACCTATCAAGGCGGCAGTATCGGCCTCAGCACTGGCGGTGATGCAGTGAACCTCTTCACGGCGGGTGGCGCTCGCCATTCAGGTGTTAGCTTCGGCGCTGCGGATGCCGTTTCGCCATTCCAAAGCTTCGACAATACCGCTGCGGCAAACGATGTGGCCATCAGTTTGTTGAGCACAACGGGAGTGAACGGAGCCTTTGTGGCAGCTACCAGTGCAGTAGAGATCGGCTCGCCTGGCTTCTCTGCCCCCGGCGTGCTTCGCGTCACGGAAGTCGCTCCCTGGAGCAGCACCGCTGCCAACAGTCCTGTCGCTGCCGATTGGTTTGAGGTCACCAATATTGGTGCCCGCGCTGTGGATATCACTGGCTGGAAGGTGGACGACAGCTCCGAATCCCCCGCTGCCGCCCTGGCATTGACTGGCATCACCAGCATTGCGCCGGGTGAATCGGTGATCTTCATCGAAACCGCGACGCTTTCGACCACCAAGGCCACCTTCCTCTCGAATTGGTTCGGAGCCAGTCCTCCCGCGACTCTTCAAATCGGTGCCTACACTGGCGGCGGCATCGGTCTCAGCACGGCTGGTGACGCAGTGAACCTCTACGACACGAATAACGTGCGCCAGGCGAATGTAAGCTTTGCGCTCTCGCCTTCCGCTGCACCTTTCACAACCTTTGACAACTCAGCCGCTGCTAACGTATCTGCC
Source organism: Prosthecobacter debontii (assembly GCA_945860295.1). Lineage (GTDB taxonomy): Bacteria > Verrucomicrobiota > Verrucomicrobiia > Verrucomicrobiales > Verrucomicrobiaceae > Prosthecobacter > Prosthecobacter debontii_B. The sequence continues at coordinate 30,748 of CAMAQH010000042.1, forward strand.
ATCACACAGTTCAGCGCTGTGGGCGTCAACAGTGCCTTTGTGGCAGCCAATTCTTCCAATGAAGTTGGCTCACCCGGCCTCAGAAACCAGCCACCTGTCCTGGCAAACAATATTCCAAACCAACCTACGTCTAGAGGCACCGCCTTCTCGTATGTCGTTCCGCTGAACACCTTCGCGGACCCGGAAAGCCAGCCGCTGACTTATTCAGCGACTCTTTCCGACAATAGCCCGCTTCCTGCATGGCTCAGCTTCACGGCTGCCACCCGCACACTGGCCGGCACGCCGACTGCTGTCGATCTCGGCAATGTCGTGGTCAAAGTAAGCGCCACCGACGGGGGACTTGCCGCCAGCACCAACTTCACTATCCAGGTCGCTCCAGAATTTGGTTCGGCTTACTTCCCTCAATCTGTCGCATCTGGCGATCCCCGCTCCAGCAGCGTGGTTCTCTGGACCCGCTTATTGGATGGAAACACCAGCGTCAATCGTTCTGTCACGCTGCACATGAGCACGACGGGCACGATTGCCGATGTTGGCACTACCGCCGCTCTTAGCGGCACCAACGTCTGGACCGGTGGTGCGCTGACCGCGCAGTCCGCGCATGACGGCGTGGTCAAGGTCAAAGTGGGTAGCCTCGCTGCTGACACGACCTACTACTATCAGTTCACTTACAACGATCAGCGCTCGCCGATTGGCCGCACCAAGACCGCCCCTGCCGCAGGCTCCACACGGACGGTGAAATACGCTGCCATCAACTGCAATGACTTCGTGGGCCGCTACTTCAACGTGCTGCGCCAGCTTTCTGAACGTGAGCAAAACTCCATCGATTTCGTGCTCAATCTTGGTGACTACGTCTATGAAACCACGGGCGATCCGAGCTTCCAGACCTCGCTGCCAGAGCGCGCCATGGTCTTCTCCAACCCTGCAGAGGCCATTAATCTCGGCAGTGGCAACTACGCCGCGCAGTCGGTCGGCAACTATCGCGACATTTACAAAACAATCCGCCAGGATGTGCAACTTCAGCGCGTGCATGAACTCTTCCCAATGATCAGCATCTGGGATGATCATGAGTTCAGCGATGACAACTGGAAGGACAACGCCACCTACTTTGATGACAAGGTCAGCGAACAGCAAACCAACCGGAAGAAGAACGGCGAGCAGGCCTGGATGGAATTCCTCCCGACGGAACGTGGCATGGCCGGCACTGGCAACGGTTTGGAAATCGACAGCGCCGATCTCTACCCGAATACCGTGATTTATGATGCCTTCAACTTCGGCACCAATCTCGACCTGATTCTCACAGACATCCGCACCAACCGCGCTGACCATTTGATTCCTGAGAATGCGATCCCGTCTGGCATTCCGATGACGGAAACCAATGTCATCGCCACTGTTGCTGCGGTCAACGGATTGGATGTTTCAACGTTTACGGCCGCTCTCTGGCCCGGCATTCGCAGTAACTTTGCCCAGTATGTAGACATCGATGATTCGGCTTACGCCGCCGTGAAGGGTGCTTACAAGGCCATCATGGCAGCCTCCGTCAACAACGCCTTAGCCGCGCTGCCAGTCGGACAAACACCTTCCACCACGGGTGCAGCCTATGCAGATGTCCAAGTCGTTGGGTTCCATGACGCGAATTTCATCAATAAGGCCTTCCTCGCAGCAGGGCAGAGTGCACCGTTTGACACGGCAGCTCTCGACGCCATGCCTCGTGGCCTCTCCTATTACCTTCTGGGCAAGACCAGCGTGTTCAGCGACTATGGTAGCCGCTATCAAGTGGTGAATCCGACTTTCCAGCTCTTTGCAGGCTACACTTATCAGGCTTTCGTTCTGTCGAGTGGCGCACTCGGTCGTGATCAGGCCTTCTACAATACGGCTCAGCAAACCTTCCTGGCAACCGCTCTAGCAAACAGCACAGCTGCTGGCAACAAGTGGCGTGTGGTGGCCAGTTCCACTCCTTACACACCCATCAAACTCGAATTGGGCGACCTGCCAGCCGGGCTGTCTCTGCCAACTCAGGGAACTATCAATGGGATGAACATCACAGCGAACCTTCCGTCGCAATTCCTCGTTGAATTCCTCCTCAATGCTGATGAACCCGCTGGCTTCCCACAGTTCCGCCAGGGCATGATCGACCTCTTTGCCCAGCATGATGCCATCATCGTATCCGGTGACATTCACGCTGAACTCATCGGCAAGAACAATGCTACCAACGGTCAGAAGGTGGTCGATTTCACCGTGCCATCGGCTTCATCGTCCGAGTTTCGCAGAGCCGTGAGCGGTGCTTTTGCAACGGTGGAAGGCCTGATGACGCCTGGTGTCCAAGCTGCTTACGGCCAATCTGGTCCGTTCGCTTTCGACAGCGCTTCGAAGCAGAATGTCATCAATGCCACGGATGAAATCATCAAGCACAACACGCCTGAAATATTCCAGTCCGACACAGCCGCTCATGGCTACACGGTCTTCACCGCAGGAGCTTCTGCCTTCAATGCGGACTACCAAAAGATTAATGTCAGCGAGATCGGCAATAACCACTACGCACTGAGCAGTGCCGCCCTTGATGCCCTTTTCCAGAAGGAGAGCTTTACCGTCACCAAGACCGGTAGCGGGGCGAGTTCTGACCTCAACTTAGGAGTTCCGCAAAACGACACCACTCTCGTCATCGGCGATGCCTCGATGAACGAAGGCAACAGCGGCACTAGCACGCTGAATTTCACCGTCACTCGCAGTGATCTC
>CAMAQH010000043.1 GCA_945860295.1 Prosthecobacter debontii
AATTGAGCAGAACCTCGAATACTGTTGCTGGGCGCAGAAGCGCATCGCTCGCATCGCGGCTGATCCTTCAATTCAAGGATACGCTGATGGTGTGTTCTGGGAGCGCAACAGTCTGAGCGACCAAAAAGCCGAAAAGGTGCCGGCCCGCGTGCCTGAACCAATGCTTACTCTTTTCAATGAATAACCCACTTCAGGACTTTGTTCGCTTCGTTGCAGAGCGGGACGGCATCAATGACAAAGGTGCGCTTTCTCAGGCGGTGGTCACACGGTTTGGCCTGACGAAAGACCGGTCGGTCTTCTATTGCGCCGACTTCGCGGTGCGGTTTAGCGCCTCGGCCAGTGTGAACTTCGGCAACACGGTGCTTTCCTTGTCGAACTTGAAAAAGTTCGACGACAGACCATTCGTCGTCTGCCTCGTGACTCCGACTGCAAACCACTGCTTCTTGGCCAACACGACGCTGCTAAAGAAAATCAGTCACAGCTCCCAGGAACTTCGCGAAAACAACATCAAGGGAAGCTTCAACGGGTCCGACATCATCCGGAGCTTTGAGGGCATCCCGAATAACGCCACCAATCTGGAGAGGCTGTTTGAGATACACGCCGGGGTCGGCTTTGATGGGAACCTTGTGCGGTTGGTGGAAGCCACGAACAACATTTCTCCCACAGGCGCAAAGTTTGGGGTTGGGGCTGCTGAAGAGGCTGCGATTCTCAGCGCGCCGAAACGGGCGGCGAACTTCGTAATCTCAGCCGATGCCCAAACATTGAAGGCCGAGTTGGACGCGAAGGTGGAGAAATTCAAGAACGAGATCCTCTTGGCGTCGCTCATTGAGAACGTGAACGTCCGAGGACGAATCATTGAGTATTTGATCGCCGGGGAAGATGAGAAGCTTCGGGGCGAGTTGGTCCACGCGTTGAAGAACCGCGAAAAGGGAATCCCAGCGTTTAAGACTGAAAACGCGCTCGGTGACTACCAGCGCATCTTCGATGCGTATCACACGGAGACCGACGTGAAGACGAAGATCATGATCCTCAACTCCAACCCGAAGGCATACAATATTGATAAAATGCTGGAGTTCCTGGCCCATGAAAAATCCGTGTTCATGTTTTACTTCGTTGGCGTCGACGCGACCAAGATCGTGAACACAGTCTTGGTCTCAATGTTCGAGACGAACCTGTTGAATTGCACCATCGTTCTTCGGCATTGGGCCGGTCGGAATTCACGAGGGGTAACGCAGTTCGAGGGAAAGACGATCAACTCGTTGATAGGCTCGCCCACGTTCACGATTGATCCGGACGCTGCTGCCGTCTTCCTGCGCAAGCTCATCGCACTGTAGGCTGCTGGCCGGGCGACCGTCGCGCGGGCGTGGTCTGGCACACGCAGGGCAGCGGCAAGAGTTTCTCGATGCTCTTCTTCGCCGCGCGCGTGGTGCGGCATCCGGCGATGCAGAACCCGACGCTGGTGGTGCTGACCGACCGCAACGATCTCGACGACCAGCTTTTCGGCCTGTTCCAACGCTGCGCGGACATCCTCGGCCAGACGCCGGTGCAGGCCAGCGGGCGCGAGCATTTGCGCGAGCTGCTGAACCGGGCGAGCGGCGGCGTGGTGTTCACGACGATTCACAAATTCATGCCGGAAAAGGGCGAGGCGATGCCCGAGTTGAGCGCGCGGCAGAACATCGTCGTCATCGCGGATGAGGCGCACCGCAGCCAGTATGGATTCGGCGGCAAGGTGAATGAGAAGACGGGCGAGATGTCCTATGGCTTCGCCAGCAACCTGCGCGATGCCCTGCCCAATGCGTCGTTCATCGGGTTCACCGGCACGCCCATCGAGAAGACGGACGCGAACACGCGGGCGGTCTTCGGCGATTACATCAGCATCTACGACATCCAGCGCGCCGTCGCCGACAAGGCCACGGTGCCGATCTATTACGAGAGCCGCATTTCCAAGCTGAGCCTGAACGCCGCCGAGTTGCCAAAGCTCGACGCGGAGTTTGAGGAAATCACCGAAGGCGAGGAGCTGACGAAGAAGGAAAAGCTCAAGACCAAGTGGGCCGCGCTGGAGGCGCTGGTGGGCGATCCAAAACGCATCGCACTCGTGGCCGCCGATCTGGTGGCGCATTTCGAGAAGCGCGTGGAGGCGATGGACGGCAAGGCGATGATCGTCTGCATGAGCCGCCGCATCTGCGTGGACCTCTACGATGAACTGATCAAGCTGCGGCCTGAGTGGGCGGAAGAAACGCTGAAGGTCGTGATGACCGGCAGCGCGGAAGATGGCCCTGAGTGGCAGAAGCACATCCGTAGCAAGGATGCGCGCCGCAAGCTGGCCAACCGCTTCAAGGACGCCAAGGACCCCTTCAAGATCGTGATCGTGCGCGACATGTGGCTGACCGGCTTCGACGCGCCCGTATTGCACACGATGTATGCCGACAAGCCGATGCAAGGCCACGGCCTCATGCAGGCCATTGCCCGCGTGAACCGCGTCTTCCGCGACAAGCCCGGCGGGCTGGTGGTGGATTACCTCGGCCTCGCCGATCAGCTCAAGAAGGCGCTCATCACCTACACCGAGAGCGGCGGCCAGGGCGACCCGACCTTCGACACCGCGCAAGCCATCGCCGTGATGCTGGAGAAGCACGGCATCGCCTGCGACCTGATGCATGGGTTCGATTGGGACAAGTGGACGACCGACAAACCCACCGAACGCCTCGCGCTCATCCCTGCCGGGCAGGAGCACATTCTCGAACAGGAAGACGGTAAGAAGCGCTGGGTGCAGGTGGTGACGGAACTTTCCCGCGCGTTTGCCCTCTGCGCCGCCAGCGATGAAGCCACGGCGATCCGCGATGACGTTTCCTTTTTCCAAGCCCTGCAAGCCGCGCTGAACAAACAGAGCAGCACCAACCGCAAGACGCCCGAGCAGATCGACGCCGCCATCCGCCAGCTCGTGAGCAAGGCCATCACCACCGAAGGCCAGGTGATCGACGTCTTCACCGCCGCCGGATTACCCAAGCCGGACATCAGCATCCTGAGCGACCAGTTCCTCGCCGAAGTGCGCGGCCTCAAGCACAAGAACGTGGCCGCCGAGCTGCTGGAGAAACTGCTCAAGGACGAACTCAAGGTGCGCTCCAAGCGCAACCTCGTGCAGAGCCAGGTCTTTTCCGAGAAGCTCAAGAAGACCCTCAACGCCTACCACAACCGCGCCATCAGCACGATGCAGGTCATCGAAGAGCTGATCAAACTCGCCAAGGACCTCGACGCCGCCACCAAGCGCGGCGAAGACATGGGCCTGACGGATGATGAAGTCGCGTTTTATGACGCGCTGGCGTCGAATGATTCGGCAGTCGTCGCGATGGGGGATGACAAGCTGAAGGTGATCGCGGCGGAGTTAATCACCCAAGTGAAGAAGAGCGTCACCATCGACTGGACGCTGCGGGAAAGTGCGCGGGCACGGATCAAGGTGATGGTGAAGCGGATTTTGAATAAGCACGGCTACCCGCCCGATTTGCAGGAGGAGGCGGTGAAGACCGTGCTGGCGCAGGCGGAGCTGCTGTGTGCGGAGTGGGTGTGATGGAGCGGGAATCTTGTCAGAGTGCTGAGCGCGAAACAGTGAACCGTGCAGATGGATTTCTCTGCGGTGTTTTGAACTCTGCGGTGGAAAGTGCGGGGGGGGGCGTAGCGGAAGACCTGCAAGCCGCCCTGGAGCAGTTCGCGACGATTGCCGAGGACTTGAAGTAGCAAACGCAGCGGAAGCCGCAAATGGGCTTCCTGTTCCACCGCAGGCACCCTGAGCTTTAACGATGAACTGCTCGGCATGGACACGAAGCTCGGCGACTACGTCATCGTGCACGAGCTTCTGCACTTCTCTGTGCCGAACCACGGCAAGCTCTGGAAGATGCTGATGCGGGCGCATCTGGGGGAGTGGGAGAAGCTGGAGAAGCGGCTGAATGGCATGGGATTACTCCATCTGGCTGATTCCTCATCCACACTGCATGAGTGATTGCAGCTTTTCGCGGCCTCGACAGGATGCGACTCGTTTTCTCTCCCCCACCATGGCTAAAGCACCCTCTCCATCCTCAGGCATTTGTTATCTCGTCGGCGCCGGTCCAGGCGATCCCGGACTGATGACGCTCAAAGGCAAGGAGTGCATCGAGATCGCCGACGTGCTGGTCTATGATTACCTGTGCAACATTGAGCACCTCCGCCATGCCAAGCCGGGCACGGAGCGCATCTATGTCGGCAAGAAGGCCAAGGACCACACGCTCACGCAGGACAAGATCAATGAACTGATCGTCAAACTCACCCGCGAGGGAAAGATCGTCACGCGGCTGAAAGGTGGCGACCCCGTGCTCTTTGGCCGAGGCGCTGAAGAAGCCGCCGAGCTTGCGGATGCTGGCGTGCGCTTTGAGATCGTCCCAGGCATCACCAGCGCCATCGCCGGACCTGCCTATGCCGGCATCCCGGTGACGCATCGCGATCATTGCAGCCAGCTCACCATCTTCACCGGGCACGAAGACCCGACGAAGGAAGACACCAGCCTCGACTACGCCAAGATTGCCAAGGCCGACGGAACCAAAGTCTTCCTCATGGGCGTGGAGCGCATGGAGGAGATCACCGGCAAATTCATCGCCAACGGCGCTGATCCTGACACCCCGATGGCACTCGTGCGCTGGGCCACCCATGGTTGCCAGCAGACACTTGTCGCCACGCTCGGCACCATGGCCGCAAAGGTCAAAGAGGCTGGCTTCAAAGCACCCGCTGTGGCCGTCGTCGGAAGCGTGGTGAACGAGCGCGCGAAGATCAACTGGTTCGAAAACCGCCCGCTGTTTGGCAAGCGCATCGTCGTCACCCGCACCCGCCAGCAGGCCGGCGTGCTGAGCAAAAAACTGCGTGATCTCGGCGCTGATGTCATCGAGTTACCCACCATCCGCATCGAGGAGCCGATGAATCCGCTGCTCTTCGGCGAACTCGTGCAGGACTGCCACACTTACGAATGGATCATCTTCACCAGCCCGAATGGGGTCGATGCCTTCTTCAAGATGTTCGACAAGCTTTACAACGACGCCCGCTGCATCGGTGGTGTGCGCATTGCCTGCGTCGGTCCCGGAACCGCAGAGCGGGTGAAAGCGCGGCATCTCGCCGTCGATCTCATGCCCGAGAAGGACTTCGTGGCCGAGGGCCTGGTGAAGGCGCTGAAGGACTACCAGAACTTCGAGCACGTCAACGTCCTCTGGGTGCGTGGCGATGACACACGCGAAGTCATCGCCAACGAACTCACCGCCCTCGGAGCCATCGTCGATGAAGCCATCGCCTATCGAACAGTGCCGGAAAAGGACGACAACCTCGAAGCCCTCGCCCGGCTGAAGAACGAAGGCGCGGACATGATCACCTTCACCAGCGGCAGCACCGTCGATTGCTTCATGGCCCTCGGTGTCGCCCTGCCAGAGGGCTGCAAGATCGCCTCCATCGGCCCGGTCACGTCAGAAGCCGTGAAGAAGCACGGTCTAACCGTCGATGTCACCACCGAGGTGAACACCATCCCCGGCCTAGTCGCCGCGATCCAGAAGCACTGGGCGTGAAGGGCGCGCGCTTTACTTGAGCTCAGCGAGCACGCGCTTGATGTCGGCGGCCTGCTCTTCGGTGGAGGCTTTTTTGTCCTGCCAGACGACTTTGCCATCTTTGATGAGGAAGCATTGACGTGTAGCGAGGGCGACGAGGCCTTTCAACATGCGCTCGACTTTAAAGGCATCGACAATCTTGCCCTCGGGATCGGCGATGAGATCGTAGGGCAGTTTGAAATCGGCTTTGAATTTCTTTTGGGCTTCGGGCTTGTCAAAGGAGACGCCGAGAACCTGAACGCCCTCTTTGGTAAGTCCAGCAAAGGCATCACGGAGCGAGCAGGCTTGCTTGGTACAGCCGGGTGTGTTGGCCTTTGGGTAGAAGAAGACCACGGTGGGGCCTTTCTTATAGACGTCGGCAAAGTTCACGGTGGCGCCGTCCTGGTTGATGCCGGTGACTTCGGGCGCGGCGTAATTGACTTTTTCGCCGAGTCCAGCGTGGGCGTTACCGATGAGTCCGGCAAAAAGGGCGGTGAGGATGCGCATGGTGTGTTTCATGGGGTGGGGTAGAGAGTGGAGTTTGGACAATGCCAAACGACGTTGGAGGATTCGTTCTGACTGAGGAAATGGATTCAAGGGAATGACGAATGATTTTGGAGTGCTCTCATTCCATCTCTTGTCTCCACGCCTCTCCTGTGCTCCATGGGATAATCTTTGCACAAGACACATGTCTGTTGACCTGACCTCCATCGCCCTGATTGCCGGAAGTGGCATTTATCCTGAGACGTTTATCGCCGCTGCGCGAAAAGCTGGAATGAAGAGGGTCGTGGTTGCGGCCTTTCATCATGAAACGAAGTCTGAGTTGGCTCAGCATGTGGAAGAGATCGAGTGGTTCCGAGTGGGACAGCTCGGGAAGATGATCGGCTTTTTCAAGAAGCAAGACATCCGGCAAGTGGTGATGGCTGGGCAGATAGCGCCGAAGAATCTTTTCGATCTACGTCCGGACCTACGCACGCTGCTCATGATCGCGCGGCTGAAGAAGCGGAATGCGGAGACTTTGTTTGGCGGCATTGCCGATGAATTGGCGAAGGATGACATGACTCTGCTGCCGGCAACAACCTTCCTTGAATCGCTGATGCCATCAGTCGGGCATGTGGCGGGTCCGCAAATCAAGAAGCGCCGATGGGAGGATGCTGAGTATGGATTTGGCATCGCTAAAGAAAGCAGTCGGCTGGATATTGGTCAGACAGTGGTCGTTAAAAACGGCACTGTTCTGGCCGTGGAGGCGTTTGAAGGAACGAACGAGGCGGTGAAGCGCGGAGGTGCACTGGGGCGAGGTGGTGCCACCATGGTCAAGGTTTCCAAGCCTAACCAGGACATGCGTTTTGATGTGCCTGTGATCGGTCCAGATACCATTCGCAACGCCGCAGCAGCGGGCGTGGACCTGATTGCTGTGGAGGCAAACAAGACTCTGCTTTTAGGTCTTGCTGAATTGCAGGATGAGTGCAAAACGCTCAAAATCAGTGTGATTGCACTTGCTTGAAAAGACTGGGAGTTGAAAAAAAATTCATCCATTTAGCGGTTATGTCTTGATTTATTAGGCGCAGCCCTGAAAAAATGAGCGCTTCCCGCTGAGACGGGTCGAACCGAGCTCTCCTTAACCAAACCTAATATGCTACTAATCGCCCTCAAAGTAAAACTCGCCGCCATGGTCGCCGTCGCCGGTATCGATACCGCCGACATGACGAGCCCTAGTGCCGACCTCACCAAAGTTCTTGAATCTCTGGCTGCTGACCAGACTGCCGCTCAGAAAGCCGCGCAGGACAAGACCGCTGGACCAGACGTCAACAAGTCCTTCAATGAAGCTCTCGCTAAGGTCAACGAGCTCGCCAAGAAAGGCGACAAGGATGCCCAATACGCCTTGGCTCACTGGGGCGTGCTGAGCAACAGCAACGTCACTGACATCATCGACCTCTATCGCAAGGCCGCTGCTCAAGGGCAGGTTTTGGCCAAGGTCGAGCTAGCTCAAGTCTTGCTCCAAGCTTTCCCCCAAGATCAGGAACGCGCTAAAGAAGCGGTCACTTTGATCCAAGAGGCTGAGAAGGCCGACAACAAAGTCGCTCGTCGTCTGCTTGCTAATCTCTACCTCGCAGGTGCTCCAAATGTAGGCGTCGAGCAGAGCGTGGAAAAAGCCAAAGCACTGCTCGAACAGGGTAGCGCTGCGAATGATGGTGAAGCCACTCTCGGACTCAGCCAGCTCTATGCAGCAGGCGTGACGGGTCTGGCTAAAGACGAGCAGAAGTCACTCGACTATCTGATCAAGGCCACAGAACAGAAAAACGCAGTTGCCATGAGCACCTATGCAGCTCGCCTCTTTGATGGCGATCCTACTGTGGCAGACAGCAAGGCACTCGTGAAGAAAGATCCTTCTAAGGCGATGACGATGTTTGAAGACGCCGCAGCAACAGGATTTGCCGCAGCGAATCGCCTCCTCGGTGCCATCTATGAAAACGGTCTTGGCGGTAATGCCAAGAATCTGAAAAAGGCTGTCGAGTATTACAGCAAGGCAGCTAACGGCAACGATGCCCAAGCTCTGTTCCGCCTTGGTAACTTCTTTGAAGCAGGTATCAACGAAGGTGAAGGCGACAAAGCTGTCTCCGTCGTTCAGCAGAACGCCAAAAGCGCTCTCGACCTCTACCGCCTCGCAGCTCAAAACGGTTCCTCAGAAGCCTTCTACAATGTCGGCGTTTATTATGAAACCGGCACCGTAGTCGACAAGGACCCAATCAAGGCTTTTGGATTCCTTCTGAAAGCAGCGACCTCAGGCGTGCCTCAGGCACAGTTCCGCCTCGCTGGTCTTTATCAGCAGGGTACAGGAACCACTCAGGACATTGTGGCTGCTATGGCATGGTTTGACCGCGCTGCTAGTGCTGGTTTTGCTCCTGCACAGATTGCTTTGGGCCAGATGTTTGAAAGTGGCGCTGGCCTGGGTCGTGCAAATCCAACGGCGGCAGCAACACAGTATGAAGCGGCTGCTGAAGCAGGCGTGCCTCTCGCAATGCTGCGTCTGGCTAGCCTCAATGAGCGCGGCCTGACTAACATCAAGGACAACAAGGCCGTGCCAAACATGGGACGCGCTCTTGCTTATGCTGATCTGGCTGTGGACGCCTCCAACAAAGCTGAACAGGCAGTGAAGTATCGTGACGCGCTCAAGGCGGCTATGAAGCCTGAAGACGTCGCTGAAGCCAAGAAGATCTATGACAGCAAAAAGAAGACGGGTGCCGCAACGCCCGCCGCAGCGCCAGCAAGTGATGCACCTGCTACGAAGAGCAAAGGCAGCAGCAAAAAGTCCAGCGGCAACTAAGCTGAAGAATTGATCAAAAATAGGCTTGTCAAAACGTGGCAAGTCGCTAGCATCCGGCTCCCCCAACCAGGGGAGCCGGTTTTCTTTTCCGGGGCATTAGCTCAGTTGGTAGAGCGCCTGCATGGCATGCAGGAGGTCAGCGGTTCGAACCCGCTATGCTCCACCAAGTGGTATCTATCAAGCCGCTTACATTAGCCAAGGCAGCCGTGCCCTATTGCATTCGGTCGCATCGTGACCGACAGAGCGCCCATGAATACCCAACCTACATGCCTGTGACCGAAACGAGACACCCTGAGACAAAGAAGAAACCCTCCCTTTTTAGCCGCCTAAAAGCAGGTCTGAATAAAGTCATCGGAAGGGATGATAAAAAAGAGGCTGCTAAAACGCACGCCAAAACCGAAGCGCAGCATCATGCCGCCAAGATGCATCCGCATCCGCGCCCTCCCCGTGATGAGTTGCGCGAAGAACGCCCGCATCGCGAACCACGCTCTGCGCGCGCGCCAGGTGAAGGTCGCCCAGAGCGCCCTCGTCGTGATGATCGTCCGCCGCCAAGAGGTGGTGATCGTGGCGAGCGTGGTGGCCGCCGTGAACGCGGCCCTGAGCGTGACCGCAGTGAAGACAAGCCAGAGCGCGAAAATTTTGAGCGTGAGGCACCACCACCGGCACCGCCAGTTCCTGAAGGTCCGTTTCCTGAAGCCTTCCAAGTCCTGGGACTATCTGATGCTGTGCTCGCGGCTATCCGTGAAAGTGGTTATGATAAACCAACCACCATTCAGGAGCTTTCCATCCCGATCATTTTAGAAGGAAAAGATGTCATCGGTGCTTCACAGACTGGCACAGGAAAAACCGCAGCGTTCGCTTTGCCAACCCTGAGCCGACTCGGTGCTCCCGGAAAGTTCCGCGTTCTTGTTCTCGAACCCACTCGTGAACTTGCCGCACAGGTGGTCGATCAGTTTGAGAAATATGGCAAGCACACAGGCTTGCGCTCACTGCTCGTTCACGGCGGAGTTGGTTATGACAAGCAGCGCAAAGGTTTGCAAAAAGGCGTAGATATTGTCGTCGCCACTCCAGGGCGCTTGCTTGATTTCATGCAGGATGGCACGGCCAATCTGAATGACATTGATGTGCTCATCCTTGATGAAGTGGATCGCATGCTCGACATGGGTTTCCTGCCTGATGTGCGCCGAATCATCGAGCGCACGCCGAAAGCACGCCAGACTCTTTTCTTCTCGGCCACCATGCCGCCGCAGATTAAGAGCCTCGCTGAATTTGCGCTCAAAGAACCTGCGACAATTGAAGTCGGCATTCGCTTCTCACCTGCAGAGACCGTGAGTCATTACATGTATCCTGTGGCCAGTGATCAGCGTCAGGAACTCCTGCTGGCCATCTTGAAGCAGACACATTTCGACAGTCTCATGATCTTCACTCGCACGAAGGTTCAGGCCGACCAGATTTACTCCTCTATCCAGCAGGACGGCAATTACAAAGCTGCTGTCATGCACTCGGACATCCGACAGACTGAGCGTGAGCGCGCGCTCAAAGGCTTCCGCAGTGGTGAATTCGAAGTTATCGTCGCTACCGATTTGGCTGCGCGCGGCTTGGACATCAGCGGTGTCACCCATGTGATCAATTTCATGGTCCCTGAGCACTCAGAAGATTATGTGCATCGTATCGGGCGCACGGGCCGCGCTCAGAAAGAAGGCGATGCCTACACGATGTTCTCTGCCGAAGAGTTACCTTATGTCGCCAGCATCGAGCGCCTGATCAATCAGAAGATCGAGCGCAGAAAGCTTGAAGGCTTTAGCTACAAGTACACCACCGTCCTCGACGAAGAAGACAAAGCCCGAGCCATCCTACACGGAAAGAAGAAAAAGAAGCGGAGGTGACCGCGAAACGGTGAGGCAGGCTGAAGTCTGCCTTACATTCATTACTCAAAGTGCATCTGACCGATGTCACTGCGGCGTTGCAGGCCATCGAACGTGACTTTGGTGGACTCGACATAAGCTTTGTCACGAGCTTCAGCGCGCGTTGTTCCTTGAGCGACGATGGCTAGCACACGGCCACCGTTGGTTTCAAAATCTCCTGCCGCATTTTTCTTGGTGCCGCAGTGATACACTCGTGCGCCAGACACTGTGTCTAGGCCATGGATGACATCTCCATTGCGTGAGCTGGCAGGGTAGCCAGCAGAGGCGGAGATTAGGCAGATACTCCAGCCTTCAGCAAAATGAATGAGGTCAGGCTGCGGCTGGCCTTTAGCTGCCTCAAAGACGTAACGAGCAAAGTCGCCGCGCAGCATAGGCATCACAGCCTCGGCTTCTGGATCACCGAAGCGGCAGTTGTACTCGATGACCTGTGGGCCATCAGGCGTGAGCATGAGTCCGAAGTATAAGAAGCCGCGATACTTGAGGCCATCCTTGATTAGACCTGTGACGGTAGGCTGCACGATTTCGCGTTCGATGCGCGCCATCATCTCAGGATCAGCGAGCTGGCGGCTGGCCACCGCACCCATACCACCCGTGTTCGGTCCCTGATCATTGTCTCGGATGCGCTTGTAATCACGGGCGGGCATCAGGATGTGATAATGCTCATCGCAGACGGAGACAAAAATGGAGATCTCTGGGCCAGTGAGACAATGCTCAACGAGCAAATCACCTGCACCGAAGACGCGCTTCTCCATGACATCGGAGATGAATTCCTCAGCCTCTTCACGGTTCGGGCAAACCGCCACGCCCTTGCCCGCAGCGAGTCCGTCAAACTTCAGCACGATGGGGAATTGCGTAAGTGCTGTGCGAGCTTCTTCTGCTGTGGCGCAGACTGTGAATGCTGCTGTTGGAATGTTGTGACGTTTCAGGAAATACTTCGCAAAAGCCTTTGAGGCCTCGAGTTGTGCGGCCTCTTTGAGCGGTCCCCAGCAGGGGATGCCTGCCTCAGCGCAGAGATTCGCCAAACCGCGATCCTTCACCAGCCAGGCTTCTTCACCCGCCACGCAGAGGTCGATGGCGTTGACTTGCATCCACGCGATTAGTTCAGGTAATCCAGGCACGTCCACGCGAGTCGCGAGAGTGGCGATGGCATCGCTGCCGGGGTAAGCAAAGATTTCGTGCGTATCGGGAGATTCGCTCAGTGAAGTGATGAGGGCGTGTTCGCGACCGCCTTTGCCAGTGACCAGGATTTTCATGGGCCGCCATTCATAGCGGGAAAGAACCACTAGCCAATGGTAAATCACAACTTGCCGAGATTCATCATTCAGCCATACTCGCCGTCCATCACGAGGCGCCTGTAGCTCAATGGTTAGAGCAGGGGACTCATAATCCCTTGGTTGCGGGTTCGAATCCCACCGGGCGCACTTTATTACATGTGATCAGAACGGCTGCCCCTGTGCTGGACATTCTGCCACCACGACTGTATGAGCGCAGCCTCCATGAAGCTCAAACATCTTACCCTTGCCTTGGCGTCTCTTTTACTGGCCGCCTGTAAACCCGCCGATAGCACTTCCAAATCCGCTGCTGCGAATGCTCCAGAAGCATCCAAGAGTGGTGATGGCTGGATCTCTATGTTCAACGGCACCGACCTCAGTGGTTGGAAGTCGAATGAAGAAGTCCCAGGTAGTTTCACCGTATCAGATGGCACGCTGAAAGTCAGTGGTGGCCGGGCTCACATCTTCTACACCGGCGTGGATGGCGCAGCGAAGTTCAAGAATTTTGAATTCAAAGCCAAGGTGAAAACCACGGCGGGCTCGAATGGCGGCATCTACTTTCACACCCAGTTTCAGGAGAAAGGCTGGCCAGATCTAGGCTTCGAATGCCAAGTAAACAGTACCCACACTGATCCAAAAAAGACAGGCAGCCTTTATGGTGTGATCAATATCCTCGCACTGCAACCCGGTCAGGCTGAGCCTCAAGGTGGCACGCATATCAAGGTCGATGCAGCGCCGAGTAAAGATGATGAATGGTTCGACTATGTCATCCGTGTCGAAGGCAAGCACATCACTTTGAAAGTGAATGGCAAAACCACCGTCGAATTCACCGAACCAGAAGGTTGGGACCCTGCTAAAGAATTGAAGAACATGCCTGGTCGTAAGCTGAGCGAAGGCACCATTGCCATCCAAGGTCACGACCCGAAGAGCACCTGCTTTTACAAGGACCTCTTGATCAGGCCTCTCTGATTAAGGCGTGACAGCATCCTTGCCGTTACCACGATTTTGGAGTGAGTGGTTGAAAGCCCTCACTCCTTTTTTTCCCGCCCATGCCTATGTCCGATCTCGCCATTGCTGAAATCCGTTGCTACTTCGTTCGCCAAAGAAATTGCCTGCTGGTGCGTGGACAATTCAGTGACCTCTACATGGATTACTACCTGCACCTCATGCAACATGGACTCAAGCATGAGGAGCGTCTGGACGTCATGCTCAAGGAGTCGCTGACAGGGTTGACTCTGCATCTCGCTTCGCGTCCACAGGATGAAAGCAGCGCGTGGACGATCCATCTGCATGATCCACTTCTGAATCTCTTCGTCACTGGCGGCAGCAGGCCAGGGCGAGTCACCGGACGCATCTTCACTGAAGACGTGAGGGATCTGGGCAAGTCACTCTTCATCGCCCAAATGACCCGTGCTGGCGCGACTCCACGCCAAAGCATGATCGAGTTTGAAGGCAGCGACGTGCTCACTGCCATCGAGCATTTTTACACACAGAGTGAGCAGCGCCTCACGCGCTTCTTTCGCTTACCTGACGAGGACTTTGTGCAGATCTCTGCTGAGCCAGACGCAGATGAAACCTGGCTGACCAATCTCAAGAGCACCGACATCGCAGCACTTGATCAAGCAGAGCAACTCTCCCTGCTCGAAACTCGGGCCTATGTCTTCGAGTGCGGCTGCTCGGTGGATCGTCTGTTCCCGATGCTCAGCCGACTGCCCCAAGAAGATCTAGACGTGGTCTTTGAGGACGGCCACGCGGACATCACCTGCCCGCGCTGCGGGGCCAAGTTTGAGGCACCACTGAGTGTTTTTCAGGCATGGAAGGCAGAGCAGACAGCTTGATCTTTCTGACGTAACCTCATCCCGATGACCACGACAGCTCCCAACTACAAACTCGGTAACGAAAAGCTCATCAAGGTGCTGCCAAATGCCTCAAACAAGCTGACCAGCCTGCTGACGAAGCAAGGTCGTGCTGAAAATGGTGCGCTGCGTGTGGCCGTCGTCGGCGGTGGTTGCTCGGGGCTCCAATACAAGATGGATCTCGTCGATGGACCTGCTAACCGCGACATCATGGTCATCACCGGAGACGTGCGTGTAGTGATCGATCCGAAAAGCGCGCTCTTTGTCAGCGGTTCAGAGTTGGACTACAGCGACGATCTCCAACAAGGTGGGTTTAAAGTGAAGAACCCGAACGCGGTTGTCACTTGTTCCTGCGGTGAAAGCTTCGCTGCCTAAGCTATGGCGGACTACTTCGAGCTACTGACGCTACCGCCAAGCGCGGCATTGGATGAAGAAGTGCTTCAGCAAGCCTATCTCAAAGCCACACGCTCAGCTCATCCTGATCAAGTCGGCGGTGATGTTCAACTCAGCGCGGAACTGAATGCGGCGCTTGAGACGCTCAAATCTCCAGTCACACGCTTGAAGCATTTGATCGATCAGCTTTCGCAAACGGCTTGGCGTGCCATTCCATTGGATAATGGATTGATGGGGCTCTTTGAAAAACTCGGCCCCTTGCTGCAACAGAGCGCCGCCTTTCTAACGCGCAAACAGGCGGCAACATCCGCCTTGGCGAAAGCGCTACTCGCTGCTGAAGAGATGCGTCTGCGTGAAGCTTTGGAGTCACTCAATGACGAGATCGAAACGCAGTGGCAGCAGCTGCTTGAAACAAATCTACCACTCTGTGATGCGCGCCTCACCGAAAACGACGCCAGCGTCTGGCTCGACCTACAGGCCTTGCAGGCTCGGTTCGCCTATCTCGCAAAATGGCGTGCACAGATTCGAGAGCGGCTTCTCGGACTGATGCTCTGAGTTACCAAGACGCGATCACTTCATACGCAAATCCCGTGAGGTATTCGGTCTCAGGGATCGTAGCCAGGATCGGATGATCCGGGCGCTGGCTGTAAGTGGTCACGCGGCGCAGTGTCTTGCGCGCATCCACAGCGGCATCGACGATGGAGCCGTGGAAGTCGCCAGTGCTCACATGATGACTGCAACTGAACGTTGCCATGATACCGCCGGGCTGCAGCATCTTAATCGCTCGCAGATGGATCTCTTTGTAGCCGCGCATTGCATCGCTCACTGAGGCCTTCGTTTTGGTGAAGGATGGCGGATCGAGAATGATGAGGTCATAGGTCGCTCCGCTCGATTCCTGCTGCTTGAGGAAATCAAAACAGTTCGCGGCGATGAACTGAATCTTCGCGCCCGAGATCTCGGCATTTTTAGCGGCTACAGCAGTAGCAGGCTCGCTGATGTCCACCGCCGTGACTTCGGTCGCGCCAGCCAAAGCACAGGCTTGGGCAAAGCCACCTTGATTGCTAAAGCAGTCGAGCACGCGGCGACCTTTCGCTAAGCCAGCGACGTGTTGGTAGTTGTCGAGTTGATCGAGATACAGCCCCGTCTTCTGGCCTTCGATCAGATCCGCATGAAAGGCGCTGCCGTGATGGCGCACCACAAACGGGTCTGGTGTTTCGCCATGGATGACACATTTGACTTGATCCAGACCTTCAGCCTTGCGCACGTTGCCTTCATTGCGCTGGACGATGCTTGTGGGAGAAAAAATCTCGACCAGTGCTTGAACGATCAGGTCCTGACGTTGAGCCATTGCCAAAGTGAGTGTTTGTAGCACGAGATGGTCACCATAGCGATCCACCACCACCCCTGGCAGGCCATCAGACTCGCTCCACACCACGCGGCAGAGGCTCGTGTCCACACCTGCATCCACTCGTGATTTCAGCGCCCGTTCGATGCGACGTTTGAAGAAATCCAGATCCAAGTCCTGGCGACGATAGGAGAAAAGACGCGCGCTGATTTGTGATTGCGGATTGTAGATAGCGCTGCCGATAGGCTTGCCTCGCGCATCTTGGAGTTGCACCACATCACCCGGCTTTGGCTCACCGAAGCGGCCTTTGATCTCAGTCGCATAGACCCAGACATGACCGTGAAAAATGCGTGCGCGTGGCTGAATGGAAAGGGTAGGCATGTGTGGGTGTAGAGGCGTAGGGAGTATAAAATGACGAAGCGCAGGAGAGATTCCTGCCAAGTTCGTCATGAACACTCGCGCAGCTAGCCCTTAAGCCAGCACGATGAACCGTCAACCATGCGTTCAGCCGAGCGAGGCGGTGGCTTCTTTGCCATCGATCACTTTTTGGGAAGGTTCCCTGATCTCATAAACGATGCCGATAAGTTTCAGAAAACGCAGAACGTAATAAGTTGGGTCGATCTCCCACCAGAAGAAACCCTGACGTGCGCAGTGCGGGTAGTAGTGGTGATTGTTATGCCATCCTTCTCCAAGCGTAAGTACCGCCAAAATAAAGCTATTCTTGCTCGACTCACCGGTTTCGTAGCGGCGGCGGCCCAGCAAATGGCAGAAGGAATTGATGGCAAAAGTCGTGTGATAAAGAATCACCGTGCTCAGGCAGAATCCCCATAGAACACCCGGTAAACCAGCGATCAAGAAACAGGCAAGACCCGTGATGATCGGCGGAATGATATGGTATTTGTCGATGAAGACCAACTCAGGAAACTTGGTCAGATCCTTCACGCGTTTCGCGTCGTAGTCGCAGTAGTCGGGGGATAAAATCCAGCCCACGTGCGCCCAGTAGAAACCCTGCTTCTTCACCGAATGCACATCATCTTCCTGGTCTGAGTGCTGGTGATGGTGGCGATGATGTGCCGCCCACCAGAGAGCACCCTTTTGGGCCGACATACCGCCGAGGAAGGCCAGCACAAACTGAAACCACCGAGAAGTCTTGAAAGAGCGATGCGAGAAGTAGCGGTGGTAGCCACCCGTGATGCCGAACTTACGTATCAAAAACAAACCCACAAGTAGCAGGATGCAGGACAGGTCAGGCTTCACCAAGAATGCTGAAAATGCCGCCACATGAAGAGCGAAAAACAGAGTGGAGCCGATGGAAGGTTTGAAGGCAGAATGAGTCACGCGATTGGAAAAAGAGGCGGTTATTTGCCAGTAATACGGAAAATATCAACCTTTGGATTCACTCCTATCCTGTGTTCTTTCAGCTACTCGAGTTCTCATTCCGAGCAGCCTCACCCTCGAACGATGTTTTCACACTGAGAATCCTGAACATTCTGCCCTATGGTGGGTGTCATGAAGGCACAAAAAACGTTCAAAGCTGATGGCTCAACCTTGAACGTGTTAGATGCTCCGAAGCTTAGCGATGGCTACTCGCTAATCTTGGCTGACTTGATGGTGATCGGCTCCAGGGGCACGTCGCCATGTGGTCCTTTTTGACTGGTGCTCACGGCCGCGATGGCGTCCATGACTTCCTGGCCTTTGGTGACTTTTCCAAAGACACAGTAGCCCCAGCCATCCGAACCGGGATAGTCGAGAAATGTGTTGTCTTTAAGGTTGAGGAAGAACTGGGAACTGGCGCTGTGTGGATCTGATGTGCGTGCCATGGCGATGCTGCCTTTGACATTCTTGAGGCCATTCTTGGCTTCGTTCTGGATCTTGGCGCCGGGGTCTTTCTGTTGCATGTCAGCGGTGAAGCCACCACCCTGAATCATGAAATTAGGGATCACGCGATGGAAGATGAGGCCATCAAAAAAGCCTTTCTTCACATACCCGACAAAGTTTTCAACGGTCTTGGGGGCTTTCTCAGAATCGAGTTCGAGTTCGATACTGCCTTTGCTGGTTTCTAGGGTCACTTTCACGGATTTGGTTTCACTCACGGGCTTGGTTTCCTGGGCTTGGTTGATTCCGGTCAGGCTGACAAACGTGAGAACGAGGGCTGCTAGAGTCGGTGTTTGGATTTTCATATCGGGTTGGGTTGGGGCCAAAAATAGGCGCTATAAATCAACGATTGCAACCCTCTATCGAGCGCATCATGCCGAGAGCCGATGTTTACGAATGAAAAAGATTCGGGATTTGCGTCAATCTAGGACAACGGATAACTAAGAAAAGAGCGCTAAGGATTGACACCGAGTCCATTTCATGTGGTCCCCATTCAAAATCGACCACAAATTTGTTATGCGCCACTCAGACCGTTTGGGGCTAAGTGAGCAACCCTTCAGAAGTGATTCTTTGGTTGCGCGCTCTAGCCAAGCGTCCATGCATTGGAGGCAATACGTTTATCACTCAATGGCTTTGGAAATGCAGCGTCACCCCAGTGGCATCCTCTTCACCACACAGTTCTCCGACTACCTGCGTGAAAAGTATCATGCCGAAGAGGGAGCACACCCTGGCGAGCTGCTTTCGCTGGAGTATGTGAGCTGCGCAGATGGTGAAAAAGCTGGCATGTCTTGGTTAAAACTAGCCTGGATAAATCTCTTCGCCGCACCGGCAGAACATCATTTAAAAATCGGAGACACGGAGGTTTTCATCCACAGGCAAAGCCAGCGGGGACTCAAGAACCGCCTTCTTCATTACACGGACGGCCAAGTGATCGTGAAGAAGTAAGATGTGTTTGATCATTGAGGCCATACAGGACTGCGTCTATCTTCGCCTTCCCCAACCCTACCCCGCCTAGTGCTCTCCAGCCAGTCGATCGATCCAAACCAGGAAGGAAATCAGAAGTCCTCTCTTGTGCTGCGCCCGTTTATTGCGGCATGGCAGTGGCTCGTCCCCCCCACACAGGCGCATCGTGACCGGCAGTCCACTACCGCCCGATGGGTGGCGCTCGGCAGTCTCACCCTAGTCTGTATCGGTTTGATTATTGTTGGGTTTAAATACTCAAAACCGATCCAGGATAATTATCAAAACTGGCAGGCGGAACAACTGTATAAAGAGGCGAAGGCGTTAGCGAATGATGGTCAATATCCGACAGCCTTTACTAAGCTGCAAAAGGCAGTCCAAATCGCGCCTGATAACATCAATGTTTTGCGCATGAATGCGGAATTTCTAACATTGGCAAAAAGACCTGAAGCACTTTTTTTCCTCGACCAATTGGAAAATCGTGGAGCTACGAAAGAATCGGATAATCAACTTCGCGTGCGCGCTTTGCTGAATCTTCAGCGCCCGAAGGAAGCCTCAGAACTGCTGGAGCAAATTCTCAACCGTCAGGCACCGACAGATACCATGATGAAGCTAGCCGAGGATGTGTGGGGTAAAAGCCAGAAAGATGAAATGTTAACAAAGGCGCTGAAAACCTATGGAGCCAAGCACCCCGATGATCGTCAACATAACCTGCGACTGGCTAGGATCGAAGTAGGTTCCAAAGACAATCAAGAGATGTCTGATGGTATCCGCCTTGCCTGGAAAGTGGCTGAGGGCGAGGATGCTTTAAGTCTTCAGGCCTTGGAGTTGCTGGACGGTTTTGAGAATTTACCACCGGAAGAATCAAAAACTCTAGTTGATCGCTTACGCAAGCACCCCAATGGAAGCGGTTGGCATATTGTGGCATCTCTAAGGCGGCAAGTTCGCTTGGAACCACTGCGCAAAAACGAATTCATTCAGGAAGCGGTAACTTTGGCCAGAGGCCGTAAGCGGGAAGATCTAGTCCCCCTCGTGCGCTGGCTGGTAGAACCGCCACAGAATGAATATCTCAAAGTACTAGCGTTGATGAGCGAAGATGAGGCCAAAAGCTATCGACCTCTTTTGGAAAACTACCTTACCGCACTCACCATGCTGGGTCGCTACCAGGACTTAGAACGGATCGTAGCAGATCCGAAAGTGAGTAACATTCTAAGCCAAAGCGTTAGCGCCTTCTTCCGTGCTCATCTTGCCTATGTTTTGAAAAAATCTGCCGAAGAGACACGCTCAGCACTGATTCTTGCAAAGAACGCGGCCGACATCGAGCACCAGTCGGATTTGCTGCAAAAAATTGCTCGCTATGCAGAGGACAGAGGGCACAACGATATTGCTGAGGAAGCTTACCGCGCTGTCGCAATCAATCCGGCAAGTGAACGCACTGGTTTTCAAGGTCTGATTCGCACCACTGAACTTAATGGCAACACAGAAGGTCTCATCGAAGCCTCTAGCGAGGCCGTGCGCCGCTGGCCTGATGACAGCACTTATTTAGAGCACTTGCTTTATGTTAGCCTACTCGTTGGCCGCGATGTTGAATTGGGTTTAACACGGGTGCAGAAGCTTCTAAATATGCAGCCGAAAGATTATCAGAGACGCCTACTCATGGCTCTGGCATACTGGCGACTGAAGGACATGGATTCAGCCGTTCAGTATCTTGTGGACATGAACCTCAATAGGCTGTCCCCAGGCCAAAAGGCAGTTCTAGCGGCGATCACACGAAACTGTAACATCGAAAACGCAAAAGATGCTGCTAGGCTAGCACTCAACGACATCGATCCTAAGGCGAATATGTTGCCCGAGGAGCGCGCCTGTTTCACCGAAGCCAGCCGCTGAGGCCCACCGAAATCCGCAAGTTAGCGAAGGATAAAGTGTGACAAAACCCTCCCAAAAAAGGCAATGGAGATGTGAATAAATAACCACAAGATTGTAACACGGCCGATCAAATCAACGACACCATCAATTCCCACGGTGGACTTAATTTGATCATGCCAGATCCAAGATGACTTTGCCTTTTCGGCCACCTTCTTGAGCTCGCTGCATGGCACGGCGGTGATCTTGCAAGGGGATGACTTCATCGACGGCGGTGAACAGATCATGATGGATGATCATTTTGGCAAGCGGCTCCAATACCTCATAAAGCTCGGCGCTACTGGCTTGCTCGAACCACTGAGTGATCCAGAGACCGTGCAGACGGAGGTTTTTGAAGATGAGGAATTTGTTCGGCACCTTCAGACTGCGCCGACTCATGGCTCCATAAGTGACCATCATTCCGTCGGGTGAAAGCAGGTCCATGAGATGGATGGCACTGTCACCACCAACGGCATTGGCGGTTATTTTCAGCGGTGTTTTGGCGAGTAGTGCCTTGGCTTGAGCGACGCCGTTTTCATCGTCGAGAAACACGGCATCTGCGCCTAGTTCAAGCAACTCGGGTATAAGTGCAGCACGGCGGACGAAGTTGATCGTGCGCAGACCTTTTTGTTTGGCGATCTGGATCAAGGCGCGACCAACGCCTGAGTTGGCCGCGTTCTGTGCGAACCAATCCCCGGGATCTAGATCGACGTGTTTGTTTAGCAGATGCCAGGCGGTGACTGGATTGATCCGCAACATGGAACCCTGCACGAGGTCGATGGAGCAAGGCAGCTTTGCGAAATGATATTCGGCCGCGGTGAGATGCTGGGACCAGCAGCCAGAACTGAGCAGCGGGATGACAACATCGCCTTTCTCCAGTGACGTAACCAGCGGTCCCACGGACTCGACCTCACCACAGCCTTCATGACCGGGGATGGCGGGTGGATGGGAAACGCGACCGTAATTGCCCTCGATGAAATTTAGATCGGCGGGATTGATCGGCGCATAGCGCATCCGCACGCGCACCTCATGACCGGTGAGTTCGAGTAGTGGGTGTTCGATCAACTCCAGCACCTCGGCTGGATTTCCGGTGACCGGGAAGGACAGGCAAAGAGACATGAGGTTCATGCTGGCACAGTTTTATGAAAAGCCAATCAGGCGCGTGAATGGATCAGCGCTCGACTACAGGAGCGATGCTAACGAGAACCAAGGATGGCTTGCCATCTTCTCTCGCCAGTCGGAGATCGACGCTGAACTCGATCTGCCAGTCGTTGAGTTCTTCTGGATCGACGAGCACCTGATGAATGCGCCACGTCTGCTGATCCTCGCTAGGCTCGGTGTAGGTGTGGCGGCCATTGCGCGCTTCATTGTCGAGGCGGATGCGCTCGTGATCGAGCAGGTAATCGTCGATGATCGCGCGGAGTTTATCGACCGTCCAACCGATGGCTCCAGTGCCAAAAGCGGCGAGTGCGAAGTCGAGATTCTGCGAGGCGAGCGGGCGCAGGAAACGGAAGATCTCGGTTCGAATGAGGGCGGTGAACTCGCGCTTATTGCGTGTGATGTCGGAAACTTCGGCAGGCTTGTCTTCGGTGGGTTTCCAATTGGGATCACGCAGGCGCTCCCATTCATCGAGCAGACTAGAATCGGTGCCGCGCAGGATGCCTGCGATCCAGGCTTCCATCTCTAAAACAGGCTCGGTCTTGGCAGCTTCAGGCACGGTCTGAGCCAGCACTTTATGCACGCTGCTCAGATGCCGCAGCAGCACGCCTTCAGCGCGGTGCAGATCATAATCATGAACGTAGTCGGCGAAGCTGCGGTAGTTCTCATACATCTCTCGGGCGATGCTTTTGGGCCGGATATTTTCCTGGCCGACCCAGGGATGCACGGACGCGAAATCATTGAACGTGTTGTAGATGAAGTCGTGGTTTGGCTTGGGATACTCCAACTCTTCCAGCTTGGCGATTCGCTCCTCATAAGGCACTCCCTCGGCCTTCATCGCCGCCATGGCTTCATCCTTCACTTTGCTGAGCTGGCGGCGCAGGATGACGTCTGGATTCTCCAGGATGGATTCACATAGCGTCATCACATCCACGGCATAGGTCGGTGAGTTCGGGTCGATCAAAGCGAGTGCATCGATGAGATAAAGCGAGAGCGCATGGTTGAGTGAGAAGTCTTCTTGAAGCTCCACATTCAGCCCCAACTTCGAGCCGCCAGCACGCTTTGCCACGGGCACGATCTCGACAATTTTTCGCTCGATCAAGGCGCGGAACAATTGCCACGCGCGCTTTCGGTGCTGCTTCTTTGCGCCGGCCGTTTCATGGGAGTCTTTGATGAGTTTCAGCATGGCCTTGCAGCCATCATCAGGCCGACTGAGCACTTGCAGTAAAAGGCCGTGAGAGACCTGAAAGCGTGACACGAGCGGTTCGGGCGTCGCGGTTTGAAGTCGATTAAATGTGTCCTCACTCCAGCCGACAAAACCCTCCTGTGGTTTCTTCTTCACCATCTTGCGCATCTTCTTCACATCGCCTGCAGCTTTGGCCTCCATCTTGGCGTTTTCGATCACATGCTCGGGTGCCTGCGCCACGACGTAGCCGATGTCGTCAAAGCCACGCCGCCCTGCGCGCCCGGTGATCTGGTGAAAGTCACGCGCGGTAAGCGTGGCGACCTTTTGACCACCGTATTTGCTGAGTTTAGTGAGCACGACGGTGCGGATCGGCACATTGACCCCGACCCCAAGTGTGTCGGTGCCACAGATGATTTTCAGCAAGCCCATCTGCGCCAACTTCTCCACCAACACGCGATACTTTGGCAGCAAGCCGGCATGATGAATGCCGATGCCGTGTTGCAGATACTTCTTCACTTCTTTGCCATACGGACTGGTGAACTTAGCTCCCTGCATGAGTTCCTTGATGGAGGCTTTTTCGGCTGTAGAGCAGAAGTTTAAACTCATCAGATCCTGCGCGGCCTGAGCGGCATCGTTCTGCGTGAAGTGGACGAGATAGACGGGCGCCTTGTTCTCGGCGATGAGCTCCTGCAAAGTCACATCGACCGAGGTCTCCACATAACTGAACTCCAGCGGAACGGGACGCTGTGTTGATGAGACGATAATCGTATCTGTGCTGGTGAGCCGAGTGACTTCCTTTTGGAAAAAATCCGGCGTGCCGAGAGTGGCGGAGATGAGGAGGAAGCGTGCCTTACTCATCGTCAGCAGTGGCACCTGCCAGGCCACGCCGCGCTCGTGATCTGCGTAGTAGTGGAACTCGTCCATGACGACCTCACGAAAGGGCGCGCGATCGCCATCACAGAGCGCGTAGTTGGCCAGGATTTCCGCCGTGCAACAGAGGATGGGGGCATCACGATTCACCGTGGCATCACCCGTCGCCATGCCAACATTATCGGGACCAAAGTCACGGCACAGGGCCATGAATTTTTCATTCACCAGAGCTTTAATCGGACAGGTGTAAATGGAGCGCCGTCCTTGAGCCATGGAGCGGAAATGCATGGCCGTGGCAACGAGTGATTTACCAGAGCCTGTGGGCGTGGCGAGAATGACGTTCTTGTCCTCAAACAGCTCCAGAATTGCCTCTTCCTGCGCGGGATAAAGTTTCAACTTTTTTTCCGCAACATAGTCGAGAAAGAGGCTCAGCAATTCATCACTAGAGCAGTCCTTTGAATCAGGAAGTCGGCGGAGCAGGGGGTGGTCGGACATGAGCTAGTAGTTTCCCGAGAGGCGCAGCTCAGGCAATGAGAGTCTGCTCTTTCACGGCGCGGCGCAGCTTCTTGAAAGCGAACTCGGCTTTCAAGGCTGCCGATTTACTCTCATGAATCCATGAACGAACAACGACGGCGGGTCCCCTGCCCCGTGTGTAGCGTGCCGCTTTGCCTGCATTATGCTGCGCCACACGCCGATCCAGATCATTGGTGATCCCACAATACAGGCTGCCATCGCGGCAGCGCAGGACATAGAGATGCCAGGGCTTTGGAGCTGGATCAACGGCGGGCGCTGCTGGTTTCTTGGTGCGGGGCATTCTTTGGGACAAAAAAGAGGCAGTTAATTTCATGCTCGATGAGCTTTCTCCTGGCAAAATAAACTCTGTGCTGGACGCTGGGAGCAGTTTATTCGTAGTTTCACCATTTCCACTACTCATGCGTCTGCTTTCTAAAATTCTCTGGTCCCTAGCCTTCCTGGCTGCCACATTCGTTTGGATGGTGCTGTTTGAGCACGGCTTCAGCATGAATGGCTTCAGCAAAGGTATGCAGGAAGAGTGGCACTCTCTGACATCACTCGTTTCTGGCAGTCCCAAAAAGTAAGTCCGCCGCATCACTTTCTCTCTTTTTTAAAACTCACAATCCCCCCAACCCCAACCATGATCGTTACAGAAGCCGAACTGGAACCTAAGCATCTAAACCTTTGGAAAAAAGGCCTCTTGGCCACTGAGCAAAAAAACTGGGAGTATGCCGTCAGTCTTATCCTGCCCGTCGTCAAAGACGTTCCAGGGTTCATGGATGGTCGCATGGTCCTGCGCCGTGCTGAGGGCGAAACGGCTGGAAGCGGCCGTAAGTTCAGCTTTGGCGGTGGTATGTTCAAAGGTAGCTCGAAGAAAGATCCCTTTGAAGCAATCGCCGAACTCGAAGAGAACGTCTTCCAAAAAGATCCCTTCGGAGTCTCTGGCAATCAGCAGCTCTATGATCTGGCGATGAAGGCCAAGTTTCCCGCACTGGCCGCCTTTGCCCTGGAAACCATCCGCATGGGTCAGCCAGAGAACACAAAGAACATGCACGCTCTGGCCCAGCACTACATCGCCCATGAGCAGCCGGACAAAGCCAGTGCCGTTTACAATGCGATCCTCAAGATTGATCCGCGTGACATGATCGCCAACAAAGGTGAAAAGGACTCTGCCGCGCGCTCTTCTATCTCCAGGCAGGGCTTTGGCGACAACGATTTCCGCAAGTCGATGAAGAACGCCGATGAGGCGAATGATCTCGAACTGATGAGCAAGCAGGGCATGACTATGGAGCAGATGGAGCAGTTGCTCGGCAAGATCATCGAAAAATACAATCAGGACCAAACCAACCTCAACACGGTCAAGGCCATGGCTGAGATCTATGAGAAGATGGACCAGATCGACAGTGCGCTGATGTTCTATGATTATGCCCTGACCCTGAACCCGAGTGACGTGTCCCTTCAGCGTAAAACTGAACTGATCCGCGACCGCGTGCAGGAAACTCAGATGCAGCAGATGGAGTCTGACATCGAAAGCAATCCGGACGCGCCAGATGTGGAAGAAAAGCGTGCCCAGCTTGCCAAAATCCGACTCGCTCGCGCTTCCGTCGTGATCAACGAAGCCAAGGTCCGCGTCGATCGCAACCCGACTGACAAGACCCTGCGCTACGACCTTGGCCAGGCCTACTTCCTGGCGGGCATGTACACTGAGGCCATCCCCGAACTTCAACAGGCCAAAGGCAATCCACACATCCGCATCAAGGCCATGCTCATGCTCGGTCGCTGCTTTGAGCGCAAGAACATGAACGACCTCGCCAAGAGCGCTCTCATGGAAGCCAGCAAGGAAATCCTGATCATGGACGGCACCAAGAAAGAGCTGCTATATGAGCTAGCTCTCGTGCATGAAAAAATGGGCGCACGCGAGCCCTACCTCGAAGCCCTCAAAGAGATCTACAACGCCGACTACGGTTACAAAGACGTGGCCAAGCGTGTGGAATCCTCGTACACCTGAGTTGACGATTGTTGAGGCCGCTGCGCGGCGTTGACGGTGTTTAGAAGTCGTTTTTTAAGCCGAGGTCCCGTTTCTTAACGGTTGTTCTCTGCGGTTCCCCAACAACTATAAAAAAACCGTCATTCACCGTCAACTTCACATCAACCGCCCCTCAACTTCAGAGTGTATCGACTAGCACCGTCGCAATCATTCCCACGCTGAGTCCCAGCCGTAGCACGAATCCTACGCCAGTGCCCAGCAGAGTGCCCCAAGTGGACTTCACGGCTGGAGCTATGCGTTTTTTGGCAAAAATCAGCTCAAAGGCTAGACCGCCGGCCAGTGGTCCGACCACAAAACCCAAGGGCGCAAAAAACAAACCCACGAGCCCTCCGACAAACACCCCTGCAATGCCCCATCGACTGGCTCCAAACCAGCGCGCGCCCATGGCTCCAGCAGCCATATCCACCACATAGGAGGCTACCAATAGAAGCGAAAGAATCGTTATCCCCTGCCAACTCATCCCCGCATTCGGTCGCAGCACCGTATGCAAGATGCCTGCGATGAAAATCAAGAACGGCCCCGGCAGCAGCGGCACCACCGACCCAATCAGCCCAACCAAAAGCAGACAACACGTCAGCAGCCAAATCCCCAGCACCTCAAAAGGCACCGTGTTAAACGTCTGCACGATCCATTCCCAAGAGTCAGAAAACCATTCCATGTGATGGCAGACATACGCTGGATTTATGATTCAGCAAATGGGCTACAGGCGAGACTTCCTGATCAAAAACTGAGTTGCAAACCAAAGTAGAATGGGCAGCAAAGCGCTCAGGGTGATCGCTGTGCTGGGGCTGGTATTCCCAAGAGCGCCGATGGCGGCGAAGGCGAAGCCTACTGGTAGTGAACCACAGGCGAGAGCACGCACAAAAACACGCCATGGCATCTGCACCAAGCCTGCGAGACAGGCGATGGCTTCTGGGAGTACGGGCATCCAACGAGAAACGGCGACGAGCCAGCCACCATGTTTGGCGAAGAGTTGCTCGCCTTTTTCCAGACCAGCCTGACCTGCGATCCAAAGTGCTGCTGGTCGGCCTAACCAACGACAACCCAAATAAGCGAACATGCCTGACAAGAAGGAACCTGCGGACGCTATCAGCCCACCCAGAAACCAGCCATAGGTGAGTCCGAGCGCGGACATGACGATGGTGCTGGGCACTGGCAGTGCGATGTCGGCGATCAGCAACAACACTCCGGCGAGCCATGACCAAGCGCCGTAATTTGCCATCCAGGTGCGCGTGCCTTCTAGACTCAGTGCGGCATCGAACCGCGCGCCCCATATCATAAAGGGCAGGATGATACCTGAGAGGATGAGCAGGATCAGAATGGCGAAAAACCATTTACCACGTTTGGTCGGCATGAGGTGAATGGAGGTTAGGAGGCACCGATGCCGCGAAGCACCACAGGCAGTGTGAGCACCAGAATTTTAGCATCAAGCCACAGGAACCAGGTGTCGATGTACTTGAGATCGAGCGCCACCCATTCGTCGAAGTTACGAATACCATTGCGACCCGTGATTTGCCAAAGGCAGGTGAGGCCGGGCTTCACGCTCAAGCGGCGACGCTGGGCATGCTTTTCGTTCTTTTGAATCTCATACACTGGCAGTGGTCGTGGGCCAACCAGACTCATCTCTTCAAGGAGGACGTTGAGGAGCTGTGGCACTTCATCAATACTCATGCGCCGCAGCCAGCGTCCGAAGCCTAAGATGCGTGGATCGCGAGTAATTTTGAAGACGGGGCCATCCATCTCATTCTGTAACTCTAACGCGGCCCGCTGTGATTCGGCATCGATCAGCATGCTACGAAATTTCCACATCATGAAAGGCTTGCCATAGAGGCCTGAGCGCTCCTGTCGGAAGAAGATTGACCCCTTCGATGACATCTTGATTTCGATCATGGCCACCAACCAAAACGGCAAAGATAGAATGAGGAGAAGCAGGGCAACGACTCGATCCAAGACGTTTTTAAAACACAACGACCAGAATATTTGCGGTGTGCTGTGAAAGACGAGCATGAGCCGCCCACCGAGAATGTCAAAGGTGGGGCGGGCAATGGCAGTCTGGAAGAAGTCAGCGGCGATCCAAGCCTCGACGCCTTCCATTTCACAGGCATGCACCGCCTCCTCGATCTTGCTGAAATGCACATGCTGCGCGGCAAAAAGGACACGCGAAACCGAGTGATCATGCATGGCTTTAACGAGTTCACTGACTGGCAACTGAGTGATGTCGATGCAAGCTGCGATCTGAAGACTGGCGCGATGCTCAGCTGGCATGTTTTCGACAAAGTTTGCCACGTCTTCTGCGGCTCCGGCGATGATGACCCTTCCCCTGCCCTTCCCTGACGCTAGCCGGCGGCGTATTCTTTGTTTCTGCACGGCTTTTCGAAGAAGTATTGCAATGCCGGAGCACACCACGGCTAGAATAACCACGGATCGGCTTGGTACATTCCAATTCATGAAGACCACAAAGGCACCGATCATCGTTCCCATGATAAAGAGAGATTCACCCAACTGTCGGAGGCTCTGCGCTGGCGTCTTGTGAAAGAGGTTTTTGTAGAAACCACGATATTCTAGCACCACGGGCATGAAGGGCACGACGACGGCGATGACCCAGAAGAACTGTTCCAGTGGCGGGATTTCAATAATGCCTGGCCAAATCAGCGGCGCGAAGGTGGAACGCAGAAAGTGTGCGAACAAAAAGCAGAAACCCAACAGCGCGCTGTCGAGTAACTCTGTAAGCTGCAAATTGATTTCTTGTCGGCGGCCAAGCATAGTCGGATACAATGTTTCCTTTGATTTAATTAGTATATACTTATATTTATAAAATTTATATAAAATGGCCCAACTTGTTTCAACCCGCAATCCTCTGCACTCAACCCGACCACTGACTGTCGGCGTGATTCCAGACACGATGACACTCGGAATTTGGTCGGGGATGAATCCTGATGAGAGGGAGTTTACCTGCGACATTATCGAACTGCGACTCGACACTCTCAAGACGCCTGCCGCCGATTTGCGTGCGGCATTGGCCGGAAACACCACCCCCATTCTGCTGACCGCTCGCCATCCTGCTGAGGGCGGTCAGGGCAGCGAAGACGCCGCAGGCCGCATGACTCTCATTGAGCCACTGCTCGACTTGGCTGTGCTGCTGGATATCGAACTGCGCAGTGCGATGGAGATGAAATCCATCGTGGAAAAAGCACACGCTCGCAGCGTTCAAGTCATCGGCTCCTTCCACGATTTTCAGGCCACACCGGGGGATGAGATTCTACGAGGCGCGATCAGCTTTGCCCAGCCTGCCGGGCTTGATGGTGTGAAACTCGCGACTTTTATCAACTCGCCTGCTGATCTCACACGCCTCATTCAAATCACTTCAGAGTCACATCGACTGCGCCTTTCCTGCATGGGCATGGGACCTTGGGGGCGCATCTCACGCTTGGTGCTTGCAAAGTGTGGCAGCCTGCTGAATTACGGCTACATCGGAGAATCAAACGCCCCAGGTCAGTGGCCCGCCGCCCGACTTAAGGCACTACTCGCGGAACTGTGACATGAATCTTTCTTTAAACTTCCTCAAACACCTCTCAATCGCTGTCTTGACGCTAGCGACATTCACTGGATGTGGCGATCCCGAAAAGGAGGCAAAGCTCAAGTGGCGTGAAGAAGAGGTAAATGTGAAGGAAGCCGATGTGGTCCGCCGCGAAGCTGCAATATCCAAGGATAAACAAATCCTGGAAGGCACACGACTCGATCTACTCGCCAAAGAAGCGAGTGTGGCGGTACTGCAAAAACAGCTCGCTGAGGAAGTCGAAAAAACAAAACGTGTCCGTCGTGAAATCGAGATCAAGCAACTGCGCGGCCCCATTCCACAATTGACGGCCGATCGAGTCATAGTCATCGATGCTGCTGCTGATGAAGTGCTCTTTGAAAAGAATCCCGACAAGCGCGGAGCCATCGCTAGCACGACGAAGCTACTTACCGCACTGCTCGTCGTCGAAGCGGGTGATCTGGATAAAGTCATCACCGTCGAACAGAGCGATACTCAATGCGCCCCCGTCCGCCTCGGCCTCAAAGCTGGCGAGACCTATACACGACGCCAACTCCTCACGGCCGTACTCGTCAAGAGTTCCAACGACATCGCCCAAGTGCTCGCTCGGGACAATGCTGGCAGTGTCGCAGCCTTTTCTGCCAAGATGAACGCCAAGTGCGCTGCGTTAGGGCTGCAAAACAGTCACTATGTCAACCCCCACGGCCTGCCATCAAGAGATGGCGACGAGCCATACAGCACGGCTCGCGATCTGAGTGTCATCGCACGCGCTTGTGACAAGCTGCCAGAAATCCGGCAGATTGTGAAACTGAAAAGCTATGTTTTTAAATGGCCCTCAGGAAAAGTCACTGAACTGTCGAACACTAACCGAGTCCTGCGCAATACGAGCTACTGCGATGGAATGAAAACTGGTTATACCGATGCTGCTGGCCACTGCCTCGTCGCTAGCGGTGCGCGCAATGGTCGCCGCCGTATTGTCGTGGTCCTCAATGACACCGATGCAGGCGTCTGGCGCGATGCACAGGCACTGCTGGACTGGGCGCTGAAAATCTAAAGAGAAGGATCATGTTCCACATCGTCCTTTACCAGCCAGAGATCCCCCACAACACGGGCGCAGTGGGACGTCTTTGTTTGGCCACTGGCGCACGACTGCATTTGATCAAGCCACTGGGGTTCAGCCTGGAAGACAAGTATCTCAAGCGCAGCGGGCTAGACTACTGGGCTGAGGTGGATGTACATGTCTGGGATTGCTGGGAACAAATGCGTGATCAGGCGAACTGTACCGCGCGATTCATGTTCATCGAGTGTCGGGGCGAGGGCACTTACTGGGAAGCCGACCTTCATAGCGCAGAGGATCTTTATCTTGTTTATGGGCCTGAGACGAGTGGCATTCCGCCTGCCATCATGGCTCAATATCCAGGTCAGACTTGGCATATCCCAATGCAGGGGACACGCAGTTTAAATCTCTCAACCGCAGTCGCCATCGTACTTTTCGAGGCGGTGCGGCAACGTGCTATCACCACACCAGGCTTGTGACAGGCACGCGCGTTTCATTGAGCTGCGATTTCACGATCTGACCATCTTTCAAATACAGGACTCGGTCCGCCATGCCAGCCATGTCCGCATTGTGAGTAATGATGACGGTCAGCGTTCCCAATTCACGATTGATGCGCTCGACCGCTTCTAAAACCGTGATGCCCGTATTTACATCCAAAGCACCGGTAGGTTCATCACAAAGCAACACTTCCGGTTTTTTAGCGATGGCCCGCGCGATGGCCACACGCTGCTGCTCACCACCACTGAGCTGGCTAGGAAAGTGATCCATGCGGTGCTCCAAGCCGACCATCGCCAGAGCCTCCTCAGGCTTCATGGGATCGCGTGAAATGTCGGTGATGAGAGCCACATTTTCACGCGCAGTGAGACTTGGGATGAGATTGTAAAACTGAAAGACAAAGCCGACGCAGTTGCGGCGGAACATGGTAAGTGTGCGCTCGTCACCCCCCGTTAGATCCCAGCCTTTGTATCGAAGCTGGCCACTAGTGGGTACATCTAAACCACCCAAAATATTGAGTAACGTGGACTTACCGCTGCCTGAGGCTCCTAGTAAAACGACAAGCTCACTGGCGCGAAACTCGATGTCCACGCCATTGAGAGCAACGACATCAAGCTCGCCTGTGTGATAGACTTTTCTTAGACCACGCCCCTCAAAAATGGGCGGAGAAGAATGACGAGATTCAGAAGCAGTCGTCATTCGTTTTGATGAGCTGTTGACTCATTCTCAATGGCAGCCGCAGCCTTCACCGCAGCCGCCATTTCCGAAGACTTCTTCAGCCGTCGGCACACTGCCTTTTTCGAGTGTCTTAGCGACAAAGCCATTCACCTGAGTGGCCACCTCTTGCAGCACATCCTGAGCGGTGACAAAGGCTTGGATGCCCTCATGCGCGTCGGCTTGGTCCTGCATGTCCTGAAATTTGCTGATTTCATCTGGGGCTAGTTTTTGACCGCTGCGGTGACGCTGCTCAAGCGTGCGTCCCAAATTCATCACATCGCGATAAAGAGCCACGGCTGGCTCGTCAGCGAGAAAGGCTTCCGCCTTGTTACGGGCGCTTTGGATAGCAGCGTCCGCAGCGATGGCGGCACAGAGGGCTTCGATATGAGAGGCGATGGCGGGGGCGAGGGCAACAGTCATGGGCGACGATCCTATCGCAAGTAAAGCAAATGTCGAATGCTGGTCAGAAGCAAATTTTGTGAAAAAAAAGTCCTCGATTTAGGATGTGTTAATATTTATCTAATGAGCCTCTTGCAAAACCTTCAAGATGCAAAGTCGCGGAGAGTTTTTTCATTACACGATGGCGGAGTTTTAATCGCTTCGGATCACCCTTGGCTCTGAGTGCTCGTCATTGGCTTTCATGAGCGTGTTTTGGGATCATTTTCCTGACCTGTGTCCATGGACTCTCTGCGCCTTGGGAGGCGGACTCTCTCTGACCTACTCCGCTTGGCTCACAGCAAGCGAATGAGCGCCTCGGCGCTCACCACCACGACACCAAACATGAGATGTGTCATCACTTTGCTTGCACCTCTCACTCTGAGCGTGCGCCCGCCGTGGTTGTCCTTGAGGTTGGAGTTCACCCGCTCGGCGCTGCTGCGTGCCTTGTATTGGCGGGCGCGGTCTGGCTCCATTGGCGCTGAGGCTGTGCCTCAGCGTTTATTCGCATCAATAATGGG
>CAMAQH010000044.1 GCA_945860295.1 Prosthecobacter debontii
TTGGCGGAGGCCTGCAAGAAGACGGGCTGGGAAGTGCTGGCATGGGTGATCATGGACAACCACTATCATTGGCTGCTGCGCACGCCTAAGCCCAATCTGGTGGCTGGGATGTCCTGGTTTCAGAGCACCTACACCCAACGCTACAACGCGCGGCACCGCGTGTGGGGGCACTTGTTTGGCGGACGATACAAGGCGATCCCGGTGCAGCCGCAGGAGAGTGGAGGTGGCGATTACCTCAAGACGCTGATGGACTACATTCATCTCAATCCCGTGCGCGCGAAGATGGTGGACAGCGAACATGGACTGGGACTGCTGGACTACCGCTGGAGCAGTCTGGCCCAGGGCTACGGACTGCTACCAAAGAAGAGGTCCAAGTGGCTGAAGGTCGAAGAGGGATTGAGGATCTTTAATCTGCCGGACACGGCGGCTGGCAGACGGCGATTCATTGAGCGATTGGAGGAGCGGGTGAAGAAGGAGAAGCAGAAAGAGTGTGGCTTGCCGGTTGAGGGTGTTTGCAAAGGCGGGCAAAGCACGCTGCGAAGAGGCTGGTTCTGGGGTGCCCAGGCGTTTGAAGAATGGCTACGAGGAAAGGTGCGCGAAGAAGGATCAAAGCCAGAAGGTCGAGCACTAAGAATGAGTGCTGAGAGCAAGGCATGCCACGATGAGGAGGATGCAGAGCAAGTGGTGGTCGATGGCATGAAATGGCTCCACTTGAAGGAGTCGGAACTAAAAACCACCGTCGGCAGTGAGCCCAGGAAAGTGGCCATCGCGCATGCAGTGCATCAGAAGACAGCGGTGGCAAGGCAGTGGACAGCCGCGAGATTGGAGATGAAAAGCGCGATGAACGTATGCCAGCAAATCAAACGCCTGAAGACCGGAAAACTCACCCTACCCAAGGAGGTACAGCAATGGCTGTCAAGAATCGACTCCTGACCCTTTCTTGCTGCCCACTGACCCTTTCTTGCTGCCCAAGGAGGTACAGCAATGGCTGTCAAGAATCGACTCCTGACCCTTTCTTGCTGACCCTTTCTTGCGGAGGCTTTTCGATAAACACACTCGGCCCGGCCTTCGGGAAAGTGGACTTCATTGGCAAGCTTCGAATCAGCTACAAAAAGACAAGTGCGACCACGATTGAAGTTGGGGGAGTTGAAGCCATTGGCAGTTTTGATGATCTCTACGATTGGGCCTACGGTGGCGCCAAGTTTTCGTTCATTGGGTTCACGTTCGACCCTCGCGAGCCTGCAATGGTGCAGGCAGGACATGCCACACTTTCGAAGGCTCCTCATGCAAATGCAGGAAAAGTCTTCTTCACACGACTCGAGTTCAACGCACCCTTTGTAAACACATGGAACGGAACCTATTGATCACATGGACACGGTTCAGCGTGGTCTTCATTGCGGCTTTAAGCCTGACAGTGGTAAAAGCTGACGAAGTCGCTTTATCAGCGGCCAAACAGCTTGTTGCCGAAGCATTCCGCTACCCGGTGTCTCAACTGCAAGCCACGCTCACGACTGAAGATGCACGTTCAAGGCATGGTGCTGCTGTGTCGATTGCAGCTCAGTTCACCTCCACGAATAACACGTTTTATCCGACATCAATCGGCGTTGGTAGGCGAGGGAGTTTGCTGGCTCCTAGATTCGAGGCTCAAATCACCGAAGCAATTGCCAAAGCGGACCAAACTAAAGGGACGAAGCAAGGTGTTCGGAAAATTGCTCTTGCCAATCAAGGCTACGCTTTTGTTGGCCTTGGAGCTTTTGGCCCCGGTGGCGGCGAAAGTCTGACATACGTTGTTCTTCCCTCGCAACAAATCGAGGTGGCCATCAAGGTCGTTGTGCCAGGAGAAGACCTTGTGGACATTGATGCTGCTCCGGCAGAATACCGAGCACTAATGGCTGATGGCAACCCTGACATGGTGGGCAGAATCACACATCTTGCGGAACAAGTCGCGGCTCTCACGGAAGCGCCAACTGGCTCGCAGCAATCAGGAAGCTCGACAGCTTCTCAATCAGGCAGTCCTGACATCAAACAGAGCCAACCACCCGCAGCGAAACAGGCACCCGAAGCAAAGCCCGCGCCGACACCGAGTGAAGAACCGACATCATCAACACCGTGGAGCATCATCGTTGTCTTGATTATGGCTGCAACTGGCCTGCTGTGGTTGTTGCTCAATGGGCGCAAGTGATGCGGTCTGCAACGTCGTGGGAACGAACTTCAGCGCTTCGCAAAGCTCGCGGCTCCGCCCATTGCCCACCACCGAAAAGCTCCGCCCTCTCCAACCCCCACCACAAAAACGGGGTCAGGGTGTAACTAAAAGGGGTCAGGTGATTCATATTGCAAGATTCCAGTTTTTAGACACTCTTGGTCCTTGCTTAGACAGATCCGCATCCAATATCCAGGCGCTTTATCATGTGATGGCGCGCGGTGATCGGCGTGAAGCGGTTTTTTTCGATGATGAAGATCGGAAGAACTTCACGCAATCCTGGCCGAAGAACGGGGTCCACCTCAATCAGACAAGCAGTAAAATGAGAGTTAGAAC
Source organism: Prosthecobacter debontii (assembly GCA_945860295.1). Taxonomy (GTDB): domain Bacteria; phylum Verrucomicrobiota; class Verrucomicrobiia; order Verrucomicrobiales; family Verrucomicrobiaceae; genus Prosthecobacter; species Prosthecobacter debontii_B. The sequence continues at coordinate 2,537 of CAMAQH010000044.1, forward strand.
ATGGAAACTTTATGAAGCAACCCAGCGGGTAAGAACCCCGCGCGGTTGAGCCTGGAGCCAGGCAGCCGGAAGCGGCTCAGTCGAGCACTCGTGAGGCTGCGTGAGTGGATGCGCCAACACCGGCACGACTCGGTAAGTGAACAATGGTGCATGCTCAAACGCAAAGTGCAGGGACATAACGCCTACTATGGAATCACTGGTAACAGTCGAGGCATAGGCAGCTTTAGTTACCACGCACAAAACGCATGGTTCGAGTGGCTCAACCGACGAGGCGGTAAGAAGCCGCTGAGTTGGGAGAAATACAGTCAATGGCTGAGAGAAGTCTTCCACTGGCCCGCCCCGAGAATCCGTCCGAGATCACGAGTCGCGTAGCGAATCCCTCCACCGGAAGAACCGGATACGGTAGTCCCGCACGTCCGGGTCTGTGAGGGAGCCAGCGGGCAACTACTGGCTCTACTCGGCTGGTTCTGCGCTGAACGAGAAGGCAGGAGCAACGGCGCGCTTCCAGGCCTGCTGAAACAGGGCCGCAATCTGGTGAAGTGCCTGGATACGGTGATCAAGAATCGCTTCCGCAACGATGCCGAAACTCTAGGTGCCTGGAAACCGCGAGCCACATAACCGCAAGTGGCGGAGGCTCTGAGTGTCACATGCTCCGACTCCGCCGCCAGCCCCGCCTCAGGGGTAATCCCTCCGCATCACCCACTGAGCTCCTATCATTTTACCCTTCATCATTCTACCTCAGTTCTTCTCAGCGAGGGGGATGGTAAAATGATGGAGACGGTTCGTTGGTTCAGCCCAGGCTTCAAACTCAAGCCAGCCACCAGCAGAAGCTGCCGCTTGGTACGGGCAAGACTTGATGGGTGCCGCGCAGTTGCATCTCTCCCTGGTCCAGCTTGCCTTGCTTACCAAATTGCTGAAGCAGCATGTGATGCAGCGAGATGGGAGTCAGCTCAGGTGTGTGACAGGTGAGCAGCACTCCGAGCGGCTCAGGCGACATCAGTTTGCCGATCAAATCGAGCAGAGGAGGCAGATCGTTTTCGATCTTGAAGATTTCACCTTTCGCGCCTCGACCATAACTGGGTGGGTCGAGAATGATGAGGTCATAGGTGCGCTCACGGCGATGTTCACGATCCAGAAACTTTGTCACGTCATCGACGATCCAACGCACGGGTTTGTCTTCCAGCCCGTTGAGCGTGGCGTTCTTGCGCGCCCAGTCCACCATGCCTTTGGAGGCATCGACATGACAGACTTCAGCCCCTGCTAAAGCCGCCGCCAAGGTGCTGCCACCTGAGTAGGCGAATAGATTCAGCACACGCGGCGCACGCCCATGAGTCTGGCGATAGCTGGTGCAGACTTCACGAATGCGCTGCCATTGATCCCGCTGCTCGGGAAAGATGCCCAAATGACCGAAGTCGGTCGAGCTGAGCATGAAGCGTGTGCCATCGACATTCAGCTCCCAAGTCTCCGGCAAGCGATCACGTCCGCGCCATTGATTACCACCGTCGCGAAAGAACGTGGCCGTGGCCTGCTGCCAAGTTTTGTCTGGGAGCGCCTGCTGCCAAACCGCCTGTGCGCAGGGGCGTGCGAGCACGACTTTGCCGAAGCGTTCGAGCTTCTGAAAAGCGCCACTGTCGAGTAATTCATAGCCATCGGTCATGGCCGTTTTCATAACCGCAAATCACCCCAGGTCACAGGGGATTTTTTGCTGAGAGGCATGATGCCTCTAGAATCTCAGCTCTGCTGCGCCCGAATGTCCAGAAGCTGCTTCATGACATGATTGATCTTGCCGCTCCACTCGGCTGTGCCGAAGGCGTCGTGGAGGGTGCGGTAAAGCACGTACAGCTCAGCGTAGATAGCGACGTTTTCAGGGATCGGGTGATACACTTTCTCGCGCACGGCGGTAACTTTGGCCTGAAGCTCCTGCCAAGTGCCAGCACCAGCGGCAGTGGCTCCGAAGATGGCGGCGCCGAGGGCGCAGGTTTGCTCGCTCTGGCTGACTTTCATGGGCTTGCCAATGATGTCGGCGTAGCATTGCATGAGGGTGGCGTTTTTGATGGAGAGACCGCCGGTGTTGATGACGTCGTCGATTTTCACGCCATATTCTTCGACTCGCTTGATGATGGTCAGTGCGCCAAAAGCGGTGGCCTCAATATAGGCGAGATAGATCTCATGGGCCTCAGTGTGGAGTGTCTGGCCTAACAGCAGGCCTGTCAGCCGGACATCGACAAGGATGGTGCGGTTGCCGTTGTTCCAGTCGAGTGCGAGCAGACCGGTGGAGCCTGGCTTTTTGCCGAGCATGGCTTTCTCCATGTTCACGAATTTGTCGCCAACTGTTGTGCCATAGCTGTCAGGCACGAGGTGATTGACGAACCACAGAAAGATGTCGCCCACGGCGCTCTGGCCAGCTTCGATGCCATAGTAGCCGGGCAGCACGGAGCCGTTCACAATGCCGCAAACTCCGGGCACATCAGCCAGTGGTTTGCTGGTCGGCGAAATCATGAGATCGCATGTGCTGGTGCCGAGAATTTTGACCAGCGTGCCTTCCTTGATGCCTGCGCCTACAGCGCCGGTGTGTGCATCAAAGGCACCCACACAGATCGCGGTGCCTTCATTCAAGCCGAGACGCTTGGCCCATTCAGAGCATAGGCCACCGGCCTTCGTATCAGTGGTGTGGGCCTCGCTATAAAGACGGTCACGCAGGTCGGCGAGTTTGGGGTCGAGTTTGGCCAAAAATTCTTTGTCTGGCAGGCCACCCCATTCGCTGCTGAACATGGCTTTGTGGCCTGCGGCACAAACTGAACGCTTGAGAGTGAGCGGATTGGTATTGCCGGTGAGCACGGCAGGAATCCAGTCGCAATGCTCGACGAAACTGTAGGCGGCAGTGAAGACCTCCGCGTCCATGCGGCTGAGTCGCAGGATTTTGCTCCAAAACCACTCGCTGGAGTAAATACCGCCGCATTTGGCGATGATGTTTGGCCGCATCTCATGCGCGAGCAGGGTGATCTCTGCGGCTTCGGCATAGCCGGTGTGATCCTTCCACAGCCAGACCATGGCATTGAGATTGTCTTTAAACTCCGGCAGCAAACCAAGCGGCGTGCCCGCGCTATTTACCGGGATGGGAGTACTGCCCGTGGTGTCGATGCCGATGCCCACGACCTGTGCAGCATCAAAGCCGGGCATCTTTTCTGTCGCCTGCTGCAAAGCACCGTGCGTGACGGCTTCGAGTCCGACGAGGTAGTCCTGCGGGTTCTGCCGCGCGACATGCGGGTCCTTGGGATCGAGTAGGATACCCATCTCACCGGATGGATAATGAAATACCGTGGAACCCAACTCTGCACCATTGTCGAGGTCGATGAGAAGTGAGCGGCAAGAGTTGGTGCCGTAGTCGATGCCGAGTGCGTAGCGTTTCATGGGGTGGTTGGGAAAAAGGTGCGCGGATTGTTAGCAGGACCATCCCGTGTGGCGAGAGAAAACCGGACGTGGGTTGTGATCTCGTCATGTCATTTTTTGATGTTGATCTGCCAGATCGCTGATGAGGACCTCGTTATAGCGATCCTCTATGAAAACCAATCGATTCCTTCTTTCTGCTGCATTTCTCGGTCTCGCGATTACCTCCCGTGCTGAGGATGCTTCTGTGCCACTCTTTGATGGCAAAACTCTGACTGGCTGGGAGCAGCACAGCGGCACGGCGGAGTATCGAGTGCAGGATGGCGCGGTGGTGGGGAAGACGGTGGCGGGCACGGGGAACTCGTTCCTTTGCACGGCGAAGAAGTACTCGGACTTCATCTTGGAATTGGACTTCAAGGTCGATCCTTCGATGAACTCGGGTATCCAGTTCCGCAGCAATTATTACACGCAGGAGACGGAGGTGGAGATTGCGGGAAAGAAAAAGAAATTCCCGGCTGACCGCGTGCATGGCTATCAGTTTGAGATCGACCCAAGCCCGCGCGCCTACACCGGTGGTGTTTATGATGAGGGCCGACGCGGCTGGCTCTTTGATTTGAAAAATAACGAGGTAGCACGCAAAGCTTTCAAGCAGGGCGAGTGGAACAACGCGCGCATCGAGTGCCGTGGCAGCAGCATCAAAACTTTCCTCAACGGTGTGGCTGCGGCTGACCTCACCGATGAGCTGACGAAAGAAGGTGTGATCGCCCTGCAAGTGCATGGCATCGGCAAGAAGACCGAGGCCGTGGGCAAGGAAGTGATGTGGAAGAACATCCGCATTCAGGAGCTTAAGTAAGCCAAGTCACAGAGCCAAAATAAAAGAGCGGACAGCTTTGGGCGGTCCGCTCTTTTTGTGTCAGGGAAGAATGTTTTAGGCTGCGATGTAATCGGCAAAGGCACCGATGATGACGGTGACTGACATCGCACCTGCGTCGGGGAAGCCGATGGCGGCATCTCCCAGAGTTTTGGCTCGGCCAAATTTGGCGACGAGGGCTTTGCTGGCTTCGAGGCCATTGAGCGCGGCGGTGTTTACAGCAGCGATGGCTTCGGGCAGTGACTGTGTGGTCAAGTTGGCTGCGGTGTCAGCAGCGGGCTGCATGGAATCGACGACGGTCTTATCGCCGACGGCGGCGCCACCACGCTGCTTCACGCCATCGACCCCAGCTTGGAGAAAGGCGGCGAGGCCAGCGGAATCAAAGCTGTCTCTGCCAGCGAGGGCTTTTCCGCCATTGCGGAAAAAGGTGCCAAAGATGGCTCCCGAGGCACCACCCATGCTGCTCATCATTTTGGTGCCGACGATGACGAAGGATTTCTCGACGGATTCCACGTCGCCAGCATCTAGGCCTTCTTTGGCGGCGGTCATGCCACGTTGCATGCCCAGGCCGTGATCACCGTCACCGAGATTGCGGTCGGCTTCAGAGAGTTCTGGCTCGGCGGCGATGATACGATCGCAGGCGAGGATGAGCATGGCTTTGACTTCGTCTTTGGTGAGGCTGGATTTTGGCATATCGGGTCGGATTGTGAGGCGTAATACGCCGACGTCAAAGGACAAAGTGAGGTGGACTGAAGTCTGCCCCACGGCCTTGCCGCAGACTGAAGTCTGCTCCACAATGGGCGATGCTTGCCATTCCAATCCTGCTCGTGATCGTCTGTGTCGGCCTGTGCCGCTGGGCGACGGGGCGCTACGAGTCGATGATGTCGCGTGCTACTAAGGAACAAGCGCCGACGGCTCACACGGGCACGGAGATCGTACGGTTGTTTCTGGCGTTTGAAGGCATCGACGATGTGGAAGTCGTGGAGCATGGCGGTGCAGTGACGAACTATTTTGATCCGAAGCGCAGGCGGCTTTTTCTGAGTCGTGACGTGGGGCAGGGGACGACGATGGCGGCCTGGACGCTGGCGCTGCATGAGGCGGGTCATGCGACTCAGACGGGTGATGCTCTGGGAGATCTGAAGTGGCGGAACACGGTGATCAAACTGGCACGCTATGGTCCGATCTTTGCCACAGTGGCGGCGGGCATGATGATGTTTTTTCTGAAGTTCCCGCCGCGCTTTGCTCTCATAGCCCTGCTGGCGGTCTGCGTGATTTTTCTGCTGTTGAATGTGGGAACACTGGCGGTGGAGTTTAATGCGAACGCGCGTTTGCGGCGCTTTTTGGACAAGCATCTCTCTCACCGAGCCACGGCCCTGGAGCGACTGGAAGGCTACCTGAACCGCGCAGCGACTCGTGAGGTCGGTGATCTGCTGCAATCCCCGCGTTATTTTCTTTTCAGTGCCATGCCTGGCAGTGGCTCGAACCGCCCAGTGAAGACTGATGTAGCCGTAGATAAAGAGTGATTGGCGCGCGCCATTGACGGCCTCTTCTACCTGCCCTAATCGTACCTTTAGTGTGTGTCAGGCGTATCGTTTATATCAGGCACACTCTGCCTGCCGCCCCCCCAGCCATGAAATGTGACGTATGCGAAAGTGAAGCCACCGTGTTTCTGACCCAGATTATCAATGGTCAGATGACCACGGTGAATCTTTGTGATGTCTGCTCGAAGGCCAAGGGAGTCACGGATGAAACGGGCTTCGGCTTAGCTGAGGCATTCCTCAGTCAGCCAGCACCCTCGGCGGAATCAGCGGCGTCTTCTTGTGAGGCTTGCGGATTCACGGCTGCGCAGCTTAAAAAGATCGGGCGCATGGGCTGCCCCGAGTGTTACTCAGCTTTCCGTGATGGGCTGGACGGGCTGCTCAAAGCCATGCACAAGGGCACGCGCCACGTCGGTAAAACTCCGCGCACGATTACCACAGAAGGTCATCTGCGCGGCAGTGTCAGCCAGCTCCGTGAAGAACTGGCCCATGCGGTGCGTGACGAGCGTTATGAAGATGCAGCCCATTTGAAAAGTGAGATCGAGCGTCTCCTGGAAAAGCCACTCGAATCAAACCCGTGAATCCAAGGCATAGCCAAACACTTCTGATCCATGCTTTTTAAAACACTCATCAATCACCCTGCCGACTGGATGCAGGGGACTGGCCCGCACTCAGAGATCGTCATGACCTCCCGTGTGCGACTGGCGCGTAACTTGCGTGGTTTTCCTTTCCCTGGTTATAGCCAGGAGCATCAACGTCATGATTTGCTCAAGCTGGCTCGCCCCTGTGTGGATGCGCTGCCAGAGATGAAGGACGGCTACAGTGAGGATTACGCGAAGCTGAGTAAGATCCGCAAACAAGTGCTAGTGGAGCGCCACCTCGTCAGTCGTGAGCACGCTGCGCGTGCGAATGGTTGTGCCGTGGTCGTGGATCGGAAGCAGAACTTGTCGATCATGATCAATGAGGAAGATCACTTCCGCATTCAGGGCATTCGCCCAGGATTAAATTTACGCAGCGCCTGGCAACTCGTGGACAAGGTGGACAGTGAACTCGAAGCCGCACTGCCGTACGCCTACGATGAAAAATTCGGCTACCTGACAGCCTGTCCGACCAATCTAGGCACCGGCATGCGCGCCTCTGTGATGCTGCATTTGCCTGCGCTGGCACTGACAGATCAGATCAATCCAGTGATCAAAGCAGTCGGCAAGATCGGCCTCGCTGTGCGTGGCCTTTATGGTGAGGGCACTGAGGCTTTGGGCAATCTTTTCCAGATTTCGAATCAACACACGCTGGGTGAAAAGGAGAGTGAGATCATCTCCCAGATCGAAAAAGTTATCGAACGTGTCATCAGTTCCGAACGAAACGCGCGGCAGAAACTCGTGGAGGATAATCCCACCATGCTGAGCGACCAAGTGGGCCGCGCTTTTGCTGTTCTGCGTTACGCCCACATCCTCACCTCGAAAGAGGCACTGAACTTGCTATCCATGTTGCGACTGGGTGCCGACCTCGACCTCGTGCCGAATTGTGACCGTAGCTTGCTCGACATGCTCCTTCTTGAAATCCAGCCCGCTCACTTGCAACTCCGTGCTGCTCGCGAACTCACGCCAGATGAGCGCGACGTGCGCCGTGCGGAAATTACCCGTGCAAGGTTGCAATCCCTGAGCGGACCTTCTAACGTTTCTAATAACCAACCCCCGCCAGAGGCCCCCTCCTCTGATTCTACCGATGAATAATTTCACACCACGCGCCCAACAGGTCCTCGCACTCGCACGCAAAGAAGCGGACCGCTTTAACCACAACTATGTCGGCACGGAGCATATCCTGCTAGGCTTGATCAAGCTAGGCCAAGGCGTGGCCGTCAACGTGCTCGGCAAACTCGGTCTCGATCTCGAAACCGTGCGTCTCCAAGTCGAGCAACAAGTCGGCTCAGGCCCCGAAACCAAGATGGTCGGCAACATCCCCTATACGCCGCGCGTGAAGAAGGTGCTCGCTCTCGCCAGCAAAGAGGCCAAGGCGCTCAATCACAGTTATGTCGGCACCGAGCACATCCTACTCGGCCTGCTGCGTGAGGGTGAAGGCGTCGCCGCTCAGGTCCTGCGCAACCTCGACATCAATCTCGACAAAGCTCGCAACGAAATCCTCAAGGAACTCGACCCGAACTTCAGCTCCAATGACGAGGATGAAGATGAAGATTCTGAACCCGTGACCCCTGGTGGCAATTCGGCGGACGACGACAAGAAAAAGAAAAAGAACGAGAAGACACCTGCGCTGCGCGCCTTTGGCCGTGACCTCACGGAGCTGGCTCAAAAAGGCGAGATGGACCCCGTCATCGGGCGCACGGATGAAATCGCCCGCGTCATTCAGATTCTTTGCCGCCGCACCAAGAACAATCCTGTGCTCATCGGTGAAGCCGGTGTTGGTAAGACCGCGATCGTCGAAGGCCTCGCCCAAGAAATCATTAACGGCAACGTGCCTGAGATTCTGCGCGATAAAAAAGTCATCACTCTCGACCTCGCGCTCATGGTCGCTGGCACCAAGTATCGCGGTCAGTTTGAAGAGCGTATCAAAGCCGTGATGGATGAGATCCGTCGCAGCAAGAATGTCATCCTCTTCATCGACGAAATGCACACTATCGTCGGTGCCGGTTCTGCTGAAGGCACCATGGACGCCAGCAACATCATCAAGCCGGCTCTCAGCCGTGGTGAATTGCAGGTCATCGGAGCCACGACGCTGAATGAATTCCGCAAATACATCGAGAAGGACAGCGCGCTTGAGCGTCGCTTCCAGCAGGTGAAGGTTGAGGAGCCATCCGTCGAAGACGCTATCAAGATCCTCATGGGCCTCAAAGGAAAATACGAGATGCATCACAAGGCCAAGTATAGCGACGAAGGCATTCGCTCCGCCGTGATGCTTAGCTCGCGTTATCTTACCGCGCGCTTCCTTCCTGATAAGGCCATCGACATCATGGACGAAGCTGGCTCCAAAGCCCGCATCGGCGCCATGACTCGTCCTCCGGAACTTAAACAGATCGATGCCGAGATCGAAGAGATCCGCGTCGAAAAAGAAACATCCATCAAGGATCAGGACTTCGAGAAAGCAGCACGTTTGCGCGATAGCGAAAAGAACGCCAAGAAGCGCTACGACGACATCCTCGAAACTTGGAGGGCCAACAACCAGGAGCGCATCGTCGATGTCACAGAAGACGACATCATGAGTGTCGTGTCCAAGTGGACCGGTGTGCCGCTTCAGCGTATGGAGCAGGCCGAGGCTGATAAGCTTCTCAAAATGGAAGCCGAGCTTAAAGGCAAAGTCATCGGTCAAGATGAAGCCGTCATCGCCATCAGTAAGGCACTGCGCCGTAGCCGTGCTGACCTCAAAGATCCACGCCGCCCAATCGGATCCTTCCTTTTCCTCGGCCCCACAGGTGTCGGTAAAACCTTCCTCGCCAAGAATCTTGCTGAGTTCATGTTTGGCAGTGCTGACGCGCTCATCCAAATCGACATGAGCGAGTACATGGAGAAGCACACCGCCAGCCGTTTGATTGGTGCCCCTCCCGGCTATGTCGGTTATGAAGAGGGCGGTCAGCTTTCTGAAGCCGTGCGTCGTCGCCCTTACAGCGTCGTGCTTTTTGACGAAGTGGAAAAAGCCCATCCTGACGTGATGCATCTGCTTCTACAGATTCTCGAAGAAGGCAAAGTGACTGACAACTTCGGGCGCAAAATCGACTTCAGAAACACTATCATCATCCTTACCTCCAATGCGGGTGCGGAAGTCATTAAGCGCCAGACCACCCTCGGTTTTGCAGCTATGGGCCAGGATCAGGCTGATAACTCTGCCATCAAAGAAAAGATCACCGAAGCCGCGAAGAAATCCTTCAAGCCCGAGTTCCTCAATCGTCTCGATGACCTCGTCGTCTTCCGCATGTTGGAGAAGACCGAACTCGTGCAAATCGTCGATCTCGAAGTCGGTAAAGTCGTCGCCCGTCTGAAGAAGAGGAACATCAACATCACGCTGGATGCTGGCGCGACCGAGTTCCTCATGAAAGAAGGCTACGACCCACAATACGGTGCCCGCCCCATGCGCCGTGCCGTCGAGAAGAACATCGAAGACCCCCTCGCTGAGCATCTGCTCCGTGGCGACATCCGTGAGGGTGATGTGGTCCAAGTGTCCTTCGATGCCGAAAACAAGCGCCTGAAATTTGCCGCCGAAAGCGCCCCGAAGATCGTCGAAGAGTCTGTTGCTTAACTCGACTCCGAGAAACCTTGTGAAACGCCGACGATTACCTCGTCGGCGTTTCTTTTTTCCCCAGTGAACTCTCTGGGCAACTCGTTCTGGAAAGATATTTAAAATTAGGGTTGTCGAAAATCGGGCGGCCTGATAAAAGCGCATCCCGTGTTTTTTCCGTCTCCCCGATTCAACAGCCTTTTGAGCCTATGCCTTCTTGGCACGGTTACTTGTGCGCAGGATACTTTCCTGCCGCTGCCAGAGGTTGGGCCTGAATTGCCGGTGCTGGAGTCGGCATCTTCGGAGACCCGTTTCCTCAAGCCCTCGAAGTCCATCAAGCCACCAACTGTGGCGACACCTCAGACCACTGCGCAGGCCCAGCCTCAGGTTAATGCGCCCACTGTCGCACGTCTTCGTCGTCTCATTCTCATGCCGAGTGGGCTGACTCCTGAGGTTATGCGTGAGCAAATTTTAGCCAGTGGTCTGAGCCGTCAGCCTGTGACCATTGTCGGTATGGATGCTCCTGCTCCGATCCTTGCAAAACTGGCGAATCTCTTTGGTAACGATGTCAATGAGGCCACGCAGAAACAGGTCGTCGATACCGTCCGTCAAGGTCTGGATACAGGCAAGACGACCACCGCACCGCGACGAGTCGAAGTCGTCGGCTGGTTGCCCAGCGAAGGTTTAATGGCTGTCGCTGTCTATCCTGAGAGCTGAGCTTAATGCTCCTTGATGCGGATGTTGCGGAACCAAGCCTTGTCGCCGTGGTCGGTCAGCATGATGTGACCTTTGCCAGGAGCGAAGCCGACCTTGCTCTTAAATTTGCTGGCGGCGATGCGCTGCTTCCATTCATCGGTGGTTGTGTCGGCTTCTGAGGCGAGTGCGCCATTGAGCCAATGCTCGATCTTTCCATCCTTCACGACTACGCGGCTGCTGTTCCACTCGCCCACAGGCTTGAGCAGCTTACCGGCGACAGGTTCCTTGATGTCATAAATAGAGGCTGTCGTGTGACTGCCACCCTTGAGCCCATCGGGGTGCTTTTGGTCGTCGATCATCTGATATTCGATGCCCAGCCACTCCTTGCCGCCGACTTTGGTGACCCAATACTTCACGCCGTTGTTGCCGCCAGATTCGACCTTCCATTCCCACTCAAGCTCGAAGCTGGTGTACTCTTTATCTGACAGCAACATACCGCCAGGGGTGCCATTGAGGTGAAGCGTGTCGTTTTCTACCGACCAGCCTGCACCAGGGGCTTTGCCATCGAGGCCGCTCCAGCCTGCCATGGATTTTCCATCAAAGAGAGAGATGGAGTCGGCGGCTTGAGACGGCTGTCCCGCAAGGACGAGTAGGATAGAAAGGAAGGGAAGGTATTTCATGGAGAGGGAGATGAACGACTTGCCACGGCTTAGTCATACGAGATGGTTTCAAAAATCGCACCACCGAGAAGCTGCTCGCCATCATACAGCGCGCAGATCTGGCCGGGGGTCAGAGCGCGCTGAGGTTCCTGATAAACCAGAGTCGCCCGGCCATCACCGAGCGGCGTGTATTGTGCCAAGCCAGCCGGGCAGCGGTAGCGCGGCTGAGCATTCAAGATGCGCGACTTATCCAATGGTAGTCCCGTGGTGGAGATGCCGGTCAGCGTGCAGCTTTGCGCCCAAAGCAGCGGGGTGTCGGGACGCTCAATGGCGATCACGAGATCCCTCGTTTCATGCCTCTTTGCGACGACTACGTAGGCCTGCTTATACAGATTGCTGGCCACGCCGATGCCCTTGCGCTGGCCGAGTGTGTAAAGGTGCAGGCCTTTGTGCTGGCCGAGCACGCGACCTTCGAGATCGACGATGTTCCCTGGCCGATCCTCGACAAAGGTGCGCAGGAAGTCCTCCATCTTCACCTCGCCGATGAAGCAGATACCCTGGCTGTCTTTCTTCTCTGCCGTCTTCAGGTCGAGGCGGCGCGCTTCATCGCGCAGCTCAGGCTTCAAAAGATGCCCGATGGGGAATCGCGCGATCTGCACCTGCTCAGGCCGCATCATCGCGAGAAAGTAGGTCTGATCTTTGTTCGGATCAGCACCGCGCAGGATCGCTGATTCCGGTTCACTTTGCTCAGTTCGCGGTTCGCTGTCCCCTGAAACTGAGAACTGGGAACCGTGAAATGAGAATCCTTTCTGCGCATAGTGGCCTGTAGCGATTGCGTCGAAGCCGCGCTCCTTTGCCCAGTCCCAGAGCACGCCAAACTTCATCTCGCGATTGCACATCACATCCGGGTTAGGGGTGATGCCGTCCTGATAACCATCTAGCAGGTACCTCACCACACGCTCGCGATATTCCTTCATGAGGTTCACCACATGAAACTCGATCCCGAGCTGATCCGCGACCGCGCGTGCGTCCACGATGTCCTCTTCCCATGGGCAATGACCGATGATGCCCTCTTCATTGATCCAATTCTTCATGTAGGCCCCCACCACCTCATGCCCCTCCCGCACCAGCAGCGCCGTGGCGACGCTACTGTCCACTCCACCTGACATGGCTGAGAGAATCTTCATCACGCTACTTTGCACAGGGATTCACGAGAAACAAATGTCACAACTGATGCTGCACCCAGCGGCCCAAGAAACCTTGGACGCAGCGCAAGGCGGGCAGTTTCAGATTCTTTGGCGTGAGCTGGCGACTGCGTGCTTTATCTCGATCATGCATCGCCTGCTGTTCAAGCGCAAAGGCTGCACCAGCGACCAGCAAACTGTTCTCATCATTGATGAAAAAGGAGCGCTGATCAATGTTGCCTGAGCCGGTGATGCAGAGGTAATCGTCGATTATCGCCAGCTTGCCATGCATCATGTACGGCTCGAATTCATAGACCTCAACCCGGCACTCATCAGTCGCTTCAGCAGAGGTACGGTGACGGCTCGGCAGATGGGCATATCGGAGTGCATACCAGGGATCAAGATCTCTACCCGCACGCCCCGCTGACGTGCTTCAAGAATGGCTTTTTCAATGGCACGATTAGGAATGAAGTAAGCGTGGAAAATCACAATCGAGTGCTTGGCTGCGCGCAAAGCGAGAAGGAAGCTGCTGCCAATCGTGTCAGGTTTTTTCTTGAGCGAGCCGAGCACGCTGTGCGCCGTCAGAGCGCCCATGGAGCTGAGCTTGGAAAAGTAAGTTTTCCCTTCGAGATGTTGATGAGTCAGTTCCTGCCAATTGTCATTAAAAGACTCCTGAAGCTGCCGAACCACGGGGCCGCTCACTTCATACATCGTGTCTCGCCAGCGATTTGAATCCTCGGCATGACCATCCCAGGCATAGGCAAGACCGGCTCCGCCGACGAAGCCGATATGACCATCTACTGCGAGGATACGCCGATGCGTGCGGTGGTTATAAGCGAGGGGATTTAGCATTCACCAGCAACTGTAAAGATGCACCTCCACGCCCGCCTCACGCATGGCTTGGAGATGCTGATTGCCGTATGTATTGCGACCGTAGGCGTCGAGCAGCACATGCACCTTCACACCTGACTTTGCTCGCTCGATGATGGCCTGCGAAAAGTCCGCTACAGGTTGGCTGTCCACACAGACGAAATTCTCCCAGGTTATGGTCTTCTTGGCGCTGCGGATCGCTTTCAGCATGGCTGGGATAAAGACGCCACCATTGGGCAACGTGCTCAAGCCATTACCCGTCGTCCACTCACTGCCTGTGATGCGGCACATCTCCGCCGCAAAGGCAGCCGATGTCACTGCTGGTGGTGATGTTTATACTTTCTGATGCCTGCCTGTGGCGCAGGCACTCAGCAGCAGACTACTGATAAAGAGACAACGCTGGAGACTCGCATTCACGGCAATGCAAAGCCCATCTTCTTCCACCATGCTTCAAGTTCATCGGCACCGAAGTCTGCGAGGATGTGATCATCGACATCAATGCAGGGGGCCTTGGTCTGCTTGGTGAGAGCGAGCATTTCCGCGCGAGCGGAGGCATCGCGATTGACGTCTAAAGTCACGAAAGAGAGGCCGTGGCCGGTGAGCCAGTCGATGGATTCATCACACCAGGGGCAGCCGGATTTGATGAAGAGGCGAATTTGAGTTGGAGTGATCATGTGACTCGGATGCTACGACACTTTTCGGATCTGCACGATGACTTCCATGCGCTGCGTGCTTTTGCCTTTGAATCTGCCGCTGACGGGCCGGATGTCGCCGTAGTCGCGGCCGTTGGCGAGTTTGATGTAGCGGATGTCGGCTTCGCGATCATGCGTGGGGTCCCAGGCCTTCCAGCCGTAGTGCGGAAGGAAGACTTCCATCCATGCATGAGATGCTTCGTTCTCGTCACCCGTCTTGCCATTGTAAAAGTAGCCACTGACATAGCGCGCAGGGATTCCCTGGCTGCGACAAAAGGCGATCATCACATGGGCGTAGTCTTGGCAGACTCCGCGGCGGTCTTTGATCGCGGTAAGAGCATCGGTATGCACATGCGTCCAATCAGGATCATAAGTGAATGTTTGAAAAACATGACGGCCCAGTTTGACTGCATCCGCCCAGAGATCAGTGACCGGGCCACCGAGCACATCCACAGCCTCACGCCAGATGGCGACGTTTTGCGGCACAAACTTTGATTCGACGACGAAGTCGAAGTAGTTTTCCTCGACACTTCGATCATCCAGCGCTGGCAAACTAAGGCCAATCGGTGCAGTCCCACGTGTGTCAAGCCGAGTCGCCACCTCGACGAAGGATTCGATCTCAAGGCTATCATGGGGGACATGCAGCTCAAAGTGATCGACACGGTTCTGATAAAAGTCGTAGTGCGTTTTGATTGGAGCCTCAGGCTGCACACGCAGTGAATAGGCCGCGCAACGTTGAAGCGGGTCCGACACTGGCTTTAATCGCAGATCATTGAAGCTCTCCAAAGCCTGCCCATTATAGACATACCTCGTCAGGTGACGCACGGTGAGGTGCATTCCCGTAGCGGTGGTCTCGGAATAAAGATTGGGCATCGGCGCAGAGCGTCGGTATTCAGGCGGAGGTGAAGGTCAAGAGCGGGTATGCAACCCGAGTTTGAAACCCTACTGTTGCTGTTGCTCCTGCTGCTGCTGGAAGCGAATTTCGGCCTGAATATCCACGGGCGGATGATACATGAAGTTTGTGTAGAGATGCGCGCCAATGGCGGCGATCTCGACTTGAGCGGTGTCCAAAAACTGGTGCATCCCGCTGTTGAAAAGCTCATCCACCGTCACTTTGGAAAGGCGACTGAGAAAGGCCTCAAAGCGCTTCCGGGGTTCCGTAGAGATTGAGCTTTCGACTGAAGTATCGGTGATAAGTTCAATGAAGTCTTCCATTTGCACACAACAGAATTTTAGTGAGCGTGGGAAGCTCTCATCAAAGAGTAAAAATTCGACGACCTTCTTGAAAAGGATGTCCGCGACATAATATCGGCGATAGGCCTCGACAGCGCTGGCGGAGCGCAGCACGGCATGCCACTGCGCGGTATCCACCGCACCACCAACATCCGAGGCTTTGGGCAGGAGAATGTGATATTTGATGTCGAGCAGACGAGTGATCTGATCGGCACGTTCGAGATATTTGCCGAACTGAATGAACTCAAATCCCTCGACGCGGGAGAAGGTGCTGACGGTGATCCCTTGGAACAAGTGGGAGTAGCGTTTGATCTGATCGTAAAAGGCACTGGCTCCTTCATTCCAGATTTTTTTGGCATCGGCTCCTTGGATGAAATGATAGGCGTCATTGAGCACTTCCCACATTTCACTGGAGATCTGATCACGCACTTGGCGGGCGTTTTCTCGGGCATTGGAAATGCAGGAGATGAGCGAGTTAGGGTTCTCCAGGCGGAAGGTTAGAAAGTCTGTGGCGCTTTCGTTATCGGCAGTTTCGTAGAGTTTAAAAAATTGCTCTTCATCACCTGATGAGCGAAGCACAGGTAGCCAGTGCGCTTTGAGCGTCTCGGCTCCGACATGGCCGAAATCGAGGAGGATCTGAAGATTGACGTCAATAAGGCGGGCCTGGTTTTCAGCGCGCTCAAGGTAGCGGCTCATCCAGTAAAGGCTGCCAGCCACGCGGGAGAGCATGACGTTGGCCTGTTTATGCCGGGCGACTTCTTCGCGGGCGTTGGTGCTCATGGTTGGAATAGGTGTGAAAGTTAGTTATTGCTTGAGAACCCAAGTGTCCTTGGAGCCGCCGCCTTGGGAACTGTTGACGACGAGGCTGCCTTTGCGCAGTGCCACGCGAGTGAGGCCGCCGGGCGTGACGACAATCTTTTCTCCATAGAGAATGTAGGGCCGAAGATCGATATGACGGCCTTCAAACTGATCGCCCGTCCAGGTGGGGTGGCGGCTGAGTGAGATGGGGTTTTGGCCGATGAAGTTGCGCGGGTTTTCTTCGATCATCTTGCGGAATTCTTCGATCTCCGCCTTAGACGCCCAAGGCCCCATCAACATGCCGTAGCCACCTGCCTCGTTAGCGGACTTCACGACGAGCTTGTCCAAGTTGGCTAGGATATGGGAACAATCGGATGGCTCGGAGGCGAGGTAGGTGTCCACATTCGGTAGGATGGGGTCCTCTCCGAGGTAGTATTTGATCATCTTCGGAACGAAATAGTACACGACCTTATCATCCGCCACGCCCGTGCCGATGGAGTTGGCGATACTGACATTGCCCGCGCGGTAAGCATTGACCAAGCCTGGCACGCCGAGCAGCGAATCGTCTCGAAAAACCGATGGGTCGAGGAAGTCGTCGTCGATGCGGCGGTAGATAACATCGACCTTCACAAGACCTGCGGTAGTGCGCATGAAGACTTTGAAGTCTCTTACCACGAGGTCGCGACCCTCGACGATTGGAACACCCATCTGACGGGCCAGGAAAGCGTGCTCGAAGTAGGCGCTGTTGAACACACCCGGTGTCAGCAACACCGCATTCGGGGCACCATCACCAGCAAACTTTACAGGTGCGCAGTATTGCAGGACCTTGAGTAACTTGGCCGCGTATTCGTTGATAGGGTGAACACCGCTAGCCTGGAACAGCTCGGGAAAGGTGCGCTTCAGAGCGTTGCGGTTTTCCAGCATGTAGCTGGCACCTGATGGGCAGCGGAGGTTGTCCTCTAGCACCAAATAATTTCCGTCGCGATCTCTGATGAGATCTGTGCCGCAAATGTGCGCATAAATATCTTTGGGCACAGAGCAGTTCATAAACTCCCGGCGAAAGTGCTTGGCGCTCAGAACATACTGCGGCGGGATGACCCGATCCTTGAGAATTTTCTGTTCATGATAAATGTCGTGCAGAAACATGTTCAGCGCTGTGAGACGCTGAATCAGGCCCTTTTCCACCACATCCCATTCTTCAGCGGAAATCACGCGAGGCACACAATCGAAGGGGAAGATGCGTTCGGTTCCCTGTGAATCGTTGTACACGGTGAAGGTCACGCCGCCGCGCATGAAGGCATTCTCCACAGCATTCTGTTTGTCACAAAATTCCTTGGCGTTGACACCATTGAGCGCATCGCTCACACCTTGATAATGCGGACGGGGTGTGCCGTCAGCAGTGAACATCTCGTCGAAGAAGTCTTCCGTTTGGTAATTATCGAAAAGCATAGGGTTGGTGCCCGCCGGTTGGACGGAAAGGAAATTAGCAGGACTGAGGCCAAGTTTGAAAGTCAAAGCTAACAAATCCTGTCCTCTTTCTCTCTACGATCTGCGCGGCTCTCTCAGCCGTCTGCTTGCAGTAAGAATTCAGTTGCTTGATTCTAGCCATCTTTGGAACTCGCCATCAGCGACGGAATTCACTTGGAGCGCCAACTATTGCGGCTAACGCGAACAACCAAAAAAGACAGTGGGTGGTCAAGATTGCTACTTGCTGCCTTACCCTGCCCGCCTTGGATGGCGGTCATGATTCCTCTCGAAGATTTTTTCAATGACGTGGTCGGTAAGGCCCAGCGTGGTCAGTGCCTGACCACTGAAGCCCTGGCTGAGAGGGCTGATGTCACAGTGGCGCAGGTCGAGGCTGTGAAAGATGGCGCTAAGGATGCCGCGACATTGCTAAAACTTGCCCCGGTGCTGCGTTTGCATGGTCCAGCACTCGTGGCCATGGCCAATGGGGGCTGGTATCCGCAGTCGGTGACGCTTCAGGGACTGGCTCAGTGCAACACGACTTATCACGACATGACGGTGAATGCCTACCTTGTCTGGGATCCTGTCACGCGTGAAGCAGCCGCTTTTGACACCGGAGCTACGGCGGCACCGATGGTAGCTATCATCCGTGAATTGGGCCTCACTCTCAAGTTCCTATTTCTCACCCACACGCACGCTGATCATGTCGCCGACATCAGCTCTCTGGCTGCGCCGACGGTGCTGATCAGCGAGCGCGAAACACACCCTGATGCGCAGAGTTTCACTCCAGGCACAAGCTGGCAACTGGGTACGCTAGGCATCGAGTCACGCTCGACCTGGGGTCACTCGAAAGGCGGTACCACTTACGTCGTGCGTGGCCTGGCCCGGCCGATCTCCATTGTCGGTGATGCACTCTTTGCCAGCTCGATGGGTGGTTGTGCGGTGTCGTATGCGGATGCTTTGAGCACCAACCGCCATGAGATTTTTACCTTGCCCGATGACACAGTGATCGCCCCAGGACACGGACCGCTGACCACATTGGCAGAGGAAAAAGCGAACAATCCCTTTTATCCAGAGTTCAAGTAATTGGCTCTTTTCGCAGCCCCCGCCAAGATCATCATTTGCGCAGTGGCTAATTCTTTCTTGTCGGCACGGGGACTGCTGCTTAACCTTTGACCATGCACCGCCGCACACTCTCACTCGCCGCCTTCTCTATCTTCCTGACAGCTTTCACCGGCTGTGGTAAAAGCGGCGGAGGTGGCATCGTCATTGGTGAATTTGCCTCCCTCACAGGCAAAGAAGCGACGTTTGGCATTTCTTCACATGAAGGAACCTTGCTTGCCATTGAAACACTAAATGCTGCTGGCGGTGTTCTTGGCAAGAACATTGAGCTGCTGACGGAGGACAATCAATCGAAGGCTGGTGAGACATCCAACGTGGTGAACAAATTGATCTCGAAAGATGGCGCAGTCGCCATGCTCGGCGAGGTGGCATCCAGCCGCTCCCTGGAAGCGGCACCGATCTGTCAGGAAAGCGGCATACCAATGGTTTCCCCCGCTTCGACTAATCCGAAGGTCACGGAAGTCGGTGATTATATCTTCCGCGTCTGCTTCATCGACCCCTTCCAAGGCACGGTGATGGCGAACTTTGTGACCAAGACGCTGAAAGCCAACAAGGTCGCCGTCTTCACGGATGTGAAGAGCGACTACAGCAAAGGGCTCGCCAAATTCTTCAAGGAAGGCTTTGTCAAAAACGGCGGGCAGATCGTGGCAGAACTCGACTTCAACGGTGGCGATAAGGATTTCAAAGCCCAGCTCACCGCCATTAAAGGTGCAACTCCAGACGCGATCTTTGTGCCTGGCTACTATACCGACGTCGCTTTGATCGCCATTCAGGCTAAGCAGCTCGGCATCGCAGTGCCTCTCTGCGGTGGTGACGGCTGGGAAAGCCAGACGCTGCTCGACATCGGCAAAGACGCTGTCGAAGGCCACTACTTCTCCACGCACTATGCTTCAGACGCTGCCTCTCCTGCCGTGACCGCTTTTGTCGCTGCCTACAAGAAACGCTTCAACGGCAAGGTGCCAGACGCCATGGCAGCGCTGGGCTATGACTCTGCGATGTTCCTCGTGGATGCCATCAAGCGTGCTGGCAGCAAAGAAAGCAAGGCTCTACGCGATGCTCTAGCCGCATCTAAAGACTACGAAGCCGTGACGGGTAAGATCAGCATCAATGCCCAACGCGATGCGGTGAAATCTGCGGTCATTCTTCAGGTGAAGGATGGTAAGTTCAAGTATCTGGAGACGGTCGCTCCCTGAGTAGACTGACATTGACTCTGAAGCGAATATTGGACTGTCTTACTCATGGACTGGCTGCTGCAACAACTCATCAACGGCCTCGCTCTCGGGTCCATCTATGCGCTCATCGCCCTCGGTTACACGATGGTCTATGGAGTCCTGCGTTTCATCAACTTTGCTCATGCTGACGTGCTCATGTTGGGTGCTTATGCAGCCTATTTTATAGCACCAGCCGTCAGCACAGTGCTGCCGCTGCCATCACTGACAGGCACCCTGATTATCGTGCTACTCTCGGCGATGATTTGCGCGGGCATCGGTATGTTGATCGAGATCTTGGCCTACCGTCCTTTGCGTCAGCGCCCTCGCCTGACCGTGCTTATCACAGCCATTGGCGTCTCGCTCTTCATCGAATTCACCTGCCAGCATAAGGCCGTCTTTGGTGCCGATACCAAGCCCTTCCCGCAATTGCTGCCCGTGCATGATTTCCACCTCGCGGGCCTCGTGATCGGTAGCAATGATCTCGTCGTGGTTGTGACCACACTGCTTTTGCTCGTCGGCCTTTGGTTCATCGTGCAGCGCACGAAAATGGGCACGGCGATGCGTGCAGTGTCCTACAATCAGCAAGCAGCTGCACTGATGGGCATCAACATCAACCGCATCATCTCCTTCACCTTCGGTCTAGGCTCCGCACTCGCGGCTATCGCTGGTATTCTTTATGCACTGAAGGCGCCAGGCATCGACCCGCTGATGGGTGTACAACCCGGACTGCGGGCCTTCATCGCTGCCGTGCTCGGCGGCATCGGCAATCTTCCCGGCGCTGCGCTCGGCGGGCTGCTGCTCGGGCTTCTTGAAACCTTCGCAGGTGGCATCTCCGGCCTATCGAACTATCGCGACGGCATCGCCTTTGCCATTCTCATTCTCATCCTGCTCTTCAAACCCGCCGGCCTACTCGGCAAAGCCACTGTGGAGAAAGTCTGATCATGTCTTCACCCCTTTCACCCGCAACTCCTACCTGCGCAGGTGCCAAGCGCTGGCTCATCGCAGGCATCATTTTGGCCGTGGTGGTTTCGCAATTCAGTGCGCAGTTCAATCGCTATCATCTTGGCATACTGGTTGATATTGGCATCAACATCATCCTCGCGGTCAGCTTGAATCTGATCAATGGCCACACCGGTCAGTTCAGTCTCGGCCACGCCGGATTCATGGCGGTGGGCGGCTACACGGCAGCGAAGATTTCACTCGTCGCCTCACCCATGTTGCCGCCTGCTTTGCAGCCGGTTATTTTTCTTGTCGCCCTGCTCGCGGGAGGTG
Organism: Prosthecobacter debontii; assembly: GCA_945860295.1. Taxonomy (GTDB): domain Bacteria; phylum Verrucomicrobiota; class Verrucomicrobiia; order Verrucomicrobiales; family Verrucomicrobiaceae; genus Prosthecobacter; species Prosthecobacter debontii_B. The sequence goes on from CAMAQH010000044.1 coordinate 23,758, forward strand.
GCTTGTCTGCTATGACGGGCCTCGCTGTCGGTGTGCCATCGCTGAGACTGCGCGGTGATTACCTCGCCATCGTGACGCTTGGCTTTGGAGAAATTATCCGCGTCGTGGTGCAGAACATGGAATCTGTCGGTGCCGCCAGTGGCCTCAAAGGTATCCCCAAATACACCTCGCTCGGATGGACCTTCGCACTGGCGGCCATCACGATTTACTTTGTCACTGCCCTAGTGAACTCGACTTACGGGCGCGGCTTCATCGCAGTGAGTGATGACGAAGTCGCGGCCAGTTCCATGGGCATCAATCCCGTGCGCTACAAAGTCACCGCCTTTGTCACGGGTGCCTTCTTTGCGGGCATCGCAGGCGGTTTGTATGCGCATCACAAGCAGTTCCTTTCGCCTACAGGTTTCGACTTCCTGAAATCCATCGACATCGTGGTCATGGTCATTCTCGGTGGTATGGGGCGCACCGCAGGCGTCGTCGTCGCAGCCATATTGCTAACCCTTTTGCCAGAGGTGCTGCGGCAGTTCAGCGAATATCGCATGATCATTTATTCGCTGCTCATCATCGTGCTGATGATGGCAAGACCGCAGGGATTATTCACTTGGAAACGTAAGAAGGGCGGTGCCGCATGAGCCAACCACTGCTCAAGCTTGATCAAGCCACCATCCGCTTCGGCGGACTCACTGCCGTGTCGAAATTCAATCTCGAAGTGCAGCCCTGCGAACTGATCGGACTCATCGGTCCCAATGGCGCCGGTAAGACGACCGCCTTCAATATGATCACGGGCGTCTATCAGCCTACAGACGGTCACATCCATCTCAATGGTCGCAGCATTGCCGGAGTGAAACCCCACGATCTCACGCGCCAAGGCATCGCCCGCACCTTTCAAAACATCCGTCTCTTTGGCTCTCTAAGCGTCATCGACAACGTCCGCGCGGCCATGCAACTGCACTGCAAGCACGGTATGCGTGCTGCTTTGTGGCGTGGTGCAATTTTCAAGTCACTCGAAAAGAAGGTCGAAATACAAGCAATGGAATTGCTCGACATCTTCTCGCTCGGTTCCGTGCGCGATGAGGAAGCCAAAAGCCTGCCTTATGGCGACCAGCGACGTCTAGAGATCGTCCGCGCGCTCGCCACACGCCCAAAGCTGCTCCTACTCGACGAACCCGCCGCGGGCATGAACCCCACCGAGAAAGAGGAGCTGATGCACCTCATCCGCTTCATCAAAGATAAATTCCAAATCGCCGTCATGCTCGTCGAGCACGACATGACCGTCGTCATGGGTATCTGCGAGCGAATCGCCGTGCTCGAATACGGCATCAAAATCGCCGAAGGCTCGCCGCAGTTCATCCAGCGCGACCCAAAAGTCATAGCTGCGTATTTGGGCACCGAGACTGAAAAGGAGGAGCCTGCCAATGCTTGAAATCAAAGACCTCGAAGTCAGCTATGGCTCCATCAAAGCGCTGCATGGTGTTTCATTAAAGGTGCCTCAGAAGAGCATCGTCACGCTGATCGGCGCTAATGGTGCAGGTAAATCCACAACGCTGCGCGCTATCAGTGGGCTGATCAAAGCGCGCTCAGGAAGCGTGACCTATGATGGCGATAACATCACGAATCAGCCTGCACATAAAATCGTGGCAAAGCATCTCTGCCATGTGCCTGAGGGACGCATGGTTTTTGCGAATCTGACCGTGGCAGAGAATCTGCGCATGGGAGCTTACTTGCGAAACGACAAGGTCGGCATCGCCGCTGACATGGACTATGCGTTCACCATTTTCCCGCGTCTCAAAGAACGGATTCATCAGGCCGCAGGCACCATGTCTGGTGGCGAGCAGCAGATGCTCGCCATTGCACGGGCGCTGATGAGCCAGCCACGCTGCCTCATGCTTGATGAGCCATCGCTTGGCATCGCGCCCATTCTCGTGCGCGCCATCTTTGATCAAATCGTCGCCATCAATAAAGAGCGTGGCTTGACCATTCTACTCGTCGAGCAAAACGCCAACCTCGCGCTTGGCATCTCACATCACGGCTACGTGCTGGAGGCTGGCCGCGTCATTCTCGAAGACAGTGCTGCGGCTCTGCTGAAGAACCCACAGGTGCGTGCCGCCTATCTCGGTGAATAAGCACTATTTGGCGTATCTGCCCTTTAGCAGAAACCGATACGCGCCACCGCCGATGATGCCGCCAAGGATGGGACCGAGGACATAAACGACGAACCAGCCGCTGCCATTGGCCTTGAAAGGCAGACTACCCCAGCCGACAAGAGAAGAGAACATGCGTGGAGCCAAATCACGCGCGGGATTGAAGCAGGCCATGGTCAGTGGGCCAACGAGTGAGATGAGTAGTGTGACGGTGAGGCCGATGTAGGCCGGAGCCAATCCCTGCGGGCGCTCGCTATTTTTAGGATCAGTTACAGAAAAGATAACCAACAGCAGCACGGCTGTGCAGATGACTTCAATGCCAAAAGCGCGCGCTAGACTAACGATGGCGGCGGCCTCTGTCAGCGGCCTGCCACCAGGGTTCGGGAAGAACTCACCAAACACCGCAGCGCTGGCTTCGCTCCCAGCTAGGCCACGGGTGATGTGGTTCGTGGATTCAAAAACCGTCAGCGCATCCCCAAACATCACATAGACAGCTGCTGCTCCGATAAAACCACCGAGCATCTGTGCAGTGATGTAAGGTAGCACGCGGCCTTTGTTAAAACCCTGCCAAACCGTCGCTGCCACCGTCACAGCCGGATTCAGATGCGCTCCAGACAAGGCGGCCGTGCAATGGATCGCGATCGCCACGCCCAGTCCCCAAACGATGGCGATCTGAAACACGCCAGACTGCGCGCCAGTCGTCACTGAAGCAGCGACACAGCCGCAGCCAAAGAAGACAATGAGAAAGGTGCCAATGAGTTCTCCAACGAGGGCAGTGCTGAGTGGTTTCATGATAGGCAGATTAGGCGGACGCTTGGCTCTTCATTTGGTCACGTCGCCCATCTGCATACGCGGAGAAAACGGCTTTGATTTCATCCCGCACACGGCGGAAGACCGCGAGAATTTCTTCTTCATTGCCGGTCGCATGAGCTGGGTCATCAAAGGGCCAGTGGTGGCGGTTGAGCTGGCCTGGAAACATGGGGCAGGCTTGGTCCGCATTGCCACAGACGGTTATGACTGTTTCCACATCGCTGACAAGGAAGTCATTCATGTGCTTGCTCGTGTGCGCTGAGATGTCGATGCCGATTTCCTGCATCGCGGCGATGCCGAGTGGGTGGACATAGCCCGCTGGCTTGGAGCCTGCACTAGCGACTTCGAGCATGTCGCCGGCGACGGAGCGCAGGATACCTTCAGCGAGATGAGATCGGCAGGAATTGCCAGTGCAGAGGATTAGGGCAAGTGGTTTCATGTTAGCAGCATTTTGAGCCTGGAGTGCAGGCCGTTGGTTTGGGAATCGGTGAACATTCACCAGGTAGGCAGATGCCACGGGCGAGGCAGTCCGTGTGTTTCAATTCGAGGCGAAAGACGAGCGTGTCACCTATGACCACGCGGCCCTCCACGGGAAACTGCGCCACGACGCCGTCTTCATATTCGATCTCAACCGGTAGATCGTGATGTGGCAAGACATCGTCTGCTTTATCAAAGATCATGGCCAGCTTGCCTGCAATGAGGCGATGATCGACGTCATCATGCACCCAGGTTTGCAGCAGACAAGTTTCCAGCGTGCGCCGCGTGCCACCGCAGTCGATGAAGCGCTTCATCACATACCCCACTTCCGTCACATGGAAATGCGCCGCAATGAGGCCACCGTCCGGTAGCAAGAACTGGATTGGCTTGTCAGGATGCGCGCGCAGTGCAGTGAGGAATTCAGTGATGTTCATGGGAATTTTAGCAGCAGGTGGTTTTTTTACCGCCGCAGGCCAACTGGTCCACGCAGCGGAGGAAGTCGCCCAGGCAGTCGCAGGCGAGGGAGTAGTAGATATTGAGGCCGCGCTTCTCGCAGTTTAGCACGCCGGCTTCGCGCATGAGCGTGAGATGCTTTGAAACGGTGGACATGTCCGCGCCAACGAGATCCTTCAGGTCGCACACGCACATCTCGCCCTTCATCAAAGACTCGGCGATGAGCAGCCGCGAGGGATGCCCCAGTGCCTTGATTACAGCAGCGCGGCGTTCGGAAGTCTTGGGGGAGGTTTTGGGCATCTATTTGCTTATTTTGCAGATCACGGTCGAAAGCAAGAAATGAAATACTCGTGCAAAACGGTGACGGTTAGAAGGTGAAGACGAAGTTGATCTTGGCGATCAGGCTTACGGCATCGCGGTCCGGGAAGTTGGCCCAGGTTTCTAAGACGATGTGCTTCGTGAGGTCATACTTGGCACCCACGGCGGTGATGAGGCCGCGCTGATCGCGAGTCTGCGCGAGGTCAGCGTTGAGATTGAAGTTGCGGCCGAAGAGCGTCCAGGTGCGGTCGATCCCAGCGAGGAAGCTGCTGCCATTGGTCTGATAGCCGTAGCCGGCGTGAAGGCGGGCGAAGCCGAAGTCATGCGCCAACATCGCGTAGTTGAAGGCATCGCCTGAGCGGTCGAAGTCGGTGAGCGCGACGCCTGCGATGCCGACGGTGAACATGCCATCCTCCCAGGGCGAGAAACGAGCCTTAGTCTGGAGAAATAGCGGGCCGCTCACGCCAGTGCCGAGCGGGCTGTCCATTCCCCATTCTACATGCAACGGCTCAAAATCCCAGCCAGTCTTGAAGCCCATCCAGTGACCGGATTTGCCCGGCTCGGCAGTGCCAAACTGGTTTGCGCCGCCGAAACTGCTGAAATACTGCACGGCGACGGTGCGATGCGGCACGGTGTCGGCTGTGGGGATGTTGTTGAGGCCCGTCGGCGTTGCGAATGCGGTTCCTGAGAGCAAAATGCCAATGGCAAAGGTGAGTGGTGTCTTCATAAAAGGGGGGAATTAATGAACGCCGATCGAGGCCAGATAGCGCTCGGCTTCCAGCGCTGCGGCACAGCCCTGACCTGCGGCGGTAATGGCCTGGCGATAGACGTGATCGGCGACGTCGCCCGCAGCAAAGAGTCCTTCGGTCTTGGTGAGTGTGCCTTTGATTTGCATGATGTAACCGTTCTCATCTTTATCGACCAGATCGCCGAGAAAGTGCGCATTTGGCACATGGCCGATGGCGACGAACACGCACTTCAGTTCGAGTTCGCTCTTGTCACCACTGACGAGGTTCTGCAACGTCACAGCGCGGACTTCGCCTTTGTCGTCGGTGAGGTATTCCGCGATGGTGCTGTTCCATATCGGCTGAATCTTGGGATTGGCGAGCACACGATCGGCCATGATCTTCGAAGCGCGCAGACTCTCGCGGCGATGAATGAGATAGACGGTGGAAGCAAACTTTGTGAGAAAGCTTGCCTCCTCACAGGCCGAATCTCTACCACCGATCACAGCCACCGGGACGTTGCGATAGAACGCACCATCGCAGGTGGCGCAGCTCGTGAGGCCACGACCGATGAGATGCTTCTCATTCGGCAATCCCAAATGACGCGGTGACGCGCCGGTAGCGACAATGACAGCCTTAGCTTGAAGAACCGTGCCGTCTTCGGTGGTGATGTCCAAATGTCCGTCCGCGGTCTTCGTCACACTGACGACATGAGAATACTCGATGCGAGTGCCGAAACGTTCCGCCTGCGCCTGCATGTTCATCATCAGCTGCGGCCCCATGATGCCATTCGGGAAGCCTGGGAAGTTTTCGACTTCGGTGGTCGTGGTGAGCTGACCGCCCGGCATGTTGCCGGAGAGGATAAGAGGCTTCAAATTCGCACGCGCTGCATAAATGGCCGCGGTGAATCCCGCGCACCCATTGCCGATGATGATAAGATTTTCCATGACGGTGTGATGTGTGGAAGAGCGACGATCAGCCTTCGAGGAAGAGAATCATTTCTTCGATGCGAGTGTAGTCGCTTGTCTTGTAGAGCAGGTTCCCGGCGGCATCCATGATGACGAAGAATGGCAGTCCGACCTTGAGCTCTGGAAAGCGGCTGTCGTTTTGCCAAACTTTAAAGTCCGGTGATGTGTCGCGAATTTTCAGCAGCACCGCACCGGCCAAAGCCTTGCGCAATGCTTCGTTGGTATGCGTCAGCACTTCAAAGGCTTTGCAGTTCGCGCACCAGCTTCCGTAGAAATCCACGAACACAGGCTTGCCGCGCTTTTTGGCCTCAGCGAATGCGTCGTCGCGATTTAGGAACCACTTCAAGTTGCCACTTTGCTCGACTTCAGGACCGCCTAGCGATGCGGCGGCGGTGGTTTGTGCAGTCGCCGCGGCCGGCAGGATGCCGCGTGCCAGTATTAGGATGGAGATGACCGCTAGCAGTGTGAGAAGTGCACGCTCCATGCGCTGGCTTTGCTCAATTGAATCTGGCTGCAAACGAAAGACGGCAAAGAGCAGCAGCAGCGCACCTGCAAACACCAGACCAACGGCGGAAGGCTCGAAGCCGTAGCCTGACAAGCCCTTTTCCAAATACACATAGGAGAACCAGGCGATCAGCGCACCCAGCGCCCACTGCACATACTTCATCCATTTGCCAGACTTTGGCAGCCGCGCTCCGAACAAGCCGACGACCAGAAACGTCGTCCCCAGTCCGATGCCGAAGGCGAGCATCTTCGCGGTAGCAATGAGTGCCGCTCCAAACGCGAATCCGCCCGTGGAATCACCACTCGCGATGCCGATGAGAATGCTAATCACAAACGGCCCGACGCACGATGACGAAAGCAATCCAGCACCGAGCCCCATGACAAATGTTCCGGGTAGGCCCGGTGTCTTGTCTCCGATCTGACCGCCACCAAAGAAGTGAAAGTGCAGCAACCCGCAGGTCGCGAGTGCAAGCAGGAGAAAGATTGCCGCAATGGCGAGATTCACCGCAGGCAGTCGCAGCACCACGTTGAACGCCCCGCCGCTCACGCCCGCGATGAGACCGAAGATTGCATACATCGCCGCCATTCCGAAAAAGTAGGCCAGTGGATGCGGCCAGCGGGCGCCACCGGATTTCGCCCGACCCTTCACGATGCTGGCGGTGATGGGATAAAGCGGATAGACGCACGGTAGCAAGCTCGCCAGCAAGCCGCCGAGGAACAAAAACACAAAAGCCATCGCCGAACCCGAGTGCGCCGAGAGTTGGCCTTCCACCCAGGCATTCATGGACGAAAGCGGGTCCACCGCACGCACCGTCAGCGGGTTGGCGAGCACCAGCGTAAGAATGAGGCATTTCTTCATATGCAGGCGTTATGGATTGACCTGCTTCATCAGGAAAAACATCTCGCTTGCGATCTGGCGGCAGCGCTCGTCATACGTCGCCGCCTCGGTTGGCGTGTTGTCAGTTACTTTGGGATCTACAAACGGGATCGCCACACGCAGCACGCTACCTTCCACTACGGGGCAGTTCTTATCGGCATGATCACAGGTCATCAGCGCAACAAAGTTATCTTTCGGGTTGCCCTCAGCAGAATAGACTTTCGAGAAAGCGCGAATGGGCTCTGCCTGCTCGCTGTATTTCACCAGAAAGACTGGGTTCTTCTCTCCAGGAGTTGAGTTCGTGATGGTGAAACCCGCGCGAGTGAGTGCCGCCACGGTGCGCTCGTTGCATGCCGTGGCTTCGACACCGCCGGAGAAGGTCTTCACGCCCGCCACATCATAGTAGGCAGCGGCAGTCTGCGCCCAAATCTGGCTCATGTGGCTGCGGCGGCTGTTGTGCGTGCAAATGAAGGTGAGCTGCGGCGTCTCCTTCGCCTGCACCTTGGAGCGGATGAATAGCGCAACCTTCTTCAAGGCCAGTTGCCGCTCGGCTGGAATCTGATTGAGCTCCTTTGTGACCTGTTCGATCAACGGCTTGAGGCTTGGAAGAACATCCGCGTCCTTGGCGGACAAGAACGTGGTTAAGGGCAGCAGCGCGAAGAAGGCAAGATGGCGGGGATTCGTTTTCATGAGAGGATAGTTGGGCGCGTAAACTATTTGGCTGTTAAGCCAAATAAATAATTGGTGATTTAGCCAAATACATGCGCACATCAATCAAAATCTCTGTTACAATTGATTCACCAGCCAGAACTGATCGTGCGTCCGCGTTCAGCAGCAGGCAGCAGGCAGCAGGCAGCAGGCAGCAGGCAGCAGGCAGCAGGCAGCAGGCAGCAGGCAGCAGGCAGCAGGCAGCAGAGCCTGTCAGAAAGTTTGTGTGGAGGGTCAAATCCGAGGACAGGAAGACATGAGAAGACCCAAAACGAAGGAAGACAAAGCGCTCGATGAAGCGCTGGACGTGTTAATCGCCAAAAGCGGCCATTCACCGGAGGCGATCATGGGCGA
>CAMAQH010000045.1 GCA_945860295.1 Prosthecobacter debontii
CGAACTCTTCTGCGAGCTGGGGCACCGTTTTACCAAGATTGAAGAGATCAATGATCTGCGCTTTGAAATCACTGCTGTAACGTTTTCGGAGGGTTGTTTTCATGCTGCTTATTCCCTTATCTCCTGGTCCAACATTCTAGCGCACCTCACTCTGCTCCTTACTGGAATACAAGATTCCCGAAGGCTCCGACGCCGTGAAGGAAGTGTCATAGTGCGTGCAGTATTGTAAAGGTGCGCTGGCGTGAGGCTGGAGCGGAGCGCGGACAGTCCTGTCCGCCTCTTCATTGTCGCGGCTTCGCCGCCATTTGAATGAGGCGGAGAAGAGTCTTCGCGCTCCCTTCAATCAGCTTCGCTTCCAAAGCACAAAACCCTTATCTAAGCGCGCTTTCGCCGGATTTTTGCGAATATAGGCCTTCATAGTGCTGAAGTGCTCGGGACTGCGGATGAGGCAGTCGAAGTAATCGGGCTGCCAGAAGGGATTCAGGGCGCTAAGACCGGTTTTATGAATGAAGCGGCTCGAAACGCCTTTCCAGCCTTGGAGGGTTTCGAGAGGGATTCGCCGCCGCGAAGCGCGAAGAGGACGTGGACGTGATTCGGCGTGATGGCGTAGCTCCAGAGGTCGCAGCGCTGGCCGTCGAAATGATGCAGACGGTAGGCGACGATTTGAGCGAGGCGTGGATCACGCAGGGCACAGTAGCCGTGCGCGGCGTCGAGGTATTCGTCGAGCTTGTAGGAGAACTGGCCCTGGTAGCAGGCTTCGGTGACGTCATCCCATGGCGGCGGGTTCGCGGCCAGGAAGGCATCGCGAGCGCGAAGCCAGTCGTCCAGGAGTTCACGAGGCAGAGAATCGGCGAGGCGGAAGGTGACGAAGATCACCACCTCACCCTACTGCCAGTGCGGCAGCTTGTGGGCCGTCTTTTCGATGTCCCCTCGCAGATCGAAGAACTTCATGGCTCCTCTCGATGGGCTTGGCTTACTTGTGATACTCCTGCAGCGCCCGCACCTGCACCTCGCTGCCTTGCAGTGACTTGATCGCCCGCAGCGCGGCATCGGCACCACGCAAGGTCGTCATGATCGGGATGCGATTCTGCATGGCGGCGGTGCGGATCTTCACCTCATCCTCGCGCGGATTCTTACCGGAGGGCGTGTTGATCACCAAGGCCATGTCCTTGTTCTTCATCAGGTCGATGACGTTGGGGCGCTGGCCGCTGGCAAGTTTGGGGAGGATCTTCACGGGGATACCGGCCTCGGTGATGACACTGCCGGTGCCGCTGGTGGCGTAGAGGGTGAAGCCGAGGTCGGCGTAGCCTTTGGCGATGCGGACGACGTTGGGGCGGTCGGTTTCCTTGACGCTGATGAAGACGTTGCCCTTCGTGGGCAGGGTGCCGCCAGCGGCCATCTGGCTTTTGGCAAAGGCCATGCCGAGGTCGTAATCGATGCCCATGACTTCGCCGGTGCTTTTCATCTCGGGGCCGAGGATGATGTCCACGCCGGTGAACTTGCTGAAAGGGAAGACGGCTTCTTTGACGCTGTGATGCCGTGGGATGACTTCTTCAGTGAAGCCGAGTTCCTTCAAGGTTTTGCCGACCATGATCTTGGCGGCGAGTTTTGGCAGCGGGACGCCGATGGCTTTGCTGACGAAGGGCGCGGTGCGGGAGGCACGCGGGTTGACTTCGATGACATACAAGTCGTCGCCTTTGACGGCGAGCTGCATGTTCATGAGGCCGCGGACGCTGAGGGCTTTGGCGAGCTTTTTGGCGGCATCGCGGATGCGGTCCTGCATGGCGGCGCTGAGGCTGAAGGGCGGGATGACGCAGGCGCTGTCGCCGGAGTGGATGCCGGCTTCTTCGATGTGCTCCATGATAGCGCCGATGACGGTGGTTTCGCCGTCGCTGATGCAATCGACATCTACCTCGGTGGCATCCTCAAGGAAGCGGTCCACGAGCACGGGGCGGTCGGGCGTAGCCTCGACGGCGTTCTTCATGTAGTGCGTAAGTTCGGCATCGCTATAGACGATCTGCATGGCGCGACCGCCGAGCACGAAGCTGGGTCGCACGAGGCTGGGGTAACCGATGCGCGCGGTGATTGCGAGCGCCTCCTTCAACGAGGTGGCGGTGCCGCTTTCGGCCTGGTGCAAACCGAGGTCGTCGAGCAGCTTGGCGAACATCTTGCGGTCTTCGGCGAGTTCGATGTTCTTCGGACTGGTGCCGATGATGCGGACGCCGTTTTCTTCGAGGCCTTTGGCGAGATTCAGCGGGGTCTGGCCGCCGAACTGGACGATGACACCGAGCACTTGGTCGTTGACGTTTTCGCGCTCGTAGATGTTGAGCACGTCTTCGAGGGTGAGGGGCTCAAAGTAGAGTTTATCAGAGGTGTCGTAGTCGGTGGAGACGGTCTCGGGGTTGGAGTTGACCATGATGGTCTCGTAACCCAGCTCGCGCAGGGCGAAGCTGGCATGGACGCAGCAGTAGTCGAACTCGATGCCCTGGCCAATGCGGTTCGGGCCGCCACCGAGGATGATCACTTTTTTCTTGTCGGTGTCGGTGACTTCGCACTCGTCGCCATACGTGGAGTAGTAGTAAGGCGTGAAGGCCTCGAACTCGGCCGCGCAGGTGTCCACGAGGCGGTAGGTGGGGAAGATTCCAGCAGCTTTGCGCTCGGCACGAGCGGCGCCTTCGGTGATGCCTTTGGCAATGCCGATCTGACGATCAGAAAAGCCCATGCGTTTGGCTTTGCGAATGTCCGTGGATTCCAATTGTTGCTGTTCCTTCACAATCTCCTCAATCTGCCGCAAGAACCAGCGGTCGATCTTGGTGAGCGAGAAGACCTTCTCCACATCCCAGCCCTTCGCGAAGGCCTGGCCGAGGAAGAAGATGCGCTCCGCATTTGGCACGGTGAGCTTGGTCGTCAACGTCTCGTCATCGACCACGACATCAGCACCATCGCCGATGAGGCCGAAGCGTTTGATCTCCAGGCTGCGCAGAGCCTTTTGCAGGCTCTCTTTGAAGGTGCGGCCGATGGCCATGGCCTCGCCGACGGATTTCATCTGCGTGGTGAGCGTTTCGTTGGCTCCGGGGAATTTCTCGAAGGTGAAGCGTGGGATCTTAGTGACGACGTAGTCGATGGTGGGCTCGAACGCGGCGGGCGTGTGGCGCGTGATGTCGTTTTTCAGCTCATCGAGCGTGTAGCCGACAGCGAGCTTGGCGGCGATCTTCGCGATAGGGAAGCCGGTGGCCTTCGACGCGAGAGCGGAGCTGCGGCTGACGCGCGGGTTCATCTCGATGACGATCATGCGGCCCGTGTCGGGATGCACGGCGAACTGGATGTTTGACCCGCCGGTCTCCACGCCGATCTCGCGGATGCAGGCGAAGGAGAAGTCGCGCATGATTTGGTATTCGCGATCCGTGAGCGTCTGGATCGGCGCGACGGTGATGGAGTCGCCGGTGTGCACGCCCATGGGGTCGAGATTCTCGATGGAGCAGATGATGACGCAGTTGTCCGCCTTGTCGCGGATGACCTCCATCTCGAACTCCTTCCAGCCGAGCAGCGATTCCTCGATGAGCACTTCGGTGACGGGTGAGAGATCGAGTCCGTTGGCCGTGATGGTTTCAAATTCCTCCTTGTTATAAGCGATGCCGCCGCCGGTGCCGCCGAGCGTGTAGGCCGGGCGGATGACAAGTGGCAGAGAGCCGATTTCAGCAGCGATGACACGAGCCTCATCAATGGTGTGCGCCACTCCGGAGCGGGGCAAATCGAGGCCAATTTTGAGCATGGCGTTCTTGAATTTGAGCCGGTCTTCGCCTTTTTCGATAGCTTCAGCATTGGCGCCGATCATACGAACGCCGTGCTTGGTCAGCGTGCCAGAATTCCAGAGCGACATGGCGCAATTCAGAGCTGTCTGGCCGCCGAGCGTGGGTAGCAGTGCATCCGGCTTCTCGATCATGATGATCTTCTCGACGATCTCGGGATTGATCGGCTCGATGTAGGTTCGGAACGCGAACTCCGGGTCCGTCATGATCGTGGCCGGATTGGAATTGATGAGCACCACCTGATAGCCTTCCTCACGCAGGGCCTTACAGGCCTGAACGCCGGAGTAGTCGAACTCACAGCCCTGGCCGATAACGATGGGGCCGGAGCCGATGACGAGGATGGTTTTGATGGTGGTGTCTTTGGGCATGATGGGAAATTGAGATCTAAAATTTCAGATTTAAGATTTTGAGAAAGCGTATGATTTGGGCGCTTTCGAGGGCCGGGGAGAACGAATCTGGAGATTCATTTTACGATTGGCAGCCGGGAAAGCGCGGCATCTTGCACAGTCGATGCAGGCTGTAAAGGACGGGCTGAAAATGGTGCTAAATGAATGGCCAGCCATCCTGCCAACCACCCTCAAGTCCCGCGTTTATTGCCAAACAGCTCGATGTGGAGCCTGGGGCTGAGCCGGTAGCCGCGGGTGAGGCAGGATTTTACCAGCAACGGGTAGCGGGTGCGCATGGTCTCCAGGCTGATTCCTTCAGGCATAAGCAGCACTTTCTCAGGTGGCACGGGAATGCCGATGCTGGCGATCACGTCTTGCGCCTCGTACAAATCGGCCTCAGTGGAGATGACAAATTTGAGCTGGTAATCGAGGCTTGTTTCCAGCCATTCGCGAAGCACGGCGGGCTGGAGTCGTGTCTGCTCGTGGCGCTGGACCCAGGCGGCTCCGGCTCTGGCATCCGCAGGTGTGGAGTTCGCCAGCTTCGGGCTGAGCGAAGCGAGATCGACACGCAGGCCACCGGGCGAAACGGTGCCTGCTGTTTCGACAGTGACATGCTTGCGCTGGGCTTGCAGCATGGTGATAAATTCCCGGATACCTTTCGCAATCATGGGTTCGCCGCCAGTGACGACGACGTGCCGTGCGGGATGCTTCAACACCTCGGTCAGGATTTGCTCCAGCGTCATCTCTGGCCCCTCGGGCAACCAAGAAGCATAGGGCGTGTCACACCAAGTGCAGCGTAGATTGCAACCGGACGTGCGCACAAACACAGAGGGCACACCGATCAGTGAGCCCTCACCCTGGACGGAATAAAAGATCTCCGAGATACGCATGGGGGATGGTGAAGCGAAGCACGCTAGGCGCAAGGCGAAGGGCAGCCCCCTCCTCACTCAGTGCTGCCCTTTGGAGTCGCCAGGACCCGAAGATTACCGCACGACTCGCGCACCACCGCCAGCGAACGTCTTTTCGACTTCCTTTCGGGTCGCCATTGAGGTGTCGCCGGGAGTGGTCGATGCCAGAGCGCCGTGGGCGGCACCGTATTCGACTGCCTTTTGGGCGTCGTTGAACTCCATGAAACCGAACTGTACGCCAGAGGCGAAGCTGTCGCCACCGCCGACGCGATCGAGGATTTCTAGGCCGGGATACTGGCGGCTCTCGTGGAACCGGCCATCGTGCCAAAGAATCGCACTCCAATCGTTCTTGGTGGCGGTGATGACGTGACGCAATGTGGTCGCGGCGACCTTGAAGTTGCTGAACTCCTTCACCGCGGTTTCGATCATCGCCTTGAAAGCGTCAGTCTCGATATGGCCGAGATTTTCCTGGCCCTTGACCTCGAAACCCAGTGACGCGGTAAAGTCTTCCTCATTGCCGATCATGACATCGACATACTTCGCGATCTCGCGATTGACTTCCTGAGCTTTTTTCAAGCCACCGATGGTCTTCCAGAGCGAGGGGCGATAATTCAAATCGTAGCTGACGATGGTGCCGTATTTGTTGGCAGCCTTCACGGCCTCGACGGTCAACTCAGCGGTCGAAGCAGACAGCGCAGCGTAGATGCCACCCGTGTGAAACCAGCGCACGCCAAGCTTTCCAAAAATGTGATCCCAGTCGATGTCGCCGGGCTTGAGCTGCGAGGCTGCGGTGTTGCCGCGATCAGGATTGCCGACGGCACCGCGAATGCCGAAGCCGCGCTCAGTGAAGTTGAGGCCATTGCGGACGGTGCGACCAATGCCGTCGTCTTCGCGCCACTTGATGAAGTCCGTGGCCACGCCGCCCTGCATGATGAAATCCTCAATGAGATGGCCTACTTCATTATCCACGAAAGCGGTGACGACGGCGGTCTTGTAGCCGAAGCACTTTCTCAGGCCGCGTGAGGTGTTGTATTCACCGCCACCTTCCCAGGCTTGGAAATTGCGCGCCGTGCGGATTCGGCCTTCGCCCGGATCGAGACGGAGCATGACTTCGCCGAGCGAGATTTGATCGAAGGCGCAGGATTCACGGGGTTTGATGGAGAGACTCATGGTTTGGGAAATGGTGATGATGGGTGAAAATGGAAAGCTGTAAATTAGAATGGGTTGGCGCGAGCGATAGGCTCCTTGCCTGAGAGGTAGCGCGTGAGATTTTCCACGGCGCAACTGGCCTGGCGCTGGACGCTCTCGTGCGTGCGTGAGCCGATGTGCGGCGTTAGAATAACATTGGGCAATCCGAGCAACGGGTGATCAGCGGGTGGCGGCTCCTGGTCGAGCACGTCGGCGGCGTAGGCGAGGAGATGGTTGGACTTGAGCGCTGCGACAAGCGCCGTGAGATCGACGAGTTCACCGCGTCCGGTGTTGACGATGACGGCACCCTTTTTGATGAGCGGAAAATTCTCCGCGTTGATCAGGCCCTTGGTGGCAGCGGTGAGTTTCGTGTGCAGCGAAATGATATCAGCCTGGCGCAGGACGTCGTCGAAGTTCTCGACACGCTTGATGTCATGCCAGCGGGCAAAGTCCTCATCCCAGTAATTGCCGTAGCCGATGACGTTCAGGCCAAAAGCCTTTGCACGGATAGCGACTTCTTTGCCGATGCGGCCGAACCCAACGATGGCGAGGGTCTTGCCGCAGACTTCGTTGCCCGTGATGCGCGTCCAGCGGCCAGCAGCGACGTGATTGGCCTCGACGACGAGGTTACGCACGGCGGCGAGCATCAAACAGAACGTGTGCTCAGCGACGGTGGTGTGGTTGACGCCAGGCGTGAAAAGAACAGGCACCTTGAGATCGGTGGCGGCAGGAACGTCGATCTTGTCGAGGCCGATACCGTATTTGGAAATCACTTTGAGGCGCGGCAGAGATTTTTGGATGACCGCGTGAGTGAGGGCATCATCACCGCAAAGATAGGCATCGAAATCTCCGGCCAGTTCGAGCATGCGGCTCTCAGGAAGTGGCCCGCGTTCGCGGACGATCTCGAATCCAGTCTTGTCCAGCATTTCGTGATGGATGCCAGGAGTGTCCTGGAATGACGTGGTGGTGAGAAGGACGCGGGTGGTGCTCATGTGGAACGGGTTGGATGGATTCAGGGGCTTGGCCAGAGCGCCTACAATAACAAGAATTCGAGTTTTACAACGATTCTGTCGTCATCAGATAGCCCCATGTGCTTGCCGCTCCGGGCCAGCACGGTAATCTCCCCTGATGCGCATCCTCCTCGCCAGCGACAAATACAAAGGCTCCCTCACCGCCACCCAGGTGGCACAGACTTTGCGACGCGTGTTTGAAAGCGAGATCCCCAGCGTGGTGTGCGACATCTGCCCCATCGCCGATGGCGGTGAAGGCACCACCGAGGCCATAATCACCGCGCTCGGCGGCGAATGGGTGGAGATGCACAGTTTCGATGCGCGCGGGCGTCCCATCACCGCCCGCTACGGGTTCATCTTCACCAATGGGCAAACCGAAGCCGTCATGGAAATGAGCGCCGCCTCAGGGCTAGCCATGGTCTGCGACCTCCCGCTCGATCCCAGCACTGCCAGCACTCACGGCACCGGCTTGATGATGCGGGATGCCATCCAGCGCGGCGCTCACAAGATCCTCATCGGCATCGGCGGCAGCGCCACCAACGACGGCGGCGCAGGCATGGCCCAGGCGCTTGGATTTCGATTCCTTGATGCTTCAGGAAACGCTCTTGAAAACCTGCCTCGTGATCTTGATCAACTCGCCCGAATCGAAAAGCCCGTGTCGTTGTCAGCGTCCGTCAAAGTCGCCTGCGACGTGAGCAATCCATTACTCGGCGAGCAGGGCTGCACTCGTGTGTATGGACCGCAAAAAGGCGTGACCTGCTTTGAGTTCTTCGAACATCGGCTTGCGAAGCTGGCAGAGGCGGTGAAGCGCGACCTCGGCACTGATGACGCCGACCTTTCCGGTGCCGGCGCCGCCGGAGGACTTGGCTATGGACTCATGGCCTTCTGCGGCGCGGAACTCGTCAGCGGCTTCGATCTCGTGGCCGATGCCGTAAACCTCCGCCAGCGAATCTCCGCCGCCGATCTCGTCATCACGGGTGAGGGCAGGCTCGACGCCCAAACACTCCACGGCAAAGGCCCAATCGGAGTCGCCATGATGGCCCGTAAACTTGGCAAACCCGTCATCGCCTTCGCCGGTGCCATTGATGACTCTTCAGCCCTGCGCGCGCACTTCGATCTCGCCTTTGCCATCAAACCACAAAAGATGCCCTTGAGCGAAGCCATCGCCCGCGCCGAAGAACTCCTCGAAACCGCTGCCCGTCAGGCCGTGCCGGAGATTCGCGGCTTGCTGGGCTTGCATCGCCAGGAGCCAAGTGCTCAGTGAACTGTAAATAGTGTTTAGCTTCAGATTAAAACTTCTGTAACTAAGTACTTCCCACTAACTACTTATTACTTTCATGTCTCTCTCCGCAGTTCTCCTCTTCGCTGGTCAAGGTGCTCAAAAAGTCGGCATGGGCAAAGACCTTGCCGAAGCCTACCCAGCCGTGCGCACGATGCTCGATCAGGCAGATGCCACACTCGGTTATTCGCTAAGCCAGATCATGTTTGAGGGACCGATGGAAGAGCTGACCAAAACTAGCCGCTGCCAGCCAGCGCTGTACTCTCATGGGCTTGCTCTTCTCGAAGTGCTGAAAGCCCGCGTTCCCGGCCTTCAGATCGCCGCCACCGCCGGTCTATCGCTCGGTGAATTCACCGCCCATGCCGCAGCGGGCACGTTTGATTTTACCACTGGCCTCAATCTCGTCTTCCAGCGCGGCAGCTTCATGGAGCAGGCTTGCGAGCAAACGCGCGGTGCCATGCTCGCCATGCTTGGTGGTGAAGAAAGCGCCATCCGCGAACTCGCCGCCGAGTGTGAAGTCGATGTCGCCAATCTCAATGCTCCAGGCCAGATCGTTCTCAGTGGCAGTGTCGAAGGCATCGAAGCCGCCGCCGCTAAAGCTAAGGACAAAGGTATCAAGCGCGCGATCCCGCTGCCTGTCGCCGGAGCCTATCACAGCCGCCTCATGAAGAGCGCACAGGACAAACTGGCCACCGTGCTTGCCTCTTCAACCATCGGCGAGCCCGCTGTGCCGGTCGTCTGCAATTTCGAAGCCCGCACGGTCAAGACTCCCGAAGAAATCCGCGCCACGCTCACCGCTCAGGTCACCGGGAGTGTCCGCTGGGTCGAGTCCATGCAAGCCCTGCGCGCCCAAGGCCACAAACTCTTCATCGAACTCGGCCCGGATGCCACACTCGCCGGCCTCATGAAGAAGATCGACATGGAAGCCAAGGTCATCTCCATCAAAGACACCGCCAGCCTCGAGGCCGCTGTCGCTGAGTTGACCGCGTAAGCTATGCCAGCACCGATTTGACCACCTCACCGTGTACATCGGTGAGGCGGAACTGACGACCCTGAAAACGGAAGGTGAAGCGCTCGTGATCGATGCCCATGAGGTGCATGATCGTGGCCTGGAGATCGTGGATGTGAACTTTATCCTTCACGGCATTGAATCCGAACTCATCACTCTCGCCATAGCTTGTGCCGGGCTTCACACCGCCGCCTGCCATCCAGACCGTGAAAGCATACGGATGGTGATCGCGTCCCCACTGCTTCGTGTTAGCGATGTCGCCCTGTAAAAACGGCGTGCGGCCAAACTCACCGCCCCAGATGACCAGCGTGTCTTCCAGCAGCCCGCGCTGTTTCAAATCTTTGATCAAAGCGGCACTCGGCGCATCCGTGTCCTGACATTGAATCTTGAGTTGCGTGTTCAGATTCCGATGCTGATCCCAGCCTGCGTGCATGATTTGTACGAAGCGCACACCACGCTCAGCGAGGCGCCGCGCCATGAGGCAATTGTAAGCGTAGCTGCCCTGACGCAACACGTCAGGACCATACATATCGAGGATGTGTTTCGGTTCGTTTGAGAGATCGGTCAGCTCAGGAACGCTGCTCTGCATCCGATACGCCATCTCATACTGCGAGATCCGCGTGGCGATCTCGGGATCGCCATGATCTCGCAGCTTAATGGAGTTCAGCTCGTTTAGGCCATCGAGCATCGTGCGGCGCACCTCACGACTCATGCCTTCGGGATTGCTGATGTATAAAACCGGATCGCCACTGCCGCGAAACTTCACGCCCTGATACTTCGAAGGCAGGAAGCCACTGCCCCAATAGAAGTCATAGAAGATCTGGCCGCACGACGCTTCTTTATCACGACTTGTCATCACGACAAAGGCTGGCAGGTCCTCGCACGCACTGCCAAGCCCATAGCTAAGCCACGACCCCATAGCCGGGCGTCCCGCTTGTTCAGCGCCGGTCATGAGAAAAGTGATCGCGGGCGCATGATTCACCTGCGTGGTGTGCATCGACTTGATGAAGCAAAGCTCATCCGCGATTTCCGCCGTGCGCGGTAGAAACGAACTCACCGTCGCACCGCTTTTGCCATGACGTGAGAACTCCGAGATCTCACCGAGCACAGGCCGCGCTGTCTGCGAACCTGTCATCGTACTGAATCTTTTACCACCCACCACGCTGTCTGGGATCTGCGTGCCATGCATCTTCTTGAGCATCGGCTTGTAATCAAAAAGATCGACATGTGAAGGCGCGCCATTTTGCAGCAAATAGATCACCCGCTTTGCCTTCCCCATGAAATGCGGCAGCGCCGGAGCTAGCGGATCAGGAGCCTGCATCGCAAGCCCCTGCTTCGTGAACAAAGAACCCAAGACAAGCCCGCCAAGGCCCGCAGCACCCTGGCCAAACAAAGCACGACGAGTGAGATTGAGATGATGAAGATCCGTGCGTGGCATAGTGAGGATGTATCAACGTAGCCCAAATCTCAGAACTTTTGTCGAACAGGTAGGTCAGGCATTCTGCCCGCGTCACTCACGCATGGTCACGGCTGAGGTAGGTTGATGAAAGCTCACTTAATCACCTTCAGGCCTTCGAGCTTGGCCAGTTTGCTGGCCTTTTTGTCAAAGCTCCAGAAGCTCTGACACTTCAGTATGAGAGCTGCGGCGACGTGCAGGATGTCGTAGGCACGGAAGCCGCGACGTGCGGTGTGGCGGAGGGCAATCTCCTCGAACTTTGCCGAGACCTCGGCTTGAGAAATGTTCACCAGCCGCATCGCCACGCCCTGGGTCAGATCATCACGGAACTGCTGCTGGCAGGCAGCGGCTAGCTCCGCGCTAATTCGAGACTGAACCTCGCCGAAACCCGTGAGCACCGACTGCTCGAAGGCATTGATGACCTCTAGCCGAGTGAGCCAGGTGATGGGCAAAAGGGGAAGATCTGCACTAAAAACTTTCTCTGCTTGGGCTGTTTCTGGCCTCTCCAGGTAAAGTCGAGTGATGAAGTTAGTGTCTGCGTAAGCGCTCATTCCCCGGCAATAAGTTTATCAAGTTGCTCACTCTGCGCCTTCGACATCATCGGCATCTTCAGAGCACGGCGGCGGGCGGCGAAGTCGGGGTTCTCGGCCTTCGGCGCAGCAGCAGGCGGCTCCTCGGGGCGGAGCTGATAGGTGGTGCCCTTCCGGCTGCGGATGCGGATGAGGCCTACGCGATCACAGGCCTCAAGGACCTTGGCGAGGTGGCGGTTGAGATCGCGGACAGTGAAATCAGTGGTGCTAGTGTTCATGACGGACATTGCCCTCTCTGATGTCCGTCGTCAAGAATGACGGTGACGTGGGGATCACTCCTTCGTCAAGACTTCATCGAGGTTCAGCAGCATGAGGCAAAGGCTCGTCCATGCGGCGTGCTCGGCGGGATTGAGTTTAGGATCAGATTTGAATTCGCCGACTTGCAGGAGCTTTGCGACTTCGGGTGCGACTTGTGGGCGGAGTTTAGCGAGCTGGATTTTCAGCACGGAGAGTTCGTCTGACTTCGGGGCACGGTGCGTGACGACTTGAAAAGCGTGTTGAAGGCGCTGCGTGTCATCGCCGGGTAATTGCAGGATCTTCTCAGCGAGCACTTTAGCGGATTCGACATAGGTCGTGTCGTTGAGTGTGACGAGAGCTTGCAACGGTGTATTGGTGCGCGTGGCTTTGACGGCGCAGACTTGGCGCGTGCTGTTATCAAAGAGCATCGTCGGCCCGACGATGCGACGCCAGAAAACGTAAAGCGTGCGGCGGTAGAGAGCGTCTCCGTGATCTTGCACATAGGTCTTCTTGCCAAAGGTGGCCTCTTCCCAAATGCCCTCAGGTTGGTAAGGTTTCACGGATGGGCCACCGAGCTTTGGGCTGAGCAATCCCGCTAACTGCAAGGCCTGGTCACGCAGCATCCAAGACGGCATCCGGAAACGCGGACCACGCGCGAGCAGGCGATTGTCGGGGTCCAACTGCGAATCGTGAACCGAGAACTGTGAACCTCGTTGATACGTCTCGCTGGTGACGATGAGTTTGATGAGGTGCTTCACGTCCCAGCCGCTTTCCATGAACTCAGCAGCCAGCCAGTCAAGCAGCTCTCGATGCACGGGCATCTCGCCCTGCACGCCGAAGTCCTCTGCCGTCTTAACGAGGCCGATGCCGAAGAACGCCTGCCAGAAACGGTTCACTGTAACGCGGGCAGTCAGCGGATTGTCCCGGCGCACGATCCATTCGGCGAAGCCGAGGCGATTCTTCGGTGCAGTATCAGGCATGGATGGCAGCACGGCGGGTGTTTTGAAACTGACCTTAGTCGTCAGCGGTTTGTCGTAAGCGCCTTTGTCGAGAATCAGCGTCTCGCGCGCTGTCAGTAGCGTGTCCATGATCATGACTTTGGTCACGGCACTGGCGGCGCTCACTTTTTCACGCTGGGCAGCCAGGAGTTTGTTCAGCACGGCTACATACTTGTCATCCTTGCCTTTGAAATAGCCGATGGCTTCAAGCAACGCATCCACTCCGCGAGCTTTTGGCTCGGTCTTGGCGAGAGTGCTTGGCAGATTGCCAGGGAGATTTTTTGCGTCCGATTCTATGAGTAGTTTGCCCGCAGCACGTGGGAATTTTTTCAGCTCAAAAGCTTCCACCATTTGAGCGAGTTGATTGACGGCTTGCGTCGCTTTTTTGGAACGCTCAAGTTCCGCAAGCGTGCTCATGTCCATCGCTGGTGCGGCCTGACCACTGCGGCCCTTACCGTCTTCGCTGGTCTGGTTAAAGACATCGTAGAGGCCGTAGTAGTCGCGCTGGGTGAGGACATCAAATTTGTGATCGTGGCACTTGGTACAGCTCAGCGTAAGACCCATCCAAACGGTGCCTGTAGTCTCCACACGATCCATGACGTTCTCTACCCGCGTCTCTTCGGCGATGCGGCCACCTTCGCCATTGATCATATGGTTGCGATTGAATCCACTCGCGAGTTTTTGCTCCTGCGTGGCATTTGGTAAAAGATCACCCGCGAGCTGCCAAATGGTGAACTGATCATACGGCATGTTGGCGTTGATCGCCTTCACCACCCAATCACGCCAAGGCCACATGGTGCGCTCGGGATCGCCCTGGTAGCCGTTGCTGTCGGCATAGCGCGCAGCGTCTAGCCAGTCCCAGGCCCACCGCTCACCGAAGCGTGGGCTGGAGAGGAGACGCTCGATCAGATAAGACGGATCGGACCGATCTGACGGATCGGGAGGTAGTCCTACGAGATCAAGTGAGAGCCTGCGCACGAGTGTTTTGCGTGGTGCTGGTGGATTTGGCTGCAAACCTGCCTCAGTGAGCTTTTGCTTCACAAACGCATCAATCGGATGCTTCGCACTCGCTGGAACTTTCGGGCGCTTCACTGGCTCGAAGGCCCAATGCTTGCCCCACTTGGCTCCTTCGCTGATCCATTGCTTCACAAGCAGCTTCCGCGCCTCAGTGAGCTTGCGGTTGCTCTTCGGCGTGGGCATGACCTCCTCGGGATCGTTGCTGAAGATGCGCTTCACCAATTCGCTATCATCGGCTTTGCCCGGCAAGATAGCGTCACTCTTCGCGGCCTTTTCATCATCGAGTCGGAGATCACCTTTGCGCTTCGCGGCATCCGGTCCGTGGCAGTGGTAGCAGTTCTCACTGAGGATGGGCTGGATGTCCCGACTGAAATCAACCGCAGCCACAGCAGGCGTGGCAGCTAACAGGAACATAACTGGGATGGAGCGTTTCAACGCTGCTAAAACGCCCCCGCCAAGCCGCATTTTACCGTTCACTTCGGAATCTCGTTCAGCGTGTAGTAGCCGACGGTATGCAGCAAAGGCTGGCCGCTGGCGTTTTTCACGCCTTCGAGGTGTAGCTCATGGATGTGGCCTTTCGTCAAAGGGGAGATGGTGAGGTGCACACTCTTGCCATCGGCGGCGACTTTGGCAGCGGTGATCTTCGGGAGAATCTCGTCGATCTCGTCGCCACCATATTGCTCGCGGTAGGCATAGACGAACTCGCGCATGGAGTAGCTCTTTACATCGCCTGCGGCCTTGGCATCAACAGGCTGGGTGAAGGTGAGTTCGAAGCCGTCGCTCTTGGCGCGCATCTCATGTACTTCAAAGGGCAGCTTGCCAGTCCACTCGCATTTTTCGAAGCAGTAGGGTTTGCCACCGCGTGCACCCCAACCGCGATCACTGCCGCCGGTGAAGACGCGCCCTTCCTCATCCATACGCCCGCCGATGAGGCCGCTGGTGAAGCCGAGGCGGAAGGGGAAGACCACGCCTTGTTTGATGCCGTTGATGGTTTCCAGGAAGACACGGCTGAGATTACTGTGGCTCTGATCGGCGATGAAGAGCTGCTTCGCGAAAGGGCCGAATTTGCCAGCGCTCGTATCACAGATGATAGCAGAGGCAGAGTTGCCAATCTTACCGTGAACGAGATACACAGCGGGCGGGAGCAGCTCTTTGATGCGCTCGCGCTCCTTTACCATGCGGCCTGGATCGCCACCGGGACGTGCCTCCTTGCGGCCACGCTCACCTTGGAAAGCCTCAGGGCTCGGGTCGATCGGACGCGGACCCATGTTCGGGGCCTGATCATACCAAATGTTGCCGCCGGGATGGCCTTGGAAGCTGCCAGGAACGAGATGCTGAAGCGTGCATGAGCCATGCCACGGACCTTGATTGTCCACATAATAAACTTCGCCTTCAGTATCGAATCCCATGCCGCCGGGGCTGCGGATGCCGGAGCAGGTGGGGACCATTTTGCCATCGGGTTTGATGCGCAAAGCCCAGCCACGAAACGGCACGGCGCTGCTAAAGGAACCAGTGAGGCACAGCGTGACCCAGAGGTCACCGGCTTTGTCAAAGCGCGAACCAATAGCGTATTCGTGATAGTCACCAGAGACGCCCCAGGCATCGCTCACGTTATCGAAGACATCAGCACGCCCATCGTTGTCGAGATCGCGGAGCCGGGTGATCTCATAGCGTGTAGTGGCGTAGATGTTCTTGTCTTTTGGGTTGTAGGCGATGCCGAGCACCTCATGCAAACCACTGGCATAGAGCTTGTAGCTCACCGCGGATGGATCGCTGCTGCCCGCGCCACTGACGATCCAGATTTCACCACGTCGCGTGCCCATGACGAGCCCGCCATCAGGCAGTAGGTCGATGGAGCCGACCTCCAGCGCGGTTTCCTTTGGTGTCTCGAAGGTGGTGATCTTGTAGTAGTCCGACTCGACGGAATCAGCGGCGAAGAGTGGCGAGCATAGGGCGAGGAAGATTGAAAAGCGTTTCATAACGGTGAGTTGGAGAAAGATTACTGAACCCACTGATAGGTGATGGTCAGGGAGCCGGATTTGGCAGGAACGACAAGATTTTGACCCGCTATTTGCGCCCCCGAGGCGGTGATCGTGTAGGGCTTGAGTCCTTTGAAAACATACGTGTCAGATCTCTTCTCAAAAGCACCTGAGCCGATGCGGTACCAAGCCTTGGCTGGAAGACTGCCGCTGATCTTCAGCGTGCGGATGAGTGTGGGTTTGCCATCAGGCTTGTTGCCATCACCCTTGGCTGTGAAGCTTTCTTCGATTTCGGCCTCGTTCCATGTGTAGCGGAAGATCGGACTGCGTTTGGCATCGAGCGTGTAGCCCTTCCAAACAAAGACTTCGTAGCGCTTTGCTTTATCCCAGGCGGGCCATGCGGACTCTGGTTTATCAGTGACGAAGAACGCCGGAGTGACTTCGCCCGTGGGCTGAAGCACGTCGTAACCAAGAGGAGCCTGCGCGCCACCGCCGCGTGAGTTCCAGTGCATCGAGGCATCAATAAATGCCCCACGCCAAAGGACGGCTAGGTTCATGCTCTCCGCACTCCAAGCGATGTTAATACCACCTGGATAACCAACTCCGATCCCGCGATTTCCAGCGCCTTGGATGAAGTTTCGATAGATGACAGGCTCCTGAGAGACGACGATCGGGACAGGTGCAAAGTCTTGCTTTTTCTTGGCCTTTCCGCCCTTCTTCAGTTCTTCCGGCTGCCATTTCGAGAGTGGTGTGACGTCAAAATTTGCGCCCTTCCAAGCAGCATAGACCGCTATCTGACCACCACCCTGAAAGTACTCGTAGCGCAGCTCGTGGTCGCCCTGCTCAAGCTGCACGCTGCCTTCTTTCATGTCGCCCCCTGGATGAATGCCGTCATATTCGACAACCGTCTTGCCATCGATCTTGAGGCGTACTCCATCATCACCTGAGATGGAGAAACGGTAGCTACCTTTGCGTGGAGCCCTGAGCTTACCGGTGAAGACGACACCGAACTCGTTCTTGTAGTCGTCAAGTTTGATATCGATGAGATTGTCCGCGATGACGCCTTCACGATGCGGTTTGAGCTTAGCAAACTCCGGTAGTTTATCCCAATTTCCGAGATAAAGGGCGAACTTCAAATCCTTCAATCCTTCACCTAGTGGCAGGACTTTCATCTTGCCGTTCATCGTCAAAGCATGGCCTGGGAAAGTGCAGACGAAAGGGTAGTCCCCAGGCTTTTCGGGCGCGGTGAAGGTGATCTCTTCCTTCTCGTGCGGGTTGAGCATTTTCGAGTGCGCGAAGATGCGCTTGTCATCGGGTAACCAGTTGCGTTTAAGTGCTTCTTCGGGCTTCTCCATCTGCTTCATCGCCATCGTCGCGGTGTCAGTGCCGGGCTGGCAGAAGACGATGTTGTGAGGCAAGTCGTCGCCATTTTCAAAGATGACTTTCACAGCCTCTCCGGGGCGAACGGTGAATTCGTTGTCATCATACTTCATTTGCGCAGTCATGGTCTTGATCTTGATGACTTGGTGCTGTGACGATTTGGGAGTGATGGTAGGAATAGGGGCGGCGGCGGTGGGTTTGGTGCCTTTGGCATCGGAATCGACCCGCAGCGGGCGCAGCCAGATGTTACGATAGCGCACAGGATTGTTGTGGTCTTGCAGGGCTAGATCTCCGTCTTGATCGACGCCGTCAAACTCACGCTGATACTGCACGACGACGCCATTATGGATGACCGTGAGCATGGCTTTACTGCCGGGCTTTGCGCGCTCAAAAAAGATGTCATAGGTCTGCCATTCACCGGGCTTGCGACTGGCATTCACCATCGGCGGATAGTTGCTGTAGAGTCCAGCCGCCTGACCATCTGGATAGGTGTCGTTTTGATATGAGTCGAGCACCTGGATCTCTGGGAAGCCGCCGATGAACACACCGCTGTTGCCACGGCCCTGGCTATTGCCCACGACCACATCCGGCGCACGCCATTCGAGGTGCAGTTGGTAGTCACCCTTGAAACTTTCCCTCGTGCGGATGCCGCCAGCCTTTGCGGCGATTTCGGCGTAGCCATTTTCGATCTTCCAGCGCGGCTTGTCATCACCAGGCGGCGTGTCCTTGCGCGGATCAGCCTTCCATTTGGACAAATCTTGACCATCAAAGAGCACGATAGCGTCTGAAGGCGGTGCGCCAGCCCTCTCCTGCGAACTAAAGCCAGGCGGCGTGATTATGGGCGGGCGCGGGCGCTGCATGTCGTGTGCGCGATAGACACCTCCTGGCGTCATCGACTGTTCTTTTTTGTCAGCAGCCTGAGCCGCGAAGCTGAGAGCCAGAATGAGGGGCAGGATAGAGCGCATATAAAATTGGTCGCAGGCAACGATTCCGATGACTCATGTCTATCGGTTTCTTGATTCACAATCTCCAAGCCAAGAATGAAAACTTCTCCTTGGCATCTGCCCAATCTGCTTCACTCTCCGCGCTGCAAACCAACACATCTGGAGAGGTGGTCGAGTGGTTGATGGCTCCAGTCTTGAAAACTGGCGTGGGGTAATTCTCACCGTGGGTTCGAATCCCACCCTCTCCGCCACTTTCGCGGTATCGTTATTTAGCGTTGCTCACAATCGCCGCAATCGCGGCATACCCTGCATTCACGATCTCGCAGAAAGACCGCCATGTGTTCATCGGCACCCCACTTGGCCGCCCTTGGGCTAAGAGGCCCTGAGTTCGTGCGGCACAGGTGGGAACTCAAAGTGCCCCGGCTTCGCCTGAGGTTCATTCTTCTGGAATAAGAGCTTAACTTTTCCACAAGTCCGTCTGCAGTAGGCCGCAGATTGTCCACAGCATGGCCTTCCTGGGTTCTGTAGTTTTTAGCAGATCAATCGTCAAAAAACACCGGCTAGAAAGCCGATATTACTTCCCGAGTTAAAACGCCAGTAGATCACTCATCTACTCCAGCGGGCTTCGAACATGCGATTGAGATCAAGAATGTCGAAGAGCAGGCCTTCGGGTGGTTTCACTTCCGAGGGAGCATAGGTCTACTGGGGCGACCAGACCGGGGTCAACAACCAGCCCAATGCGCCAAGGGGTTATGCACCACGCGTGCAGACGCCTGTCATCAAGCAGATGTCCAAACACTTTGGCAACTCGGTGGTGGGCGCAGTGAGTAACAAGGGAAGTCCCCGGTAGATGGTTTACAAAAAAAGCGTTGGACGCAGCCCAACTCATCCGGTTCTGCAGCGGCTAGTGCGCTAGATGAAAGGGCACAAAGTGTATCTGATCCTCGACAACCTGCGAGTGCATCACAGCAAGCTAGTGAAAGCTTGGCTGGAGGAACACCAGGAGGCCATCGCTGTGCACCACATGCGCAGCTAGAGCCCCAAACTCAATCTGCACGGGCATCTCAACCGCTCGCTCAAAAACAAGCTGAGCTATCTACCAGCAGCCAAAGACGAACGTGGGCTGCAAAAGTAAATCATCGGCAGGTTCATCTCCTCTCAGAAAGCGGCCCGATCATATTCGTGCCTTCTTCAATTCCAGTTCAACAAAGTATGCTGCATGATATTCTTCCATTATGCCGGATTAATATTGTTAATCCTGCTGTCAGCCACCGACGCCACAGCGAGCCAATGGGAACCGCTCTGACAAAACGAATGCCTCCCACCACTTAGAAAAAATTGTGAACTCCTTAACTTAACGTCATTGAATGATCACTCACTTCTGCCGTTGTTTTGAAATGCAGTTTAGCCACTCGATTCAGGCCACTTTGTCCGGCCCGAGAAAAGATCAGACAGGCATTGGACTTCACTTTTTCTGAGACGCCTTTGGGGAGTTCAATACCAAGTTCGTCACTGGTTTTCTTGAGCCATTTCACAAAAGCGTCTCTCGCTAGGATGGATGCGGCAGCCACGGCGGGATCGCTTTCCGCCTTTGTCCGCTGAATCAGATCAATCGTGCGACCACGTGTTTGGAGCGCGCGCTGAAGGACGGTGGGATTGGCAAATTGATCGGAGATGGCTTGTGGGCAATCAGGAACTTTCTCCAGCAAGGTCTCGATCACCCTCGCGTGTCCCCAGGCGAGGAGTCGGTTGAGATTACCGAACTTGGTGAAGAGTTCGTTGTACTTCTCTGGATTGATTTGTAAGATCTGCCAGCTCAGGCCAGGCACAGAGCGGATTGCTTGCGCGAGTTGGCTGATTTTGCTGTCGCTGCTGATGCGCTTACTGTCCACAGCGCCAATCTCCCGCAAAGAACGTGCCACATTCACATCCACATAGACTCCAGCGATAACCAGCGGCCCAAAGTAATCTCCTTTACCGCTTTCATCGACGCCGATGTGAGGCTGATACATTTCCGGATGGTGAACCTCTTCGTAGCCGAGTTCTGCCACGCCGAGCACTTCTGGCTCCAGGGTGTTGGTGATAAAGTCTTCCGTCTCCTTGCCTTGAATCAGGACCTTTGGCCCCTTCTCATAGACTTGGACATTCACCTTCCCCTTACTAGCGGCGTAGAGGCAGTAGGGCTTGGTTTCAAAGGTGAAGCCACGCTGCTGGAGCAGACACTTTAACTTGTCTACCTGAGCTTGGGTCAGGGGCTTGGTGTAGCTGGTCAGGGCAGGCATGGGCTTCAAGATTCACGGTGCCTCACCTTTCGCAGTATGACGATCAGGACGCACAGTGACAGCATGGAGATCGCGAACCAGTCGCCGTGTTTGGCGTATAGCGTCATCTCTCCCCTTTTCGGCACGCGGACTTCTCCAGGCAGGCAGCCCTCGATGAAAGTGCTACCAGTTTCTGGATCGGCCAACTTGCTCGTCACCGTTCCTAGCGTGTCGATAAAGCAGGTCACACCCGTGTTTGTGGCCCGCACCATTGGGCGTCGCAGCTCGATAGCGCGGAACTTTGCATTGGCCGTGTGTGCCTCAGTTTGGGCGCTCTGAAGGAACCAACCATCGTTCGTTATATTGACGATCATCTGCGGCTCCGGTCGCACAAAGCGTCGCGCTAGTCGGCCCACTGTATCTTCGAAGCAAATCAGGGGGATAATCTGCACCGCGGGTTTAGCCAGCAGGAGCGGCTCCGTGCTTTGACCCGGCTCGAAGTCACCCGGTATCACACCGCGCAGCCATGAAAACGGCAGAATGTCACCAAAAGGCAAATATTCGCCGAAGGGCACGAGATGCACTTTGTGGTACTCCTGCCGGTTCGCATAACTACCACGAAACAGCACCGCTGAAACATGCCCTGGGCCAGCATCCTCAGCCGCATGAATCTCAGTGCCCGTCAGCAAACTAAAATCACCCTTAGCTAGCAGTTCATCAAAGTAATTTTCATGCTTCGGCAGCCCCCAGCGCTCAGGCTGACCATGCAAATGAACGGGCAGCGCGCTCTCCGGCCAGATCACTAAATCCGTCTGGCTTTGCCCGCCGCGTGCCTCAGCATAAAGTCGCGTGTAGTCATTGAGTCGCTGATAGATCTCAGAGGCCAGGCGTCCCGACCATGCATCCACCTGAGCCACATTTGGCTGCACCAAAGTTGTGCGCACCGTGATCACATCGTCAGTTGGTGCAGTGATCTTCATCACGCCATAGAACGCCGCTGCGAGTAGCACGATCATCGCCACCGTAAAATCCAGTCGTGTCCGACAGGTGCCCGTGCCGCGATACAGATGCGCCATGCGAGTCACTGCATTCCAGGCCGTGCAGGTGACCAGCACTGGCAGAAAAGACAGCCCCATCACGCCCACCAGATCCGCGCACTGGATCAATACACGATTTTGATGCAGCGCCACGCCCAGGCCATTCCAGCCGAAACCGGTAAACACCGTCGTGCTCCGCAGCCACTCGCAGGCCACCCAGGCACCCGCTGCTAAAAAGGCACAACGCAACGACTCCAGCGTGCTCGTCTGCCAGTGCCCCTGCGTCAGTTTCAGCAATGAAGGCCGTGCATGGCGACTCACGAACCAAGCCCACAGTCCAATATACAGCGCGCAGAAACCACTGAGTCCGACCACTGCGCCCAGTCCCATGAGCTCCGGCCCCAAGCCCGCCCATTGTTTGTCAACCGCCCCTGCGATGACTCGTGAGGAATGTTTGATCCAAAATAAGTTAGGAATGAAAAACGCCAAGCCCGCCAGATAGCCCACCCAGAAAGGACGCTTTACATCCTTGGCCGACCACAGCACCCAGAGTAGCGGCAGCAGCCACAGCCACACCACCCACTCCTGATTCCACTGCGGATAGGCAAACACCAGCAGCCCGCCGCTCAGCAGTGGTAATCCACGCAAAGCCCAGCGTTGAAGAAAAGAAGGCATCTCGCAAGACTTGATGGGATGGTTATGGATATCTTACCATCACACAGCTAGCCGCACGTCGATGTCCTTTTCCAAGAAGGCCCATAGGCTTTCCAGGGAGGCGCTGACTTTTGTTTTCGCAGCGGCGAGTTCGGCGGCGCTGAGGCTTTGACCAACGGCGGGGACTTGGCGGGCAAACATGTAGTATTTGATCTTCGGCTCGGTGCCAGACGGGCGCACGGCAAAACTGCGGCCATCAGCGAGATCGACGAAGAGCATCTTCTCGGTGGAGATGGCCTCGCCTTCTTCATCAGTGATGCCAGGCTTGCGGAAGTCGCGCACTTTGATCACGGCGCTGCCATCGACCTCAGTCGGCGGATTGCTGCCGTAGCTGTCGGCAAGCTTGGCGATTTGGGCAGCTCCGCTGGCGCCTTCAAAGACTTTGCTTTGATTCACTTCTAGGAAGTAACCGACATCACAATAGATCTCGTCGAGCAGGCCGACGATGGTGAGGCCACGGCTGGCGGCATAAGCGGCGAGTTCGGCAAACATGACGACGGCTCCGTTGCCGTCTTTGTCGCGGCTGAAGTCGTCACCCATGTAGCCGTAGCTTTCCTCACCTCCGAAGACGAGGAACTTGCTGTGCTGAAGACGCGCCGCGCGTGAGTCGGCAGCGGACAGGTCACGATACTTGGCTAGAATTTCAGCGGGCAATGCGGCTTCGTATTTAGCAAGTTTGGAACTGATCCATTTGAAACCTGTGAGCGTGTTCACACAGAGCACGCCAAATTTAGCGGCGATGGTGTCCTGCATGGGACTGGTGACGAACGTCTTGAGGAAGACGGCGTTCTTTTTGTTCGCGTCATTGAGGATGCCGAGATCAAACATGGTCTTCAGGCGATACCAGCCCATGAGGGAGCCAGTCTGATTGCCGGTGA
This sequence comes from Prosthecobacter debontii, assembly GCA_945860295.1. Lineage (GTDB taxonomy): Bacteria > Verrucomicrobiota > Verrucomicrobiia > Verrucomicrobiales > Verrucomicrobiaceae > Prosthecobacter > Prosthecobacter debontii_B. The sequence continues at coordinate 23,081 of CAMAQH010000045.1, forward strand.
GGAGAACCATTGCACCCTTATCATCACGCACACCGACGCCCATGCGGTCACAGTCTGGGTCGGTGCCGATGACGATGTCCGCGCCTTCTTTGTTCGCGAGATCGACGGCCATTTTCAAAGCTGGTGCGTTCTCTGGGTTAGGTGATTTCACGGTGGGGAAGCGCCCATCGCGGATATCCTGCTCAGGCACGGTGAAGAAATTGAAGCCGAGTTTTTCCAGCAACACAGGCACGAGCACACCGCCGGTGCCGTGCAGCGCAGTGAAGACAATTTTGAGGTTCTTGGCCTTCTCGCCTTTGAGTAATTCAGGCTGGAGCATCATGGTCTCGACTCGTGCTAGATATGACTCATCCATGTCTGCGCCGAGCGTGGTCAGCTCTCCCTGCTGATCGGTGGGAAGCGCTGTGTAGGACTCGTCCTTGATCGCATTGACCTCTTTGATGATACCCGTCGCATGGGGCTCGACGATGCCTGCGCCGTCGCTGAAGTTGACTTTAAATCCGTTGTCGTGAGCTGGATTGTGGCTGGCCGTGAGCATCACGCCGGCATCCGCACGAAGCTGACGGATAGCAAAAGACATCTCAGGCGTGGCGCGGCAGCCATCAAAAAGATAAACGTCAGCACCATTTTCCATAGCGATCTGCGCGCACTTCTGCGCGAACTCTGAGGAGAAATGCCGAGTGTCATGAGCGAAGACGATGCTAGGCCTGCCGCTCAGCCCCGAATTGGCACGGTAGGTCTTGGCATAGGCGACGAGGCCGCGCGTGGCCCGACCCACATTATAATAGTTCATCGCGTTCGTGCCGACGCAGGGATGGTCAGGACGCTGATCTGCTGAAGCGGCACCAAGCTCCGCCACCGTGACGACTTTACCCACCGTGCGCCCACGCAAACCACCAGTGCCAAATTTCAGCGCCTGGAAAAAACGATCATTTAGCTCAGCCCACTGTCCGCTAGTGGCGAGTTCGTCGATGCTGGCGCGATAGACCGGGTTCGGGCTGGCGGCGAGCAGGGCCAGGATATTTTCATGGCTGGATTTGAGGAGCTGACCGGCGTCAGTGGCGGCTTGGAGTGTGGCTTCGAGAGACATAGGCGGTCGCGAGAATAGCGGGAAGCTCTCGCTTGGCAATCCCCGCAACGGGGGGACTTTAGATAACTCAATTCGAGCCACATCAGCGGGGGCAATCTCCTGCCGATAGGTGCGGCCCCCATACTCGGCCTAGAAGGCCGCCTCAATTTGGGCTTGCCGAATGAACTGTGTGTACTAACATCGCAACTTCCTTTCCCGGACAAACTTTAGTTTTTTGGCGAGAGTGGGGCCTGCCCCGCTCTCTTTTCGTCTAAAGAGGGACCTATTTTATGATCAGCGAACTCAAAGCACTATTCGACTACTACGAGAAAGAGAAGGGCATCGACCGTCAAAAGATGGTCGAGGCGCTCTCCTTAGCACTTCTCGCCGCCTCGAAGAAGAGTATCGGCCCAGCCCGTGAGCTGCGGATGGAGATTGATCCCGAGAAGGGGACGATCAAAGCATGGGCCAAATTGCTCGTCGTCGAGACGGTCAGTAATCCATGGGAAGAACTGCCGCTCGCCAAAGCTAAGCTAATCAAAAAAACCGCGCAGATCGGTGATGAGATCGATCTTGAAGTCACACCGAAAAACATGGGCCGAATCGCCGCTCAGACTGCGAAGCAGACCATGCTCCAGCGTCTGCGCATGGCCGAGAAAGAGAATTTGTATGAAGAATTCAAGGACCGCACAGGCGACGTGGTAAGCGGCGTTGTGCGTCGCTTTGACAAGTCCGACGTGGTCGTGGACCTCGGTAAATTTGAAGGCACGATGCCCTCAAAAGAGCGCGTCTCGACAGAGGACTACACCGTCGGTGACCGTATGCGCTTCTACGTGAAAGCGGTGGAGCATGAAGGTGCCCGTGGCCCTGAAATTGTGCTGAGCCGTGCGCATGTGAATTTCGTGCGCCGCCTGTTTGAATTTGAAGTCAGTGAGATCGGTGACAACACCGTGGAGATCGCCAGCATCTCACGTGAAGCAGGCTACCGCACCAAGGTGGCTGTGCACAGCGCTGATGAAAAAGTGGACCCCGTGGGAGCATGTGTCGGCCTGCGCGGCGCTCGCGTGAAGAACATAGTGCGCGAATTGAACAACGAGAAGGTGGACATTATCCGCTGGAAAGCTGACCCAGCCGAATTTGTGCGTGAGGCCCTGAAGCCTATCAAAGTGCTAACCATTCAGGTGACCCCTGACAAAAAGACCGCACGCCTCACCGTCACGGAAGAAGATCTCTCGAAAGCGATCGGTCGCCGTGGTCAGAACGCCCGCCTCACCTCCCGCCTTGTAGGCATGGAGTTGCAGATCGAGCGTGACGAACACGCGGCGGAAGTCTTCGAAGGCCAGATGGACCACGCTGCTCATGACTTGGAAAAAGCCCTTGGCATCAATTTGGACACCGCACGCAAGCTCATCAATGGTGGCTTGGGGGATCTCCAGATGCTCCTTCAATCGGGACTCGAAGACGTCACCGACGCACTCGACGGCGACGAGATTCTCGCCAAGCAGGTCCACGACCGCATTCAATCCTACACACCTGGAGAGTAGCTATGAGCCTCTCCGTCTCAAGTATTTCAACCCTCACACCGACAGCCCCACTCGCCGCTCGCCCGATCACCGTCTCTCATGCCACCCCGCTCCCCCTCCTCCAAATCCGCCATAACCACTCCCGACAGCATCGCTGACGAGGAAGTGGTCGAGGGCACACCTGCCAGCACCGTGGCAGTGAAAAAAGAAGTGCTCTCACTGATTGAGGAAGTGAAACCGAAAAAGCGGGTGCCGCGCAGAGACGCCACCGCAACACTGCCAGCTTTCGGAGCCAAACCCGCCCCCAAAGTAGCCGTAGTGGAGGTGGCACCCGAGCCGCCAAGAAAAACGCTCGATGATGCTAAGCGCGATGCGCTCAACATCTTCGAAGAAGACGACAAGCCAAAGGTCAAAAGACGCCCTGCGGACAATCAGGCCACCAGTGGTCTGCGGCCCATTTCCATGCTCAAGGAGTCTGGACCAGCCGCCGTCGTCGCAGCGCCGCCGCCACCGCCCGTGGTGAAGGCTGAGCCTGAGCCAGTGGAGTTTGAACTCAATGAGGCTGGTGAAAAAATCATCCACCTCAAACCGCCGTTTATTGTCCGTGAGCTTGCTGAAAAGATGGGCCTCAGGCCCTTCAAGATCATCGCGGATCTGATCACGCTGAAGGTTTTTGTTCCGAACGCAGAGAAATCGATCGAGATCGATATCGCAGAAAAGATCTGTGAAAAACATGGCTTCCGCTTGGAGCGTGAGAAGCGTGAGAAAGGCGCTGGCGTCCACAAGGTCGAAGAAATCATCAGCGAGCCGATCGCTCAAGTCGTGGAAGAAGTGGCAGAAGAAAAGCTCGAACTGCGCGCTCCCATCATCACTTTCATGGGCCACGTCGATCACGGCAAGACCTCGCTCTTGGATGCCATTCGCAAAACTCAGGTCACCCACGGAGAGGCTGGCGGCATCACTCAGCACATCGGTGCTTATGGCGTCTTCCATGAAGGGAAACCCATCACCTTCATCGACACACCCGGTCATGCTGCTTTCTCTGGAATGCGTGCCCGTGGTGCCAATGTCACTGACATCGTCGTCCTCATCATCGCTGCGGACGATGGCATCATGCCGCAGACCAAAGAAGCGCTGGCTCATGCCAAAGCCGCTGATGTCACCATCATGGTCGCCATCAACAAATGCGACCTCCCTGCTGCCAATATCCTGCGTGTGAAATCTCAGCTTCAGGACATCGGACTCGCGCCGGTTGACTGGGGTGGTGATACCGAGTGCATGGAAGTCTCAGCAAAGACCGGACTCGGCATCGACAGCCTTTTGGAAACCATGGCCCTCCAGGCTGAAGTGCTCGAACTCAAAGCCGACCCACGCGCTCCAGCTCGCGCCACCGTTATTGAGTCCAGTATGGTCGCGGGTCGTGGCCCAGTCGCCACAGTCATCGTCCGTCAGGGCACCTTGCGTGTTGGCTTACCCTTCATCTGCGGACCGCATTGGGGTAAAGTTCGCGCCCTCATCGACGACCGTGGAAACAACATCAAAGAGGTCAAGCCTGGCTTGCCCGTAGAACTCGTCGGCTTCAGCGACATGCCACACGTGGGCGATGAAGTCGTCATCATGGACAGCGAGCGCTCAGTGAAAAAACTCAGTGAAGAGCGCCAGGAAGAGAACCGCCAGAAGAAGCTCACCGTCACCCGTCGTTCCACCTTGGAGCATCTCTTCACCAGCATCGACGAAGGCAACAAAAAGACCCTCAAACTCGTCCTCAAGACCGACGTGCAGGGCTCGGTCGAAGCCATCGTCAAATGCCTGGGCGAGATCACCAGCGAGAAGATCAATCAGCGCATCTTGCATGCCGATGTCGGCCCCATCACCGAGTCCGACGTGCTCCTCGCCAGCGGTTCAGACGCCATCATCATCGGATTCAACACCAAGGTCGAAAACAAAGCTCTCGGCGTCGCCAAACGTGAAGGCGTGCAGATTAAGCTCTACTCCATCGTCTACGAGCTCGTCGATCAGATGCGTGATGCCATGACCGGCATGCTCGACCCGCTCACCCGCGAGAAAGTCATCGGCCACGCCAGGGTCAAACAGATCTTCAAGGTCAACAAAGGCTATGTCGGTGGTTCCCAAGTCACCGATGGCCGCATCGACCGTAAGCAGCGCGCCCGCGTCCTGCGCAATGGTCAGGCGGTCTATGACGGCGGCATCGAAACCTTGCGCCGCTTCACCGATGAAGTTCCCGAAGTCCGCAACGGCCTCGAGTGCGGTATCAAGCTCCACGGCTTCAGCGATTACGAAGAGAACGACGTCATCGAGTGCTACGAGTTGGAGAAATTCGCCCAAGCCCTTTAAGAATAGCGAATGCAGAATGTCGAATGACGAACGTCGTTGTTCCATTCGTCATTCCACATTCGTCATTCTTCATTCCCTACCCTTATGTCCCAGCGCGTCCTCCGAGTCAGCGAGCTATTGAAGCGAGAGATCAGCATGGTCCTCGAGCGGCACTATCGTTTCGATGGCGTCATCCTAACCGTGCATGACGTCCAAGCCACACCTGACTTGAAGCAATGCTTCGTCTATGTCGGCATCATTGGAAAAGCCCTCAGTGGCGAATACATCATCGACAAGCTTAACAAACAGCGTGGAGCCATCCAGCGTGAGGTTCACAAGCGCATCGTCATGAAAACCTCACCGCAGATTTTCTTCCGGCTCGACCAGTCCGTGGATCGTGGTGTGAAGATTCTCAACGCCATCGACAATCTCCCCGCTCCCGCCGATCCACTCCCTGAAGGCGCAGAAGAACCCAAGATGAAGTGACCCAAGCTCTGTCCTGCCGCCTTTAAACAGTTCAAAGGACGATCAGATCAATCACGCAAAAAATGAGGCGAGCCCGAAAGCCCGCCTCAGTGATTTTTAGAGCTGTATCTCGAAGACTAGACCGTGCCGCAGATAGTCTTGCCGGTGCTCAGCAGATCGTTGCAGGCTTCCTTCATGCGGTCGCAGAGACCTTGCTCGCCCTTCTTCAGGTAGCCCCGTGGGTCGTAGGCTTTCTTGTCACCCACTTCACCGTCGATCTTCAGCACACCTGAGTAGTTTTTCATCATGTGATCCACGATGGGGCGGGTGAAAGCATACTGTGTGTCGGTGTCGATGTTCATCTTCACGACGCCGTAGTCGAGCGTTTCGCGGATCTCTTCCAGCGGTGTGCCGCTGCCGCCATGGAAGACGAGGTCCATCTCTGCCACTGCGCCATACTTGGCGGTAACGGCAGCCTGACCATCTTTGAGGATCGTTGGCTTGAGCTTCACCGCGCCTGGCTTGTAGCTGCCATGCACGTTGCCAAAGGTGGCAGCGAACATGAAGCGACCGATGCCATTGAGCGTTTCATAGACCGTGAGCATGTCCTCAGGCGTCGTGTAGAGCTTATCATTGGCGACACCGGATGTGTCATGCCCGTCTTCTTCACCACCGACGACGCCAGCTTCGATTTCGAGAATGATTTCCAATGCGGCACACTCGATAAGCAGGTCTTTGGAGATGCGCAAATTGTCTTCCAGCGGCAGTTCGGAGCCGTCGAACATGTGGCTGTTGAAAAGGTTGCCCTTACCAGCTTCACGACGCGCCTTGGTGGCAGCGATGAGTGGCTTGAGGAACTTCTCGACGTTCTTCGGGTGGCAATGATCGGTGTGCAGAGCCACGAGCACATCATACTTAGCCGCCAGTGTGTGGACTGCTTCCGCCAAAACGATCGCACCCAGCGCCATGTCTTTGATCGAAGAGCCTGAGGCAAATTCACCACCGCCTGTGGACACTTGGATAATGCCGTCGGACTTCGACTCTGCAAAGGCCTTCAGCGCGCCGTTGATCGTGGGCAGGGAGGTGACATTGATGGCAGGATAGGCGTAGCCGCCTTTCTGGGCAGCATCGAGCATGGCAGCGTATTGGGCAGGGGTAGCGACGGGCATTTCTAGGTGTGTGTTTGGGGGTTTAGACTCCTGAGGGGAGCAAGAATGATGCCCAAAGCAAGCCCGTGTACGGGCTTGTTCTTCCGACGGTCTTTGCAGGTGGCAGCTACAGCAGCGCTTCGGTCGCGCGCCGCCAGCAGTCCCACTCGTGACCGCCTTCGATCTCGATGAATTGATCGGGCTTCAACACCGTGCGGGCAAAGAATTGGTTGCTCGCGTAAAGGCGATCCTGCCGCCCCACGGCGATCTTCATCACCATCGGCGGTCCACCCTTCGGCAACCACTGGCGTTTCATCTCGCCCCATGTTTTGCGCAGGGCTTCAGTCTTATTGCGTGGCTCAGCGGTGACACCCGATTGCCACTGCTCCAGTCCGCCCGTCTTCTCGATCTCTGCTAGCAAAGACGCCTCTCCGACAAAGGGAGACAGCAGCAGCACCTCATCCACTTCATGGGGATAGCGGAGGCTGTAGATCAAGGCACCGAGTCCTCCCATCGACACACCGATCAGCGTCACACGCTCACCGCGCTTTTTCGCAGCGCCGATGATCTCCTCATGCAGGCAGACCTCCGCCAGTCCCGCCATGTAGTAGCCTAGATGCAGGTCAGGAACCACAATGCGCGCTTGCGGTCGCCGTGCCTGCACCAGCTTCACGATGCCATGATGCACAAATTCTTCCGGCGGGCTTAACCGACCCGGCAGCAGCACCACCAGCTCCCCTGCCCTGCCTTGATCAGGCTCAAAAATTAGCCTCCGCAGCGGGCGTGTCGGTTTGGGCAAAAGCAACCGACAAGCAGCCAATGGCAAAGTCGTCAGAACCGCGATAAGTCGGAGAAAGTGGGCACGCATCATGGAGTGCATTTCATTACGCTCGCGCCTCATCGGCAGACTCCAGCACGACCTTCTGCATGCTTCATCCTTCACCCTTTCGCCGCATCCGCTGCACGCCACAAATACCATGCCGCCAGGGTGCGGTGCGGCTGCCAGCGCTCTGCTAGCAAACGAAAATCTTTCGGCTTCGGCATCTCCTCCAGCTTCATCACCACGCGCCAGCCATTGCGCACGCCATAGTCATCACTGGGGAAAACATCTGGCCTGCCGAGCGTGAAAATGAGCAGCATCTCCACCGTCCAGCGGCCCACACCGCGCACCTCCACCAGGCGCTCGATCAGTTCCGCGTCATCGAGCTTCAGCGCCGCTGCTCGCGTCGGGATCTGACCGCTCAGCGTCTTCGCCGCGATGTCACGCACCGCCAGCAGCTTGCTCATGGAAAAACCACAGCCACGCAGCGCCGCCTCATCCGCCGACAGCACCTGCGCAGGCTTCGGGAAGCGCACGCCGGGGAACAGCGCCTTGAAGCGCCGTAGGATGGCCTCTGCCGCATTCGCGTGCAGTTGCTGATGTGCCACCGCACTCACCAGCGCCTCATACGGAGACCGCTTTTGTGCCACCAGTTCACAGGATCCATGCACCTTGATCAGGCGGCGCATCACCGGACAGCTTTTGGATAAATGGGCTTCAGCTTGGGAGTGCATGACGGCACTTTAAGCGCATTCGCGAGCCTGTCAGAAAGTTTGTGTGGAGGGTCAAAACCGAGGACAGGAAGACATGAGAAGACCCAAAACGAAGGAAGACAAAGCGCTCGATGAAGCGCTGGACGTGTTAATCGCCAAAAGCGGCCATTCACCGGAGGCGATCATGGGCG
>CAMAQH010000046.1 GCA_945860295.1 Prosthecobacter debontii
CCGCATACGTTTCAAGCCGTTGAGATCAAGGCTGGGGAAACGGTGGCAAGCGACTTCTTCAAGGGACTCGACTTCTGGCGCGGATCTCTCCAAGACGAGGCAATCACGCCTTGGGTGATCTACGGGGGTGAAACCCGCCAGGCGAGGGAACGTGGCACGGTGCTGCCATGGCTGAAAATCCGATCATTGATCGAGACGATCGAGTCCAGTTCACGACGGACATGAATGGACTCAAGCCGCAGGCCATGCCTCACGTACGTACGATACGCCCAACGAACGCCGCCGCATCCAGCGCCACATCAAGTTTCGCAATCCAGACGCCTCCATGCGCCGGGAGCTCTTCGCCCTTCATCTCCCCAATCCAGATCGGGTGGAGGCTGATTACGCGGTTCTCTCGGAGTTATCCAAGGGCCTCAGTGGCGGGGATATTCTCAACATTTGCGTGAACGCGATTCATGCAGGCAGCACGGACCTGAATCCTGAACGGTGGATGGTGACGCAGGGGATGCTGGAGCGCGAGATTGCGAAGGCGAAGAAGGCGAAGGCTGAGCACTCAGGGGAGAAGGGCAAGAGCCGCAGGAGGATTGGGTTTTGTGTTTGAGACACGCTTGCGTCCACCGTAAGTGGAAACCTAAAAATCAATGTTTGTGGGTTGGCACGCAGGATGTTAGGCATGTAATTCATCTTCCTACCTCGAATGAGCATTCACATTCATGCCCTGCATCAAGGGGACGGCCATGCATGGTCGTCCGCCTATCCGCTTCTGTGGGAGGCAGGCATGATGATCGCCAAGTTGCGGCTCGCGGGGGAGCGCTTTGAGCAAGATCGGCAGGACCTCGTCAGCACCGCCATCCAGCAGCTCATCAGGGGGCTGGTGGAGAAAAAAGGCGAAAGCTTCAATCAAATTAGCACCTGGGACGATTGCCTGAGCATGACCCGCCACATCGTCCGCCAACGCATCACCGACTTCTTCCGCTCACGTGTGAGGAGCCGAGAGGATGCTGTGGAAGAGCTGCCAGAAGCACCACAGGACTTCGCGCCCGATCAGCGCTTTCGTCTGGATGAACTGCTGCCAGAAGTGGACCGGCTCCAGCCAGACCCACCGGTGCCTCAGGTCTTTCGCGATCGCTTTATCGAAGGTTGGAGCACAGACGAGATCGCCCTGCGCAGGGGTATCAACCGCAACACCTTGCTTACCTACTTCGCCAAAGGCCTTCGCACCTTGCGGGAGCGATTGACCCAACTGGAGGGAGATCTGTTATGACTGAGCCTGACCCATTTCGTGAAAACGCCGACCTGATTCGTGCCATCGAAGAGCGGACTCTGACCGGCGGCATGAAGGTGCCGGACCGTGTGCTCTTTGACCTAGAAGAGGTGCGGGGAAAAGCACTCCAGGCCCGCAAGCAGCCACGTCATTCGTCATTCGTCATTCGTCATTCCAGCCTTATGCGCATGGCCGCCGTGCTTGCACTGCTCGCTGCCGTCACCTGGCTCCTTCTGCCCACCTCGACACCCATCGCTCGCGTCGTCGTTACCTCGCCAGGTGATGAGACCACCAGCACCCAACCCGTCATTGCCTGGAACTCGCAGGACAAGGCGGGACAAAAATACGATGTGTGGATTCTTCCAGCCACAGGAGATCATCTCACGGCCCCGGTGCTGTTCGTGACGAAAGGGGTCACCTCGCCTGTCACTTTCGACTCCCTCAAACCGGGCAAAGGCATGACTGACATCGCGCTCCAGCCGGGCACGGATTACCGAGTGCTCGTTTGTCTGGCGGATGCCGGGCGCATGGCCGGTGTTCCGGTTCCTTTCAAAGTCAAACCCGCACCTTAATCATGAAACGCCTCCTCACCTTCGTCATTCTGCATTCGGCCTTCGTCATTGCCGCACCTGCGGCAGACATTGTCGCCCTCGTCATAGGGAACAACGCCTATCAGCGCGTGGAGGATCAGCTCGACACCCCAGTCAATGATGCCCAGCTCATGAAGCGCACGCTGGAAGCCCTGCCCGGCGGGGCGGATGTGAAGCTGCTAATTGATGCCACGAAAGAGGACATCCAGATCGCCCTGAATGCGCTGAAAGTTCGCTCTCAGGGGGCTAAGCTGGCGCTGGTTTTTTACTCAGGTCATGGCATGGACGGCCAGCCGGACGGCTTCCCCACGGAGGACACCTTTCTCCTGCCCGTGGATGCCACCATCCCAGATGTGAACTACCTCGACACCCGCGCAGTTTCCCTCAGCAGTGTGCTCACCGCGCTGAAAAACGCCCCTGTCACGGCACGCGCCGTATTTCTGGATTGCTGCCGCAGTGGCGCACCCAGGGCCACTGCCGCCCTAGCCTCCAACACGAAGAATTTTGGCGACATCGACGAGCGCGTGAAGGCCGCCCTGGGCAAGGCCGTCGTCCCAGACGCCACCCTCGTCGCCTTCGCCGCCAGTCCGGGGAGGAAGGCAGCGGCCTTCCTCAGTGAGTCGGATGAAAACAGCCCTTTCACCAAATTTCTCACTGAACAGCTCGCCACGGGCACAGGGAATCTTCGCGACCTTGTGGAGGCCGCCGCTGAGACTACTGAGACCCGCACTGGCAGGCGCCAGGTGCCCTATGTCACCTACACCGGCGCCGCCAGCGCCATCCGCCAGATCACCTTCCGCAGCAGTCCTGCATCTTTTCCAGTCACCACTCCAGCCATGACCGAGGCTGAGATCGAGCGCCGCGCGCGTGAGCTGGCAGCACGGATGCTGCCTAGCACGCCTGCGGATTCTGCCCCCTCTGCCACCAAAGGCACCACCAACACTCTCGGCATGACCTTCGTCACCGTGCCCGGCACGCAGGTGCAGTTCTGTGTGCATGAGACTCGCGTGGCGGACTTTGCCGCTTTTATTGCAGACAGCAGCACCTTTGACTACAGCAACGGCGCAGAACCCTTTACGTTGGATACCGATGGCTGGAATCAGCGCAGCGGCTTCTCTTGGAAGAAGCCAGGCTTCCCCCAGACGGATGACCATCCCGTCACCTGCGTGAGCTGGGAGGATGCCCAGGCCTTCTGCAAGTGGCTGAGCCGCAAAGAGGGGCGGACTTACCGCCTGCCCACGGATCATGAATGGAGCGTGGCGGTAGGCATCGGCAGCCGGGAAGACGCCAGCGCCAGCCCAGAAAGTAAAGATGCGAAGATCGAGGCCGTGTATCCCTGGGGTGGTGATTTTCCACCGAGCAGTGTGGTGGGTAATTATGGCGGGGAGGAAAGCAAGATTGGCAAAGAGCCAAGTTCATGGACATTCATCAACAGCTACCGAGACGGCCACTCACGCACAGCCCCGGTGATGAGCTTTACGGCAAACAAACTCGGCATCTACGATCTGGGCGGCAATCTGTGGGAGTTCTGTGAAGACTGGTACGATGCTAAACAAGAATACCGTGTGTTGCGCGGGGGGTCGTGGTTCAGCGGTTCCGCGTCCGATCTGCTCTCGTCCAGCCGCGGCGGCGGTCTTCCCGGTGGTCGTGGCGGTGGCAGCGGGTTTCGTCTCGTGTTGGTGGTGGGGTCTGGCGGCTAGGCTTTTACTCTTTTCTTTTTTACTTCTGGGCCGCGCAGCGGAGAAATTTTTTTGACATGGATGAACTGAGCATCAAAGCAAGTTTTGCAGGGAAGCGCAGGCGTGCTAAAAGGCAGGACTGTAGCACCTGTGAAGGGAGTCGTCCGGCAGGACCACACCGTGTGTTGCGCGGGGGGTCGTGGAACAACAATTCCGCGTCCAATCTGCTCTCGTCCAACCGCAACAACGATCAACCCGGTAATCGTAACGATAACAACGGGTTTCGTCTCGTGTTGGTGGTGGGGTCTGGCGGCAAGGCATCACAGCCTATGGATCACCGAGATGGCAGGCCGGGCCAGAAGCCCCTCCCGCCCAGAGGTAAGAATAGCCTAAACCGGATGACTTCTCCCTGGAGAAAACGGGCGCATGGAGGGCGGGCAGCACGTTTGCTGCCTGTGGGGCTGGCGATCCCCGTGGATGAAAAGCGCCCTCCCCGCCAGGGACAAGACGCGGTGCCCGCCCGTGGTCATGGTCCACCCATGATCACGGGCGCTTTGATTCACTGACCTTAAGCCAAGCCCCAGCCATGCGCCCGATCTCATCAAGGCAGCGTGCCGCATAAAGCAGCTGCTGGCCGCTGATCCAGTGGCGATTATGGACGATGCGCCACAGCACCCGCAGCTTTTCCAGGGTGAGATTTAGTGCCCGCAGTTCATTGGGCCGGGCACGGACATCGTAGCGGGCAGTGATGATGCGCTCTAGCGCCTCTAATGTGAGTAGATCCAGCTTTTGTCCGAAAGTATGGCGCTGGCTCTTCGGCAGGCAAGCGCTGCGGTCCAGCGTCCAACCGAGAAAATCTTCCGTGACAGTGAGAATGGGTGGTGGTTCTTGAGTCATGCCGCCATCTTTACCGTCCTGCACTCTCGAAGCCATCGCCACACCCGAGAATCTACTGCTGGCAGCGGAAAAAGCCCGCCGAGGCAAGCGCCGCCGCCCAGATGTGGAGGCCTGGTGGCAGCGCCGGGAAAATGAGGTGCAGCGGCTCAGTGACGAACTGGCTGCAGGTGCGTGGCAGCCTTCGGGCTACCGGTTCTTTGAGATTCACGACCCGAAGAGGCGCACCATTGCTGCCGCTCCCTTTGCCGACCGTGTGGTTCATCATGCCTTGTGCAACATCATGGCACCCCACCTTGAGCGACGCTTCATCGCCCGCAGCTTTTCCTGCCAGATAGGCAAAGGCACCTCCGCTGCCCGTGAGTGCTGCCGTGAGCTAGTAAACCGCCACCGCTATGTGCTGAAGTGCGATGTACGGAAGTTCTTCCCCAGCCTTGATCATGTGGTGTTGATGACCAAGCTGGCGGCGGTTTTCCGCTGCCCTGGTGTGCTAGATCTATGCCAGGTGCTCATCTCCAGCCACCGCACAGGTAATTGTGCAGATCACTCCCCTCACGGTCTGCCCATTGGCAATCTCACCAGCCAGCTTTGGGGGAATTTTTATCTGGATTCTCTGGATCATGCGATCACCGAAGAGCAGCGGCACGGGGCATATCTGCGGTACACGGACGACTTCCTTTTGTTCGCGAATGAGAAGAGCCGCCTGCACGATCTGCAGGCCGTCATCGTCGAAGAATTGGCCCAGGTTCGGCTGACTTTGGCCGCGCCCAAGAGCCGTCTGCTGGCTTGCAAGGAAGGCGTACCCTTCTGCGGTTTTCTGTTTTTTCCTGGAGAACGGCCCCGCGTGCTTGGGGCCACGAAGCGGCGCTTCGAAGCAAGGCAGCAGAAGCTCCGTAAGGACCGTGATCTAAGCCGACTCACGGCCTCTGTTTACGCCTGGTATCAGTTCAGCCAGGAAGGCAACACCGAGGGGCTGCGGCAGGCCTGGAGCACCCGGTGCTGAAAAAAAATTCACATTCCCACAATCAAACTTCAGTCCCTAGCGATGGGCCTCTGTGAACACGCTGATGCGTGAACCCCAAACACAGAATAATCCTCCAAAATACATCGCCATGAAAACACTGCTCGCCCTCCTCACCTTGGCCGCCGTCACGCCTGCCGCTCACGCTGGCACCTGCCCATCCCCAGCTCCGGCCTATTGCCCGCCAAAGGCCTCCGCCAAACCCGCCTACGCCTACACCAAGAAACTCGCCACCCGAACCGAGTGCCGCTGGTACACGGACAAGTGCGGCAAACGTGCCAGCTACGAGGTGACCTACATCACCTATGCTGACTATTTCACCGACGGCTCCCATCGCACCTACACCAAAGAAATCCGTTCTTGATCGGCGATCCAGCGGGAACGGTTCTATTCAGGACCGCTCCCGCTTTGAGCATTTGCACCTTGAATATTTTTTTGAACCACTCACTCTCCTGCCGCATGAAACTCACTCGGCTCATCCTTGCTTTTGTCGGCCTGTTCAGCCTTCCCGTCATGGCCCAGCAGGCCCAGCCGCTGGATGTGGAAGCCGCCCGTGCCGCGCTCTCTGCGAAGCCGTCTCGTAATCCAGTGAAAAGCACCTCTCCAATCGTCAAGCGCAGCTACGAGCGCCGTGCGGGTAAAGGCCTGGCTGTCGAGACGGGTGCCCCAATCACAGTTGAGGTGGAGATCATCCAACGCGAGGATGGCACTACTGAGGAGCATCCGTTTGTCTCCTTGCCTATCCTTTTTGTCGTCAACTCAGACACCCTGCTGGATGCCACCTCCCGGATGAATGCCGATCAAATGGCCAGTATCCTGAATGATCTCATCCATAAGGAAAACGCTCGATTCGCTCTCCAAGGTCACACTAGCGCCGAGGGAGATACTGAGGCCAATCAAACCCTCAGTGGGCAGCGCGCCGCTAGCATCTTGGCTGTGCTCACTGCCAAAGGAGTTCCCAGTTCCGCACTTGTTCCACTCGGCCTTGGCGAGACATGCGCCCAATTTTCGGAGACCGCCCCAGACTCCCAGCGCCAACTCGATCGACGTGTGCTCATCGTGCGCATGAAGTGACGTTGATCTCTCCCTCCTCTCATGAAACGCCTCCTTCCGCTACTTTCCGTCTGCTCCTTGTGTTTTGTAGGTCATCTCGCGGCGGCGGATATCGTGGCCCTGTGCATTGGCAACAACGCCTACGTCACCCCAGAGGACGTGCTGGACACTCCCGTGAATGACGCCCGCCTGATGCACCAGACCCTGCGTGCCGTTCCTGGTGTGCAGGCGGCAGACATCGTCCTGCTGGAGGATGCAAAGCGCAGTCAGATCACCCTCGCGCTGCGACAGTTCAAGGCGCGTGCTGAAGGGGCTAAATTGGCTCTCATCTTTTATTCAGGGCATGGAGTGGAAGACACGCCCACGGGTTATGATCGTGCCGAGACCTTCCTCCTGCCCGTAGATGCCGTCATCGACTCCGCCGATGACCTGCCAGATAAGGCGGTGCCTCTGAAAACCGTGCTGGAAGCATTGGATGGCACACGTGGTGCCGCGCGCGGCGTGATCCTGGACTGTTGCCGCAGCGGCGCACCGGGTGCGACGAAGTCTCTGGCGCGTGCTGGAAAAAACCTTTCCGCGCTGGATGAAAGCGTGAAAAAAGCCCTGGGTGGGGCCATCCTGCCGGAGGGCACCCTCATCGCCTTTGCCGCCAGCCCCGGGCGGAAAGCCGCCGCCTTTTTGACCGAGGCGGACATGAACAGCCCCTTTACCCGCTTCATCTCCGAGCAGATGAGCAGCCAGGGAGGCGACCTCTTTTCCATCGTCAACGCCGCCAGCCGCATCACCAAACAACGCACCGAGATGCGTCAGGTGCCGCATGTGGAGCTGCGTGGGGATGCGTCTTTAATCACCGATTTCGCCATACCAGCCTCCGGCCTGGTGAAGCTCACTACCCCGCAGGCTAAGCCAGTCATGACCCAGGCGGAGATCGAGCGCCGGGTGCGGGAGCTGGCCGCCAGAATGGCCGTAGAAACAGCGATGCAAAACACGCCTGCACCAGAGACTACGACCCCAGCACTTAGCAGCCCGTTGGCTCTTCAAATCCGCCATGAAAACGGGTTCCCTAAAGATGTTGGTAATGTGATTGCCCTCATGCCGGATGGAACAACTGAGATGTGGACTAAAATGGGCGGGGCTATGAAAGCGCGTGTAGGGCCCGAGATGCTGAGCGGGTGGACTTTTGGCAAAAATGACTACAAGGGGACGTGGGTTAATTCCAATCTGAGAGTGCTTAAAGGCCAGACCGTTGTGGCCAACATTGAGGCTGAGAAGCCGTTCATAGAGGAGTGGAGGTTCATGGCCGATGCCAAAACGGTGGTGTTAAAAAGCCGTGCGCTACATGGGGCTGCAGTAATCGAGCTTTACGACATCGGTTCTGGGAAAAAGATTTCTAGAGTAGATGCATTTGCCCCCAGGATGCCTGAATGGGCGGCGCCTTTTTCGGATGAACCTTCTACTGTAGTAGTGGAGCCTTCCTCTAAATTGGGGGCTTCCGCCCCGCCCTAATTCCATCTAGCTACTAATCCAAGCGGAGTCATGAAGTAAAGAGGCGGACTGGAGCAGAAGGGAGACGGATGACATTGATGCCGGTGAGGTTCAAATTCGCAAAATAGGAAATTTTTTTTAATAAGAGCACAATCCAAACTCGACGACAAACGATTGGGTCATCTGAATACCATGAAACACCTTTTCATCCACATCCTCCTCTCCACAGCCATCCATGCCGCCGAGCCTGCAGCCGTGCTGAAGCTCTTTGATCAAAAGTGCGCCGACTGCCACAGCGACGGCGATGAAACGCCAACACTGACGGCCGGGATCAACCTAACCTCGCTCCTAGGGAGCGAGGACGATGTGAAAAGCATTCTGGATCGCGTCGAGCGCGCGGATGAGATGAAAGGCCGCATGCCTAAGAGTAAAGGCAAGCTCGGAGATCCCGGCTACACGGCTCCGTTGACAGCGGAGGAGATTGCCCTGCTCAAAGAGTGGGCGAAGGGAGAGGCAAAACCCGCCCCAGCCGCCACAGCCAAAGAGGAGCCAAAACCCAAGGAGGCCACCGCACCAGTGCCCACGGCGAACACCGAACCAAAAACCAAAAGCCAAGAACAAAGAACCTTCATCCCCTTACGGGAGGAGATTCGCCTGATCGAGGAGGATGTGGAGAAGCAGCCGGAGTCCACTCAGCCCTTTGTGCGTTATCTGACGCTCACCAATCTCTCCAACCTGCGTGATGCCAGTGGCAAGCCCGTCGAAGACGAAGCGCAGATGGACACCTACCGTGCTGCTTTGGGCAAGCTGCTCAACAGCCTGAGTCATGAGGGCCAAATCACCGTGCCAGTGGCGGTGGACGCGGGAAAGACGATCTACCGCTTCGACCTTCGCGATTACGGCTGGACGCAGGAAGAGTGGGAGAAATACGTGGTAGCCGGTTACCCTTATGCACTGCGTGGGGTGGATGGAAAACGGGAAAGAGACATCGCCGAGGCCACGCATAGCCAGTCGGCCTGGGTGCGGGCGGACTGGTTCGCCTTTGCCGCCACTCAGCCTCCACTTTACAACCAACTGCTGCGACTGCCGGATAATGACCGTGATTTAGAGGTTCTGCTGGGTGTGGATGTGATTGCCAATTTGCAAAACCGTCGTGCCATCCGCGCCGGTTTCCGTGAAAGCGGCGTCAGTCAGGGCAACCGAATGATTGAGCGCCATGAGCTGGGCCGCTATCCTGGTGCCTACTGGAAGAGCTACGATTTCAGCCCGCTTCAGCGTCATGGCCAGCATGACCTCTTCCGCAGCCCGCTAGGCCCCATCGGAGCAGGACTCACACCCAACTCGGATCGTGAATTCGCCCACGATGGTGGCGAGATCATCTGGAACCTGCGCAATGGCCTGCAGGCCTACTACCTGAGCACGTCTAAGGGCGTGAAGCTGGATCGCGCGCCAACCGAGATCGTGCAGGATCGCAAACGCCGTGACGGGGCCATCATCAACGGCATCTCCTGCATGGCCTGCCACGACCAAGGCATGAAATACACGCTTGATAAACCGATCGAGCAGTTTCGTGACGAAGTCGGCGAGATCGCTCTCAAGGCAGGATTGGACCGCGTCGAGGCGAACAACGTGAAGGACCTCTACGTTAGCCAGGAAAGGCTGCATAGCGTAGTCAAGGCGGACGAAGAGCGCTTCAAAAAAGCCCTGGCCGCCGCAATGCCAGGTTACACCCAGCCGATTGATCCCGTCAGCCGCCTTTACAATCGTTTTAAGGCGGATGTGAAGCTGGAGACACTGGCCGCTGAATTCGGTGAGGAAGACACCCGCTTTCTCCAACGGCTCAAAGACAGTCGGAATGCCGACCTGGAAAGCATCGCCGTGCAGTTCGAGTCTGGCATGCCCTTTCCACGTGCCGGCTGGCTGGACCAGTTTCAAATAATCGCTCACGCCTTAAACCAGGAGCATTTGGCTTTCACCGCAATTGATTACACCGAGTTCACTAATGGTGCGTCTAAGGCTGGTGGCCATGAAGGCAAAGTAACTCTAACGGAAGGCGGCAAGCTTACTCTTTCCACCAACAAGCCTCATTACAAGAAGGGCGAGCTACTGACCGTGAAAGTAAAGAGTACCGAAGGCATCTATCTGCGCCTCTACCACC
Source organism: Prosthecobacter debontii (assembly GCA_945860295.1). Lineage (GTDB taxonomy): Bacteria > Verrucomicrobiota > Verrucomicrobiia > Verrucomicrobiales > Verrucomicrobiaceae > Prosthecobacter > Prosthecobacter debontii_B. The sequence goes on from CAMAQH010000046.1 coordinate 10,145, forward strand.
TGAGCGCCGAAAAAGTGCTGACCCAGATCTTCCCCAACAGCGCCCGCACAAACAACTTCATCAAAGGCGGCGAGGCCGTGGAGATTGGCAGTCAGATGGACGGCCAACTGGGGGCCGGAGAGTTCCGCTTCCGAATGAAGGAACCCTTTGGCACTGAGATCATTCTGGCCGTCGCCAGCCCAGTGCAGTTCACGGATACGGAAAACATGAACTTTGCCCGAGGCGAGGTCTTCAAAACCTTCGCAGAGACCGATCTGCGCGCCGCCAGCAAACGCGGCACCAAGGGCCTGACCGTGGAGACTCAAGACACCACCGGCAAAGCCCGAGGTCTGCTCAGTGCCCCAACCTTCAGTGCACGGGCCGTTTTTACGGTCGGACCGTGAGAAAAGCCGTCGGCTGCGGTGATGAGATTCGGCTATGATGGATCTTTGTGCCAAGCCCCGGCTACTCACCACTTCTGTTGTCCTTCGGACTTTAAACTGCGGAACCCTCCTTTAAAAAGACTGCCCATAAACTGCTTGATTCCGCTCCACTTTCTGACAGTTCTTGCCAAATAAGAGGTAACCCTAAATCCGTAAATGAGGGAGCAAAAAAGAGCTAAAAAAAGCGGCTTCAACGAAGGAGAAACGTTCCATCGCGAAGCAATGGGAAAAGCTCACTCTCAATTTTGTGATTTCTCATTTATGAGCTTACATCCACGAATTTGGGATAAAAGCATTTTGAGCTGTATCCACCTTCTAACTAGACTGCCAAGTGCTTACTGAGTAGAAAACAAGCAATCTTCGCTGTTCCTGTTATGAGATCACTCATCCTGTCCCTCCTTCTTTGCTCCGCCGGCTTCCTGCGGGCCGCAGACATCGTGGCCCTCGTCATCGGCAACAACGCCTACGTCACCCCAGAGGATGTGCTGGATACACCCGTCAATGACGCTCGCCTGATGCACCAAACCCTCCGTGCCGTTCCAGGTGTGCAGGCGGCGGACATCGTCCTGCTGGAGGATGCAAAGCGCAGTCAGATCACCCTCGCGCTGCGACAGTTCAAGGCGCGTGCTGAAGGGGCTAAACTGGCTCTCATCTTTTATTCAGGCCACGGGGTGGAAGACACGCCCACGGGTTATGATCGCGCCGAAACTTTCCTCCTGCCCGTAGATGCCGTCATCGACTCCGCCGATGACCTGCCAGATAGGGCGGTGCCTCTGAAAACCGTGCTGGAAGCATTGGATGGCACACGAGGTGCCGCGCGTGGCGTGATCCTGGACTGTTGCCGCAGCGGCGCACCGGGTGCGACGACGTCTCTGGCCCGCGCTGGAAAAAACCTTTCCGCGCTGGATGAAAGCGTGAAGAAAGCCTTGGGTGGGGCCATCCTGCCAGAGGGCACCCTTATTGCCTTTGCCGCCAGCCCCGGGCGGAAAGCCGCCGCCTTTTTGACCGAGTCGGACACGAACAGCCCATTCACCCGCTTCATCTCGGAGCAGATGAGCACCCAGGGAGGGAACCTCTTTTCCATCGTCAATGCCGCCAGCCGTATTACCAAACAACGCACCGAGATGCGTCAGGTGCCGCACGTGGAGCTGCGTGGGGATGCGTCTTTAATCACGGACTTCGCCATCCCTGCCTCCAGTCTTGTGAAGCTCACTACACCACAGAATACACCAGTCATGACCGAGGCGGCGATCGAGCGTATGGCGCGGGAGCTGGCGGCTAAGATGACCGCACTGCCAGCACCCCCAATGTCCCCGCCAGCCACCAGCAGCAGCGGCAATGAGGTGGGGGCTTCTGACCGAACTATTGTCTATGGACTGAGGGTTGGCGCGATTCATGCAGGAATGAACCGTAAGCAAATAGCCAAGATCTATGGCGAGGGTAATTTGGTGGACCTGAAAGTCGAAGGCACGGATCCTGACTCACCCGAGCAAGACGTGACAGTTCTTTTCAAAGGAACCGATGAGGAGTTGCGATTTTATTGGACAAAAGGCAGCAAGAATCTGGGGGTCAGCGATGTCGAGGTGACCGGCAGCAAATGGGCGTTCGACAACGGCCTCAAGATCGGCATGGCAATGGAAGACGTTGAAAGAATCAACGGCGCGCCATTTTTTCTTCATCTCCCTCTTGGATCAAGAGACCTAGGTGGATATGCAGAGTTTAAGTCAGGTAACCTGAAGGGGGTTCACTCCATTCGTTTCCATACCGATGCCATCAACATTCCAGACAGTCTGCAAACAGAGGGGGAAGCTTCTTCTGAGGGGCGAGAGCTGCGCGCCTTAAATCTTAAGGTTGTTGCTCCGTTCTATTGCTGGTCGACCGACGTGGAAATGGATGTGGAGCCCGCCTCCTCTCCGGAAGAAACTGGGTCTGCTACGCCAGAGCCAGCAAAAACTAGTGGCCTTGGCTACCTTGGAGTCGATGGAGATGATTTGGATCAGAATACCGCGAGGCGCTTTGGGTTAAAGTCGGGATCTGGTATCTTGATCAGCTCAGTCTTGAGAAAGTCACCAGCCGAAGTTGCGGGCCTAAGTAAAGGAGATCTGATTATCTTTATCAACGGCCGCGCTGCGAATGTTACACAAATGGTCAAACTTGTCAGAGGCGGCCATCCGGGAAATGTTCTTCAGTTTGAAATTCTGCGAGGCGGCAAGCGATACAAGGTCGCAATCACCCTTGGGACAAAGTCCTTATAGGAGGCTGGTATTTATTGGGCCGTGTTTGAAAAACTTCAAAGTTCATATCTGGGCCAGTCGATGATGGATAGGAAGGACCGCGCGCACTTATCTCGTCGGGTGCTGGAGCATGCCCAGCGTTTTAGGTTGCCGAAGTAGTTCTCCACTCCATAGCGCTGCAGGTAGAGCTTTTTTGTTGAGGTGGCGCTTCTTACTGCGGTTGGACTTACTGGCGAAACAATGCCGGGCTCTGAGTTCCTCGAGCTGCTTGCGCAGCTTGTCATTGTCGAAGCCTTTTTCCCCTAGCACCATCAAGCTGCGCGGGTCATCAAGCAACTCTATGACGTGGTGGCCCTCATAAGCCTGTCCTTCCATCAACGTGAGCTTCACGGCCAAACCTCGCGCATCGGTAAGCGCCATTGTCTTAGTGTTGCGCCCGCACGAACGAATTTGTCAAAGGTGGTGAGGCAGTGGAAATTGGTAGTCAAAAGAAAGGCCAACTAGGGGCCAGTGAGTTCCGCTTCCGCATGAAGGAAGCTTTTGGCACCGAGGTTATCCTGGCCGTGGCCAGCCCGTTTCAGTTCACGGACACGGAAAACCTGAACTTTGCCCGTGGCCAGGTCTTTAAAACCTTCGCTGAAAATGACCTGCGCACTGCCGGCAAACGCGGCACCAAGGGCCTGACCGTGGAGACTCAAGACGCTAACGGAAAAGCCCGAGGTCTGCTCAGTGCCCCAACCTTCAGTGCACGGGCAGTTTTTACGGTCGGACCTTGAGCTTTCGCAGCTTTAGGGTCATTGAGATTGATAGCAATCGTGGTCTGCTGCCTGCACGAGTGCGCTAATGCATGCCTTCCAGTGCAAGGGAATCTTTTTCCTTGCTTGTCTGTGACCTTGGGTTCGGACACCACCAAGCAAATTCCATGAGAACGCAAATTTCAGCTTTCCACTTTTTTCACCGCCGGATTGTCGCCTAGTGATTCATAATCAACGATTTGAGGTTTTTTAGCCAAAGTGGATTCGGTGGAAAACCGCCTCATTTCGTCACGCACATGCTCAGCCATTCGCTCCACATTTTCTAGCGTGATCTGATCGGGACCGAAGCGAAACACAGGCCAGCCAGCAAGTCCTGCGGCGAGGTATTTCTCCAGATCGGCATTGAACCCGGCGGCGCGATTGTGGCGACCGTTGACCCAGATACCACCCTCGATCTCGATCAGCACACGAGCCTCCAAATGCGCGAAATCAGCCCTCCAACGGCGCTTGGCATCGAAGCGATACTCCCTCTCCAAGTCTGGCCCTTTGACGTGGTTCCAGAACATCAGGAATCGTTTTTCAAGGCGAGAGAGAGATTGAGGAGCACGGTAGCGCAGGCTGGGCATGGCCTGCGTCCGGAGTCAAAATTAGTGGTCACCTCGCAGTCGCTGATTTCTCAAGAAATGCCATTGAGATATGTTGACCTAGCGTAAAGTAAAGTTTACACATCTTCTCAAATCAAACTAGAACACTCCCTTGCTGAAGCTAGGCCAATACGAAGTCCTAATTTTCCGAAGTCGCTCGGAAGATAGCCCCTATCTCGAATGGCTGGACACGTTGGATAGGAAAATGCAGGCGCGTATTTTGGCGCGGGTTGCCCGGATGAAGAACGGTCAGTTTGGCGACTGCAATGCCATCGACCCAAGTTTGTACGAGCTGCGTCTGTTCTTTGGGCCGGGGTATCGGGTGTAATTCGGCGAGCATGACGGTAAAACCGTCCTCATTCTCGCAGGAGGCGATAAATCCACGCAGAGCAAAGACATCAAAAAGGCCAAGGAATACTGGAAATCCTATCTGGAGGATCACTCATGAAAACATCGAAAAAAAGCAGCACCATCACTCTTGATGAGGTGAGATTGAAATACCTGCGTGATGCCAAGCACGCCAGCTATGCCGTAAAGCTTGCGCTGGAGGAGTTTGAGCAGGACAATGATGTTGATATGCTTCTCGACACTCTGCGCCTTGTCGCTCAAGCCCAAGGCGGACTGGCTTCACTGGCGCGCAAAACCGATGTCAGCCGCCAAGCTCTACATGAGGCGCTCTCACCGCAAGGCAACCCGCGCCTGCGGACTTTCCAAAATGTGCTTGGCTCTCTGGGTTTGCGGATGAGCGTCAAGCCGATGCGCACTACAGCAAAGCGCGCCTCACGCTCTGTGGCGTAGTGAAAGGGGACTTGGATCTGGTCATTATCTTTGATCAGATTGATTTCGGTTGGTCGGTCACGGTTCGGGAGCGCCGCCCATTTAACTGATCCTGACGCCTGAACACCAAAAATCCCCTCGCCTCCTTACTGTGACACGCTAGCATCGGCGCGTGAGTTACCAGGTCTTCGCCCGCAAATATCGTCCCAAAACCTTCGCTGATGTGCTCGGCCAGGAGCATGTCGTCCGTACGCTAAGGAATGCCATCGCGCAGAATCGGCTGGCTCATGCTTATCTTTTCGTCGGGCCGCGTGGCACGGGAAAGACGTCCACCGCGCGCATCTTTGCCATGGCGCTGAACTGCCCCAATGGACCCAGCGTGGAGTTTGATTACGATGACCCGATCTGCAAAGAGATCGCCGAGGGCAACAGCCTGGATGTGCTGGAGATCGACGGCGCAAGCAACAACGGCGTGGACCAGGTCCGCGACCTGCGGGAGAGCGTGAAATACGCCCCTTCGCGTTGCCGCTACAAGATCTACTACATCGATGAGGTCCACATGCTTTCCACCGCAGCGTTTAATGCGCTTCTGAAGACGCTGGAAGAGCCGCCGCCGCACGTGAAGTTCATCTTTGCCACGACCGAGGCAAACAAAATACTGCCCACGATCATCAGCCGCTGCCAGCGCTTCGACCTGCGCCGCATCCCGCTGACGATCATCGCCAATCACCTGCTGCACATCGCCAAGCTCGAAGGCGTGGATCTCGATGAGAAGGCCGCGTTTGCCATCGGCAAAGGTGCCGACGGCGGGATGCGTGACGCGCAGTCAATGCTCGACCAGCTCGTGGCCTTCTGCGGCAACACGATCCATGAGGAAGATGTGCTGGAGATCTTTGGCTTCACCTCCGTGCAGACCGTCTCCGCGATGGCGCAGCGCATCTTGGAAAGCAGCACGGTGGGCGCGCTGCAACTCGTGCATGAAACCAGCGAGGCAGGGAAAGATCTGGGCAAGCTGCTGACTGATCTCATCCAACACTTCCGCACGCTTTTAGTTAGCCAAGCCGACCCCGAAGCTGGAGCCGAAGATCTCGAACCCGACATCGCCGCACAAGTCACCGAGCAGAGCCAGATGGCCTCGACCGAGCAGTTGCTGCGTGTCGTCGATGGACTTGCTGAAGTCGATGCGCGGATGCGCTGGGCCACGAACAAGCGTCTGCATTTCGAGCTGGGTGTGATCCAGGCCGTGCAGAACTACAACGAAGTCAGCCTGAGCGATGTGATCGAAGCTCTGGGCGGTGGCGACACCGCTTCTCTGCCCAAGCCTGCTCCACGTCCGCAAGTGACGACGGCCCGCGCGTCAGCCCCAGTTAAGCCCACCGTGGTGGAGCGGGTGATTCCGAAAGTTGAAGAGCCTGCGCCACTCCAGGAAAGCAGACCTGCGCCAGTCTCGTCGAATGTTTTACGCGAACCTGCGCCCGAAGAGAGAACGCCAGCCAAGGCCCCTGAGCCCGCAAAAGCCCCGCCTGCACCCGAGCCTGCACCCGAGCCTGCTCCCGCTGAAATTGCGCCTGCAGTCTCTAACGAGGAGTTCTGGCCTGCCATGATCCAGATTGTGCAAGAGCGTCGCGCACTCATTGCGAGTTGGGTTCAACTGGGCACCGTGCAGTCCATCGCTCGCGGTGTGGTGAAAGTTGGGTTCCCCACGACCGAAGCTCATGCCAAGGACAGCCTGAATCGCGACAACCAGCGCACCTTCCTGGAAGGAGTCGCTGAAGAACTACTCGGCACGAAACTGAAGTTTGAGTTCCTGCTCGATCCTTCATTGAAGCCACCGGCGGTGACGGAGATGCATTTCGATCTCGGCGACTCAACTCCTGCCAAGCCAGAGCCGAAGGCCGCCGCAGCAGAACCTGCCCCTACCCAGGCTACGAGCTCCGACAGCATCAGCGAAGAATTCCAAAACGATCCGCTCATCAAAAGTGCCCTGGAGAAGTTCAAGCTGAAGATCGCCGCGAGGAGTTAGAGCAAGGTGTGAACCACAGCGTGGTTCAATCACGCATTGTTCAATCACACATCCTTGGTCATTCGCCCTTCGCCTCACTCATTGGTGTCATCTGAATGCCATAGTACATCACTCGGATACACACCTCACGCCTTGCTTCCTGGCGCTGGCCCGCTTTGACTCCGTGCCACTCATGGAACAACCACGTCGTATTAAGATCGCCCTCGTCGGAGCGGGCATGTTTGGGGGAGATGTCCACGCCCGCGCCTATGCCGACCTGCAACGCTTCGGCATCGCCGGACAGCTTGCTCGTGTCGGGCTCGACGAGCACTCTCGCGAGCTTGCGCCGGTGAAATTTGATCTAGTCGCCGTGGCCACTCGCTCGGAGAAGTCAGCGCAAAAGGCAGCCGCTGCTTTCAAGGAACTCACGGGTCACGAGCCGCGCACTTTCTATGGCGATGAGCCTTGGGTGGACATCCTGCGCGAGTTTCCTGATCTCGATGTCATGGCTGTGGCCACGCCGGATCACCTGCACACGCAGCCCATTCTCGCCGCTTTGGAAAAGGGCGTGCATGTGCTCACGGAGAAACCCATGTGCCTCACCATTCACGAGGCAGACCAAATCATCGAAGTCGCCCGCGCGAAGAACTGCGTGGTCGCCGTGGATATGCACAAGCGCTACGACCCGGATCACCTGCGCATCCGCGATGATATTCAAAATCGGATCGGCGCGCCGCTTTATGGCACCGCCTATCTTGAGGAGCCTCTCGAAGTCAGTACCAGCACTTTCAAATGGGTCGAGTCGAGCGATCCCTTCAGCTACGTCGGCCCGCACTGGACCGATCTCATCTGGAGCTACTACCGCAGCAAGCCGGTCTCACTGACTGCCGTTGGCCAAAAGAAGCGACTCATTCGCGATGGCATCAATGCTTACGACGCCGTGCAGGTGCGTGTCGATTTCGAGAACGGCATGAGCATCAATTTCCACAACAATTGGGTCACGCCCGCCGACTTCGAAGGCCCGGTGAATCAGGGGCATGAGATCGTCGGAGCCGATGGCAAAGTCGAAAGCGACCAGCAGTATCGCGGCTTTCGCTGGTGGAATCAGGGTGGCGGCACACGCACCAGCAACAATCATTTCACCCGCGAAGTCGCCCGCCCCGATGGCAGCAAAGGCTACATCGGCTATGGTGTGGACAGCCTCACCGTCGGCCTCGTCGCCATCTGCCAAGTGAAATTCGCAAAAGCCACGCTGGAATCCGTCGCGCATCTTTATCCCACCGCGGAAGACGCACGCATCACCTGCGCGCTCGTCGATGCCGCTGCGCGTGTCCGCGATCTGAACTTTAAATACATGAGCGAAGGCAAAGGTGCGACCGTCACCGCCCGCTTCGGCCCTGATGGCATCACCATCGTCGATGCCAACCGGATCAGCGATGGCCCGGATGCCGTGTTTGAGAAGATCTACGACAAGCCACTATAAGTCCCTACTTCCCCTGCCCTGCTAGCCAAGCAGGCCAGCCGCCTTTAAGAACAAAGCAGCGATCTAGTGGCACACTCTTCATGAGCTTCTCGCGCACATGACGGCTGGCCTCGCACTTCTGACCACCACAGTAGATGATGACCGGCTTGGTGACGGTTTGTAGCGTATCCAGAATTTCAAACAGTTGGTTATCAAAATCCTGTTCATTGAGCAGCCGCGCCTCTGGGATGTGCGCCACGTCGAACTGATCGCGTGGCCGCGCATCGAGCCAGAGGACGTCGCCCTTCCAGCGCTCATTGATTTCCTTTAAGCCGATCTCATCTGCCAGCATTGGCTCCTGAATAAGATAGAGCGCCGGAGCATGTGGATGAAACTGAAACGCACCCGCAGCCAAGACTCCCGCGAGCAAGGCAATCAGGCAAGCTTGGATCAGTGCCTGCTTCATGGCTTGGTGGCCTCAGCACCGGGCTTCCGATACACGGAGAAGAAAACAAGCTGGCGCTGATATTTGGCGATCTTGCTGTCGGTCTCGATCTTCAGCGCGCCAAGCATGACCTCACCCGTGCTATTCGGCTTCACTGTGATTTCGTATTCTTTGCCGGGTGTGATCTCTTTGAATGAGAACTCCACCTGCTCACGAGTCGAGGTGATATTGATGATCTTCATCGGCTCCGCGCCCATCATGGTCACGCGCGCAGTCTTGGTCTCCGCCGGATCACCTAGCCACCATTGCAGAGTCTTCGGCTCGATCTCGATGATCTCCGGCACGTCGATGGCAAACGTGATCACCCACTCCGCCTGCATCGGATCGTCGGTCTGCACATGCACACTTTTTTCATGACGACCACTGAAGGTCGAGACTTTGAAATCAGCCTTTCCCGTGCCTTTTTCACCCGGCTGATACACCGCCTTGTCGAGCGAGGCGCTCAAGCAACTGCACGCGCTTTCGATGTTGAGCACTTTCACCGGCTTCGTGCCTTTGTTCTGAAACGCAAAGGTCACCTGGAAATTCTCGTCCTCCGGCTTCGGCTTCAGTTCGATAACTGGCACCTCCGTCACCAACTCCGCACAGGCGGAGGCGAGCATGAGGGCGCTGAGGCAAATGCAAGTGGGCAGTATCTTCATGGTCGGAAGATCAAGACGTGTGAATGAGATGTCAATGACGATGGATGCGAACTCGATTGTCAATCAAACGAACCATCCCGAACTCATTTACCACCAAGCGGGTTCATCTCTTCTACACCACACATAAATTTTCATGCCCGGCACCAAATAACTAAACGCGCGGAACCGCACAGCGCTATCCACCACATAAGAAAACGGGAATCATCATATCTGCGTGATTGACTCAGACGAATGGTTCCGTTTGAAATGCCCAACCTATGCAAAGAACCGCACTCCTACTCCTGACAAGCCTAGCTTTCATCGGCAGCGCCAACGCTGAAGTCGCTTACGATCTTGTCCCCGACTTCATCACACCGCCTCCTGGCAAAGAAACCATCGGCGACGGACATGGCGAGATCGCCGTGGACGCCGCTGGCAACATCTATGTCAGCGTCCAGGAGGCCAATGCTGGCATCCAGGTCTACGGCAAAGATGGCAAGTTCATCAAAGCTCTGCCACTTCCTGCCTCCTTACACGGCTTCGTCATCCGCAAAGACGATGGCGCGGAATACATCTTCGCCGCCGTGCTTGGTGAGGCCCGCGTGATCAAGTGCAAGCTTGATGGCAGCGTCGTCATGGATATCCCAACCAGCGCCTTCCCAGCCGAGCAGCGCGACTTCGTCACCGTCGCGAAAGCCACGGGCGAAAAAGACGCCAAAGGTCGCCCGAAAAGCACCCCCATCGCCTCCGGAGTGATGATCGCTGACACCAAGACCGAGATCACCCTCAAGCTTGCCGATGGCAGCCAGAAGATCATCGCCAAAGAACCCGGCGTCGCCGCTTCTGGTGGTGGACTTAAGCTCACCAACTGCGATGTCGCACCAAATGGCGACATCTACGTCGTCGATGGTTATGGCAAGAGCTGGATCTTCGTCTTTGGCCGTGATGGCAGATTTAAAAAGGTCTTCGGTGGCCCTGGCGCACCCTACAACTTCGCCAACACCCACAAGATATTCATCGATACCCGCTTCGAACCGGCCCGCGTCTTCTGCTGCGACCGTGGCAACAAGCGCATCCTCCACACCGACCTCGCCGGCAACATACTCGGCGTCATCGCCACCGATCTGCGCAACCCAAGCTCCGCCTCCTTCCACGGCGACCTCGTCTGCATCGCGGAGATCGCTGGGCGAGTCAGTGTCTGGGACAAAACGGGCAAGATGGTCGCCGAGTGCGGCACCAATCCCCAGGCAACCAACACCCCGGGCATCGCTCCGAAGGACTGGCAGAAAGGCATCGTCACCAGCCCGCATGGCATCACCTTTGATAACGACGGCAACATCCTTGAAACCGAATGGAACAAGTGGGGCCGCGTGCTCCGCTGGAACAAGAAATGATCCGCTGTCTGCCAGCAGCTCTGCACATAACCACAGGGGGAACCGCCAAGTTCCCCCTGCTTCTTTTGGCCTGCGTTCTTACTCCACTTTTCGTTAGCGCTCACGGCACCGAGTTCATCATGTCGCGACTGCGCGTGATCGAGGATCAAAACCTCATCGAGCTACGCCTCTGCATCAACTACCTCGGCAACCCGATGATCGCCGACGAAGCCGCCGCACGCACAGCCTTGCAGGAGTCACTGTATGTCCGGCATGGAGAAAAGACCACACGCTTCACCGACCTCGCCCCGCTCACACTTGAATCGAGCTGCAGTTGGGAGGACACCCTACCCCACTCTCTGCAACCGCCTGACGACGGACAGCCGCATCAGATCCTGATCGGCACTTGGCGCTGGAAAGCTGATGCCGAGGACATCTTCTTCACAGTCGCCAAAGGCAATCGCAACGACGTTTTACTCTGGCGGCAACAACCCGATGGGGAGGTAAAGTCCACCATGCTCCTAGGAGGCGATCACTCGCCCCCAATAAAGATGCAACAACCGACCCGATGGACGAAGTGGCTCCTCGCGGGTGCGTTTGTGAGCGTGCTGATGCTGAGGTGGACCCGAGGCGGGCGGCAACCCTTCCCACACGCGACCGGCTGAGACAGCTTCCGTCATCCGGGAGTCAAGCATCTGCAGAGGGTTAGGCTTTGCCTGATGCTTCGAGACAATGAATCAAAGGCATAGCCGAAAACTCAAAATGTTTGCTCTACTTGATCAAAGTGTGACGGCTCTGCTACCGGGTGAGGCGTCGAGCGTGGGCCTGACGGTGATCGGCAATACCCTGCGCTTCACCATTGGCATCCCGCGAGGTGATGAAGACACGTAGGACAGAAGGAGGCAGACGGTGCCGTGGACCCTCCGGGGTCACGTGGTGAGTGATCCACCCACTCAGACGGAGATGCAATCACTGGCCAATAAGGTGGATGAACTGCTGCTGGCACTGCGGCTTAGATGTAAAAATCGCGCTAAAGCGGGCAGCAAGGAGTGATGACATCCTGCCATCACACGGGCAGATGACTGGCAGCAATCACCCCTTGGGTGGCGAGCCCGCCAGTCGCCTAACCCTGTCAGCAGTCTTGCAAAAGTCGGGTTGCGATGCGCTGCTTGACGAGCGTATTTCATAACGCATGAAAAAACTCATTCACAGCTCCTGTCTTGCCGCTCTGACTTTGGCGACATCTTTTGCCATGGCAGCCGACTGGCCTATCTGGCGTGGACCGACTTACGATGGACTTTCAACCGAGAAGGAATGGAAGCTGAGCGCTGAGCCGAAGATGCTTTGGGAGACTGAAGTAGGGCTCGGGTTTTCTTCTTTTGTGGTGGGCGAGGGGCGTGTCTTCACCACGGGTCATGCGGACGATAAGGACAGAGTTTTCTGCCTGGAGTCGCTGTCGGGTAAGGTGCTCTGGAAGCACGAGTACAAAGCGGATCTGGGTGATAAGTATTATGAGGGCGGCACTTCTGCCACGCCGACGATTGATGGCGATAAGGTGTATCAATTAAGCCGCTGGGGTGATCTGATTTGCCTGGACGCTGCGACGGGTAAGGTGGTGTGGGAAAAGAATGTGCAGAAGGAAACGGGCTCGAGCATCCCGGACTGGGGTTTTGCGGGATCGCCTCTGGTGCAAGACAAGTTGCTGATCCTCAATGTGGGTAAAGCTGGCATGGCGGTGGAGAAGGCCTCGGGCAAAATCATCTGGAAAAGCGATACGGATAGCGCGGGCTATGCGACGGCTTACCCGATCACTCGCGATGGCAAGAAGCTGGCGGTGATCGGCTCTGGAGATAACTTTGTGGCGGTGGAAGTGGCGAGTGGCACGCCTGTGTGGTCCTATAAATGGAACACGCGCTACGGGGTGAATGCGGCCGACCCAATTCTCAGTGGCGATCAACTTTTCATCTCCAGCGGCTACAACAAAGGCTGTACGCTTTTAAAGCTCAGCGCCAGCCAGCCTGAGAAGGTGTGGGAGAGCAAGGTGCTGAAAAATCAATTCAACTCCAGCGTGCTTATCGACGGCCATCTGTATGGCATCGACGGCGATCAAAACAGCCGCTGCTCACTCAAGTGTGTGCGTCTCAGCGATGGCAAGGAATTGTGGGCGGAGAAGTCGGTCGGCTTTGGCTCACTGATGGCGGCAGCTGGTCGTCTGATCATTCTCACGGAGAAAGGTGAGCTGGTCATTGCTAAGGCAAATGCGGAGAAGTTTGAAGAGCTGAATCGTGCGCAAGTTCTGAGTGGCCGCTGCTGGAGCGCACCGGTGCTGGCGAATGGCCAGCTTTTTGTCCGCAACGCTCCTGGGCATGTGATTTGCTTTGAAGCCAAGTAAATCCAGCACTGATTCCCCACCGCCACCATGCCGCTCCCGACTGTCCGATTTAAGCACGCCCGCTTTTCCGCCCGCTTTCCAGAATCCTACCGCTACTCGCGCTCGCATTACTGGATGGCTGAGGTGGATGGCGAAGAGAATGTCTGGCGTGTAGGCTTCACTAAATTCGCGACGCGTATGCTCGGTGAGCTCGTGGACTGCGAATGGCAAATGAATCTCGGCGATGCCGTAGAGCCGGGCAAAAATGTCGGCTGGGTCGAGGGATTCAAGGCTGCCTCGGATGTGTATTGTGTAATGAACGGCAACTTTGTCGGCGGAAACCCCTATTTAAAAGAGGACGCCTGCGTCGTTCGCACTGACCCGTATGAGGTCGGCTGGCTTTACTCTGTGCATGGCCAGCCTGAGGCTGAAAGCCTCGATGTTCATGGCTACATTGAGTATCTCAGCACCATCATCCATCGCATGGCCGAAGCGGGCCATGGCGAGGAAGGCGCAGGGAACACGGAGGCCTGAAGTCTTGATCGAAAATCACCCCGTTAGTTCTGCCAGCTTGACGCCTCTTTCACACGCCTTTAGTATCAATTTCCGATGAGAGCCCTTCCCCTCAAACGCCTGCCTGCTTTTGCCTTTGCAGCAGCCATCTTGTTCGCCGTCCCCACCTCTTCGCCAGCCTTCTTGGGTTTGTTTGAGAAGAAGTCCAAAGAGGCGCCAAACGCCTCCGAGCGCGAACAAGAATTTAAAGCCACCGCGCTGCTAACGCAGGCCCGTGCAGCTCAAACGGATGGCCGCACCAGTAAAGCGCAGGGGCTTTACGAGCAAATCATCAAGGTCTACCCCTTCACAGTAGCAGCGTCTGAGGCCTCGTATGCCAATGCCATCCTCATCCGTCAGAACAGTAGCATGTCGGTCGGCTTTGATGCTTTCCAGGCTTTCATTGACCAGTATCGATCAAGCGCACGCTTTGAGGATGCAATCCAGCAGCAATATGAAATTGCCGAGATCGCCAAGGGTGGGAAAAAAGAGCGCAGTCTGATTCTAGTTCCCGTAAAAATGGGCGGTGAAGAGGTGATCGGGATGTACAAGAAGATCATCACCAATGCGCCGTTCGGAACTTTAGCCCCGCTTTGCCAGTTCAGCATTGCTGAGATCTACCAAGACATCACTGAGAAGGACAAGTCGGTGCTCGCTTACCAGACGGTGGTGGATAATTACCCGAATACCAAGCAGGCCAAAGAAGCGCAGTTCCGAATTGGTTCCATCAGTAGCGTCGCAGCTACCCGCAGTGAGGATAAATCAAATCTCGTCGCGGCTCGTGATGCCCTCACGACCTACATGACGACCAATCCAAAAGGTGAGCGAGCAACAGAGGCTGAGCTTGGCCTTCGTCAGATCAATGCGGTGGAAGCTGGTCAATCTCTGACGGTTGGCAAGTTTTACATGCGCACTGGCAAAACCAAAGCCGCCGCCATCTACATCAATGAAGCGCTTAAGTATGGTTCCCCTGAAGCCTCTGCTGAAGCCCGCACACTGCTCGCCGAACTTGCCGCGGCAGACCCAGAAGCCGTCTCTGATGCGAAAAAAGGCCAGCCAGACCAAGACTACACAGTCTCTGGCGCTAAGAATCTCAGGGGCCGCCCAGATTACATCGGCCCGATGGCTCCTGATTTGGCCCGCCTCGGCCAAAAACCTGGGATGCGAACAGGTAACGACAGTTTCATGCCGATCCCACTGACCGAGCCGACCCTACCACTTAAGGCGGGTGACATGGCAACTGGAACAGGCTCTCTTTTGCCACCTGTGACAGAAGAGAAACCCGCACTCCTACCCGTTCCTGCCGCTCCTGGACTGCCAGTGCCGCCGAAGCCAACGACTCCAGCACCCTGACCTCATGAAGATACGACTTTTTCTGCTCAGCTTCTGCTTTGTGCTCTCAGGATGCGCCGGCTACCAACTCGGTGGCCAAAAGCCCAATCACCTCGTCGGCATCACCAAGCTCGCTGTGCCGACCTTTGAGAATCAAACACTGGAGCCGCGCCTCGCTTCATTAGTCACCAATGCTCTCATCAAGCAGATCCAGATGGACGGAGCCTTCCAGATCGTGTCGAAAGATCAGGCCGAGGCTGTTTTAGAAGGAGTCGTCGTCCGCGCAGATCGTAGCCAGTTCCGCTCCTCCCGCACCAATGTCCTGCGGACATCTCAGTTGCAGATGCGACTCTCGTGTAATTTCATCATTCGCGATACGTCCAGTGGTCAGCCTATCCACACAGGTAATGCCAGTGGCATTTCCTATGTCATCCTCGACTCGAACATTCAGAACTCAGAAGCTCAAGCTCTCGAAGATGCAGCCCAACGTCTCGCTGGAAATCTGGCCGTGGAAATCTCCGAAGGCTGGTAATGGAGGCTGAATTGGAATCTCTCAGCGCTGAAGCCATCTCCGAGATGGATGACTCGCCCCTAAGCCTCGAAGCACCTCAGAGCGGTGTCCAAGCTGCCCTCTATCTAGTCGCCACCCCCATCGGCAATCTGGGTGACATCACACTACGCGCGCTCGATATTTTAAAGTGTGTCGGAGCCATCGCCTGTGAAGACACTCGGCACTCTGGACGTCTGCTTTCCCATCACGGCATCCGCAGTCGGCTCATCAGTTTAAACGAGCACAATGAAGCGCGCCGTATCCCCGAACTCATCGCCCACATTCAGGCCGGTGGAAGCGTCGCACTGATCTCAGATGCAGGCATGCCCACCGTTTCAGATCCTGGACAAAGACTGGTCCAGAGTGTCATCGCCGCTGGACTGCGGGTTGAGGGCATCCCCGGCCCGAGCGCCGTGCTCACAGCCTTGGCAGCTTCCGGCCTGCCGACGACACCCTTCTATTTTGGCGGCTTCCTTCCTCATAAGAAAGGCCAGCGTGAAAAGGAACTCGTCTCGGCACTCCAGCGTGAATCGACCAGCGTCTATTTCGAGAGTCCTTACCGTATTGTTGATACCTTGGAGATGCTCGCCAACCACGCGCCCGAGCACCGAGTCGTAGTCGCCCGAGAGTTGACGAAGAAGTTTGAGGAATTCCAACGCGGTCCGGCCCGAATCGTGCTTTTACATTATCAAACCAAGCCCCCCAAAGGCGAAATCACCCTGGTCATCGCACCGCGTGAGCTACCCAAGTGGGTGACTTGGTGAGCCCAAATCTTCCATCCATGATCCCTGCCCCTTGCGACCTCGGTAACACCCCAGAGAGCCTCAAAGCTTCCATCATCAATCACGTCCGCTTCACCCTCGGTGCCTTCGTGGACTCAGCCAGCCCCAATGACTGGTGGGTCGCCACCTGCTTAGCCATCCGTGATCGAGTAATGGATGGTGCCACGAAGTCCCGAGCTCAACATCGCCAATCCGGCGTTCGTCGCGTTCATTATCTTTCCCTAGAATATCTCATGGGGCGCTTGCTGGAAAACAATCTGCGCAACTCCGGCCTCTACGACGCCACCAAGCAGGCACTCAAGGAGATGGGCAAAGATCTCGACGAGCTTCTCCGAAAAGAACCCGACATGGGACTCGGAAACGGTGGCCTGGGCCGCCTCGCCGCTTGTTTCATGGATTCACTTTCCACAGTCAATCTCCCCGCCATCGGTTACGGCATTCATTACGAGTTCGGTCTTTTCCGCCAGGAATTCATCAATGGAAAACAGGTCGAGCACCCAGATGCATGGATGCGTGACGGCAGCCCATGGAAGATCGCCCGCCCGAGCTATCGGCAAAGCGTCAAACTCTATGGCCGTGTCATTCTAAAGTTCGATGACTTTGGCCACCCCCACTCCGAATGGGTCGAAACCAAGACACTGCTCGGCTTACCCTGGGACATCCCCATCGTTGGTTATGACAGTCACACCGTCAATGTCCTCCGACTCTGGCAGGCGCAGGCAGATGAGGACTTCAACTTCCAAGTTTTCAACGAAGGCAGCTACATCGAAGCACTGCGTGAGAAGGCCATCGCCGAGACCGTGTCGAAGGTTCTCTATCCGAATGACGCCACCGAGTCCGGCAAGGAACTGCGCCTCGTGCAGCAGTACTTCTTTGTCGCCTGTTCCCTGGCAGACATCGTCCGCCGATTCAAAAACGGCTACACCCTGCCCTGGAGTGAATTCCCCTCCAAGGCGGCCATCCAGCTCAATGACACGCACCCAGCCGTCGCCATTCCAGAGCTGATGCGCATCCTCGTGGATGAAGAAGGTCTGCCTTGGTCGCAAGCCTGGAAGATCTGCCAAGAAACCTTCTCCTACACCAACCACACCCTACTTCCTGAAGCCCTAGAAATGTGGAGTGTCGGTCTCTTCGAGCGCGTGCTTCCGCGCCATCTCCAGATCATTTACCAGATCAATGCTGAGTTCCTCGATGGCGATGTCGAAGCCAAATGGCCGGGCGATGCCGAGAAGAAACGCGTCCTCTCCCTCATCGAGGAACGAGGCAGCAAATACGTCCGCATGGCGCACATGTCGGTCCTCGGTGGTCACGCCACCAATGGCGTCGCCGCACTTCATACGCGCCTTCTTTGCGAGCGACTCTTCCCTGAGTTCTTCGAGCTGTATCCAAATCGCTTCCTAAATCTAACCAACGGCGTTACCTTCCGCCGCTGGCTGGATGTCTGCAATCCGCAGCTATCTGGCCTCATCACTGAATCCATCGGAGATCAATGGAAGAAAGACGCCATGCTGCTGCGTGGTCTTGATCCCTTCGCAGACGACCGTTCTTTCCGTGAGCGCTACCACCACATCAAGCGCGGACACAAAGTCGTGCTCGCCAAGATCATCCAGGACACCTGCGGTGTTCACGTCAGCCCTGATGCGATCTTTGACGTGCAGATCAAGCGTCTCCACGAATACAAACGCCAGCATCTCAACCTGCTGAATATCGTCACACTCTATCGTCAGATTCTGGACAATCCTGGTGCTGATTTTCATCCGCGTGTGTTTATCTTCGGAGCCAAAGCAGCACCCGGCTACTTCCTGGCCAAGAACATCATCCACGCCATCAATGCCGTCGCCGCCAAGGTGAACAATGACCCGCGCGTGGGTGACAAGTTGAAGGTCGTCTTCCTCCCGAACTACAGTGTTTCACTTGCCGAGAAAATCATCCCTGCTGCCGATCTGTCTGAACAGATTTCCACCGCAGGTAAAGAGGCCTCTGGCACGGGTAACATGAAGCTCGCACTCAACGGTGCTCTCACCATCGGCACGCTAGACGGAGCCAATGTCGAAATCGCTGAAGAGGTCGGTGACGACAACATTTTCATCTTCGGCCTGACCGTCGAAGAAGTCACCGAACTTAAAGACAAAGGCTACAACCCCTGGGAATACTATTGGGGCAATGAGGCCCTTCGAAACACCATCGACTGGATTGGTAGCGACTACTTCACAGGTAATGCCAATGAGTTCAAACCTCTTCGCGATAGCTTGCTGGAGCATGGTGATCCCTACTTCTGCCTCGCTGACTACCAGCTCTATGTCGATGCTCAGGCTAAAGTCGATGCCGCCTACAAAGACCATGATCGCTGGGTCAAGATGACTGTTTTGAACACTGCCCGAGTCGGCAAGTTCAGCAGTGATCGCACTATATTGGAATACGCCAAACACGTTTGGAAGTTGCCCCAGGTATTGGTGCCTTGAGTCACCCTTTGAGATAAGCGCTTGTCGTGCCGCCGAGATGGTTGCACGACTGCGCTTGCCTTAATGAGCGACGATCTTTTCAACTCCCCTGCCCCCTCGATACCCGGCGCTGATGCCAAGGCAGATGCCCCCTTAGCATCGCGCATGAGACCCAGAACTCTAGGGGAATATGCCGGGCAAGCGCACATCCTGGGAGAGGGCAAACTCCTGCGCCGCGCGGTGCAGGCAGATCGCTTTTCTTCCATCATCCTCTACGGTCCACCTGGGGTAGGCAAGACGACGCTGGCACACATCATCAGTCAGGAAACGATGTCGCGCTTTGTGACCTTGAGCGGTGTTGAAAGCAGCGTTGCCGACATTCGCAAAGAAGCCGATGCCGCGACCAAACTGCGCAAGCTGAACAACCAGGGCACCGTGCTGTTTGTGGATGAACTGCACCGCTTTAACAAAGCTCAGCAGGATGTGCTGCTGCCGCATCTTGAGCGCGGAACCCTGCGCTTCATTGGCGCGACGACGCACAATCCGTACTTCTATGTCAACAGTCCACTGGTAAGCCGCTCGCAGGTCTTCACGCTTGAGCCTCTTGCGTTAGAAGATCTGCAATCACTGATGACTCGCGCACTCAACGATGATGTGCGTGGCCTCGGACACTGGAAGGCCTCCATCACCCATGAAGCCATCCTCCATCTCTCGAATGTGGCCGATGGAGATGCTCGCAAGTGCCTGAATGCCTTGGAGCTAGCCGTGCTCTCATCAAAACCCAATACCGAGGGTCAAATTGTGATCGACTTGGCTGCGGCAGAAGAGTCAGTGCAGCAAAAGACGGTTGTTTATGATGGCGATGGTGATGCGCATTACGACACGATTAGCGCCTTCATCAAATCCATGCGTGCCTCCGATCCAGACGCGGCGATTTATTGGCTGGCCAAAATGTTGTATGCCGGGGAAGACATCCGCTTCATCGCCCGCCGCATCGTCATCGCCGCCAGTGAAGACGTGGGTATGGCTGATAGCAATGCCCTGCGTGTGGCCGTGGCAGCGCAGCAGGCCGTCGAGTTTATCGGCATGCCTGAAGCTCGGATCATCCTCGGCCACGCCACGATCTATTTGGCCACCGCGCCGAAAAGTAATCGTGCCTATGTCGCCATCGACGCAGCCTTGGCAGACGTTAAACTGGGCCGCACCCTGCCCGTCCCGAAGCATCTGCGTGACTCCCATTACAAGGGAGCCGAAAACTTGGGCAATGGAGTCGGCTACCTCTACCCGCATGACTTCGACGGCGGATTCGTACCGCAGCGTTGTCTGGATGGAGGGAAGCAATACTATGAGCCAACGACCCACGGCATGGAGGGCCGTGTAAAGGAGCGGCTCGACCACTACCGCCAGCAGTGGGAACAGGCCGCTAGCGGGGTAGAAAAATAAATTTAACTTTCTTTCAACAAGCGCCGAAGAAACCCCACTAACAGGCTCTACAGTGAACATGGGAGTAATTCCACCAAACTGGTCTTGAGAGTGATTATATGTTGCTAAAGCCCCTGTGGAAACACAGGACAGTGTTGAGGTTGATGCAAACAAAGGAGGCTGGGCGGTCGGGAGCCGCTCAGCCTCAATTCTTTTAGAGACGGCCCTAAACTTGCACCTCAAGCCTCCACCGCTTGCACAGACGTAGGCATTGAGTCACTCTTCGCGCACCTATGCCAGCCCTCGACGATCTCCTCACCTGCCTGCGCTTTGCCAGCGTCTCTACGGACTCCAAACGCAACGACGACACACGCGCCTGTGCCCAGTGGCTGGTGGCCAAACTGAAGAGCATGGGACTCACGACAGAACTCCATGAAACGCCCGGCCATCCGGTGATCGTCGCCAAGAACAAGCACGTCGCCGGTCGTCGCACCGTCTTGCTTTATGGTCACTACGATGTGCAGCCCGTGGAGCCATTGAGCGAGTGGCTTTCACCGCCCTTTGAGCCAGCGATCCGCGAGGGTCGCATCTACTGCCGTGGAGCCACGGATAACAAAGGCCAACTCATCGCCCACGTCTCCGGTTTGGCTGAAACACTGGCGCAGCACAATGATTTGCCAGTCAATCTCACCATCCTCTTTGAAGGAGAGGAAGTGAGGTGCAACGGATTATTGGACCAAAGACTCCCTTAATTTAGGGGTTGGTTATGGGTTTGGGTTTCAAACTGATTTGGGGTGAGGTATCCGAGAGCGGAGTGTTTGCGTTGATGATTGTAGTAGCCTTCGATGTATTCGAAGAGTTC
>CAMAQH010000047.1 GCA_945860295.1 Prosthecobacter debontii
CTCCGGCGAGTTGGGTGCCTGCGGCCAACCAATTTGCGATCCAGTTCGGATCGCGATTTTTTTGATTGAGCGCATGCGCTCAATCAAAAAAACAACCCCAGACCAAAACATAACCAAAGACCCGAAACACAAACTTTCGGACACGCCCTTCACCAGTCGAGCCGCCTTCCCACGCTTGGCGCCCTCCAGCTCTTTGAGCGCTGATTCTAAAGATTGTAAGTCGGCCACGGGCTGGTAATTCAGCCTCGAAAACTTCACTTCACCCAGCTTTTCATCGCAAACCACGGCCTCACTCAGGCGTCCTGCTTCTAAATCGCTGGTCAACCGCTGCAGCACCTGCTCGTGCTCCGTGAGCCGGTCTTGCCACTGCCGCAAGTTCGCCAAAGCGGATTCCAAATTTTGCACCAACCTAGGCTTAATATCATCCACCACGGCCATGCCGGGATCCAGGCTGCGTTTGATCACGGCCACTTGCTCCCAACGCTTGGCAAAGACCGCGCTGCGACTGCCCTTCTTGTCCTCGCGCAGATCATCCATCGCGGCTTGCTCGGTCAGTTCTGAAAGAATCACTCCGCTTGCGGCCGCATCCACCGGCAGGCATTCCACTTGCGCCTGAACACAAGGGGTTAGGCTAGCTAGATCGTCTTCCAGCTTGCGCCGCATCTCTGCGAGTTCGTCTTTGGAAGGCAACTGCAAAGCCGATGCCTGCGGCACGACCGAGCACTGCTGCTTCACCTCCTGCTTCATTCGCTCCACGGTTTGCATCCAGGCCTCGATCTCAAGCCATTTGCTGCGTGCGACCCCCAGTGGATCACGTCCCGCAAAGTGCCTGGCAACAAACTCTTGAGCTGAGTTCTCCAGAGAGATCAGCTCTTTGAGGTCGTTGAGATCGCTCAAGCTGTCGCTGCGAGAACGCACCAAAGCTAACTTGCTCAAAAGCGCCGCCATGGCGTAGTCGCGCCTAATGCCCTGAGGATATCCCTTGAAGTCTCCACGGCTGAACAGAAACTCAAAGTCGCCGCCAACTTCCGCCATCAAAACACGCAGCTGGCGCACCGCTTCTTTTTCTTCCTTATCGGCCTGCTGCTTGAGCCGTTCCAACTCCAGCCGCTGTTTCTCGATTTGCAGCCTTTCCGCATCGGTTTTGGCGATCTGCGCCTGGTGTTGACGCGAGGCCTC
The DNA here is from genome assembly GCA_945860295.1 of Prosthecobacter debontii. Lineage (GTDB taxonomy): Bacteria > Verrucomicrobiota > Verrucomicrobiia > Verrucomicrobiales > Verrucomicrobiaceae > Prosthecobacter > Prosthecobacter debontii_B. The sequence continues at coordinate 1,180 of CAMAQH010000047.1, forward strand.
CAAGGACTGCAACTGCTGCCTGCGTTGAGAGTGCGCCATCAAAGCCCCCGCTAAAGCTAGGTGACCTGCGTTGTCGCGGATGCCGTCTTCAATATAGTTGTCGCTCATGATTCGTGTAGCTTTGGAGATTATTTCTTTTTGGGCTGAACGGGCGTTAGTCCACGGATCACGGTCTTGGTTTCGCCGAAAATATTCGGCTTCGTCGTGGTGCCAGTGCCGGACGTGCGCCCGGATGGGTCGCGGAATGTCGTGCGAGTCTCTCCAAAGACGTTGGGCTTTGCAGCCGTGGCAGATCCGGTGACGCGGCCTGAAACATCACGAATCACGGTCTTCGTTTCCCCAAACACGTTGGGCTTGCCCGTGGTGACGGAGGTAGTCTGGCCAAAGAGAAGCGGAGCCGCGAGCAGCAGCATGGATGGGAGGAGCCTTTTCATTAGCCCGTCTTAATAAATGTTACCAAGGTGACCTGCGAGCAAAATGATGAGGGTTACGACAATACCCTCTCCCGTGCCCCAACAACAGCCACAATGACGAAGGCAGTTTTGCCTGACGTTGGTTTCTTCGCTCATGGAGTAGAGCAGGGTGGCGTTACCGGGGAGGTCGAGCAGGCACTGAATTTCCACCGCAAGAGTTGGGATAACCGCAGAGAATACCGCAGAACGTTTTCTCTGCGATGGTTTCACTCTTGAGCCTGATTTACGGAAGGAGGGCGGAGAGAGGCAGAATCGAAGTTGCTAAAGCCTCCTTTCAAAGATCATTTCCAGAGCAGGAGATCCCTAACTCACTTTCATGACCACCACCGATCTCGAATCCGCTCTAGTGCTCGTGCGTCAAGAAACCGACCTCAGCGCCAAGTCCCTGCTCCTGGCTGCTGTCGTGTCCGAACTGTTTCGTGAACGCGGTTTTGAGCCTGGCAAAAAACAGAGGTTGAGTTATTCTAGCTCCATGACTGCATCTAAACTCAAAACCAGCCAGGACCGTACTTGGACCTGGGAGCAGTGGCAGGCAGGCCGGGCGGAAAGGCGTCGGCTCGGCAACCTTGTGGCCCCAGCGGTGATCCGCCGCGACAAAAGCGAAGGCGACGAATACCTCCGTGAAACTTACGGCGGCGAGCGCGGCCCGCCGTTTAACAAACCTTTTGATCCCTCGGCGGATGAGAAGAGGTAAGGTTCAGGCCTGACTCACGGCACCCGCTTAAACTTCTTGAAGTTGGGTTTCCGTTTCTCGACGAAGGCGGTTTTGCCTTCCTTGGCTTCTTCGCTCATGTAGTAGAGCAGGGTTGCATTCCCGGCGAGGTCGAGCAGGCCCATTTGGCCATCGCAATCGGCATTGAGGGCGGCTTTGAGGCAGCGGAGAGCTAGGGGGCTGTGCTGGAGCATTTCGCGGCACCAGATGAGGGTCTCGGTTTCGAGATCGGCGAGGGGGACGACTTTGTTGACGAGGCCCATGTCGAGCGCTTCCTGGGCGTCGTATTGACGGCAGAGATACCAGATCTCCCGGGCTTTCTTCTGGCCGACAATGCGGGCGAGGTAGCTGCTGCCGAGTCCGCCATCGAAGCTGCCGACTTTCGGGCCGGTCTGGCCGAACTTGGCGTTGTCCGCCGCGATGGTGAGATCGCACACGACATGGAGCACATGCCCGCCGCCGATAGCGTATCCGGCAACCATCGCAACGATGGGTTTTGGCAACGTGCGGAGCTTGCGCTGGACGTCGAGGATGTTCAGGCGCGGGACACCGTCTTCGCCGATGTAACCGGCATCTCCACGTACCTTTTGATCGCCGCCGGAGCAGAAGGCGAGCGGTCCTTCTCCACAAAGGATGATGACACCCACGTCAGGATCTTCATGCAGGATATCGAGCGCGATGAGCATCTCCTTCACGGTCTGCGGACGGAAGGCATTGCGCACTTCAGGCCGGTTGATGGTGAGCTTGCCGATGCCGTCTTCGGTTTTCTCAAGCTTGATGTCTTTGAAGGTCTTGATCGTGGTCCACATGGGAAGTTGGCGATGGTTTGCGCTGCGCGGGTTTGCGGTGGTTGGCGGTGGTTTTTAAAACAACTGCAAACAATGGCCAACCACTGCAAACCATTGCCAACTTCTGTTACGCCTGAAAGCTTGTGTACTTCTGCAATTCAGCGAGGCGTCCGGCGATATCGGCCTGGGTGACGTTTTGCAGCTTGTGCGTGCTGAAGGCTTCGCAGGTGTAGCTGGCGGTGACGCTGCCGTGGACGACGGCTTGACGCAGGTCTTCAAAGGTGGGTTTGGTCTTGCCATTGGCGCTGAGCCAGCCGGCCATGCCGCCAAGGAAGCTGTCGCCGGCACCGGTGGGGTCAAAGACGGAGTCGAGCGGGTAGGCAGAGCAGGAGAAGAAGTCCTCGGGCTGCTCACCAAAGAGGTAGCTGCCGTGCTCACCACGTTTGACGACGACGAAGCGCGGGCCTTTGGCTTGCAGCTTGCGACCGGCTTCGACGAGGTTGGTGGTCTGGGCAAATTCCTTGGCTTCGCCGTCATTGATGACGAGGAGGTCGATCTTTTTCATCACGTCATGCAGGCGCTCGTTGGCGATGCTGATCCAGAGATCCATGGTATCGGCGATGACGAAATCTGCATCGGTGAACTGCTCCAAGGTCTGCATCTGATTGTCCGGGCTCATGTTTGCAAGCACAGCGATCTTGGCGGCGGCGGCGGTGGCATTGAGCTTGGGCAACCAGGTCTCCAGGACGTTGATGCCCACGGCGTGCGTGGTGCGATTGTTCATGTCCTCATGGTATTCGCCACTCCAGGTGAAGGACGCGCCCATGCTGCGCTCCAAGCCATCAAGCGTGATGCCTTTGCTGCCGAGCAGGCTCAGGTGCGCCTCTGGAAAGTCGTGTCCGATGATGCCGACGAGATGGATCGGCTGAGTGAAAATACTGGCAGCAAGTGCGGCGTAGGAAGCGGAGCCACCGAGCAGGTTCTCCTGGGAGTCCTTGGTGGTTTTGACATTGTCCAGGGCGACGGTTCCGGCGATGGTGACTGACATGAGATGCTAAGGTTTTGTGAAGGGTAATACTGCTTGATTCTGCCCTGCAAGCTGGCGGGACTTAGCGCACGTTACAGGGGCGCGGAGTATCCATTTCCCCTCCAGTGTGTCAATGCCCGATCCCACTCTCTGCTGATCCTGAAACCATGCGCTTTTCTGTCATCCTCATTACACTCGTGCTGCTGCCCGTGATGATGATCGCGCACCTGTGGGACTACACGCAAAATCATCAGTCCCGGCTAGTGAACGAAGCAGGCGACGGAGATCCTGATAACCCATGGCGTGCGTGGTGGCACGGTGGATGTGCGCTATCTGGATCTCAGCGTGACGGGTGATGCGCCAGATGTGGCTTCTTTAAAGCGCGCCACGAGCGAGCTGGCCACACTGGGACCGCTGAGATTGGTGAGCAATCAGCTCAGCATCCCGGCCCGTGTCCGCGCTCGACTGGCAGATGACACTCTACCGCTGAACGGTTGGCTGCCAGATCAAGACACCACTGATTCACTGCGCGGCTTGCTGCTAAAAGTGCGCCCCGATTTGAAAGTCGTGGCCGATAATTTGAAAATCTCACCTCTCGTCCGCTGGGCCTGAGGGTGTGAAGCTGCCGCTGATTGAGGATAACGTGATGCTGAAGCCCATCATCAGCGCGCTGCATGTACCTGCGGCATTGCAGATCGTGCGTCGTGACGGCAAGCTGATCGCCACGGGCATGTTGCCGACGCAGGATCTCAAAGAGGCCGTGCAGGCGGCACTCAGTCAGCCCATGCATGGCCTGGGTGTGGATGTGTCAAAGCTGAGCGTCAGCGCCCATGTGCTGCCTGCGCCTTTAATGGCGGGGGAGGTCATCGCGCCCTTCCTAACTAGCTTTTACACCACATAGCTGATTAGGCATCATGAAGTAGTGACAGACTTGCTGATCACGCGACATCAGACTCGGCGTCCCATCCCAAGTCGGATCGGAGGGAAAAGCCGCCACGATGAGCAAAGGACCGCTACCTGGCAGTAGCTAAGAATCACGAATCAAAGCACCAGCCAAGGCGTGGATGCAGCACACCCGTATGCTGAAGAAAGTCCAACAGCTCAGCGCGAGCTTGTGGATTGTCTTCGTATTCGTGGAACTCGGCATTCGGCATGACGCAGCGTCGAGAAAGCTAAGCGCCCACGCGAAATCCTACAACTCCCGCACAAACACATTTGCATAGCCCGCTGCCTGCGACAGATCCGCCAAGCCGATGCTGCCCTTTGCACTCATCTTTACTGTCGCCTCAAAAGTCTGCGGATTCGCTTCCTGCGCTTCCGTGATCAAGACCTTCGCGGTGCCACCTTTGAGCAGCGCCTTGATCCGATACCAGCGCCCAGTTTTCACCTTCTCCGCACCCAGCATGATCGGAGCCTTACCACCCGCGCCAAAAATGACCAGCGGCTGACTCAGCCCACGCACGCAGAGTCCAGCGGCGGGCTTGGTCAAGTCCGCATCCCTCGGCAGATTCACATCACAGATCACTTCGCAGTCACCAAACTCCTGCTCGCTCCATAAAGGCGAGCCACCCGCTCCTTTCATCAGCTTGATGGACCAGTCGCTCGTTTTCCAGCGCTCGCCACCTTCAGTCGGCAGCTTCCAATTCCTGAAATCCACGCCCGTGTAGAGCGGCTTCCAGCCCTGATCCAGCGGTGCCGTCAGCTCGGCGGACGTATTCGTCGTGGGCAGTTCCTTGATGCGCACATTGCGGAACTCCACCGGCGCACCTTCGGATTCGAGAGCTAGATAACCTTTGCGGTAGTTGCAGTTATCACCGCCACTCACAACCTTGCCATTCACTGCCAGAGTTAGACGACCCGCGTTCGCTTCGATGCGGTAGTGATTCCACTCCGGGCTTGGCTTGCTGCGCTCTTCACTCGGAAAACTGCGCGAGCCACTGTGCTTACCATGCGGGTCCATCGTCGCGCCATGGATTGGGAAAACATCACCGTGCGTGGTGAACCAGCGCGGCTTAGTCGGGTCCGCGTTTTTCATGTAGCCATGGTCCAGCACCTGAACCTCGATCCCGCGCAGGAAGGGCACACCAGGAGAGCTAATCGGTGTGCCCCAGATGAAGACACCGGAGTTCCCACCACTACTCAGATGCCGCCACTCAGCCTCCATGATAAAGTTTTCATACTGCTTCTCAGTGCGCAGCGCACCAGTCGGCTTGCCCGTGCAGGAAACCACGCCGTCTTTGATGCTCCAAGTCTCCGGTGCACAGTTCGCATTCACCCAACCCGTTAGGCTGCTGGGTTCAAACACCGGCACAAACCCCTCCTCCGCGTGGAGACTAAAGGCAGCGAGGAGACAGAGCAGCAGAGGCTTCATGGGGACAGATAGGGTTGGGGTAAAAGCTGGGATAGACCCAAACGCCGATTGAGCAACAGACTGTTCAGATCCTGTTTTTCCGTTTGCCCATTCGAGGGCAGCGGCTTACTTGCGCGCCGTTTCCAAAAAGCCCGACTGCCATGCTCGAATTTTTCCGCCGCCACCGTGGTGCCTTCCTCACCACCCTTACCATCGTCATCATCCTCAGCTTCTCCGTTTGGGGAGGCTGGAAAGGCAGCGGCAAGGGTGAACAGATGGCCTCGACCTCTGACACAGCCTTCACTATTTATGGTAAAGACTACTCAGTAGCCGAAATGCGCCGGATAGAACGCTATCAGCAAGTCGCTGGCATGTTGCAGATGTATGACCTCTTCGGCCTTTCCAGCGCAGCGCAGGAGCCGGAGACCAAAGGACGTGACTTTGTTTTTAATCTCATCGTACTGCAGAGCGAGATGGAGAAACTCGGCATCCACCCCAGCGACGCTGAGGCTAAGGCTGAACTGGAAAAGCAGCCTGCCCTGCAAGAGGAAGGCAAATTCAGCCCGCAACGCGCCTTCAACGCTCAGCAGATGCTCGGCATGTATGGCATGGACGCGGCAGATATGCTTGAAGTGGCTAAGATCAGCATCGGCTTCAGGCAGGTCCAGGACCTCATTGGCAAAAATTATATCGCTTCTCCCATCGAGACTGAGAAGGCTTATGCGAGCCAGCATCAGACGCTGAAGATTCAGACCATCGACTTCAAGCTCGAAGACTTCAAGAAGACCGCGCAGGTGAAGGACGACGAGATCAAGAAGTACTACGACGAGAACAAGGACACCTACAAATCCATCGAGAAGCGAGCCATCAGTTACGTGCTTTTTGAAACGCCCAAAGAAGAACCAAAGCCAGCTCCGAAGCCCGAGCCAAAAGAAGCTGACAAGCAGGAGGCAGCGAAGAAAGAGGCTGCTGCTTTAGAACTGAAAGCCACAGAGGATCGTCAAAAGAAGCTCAAGGAGCAGGTCGATCGTGTGAACAAATTCAATGATGCCAGCATCGCTGCGGGAGCCAAGTTTGACGACATCGTTAAGACACTCAAAGAGAAAGCTGAAACCGTCCCACTCTTCGCAAGCGACGGCGCGCCCGAGTCCATCAAGAATGAAGCCGAATTGCTGAAGGCTGTCTTTGCACTGAATCAAGAGCACCGCCCGATCAGTGACCCGGTCAAAGGCAGCAAAGGTTATTACATTTTCACCGTCTCTAAGATTGAAGAAGCCAAGCAGCAGGACCTCGCCGCCGTGAAAGACAAGGTGAAGGAAGTGCTAACCGCCCAGAAAGCCCAGGAAGCTCTCTCCAAGGCCGTCAACGATGCGCGCACGGCTTTGCAAGAAGGTCTGAAGGCAGGCAAGAAGATCGACGATCTGGCTAAAGATAAGAAGCTCACTCTGGCACCGGTTAAGGAATTCACCATCGCCGAGCCGCCCACAGATCTCCCCAATGCGCAACAGCTCGGACGCGAAGCCGAGAAGACCGCTGCGGGTGAGGTCACGAAGGCAGTCGATACAGATACTGGAGCCACGCTCGTCTTTGTGGCGGCTCGTGAGCTGCGTAAGCGTGATGACAGCGCTGCTCTACGCAAGAACACGGAAGACCGCAATGCCAGCCAAGAACGCAGCCTCCTTTTCAATGCTTGGTTTGCTGGTAAGCGCAAAGAAGCTGCTGTGCGTATGCAAGTGAAGGCAGAGGCCTGATCCGATCATGACTGAGAGCGCCCTGCCCCTCGAAGATCTCTTTGATGAGGCCAACGGCCATCTTGCTGTCGGTGAGATTGATGAAAGCATCGCTCTCTATCGCCAATGCGTGGAGCGTGATCCTCATTTCTTCGACGGCTGGCACGCGCTCGGCATGGCGCTCTTAAAAATGGAGCAGGTCAAAGAAGCCATCGGAGCAGGACTCATGGCCACCACGCTCCAGCCTAACGATCTGCTTGCCTGGACCTCACTGAGTCAAATGTATGTCCGCAACGGCCAGATCGCCGAAGCCGAGGACGCGAAGGGCAAAGCACGCATTCTCTCTCTCGGCGGGAAAGTCGTGAAGGAGTAACGCCGAGTCTTGGACTTTAGTTTTTAGTTCGGAGTTCTGGCAGACTAAACACTGACTACTCCCCCTTCACATGCTCCCCGCCACGACCGCCCTCATACGCCGCCGCCGATCCATCAAGCCTGTGGACATGGACCCTGCTCGTGAAGTGGACCGTGCGCTGCTCACGGAATTGATCGAGAACGCCACATGGGCACCGACTCATGGACTGACTGAGCAGTGGAAGTTTCATGTCTTCCAGGCTGACGCTCGCCATGACTTGGTGCAGATCATGCAAGAAACGTACCGCGCCACCACATCGGTGGCGGAGTTTCGTGAGGATAAGCTCAAAAAAATGGGAGAGACGCCACTGCTGGCTCCTGTCGTCATCGCCTGTGTCATGGAGCGCAATGGTGGCACGAAAATTCCTGAGATTGAGGAGGTCGAAGCCTTTGCCTGCGCTCTGCAAAATCTCCAGCTTAGCGCCACCGCTGCTGGACTCGGCTGTTACTGGTCTTCTCCGCCGTTGCTCCAGACGCCTATGTTTCACGACTGGCTCGGCCTACGCCCTGCTGACCGTTGTCTCGGCCTCATCTATCTCGGCTGGCCGAAGCCGAATCTCACTTGGCCACGCAGCGTGCGGCAACCTGTGGAAAACAAGATCGTGTGGCACGTGAAAAAGGCGTGAACCGGAGGCTGGTCACTTTGTTGGGGTTCCATTGCTACTGGTCGTGTCTAGTCTAGATTTGACCTTCGAGACAGCATTAGGATTCGTGGTGATTGTTGTTGTCGTCGTCGATGTGCTTAGCAACGGCGGTGCGACAAAGCCACCTGCTCCGGCCCGCTACCAACCTTTACCCGGAACATAAACGCGGCCTAGCGACGAACGCTGACCCTCTGCGGCAGGAGAGGCGGCACTGCCCGCGGCCGCTTAAAAGGCAGGTCGCGATAACCATGGCGAAAACTCACGAGCATTCAGACTGATCTACAGGAAGATGGCAGCATTCCAGCCAGAGTGCATCCACCCTTTAACGAGACTCACTCGGCGGTGCGCACGGCGTCGAGAGTGAGCTGCCACTGCTCTTCACCGCGCCAGTAATTACGCTGCACACGCATGGCGACATCCCACGGAGTATTGGGCATATCTTTGAGTGGCGCATTGAACCAGCGGGCTTCCATGCTAGCTCCATCCTGAGTGAGCATGACGCGCAGGTGCTTCTCTTTCATGAGGCGCCCAGGCAGACGCGGCATGACACCTCTGCAAAGGAAGACGGGCTCGGAATTACGCTGACCAAAGGGCTCCATGAGCCGGAAGTTCTGGAGGAAATCGAGAGTGAGCTCGCTGAGCTTTACCTCGACATCGAGTTCGAGCACGGCGGTGAGTGATTCCTCACTGAGGGCAATGCGTGCGGCCTCGCAAAAGGTGGTACGGAAAATGTCGAGCTTGGCCTCCGTGACTGAAACTCCTGCTGCCATGGCGTGACCGCCACCGCGCACGATGTGCTCACGGCAGACTTCGATGGCCTCGACAAGTGAGAAGCCTGGGATGCTGCGGCCACTGCCTTTACCCATGCCGTTTTCATCAAAGGAAAAAAGGATGGTGGGCCGATTCACGAGACGTGAGAGACGTGAGGCAACGATGCCGACGACGCCGGGGTGCCAGTTCCGCGAGCCAAGCACAACGGCGCTGTGCTGATCCATGTCACCCATGGCGAGGAGCATTTGTTCGGCCTCATTGTAAACAGCTAGTTCAACGCCCTGACGATCCCGATTGTGGCTCTCTAAAAGTGCGGCGTATTCAGCGGCGACGAGTGGATCTTCTTCGAGCAGAAGTTGCAGTGAGGTGAGCGCAGTGTCGAGGCGACCAGCAGCATTCAAACGCGGGCCGAGACGAAAGCCGACGTGATGAGTCTGCACAAAGCCGTCCACTCCAGCGATCAATTTAAGAGCGCGCAGGCCGATGCGCTGAGTCTGGGCTAAGGCCTCAAGCCCACGGCGCACGAGCAGGCGGTTTTCATCAATGAGCGGCACGAGATCGGCGACGGTGCCGAGCGCGACGAGGTCGAGCGTTTCCTTGAGATCGAAACCCTCGACTCGGCGGGTTTTCATCAGCGCATGGGCGACTTTAAAGACGAGTCCAGCGGTGCAGAAGTAGTGGTAGTCGTCGCCAAGTTTCGGGTTCACCAGAGCGATGCATTCGGGGCGACCTTCAGGCGCTAGCTCGTGGTGATCGACGATGACGCAATCAACACCCTGCTCGTGAAGCCACTTGAGTTCCTTGGTGGAGGTGGTGCCGCAATCGAGAGCGAGCAGGAGGTCTGGCTTACCGAACTCTTCAAACAAACGCGCGAAACCATCAAGACTCAGGCCATAGCCCTCATCCATGCGGGAGGGGAGAAAGAGATGGGCCCTTATGCCATAGGCCTTCAAGGTCAGATACATCAGCGCCATCGAAGTGACGCCATCGACATCGTAGTCACCGTAAAGGGCGATACGCTGATTTTGATCCACCGCTTGCAAGATGCGCTCGACGGCTCTGTTCATTTCTGGCAGCACGGTGGGATCACCGAGAGAGGCGAGCTTTGGCACTAAAAAATCCCGAATTTGCGCAGTGCCAGTGAAGCCACGTTGGGCGAGCAGAAGTGACAGGATGGGATGCAGACCTGACTCTGAAATCAGCTCCGCTGCGGTCTCGGGCACTGGCTTGAGCAGCCAGCGCGGAGGTCGCATGTTCGGGAGTGGAATTTCAGAATTTAAAGCCATGATCAGTGTTCAACCTCCTTGTATGCAGCACGCGCGTAAGCTAGTCAAAGCCTCCCTCAGAATCATGCCTGACACTTTATCATCTTCTATGTTCGGCCGCCTTTGGCTGGCGAGTATGGGATTGTTTCTCGCTCTCGCTGGCATCGTTTTTACCTGGGTGCTGTGGACAGCGTGGCAACGCGCGGAGGAGACGCGCGGATGGACTCCCCTGCCCTGCCGCATTGTTTCGTCACGACTGCATCAGGAGCGCCCGACGCCGCACTCAAATCCTGCCTACAAGCCAGAGGTGCGCTACAGTTTTAGTTATGAAGGCAAAGCAATGACGGGCACACAAATCAAGCGCGTGGACTCAGCCAGCCAGCATGAAGACGTGGCTCGAAAAAAGCTGGACCCGTATCCTGTCGGCACGAAGCTGATCTGCTACGTGAACCCTCAAAAGCCTGCGCAGACGGTTCTCAAACACGACACGCGCGCTGCGTTGTACTCGATCTGGTTTCCGATTCTTTTTATCGTCGGCGGGCTGGGGATGGCGTGGAATGCGCTGCTCAGGCGCGAATGACGAATGTTACGACAAGCCCAACTCGGTGCGGGCTTTATGTGTGAGCGACGCGGTGACGAGTTGGTAGGAGTGATCAATGAGCTCACGCACGAGTTTGAACGGAAGACGGCCTTCGAGCGTGAGTCTATTCCAGTGGCGCTTGTTCATGTGGTAGCCCGGCTGGATGTCCTCATAGCGATCTCGCAGATCGATCGCGCGATCTGGATCGCATTTAAGATTCACAGTTGATGGAAACTCCTCGGGAGTGGCGAGGGCAAAGATTTTGCCACCGACTTTGTAGACGAGAATATCAGGACCAAAGGGTGTGGTCTCCTTAACCTGCGGAAGTGCGAGGCAGTGGGCACAGAAGTCAGCGAGCGTCATGCCCCAAGAAGCTACGCGGCGTGCGCAGGACAATCTGAAAAATGAGCGAATCCTTTTCGTGCCTTTGGCGTTTCAGTTGGCGCTGTGAAAATACTGCTGACTCTCTTTTGCTTCGTTATCGCCTTTCAAGGCTGGGCTAACGAGCCGATGCGACGAGAATGGCAGGTGGATGGCGTGCGGCGTGAGGCTCTGCTCTATTTGCCGAAGCAGTCGAAGACACAGCCGACTCCAGTGGTCTTCGCCTTTCATGGTCATGGCGGGACGATGACGAATGCGACACGCATGTTTCCGATCCATACGCTCTGGCCTGAAGTGATCGTTGTTTTTATGCAGGGACTTAACACGCCAGGAAAACTGACGGACCCTGAGGGTAAGAAGCCGGGCTGGCAGAACGCTGTGGGCATGATGGGTGATCGGGATTTAAAATTCTTCGATGCGGTGCTAGCGAGCCTGAAGGCTGACTGCAAGGTGGATGACAAGCGGATCTACTCGACGGGGCACTCGAATGGCGGAGGCTTCACTTATCTACTCTGGACAGCACGTGGCGACACCTTTGCAGCGATGGCTCCTTCTGCTTCGGCAGCGTCGCAGAACCTTTCATTATTGAAGCCCAAGCCCGTGCTCCACATCGCCGGTGAAAATGATCCGCTGGTGAAATTTGCGTGGCAAAAGGCGACGATGGATGTGCTGATCAAACTCAACGGATGCGCCACTGGCACAGCTTGGGAGAAGGATAAGAACTGTACACTCTATCCTTCAGCGACGGGTAATCCAGTCGTCACTGCGATCCATCCAGGAGATCATAGTTACCCGAAGCAAGCGCCGGCTGTGATCGTGAAATTCTTCAAAGAGCACTCACGAAAGTGACGTGGCATTGAGTATCGGCATTACATGGTGTAGGGGCGCTCGTGCCTGCTGTCTCTTTTAAACCTGCTACCTCTCCTTCTGCTACTCTCGTCGCCCCACATCTCCTGCTCGACTCACGCCGCGCTTTGATTCATGAAACTCAGGGTTGGCTGGCAGTGGCTGATCTGCATTACGGCTACGAAATGCAGCGGCAGCAGTACGGGGCGCAAATGCCACCCTGGGGCATGGCGCAGTGTGAGGAGACGCTGATCGAACTGATTCAAGATTACCAGCCTCAGCGGCTCATCCTGGTGGGCGACATCATGGACGGAAAGAGTAGCGCGGTAGAGACGCATGATTTCCTGGAACGACTCGATGGAGAGGTGCCTGAGTTGATCTGCGTGCAGGGTAACCATGATCGCCCAGCTTTGAGAAAAACATGGGGTCTGGTGGAAACACATCACGAGGAGCAGTTCACCTTTTCACACGGGCATCGCTGGACTGAAGGGCGGTGGTCAGATGTGGAAATCTTCACTCACTCCGCCAGTGGCAGAGTCGTGGGTCAGGCCGGAACAATGTCCGCGACGCGAACAATTCACATCACCGGGCATGAGCACCCAGCGGTGCATTTGCGTGATAGTGCCGGTCTGAGAATCAAACTGCCAGCGCTGGTGCAGGAGCAGATCACACCAAGAATGCAGCGGTGGATTTTGCCAGCCTTCTCTCCCTGTGCGATGGGCGGCGACTATGCCTCTATGCACAGGCGACTGGCGACTTGGGCGTGTGCGCCAAAACGTGTTTGGAAGCTTGCGCTCTAGTCTTCTTTTTGCTTGCTAGGATCAAAGAAAATTTTCACATCTGCCTCTGTGGTTCCAAGAATTTGTTGGGCGCGTTTGAGTGCGTTGCGCGTGGCAACATTCGGATTGCTCGGGCTTGCGAGGAAGATGTTGTCCTTGCCGATGACCTCGGTCAGCCCGGAATCAAACAGCACGCGGTAAACGTCCTTCATGACGCCACTGATGATGAGATCACGCCCATCACGACGCAGCAGGCGGATGAGTTCTTCCAAAGCCATGACGCTTGTCGCATCTAGGTGCCGTGCATTTTTCAGGCGCAGGATGATGATGCGTAAATTAGGATCACTGCAGGTGCGCTGGACCTGAGTGCGGAAGAGTTCAGCGGCCCCAAAGAAAAGCTCACCTTCGACATGGACGATAGAGACGGAAGGGTTCTGGCGCACCCCAGGCTGGGCCGCTTCAGCAAGGTTACCTTCCTGATTGAACTCGTACTCGACCAAAGATGGCTGGCTGGCTTTCCGCAGGTAGAGCATGACGGAAACGCCTACTCCAGTGAAGATGGCCACATGCAGCGGCACCATGAGTGTGGCGGCGAGTGTGATGAGAAAGACAAGTGCATCTGAGCCCGTGGCACTGAGACAAATGATGATATTTCTTCGGTTAACAAGTGATGCAGCAACACAGACGATGAGCACGGCGAGCCCTGCACGGGGGATAAAACCGACAAGATGCCCTAGCGTCAGAGCTCCGATGAGACAAAAGATGCCATTAAACAAAGCCGCAAAGGGCGTTCGGGCTCCACTCTGATGATTTAATGCGCTGCGCGTCAGTGAGCCTGAGCAGGGCATGCCACTGAGATAAGCACAACTCAGATTCGCCATGCCGAGGCTGAACATGTCTTGATTGGAATCGACTCGCCGACCACTGATGCTGGAGAGTGTTTTCGCCATCGACGAGCTTTCCAAAGTGGCAAGAAATGCGATGGCGACCGCGAGTCCGAACAGGCTACTGAAGTCGGACAGGAACCTAGGCGAAACGAAGTCTGGGAACGGTGGCAAGAGATCGAGAATACCAAAGCGCGCATTGGCATACGTAGGCACATCAAGGCCGAAGCCATGCATGATATAGGTCCCAAGAGAGGCAGTAATGAGTGCTAGAGCCAGTGCTGGCCAAGCGGGCCTCAGGCGAAGCACGAGAATGTAAATAAATGCCGTGCCTGCGGCGACAGCGAGGCTTTGCCAGTGCGCATCAGGGATAGACCGGATTAGATGCATGACGATACCGGGAAATGTGCGCGGCTGAATCGAGCTGCCATCTTCAAGATGCACGAGCATCCCGATGCCGGTAATATGAACCAGTTGATTGATGATGATAAGCACCGCAGCCCCGGTGACATAAGCCACAACAACCGTGCGACTGATGTACTGCGCCAGGTCAGCCACACGAAGAAAAGCGCCGAAAATCAACAGCGTGCCCACCATGAAAACGAGCAGAGGCATGAGACTGACACGATCGACATGCGGGTCTGCCGCAAAGTAGGAAAAGATCATGAATGCCGTTGCATTCGTGGGTCCAAGTATCGTGAAGCGCGAACTTCCAAACATGGAGCCAATAATCCCGGAGACAGCACTGCACATGGTGCCAAATTGGAGAGGCAGACCCGCTACGGCGGCATAGGCCATGCCCTGCGGCAGATCGAGAAGCGAGACGGACAGCGCTGCTTTCAAATCTGCCTTTAAGCAACGCGGGCCATATCCCTGGAGCCATTTACGAATCGGAAATGGATCGAGCGTGTTGCTGGCCATGGTATCACGCACCCAGACACGGCCCTGCCGCAAGAGACTGCGGATTAGATGCCACCCTGAATGATGTGGTTTGCCTGACACTCGTGATGGTAGGACCACCTTCTAAACCAAGCAAGAGCCGAGCATATCAGACATTATGCCGAAGGGCTGTATAACGAGCCGATGCTATCACTAATGGAACCCACAAGACGAGTGTCTCAAATCGGGGAACGCTCAGCAGTGAAAAGACACTGTCGCCATCAAAAACAAGTCCACCGCAGCCAAAGCAGGCAAGCATAAACCAGAGCTCGTCACCACTTTTTGCCAGGACAAATGCACGGCAGAGTCCCCACCCAAGAATCGCCAGTAAACCGAGCAATGTAGGAATGCCGCCGCGCACTAAAGCATCCATAAAAACACTGTGAATGTGAGCTGGGTTCCATCGCAGCGAGCAGGACCAGAAGTCATTGGCAGACCAGAGACCTTTACCCCAAAGCCAATCCTGCCATGTCGTCATGCTTCGAAAAGCTGCTTCATAGATTTCAAAACGCTTACTGTCAGCGCGCTCCACCATTCGCACGGCAGGATTCGCGACAATGACCTCATCTCCCGAATTTGCAGAGGTTACAGACGCAGCAGGAACTCCCAGACGCTCTGAGATGTCGCGCGCTCCAAAGTAGAAAATGATCGGTGCAGCAACCTGAAATAACACAATGCAAGTCAGCAGAAGCGCGATGGGTTTGATCGAGGCACGCCAGCCGCGCGCAAGCACCAGCGCAGCATGACTCATGACAAGCGCCAGGAGTGCACCGCGACTCATGCTCATGAGGGTGGACCAGATCAGGATGACCGCCATGAGCAGCCAAATCATCTTCTCACGGCGATCAGAGGCTTGATACCAATGATGCACAGCCCAGACGGCGGCAAAGCCAAAGGTCAAACCCGTGCAAACCGAGTTCCACCCGCCATAGACGAACCAATTACGCAAGCGCATACCAAAAACGGCCTCCGCATCAAATACATAAAAAATCAAAATGCTGCCAATTGCCGAAGCACAGGCCGTAGCCACGAGCGGAAAGCCAATTACACGCGCAGCTCTTGGATTACTGCCTATCCGCCAGAGCATCATCAGCACGGCCATCAGCATACTTGTCTTGAACCAACCCAGCCAAAGGTCTTGAATACCCATGCCCGGCGACTCGATCACTGAGGAACGAGCAAGGAGCAGGAAAATCAAGCATGCTAGCGCCCTCAACCATCGGTCACTACGTAGCCCCTGCATGAAATCCTGAAAACCACCCACGCAGAACCAAGCAAGCGTCATCGATACGAACCATCCGAGCTGAATCCATTGATTATACATGGCGTAATAGCCAAGTAAAAATCCGACTGAATTAATCACCAACAAATTTTGGCAGAGCGTGGCAGCAACTGCGGGAGCAACCTTAACAGCATGCGCCGGACGCCAATGGTAACCAGAAGCAGATGATTGAGAACTTTCAGGCATGGGCAAGAGATGCCGATCATACAGCACTGACATCGTTTGTCATGGAGGGGATTGCATTGGCTAGGGTTTGCTGCCATACCTAGCTTTCAGCCGATACGAATCATCAAACACCAGCCCTAATGAATCGATTCTCCTTCCTCACTCTGAGCGCTTGCAGCCTGCTTTCCATTCTCAGCACCAGTCTTTCGGCAGCCGAGAGCAAGGTCTATGAGCTTCGTATCTATGTCACAAACGAAGGCAAATTAGACGCGCTCCTTGCTCGTTTTCGCGACCATACTTGCAAGCTCTTCGAGAAGCATGGCATCGAGAATATCGGCTATTGGTTGCCCATCGAAAAGGCCGACGGGGCCGACAACACGCTAATATACATCGTCGCGCATCCAAGCCGTGATGAAGCTAAGGCGAACTGGAAAGCCTTTGGTGCAGACCCTGATTGGCAGACCGCAAGAAAGGCTAGCGAGGAGTCAGGTAGGATTCTAGCAAAGCCGCCCGAGTCCATTTTCATGTCTAGCACAGAGTATACACCAGCCGTGAAAATCGGAACGGGTGAAAAGGTGCGGGTCTTTGAAATGCGTACCTATTCCACACCAAAAGGCCAGCTGGATGCTCTGCACGCCCGCTTTAAAAACCACACGATTAACCTTTTCACCAAGCACGGCATGAGCCACGTCGGTTACTGGGTGCCGTCAGACGCTGAAAAAGGTGCTGGAACCAAGCTCATCTACATTCTCTCCCACGCCAGCCAGGAGGCAGGCAAGGCCTCTTTCGCCGCCTTCCGCGCTGACCCTGACTGGGTCGCGGCCAAAGCAGCCTCTGAAAAAGAAGCTCCACTGACCCTGCCGGATGGTGTGAAGAGCGTTTATATGCGCGCGCTGGATTTCTCCCCGATCCGCTAACATCCCTCATGAGAATTTTTAGGAGGCTGGCAAGAATGATGCTTGCCATGGCCTACGACATCCTCTAGTAACGAGAGCCGCGCATGCATTCATCAGTTCACCAATACACCACTTTTGCTTTGGGCTCCTTGGTTCTGATTTTTGGAACAGGATGCGGTAAAAAGGGACAGCTCGAGTACCAAACTGCGCAACTCAAAGTAAGCCTTACCGAGCAAACATCCGCCCTAAAGAAGTTACAGGCTGACTCGTTAGCCATCGGTAATCTAGGCTATTACAGCATCCCTCAGGCGGGCCACCTCGATCAATTGCGCATTAAGGTGAAAGACCTGCACGTTGAAACCCAAAGCCAAACGGCAGAAAAGGAGAAGGTCCTCAAGGACATCGAATTACTCCAAAAGGAGATGGACACCTATCGCAGCCGCTATCTTCAGTAAACACAACCCAAGCAATCATGGACGGTAAATTCGTTATTTATATTGTTTTCTTCCTCTGCATTATCGGTGGAATTTCGGGTTTCCTTTACACGACCGATGTTGATGAGGCTCAAAAAGAATTCATTCTGACTCAACAGCAGCTTAGTCAGATTGAAGAAGCGGCCAAGCAGGCACGGATCTCTCACGACTTGCGTAAGGAGGCCGCTGCTATCATCACGGCAGCTCACATCATCGACCGCGATAATGAGATTATCCGCACAGAAACGCGCAACCTAGAAAAAAAACGCGATGATTTGGCCAAGGCCTTTGTCGGAACCATCCAGCGTGTCCGCGAGGACTCAATAGGCCTTATTTTACCTGAGATACCGCTTACTACTGGTAGGACCCTCAAGAATGCAAAGATTCAGACTTTGGATGAAGACATAACCCTCATTCAACACTCAGAGGGTGTCTCCAAAATCCCCACAAACACTCTGCCAAATTCGCTGCTAGATCGCTTTCGGTTCGGCTATGCTCCAGGCGGCGTCGGAGTGATCATTGAACCCACACCAGAAACCCCTGCGGTGAAGCTGCCAAACTCTGGAGCGAGCATTAACTCCACGACGAACTTTCGCACTGGCACAAGTGATTCTGTCGCTCGTCTAGGCGGCGATGGCCCGAGTGAAAAATTAAAGAAGCCTTTTCTGACTCAAAAAAACACCAGCAATGACCCAAAGTTCATCGCGATCGAAGGCAACCCAGCACTCTGGAAAAGCGTCGAGCGGCAATCCATCGGACGAGCCTACATTCCTGGCCAAGGCTGGTTGAAAATTGGACCCAAAGGTCCAATACCTGGCTCAGGTCGCCATTAATTCCGCCACCAAGCGACTCAAAACAAAGCGTCCGCCGAGTCCCTCAGTATTTTTTGCGGCAAGCAGACTGGCAAAGGCTGCGCATGTCGGCACCTCCCATCCGCTTATCCAGCCGTGGATAAAAGCTCCATGAAAAACATCACCACAGCCCGTGGAATCCACCACATGCGGCACTGAATGCGCAGGTTGATGATGAATATTCCCTCCCGGAATGGCCGAGTAGCTACCTGCTAAACCATCCGTGATCACGACAACCCGAGCCGGTGACTTTAAAAGGCACTTCATCATCTCTGGAACCTCAGTTGTGCCGCAGTGGCGACTCGCAAACTCACGGGCAAGTATCCTGATGTGACTCGCCTCTACCAAATCGCGAATCGACTCGCGGTAACGGCCCGCCCCACCATCGAAGGAAATTTCCACGTCAGCTTCCTTCGCCGATTTCACTGCCTCACGTGCAGCGATTTCATGGCGACCATTGATATGCAACAATCGTGAGCCCTTGACCCGTGTAGCGAGTTCGTCATCAAACAAAGGTTCACCAGCCGAAGATGGCGCAAATGTAATCTGCCGAGCGCCATCACTCGCTCGCACCATAATCACAGCACGGGCGGAGCGGGCACCGGCAGAACGGCGCATACATTGCGTCGAGACCCCCCATGAATCCAAGTCAGCCAAAATCCAATCGCCGCTTGGGTCGTCTCCGCAAACATCGATCATTAGCGTCGGGTGACCGAGCTGACCGAGCACACATAATGCCGTAGCTACAGGACCTCCACCCATCATTGTTTGATCCAGGGACTCTTGCACAGACTCATCGCCAACAAAGCCATCTACAAGCCATAGATCATCTTGGGTAGCAGCGCCGACACCGATCAGAGTTTTCACCACATTCCTAGCCTCTTGAAAATCTCCAAAGATAACTCTCATAGAGCCATCACCATTGGATCAGATGATGAAATCAAATTGGACTAGAGGCCTGCACCACCACTCTTGGCAATAAAATTCAGAGCAAGTGCAGCGACAGACAGTAGGAAGACAAGAAAGGCGAGTGGCATAAGAGGAGAAAAGATGAGTTTAGTAATTCAGCACCTGCGAAAGACAGCGATCACTGGGGGATGGTCGGCAAAGCACGGGAGAAATTATTGGTCCAAGTGCGATCTTCATTACGAACTTCCCACTTCACTGGCACTGGAGCTGGCACCATGATGGGCGAGTCGTCGCTAGATGAAATCATGTCGCTACCGAACATTTGCACTACAAGCAGCACGATGGAAAGAACGAGACAGGCGACTGATAGCGGCACCAGACCCTCTTCCGGGTCTTTTTCGTCATTGTAAAACTGTTCAGAGTCTTCGCTAGCCGAACGCTTCACAGGCGCACTTGGAGGAGCAGAGACACTAGGGCGAGCCATCGGCTGAGTCTGCTGCAGCTTCACCGTGGCCTTTGGAAGGCCACCACCACTTGGAGCACCGCCTGGATTAGAAACCATTGGTCCCGTGCCTGTGCCTGGACGCGACACGGTTGGCATCGGCCGAACAGGCATCGTTTTCGCAAGGGGAACCGTGGCGGCACCCGTCTCGATCTTTGGCGGCGCGCCAGGAGCCGTCGGAGCCGAGGGGCGCGGAGCCGAGGGAGGTGCTGGCGGACGCGGAGCACCGCCCATGGGAGCAGTCGGTGGAGCCATCGGCATCGTTGCCGCAGGTGGCGCTGCCGGGCGGGCAGGCGGCGGCATCGGCAAAGATGGAGAAGGCATCGCCGAAGGAGCCGGTGGCAACTTAACGGGGGATGTAAATGCCTTTGGAGCAGGCGGCGGCAATGGTGCCGATGGAAGTTGGATGGGAGCCGTGGCCCTTTTTGGAGCAGCCATCGGCACACTTGTGGTGACCGTGCTCACCTGGGAGGTCACCTCACGGGGCTGAGTCGCACCCTCACCTGGACGTGCGCGCAGAGTGATGCGCACGGTCTCCTTCTTGAGCGGCACGGCGGAAGTCTTCGGGCTGCTGGGCGGTGGCGGGGTCGGTAGGTTTTCGGATTCGCTCATGAGATCGGATGAAATGGGATTCGGTAAAATGATTGTTTAGCGGGAATGGGCGGTAGGCGTCAATCCATTTTTCAATTCTTCACGATGAAGTGCTTGTATTTAGAGTCCCAAGCACGTCATAAATATGCGAAATGAAGCGGCTTTTATTCCTATTTTTCCTCGTCTCGACTGCTTTTGCGGACTCTTTGAACGTCTCCGAGCACTGCGCTAAGCACCTGCTGCCCCAGCCTCTGAATCTCGTGCCCGGCCGTAAATACGCCCGCGACCGACGGGTGGACATCGAGCATGTGAAACTAGAGGTAACTCCAGATTTCACCAAACGCAGCGTTTCGACTATCATGACGATGCGCTTCAGGCCAATCGCCATGCCTTTGGAAAAACTGGAACTGGACGCCGTGGATCTGCGGATCAGCAAAGTCGAAGTGACCGGCGCCATGCTTACCGATCAGATCATCGGCGAAGAAAAACTGACGCTTGTGTTTGCCGCCCCGATCCCTCCCGCAAGCGCGGTGACGGTGACGATCACCTCCAATACAGAGCCGAAAAACGGCCTCTATTTCAAAACGCCCGAGATGGGCTACAAGCCGGGCGACACCCAAGTCTGGTCACAGGGAGAGGCGGATCTGCATCGCTTTTGGTTCCCCTGCTACGACTACCCGAACGAGCGCTTCACCAGCGAGGTCATCTGCCATGCGCCAAACGGGATGGAGGTAGTCTCCAATGGGTCGTTGATTTCAAAACAAGCCGCTGGTGATCTCACGACCTGGCATTGGAAGCAGGACAAGCCGCATGTGAACTACCTCATCGCGCTCGCTGCTGGCTACTTCCACAAGATCGAAGACAAAGCTGGGGATCTGCCGCTCGCGCTGCTCGTGCCTCCTTCACTCAAAGATCAGGCAGCACTAGCGTTCGCTGATACCAAAAAAATCATCGAATTCTACAATCGAGAGATCGGTGTGCCCTTTGCTTGGGACAAGTATTACCAGGTCTATTGCCTCGACTTCATCGCGGGGGGAATGGAGAACACGAGCTGCACCTTTGAAACAGCCAGCGCACTCTTTGACTCCAGCACCGAGAATCTCCAAACCCTGCATCGACTCGATGCACACGAAGCCGCGCATCAGTGGTTCGGCGATCTCGTCACCTGCCGCGACTGGTCGCATCTGTGGTTGAATGAAGGCTTTGCCAGCTACTACACGGTCCTGTATGAGCAGGAAAAAAGCGGACTCGATGCCATGAAGTATTCGCTCTGGCTTGAGGCCGAAGAAGTCTTTGGAGCCAACGACACGCGGCCCACCGTCTGGCGTGATTATGAAGATCCCATGCAGCAATTCGACACACGCGTTTACCCCAAAGGCGCGTGGATTCTTCACATGTTGCGTAGCCAACTCGGGCCGGATCTTTATCGCAAAGCCATCCGCACTTATCTAGAAAGACATCGCAACGGCATCGTCGGCACGGATGATCTTCAGGATGTTGTGGAAGAGATAAGCGGGCTGAGTTTTGATCAGTTTTTTGATCAATGGGTTTATCATGGAGCCTTCCCAGAGTTGAAAGTGGACTACGCCTGGGATGCCGCCAGCAAGCAGGCCAAGCTTACCGTGAAACAAACACAAAAGATCACCGAACAGGTGCGCTTGTTCCGCGTGCCATTGCCTGTCGCCTTTATCATCAAAGGCCAAAAAACGCCACTAGTCGTGAAGATGGAGGTCAGTCAAAACGAAGAAGATTTCTACTTCGCACTGCCAGCGCAGCCAGAACTCATGCGCATCGATCCCGACTACACCGTGCTCGCCAAGATCGACTTTTCACCGCCCGGCGACATGCTGGACAAACAACTCGCCAGTGACGCGATAGGTCGCCTACTCGCCGCACGGATTCTTGGCAGCCGCAGTGATCAGTCTAGCGTGGACAAACTCAGCGCATTGATGACGGCAGACATCTTCCATGCAGTGCGATCCATGGCCGCAAAGTCGCTATCCAAGATCGCCACACCTGCGGCGCGTCAGGCATTGATCGCAGGATTAGAAAAGCAGCCTGATGCGCAAGCCCGCAAATCCGTGGTCGAGGCACTCGCCAGCCTGCCACATCCAGATGCCCAACAAGCTTTGCAAAAACACGCCACTAGCGAGAAGAACCCCGCAAGTTTAACCGCCATCATCAAGAGCTGGGGCGCGCGTCCTGGAGATGCATCCATTAGCCAAGCGCTCACCATTCAACTCGCCGCCTCAAGCTATCAAAACGCCCTCTCAAGCGCCGCCATTCAAGCCTACCGCGCACAAGATGATGCCAGTGCAGTCCCCGCCATCTTGAAGCGACTTCAGGCCGATCCTCTCGGCTTCCGCACACGCGACTACGGCACCGCGCTGGATGCACTGGCGTTCTTAGCGCGGCGTAAGGATGGAAAAGACGCACGCGACGACATCCGCACTTTTTTAGTCGGACAACTCAGCAGCCCGCGCGAAGAACTGCGCACTGCCGCAGCCAAAGCACTCGGCACCTTGCGTGATCCACAGGCTCTCGCCGTGCTTCAACCCATGCTCGCTGGCGGCAGCCCCATCGTAGACCCTGTCCGCGAAGCCGCTGCCAAATCCATACAAATGCTCGAAGGCGAACTCGGCGGCAATGCCGAATTGAAGAACCTCTGGGATCAGGTCCAGCAACTCCAAAAGAAAACCGAGACCCTGCAAAAGCAGCTTGATAACTCGAAGAAAAAAGCTGAGCCGAAGAAGAAGTAACGACCCGCTTTCATGAAAACCATTCTCTGCTTCGGCGACTCAAACACTTGGGGCTTTAATCCTATCGGTATCACAACACCCAATGCTATTCGGCACCCGCTAGACGTGCGCTGGACAGGCCTCTTAGCCAAAGATCTTGGCTCTGATTTCCGCATCATCGAAGAAGGCCAAAATGGACGCACCACCGTGCATGAAGACCCACTCAATGTGTGCCGCAATGGTAAAGACTACCTGCCTGCCTGTCTCGAAAGTCATAAGCCTATCGACATCGTCGTGCTCATGCTCGGAACCAATGATCTCAAAAGTCTCTACAACCTGCCACCAGGTGAGATCGCCAACGGTGCGGGCATCCTCGCCCGAATGATCCTCACCAGCACCGCCGGCCCAGACAATCAGCCTCCAAAGCTTCTTCTCGTCTGCCCGCCGAAGATTGGCAGCCTGTCGCATCTGCCTGACTTGGAGGCTAAGATCCCGAATGGCATTGCCCGCAGCACTCAGCTTCCCCGTTACTATGAAGCCCTCGCTTCGACTCTCGGTTGCGCGTATTTGAACAGCCAAGACAGCGTGCAAACCAGCCCCATCGACGGCATTCATCTCGAAGCCAGCGAGCATGCTAAACTCGGTCCGGCAGTTGCAGCAAAGATTCGAACGATGTGATCGCGGTTAATCCGTGCAAGACATCTGGCGGGTGCTGCGTTCAATGGCACTCATGGCAGACAGCCAGTCCACCTGCCGTCATTTCCTCTCCGAATCCACCACGCTTACCACGGCAGCCCTGCTGGGTTCTCACCTCAACCTTCAGGCTGCTGAGGTGCCAACCTTTAGAAGCCAGTGGGACAAGGATCTCGATCGCGTTTGGCTCGGGTCTCAGTTCTGGGCCAACCCGCTTCAAGATTGGCAGGTGCATGAAGGTCGTGTCGAATGCCTTGCGGCCAAACCCAACCGCAATGTGCATGTGCTGACTCGTGAGCTGGCAGATCGGAAGGGCTACTTGCACATGAGTGTGAAAATCGGCCGTGTCGGCGACGGCGCACTGGCAGGCAATAGCAAGGGCAGCGCATGGACTACGATCAAAATGGCTGGCCGCTAAAAGCCCGCAATACCGCCCTGCGCATCATTCGCAAAGCGCACGCCTTTCAGATCGCCGGAGATCAGCATCTACCCGCCGTCGTCCATTACGGCATCGACGAGCCGCGTGATGCTGGCGTAGCCTTTGCCGGGCCTGCCGTAAATGTAGGTTATCCACGCTGGTGGGAGCCGACTGAGAAAGTGAATGCCCGCAAGACTGGCCAAGGCATCACAGGTGATTTCATCGACCAATTTGGTCATCCCATGGCTGTGCTCGCCGTGAACAACGGAGCCATCGAGCCGCGCAATCCCACCATGGAAAACATGACGGACAAAGCCTCCGGTTTTGGCATGGTGCGCTTCAATAAAAAAGCCCGCACCATCACCTGCGAATGCTGGCCCTTTGACGCCATCGGAGCCGCTCAGTTTGCAACCTGGCCAGTCGTCACTACGAGGCGCGATCAGTATGGCCGCAAGACCGTCGCACACCTGCCAAAGCTCATCATTCAAGGAGCCGAGAAACCCGTCATCGAAGTCCGCCGTGCCGACAATGGCGAACTCGTCTATGCCCTCCGCGCCACCACCGCCGAGTTTCAGCCCCACGTCTTTGAGGAAGGGCTGTACAACGTGCGTATCAGGGTGCCCGAGGCTGGCGCAGCCAAAGACGTGCCCAACCTTCGCGCTACAGCAGGGAATGCCGAGACCGTCATCGTGAAGCTACTTTGATGTGAGAACTTGCCGCCTGCAGGTGCATTCGAAGGGCCGATTAAACCACGCCAAACAGCGTATTTTGGCTTCCATGTGATAAGTAGATAATCTCATCTGGGGGTGCGTGTGGGGGTGTAAATGCTGTTCTGTAAAAGGCTTTAGCTTTGCGCCGCACGCCCCTTCGGAGGCTGCTGCGTTTGGCATCGCTTCGCCCGCCTCACTCCGCAGCCTTCGAAGGGGCGTGCGGCGCTCTGTGGCGAGGGGTGGCCAGTGTGGTCTGTGTCGGGGTGTAGCCAAACACATCCAAATCATACTCACACATTACCCACCACAACGATCCTGACCTTCTCAATACTGTTTTGCAACTCCTCACCTCTCAAGGCTCTGCCAACCTCCTCGAATGCTTCCGCCTGCTGCTCAACGAGGCCATGCACCAAGAACGCTCCACAACCCTGCAAGCGCAGCCCTATGAGCGTTGCGAAGCCGCCTGGGGCGCGCTAATGGCTTCAAGCCCAAAACTCTCGCCACTCGCATGGGCGATGTCGAACTGCGCTTCCCCCAGGTGCGCGGCGGCATCGACTTCTACCCCAGTGCGCTGGGGCGCGGCGTGCGTAGCGAGCAGGCGCTCACCCTAGCGATGGCGGAGATGTATGTGCAGGGTGTCTCGACGCGCAAGGTCTCCAAGATCGTCGAGGAACTCTGCGGCCACTCTGTCAGCTCCTCGCTGGGTGAGTGCCTGTGCGGCAAAGCTCGATGTGGAACTCAAGCTCTGGCGTGAGCAGCCGCTGGGGGCCTACCCGTACTTTATCTTTGATGCACGCTATGAGAAGGTTAGGCAGGGTGGCTTACTCATGGACTGTGCCGTGCTTATCGCCATTGGCATCGGCATGGATGGTAAACGTTCCATCCTCGGAATCAGCGTGGTTTTGAGTGAGGCAGAGGTGCATTGGCGCGAGTTCTTCTTCTCGCTGGTCACACGCGGTCTGTGTGGCACCCAGTTCATCGTCAGCGATGCCCATCCTGGCATGGCTGCCGCACGCCAGGCCGTTTTTCCTGCGGTTCCTTGGCAGCGTTGCCAGTTCCACCTTCAGCAAAATGCCCAGACCTATGTGCCGCGTGTGGAAATGCGTATCGAGGTGGCTGAAAGCATCCGCTCCATCTTCACCTGTGCTGACCTCGCATCGGCTCAAGCACGGCTCAAAGAGCGCGTCCTTTTTTACGCCAAAAGTGCCCCAAAACTCGCTGCTTGGATGGAGGCCAACATCCCGCAAGGATTGACTGTCTATGCTCTGCCGGCAGCACATCAGCGCCGAATGCGCACCAGCAACGCCATTGAGCGAGTAAATCAGGAACTCAAACGCCGCACGCGCGTCTGTGCACTCTTCCCCAACGGAGCATCTCTTCTGCGCCTCGTCTCAGCCCTGCTCTGCGAGCAGACCGCCGAGTAGAGCACCGGCAAAATTCACCTCAACATGAACCCCGCTCTACCACCCCAAACTTGATCGCCAAATTTACAGAATAAAAATTGCGCCGCCTGCGTGTGTGTCAGGCATACTTGCCTATCATTCTCATCTCGCGTATTTTTCGTGCATTCCAGCCGTCCATTCCCAGCTTTAGGCTAGATTAGTTAAAATATGGCAAATGAAATGCTACTAACTATATCTCTACACGTATATCGATATGCATCATCGAAAAATAAAAATTCAAGTAAATTGCTTAAGAATTAATAAAACTAGAATAAGCGCGAACCTCAAGTTAGAGTATTTCAGAAACGCTATCCTGAATATGAATGTGTTCATGACAAAGTGCTTATCCAAGCAACTATTTTTAAATCTGAAATGAAACAACCTGGAACTGGTCACTGGCTATCGATCGCGCATCGTGCCTTTCGAGATGCATTGGTTTTTGTTGTCGCTTACCTTACTGCAAATTATGTTAGATTTACAGAGTTTTGGCGAGTCGACCAATTCATACTACCTACTGTTCTCGGAGCTGTTGTGCTTGTTTCAGTCATGTATGTCTTGGGTTTGTATTCGATTGAATCTTGCCGAAGATCCAACTTCAGTGTGCATGCTATCACCCTAGTTCTTGGCTTCTTTTTTGTCCTGGTAGCAATTACACTTTTTGGCTACGTTAGTGTTGATCAACGTATTGGACGTGGATACTTGGCGTTGGGGTGCTTATTTTCGCTCCCTTTACTTTTAATCAATCACTGGTTTATTTACCATAAATATCGAATTGCTCCAGAGCGGATTGCGTTTGTAGCAGAATCAGTGGAGGAACTCGCCGAGTATGAGCGCATGAAACGCTTGAGTCCTGCGGGATTACATGTTGCAGGTAGGATTTCCGTCAATCAAGTCGATGATAAATCACACGATTGGCTCGGAAGGCTCAAGCATGTGCAAAGCACGATTCGTCAGCATAAAATTAATTGCGTTGTGTTTGCCGACGATCGAATGGAAGACCCGGAAGCAAGAACTTTTTTAAGGCAATTACGATATCTGGGCATCACATGCAGGACTCCGATAACCATTTGCGAAAATTATTTACACTACGTTCCACTCCATTTGGTTACCATCAAATGGCTAATGTATTCCGAGAGCTTTTATAGAGATCTCTATTTCGGCAAGCTAAAGAGATTGTTTGATGTGCTGACCGCCATCATATTGCTTTTCGTGCTTTCGCCATTTTTTCTTATTGGCATAGTAATCGTGGGAGTTTTCTCATCCGACGGCCCAGTCTTCTTTACCCAAGAACGCGTTGGACGATTCGGGAAGAAGTTTAAGATCTATAAATTGCGTAGCATGCGCACAGATGCTGAAAAATCAGGACCAGTCTGGTCCTCAGCGACCAGTGACTCTAGAGTCTTTCTGGGTGGAGCCTTTCTGCGCCGATATCGGATCGATGAGATTCCACAGCTTTTCAATGTGATACGAGGTGATATGTCCTTCGTGGGTCCGCGTCCCGAGCGTCCGGAGTTTGTGGCTAAGTTAGCCGATGAACTACCCTATTACGACGAACGTCATATGATTCACCCGGGACTCACAGGCTGGGCGCAGGTCTGCTATCCATATGGATCTTCCGTTGGAGATGCAAAATGCAAACTGGAGTATGACTTGTACTACCTAAAACATGCGAGTGTAATCTTCGATTTGCTTATTCTTCTAGATACCATTCGCGTGGTGTTGCTAGGGGGGGTTAAGCGAGATAAAATTCAGCGTTATTCTGAAGAAGTCGGTCTCGCCGACAAACCTCTCTTTTAAAGAGGTTTTATCGAGCAAACCCCAGTGCCAACTGCGCTCTAAATTTGAGAAGCTTTAGGTGCATTACATTTCTTAGCGGTCTGCCGAGCACCTTCTTTTTTTCAGATAAACCATGCATAAGCCTTGATCTTGTGGCATGAGAAAAGGCAGACTACGATACCCTTTCTTTCAGTTCGCTAAGGAAGCCCTATGACCGCTGTGAGGGGTCTGCTTGCTCACCGCCAATGGCTTCAATGTTCAACAGTTTCACTGCGTTGGCCTTTGTCGAAGGCTTGAGGGTAGAAGGAAGTGACGCAGTCGCGGATCTGGGGGGGGCGAGTTCGACGGGGCCGCTGCGGCAGAAAGTTTCAGCAACTTTCCAGGACCAATGGATTCTCTTGCCACTTACTTGGTAAGTTGCTTTGACTTGACTTGGTAAGTTGCTTTAGCTTGGTAAACCGCTTTGTCGCCTCCCGCAAAAAACGCATTAACCTACGCAACGCTTCCCGCCAAAAATTTCCAACCAGAAAACCAAAACCAACAAATCGACAACAACAACCATAAAATACAGACTCTGTTCACTGCAAACTCTTGCTGCCACATTAATCACATTCGGATCACTCGCAGGGGGAGTGGTTGGGTTCAAAAGTTCTAAAATAAATAATTAATCTATGCGCGCTGCTTTCATTGCGATATTCGCTCTCATTATTGGAGTCGGCCTGGGATTCTTTCTTCCGAGAGGCGGCAGCATGTCACGAGGACTCAAGAGCATCCCTTATTTCGCTGTGCGATCTACTGCGGCTGAGATCGATGGATCGCCTATCCGAGGATGTGGTAGTCAAGAGATCGCCTTCATTCAGGGGAATTCCAAGGTAAGAGTATATTTAGTATCTCAGGGCAAGAAACTCCTTTTGCACGATCTCGATATACAGCCGGAATGGTTCAGATCAATTTGGCTTACTGCTTTTGAGCGGCAATCCGGGTCGGTAGGACTTGTGCTCACCGCACGGAGTTTGCTTAGTTACGCCAACGGGCAGGTGATTCCAGATGGGTATGACAAGTATCCATCAATGTTTGCACGTTACTGGGAGTATAATTTGGGCAAGATTGCTTCGATCACGACGACATGCAATGAGTACGTCACGTCCAATCCACAATGGAAGCTGGGTATCGAGACTCCGGCTCTGTACTACCAGTTTTCGAGAGACAAGGTTGATTTCCGGCCGCTTGCTATGAAGGGGACCATTCTTTTGCCGGCTATTTCTGAACAGTCCATGATTGACGCATCGAGCCAAGAGCCGAATCTGGGCTTTATCCTTGTCACAGTCGAAGTTCACCCCAAATAGCTCGGTCTTGCGAGCGGCGTATCCCAATTACGCATGGAATCACCAAGGCCGTGACAAGCGCCGACGAACGCGGCGTGAATGAGCGAGTAAACCCGGTAAATTATAGTGCAAATCATGATTTCCAAAGCCGCCATATAGCGAAAGAGCTTAAGCGTCACGCCAAGTGCGTTTGGAAAATCAGGCGGCTGAGCTGGCGGCCGCACTTTTGCGTCAACCCTTGGCTTGCAGCCAGTCACACACTCAGATTAAAAGGGCTTTACGCTATTGGTTGACTACCCGAATCCGAACAAAACTTGTCCCCGTCGCAGACGGAGGAAACGCCGTCTCCACCATTTCCATACTCCCTTCATCGGCTACCCAGTTTGGCGAGGTGCTTGCGACATTCCACGTGGTTAAATCATTGCTAAATTCCACCACATA
>CAMAQH010000048.1 GCA_945860295.1 Prosthecobacter debontii
CGCCCATGATCGCCTCCGGTGAATGGCCGCTTTTGGCGATTAACACGTCCAGCGCTTCATCGAGCGCTTTGTCTTCCTTCGTTTTGGGTCTTCTCATGTCTTCCTGTCCTCGGATTTGACCCTCCACACAAACTTTCTGACAGGCTCCCCACGGCACAACTGCTCCACGCCTTCCTGCGGCACACCCTTCTGCGGTTCTGCCACACTTCAGGAAAGTGAGGCGAGTCGAAGACTCGCGCTCCTACAGATCATCCAGCGGGCTGGTGATCGCCCCGCGCATCGCTTTGGCTAGTTGGGTATAAATCTCCGTCGTCCGCACATCCACATGACCCAGGAGCTGCTGGATGCTGCGGATGTCCACCCCGCGCAGGATCAGATGCGTGGCAAAACTATGGCGTAGCACATGGGCCGTCACCCGCTTGGTCAGCCCGGCCATCTTCGTGGCCCGCGCCAGCTCCCGTGAGATATTGATGTCATTGGTATGATGCCGCCGCTGGATGCCGCTGCGCGGGTCCACCGATAAGCTCGGGCTGGGGAACAACCAGAACCACTCCCAGCTTTCTGCCGCCGCCGGGTGCTTCACGGCTAGCGCGTTGGGCAGGTAAACGCCCGCCAGTCTGGCAGCCCGGTCATGTTTGTGGATCTGCTCGATCCGTGCCCGATGTTCCGTGAGCGGCTGTAACAGGACCTTTGGCAGCGTCACTATGCGGTCCTTATCGCCCTTTCCCGCGCGCACCGTCACCGTGCCCCCATTCAAGTCCACGTCCTTCACCCTCAGGGCCAGCCCCTCAGCGACACGGAGGCCGCAGCCATAGAGCAGCTTGCACAAGATGCCCATATCCCCCTTCACCGCCTTGAGCAGTTCCGCCACCTCTGCCTGAGTCAGTACCGTTGGCAGCCGCTTGGTGTGCTTGGCCCGTTGTGCATCCACGCCTTCGAGTTCCACCTTCAGCACCTCCCGGTAAAGGAAAACCAACGCATTGAGAGCCTGGTTCTGGGAAGAGGCCGCCAGTTTTCTGTCCACTGCCAGATGAGTCAGGAAGGCCTCGACCTCCGCTGCCCCCATTTCCGCAGGGTGCCTCTTATCATGCCAGAGCACGTAGCGGCGGTACCAGCCCACGTAGCTTTCCTCGGTCTTGAGGGAAAGATGTTTAAACCGCATCGTATCGCGGAGTTGGTCTTCGAGTTTCATGACAATAGTTTCATCCCATATTGAACACGCCTGGGAGTTTGAATAAACAATAGTGTTGCTACTAAACCAATATACGCCAAAAAGGGGCACTCATGAAGCAGCCAAGTCGTCCTAAACCTACAAATCCGTGGCCCATAACGTTCTTGACGAACAGAACAAAATTGTTTCTGATCTGAATTGTTCGCCCAACTCTATGCGTCCCACACGATGACTCCTATTTCAGTCAGTGCTAGTGAGGGTAGTTCAGCAGAGGGGAAGCCCATTGCAATTCTAGGGATTACCGGCGGCAATTTCGATGTTTCAGTCTGGATACCAGCAGAAGAGGCTGTCTTGTTCGACAGTGTGCGATCTGCACGTTGGGAACAGCGCGGCTCGATTCGCATAGGACAATCGGCGGGGGCGCCCGTTTTTTGGTCTTCGGATGAGCAAACTCTCTCTATTTTGATTGGAGTGGACGATGAGTCATGGGACATAGGTTTTTCGTTGCCCGCATCGACTCTCGACAGCATCACCGACGCCATCCACAGTATTCGAGGATGGCTTTCTCCCTCATCATGATCAGCAAGCGTCACAACCAACCAAGGGCGAACAAAACGGATGCAGGCAACGGCTCGGAGGCTATCTGTCGTGTCAGCAACGTCTTGCGCTCGCCGTCGCCTGATCCGAGACGTTCGCCCAAGAAGTATGCATCGAGGTAGCGCACAACTAACACAGATACTTTCCGATTTGAGCGCTGGCCGACTAGATTGTGATGAGGCGCGCACTAGGATCGAAAGCAATCCTGGCTTTCAGTTCCCCAAATCTGAATTTGTGTTGTCATTTTTGGAGCACTACTTGGACGATGAGGACATTCGAAAGCGTGATCCGAGCTACGGAATTATGCAGAACAATGAACTCGATAAGCTAGTCTCGCGACTTCAGCAGTCGGACTTTGAGGGAGCGGCCAACGTCACCTTTCTGAACGTCTCTTGAGGATGCAGAAACATCTAAAGACAAGTCACCACGAAGAAAACGGGGCGAACAAAACGGATGCAGGCAACGGCTCGAAGGCTATCTGTCGTGTCAGCAACGTCTTGCGCTCGCCGTCGCCTGATCCGAGGCGTTCGCCCAGCCAACGAAGTGCATTTTCATGAGATCGGTCGCCTATAGAGTATTCAAGTTCGCTGGCATTCTGTGTTTGATTGCTTTTGCTAGCTCATGCGAGAAGAAGTCTACCCCTGCCGCACTTCACGCGGAATCATTGACTATCATTCAGCGTCTGATTGAGAGAGATCGCACGCACCCGATACATGATGAGTTTAAGATGCTTCGCTCAAAGGCCTTAACCGGCTCAGAGCGAACAGAGGCATTGAAGCGGCATCAAGAGAGCCGAGATGACTTCGATCGCTTGCGCGTTACCCTACAGGTCGGACGACCGCTGTCTGACTATCCAGGGATCGAAAGCCTCGGGCGTTACGTTGGCAGTGACTCGCTTCGCTTTTTCATCACTGGTTTCGGTGGCTATGTATCCGAACAGGGGCCTGAGCCACACAGCGTCAAGATTGACATTGATGGCAAGGGCGTCATCACCAAGCTCGGAGTCATCATTGACGCCCACTGACACAATGAAGACCGCGGTCAATCAAATAACGGGGGCGAACAATGCGCGGCTGGACAACTGCTGGGGCTGCTCTGTCGGCCATGCTTTCCGTAAATCTAACCCGCCATCCCGTTTCGACGCGCACTCCCGCCCCAGCGGTGCCAGCGCTTGAACGTTCGCCCCCACTTCCATGCGCCTGATCATAACCACGTTCATCGCTGCGATGCTAGCGAATTGCTCGCGAAGTCCCGAACTCCCCGCCGGTGTCGCCGTTCATGTCGCCGACGGTAAAGAGGTCATTGTTAATCTTGAGGAGGGAAGCGGCATTCAGATTCGCCAGACGAAGCCCGACGGACGAATTGCACTTGTCGGTAACTTGAACGGCAATTTGGAGATCGTTCAGCTAGAACGAGGTGGAGCTACGCCAAGAGGACTGAAACTTGTGTCGATGGACAAGGCTGAGTTCAACGTTGTCACCGGTTCAGGTGAGAACGTGGTGATGATTGTTGATGAAGATGGCGATGGGCTGCCGGATACGAAGATTGAGGGAAAGAAGAAATTTAGACGGACAAAGATCGAATGGGAGGAAATCCCGAAACCGAAGAAGGCAGAATGACGGAATCAGCACACCACCAACTGGGCGAACAAAAGGGCGAACAAAACGGATGCAGGCAACGGCTCGAAGGCTATCTGTCGTGTCAGCAACGTCTTGCGCTCGCCGTCGCCTGATCCGAAGCGTTCGGCAGAAATCATGAAGCTTACCCACGACAACCTCCAAGGAAGCTGGATCGTTGCCGGGAGTGAGATCGAACACGTTGGGCCAGGCGATGAAATCTATCACTTCACGCCGCCAGATCGCTTCGTCATGGAGTTCAAGCAACCCAATGGACAATCGGATCCGAGCAACCAGCGGTATGCATTGACTGAGGAAGGTTTTATCTTCGGTCTCGAGGGGAACTTGCGATGTGCCGTAACGGCGTGGTTGGAGTCCGGGTTCCGTATCTTCCGACCGACTCACGGCAAGGAGACATGGTCGACCCGTATGACCAACGAAGAAAACCAAGCCGAACATGACGCGGCAGGGAAGGGCTTGCAGCCCTCCCTGCGCTAGACGTTCGCCCAAGAAACACCACTGATCGCCATGGGGTATCACATCACGTAAAAGGGGTCAGGTGATTCATTTTGCGAAGTTCCAGTTTTTCGAGTCTAGCCATCACCTGCTGAGGAAATGGCTTTTACAGAGAATCCCCTGCACGCTCTGATCGATGCGCAGAACCCACTTTATGGATGAGGGGCAGGGCAGGGGATGAAAGGCATTTTGCCCAACCTGCGGCGTTGTCAGGTGGGTGTCTCTCGTGCCATGATGTGATTATGCCGAATTTAGATATTCGTTCACGCTTTCTCCAATCCTTGGCGGTAGACAGCCAGTTTTATCAGCTCTTTGATCATTTGCCGGGGATCTCTTTCTTTGCCAAGAACAGCCGCTTTCAGATCGTCTGTGCCAATCGGCACTTTGTCGAAAGCCTGGGTTACAAGTTGGAGGCTGAGCTTATTGGGAAGGAGGACTTTGATATTTTCCCGCAGCGGTTGGCGGAGAATTTTCGTCGTGATGATGAGGAGGTTTTGAAAACGGGACAGGCACGGCTGAACATTGTGGAGCTATTTTTCAATCCACAGGGTATTCCGGACTGGTTCATCACCAACAAGATGCCGCTGCGTGACAAGCGCGGGCGGGTGATCGGGCTTATGGGCACGACACAGAGCTATGGGCAGGCTCTGCAGACGGTGCATCCGTATTTGCAGATTGATCGGGCGCTGGCGCACATCCGGGAAAATTTCCGCAAACGACTGAGTGTGGAAGAGCTGGCAGCGACGGTGCATCTAAGCACGCGGCAACTGCACCGAAAGTTTGTGGAGACGTTTGGGTGCAGCCCGCAGGCTTTCATCATGAAGCTGCGAATCCAGGCGGGCTGCGAGGCTTTGCAGCATGAGGATTCGCAGATCAGTGGGGTGTCTGCCGAGCTGGGTTTTTTTGACCAGAGCAGTTTCACGCATCACTTCCATAAGCACATGGGGATGACGCCACTGCGCTATCAGCGTCAGTTCAGGCTTGTGCGGAAATAGAGTGCGCTGACGCTCTCATTTGCCCAGCCAGTGCAGAACCCTGGCTGGTGGGCTGGGGTTCATGCCTGTGACGCGGAAAGCTGGTGAGATTGGATTAATAGGTAGCCGGGCCGTCCCAATGCGACGCGGTGGGGACGCGCCGGGCTCCGTTGGAGAGTCGCACAGCGAGGGCGATGGCACGGCTGATTAACGTAGCTCTAGCATGGCGGCTGCGGGCGCGATCGGGCAAGCAGTTTTCAGATGAAAAGGAATCGTGTTTGAGAGGGGTGGTTTTCCCGCTTGCCACGTCTCGCGACGTCCTGATAATGCGCGCCCCGAAATCAAACACATGAGCTCCGTAACGAATCAAGAAACTTCCTTTGAACAGGCCATGGAGCGCTTGGAGGAAATCGTGTCTGCGATGGAGTCTGACCGCATGCCGCTGGATGAGATGGTGACGAGCTATGAGGAGGGCATGACGCTCCTGCAAATCTGTCGTCAGCGCATCGAACACGCACGCCAGCGCATCGAGACTATCGGCCTCACTGCGGACGGTAAAGGGGAGTTGACTGCCTTTGATCCGACGAAAGTCGCTGAACCTGCCGACGATAAAACTAAAACACCTGCCCGACGCCGCATCGCCAAGGCTGAAACTGAACAAATCAGCGACGACATCCGACTCTTTTGAACCTCGTGGAAACCACCCTGCCTACCATCACCTGTCCTGCTGATCTGAAAGCCCTGCCGTTGGAGCAACTGCCAGCGCTCGCTGAAAAGATCCGTGCCACCCTGATCGAAACCCTCAGCGAGACTGGCGGTCACTTGGGACCGAATCTCGGCGTCGTCGAGTTAACCATCGCCATGCATCGCGTCTTTGACACGCCGAAGGACAAGTTTGTCTTTGATGTGGCTCATCAAGGCTATGTCCACAAAATGCTCACAGGCCGCTGGGACAAGATTCACACGATCCGCCAGTATGAAGGTCTCAATGGCTTCCTGCTGCGTAGTGAAAGTGAGCACGATTGCTACGGTGCTGGTCACGCGGGTACGTCCCTCAGTGCTGCACTCGGCATGGCCACGGCGCGCGATTTGAAAGGTGCAGACGATCATGTCGTGTGTGTCTCAGGTGACGCGGCCTTTACCTGCGGACCTGTATTTGAGGCGCTAAATAACGTCGCAGCTCATACGAACCGCCTGATCACAGTGCTCAACGATAACGAGTGGAGCATTGATAAAAACGTCGGTGCTATCGCCAAGTATTTTAACGCCATCGCCACTCATCCAGGCTTTGCTAATCTGCACGTCAAGGCGGCCAAGTTTGTCGAGTTTATGCTCGGTGGTGGTGCCCGCAAGCTAGCGGAGCGGGTGGAAAATAGCGCCAAAGGATTGCTCCTGCCGCAGAGTCAAGGCGCGCACAATCGGAGCACACTCTTTGAAGAGTTTGGCATCCGCTACTACGGCCCGATCGATGGCCATGACCTGCCGCTGCTGATCCAGACTTTTGAATTCCTCAAGACGCAGAACGAACCCGTCATCCTGCACATTCTTACTGAGAAAGGTCGTGGTTATAAACCTGCTCTGGAAGATCCGAGCAAGTTTCATGGACTCGGCAAATACAACATCGAGACCGGCGAGACTCAGGCTACAGACAAGCCGACCTATAGCCAGGTTTTTGCGCGCACTGTCACTGACTTTGCTAAGCAGGATAAGAAGATCGTCGCCATCACCGCTGCCATGCCTGGCGGTACCGGCCTGATGTGCTTCAAGAAAGAAATCCCTGAACGCTACTTTGATGTTGGCATCGCTGAAGAGCACGCGGCACTCTTTGCCTGCGGCATGGCTGCGCAGGGATTGCGCCCGTTCCTGACGATCTATTCGACCTTCATGCAGCGGGCGATCGACATGATCATCCATGATATGGCCATCCAGCATCTGCCAGTGCGTTTGTGCATGGATCGCGGCGGTCTCAGTGGTGATGACGGCCCCACGCATCACGGCCTGTTCGATATTGCGTATCTACGCGGCATCCCTGGCATCATTCACATGCAGCCGAAAGATGAGGATGAATTCGTGGACATGCTTTGGACGATGGCCAACTACGAAAAGGGTCCCATTGCCATACGCTATCCGCGTGGCAATGGACCTGGTGTGATGCCGAAGACTCAACCTCGTCTCCTTGAGGTTGGCAAAGGTGAGCTCATCTCTGACGGCAGCGATGTGGCGCTGATCGGCCTAGGCGATATGTTCACGACGGCTGAGCAGGCAAAGAAGGTTTTGGAGGAGAAGGGACTTTCTGTGGCCCTTATTAATCCACGCTGGATCAAGCCTTTGGACAATGCGCTCATTGAATCCATCGCCAAGAAAGTGAAGGTCGTCTGCACACTTGAAGATCACGTTCTCATGAATGGTTTCGGCTGTGGAGTGATGGAGTTGCTGGCGAGTTCAGGCATCACCACGCCGGTCGTACGTGTCGGGTGGCCTGATGCTTTTGTCGAACACGGCACGCCTGCCATCTTGCGCAAGAAGCACGGCCTCACGGTCGATGCGACGGTAGAAAAGGTGCTCGCGAAACTGACCTGAGAAAGTAAGGACTCTAAACGTGCCGACAGCCGTCGGTGCTATAGGTGATAGCGTGAGCGCGAGACGCCCTAACTACAGGGATTCTACAAATGGCCTGAAGACTATCTGAGACTTTGTATAGCTAATTGACTGCTTTTTTGATATATTCTGCCAATTCTTCATGCCGTCCCGCTGGATCTTCCTGTTTTTACTCACCGTTAGCTGTGCGCACGCACAGTTTTCAATCGGCGATAAGACCTTCGTCCGATCTCCGAATGAATTCGGCACAAAAGGCGAGTGGGTGCTCTATGAAAAGAATGCCCCTCAAGATGAAGCGAATCGACGCTGGCTGACAAAGCGGGTTCTTGTTGAGCTTTCGGGAGCAAGCATTCAGGCGCTGAGTCAGCAACCGGGTGTCGCCGCAGCTGAATCGCGCGGAAGCTACGCTGTGGTAACTTTTGCTGGAGATGCAGCTTCTGCCATCGGCGGCGCGAAGCAACTTCGCCGCCTAACCGGTGTGCGTGCTGCGGAGCCGATGCTTGCGCGGCAGCTGCAGCATCGCTTTATTCCAAATGATCCGCTTTTTGCTTACAATGCTAGCAATGCGGAATACCAGTGGCATTTGCAAAACACAGGGCAAAATGGGGCGGTTGCCGGGATCGATATCAATGTGGTGCCGGCCTGGAATAGTTACAAGGGCGTGGGTATCCGTATTGGCATTTTGGATGACGGGTTAGAGGTGGCGCATCCTGATCTGGCTGACAATGCGGACACAACGAATGACCGCGACTTCAATGATCTTGATAATGATCCAACGCCAATGGCTGGTGACTATCATGGAACTGCTTGTGCGGGCGTAGCAGCGGCAAAAGGCAATAACAATCTCGGCGTCAGCGGTGTCGCACCTGAGGCGATGCTGGTCGGCATGAGACTCATCGCTGCGCCCACGACGGATGATGTGGAAGCCGATGCTTTTGCCTTTAAGAAGGACATCATTGACATCAAGAGCAACAGTTGGGGCCCTTTTGATAATGCTTATGGCGCTGGGGGCCCCGGCCCACTTAGCAAGGCCGCTTTAGCTGATGCAGCGACGACTGGCCGCAACGGTAAAGGCAGCGTCTTTCTCTGGGCTGGTGGCAATGGTAACGCCAATGGCGATGACTCGAACTATGATGGCTGGGCGGCCTCTCCCTATGCTATCGCCGTCGGTGCTGTCGGTGACGATGGAGAGTCCGTGTGGTATGGAGAGCCC
Source organism: Prosthecobacter debontii (assembly GCA_945860295.1). Classification (GTDB taxonomy): domain Bacteria; phylum Verrucomicrobiota; class Verrucomicrobiia; order Verrucomicrobiales; family Verrucomicrobiaceae; genus Prosthecobacter; species Prosthecobacter debontii_B. Next base: position 8,686 of record CAMAQH010000048.1, read on the forward strand.
GGCGCAAACATCCTCGTTTGCGCGCCCTCCAATGGTGGCAAACAGAGCATCACTACCACTGACCGAGTCGGTAGCACGGGTTACTCGACTGGTGACTACACGAGCACTTTTGGCGGGACCTCATCCTCGACACCCGCCGTGGCTGGTGTGGTGGCTTTGATGCTGCAAGCCAACCCTAATTTAACTTATCGTGACGTTCAGGAGATCCTTATGCGTACGGCCAGTAAAAATGATCCAAACAATGGCGGTTGGGTCACCAATGGCGCTGGCTTTGACTTTCATCACCACTACGGATCTGGCCTTGTCGATGCCAATGCCGCGTCCAATTTAGCGATATCTTGGACAAATCTCGTTGCGAGACAAATTCGCACCAACAGTGCAGTAGGTCTGCCACTAGCCATCCCTGACGGCGGTAGCGCTGGGCTAACGCAGACCTTTAGCGTGAGCAATGCGGACAATCTCCGCCTGGAACATGTCACCGTTAGTGTGAAGGCCACGCACTCCTATCGCGGGCAACTCGAATGGTGGCTGACCTCTCCCAGTGGCGTACGCAGTCGGCTGGCGCGTGCTCGTGGCAATGATACGGGTGCCAATCTCGACTGGACCTTCATGAGCACACATTTCTGGGGAGAGCGCTCCGAGGGCAGCTGGAAACTGCAAGTTTATGACACCAATCTCGCCGATGCCGGAACGCTGGATGAGGCAACGATCACGTTTTATGGCACTCCCGCCACGGGTGAACTGCCTGCGCCTGTCATCACTTCAAATCTCATCATCGTCGGTCGTGAAGGTGCCAGCATGGATCATCAGATCACCGCTTCAAATTTTCCGACTGGCTACGGCGCGATTGATTTGCCACCAGACGTCAGCATCAATAACACCACGGGTCGCATCACAGGCACACCCACACCCACTGGCACGGTGCGCTTTGACGGCCGCATCTATGTTACTAACGCGACAAGTACCACGTACGAGAATGTGCTGTTTTATATTCTACCTGCATCGGCCAGCTTATCCGATGCAGTCGAGCAGCCGACGACTTTAAAAATGGTTCCTTTTGGTTTTGGCGACTGGTTCCGACAAACGGTCACCACGCATGATGGCGTGGATGCTGCGCAGAGTGGTGTCGTCGATCATGATGAGAACTCAGGCATCGAGTTCACCGTGGTTGGACCCACACGCCTGAGCTATCAATGGAAGGTTTCTTCAGAACGAAACTACGATTACCTCGTGCTGACCGTGGACGGATATGTGAAAGCCTACATCACAGGTGAGGTGGACTGGACGGCCGTCACGCAGGACATCGGCCCTGGCACGCATAACGTGGACATCTATTACCTCAAAGATGAATCCACGGTCAGCGGACAAGACGCTGGCTGGTTGGACGAACTCGTTTTAACACCGATCACCACGGAACCTGTCGTGACCCCTGCTAGCATCATCGCGTATGGAAACACAGCACTACGCCATCAGATCATCGCCACAAATGCTCCGATAAGTTTTAACGCCGTAGGTTTGCCAGCGGGGCTCATTCTTTCCACTACGACTGGACTCATCTATGGCAGCACCAATCTGGTCGGCAGCCATGCGGTGACTATCGAGGCTACGAATGATTTTGGCATAGGAAGTGCCGTGCTCACTCTGATCGTGGGCAGCCTCTCGGAGGGGCTCGCGGCAGCAATTGATGCACCTTCTTTAACAATCACTTCCTCTGATACTCTGCCGTGGAGACCACAGTCGCTCTACTCGCACGCTGGCAATGACGCCGCCCGAAGTGGGGACATTCAAGACCTACAAAACAGTGAAATGACGACCAGTGTGGTCGGCCCTGCCAAGCTGACTTTTTACTGGGGCATCTCCTCTGAAGCGGACTATGATTACCTGCGTTTCTACATCGACGATGTCGAGCAAGAAGCCATCAGTGGAGAGGTCGGCTGGACGTTCCGAGAACACATCCTCCCAGCAGGCACGCACACTCTGAAATGGGCCTACATCAAAGACGACTACGTCCGCTCAGGCCTAGACTCTGGCTTTGTCGATGAACTGCAGCTTTATAGCGACGCCGATGCTGATGGGTTTTGGGTAGATGAAGAAGCCGCTTTTGGCACCAGTGACATGGATGCAAACGTCAAACCATGGACGAGCATCACGGCTCAGTCACCCACAAGCACCAACATCGAATTTCCTAGCGTTAACGGCAGACAATATCGTGTGCAGCACAGCAGCGATCTCCAAACCTGGATCTCCGTCCCCATCATCGCCACGGGCACTGTGACCTCTTGGTCAGACACGACCGTTGGCTCCGAGACACGGCGCTTTTATCGAGTGGTCACGCCTTAGCAGAAAAGGCCGAAGATGATTCATGTCTCTATGGCAAGCGGATTACCTCCTCTTGTCATGCTGTCTTGAATAAATAGGACAAGCTGAACTTTCATCACGTGCCACGCACATCGTGTTGAGCCATTCAGTCAAGAACCGTCTCTGGTGCCCATTCAGGGATGACCTATAGGTTGACATAGGTTGCTTCAGCACCCAGAGCTCAGACTTATGTCAGGCCCCGGGCCCAATCCTTTAGGCTGGAGATCCGCGCTGCCTTTCAAGATGCCATGCTTAGAAATCCCGCAAACGGCGTGTGAGGGCGATCACTTAACCGACTACATTCGTCGGCGTACCATCAAGGAAAGCGCGCAGGTTGGCGGCGGTGAGGTTGATCAAACGCACCCTGGCCTCATGACTTGCCCAGCCGATGTGCGGGGTGATCAGGCAGTTCTTCGCTGATAGTAATTGGTTATCGGCTTTTGGTGGCTCGACGGAGAGGACATCCAGTCCGGCACCGGCGATGCGGTTGGCATTCAAAGCCTGAGCGAGTGCAGTTTCATCGACCAGTGGACCGCGGCCTGTGTTGATGAGGAATGCGGTGGACTTCATTAACGCGAGGGTGCGCTCGCCGACGAGGTGCTTTGTCGCATCTGTCAAAGGGCAGTGTAGGGAAATAGCATCGCTGTTTTGGAAGACTTCGTCGATGCTGGCCGGCGTGACGCCATCGGGTGGTGGTGTTTTCCACTCGCGCTTGCTGGCCAGCACCTTCATACCAAAGGCGGTGGCGATGCGGGCCACGGAACTGCCTATGTCGCCATAGCCAATGATACCAAGCGTGCGGCTACTTAGTTCGATGATCGGGTGATCCCAGTAGCAGAAGTCTGGGCTGGCTACCCAGCGCCCATCACGCACCGTTTGTGCATGATGACCGACGTGATTTGTCAGTTCCAGCAGCAGTGAGAACACGAGCTGTGCCACTGCGGGTGAACTGTAGCCGGGCACGTTCGTCACAATGATACCGCGATCTTTGGCCGCAGCGACATCGACGATATTGTAGCCTGTAGCCGTGACACCAATGTATTTGAGCTTTGGCAGTGACTCGATGATCTCGCGATTCAGCACGGATTTGTTCGTGATCACAATCTCCGCATCCGCACATCGGGCCACGGTTTCCGCGAGTGGTGTGCGCGGAAAAATGGCGCACGGAGCGATTGATTCTAGGGGTGCCCAGGAGACATCTCCGGGATTGGCAGTGTGGGCGTCTAGTAGAACGATTTTCATACCTTCTTCCATAGGGAGTGCGACAGCAGTTTGCAACATCTTCGGATTGCCTCCTTGACGCCTTGACGCGGACTCCTACTGTCGCGGCGCTTCCCCCCTTCTTCCCAATGAACATCCACGAATATCAGGCCAAGGAACTCTTCACTAAATTCGGCGTCGCCACACCTCCAGGTAAGGTCGCTGAGACCGCTGAAGAAGCGGGTAAAATCGCCACTGAACTCGGCGGGGCTGGTCTCGTGGTAAAAGCCCAGGTGCATGCGGGTGGTCGCGGAAAAGGCACTTTTAAAAATGGCTTCAAAGGTGGAGTGCATGTCATTAACACCGCAGATGAGGCTCAGGACATCGCCAGCAAGATGCTTGGCCAGACGCTTGTCACACATCAGACTGGTCCAGAAGGCAAGCTGGTAAGCAAAGTGCTCGTGGTGAAGTCGGTGGACATCGCGAAGGAATTTTATTTTGCCATCCTCTTTGACCGTGTCAGCAGCAGTCACGCCCTGATCGCCAGCACCGAAGGCGGCATGAATATCGAAGAGGTGGCGGAGAAGACACCGGAGAAGATTTTCAAAGAGTTCGTCAATCCAGCGCTCGGACTACAGGCTTATCAGGCGCGCAAAGTCGCCGCAGCACTTGGTCTTCAAGGCGCGCTCGCTAATCAGGCGGTGAAGCTTTTCACCGCACTTTGGAATCTCTACATCAAGAGCGACTGCTGCCTCATTGAGGTCAATCCTCTGGCCATCACGACTGAAAACCAAGTCGTGGCTCTCGATGCGAAATTTAACTTCGACGACAACGCGCTCTACCGTCAGAAGGACGTCGTCGCCATGCGTGACAAAACTGAAGAAGACCCGCGTGAAGTCGCAGCCAGCGAGTTTGGCCTGAACTATATCGGCCTCGATGGCAACATCGCCTGCCTCGTCAATGGAGCCGGTCTTGCGATGAGCACGATGGACATTATCAAGCTGCATGGCGGAGAGCCAGCGAACTTCCTCGACGTGGGCGGTGGCGCTACCAAAGAGCAGGTCACGGCTGCTTTCAAAATCATCCTCGGTGATCCGAATGTGAAGGGTATCTTGGTGAATATTTTCGGTGGAATTATGGACTGCGACATCATCGCCACTGGCATCATCGCCGCCGCCCAGGAGGTCTCACTGAACATCCCGCTTGTCGTCCGCCTTGAAGGTAACAACGTCGATGCCGGCAAAGCTACATTAGCCTCCAGCGGACTTGCCATTACTAACGCGGAGGGCTTGACTGATGCCGCTCAAAAGATCGTTGCTGCTGTAGCCAAGGCCTAACATCTCTTTCATCGAAGGCCGATGACTTGAAGTCGTCGGCCTTCTTCTTTTTTGGCATCGCAAAAAGCTAAAACATTGGTTGCATCTGCTGTGGGGAAGCTATACTTCGCGCCCTGCATTCAGCAGGAAAAGCTCAGGTGGCGGAATTGGTATACGCGCAGGATTAAGGATCCTGTGCCGAAAGGCTTAAGGGTTCGAGTCCCTTCCCGAGCACCACTTCATTTTGAAGTGGTTTGATGTCGTAGCGGCGAACCGCTTCTTGGTTTTAATGTACAGCCAAACACGCGCGACTAGCGCTTTGAATAGGCATCGCTATAGCCGCGCTCGAAGTTGCGGCGATAGCGCGGATCATAGTGGCTGACATGTGAACCTGGGTCATTGGCACGGCCAGCGACTTTGTCACGAATGCCATAATCATAGCCTTGGTTGTAGGAGGGGTCATTGGCGGGCGGCGTCGTGTAGGCTTCTGAACTTGGAAAGCTGGGTTGTTGCGGTTGCTGCTGCTGCCATGGCGAAGCACCGGGAAGGGGGGCTAGCGGTGGGATGTAGCCCTGATCGTATCCTGACTGATAGGCCGCCTGAGTGGCGGGCGTGTAGCTCTGATAGTGCCGTGTATAACTTTTGGGCTGGCCTGCTGAGGCGTCATCGCGCGCATCGTTGATGCCACGCTCGTAGGCTGACTGATTCTGCTCCTGCAAATAGTCACGAGTTTGATTGCGATACTGCTCGCGCTGGTCCGTGTAGGGCGGTGTTGGCTGTGGCCCAAATGGGCTAATTTGATTGCCGTATTGATCGACACATTGAGTCAGCAGCAAGGGAATGAGGAGAGCGAGGCAGCGCATGGGAATAGAGAATTTTGGAAACCGAAGACGTGGGACCAGTAGATAGAATAAGCGGCCCTTGTAGGCCGCGTCATTGGGGAGAAATTACTCTTCAAATCGGATCACATATTCGCCCTTCTTGTGCATGTTCTCATGATCACGGGCGCGGATTTCGAGGTAGCTGGTGTCAGTCTTGATCCAATCTACCTGACGCAGCAGTTGATCGCGCTGAGCGACGAGTCCATCCCGCTGAATTTTCATGGCTTCGAGCTTGGCGCGCTGTGAGTTCTGCTCTGCCAACGGATGCCGGTAAACGGCCACCACGACGGGCACCACCAAAAGTAAGAGACAGAATTTCCCGAGTCGGACGAGTCCCTGCAGACAACGTTCGACGTGCTGAGGATGTTCGTGCTCGATCTGCATTTCTTGATACTTCATAGCGGTGCCGCGTCGGGCGGCGATGTGGGTTTAGACTTTCATGCGGCCACCGAAGATCGCGTTGTCTCCCAGTTCCTGCTCGATGCGGAGGAGCTGGTTGTACTTGGCGATACGGTCACTGCGGGAAAGAGAGCCGGTTTTGATCTGGCCACAGTTCGTGGCGACGGCGAGGTCGGCGATGGTGTAGTCCTCAGTTTCACCTGAGCGATGGCTCATGACAGCGGTGTAACCATGGCGATGGGCGAGATCCACAGCGTCCAGCGTTTCGGTCAGGGAACCAATCTGGTTAACCTTCACGAGGATGGAGTTGGCGATGTTCAAGTCGATGCCCTTTTGGAGGAACTTGGTGTTGGTCACGAAGAGATCGTCGCCGACGAGCTGTGTCGTGGCTCCGAGTTCTTTCGAGATGATTGCCCATCCGTCCCAGTCGTTTTCGGCACAGCCGTCTTCGATGGAGATGATCGGGAAGTCCTTTTTCAGCTCAGCGTAGTAGGCCACGAGTTCGGCTGCGCTGCGCTCAGACTTGTCGCTCTTCTTGAAGACGTACTTATTCTTCTTTTTGTCGTAGAACTCGGAAGAGGCGACATCGAGAGCGATGAAGATGTCTTCACCCATCTTGTAGCCAGCTTTTTCGATGGCCTGGGCGATGACTTCCAGTGCGTGATGAGCGCTCTTCAGCGTCGGAGCAAAACCACCTTCGTCACCGACGGCGGTGTTGAGACCGAGATCATGAAGGATCTTCTTCAGCGCGTGGAAGACTTCAGCACCGTAGCGAAGAGCTTCGGAGAAAGTTGGAGCGCCCTTTGGCATGATCATGAACTCTTGGAAGTCGATCGGAGCATCGCTGTGCGCGCCGCCATTGATGATGTTCATCATCGGCACGGGGAGCACTTTGGCGTTTGGTCCGCCGATGTATTTATAAAGTGGCTGGCCCATGGCTGCGGCGGCTGCTTTGGCGACAGCCAATGAAGCGCCGAGGATGGCATTCGCACCGAGCTTGGACTTCGTAGGCGTGCCGTCGAGTTCGAGCATGGCTTTGTCGATGGAGACCTGATCCGCAGCGCTGCTGCCGATGAGGGCGTCAGCGATTTCGTTGTTCACGGCATCGACGGCTTTAAGCACGCCTTTGCCGAGGTAACGCTTTTTGTCGCCATCGCGTAGTTCTAGGGCTTCGTGTTCGCCAGTGCTGGCTCCGCTCGGGACGGCTGCACGTCCGATAGCGCCACCGTCCAAGAGGACGTCCACTTCGACGGTTGGGTTGCCACGCGAGTCCAGGACTTCGCGTGCGATAACTTCTACAATGGTAAGGTCGTCCATATCTTGATTTAGTTCAGTGTACTTAAATAATGGTTTCTTGGCAAGTGCGCTTCCAGAGGAAGTCACAGGCCGCGCTGAGATAGCAGGAATCAGCCCAGGCACAACCGCCAAGTACTACCCGTATTGAGCTGCAAGTCCCGGCTGGATTTGCAGGCAACGAATGAGGCATAATGTCTGCTTTATCTGCCAAACCTCAGCGAGTCATGAAAACCTGCCTACTTTTTTTTGCGCTGATGCTGACCGTCATCCAAGCCGCGCCGATCACTGAGATCACAACACTTCGGGGTCAAACTTTCCGCCGCTGTGAAATCGTGCGCGTCCACCCAGACGGCGTTTTCTTCACCCACTCCAGAGGCGTGGCCAAGATCCTCTTCACCGACTTGTCCGCATCATGGCGCAGCAGCACAGGCTACGATCCAGCCAAGGCCGCTGCCTATCAGATCGAGATTAACGTGGGCCGTAAACAGATCGCAGCTGCACGCGAGGGACAGGATGCCGAACTCAGCCGGGCATTCGCAGAAGCTGAGCGCCTTCCGCGCATTCGCCAACTCACTCTGGCGGCTCAGGCAGATGCAGCACGGCAAGCCGTTGCCAACTCGATTGTGGTGCCAGCCTATCCCGAACTGCCTGTACTCGGAGCGGTCTATGACAGCCGCAGCTATCGCCAGCGCGGCGGCCTATTCATCAGTCTGCCTTACAGCACAGGCGGCTACTATCCTCATGCAGGCTTCGGTCCCTATGGCCTTGGTTGGGGGCTTTGCACACCGCCGCCTTTACTGCCTTCCCGTGCTGGTGCGGCGATCCGTGATCAGGCGTTAAAAGGCGGCTGTCTGTAAAATTTCTCTTCACTATTTGCAGCGCCATCGCTAGACCGTGCAGCATCATGAATGCACGCATCGTCCTCGTATTGATCTCCTTTGTCCTCAGCATCGTCACCGGGCTTGTGATCTCGCGTGGCAAGGGCGTCGCGGAGGGTGGTGGCCACATCGGCAGACTGGTTATCGGCCTGAGCATGGACACGCTCAAAGAAGAGCGCTGGATCGCCGACCGTGATCTCTTCACTGCACAGGCCAAGGCGCTTGGCGTCGATGTGGAGATCCGCTCCGCTAACAGCGATGACACCCGCCAGCTCCGCGATGTGGAAAGCCTCATTACTGCTGGAGTCGATGCGTTGGTGATTATACCGCACAACGGAGCCGCTATGGCCCGCGCCGTCGAAATGGCTCATGCTGAGGGCATCCCAGTTCTGTCCTATGATCGCCTCATCACCGATGCCGAGACCGATCTCTACATCACCTTCGACAATGTGAAGGTCGGTGAACTCCAGGCCAAGTTCCTTGCCGATAAAATCCCCGCCGGTGGCAAGCTCCGCCTCATACGCATCTACGGAGCCAAGACCGACAACAACGCCAAGCTCTTCAAGCAAGGCCAGGACAACGTCCTGCAACCCCTGATCGCCGCAGGCAAAGTCGAAGTCGTCTTTGAAGACTGGGCCGAGGATTGGAAGCCCGAAAACGCCAAGAAGATCACCAATGCCGCCATCACCAAGGCAGGACAGAACATCGACGCCATCCTCGCCAGTAACGACGGCACCGCTGGCGGTGCCATCCAGGCCCTGATCGAAGAAGGCCTCGCCGGTAAAGTCATCGTCACCGGCCAGGACGCCGACCTCGCCGCCTGCCAGCGCATCGTCGCCGGCACCCAGACCATGACCGTCTATAAGCCGCTCACGCAGCTCGCCAAACGCGCCGCCGAACTTGCCGTGAAGCTCGCGCAGAGAAAACCCTTCATCGCCAAAGCCGAAACCGACAACGGCAAGATCGCCGTGCCAAGCGTCTTGTTAGACATCGTTGCCGTCACCAAAGACAACATCCGCGAAACCGTGGTCGCCGATGGGTTCAGAAAAGAGGCGGAAGTGTTCCAGCGCTGACTGTAGCGGATGGCGTCAGCCTTCCGCTCTTTGAAGGTTGATCACTCGCGATACCCCCAAGCCATCGGAACGCTCACGCGATTCCGCTACGGGAACGCCTCAGACCACCTCACTTCGCGAATGCCTTGTCCTTCGCGTTTCCGCCGCTGGTGAGGTAGGCAAGGAGGTCAAGGAGCTCGTCCTGGTTGAGGGCATTGATCATGCTCGGCGGCATCATGGAAATCTTGCGAGTTTCCTTTTTGGCGATCTCGCTCTCGTTGATGGCGAGCTGATCGTTCGGGGCAAAGGGGTTGGTCATGATGAAGACCTTGCCGTTCTCTTCGACGACGATGCGGCCTAGAATGGTGCTGCCGTCTTTTTTGGTGATCTCGTGGCTGTCGTATTGATCGGAGATGACCTTGCTCGGATCGACGATGTTTTCCATGAGGTCGCGCATGGTGTAGCGATTGCCCACGCCGGTGAGATCGGGACCGATGCTGCCGCCGCCGCCATTGAAGCGGTGGCAGGTGGCGCACATGGTGCTGCGATACATGGCCTCGCCATTGGTGAAGTCGCGGCCGTTGAGTCCGCTCGCGGTGAGTTTTACAACTTCATCCACACTCCATGCCTTGCCCGGACCTTTCGGTGCGATGTAGTTCGGGATGGTGATAGCCTCGCTCTTGTTGCCGAGTTCTTCGAGAGCGGCCATTTCTTCTTGGGGCACAAAGGTGGCCATGGCGTCCTTGCGGATGTTTTCTATAAAGCCTTTGAAGCTGTTGCCACCCTTCCAAGTGCGAGCGCGTGGGAACCAGGAGAAGAAGGTCTTGCGCAGCTCAGGCGTCCAGCCAGCCGTGGCATTGCGCAGCGCAAACATGTAGCTGATCTGCTGCCCGTTTGGGCGGCTGCCAGCGGCGGCACGAGCGGCGTTGGCATAACCATCATTGCGGCTGAGCACGGTATCGGTGGCAACTTCCTGGAAGTCATCTTTAGCCGTGGCCATGAGGGCGAGTGTCTTCACAGGAGCCTTCTTCGAATCGACGACGACCAGAAGCTGGCACAGCTCGCGATTGATCATGTCATTTTCAGCGGGATAGCCAGCCTCCAGCTTCGCCGCGATCTTCTCGCAGACTTCAGCATCGGGTTTGCCGAGACGAATCAGCACGAGCTCAAGTGCACGCAATGCACCCAGCTTTTGATTGAGATTCAATTCGGCACCTTCGAGCTTGCCGAGTGCCATGAGCATCTGTCCCTGCAACTCCGCCTTCTCTGGGGTGACATTGCCGATAGGACCAGAGGACGTGCCGGTGGGCTTTGCCGCAGGTTTACCACCTTCATTTCCCGCGCCGCCACCACTGACGCGAGCGAGAGCGATGATGGCCTCGATCGAAACCTGCGGATGGGTTTCAGCCAGCGCCTTGTCTTTCCAAAGCTCTACTGGCAGACGCTCGATGGCGACGCGCGCGGCATAACGCACATGGCGGTCGCTGTGGCTGAGATAAGGCCACGCGGCGGCGAGTATCTTTTGTGGATCACCACCATCAGAATGCATGGCTTCCAGTGTCTGACGCATCCGTGTCTCTTCATCGAGTAGCAGCGCTTTGACAGCAGCGGTGGATTCCTCACCAACATAGGTCACGCGATACACACCCGACTGCGTTTTGCGACCACCGACGGCGAAATACATCGCGCCATCCGTCGGATGAATGACGACATCCGTCAGCGGCAGGGGTTTGCCAAAAACGAACTCCTCTTTCTCAGCGATGAAACTGCCACCTTTGGGCTGCAAGTTGATGGCCCACATGGTGCCGTAGGTCCAGTCGTTGATGAAGACCGCGCGCTGATACTTCGCAGGAAACTTCGCGCCATTGCCGCTGACCACGCCTGTCGGGCTACCAGGGCCGATGTCAAGGGTGGTGGGCAGCGAGTCGGGATAATATTGAGGCCACTTGCCACTGCCGCTACGCCAGCCGTAATCGGCACCGCTGACGCAATGATTCACACGAGTCGGGCGATACCAGGGCGAGCCAATGTCCCACTCCATGTCAGCATCGTAGGTGAAGAGTTCGCCACTGAGATCAAAGGTGATGTCGAACTCATTGCGGAAGCCATAGCAGAAGAGTTCCAGGTTCTTTCCATCCGGGTCCATGCTGCACACATAACCACCAGGAGCCATGATGCCGCGAGCGTGGCCATTGGCATCCCACATGCGTGGCAGGATGTGGTCTTCATCCCAAATCTTCGCGGCTCGGCTTTTCTCGATGCCTTCAGGCAGCTTCGTGTGATTGCCGCAGTTGAAGAAGATGCGCTTGCCATCGGGGCTCACGATCATGCTGTGCAGACCGTGCTCACCGCCGCCAGCCATGGTGTGGAGCTTTTCGGTCTTGTCGTATTGATCGTCGCCATTCGTGTCGGTCAGACGATAAAGGCCGTTGTCTTTACCATTCTCATTCACCATCACATAGAGGGCGTTGAAGGCATAAAGCAATCCGTGTGCCTTGCCCATTTCGATGGTCAGTTTCTCGGGCTTCAGATTCTCCGTCTTGCCAATGGCGGGCACGCTCATGCGGTAGATGCTACCGTATTGATCGCAGGCGATGAGGCGGCCTTTAGCATCCACCGTCAGCGCCACCCAGGAGCCTTCTTGTTCCTTCGGCACATTGTAGAGTTTCTCGACTTTAAAACCTTTCGGCACGGTGATCTCTGCCGCTGCGATGCTGTCGGCTGGAACACTTACTTTGCCTTTTTTTGCCTTGCCGTCGAGTGCCATGCCCCACGGACCTTTGCCATACTGCTCCACGATGATGACGGGCTTCCATTCTTCTTTGCCCGTGGTTGTGGCCTCCCATTTGCCGTTGGTTTCCACGAGCACTTTCTCGGCACCATTAGCCACCTTGATCGTCAGTCGAGCGATGAGCGCTGCGACCCCGCCTTGATTGCGGGCATTTACGATAAGTTCATTAGCTTCACCGCGCTTGATGTCCTTGCTGATGTCCACCTTTCTCGGCTCCTGCCAGTCAGGATTGGTGAGCACCTTCTTACCATTAAGGATCGCATCAGCGCCATTGTCGCAGGTCACTTCCAATGTGGCAAAGTGTGTGTTGGCTGGAATTTCAAAGCGATGGCGAAAAGTCACCACCTTGTCCTTGTTGCCGTCTTTGGAAAGCCAGATCCACTGCGGAGCGGCATGAAGCGTGGTGGCGGCAAGAATGAGTGTTAGGAGAAACGAGCGCATAGTGAGGCCGGACAAAACGCAGCATTCTGGGTAGGTTGTTCACGCTTCAGCGTGTTTCTTTGAATCCCATTCTCACGCTGAAGCATGAACAACGAACTCAGAACCCTAGCATACGCTCCATGTTCGGAGCACCGCCTTTAGGTGGAATCTGGGAGTGCCGCCACTGCCCCAGAGCCGTCTAAAGCCGGTGCTCCGAACAGTTCACGCCAACATCGCCCGGAACTCGGGTTCGATGAGGGTCTTCACACCGAGCTTGGTGGCTTTGTCCAGCTTGCTGCCAGCATCCTCACCCGCGAGCAGGTAGGTGGTCTTGCCACTGACACCACTGCTGACTTTACCACCGTTCGCGCGGATCGTGTCGGCGATGGTTTCACGATCTTCACTCAGCGTGCCAGTGATGACCCAGGTGGTTCCAGCAAGTTTGTTGCTGGCGGCTTCGATCACCTTTTGTGCGAAGTTTAGACCCGCTGTTCGCAAGCAATTGAGTAGCGCGATGTTTTCTTCATCATGAAACCAACCGTTAACACTCGGCGCCACGATGGCTCCGATGTCAGGACACTGCGTGAGGTCTTCGATGCACGCCGCAGCGATGGCATCGATGCTGCCAAAGTGCTCCAGCAACTTGCGCGCACCACCAGCGCCGACATGCAAGATGCCGAGGCCAAAGACGAGCCGCCAGGGGTCTTGCTGCTTGCTCGCTTCGACGGCTTTGAGGTAGTTGTCGATGCTCTTAGTGCCGACACGTTCCAAGCGCGCGAGCAGCAGTTCATTGAGCGCATAAAGATCGGCGACATCTCTCACGAGCTTGATCTCGACGAGCTGTGCCACGACCGATTCACCGAGCCCGCTGATGTCCATGGCGCCACGCGAGACGAAGTGCTCGATGCGGCGCTTCACCACCTCTGGGCAATGCGGATTCGGACAGCGGATGACGACCTGTTCTTCATCGCGATGCACGCCCGTGCCGCAGATGGGACAGTGCGTCGGTGGTGACAAAGGGACTTCATCGCCACTACGCAGTTCCTTCTTCACACTGACGACGGCAGGAATGATCTCGCCTGCCTTCTCAATGATCACGATGTCGCCGACGCGGATGTCTTTGCGCTCGATCTCTTCGTAGTTGTGCAGCGTGGCGTTGCTGACCGTGCTGCCACTGACGAGCACCGGCTCAAGACGTGCCACAGGCGTGAGCGCCCCCGTGCGCCCGACCTGGATGTCCACGGCAATGAGTTTCGTTTCCGCCTGCTCTGGTTGATACTTGTAGGCGATGGCCCAGCGCGGAGCTTTGCTGGTGACACCGAGTTCACGTTGATCGGCAAAGGCGTTCACTTTGATCACTGCACCATCGGTTTCATACGGCAACGATCTGCGCTTCTCATCGAGTTCACGAATCGCCGTGAGCAAACCCTCGGCGCTGTCGGCGCGCCAGATGAGGTCGGCTTTGCGCAGGCATGTATGATCGAGCAGTGCATACATGTCGGCCTGCGATTGTACGTCGATGTCCGTGGCATCGGCGAGTCCATAGAAGACGATGTCGAGATTTCGCTTGGCGGTGATTTTGGAGTCGAGCTGCTTCAGCGCGCCCGTGGTGGTGTTGCGGGGATTGGCAAAGAGCTGCTCACCCGCCTCTTCCCGCTCCTTGTTGAGTTTGTTAAAGACCGCTTTGGGCATAAACACCTCGCCCCGCACCTCAAAGGTCTGCGGCCCATCTTTGGGCAGGCGCAGAGGCAGGCGCTGGATGGTCTTGAGATTGTTCGTTACTTCGTCGCCCGTCTGGCCGTCACCGCGCGTGGCTCCATGTTTGAGCACGCCGTTTTCATAACGGATTGTGATTGCCACGCCGTCCACTTTGGGCTCGATCACACAGTCGATCTTCTCGCGTCCCAGACCCTTTTGAAGTCGGGTAAAGAAGGCCGTCAGCTCTTCCTCCGAGTAGGTGTTGTCCAGGCTCATCATTGGCACGCTGTGCTTGATTTGAGTGAAGCCCTCAATGGGCGCGCCCCCGACACGCTGAGTCGGCGAATCATCCGTCAGCAGATCAGGGGACTGTGCCTCGATGTCCTGAAGCTCGCGCAAGAGCATGTCGAACTCCTTGTCTGAGATGACCGGCTTCCCCTCTACATAGTAGAGGCGATTGTGGCGGTGCAGTTCAGTGCGGAGAAATTCGGCGCGAGCAGCGGCTTCAACGTGGGTCATGGTAATGACTTGAATAGCCGCAAAGGAGCGCAAAGAAACGCAAAAGTTAAGTCTTCAAAGCATACCCATCCCGCCGCTCATGATCCATGTTTTGAGTGTCTGAAACTGGCCGACATCTAAATTGATACCGCTGCCGAATGGGGCGGCATTCACGCTGCTCAGATCCAGATGGCCTTCACGAATGTCCAAGGTCGGAAAACCGGATTCATGGCGGCGATACAAGCCATCATGCGCTGCAAGCACCTGCTGCTGGACGGTTTCAGAATGCATGGCGAGTCCACGAAAATAGTGGTGGCCGTTTCGCTCCACGTGAGTGACTCCTAGTGCTGCCATCATGGCCATATCTTGCAGCAGCGCGACGGGGCCGATATTTACGAGATCTTCACCACTGAGAATCGGCGGACGTTTCATGGAAGGAGCACGCACTTGGAGCAGGGCTGCGTTGACCAGACTTTTGACGATGCCTTTGCAGTTCTTGTGACTGGTGCCGCAGTAGCCTAGATTAAGGGCGCGTGGCAGATCACCGATTGATCCGTCCGCCTCATCAATGATCAGCCCAGGGCCGCCCTGCCAGCCTTCGATGACTGCGGCCGCGTCGTCCTTGAATGCGTGATGACGATGCAGTGGCTGCTCGATCATGAGCAGCTTTTGAAACAGCGGCGCGAGTGATGGATCGGCGCTCAGTCTCTCATAGAAATCACGAAAGGCGGCGAGTTCGGTGAACTGCTCATTGCCATCCAACGTCGCGTGAAAGCCCTGCGGACAGCCTTCAGTGATCACGGCGGTGATCTCACGCAGACGCGGCAGATCGATCTCGGGCTTACCGCAGATTTTTATTTTGAAGTAACGCAGACCGTAAGCGCGAATGGATTCGTCTAGGGCATAAGGCAGCCCGTCATTGAGAGGCTCGACATCGGCTGCGCGGAGTGGATCACCGAGTCCAATGGTATGCCGCACGGCGATTCTGGAAAGCGGCTTCGGCGGGAGAACACGATCCAGAGTGACACCCATTAGCTCAGGATGAATCTGGCCCAGATCGATCTCAAGCTCCCCGGAGATGAGCAGCGAGTGCAGCGTCGTTTGCCGCGCCTTGCAGAGGCCATCCAGAACGGCGCGCTCCATGAGGCTGACACCCAGATTCGCCAACAAAGGAGGCTGCGAGCGGAGCGTGGCCCAGCGCGATTGCTCATCATAGAGTTCCTGCCACCAGGTGAAATAAGTCGTCGGTTGCTGAGCTGCATTTTCAGCAATGCGTGAGGCGTTTTGTATCACGGCGAGCATCTCGGCCAGGTCTTGCTCAAAGAGTGTGTCCGGGTTTTTCGTGAACCATTTTGGCGGTAGCCCCTCACTAGCGAGACCACGAAGGGGCTGACCATTCACCACCAGATTCACGCTGACAAATAAGTGTGGTAAAGCAGTCATGCTTGCGATCCCGTACTTAAACGGGAAGCGCGTCTGCATCGGCAGTACATGAAAATGGGTGTCTTGGAGGGTGAATGTCATAGACTCAAATGCCTTCGGCCCGCAAAAGCAGCTCTGCAAGGATGTGCGCATTGGTTGCACTCGCTGGAGGACGCGCTAAATAACTCACCCTCCATGACTGCCATTACCAACCGAATCGACGCCCATTTCGCCCAACTCCGTGCTGACGGAAAGCGCGCCTTTGTGGCCTACGTCTGCGCGGGCGATCCGACGTTGGACGCCACCATAGGCATCGTGCTCGCGCTGGAGCGTGCGGGCGTGGACATCGTGGAACTCGGTGTCCCCTTTTCTGATCCGCTGGCAGATGGCGTGGTGAATCAATTGGCTGCGGACCGCGCACTGAAGGCTGGAGCTTCCATGCCCAAGGTGCTGGAGATGGTTCGCCAACTCCGCACGAAGTCACAGATCCCCCTGGTGTTCTTCACTTACCTAAACCCTGTCTATACCTATGGTTACGAGCGCTTCCACATCGACGCCGCTGCGGCTGGGGTGGATGGCGTGCTCGTGCTTGACTTACCGCCTGTTGAAGTGGCGCAGAACCCTGAGCTGAAACCGACGCCTGGGCTACGCCACATCCAGCTCATCGCCCCGACATCACCACCGGAGCGGATCGCCAGCATCGCAAAGTGCGCTGAGGGTTTTGTTTATTATGTCTCCCGCCTCGGCGTCACTGGCGCGCAGGTGGAGGTGGCCAGCGGAATCGCCGAGCAGGTGGCAGTGATCAAAGCCGCGACAAACGTGCCAGTGTGCGTTGGATTTGGCGTCTCGAATCCTGAACAAGCCGCCACCGTCGCGAGCAAAGCGGATGGTGTCGTCGTTGGCAGTGCCATCGTAAAACTCATCGAGAAGTACGGTTCGTCTCCTGATCTCGCCGCGCAAGTTGAAGCCTTTGTGAAGCCGCTCGTCGCAGCCGTGAAGGCACTCTAAATCCTCCTTTCCCCATGACACTCTCATTCACGAAAATGAACGGCGCCGGCAATGACTTCGTCATGCTGGACAATCGCGATCTATCCTTGGCGCTGACCACTGCGCAGATCGAAAAACTCTGCGACCGACACCGTGGAATCGGTGCAGACGGCCTGCTCTGCGTCGAACCAGCGACCGATGGTGGTGACTTCAAGATGCGCTACTACAACGCTGATGGTGGCGAAGCCGAGATGTGTGGCAATGGCGCACGATGCTTTGGTCGTTTCGTCAATCATCTGCATGGTGACAAGCTCACGATGATTCGCTTTGAAACCCTGGCAGGAATGATTTCTGCCGAGTTCGAAAGCGGTCAGGTGCGCATCAACATGAGCGCCCCACACAGCCTGAATCTCGCTCAAAGCCTGCTCGTCGCTGGCGAAACGCACACCGTGCACAGCGTTAACACCGGCGTACCTCATGCCGTCGTGTTTGTCGATGATCTGGAAAGTGTCCCTGTCCGCGAATGGGGTGCTGGCTTGCGTTATCATGAGGCCTTCAAGCCGAAAGGCACCAACGCCAACTTTGCCAAAGTACTCGCTCCAGGCAGCATCTCCATCCGCACCTACGAGCGCGGCGTCGAGGACGAAACTCTCGCCTGCGGCACCGGCATGGTCGCCTGCGCACTGATCCATCACGAACTCACTGGAGTCACCAGCCCCGTCTCCGTTCTCGTCAAAGGTGGCGATACTCTCCGCGTCGGCTTCACTGAAATGGCACCACATGAATACACTGACGTGACTTTGTTTGGTCCGGCGGATTTCGTGTTTCAGGGGGAGGTTTCTATCTGATTTGTTATGCCCGAGATTAGTCGATTTCTCGGGAATATTGCTCGCTTGCACTATCGTCACCATGCGCCACCGCACTTTCATGTCCACTACGGTGACTACAAGGTGACGATCGAGATCGAATTAGGAGTCGTAAACGGACGGTTTCCAAAGCGGGCTTTGTCGGCCGTGCTCGAATGGCATGAGTTGAATCGTTCTGCTTTGCTTCTCGACTGGCACAAAGCGGAGAATCGTGAGACTTTGGATACCATCCCGCCTTTTGGAATAGCCATGAATTTTCTACATCTTACCCAAGCGCACCATGTCAGTGGTCATTGGCTGCATGTGAGTTTTGATGATGGTTTCAGCGGTATCGTTGATCTTTCCACCGAACTCGATGGCCCAGTCTTTGAGCCGCTTTGGGACATCGACTTCTTCCGGCAGACCTCACTCAATGGCTCGACCATCGAATGGCCGAATGGAGCAGATTTTGCGCCGGAATACTTGCACTCCCTCCTGAACGCGGCATCCCGTTCGCTCGCCACGGCCTGAATTTTCAAATCTCTTTATGTTCGCAGGAACCCACACCGCCATCGTCACCCCTTTTCTCAACGGCAATCTTGATGAAGAGGCTCTCAAAAAACTCGTCGATTTCCAGTTCGCCAACGGCGTGACAGGCGTGGTGCCATGCGGCACGACAGGCGAGTCGCCCACTCTCGATCATGATGAGCACAAGCATGTGGTGCAACTCACGGCTCAGTTTGCCAAAGGGCGCGGTGTTGTCATGGCAGGCACGGGTTCAAACAGCACGCGTGAAGCCATCGAACTCACGCAAGAAGCAGAGGCAGCAGGTGCGACGGCCTCTCTGCAAGTCGCGCCTTATTATAACAAGCCGACGCCCGAAGGTTTGTTCCAGCACTTCAAAGCTGTCGCCGACAACACAAAACTGCCGATCATGCTCTATAGCATTCCTGGCCGCTGTGGCATCGACATCGGACTCGACGTGCTCGTGCGTCTTGCCGAGTCCTGCCCGAACATTCGCGCTATCAAAGAAGCGGGTGGCAATCCTGAGCGTGTCAGCCAGATGAAGCAGATTCTGCCCGCCAGCTTTGAAATTCTGTCCGGCGATGACGGTCTGACGCTGCCGTTCATGTCTGTTGGTGGTGTTGGCGTTGTCAGCGTGGCCTCGAACCTGATCCCAAAGCAGATCAGCGACATGGTGAATCTCGTTCTCAAAGGCGACTACGCTGGTGCGCTGAAAATTCACACGCAGTTCTATCCGCTATTCGCAGCCTTCTTGAAGCTCTCCACCAATCCCATCCCGATCAAAACCGCGATGTCGATGGCTGGTCACTGTAGCAATGAACTGCGCCTGCCACTAGTGCCCATGGAAGAGGCGAAAAACGAGGAATTGAAGGCAACACTGGTGAAGCTCGGCCTGATCTGATTTTCGATTTAACCAAGATGCGTATTGCCACAGGATAGGCTGCTTGATATGAAGCAGCCTTTCTTTATGCAACAATGGCACTATGCACTCAACGGGCAGCAGCAGGGACCGGTATCTTCTGAAGAGATCCGCCAACTCCAGGCAGCAGGCACTCTCAACGCGCTGAGTCTTGTTTGGTGCCCCGAACTCACTGAGTGGACGGCGCTGGGATCTGTCTCGACTGAGATGCTGCCTCTGAGTGATTCGGCCATGCTGACTGCATCGCCATTTGCTCAGCCTGAGCGTGAGCATAGAGAGGTGGTCCCCGTTCTTCGGCCAGGATTGCGTGAAGTTAAGCTATGGTGATCACGGCTGTGGGTGGTGATTGATTCGGCGTTCTGGGGGCGTTTGGCAAGGGCTTTGCTCAGCATTTTGAGCTGTTCTCAAGAAGGCTGCGAGCGGAGCGAGTCGCCTTCTTGAGAACAGCTCAAAATGCGGTCGCCGCCCTCCCGGGGCTGGGATTTTACGTTACATGGACGTTATGCCGCCCTCTTCATCTCCTTGGGTTTCTTGTCT
>CAMAQH010000049.1 GCA_945860295.1 Prosthecobacter debontii
TGGCAGTCCGTGGCGGCAGGAGAGTATCACACCGTGGCGGTGCGGACCGACGGCACGCTCTGGGCGTGGGGTTGGAACTATTATGGCGTGTTGGGCGATGGCACGACCACGACTCGCACCAGCCCGGTGCAGATCGGGTCGGCGACTACGTGGCAGTCCGTGGCGGCGGGGGCATACCACAACGTGGCGGTGCGGGCCGACGGCACGCTCTGGGCGTGGGGTTTCAACCGCGAGAGCCAGTTGGGCGATGGCACGACCACGACTCGCACCAGCCCGGTCCGGATTGGAACAGCGACGACGTGGCAGTCCGTGTCGGCGGGATCCTCTCACACCGTAGCGGTGCAAGCCGCCACCCCCGCCCCCGAAATTAACGTCACCGGCAACAGTGTGAGCATCCTCGATGGGGACAGCACGCCCAGCACGACGGACCACACGGACTTCGGCAGCGCCGCGCTGACCGGCGGCACCGTGGTGCGCACCTTCACCATCGCTAACAACGGCACGGGTAGCCTGACCCTGTCCGGCACACCCAAGGTGGCCGTGAGCGGCACCCACGCGGCGGATTTCACGGTGACGGCGTTGCCCACCTCGCCCGTGGTCGCCAGCGGCAGCACGACCTTCCAAGTCACCTTCGACCCCAGCGCCACCGGCACGCGCACCGCCACCTTGACCCTCGCCAACGATGACAGCGACGAGGGCACCTATGACTTCGCCATCCAAGGCACCGTCGTGAACATCGAGCCGACGCTCGCGGCGATTCCCGTGAGCGGCACGGAAGACACGACGCTGACGTTTACGGCGGCGAAATTCACCGCTGCTTACACGGATGCGGAGAGCACGCCTCTCGCCAGTATCACGGTGGCGACCTTGCCGGCGACGGGTTTGCTGAAACTCTCCGGTTCCGACGTTACCGCTAGCCAAGTGATCCCTTCGGCGAATCTCGGCAACCTCACCTACGTGCCCGCGGCAAATGAAAACGGCGCGAAGACCTTTACGGTGACGGCGTCGGACGGCACGGCCTCCTCGGCGACGGCGACGGTGACGATGACCTTGGCGGCAGTGAACGACGCACCGGTGTTCTCCGGTTCAAATGTGGACGCCTCCCTCCCCTCCCTCTCCGAGGGCGCTGCCTCTGGTTCCATCACCGGGCAGACGATCGGCAGCTTGGTAGGTTCACTGTTCAGTGATTCAGCCGACGCGGTGGGCGGCGGCACCGCCAACACGTTGGCCGGTATCGGAATCGCCCATTATTTCTACAATGGGCGGGGCATCGACTGGACAAATTGGAATGACCCCATCAAGGGGGAGTGGCAGTATTCCGCCGACAGTGGCTCCACCTGGACCAGAATTCCCAATCTTGACAGCCATACTTGGAATTGGATGCCTAGGCTTAACCTGAGCGACTTAGTCCGGTTTGTTCCCGTAGCCGACTTCTATGGCATCGCTCCGGCGCTCCCTTTCAGGTTGATTGAAACCCCGGGGTCGTTCGCCAGCGGTTCTATTGATGGTGGCGGATACTATGGACTTGCCACCAGGTACGGTGCGGACCGTGGCACCATCACCCAGTCGATCACGGCTGTCGCCAACATCGTTGCCGACAGCCTGTCGGTGACTAGGGGAGGCTCTGTCACCGCCAATCTGATCACCGGCACCAATGGCGCCAGCGCCGACAACTTTGAGGATGCGAGCCGCGCGATCACCGCGGTCACCCAGGGGTCCAACGGCGTGGTCACGTTCAACGCCGATGGCACCGTCACCTACACCCCCGCCGCCAACTGGATCGGCACCGACACCTTCACCTACACCGTCACCAGCGGCCTAGTGACCGAGACGGCTACGGTCACCGTCGCGGTGAACGCCGCGCCGAACGTGGCAGCGCCGGCGAGCTTTGCCTTGAGGGAAGACGTGGTCGGCAATCTGACGTTTACAGGCACGCCGTTTGCGGATGCAGACAGTGCGACGCTGACGGTAACGCTCTCGGTGAGCGATGGGACGATCACGGGCAATGCAGGCACGGGAATTACCGTTGGCGGCACGGCGACGGCGCTGACCTTGGCGGGCACCCTCGCCGACCTGAACACGTATTTCACGACGGCAGGGAGCCTCACTTACCAAGGCGTCCTGGACAATACGACGAGCCGGACGCTGACGATCGCGGTGAGTGATGGGACGCATTCGGCGAGTGCGACAAGTGCGATCAATTTTACGGCTGTAAACGACGCGCCGACGCTCGCGGCGATTCCCGTGAGCGGCACAGAAGACACGACGCTGACGTTGACGGCGGCGAACTTTACCGCTGCTTACACGGATGCGGAGAGCACGCCGCTGGTCAGCATCACGGTGGTGACCTTACCGGCGACGGGTTTGCTAAAACTCTCGGGCTCCGATGTGGCGGCTAGCCAAGTGATCCTTGCGGCGGTTCTCGGCAATCTCACCTACATGCCAGCCGCGAATGAAAACGGCGCGAAGACCTTTACGGTGACGGCCTCCGACGGCACGACCTCTTCGGCTGCGGAGACGGTGACGATGACGCTGGCGGCGGTGAACGATGCGCCAGTGATCACCAGCAATGGTGGCGGAGCGATAGCGGCGATCAATGTGGCCGAGAATACCACGGCGGTGACAACGGTGGTCGCCACGGATGCGGACGTGGGTCAAACCGTGACCTACAGCATCACAGGTGGCGCGGATTCGGCTAAATTTAGTGTCGTCGCTGCCACGGGGGTACTGACTTTTAGTTCGGCGCCTAATTTTGAAGTGCCAACAGATGGGGGGGCCAATAACGTTTACGACTTGATCGTGACAGCCACCGATGACGGGAGTCCTGCAGACACCAAAACTCAGACCATTGCCGTGACCGTGACCAATGCGAACGAAGCGCCGGTCATCACCGGCAACAGTGTGAGCATCCCCGATGGGGCCAGCGCGCCCAGCACGACGGACCACACGGACTTCGGCAGCGCCGCGCTGACCGGCGGCACCGTGGTGCGCACCTTCACCATCGCCAACAACGGCACGGGGAGCCTGACCCTGTCCGGCACGCCCAAGGTGGCCGTGAGCGGCACCCACGCGGCGGACTTCACGGTGACGGCGTTGCCCACCTCGCCTGTGAACGCCAGCGGCAGCACGACCTTCCAGGTCACCTTCGACCCCAGCGCCTCCGGCACGCGCACCGCCACGCTGAGCATCGCCAACGACGACAGCGACGTGGGCATCTACGACTTCGCCATCCAAGGCACCGGCGTGTCCCTATTTGCTACCTGGCAGACCCTCAACGGAGCCTCCGGCACCATCGCAGACGATCACGACAACGACGGTGTCTCCGACGGCATCGAATACTTCGTTGGCGGCCCCAACGGTAACACCACCGGCCAGACCACCTTGCCCAGCATCCTCAACAGCAGCGGCACCCTCAGCATCACCTGGATCAAGGGCACCGGCTACCCCGGCGTGTATGGCAGCGACTACCTCATCGAAACCACCACCACACTCACCGGCACTTGGACCCCCGAGACCGTGGGTGTGAATGTCACCCTCACTGGCAACAACGTCACCTACACCTTCCCTGCCACATCGGGAGACAGAAGATTCGTGCGCCTTAAAGTCATGGCGCCGTGATTGGCCGAGGGCAGGTGAAGGGGGGGGCGGGGGTAGGTGAAGAGTTGGTAGAAGGGGTCAGGTGAGGCTCAGGTGATTCATATGGCGCGATTCCAGTTTTTAGAGAGCCTCTCAATATCCCGTAGCGCTGATTTCAAACCCTCTCCGGCAGCGTCTATCAGCGGCTGAATCCTGTCTTCGCAAAACGAAGGAACGTTCTAGAAAACTCCAGCGCCAGTCTTGCCTTCTTTCGCACGCCCTCTCGCTGGCTGAGTTGCAGGTGGCGCTCACGCTGTTGATGCCGAGCTGAAAGGCTCACGCCATCCTCTACTACTCGGACGGCTTTTCACCTGACGCCCAATCACTGAGTCAGAAGATTTGCACCGCAGTGATTGGAACGCCGCAGAGGTCTGGGCAGAAGGGTTTTCTCTGCGGCTATCCAAGTTATTGCGGTGAGAGATTTCAGTGTCCTCAGAGGAAGGCTCAGGGCCTTGATAACACGATACAAAGGCCAGACATCAAGCGATGCCGACACCGCCATCATGGCTGTCCACATCCATCTCGCGAACGCGTTTGCGATCACGCTCGGTCTGAATGGCGTTGCGAAGCATTTCACGAACTTCTTCGACCTTTGGGATGGCACGGATGGCGAGGGTTGGGGTGCTGATGTCGGAGGTGACGAGGTTAAGATTGCCTAGGCCGACCATGCGGAGGAATAGAGGCTGATCCATGGCGTAGTCTTTCACGCGAAAGAGCTCCAGCTCGTCGAGCTTACGATTGAGGATGCCCGTGGTGATCTTCAGACGTTGCGTGGTGATTTCATAGGAGGTGCATTTGGTGATCCACCAACGGATGAGCCACATGACAAGCGGCACCACGAGCCCGATGGCCGACATGCCGAACGTGAAGGGAATGCCGCCAATTGCCGCGCCAGCGAGCAGGAGGCAGAAGAAATAATACCAGAAGTGGACCCACTGTGAGGTGTGGCCTTTCCAGAGGAAGGCTTCAGTGGAGGCGGGTGGTGGAGCGGATTCAGAGTTCATAAGTTGCGGGCTGTGTTCTCGTTGACGTAACAGGAAAGGTGAACGCGAATTTGGACTCGGTTTTGTAATCCCCGATGCGGAAAGATCATGCGGCTTTTGCCAATGTTTGTTCGGCTATGTTCGAGCGCACGGCGAAATTTTCTGCCGCTGGCACATCCCAGACGAGGTAGCGAGAGAGCATCTTCATGAGGCCTCGGCTGTAGCGTGAGCGTGTCCAGCCGCCGGAGGCCATGCTGGCGATGTGGCGCGTGGAGTGCTGCTCCATGCGGCTGGCGAGATTGAAGGGCGAGGGCTGCCTAGCGAGGCGCTTGCCAGCGAGATGGATACGGAAGATGCGACCATCGTAAAAGTAGCGCACCAGCTCCTGCCAGAAGCGATGCCAGTCGATGATGCGTGCCGAGTATTTGTCCAATGCGTGCGCCAACTTCTCGGGTTGATTTAATAAGTCAGCGCCCTTTGAAAAAAGACATGAGTCGAGCTGCTGTGCGCCGATGAGCGACATGAAGAGTCCGGGCGAGAGCATGGGATCGACAAAGCCAAAGGCATCACCACACAGCACCCAGCCGGGGCCATGACCACGATCCGCGAGAAGCTGGTAGTTTGAATACGTCATCACGGGAGTGATGCGGCGAGCGCGGGCAGCTTTCTCGGCGAGCAGTGGCTCCTGACTGATGGCATTTTCCAAGCGCTCTTCCGCCGTGCTGCCGAGCGTTTTGGCGTGCTCTTTGGAAACGACAATGCCGACGGACAAACGGCCCGGAAGCGGGATGCGCCAGCTCCAGCCAGCGCGCAGCACGGAGATGATGACTTGGCCGGGCTCGACTTCATCGTGATCAAAGTCCTCGAAGTGCGCAAAGTAGGCGATGTCGTCGCGCTCGCCTTTCTCGGCGGGTAAATTCATGGCGCGAGCAAAGGCACGTGTGCGGCCAGTGCAATCAACGAGCAGCGGCTTGGTATCGGCGGGCAGTCCGGCGACCTTACGACTGCGCGCGCTGAGTTGGATCGTTGGTTCGCCATTCATGACACTGGGCTCCAGCTCAGCGCGGGCGTGGACAAACTTGGCGCCGAGTTCTTCGGCACGAGTCCGCAACAGGTTATCAAACTCAGGGCGCGGGGTGTTGTAGGCGTAGGTCGGTAGGTGGCCTTCGACATTTTTGAAACTGAAATGGAGACGCGGGCCGCCATCCGTGACAAAGAAGGAGGCACCGGGTTTACGAGTGGCTATCGCCGCAACTCGATCTTCGATACCGAGCTGGCGTAAGACAGGGACGACGCCGGGGATCAAGGATTCGCCCACGAGTAGGCCGGGGCGTTTGTCATCATCAAAGACGAGGCAGCGGATGCCACGTTTAGCCAACAAGCCCGCGAGTGTGCAGCCAGCAGGGCCTGCGCCGACAATGACGACTTGGGGGGATTTTTCAGCCATGGAAATGAGAAAGACGCGCGAGATTCTCGCCATCATACGCGCTCCAGCTTGATCGGGTAGGTCTGAAATGCGTTCCACTGGCAGACGATGAGGTCGCCATTTTCTAATACGCAAACGTCGTGCCCATGATCGAAGATGCGCTCAGCCTGCATCAGTGGCTTGAGTTTGCCATTTTCATACACTGGCTCCGTGCCGCCTGGTGCGCTGATGACTTTATTTTCTGCACTCAGCACGACGGTGAAGCCGGAGGGATTCTGCGGCAGCTTATTGATCTCAGGCGTCTTGCTCCAGCACACGCCTGCATACAGCTCCTGACCGGAGATAACCGGGCGGCAAACCATGGCTCCAGGCACTTCAAGAGTTTCGATAAACTTGCCATCCAGAGTGAATCGGCGGAAGCAATTATCCGCACGCGAGGTGACGATCACCGTCGCCTTGTCCGCGCCCTGACGTGTGTCGATGGCGATGCCGTGCGCGTTGTTCAGTCGCTCTTCCAGTGGCACGCCATCTTTGCCACCGAAGCGGCTGATGAACTTGCCATTGTGATCATAGCGCAGCACGAACTGCGAACCGTAGCCGTCCACCACATAGATGTCGCCATTCGGTGCGATGGCGACTTCGGTGGGATTGAAAACCATGTCTGGTTCATACGCGCCGACCATCATGGGGTGGCTCAGGCTGAATATCTCTTTGCCCGTGAGATCCATCTTCGTTACGCGCCCAGTTTGACGATAGCCACCACCACCACTTTTCCACAGGCCACTATCGGTGAGAAAGAGAACCTCCTCGCCGTTCTCATTGCCCAAAGTCAGGCCATGTCCGCCGGGCCAGGCGCTGCCCCAGGAGTCAAGGATCGTGCCATCAGGCTTGAAGACGAGCATTTGATTATCCCAATGATCTCCGACCATGAAGAGGCGGCCATCTTTAACCTGCACCATCTCATGGCAATTCAGGATCGGGTGAAAACGCCCCTGCCCGGCTGGCACCCATTCCTTGTTCACTTTATAGCGATGCGTGCCGTGACCGATGACGACATCCTTCTTCGGATCAGGCGCCGCGCGGAGTGTCTGAGTCCAGGTAGAAGCGACAGCGGTGCTGAGGCCAGCGATGAAATGACGGCGTGTGTGGGGCATGCGCGCAGTGTGGGAACTGCCGCAATCACTGACAAGCGCGAATATACAGGTCAGTGCAGGTCAGTGCAGCTCTTTAGGCAATTGATCCGCGAGCTTCTTGATGCTCTCCGCATGAGCACGGCTGGTGATCAGCAGTGCATCTTTGGAGGAGACGATGATCAAATCCTGCACGCCGAGCAGCGCCACATGTTGGCCAGTTTGAGAGAAGATGAGATTACTCGCGCTATCGAGCTGAGAGAGTGCGCAGTTGTGCTGGTTGCCATCTTTATCGGACTCCAGATAGCGACCCACGCTGGTCCAGTTGCCCACGTCATCCCAGTCAAAGGTGGCCTCAATGTTCAGCACACGCGAGGCGCGCTCCATGAGTGCGTAGTCGATGGAGAGCTTCGGCAGTTTGCTGAACTGCTTGCTCACGGTGGCGTTAAAATCCTTTGAGTTGCGTAGCTCAGAAACAAAGTCGGCAAGCGCTGGGCAGTGGCGGCTGAGTTCGCTGAAAATGGCGGGAATCGTCCAAATGAACATGCCTGCATTCCAGGTGAAGGTGCCCTGACTGAGGAAGTGCTCAGCGAGGTCTGGATTTGGCTTCTCACGGAAGCGCGCGACTTCATAGACAGCTTGGTCATCTACTCCCGGCAGAGAGGCCCGGCGACCACGCTCGACATAGCCATAGCTCGGGCAGGCCCAGGTGGGCTTGATGCCGATGGTGACGAGGCTTTGGCCGACTTCTGCGGCCTTCACGGCATTGGTCAGCACGCGCTGAAATTCCTTCTGATCTTTGATCAAATGATCCGCAGGCAGCACCATCATGGTCGCTGATGGATCACGCGCCACGACCCAGCCGACGCCCAAAGCAATGGCAGGAGCTGTATCACGTTTTTCGGGTTCAGCGATGATGTTTTCGTTCGGCAATTGCGGCAACAGTTTCCGCACAGCGGCCTCTTGCTGCTTGTTGGTGAGGATGACGATATTCTCATTGGGCACCAGTCCTTCGAGACGTTCGACCGTCATTTCCAGCAGAGTCTTGTCACCAAAGAGTTTGAGCAATTGCTTTGGCAAAGCATCACGACTGATCGGCCAAAAGCGTTGTCCGCTGCCTCCGGCTAGAATGAGCGCGTAACGGGAGTTGGTGCCAAGGGGATTCATCGCGCGGACAGTGTAGCAATCACGGCGGGGAGCAAATTCCTCTTTGGAGAATCTTTGAAGATGCTATGCTTGCCAACCATGACTGAAAGCACCGCCGAAAGCCGATACGAGAACTATGCCACTGTAATCGCCCCCGCAGCCGCAGGTTGCGCCTTGGGCATTTTATTTGGCCGTGGTATGAGCCGCAGTTCCTCGAACATCATTTCCCTAACCCTGCTGGCCGCCAGCGTCGCGATCGCCGCGCCGGTCATCACTGATCTCGTGCAGCGCACGGCCAACCGCCCAAGCACGGCCCGTGGTAGCCGCCGCCGCCTTGAGGGAATCCGCAACAATGCGCCGGAGGCGGATCTGACCGAATTTTTCGTGGACTCACCACACGCACTGCTGCCCTAAAACTGTCACCCTATCCTGCGTCCTATGAATCAACTCATCACCGCCCTCTTGCTGTTTAGCGTCACTCTCCTCAGCAGTTGCAGCAGCTCCGAAACCGACGGGCGCAAGTATTCCAACTCCAGTCCATCGCCACTTCAAAGTAAGATGGGCGTGTCTTACATGCGCGTGAAGGTGCCGGGTTTAGAAGCTACCCCCGCACAGAAGAAGACCGTCGAGTCAGACGGCCTCCTCGGCGCTCTCACAGGCACTGAAGACGGCCCTCCAGGCCTGCTGGATCGCAATGCAAAACCTGATGAGCCCGGCGCGGTTTATTACATGCATGGGCAGCAGTCCCCATCGCCCGTGCAGGGTAAGATGGGTGTGCGTGTTTCCCGGCGGAAGAAGTAAGTTTCAGGAAAGTCTGTCGGCATCTCCGCGTTTAGGCGCGCTCTCATCATGCGCGCCTTTGTCTTTGCCCTCACTCTCTCCGCCCTCTGCTGTTTACTCTCTGCGGCAGATCGGCCCAACATCATCGTCATCCTCAGTGATGATTTTGGCTATGGCAGCACCGGCGCTTACGGAGCTGATGGGAAGCTCATCCAGACGCCGAATCTCGACCGCCTCGCCAAAGAAGGACGACGCTTCACGGATGCAAACACGACCTCATCTGTTTGTTCGCCCACGCGTTACTCGGTCATGACCGGGCGCTACTGTTGGCGCACGACTTTGACGCATGAAGTGCTCGGCACATTCTCACCGCTGCACATCGAAACCACGAGGCTAACCATGGCGTCTCTTTTGAAAAAGCATGGCTATCAAAACGCCGCCATCGGCAAATGGCATCTCGGCTATGGCACGGCGGATGATGCACCGAAATGGCGCACTGACTACACCGCCGAACTCACGCCAGGGCCGCTCGACATCGGCTTTGACTACCACTTCGGCGTGCCGAGCAATCATGGCGATCTCACGGGCGTGTTTGTCGAAAACCGTTTTGTTTATGGCCTACGCTCAGGCAAAATTCTGGCTGGCATGAAGCTGCCCGGACCCGACTCCGATGATCCGAACTTCAAAGCCACCTATGGCCCAGAAGACACAGAGAGCGGCAAGAGCACCATCCTCGAACTCGATGCACCGCGCCGCGTGAATGAGCGCGTCACGCCGCAGCTCACGAAGAAGGCCACCGAGTGGATCGAGAAGCAAAAAGCCGACGCGCCTTTCTTTCTCTACTACACCCCTGTCGCTGTTCATAACCCCGTCACGCCTGACAAAGATCTCGCGGGTAAAAGCAAAGCTGGCATCTACGGCGACTGGATTCACGAGCTGGATCGCAGCGTCGGTGGTATCCTCGACGCGCTCGATAAAAAGGGTCTCGCTGAGAACACTCTTATCATTTTCAGCAGCGACAATGGCGGAGTCTTCAAGCCCGAGCGTGACAGCGTGCAGACGGATGCCTTCAAAGCTGGACTCAAAGTGAATGGCAGCCTGCGCGGTGGCAAACACAACGTCTGGGAAGGCGGCTTCAAGGTGCCTTTCCTCGTCCGCTGGCCCGGCCATGTGCCTGCGGGAACAGTGTGCAGCGAGATGATCAGCCTCGCCGATCTGCTCGCTACTACAGCGGCCATCGTTGGTGAAAAACTGGCTGCTCCCAGCGCGGGCGCCGAGGACAGTTTTAATGTTCTGCCCGCCTTCCTCGGCCAGGAGGCACCACCTGCGCGCAGCGACATGTTTGTCCACAGCTCCGATGGTGTCTTTGCCATCCGCAAAGGCCCGTGGAAGTGGATCGAAGGCGTGCCGGTCGATGACATCAAAGCCGGGGTGCGCAAGACTCATGCCGACGAGTTCAAACCGCAGCTTTACAACCTGAAGGAAGATCCAGCCGAGACGAAAGACGCCAGCGCCGCGCACCCTGATGTCGTGAAGGAACTCTCCGCGCTCCTCAATCGCTATCGTGACGGCGGCTACAGCCGCGAGCTGCCGCCCGTCGTCGAGAAGAAGCCGGACCAAGCCGCCACGCTCCCTGCACTCAGGGGTGAGATCGTGATGGAAGCAGCTTTGGATCAAATGCCCGCCAAGCCATGGGCAACTACTCGTGGCGACTGGACCGCACACGATGGCGGTCTTTGGGGCCTGCAAAAAGGTGCTGCCGATCAGGGCGCAACCCTGCGCGTGCCCAGCAAATTCACGGATGGCAGCATCGACTACATGATCCAGTTTCGCGGAGCCAACCGCCACAGCCTGCGCATCGAGACAGGAGATAAATCAGGGAGCTTTCGCATTGAGCTCAGCCGCAGCTATGTCGGCATCACCAAGAACCCAAATGCAGGCGAAGACAAAACCAAGACCGAACCCCTGGCCCGCAAGCCCCTCGATCTGAAAGCGAATCTCTGGTATCCCGTGCGCATCACTTTCAAAGGCAGTCAGGCCACCGTGCAAGTAAACGACACATCCCTCAGCACCCATCACCCCATTCTTGGCGAGCCAAAGACTGCCCTCAATTTCCTCGTCTTCGGTGACAGCGCCGGATTCAAAGCCGTGAAAATCACTCGCTGAAAACAGAGTGACGCTCTACAGCAGGGCGCTCCAAGAATGTCTCAAGTCATCATCTACACCGACGGCGCCTGCAGCGGCAATCCTGGCCCTGGCGGCTACGGTGCCATTTTGCAAAGCGGCAAGCATTCACGCGAACTTTCCCAAGGCTACCGCAGAACCACCAACAACCGCATGGAGTTGATGGCCGTGATCGCCTCGCTGCACATCCTCACTCGCGCCTGTGAAGTCACGCTGTATTCAGATTCGCGCTACGTGGTGGATGCCATCGAGAAAGGCTGGGCCAAAAGCTGGAAGGCTCGCGGCTGGAAGAAAGCCGACAAACAACCCGCCATGAACGCCGACCTCTGGGCGCTCGCCCTGGAACAATTGGGGAAGCACAAGGTCAAGCTCGTCTGGGTCAAAGGTCATGCCTCAAACCCCAACAACAACCGCTGTGACGAGATCGCCGTCGCCGCCACAAAGTCCACGAGCCTGCTCGTGGATGAGGGTTACGAGACCGCGAAGGAAATCACTGCTGGGCTTCTCTAGATCACATTCCCCCTTTCCAGCCCACCACTGTAGTCGTAGTACCATACACATGCGCACCGCTAACCCGACACTCAACGATCAAGTCTTCGCCAATGCACCTGCCACAGTAGGTGGGCAGACCATGACGCTACAAGGCGTCGTGAATAAGACCTTCATCCTCACCCTGCTCATGGTCGTTTCAGGCGGCTTCAGTTGGCAGTATGTGCAGGCGAATCCTGGAGTCAGCGGACTGCTCAGCATCGGCAGCGCTCTAGTCGGGTTTGTACTCGTCATGGTTTCCTCCTTCAAGCCGACCTGGTCACCAACGATCGCTCCAGCCTATGGTGTGATCGAAGGCGTCTTTGTCGGCGTCATCTCCGCTCGCTATGCCGCGCTCTACAACGGCATCGTGCTTCAGGCAGCACTGCTCACCCTCGGCATCCTTTTTGCACTGCTGTTCGCCTATCAGTCACGCCTCATCAAAGCGACGGAGAATTTCAAGCTCGGCCTCGTCGCTGCCACTGGCGGCATCGCCCTCGTTTATCTCGCTAGCATTGTGCTCAGCATGTTCGGCATTCAGATCCCACTCATTCATCAGAGTGGCATGGTTGGCATCGGCTTCAGTCTCGTCGTCGTCGTGATCGCTGCGCTGAATCTCGTGCTCGATTTCGATTTCATCGAAAAAGGTGTCGCTCATAGTGCCCCGAAGTACATGGAGTGGCAGGCTGCGCTCGGATTGCTCGTCACACTCGTCTGGCTCTACATCGAAATGCTCCGCCTGCTCTCCAAGCTCCGCAGCCGCGACTGACCTCCCGGGAGTGGCGGCTTCCAGCCGTCACCGTGAAGGAATGGAAGCCCTCACTGCTTATGCCAAAGAATCCGTGCGGCATAGACGCTGTTGTCCGCATGAAAGGCATTCTCCGGCGGGATCACAATGCTTGGCGACCACGTCTGCATCCACTCCGCCACCGTCACCCACGTCTCGTTCTCGCTGACTTCCGTCACAGCAAAGTTCCCCAGCCTGGCTCCGTGCTCAGGAACGAGGATGGATTCCGTCGAACGCTTCGCGACCAGTTTCGTTGTATCCACCTGCGCCATGAACAACGGCGCGCGATGCCTGAACACATGATCGTTGTGTGCGCCTTTGCGGGTATAGACGAGATACAAATCCTCACCATGCGTGACCCAGTGCTGCTGCGTGTTGTAGTTCCCCAGATCACTGCCGTCATCGAACTGCCACGCTTTGATCGGCCCGAAGTGCAGCCCGTCATCGCTCGTGCAAGCATAGCCTGCCGTGTCATTGCGCAGTGTCAGATAAAAGCGTCCAGCACAGCGCGTGAGTGACGGCTCATACACCCCGCGCCCCGACTCCAGCGTGATGTCGTTCCCTTGTTCGATGAACTTCAGCGCCGTGCCATCAAACGAGCAACGCAGTACGGTTACGCGATAAAACTTGTCCTCCTTCGCCTTGAAATAGATCGGCAGCAGGATGTCGCCATTCTCCAGATCGAAACGCTGTACACAGCCTGCACCCGCGTTGAAGAACTTCGCTTCATTCGGCATCACCAGCGTCGTCCAGGCCGACCAAGTGCGAGTCTTGTCGTCATAGACCGCGTAGCTTGCCTCGCGCTTCCGATTCTCCACCACCTTGTCGTCGCGATAAAGCACCGTGTGACCGATGCCGAGCAGCTTGCCCGACTTCGCGTGCCACTTCGGTGTGAAGTCGCACGCTGCCACGACGGAACCGTCAAGCTCGTTGCGTCGGCCCAATGTTTTCGCGTGCTCGGTGATCGGACTCCATGACGCGCCGAGATCATCCGTGCGCGTGTCATTGAGCGCATAAAAAACATCGCTGCCCGTGAGCAGCAGCTTCTGCATCGTCAGCACTACGCTCGGCGTTTTGCCAGGGATCGCCCCCGCTCGCGGATGCACCCAGCAGGTCTTGCCATCGTAGCCTTTCGACACTGTCGTGAGCTTCACTTCAAACGGCAGCCCGGCAGGCGCTGGCGCCACGAGCCGCACTTGATCACGCAACTCCGGCACCTCGCGCACGAGCCCCTCCGCCACCAGTCGAGCGATCATACGCGCACCTTCCTGAGAGAAGTGCGTGCGATCCGTTTCTGAAGGCGCATAAAGCTTGCAGAACTTCTCCCCCATCTGCTGAAACAAAGCGAAGCTCGCGCTATGCAGGTCGATCACCGGCACCTGCATTTCCTTACCTACCGCCTGAGCCGCTTCGACATAGGGCGTGAGGATCGTCGTCATCTTCCCATCCACATAGTTTCGCCGCGCCACCGGAGTCACCAGCACTGGCTGCCCACCCGTCGCGCGCACCTCCATGATGAACTGCCGCAAATTGTCCCGATAGCTCGTCTTCGCATCCGTGAAGCGAGCAGGGTCCTTTTCCTTCTGATCATTGTGTCCGAATTGGATGAGCACCCACTGCCCCTTTTCCTTCAACACCCGATCCCACAATCCAAGTGCGCGAAAGCTCAGCGTGCTCGTCCCCGAGCGCGCATGATTCACCACTTTTGCCTCCGGCAAAAACTCCCCCAGCATTTGCCCCCAGCCCGCGAGATCGGGCCGATCCTTCGGAGCTTCGAACACTGTCGCCACGGTAGAGTCACCTGCGAGTACAACCTTTATCGTCTCCTTTGAAAAACCACTGAGAATGGACAAGGACCAGACCGCGAAAGCGAGAAAGCGCATAAGGAAGAATGAGATCAAAACAGCTCACCAATCGTCGTGCCATCCGTAAGCGCCACAGGCCGGCCATCTGACGAGTGATAGCTGATCTCACGGTGATCGTAACCGAGCGCCGAGTAGATGCTGGCGTGGATGTCAGCCGGTGTGATCGGGCGCTCCTTCGGATACGCTCCCGTGGCATCTGAACTGCCGATGACCTGCCCGCCGCGCACGCCACCACCGGCGAGCAAGACGCTGTAGCAGCCCGGCCAGTGATCACGGCCCGTGTCGGTGTTGATCTTCGGCGTGCGCCCAAACTCGCCCATCCACACAACCAGCGTGCTTTCCAGCAGGCCGCGTTCTTCGAGATCATCCAGCAGCGCCGCATAAGCCTGCTCCATCGGCGGCACGAGGCGATTCTTCAGACTGTTAAAATTGTCCTTATGCGTGTCCCAGGTGATGCTCGGACCATTCACCGTCGTGACAAAACGTGTGCCCGATTCAATCAAGCGCCGTGCCAACAAATGCGACTGACCCCAGCTATGTCTGCCGTAGCGTTCGCGCACTTTGTCTGGCTCTTTGGTCAGATCAAAGGCCTCCGCAGCTTTGCCAGATTGCAGCAGTTGCGCCGCCTGATGATTGAAGATGTCCATTTCACCCGCCTGCGTCGAAGAGACGGGCTTCGAGGCGATACCGAGTTGATTCAGCAATTGAAGCCGCTCCTGAAAACGTGCGGGCGTCAGGCTGGCATCGAGTCCCATATTCCGCACGCGGAAGGCGGCGGCGTTCGGATCATCATCGAGCACATAGGGATCATAGCGCTTGCCGAGACAGCCACCGAATTGACCGGGTGTGAGATACACCTTGCTGTCGCAGTGCGGGAACGGCGTGATCACATACGGTGGCACGCCTTTGCTGAAACCATCGCGCTGAGCGAGCCAGCCGCACAGGGTGCCGACGCCGGGCAGATCGGAGGGACTCGGATTGATCAGCGTACTGTCCACGCGATACGGCCTACCCGTCGTCGCCCAATGCATGCCGCCATTGTGACTGCTGTGCCCGTGATGCACGCTGCGGATCAGCGCCAACTTGTCCATGCGCTTTGCCATCTGTGGCAGCAACTCCGTAATGTGGATGCCGGGAACGTTCGTTTTGATTGTCTTGAACTCGCCGCGAATCTCCGGTGGTGCGTCCGGCTTCGGGTCCCAGAGGTCGATGTGACTCGGGGCACCGCCGTTGAAGATGAGGATCACCGATTTTGCTTTGCCCAAACCAATGCTGCTGGGTTTGGAAGGAGCACCGAGTGCCGAAAGCTGGCTCAATCCGAAGTTCAGCATCCCCATGCCACCGGCATGAAGCACACTGCGCCTAGTCAGGCGAATCTCTGGAAGCATGAAAGCCATCGCGGCAAACCTACGATGCCGCAGAGATGATCTTGCTCAGCTCCGCCACTTCAGATCCACCTTGATCCCATTCCATTCATGATCGGTCAGATGAGTATGTGTTGTGAAGCTGCCGCCTGTCGAACTCAGCTTCGCCATCATCCACCCTGTCGTGGAAGTCTTCTTGTCCGCCACATACGAGGTCGCGGGAGTGTTCAGGATGTGGATGCGTTGGTGTGAATTGAAGTCGCGATGATGGATATGCCCATGGATGTAGGCTTTGACCTGCGGACGCTTCACCAGTTCATGCCAGAGAGCTTCAGAATCCTCCAACCCACCGGGGAAGTGCAGTGGATCACCACCGAGACGCGGGTTGTGGTGGGTAAAGAGCAACGCAGGCTTGTCCGCGTGTGCATCGAGCAGCTTCGTCAGCCAAGTCATCTGAGCCTCGCCGATGAGACCCTGCGTGACCATCGTGGTCTTGAGCGAATCCAAGAGGAAGAGATTCGCGCCCGCCAGCTTCACCACTCCGACATGCTTCGACTCGACCGCGGGCGATTCCGGTTTGTCACTCTTCAGTACGTCGTAAAACACCGCGCGATCATCGTGATTGCCCATCGTCAGATGCAGCGGCACACCCGCAACACGTAGCGGGGCGATCAGCTTCGCGAAGTGTTCATAGTCGCCACGCTTGCCATCTCTCAGAGCGAGATCGCCATTGATGATTACCGCCGCAGGTTGCTTCGGCAGCGCCAGGAGCCACGCCACCGTGTTGCGCAGATTCGTCGGGATAGAGGCACTCGCCGGATGCTGCGCGCCGATATGTGTATCATTCAGGATCGCGATCAAATTCTCATCCACGTCCGCAGCAAACACATCCGCCCGCGAGAGCACCGCAGTGGCCCCTAGCTGCGTGAGAAACTGACGGCGTGAAGTGAGATGAATAGGCATGGGCTGCTATACGCGCGGTTTCACACCCGTATTGCTCCATCATGGACCGCCGAGATTTCATCAAGACCACCACTGCCGCCGCTGCAATGACAGGAGCACGGAAGCTCAAGTCATCACCTTCCGCCAAACGTCAGTCCGATCTCATCAAAACAGAAAACGCGAAACCGGGAACTAGCTTCCAGCTCACGCGCATGATGCCGGACAATGCGAAGTCCTACCGCACCTCGCTCATCGAAGGCTACTGCTCGCGACAGTCGGTGAAAGCAGGTGAGAAGCTCGACATCTTCGTCAGCACCAAGCCCACATCGAAGTTCACCATCGACATCTTCCGCATGGGCTACTACGACGGCGCAGGCTCGCGATTGATGACCGCGCTCGGGCCTTTCAAGGGCAAAGAACAAACCGTGCCCGAGATGGGCGAGAACCGCCTCCGCGAGTGCCAGTGGGAGGCTTCCACCTCACTCACCATTCCCGCCGACTGGCCCAGCGGCGTTTATCTTGGCCGTCTCACCACCGTGCCTGAGGCGACCGACAAACCTTACTGGCAAAGCTACATCATCTTCATCGTCAAAGACGACCGCCCTGCCGACATTCTCTTCCAGTGCAGCGACAACACCTGGCAGGCCTACAACCGCTGGCCGGTGAATGAGTCGCTCTACACCGATCCCCGCGCCGCACATGCGCCCGGCGTCAGTGGCAGCTTCGACCGGCCTTATGGCA
The DNA here is from genome assembly GCA_945860295.1 of Prosthecobacter debontii. Classification (GTDB taxonomy): domain Bacteria; phylum Verrucomicrobiota; class Verrucomicrobiia; order Verrucomicrobiales; family Verrucomicrobiaceae; genus Prosthecobacter; species Prosthecobacter debontii_B. The sequence continues at coordinate 17,513 of CAMAQH010000049.1, forward strand.
AGTATGTGCAGATCTTCGACAACCCGCAGAGCATGGGCAGCGGCGAGTTCCTGCTGTGGGAATTTCCTCTTTGCTACTGGCTCGAAAAAGAAGGCTACGACGTGACCTATTGCTCGAACGTCGATAACCTCGAACCCGCCAATCTCGCTCGCGCCAAAACGATGATTAGCATCGGCCACGACGAGTATTGGGACGTGCGTCAGTATCAAAACGTCAAGCAAGCCATCGCCAATGGACTCAGCGTGCTCTGGCTCTCTGCCAATGACGTGTACATGGTCACGCCCTTCACCCCAAATGCCAAAGGCGATGCGAATCGACGCCTCACCCGCGAGACCTGCTACGGTGAATTTCGCGAAGAGGAAAAAGAGGCGTACTCCAAGGTTCTCGGCCCCTTCGAGAATCCCGGACCCGACGAGCGCGACATCATCGGTGCTCGCACCATCGTCCCCTTCAATGGCGGCGGCGACTGGACATGCGCGAAGCCTGATCACTGGCTCTTTGAAGGCACCGGCATGAAAAAAGGCGACAGCATCCCAGGCCTCGTCGGCTGGGAATTCCATGGCGATCCCGACACCGCACGTCCCGATCTCGAAGTCATCGCCGAAGGTAACGTTTGGGCTAGCGGCGTGCGTCTCGGCAAATACGCAGCCACCATCTTCGAGGGCCCGAAGAAGAACATCGTCTTCAACGCCACCACCATCTTCTGGAGCCAGGGCCTGAGCAATCCTCCCGGTCACATGATCCCCTGGAGTCACTACTCAAGACCACACGGTCCTGATGAACGAGTGCAACAGATTACCGCGAATGCTCTGAAAAGAGCTTTGATTTGACCACGATCATTTCCATTCCCCGAGTAGTGCGTGACCTTCACGAAAACGCGGTGCTAAGGAGAGAGAATCAAGCAAATGTTTTTTGGACTCTGCGGCGTCTGTATCGCGTAGCAATTTGGCCAGGCAGTAATGCGTCATCGCTGCACCGCCTGGATCTAGGATGAGGACGCGTCGGTGAGCAGCGATGGCATCGGCTTTTTGTCCAAGAGCTTCTAATGACTCTGCGAGTGCTTGTTGTGGTACACGGAGAAATGGATTCAACGCGATGGCCCTTTGGGCGTTTGCTTGGACCTGTGCCCAGTCTTTGCGTGATAGGTCCAGCTCAATGAGTCGGAGGAAGATGGTCATGGCACTTGATTCGCGCTCAGCCACGAGGCGTAACACAGCAGACTCTTCTTCTATGCGCTTTAGTTTTCGAAGTGCCATGGCTTTCATCTGATAGCCGCTATCGCTGCTCACATCGTCGGGAACGAGCTGGATGAGTTTGTCAGCTAGGGAGAGCAAAGGCTCCCATTTCTCCTGCTCGATGAATGCATCAGCTTGCTGATGAATGCCCCAGAGGTTCTTGGGATGCTTCTTGGCAAATGCCGCTAGTGAGTCTGCATCCAGCGGATTCACCTTTTCGGGTTCTGGCTTTTCCCAATCAGCCGCCGAACCAAAAGCTTCAGCTTTAGAAATGAGCCGCTTTTCAAAATCCTTCTCCAATTGACCGAGGGCGGCAGTATTAGATTCGAGGGCATCATTGATGCGCTTGCCGGAAGCGAGGTCGCGCAAGACGCCCTGCAGCCTTTCACTTCCATACTTTTCAAGTAAATAGGCCACCACTTGGCTGGATTGGAAGTAGGCAAACATCAGATGATCTTGGCTCTTTGCATTCAAGAAAGCACTGCTGAGCTGACCGACGGGCGTGGTCGCCTTTTCGTCTAAAATCATTCGGCGGAAATCCGCATTCATCGCCATGCCCCAAGCGGGATCGCGCTGGCTTTCCTCATGCACGCTGATGCCTTCACTTAGCCAGCGGGGCATTTTGTTTTGCGTCAGTGTGAGGGTGATCACATGACAGAATTCATGCCACAGGGTGGATTCCCAATTGTTCCTGCCATGCGCTAGGCTGCCTGGACTGTTCATGGTGACGACAGTGCCAAAGCAGACACCTAACAAACCCTGCCCACCAAGACTGCCGAAGGAACGAATAGCGAAGTCCTGCTGTGCTCCGAAAAATTCGACCATGACGGGCCGCTTCAACTCCAGGCCATACTTGGCGGTTAGGACCACCTTAGCCTCCCTCAATAAGGCTAGTGCGCGCTCGCCATAGATTGGCCAGTCGCGCTTTGGCATCTTGAGGACGAAATCCTCATCGCTTTGCGTGGTGTAGCCGCGCATTTCCTGCTCAAGCAGACCGATGTTATGAGCCTGCGTATTGTAGCCGTCCTTTTCACGAATGGTTGCGGCTAGTTTCCAGGCTTCATCTTCTTCACCGAGACGCAGCAAGTCATGGCAGAGCTGCACTTTGGCGGGAAGAAAGGCGGGATCGAATTCAAGCGCTCTGCGCTGAGATACAGCTCCTTCAGTGAAGCGATAGGCTCGCGACAAGACACGTCCGCGGATGTGATCGACCTGTGGATTTTTGCCCCAACGCTGCAAGCCCTGAGCACGCGCTGAAGCCACCTTGGCGGGATCATTGAGGCTTAGCTCTGCGACTGCTGCGCGCAGTGCCCAGGCTTCAGGACTGCTATCACACACGGCGAGCACTTTTTGAATAGCAGCCTCGGCTTCGAGAAACCTTTCTGCGCTGATTAGCAGCTCGGCCTGACCCAACAGCGCGCCAGCATGGACGGGATTGATCTCCAAGGCTCGGGTGATGTTTTCCTGCTGCTTTTGACGATCGCCATTGGCATAAGCCAGCGCGAGTCCAGCCCGCAGGTCAGCCGTTTCCCCATGAGCCTTGAGTCCGGCACGAAAGACATCCGCAGCGCGCGTTGCGTCATTCTTCGTTAGGGCGAGCTGGCCTTCTGCCAAGTAAGCGATTTCGAGCTTCGGGTCCTTCTTCTGAGCGACCTGGAAATACTGCTGAATCACTTTTTTGGCATCCGCGCCCAAGGCTAAGGCTGCCTGCCCCAGAGCGACCCATTCCTTAGCAATTCGTGCCTTGGGAGGTTTGATTTGGGCGACTTTGTTGATAGCTTTCAAGGCTTCAGCGGCGATGTCTTGGCGTCCGATTCGCATCGCATTTTCATGTTGTAGCATGAGCATCTCCAGAGAATCAGGGAAGGTCTTCACGGCTAGTTGGACTTCATCCCGCGCCTCAGTGTCGCGGCCAAGATGCATGAGTGAGCGCAGGCGGATCATTCGCCACTCGGGAGATTTCATGCCGCGCTGAATGGCGACTTCAGAGATTCGCGCCGCGAGTTCGTCATTGCCTTTGGCGAGTAACTCCTTTGCAGGCCCGAGGTTACGCTCCTCAAACAATCTCTCCACATCCATATCCTGGCCATGGAGGGGAGCGATCAATAAAAGTGTCAGAAGAAAGGTGCAGTGCATCAAAGCAAAGAACGCGCCCAGCGCGCCTCTTTCTCACGACCCTTCGAAGACTCTCGTTTCATCAAGAATACGAGAGATACTCTGCCGCTCCCTCGCACCCAAGTAATCAAATACTCCAGTGAGCTCCTGGCCAGTCAGGACTGCCTTCATGCGCGCCAGCACTGTTTGTTTCAACGGCGCTGTCAGACTCCTAAACGTGAGAGAATAAACCATGTAGCTGCAACGATACTTAAAGAGTCGTGTGAGCAGTTGAAGGTCTTTTAATGAGCGCCCATCTGTCGTGCGTGGTACCCGCTTGCTAAATGCCATAGGGAAAGCGGCATCTCCCTCGATGCCGCCCTCAGGCAGTGCGGCCTCGTCTTTAAAAAACAAGGCTTCGATCACATCGTCAGCGCAGTGATCGATGATGCGACGTGCCGTGCCTGTGGGTTCCTTTTGTACAATTTCACCCAACTCTTTTTGAAGGCTAGTCTGCATGTGCATGGCACGCAGGGAGGTGTGGTTGGCCTTGGTCAGTACATTCTGAACGAAGGTCTGATGCTCTAGCACCATGAGGGCGACGATGTCACTTTGCTTTCGAGGATAAGGCGATGTGTCGAACAGGGTAGATAGATCGGTGATGTTGGCACCTTTCTCAAAAGGCAAATCGCAGGTGTTATCTGAATTCTCGGTGGCAATGACATTTCCGCGATGCAGCAAGGCACCATGCTTACCGGTGACGTACCAGCCGCCCCAACGATCACTGAAAGGTGTGGTCGTATCAACCACCGTGCTCCCCTGACTCATGATCGGATGGCCCTCTGCGCTAGGAAAGACGGAGCGAAGAAGTAAGCCGGGGATTTCAGGCGTGAAGGGACCGCCATGACAACTGAGGCAACTTTGATCACGCTCGAAGCGCAGCGGCCTTGAGTCTGCCACCTCGGGGTCGAGTAGGTAGAAAATCGGACCCAACAAAGGATCAATCGACGAAACTTCAATCGATCCACCAACCGAATAACCAACATACGTGTCATCTCCAAAGTAGATTACACGAGGTGTTTGCGGGCTGATACGATCATTCTGTTTACTCGTTTTAGAGAAGACTAACACCTGCGACTCTATAGGAATACTAAATTGCTTGAGCAAGCCCTTGAGAACCGTCCATGCATTGCTGCAGTCGAGTTTAACCTGACCGGCATTCATCAGCTTCTCCAGAGCATAGACGGCATCTCTCGGCTGCGTTTCTGAATAGCGAATCGGGGCCTGCTCATACTCGTCCTCTGCCAGCAAAAATGCTGGCAGCACGCTGAACAGGAATAAGTTAAGCTTCATGATGGTTGTTATATTCAGACTACGGCACTGAAGATGTCACCTCTGGTCATGGGTTGTTAGTCGATGCTCCATAATTGCGGAAGACCATCAAATGTGAGCGCATAAATGGTTGCCTTGGGTTGCCTTGGGTTGCTTTGACCTACTGATCAAAGCATGGTCATGCATAATGAATGGATCATTTGCCGCACTACTCCTAGCCGGAGGGAAATCCCAGCGCATGGGAAGCGACAAAGCTATGCTTGAATGGCAGGGTCAACTGCTATGGCGAGTGCAGCTGGCAAAACTGCGGGCGCTGTGTCCCAATAGATTGGTAATTGCGTGCCGGGAAGAGCAGAGTCTGGGGCAGGATCCTGACATCGAGTGGCTCTATGATCCTCCAACAGAGGATTCAGGCCCCATGAGGGCCATTTGCCGCGCCTTGGATGCAGTGCAAATGCCCTTGTTGGTTTTGGCAGTGGATATGCCGTGGATGACGACTGATTTCATGCGCGCTGAACTGCTCTTTGCAGCAGGTCATGAGAGAGGTTTTTTTATTGCCACCGAACACGGACCGGAGCCCATGGCCGCAATCTATGTGCCTCTTATGCTCCATAGAATGAACCGCTGCGTTGAAGTGGGGCGACTTAGCCTACAACACTTTGTGGCGGAATGTACAGAGGCAGAGCTAGCCCAAGTGAGGCCAATTCAGCCGCAGGAGACAATTTTCTTTTCAAATGCAAATACTCCGATTGAGTGGCTACATGAAAAAGGCAGGTCGGATTGACCTGCCTTTTTCAATTTAAAGATAAACCAACGATTACTTACCAGCCTTCTCTTCTGCGGCGGCTTTCTTTTTCTTTTTGGCGCCCGCGTTACGTAGAGCCTTTGGAATAGGATCTTCTTTCTTCTGAAGTGCACGGCGAAGTTTCCGAAGGGCGATATTTTGAAGCTGCCTGATACGCTCACGTGTGACACCGAACTCTTGCCCAACTTCCTCCAGTGTGCGAGGCTTTTGACCCGCTAGACCGAAACGAGCATCAATGATTTTACGCTCACGCTCATCTAGAACGGTCAGAAGACCGTCGAGCTGGCTGTGCATGTTCTTGTGACTGAGAAGATCGAAAGGCGTCTGCGCATTTTCATCACCGACAATTTCTCCAAACTCTGTGCTGTCGTCATCACTGATCGGAGCATCAAGTGAAGCGGGACGCATCGAAGCGACCTTGAGTTGGCTGAGCTTGGCGCGATCAATACCGATTTCTTCAGACAGTTCATCATCGGTTGGCTCACGACCGAGTTCCTCGGACATTGCCATGGCCACACGACGCATCTTGCTGATCTTATCCACCATGTGAACAGGAAGTCGAATCGTCTTGGACTGATTGGCCAGTGCTCTTTTGATGGACTGCTTGATCCACCAAGCTGCATAGGTCGATAGCTTGCCCCCTTTGTTAGGGTCAAAGCGTTCGACGGCCTTCATGAGGCCGATGTTACCTTCTGAGATCAAGTCAAGAAGAGGCAACCCATAGTTGGCGTAGTCCTGAGCAATCTTGACTACAAGTCGAAGGTTCGCTCGGATCATGTGAGAGCGTGCTTCCGGATCGCCGCGCTTGATGCGTTCAGCTAGATCCACCTCCTGATCGGGAGTCAGCAAGTCAGTCTTGCCGATCTCTCGCAGGTAGATTTTAATACCTCCGTCGAGTTCCATGTTAGACATTACAAATGTTAGTACGGTACAATTTCACTTTTTTCTTTTTCCCTCAGCGACGAGGGGGTAGGCAAACTAGCATAGGGTTAACCGGATTGCTTCTTTTTTTTGAAGCAACTTTTCTGCCAACGTGCAAACTCAGGTCGTCCGCAAAAACTCACGGTAGAATCGTGACAGACTATGATTCTTCTCATCAACAAAAGTTTAGAGGGTTCGTCAATAAAATTCCTCAAATCTGTTAATTATTATTAAATATCGGATTTATCAGAATGCCATCCACATTTTTAAAGAGTTTAAAAAATGAAGAGTTCAATCAATTCTAACTCAATCCTTGCCAGCTGCTGACTAGATGCTACCTCTCCATATGGGGTGAACGATAAAGACCTTAAATACATTCGAAAAGCGGCTAATTATACTTTTCTGAAATTTAAGTTATTTTGTGTTAATTCTAATAATATCTTGCAGCGGTAGCATGTTGCGTTTTGTTATAATTCTAATTGCGGGTATAGCTTAGTGGTAAAGTTCCAGCCTTCCAAGCTGGCCATGTGGGTTCGATTCCCACTACCCGCTCCAGATATAAAATTTTAGTGAGCGACAATACTCACACTATCGAGCCTCTTACAAAACCCTCAAGATGCAAAGTCGCGGAGAGTTTTTTCATCACACGATGGCGGAGTTTTAATCGCTTCGGATCACCCTTGGCTCTGAGTGCTCGGCAAATTCCAGAGTGCTTTGGCTAGAAAGGCGCGCGCCGCGCGCCAGATGGAGTCACTGCTTGTGTTTGCGACCGTTGCCGCGCCAAGCGCAAGGTTCCATGAAGGCTTCCAAACGTGTGACTTCGCAGATGGCTACAAAGCGTTTCTCTTTGGCCGAAAGTTCTCCCATATCTTCATTGCGTGCTGGCAAAAGTATCCGCTGGATGCCAAGGTAAAAGTGAGAAAGCAGTTTCATTGTTGATGTTGTTGGTCGCACTTCAACTTAACGCATGAGGCTGCTTTTCTCATGTCAACCATCCATCGCAAATCTGAATGAATTCAGGGTTTTGCAAGAGGCTCATTAATAACAAGACCATCACGCCATGAAAACCCTACTGCTCGTCATCGCCTTTTTCGGCTTGAACTTCGCCTCCTCATTTGGCCAAAGCGGTGAGTTGCCTTTGCGCTCTGGTGACCGCATCACTATTTCAATTGGCGCTATTCACGACAATGAAGTCGCCCAAATTCGCGCCGTTTATACAATCAGTGACAGCGGCACCATAAATCTCCTTCATATCGGAGAAGTCCGTGCGGTTGGGCAAAAGCCATCAAACCATCAGAAGGTCATTGAGCAAACTTACATTGAACGAGAAATCTACACGCGTCCGAACGTGCTTGTTTCCATTGATGGCGGCGGCGGTAGTGACGGACCTATGAGGACAGTGATGGTCACAGGTGTAACCAAGCCCGGCTCGGTGCCATTCAAGCAGGACATGACACTGTCTCGCGCCATCATGACAGCGGGTGGTCCCACTTCTTTTGGTAGCATGAAAAAAGTGAACCTCGTGCGTGCTGGCCGACCGCTCACCATACAGAATCTTTCCACTGGAACCGGAAATCCTAGTGTGGATGTAAAGGTTCAGCCAGACGATCAGATCATCGTCCCAGAGTAAGTTGGATGGTTTGCAGGATTGCCCACATTGAGGTCTTCGAAACATGTCCCGACGTCATGCCACCAAGCCCGATTTCACTGAGATTCGTGCTATCTATGCCGAACTCGAAAATCGACCTCTAGCAAGGCAATGCCAGCTCAGCGGTCAGTGTTGTCATTTCCGGCTCACGGGTAAGACACCCCAACTAACATTAGGTGAGGCTAACTTCGCTGCATACGGGGTTCGGGCCAGTGGCAGGAAGGAGCTCAAACCTCATCCCGATGGCGCTTGTCCTTTGCTCGGTAAAACGGGACGATGCACCATTTATGACAATCGCCCCTTTGGCTGCCGCACTCATTTTTGCCGAGCTGCAGGCGGCATGTACCCACGACATCAGGTTGCTGATTTGATTCAGCGATTAGAGTCATTAGACGAAAGCTTGGGCGGTGAAGGTTCACGCCCTTTGGAGGCCGCAGTCGGGGATGCTCTGCACTCACTCTGAGCGTAATCAAGTGTCTGCTAAAAGCAGCCGCTGGATTTACCCTAAAAGCGTGAATGGAAAAGATGACACATCGTCGCGAAGGCTCATAGAATGGGCCGATGGAGCGCAAAATCATCCCCGTCGAAGCTCACCCAATAGGTGAGGCTGCAATTACCCCTTCTGGGCCTGTGGATCGCTGGCCTTTGGACACTCCCGGAGGTCGATTTTATGCCGAATGGGAAAGCCAGGCTCCGGTGACTCGCGAGGGTCAGCTGATGTTCTTCTTCCAGTTCCTTGATGCAGGGGATCGCTGGAAGGAGTTCCTCGCCGACTGCCCGCTGGACTACATCGGCAATCGCGGCAGCGGCAAACTCAACGTCATGGGCACCGCTCTGCTGAGTATTCTCTGCGGTCACTGGCGCTACGCCCACATCAACTCCGTGCGCGGTGATACGCTCAACGCTGGACTGCTGGGCATGGCTAGGATCGTCAGTGAAGATGTGGTGCGCACGGCGCTCAAACGCATGGATGAAGTCCAAAGTCTGCGCTGGGTGCAACGCCACATCCTTGCGAGCATCAGCCCCGCATTGAGCCTACCCTGGATCCTCGACATCGACACCACGGTGAAGTGTCTCTACGGCCACCAGGAGGGTGCGCAGCGAGGCTACAACCCGAGCAAGCCCGGGCGACCCTGCCATGTGTATCACAGTTACTTTGTGGCGAACCTGCGCATCAGTCTGGGCGTCGAAGTGCATCCCGGCAAAGAGCACGCCGCGCCGCATGGCATACCTGGTTTTTGGTCCATGCTCGAAGGTCTGCCACGCGATCGCTGGCCCACCTTTGTGCGTGGCGACTGCGGCTATGGTAGCGAAAAAATCATGCACGAGTTTGAAGCGCGCGACCTGCCCTACCTGCTCAAGCTGCGTCACACCAGCAAGGTCAAAGCGCTCGTGCGCGACCTGCTGCGTCACAGCGACGGATGGCAGGACTGTGGAGAAGGCTGGGAAGCCGCCGAAGCCACCATCAAACTCAGTGGCTGGACACGCGAGCGTCGCGTCGTGGTGGTGCGAGAAGCCCCAGCCATCGCCCCGGTGGACGAGCACAAACGCCGACGGCGCGATCCCTTTGAACTCCGAGGCAGCCAAGGCGAACGCCTGGAAGATCAAAGCATCGCACCGTGGAGCGGACGCATCGCCGTGTTGATCACCTCGTTGGACAAGGTCGCCTACCCCACCCACTGCATGCCCAAACAGTATCGAGATCGCGGCGACGCCGAGAACAACTACGACGAACTCGAAAACCAATGGGGCTGGTGTGGCTACACCACCAAGAAGCTCACCCCGAGCCGCATCATGGCAAACCTCATCGCCCTGTTTTACAACTGGTGGAACCTGTATGTGCGGTTTTACGATGACGCGCATCACCGCGAAGCCATCACCAGTCGTCCAGCGCTGATGCAAGGCGTCGCGCGGCAAGTGCAAAGCAGCGGCCAGCGCACGGTGAAAGTGAGTTTAGTGCATGAGAAGAGCCAGATCATTACCGTGCTCGTGGGCCGCACCAGCAGGCAAATGCACCAGATGAAGCTCATCACGGAGCGATGGAGTGGGGAAGAGAAATGGACCCTGCTTTTGACCCGATTATTGCGTCGCTGGCTGGGGGGAAAGTGGCTGCCAGGG
>CAMAQH010000050.1 GCA_945860295.1 Prosthecobacter debontii
GGTGCATCAGGGAGTGAGATCGCCGAGTTCTGGCTCGTGCTCACGATCTTTTTCATCGGCACGGACTTGTTGATCGAAGTGCGCTTTTTCTGCTGCACTTTATGCTTCATATCTGCTGAGGCCTGCTGACCTGCGGCAGTGCCGCCACCGGGCAGGAAATCGACCTGCTTCTGGATGAGCTGCGAGCTGACCACGATGGCTCCGCCGATGATGATGATGCCTGCATGAATGGCGAGACTCAGAGTCAAGGAACCACCGCCTACTTTGCGCCAAAACTTCACCAGTGCATTGGCAGGCTTAGCGGCTTCGATATGCGTCAGGAGAGGCGGGTGATAAACTTCACCCTCATGATGCTCAAACACGGGCACTGTTTCGTGACTATCAGAAGGCGTGGCAGCAACAACGGGAAGTGTGGCTGCTGGAGCCGCTGAAGGTTCGGGAGGGCTTGGCGCAGGTGCTGCGGCTGGAGCGGAAGCAGGTGCTGCGGCTGGAACAGGCGCGGAAGGCGGAGGCATCATGCCTGGCTGCATTGGATAACCCGGTGGGTAGCCCATCTGTGGCTGGCCGGGGTAGCCCATCGGCTGCTGCGGGTAACCTTGTGGTGGATAGCCCTGTGGCATGGGATAGCCCTGAGGGGGCATCATGCCCGGCTGCATCGGATAACCGGGTGGGTAGCCCATCTGTGGCTGGCCAGGATAACCCATCGGCTGCTGCGGGTACCCTTGTGGTGGATAGCCCTGCGGCATCGGGTAACCCTGTGGATATCCTGGCGGCATCATACCAGGCTGCATTGGATAACCCTGCGGGTAGGCCATTGGCTGGGTCACAGCTCCCATCTCCGGAACGGGTGGCTGTGGGGCGGCAGGTGAGGGTTGGTCAGAAGGTGTCTGCTTGGGGTCCATGAGGTGTAAAAAGTGTTCTATAAGCGACAATAGCGAAATGCTACCCTATCAGGCAAGCAAGGATTCATATTTTACTGACTAAAGTTGGACGCTTGCAGATTCAAACCATCGCTGAAGGTAGTCGAAACTGTTCTGCTTTTAGCTCCCAATCCTGTCTTCGATCACTTTTCGATAAGGCATCAGTGTGATGCAGTGCGTGTTTTTGATGGTCTGACTGATAGGCGTGCGGGTCATCAACTCGAACTGTTCCGCCCACTTGCGCATAGCAGAAATGGAGTGGACGTAAGGCTTAAAATCGCGCGCGCTGTAGAAGGTCATCTTGTCGGCTTCGATGTCGGCGATGACCATGTTTCCAGTGGTGAAAATGCCGCCAAGCCCAGTCAGGGGCCTGACCACAAACTTCATCACAATCTTCACCGCATTGCCTTTCGGACTTGTCGGATTTAGCTCTACGATGGCCATCTCCAGTGTCAGCGTGTCTGGCCCCGTTTGCAGAGCGATTTCATATCGGGGATTCGATGACCGCAGGTTAGCCTTCTCAAATTCATTGCGCAGCTTGTGAGCCATCTCCGCTTCTCGCCGCTCGATGCTCCCCCACTAGGTTTCATTTCGCACCAGCGCCTTCTATGCTGGGCGTGAATACTGCAAGTTCACGAATGCGATGAATAGCCGAGTCTTCATCACGGCCAGCGCTTTCAGCTCGTGATCCGGAGTCATCCAGATTTTGTGAAAGGGCAGCTTTTTGCGTGAATCAGTGACGAGATCCGAATACCCAAAAAACGCCGAAAGTTTCGCTGGCTTAGCTTTAAGTGGTCGATTCGTCGAGCCGCATGATGACAGCATGGCAGGGCGAATAGCAGGGAATCAAAAACGCAGAAACGGCGTGCAGCATGTCGAAGGAGGGTGCTGGCGATCGACTCTGCGCAAGTCCTTTATATTGAGGCAGACCAGCGCTAGTTTTTTCGCTCTGATGATAGAAAAGAACATCCAAAGCACACGGAGGATTTCGTGACAGAGGTTGACGCGGATGCACGTCTCCACGACTTATTGCAAACAATGCGCGGTTTCCCACCTCTTCAGATTTTCCTGCTCGGCTTGGCGTTTTGCCTGCTGGCGGTGCCTCTGGCGCAATTGACTGGCAATGTGTCTCAGGTGAAAGCGACTCCAGCGATAGCGAAGGCAGGCGATACGCCCTTGAAGGTGTTGGTCATGATCAGGCTGCGATATGCTCACAAGCCGCTTTTGATCAGTCTAAAGCAAGACGGGCAGGAACTGCTGTTGATGCTGGATTTCACGTCATCGCCCGCAGAGGAGCAGGCTAGCGTGGTGATCTCAAAGACTGGGAGTGAATTGGAGCTGAGTGCGACCTGGCCGACAGGAACGCCGGACACGGCGCTGACGCTGGAGATCGAGCCAGACGGCCTGGAGACACGCAGCGAGACACGCTGGTCTAGCGACTCGACTTTGAACGAAATCCTCACCTTCATCTGGCCATGACAAGCGCGACTTCCAAGGAACATGTCTGCTGGGGCGGCGGTCACAACCATGCGCATCATCATCAGTTAGAAGTGCGCGAACTTTGCGTGAGCTATCGTGATGTGAGTGCCTTGAGTGGCATCAACTTCGCCACTGAATGCGGGCGCAGCATCGCCCTGATCGGACCCAATGGAGCGGGTAAAAGCACGCTGCTGAAAACACTGGCCGGACTCATGCAGGCAGACAGTGGCAGCATCATCTGGCGCGGCAAAGCACTAACTAAAAGCAGCCATGAGATCGCTTACCTACCGCAGCGCGGAGATGTTGACTGGAATTTCCCCATCACCGTGCGCGGCCTCGTGGAGATGGGCCGCTATCCGAACCTCGGCTGGTGGCGTAGTTACTCGCGGCACGATGCGGACATCGTCCAGCGCGCTCTTACTGCGATGGATCTGCTGGATCTGCAAGATCGCCAGATAAATGCGCTCTCCGGCGGCCAGCAACAGCGCACCTTTCTGGCTCGCGCACTGGCCCAAGAGGCGCATGTCTTGCTGCTCGATGAGCCATTCACTGGCTTGGATAAACCCGCCCAGGAAAACCTCAGCCGTCTCTTCCGCGAACTCACCGCCGAGGGCCGCTTGCTCATCGCCAGCCATCACGATCTGCAAACTGTGTCCGGCTTCTTCGATGACGTTCTTTTGATCAAACGAACCCAAGTCGTGTTTGGCGACGTGGTCACTTCTTTCACGCCTGAAAACATCGCCAGGGCGTATGGCGGTGCGGCGGGAATGACGAATGACGAATGACGAGTGCTTCAGCAACAACCCATCTTTTGAAAAATTAAGATCTCCGCCGTGCTCCCCACTTCTCTTAACCCATTCGTCATCTGTCATTCTGATTTCGTCATTCCTCCCCGCGCATGACCACCTTCCCCACTCTCACCGATTTCCTCGCCGAGCCCATCGCCAAGCGCGCCTTGCTGGCCTGTTTGATGATCGGGTTCTCGAATGGTTTCGTCAGTGCCTTTGTCGTGCTGAGGAAATCAGCACTGAAGATAGGAACGCTTTCCCATGCGCTGCTTCCGGGTATCGCTCTGGCCGTGCTCATGGTTGGACTCACGCAGTGGAGTGCCCTGGCCGGAGCAGTGTTTGCAGCTCTGATCGTGGGACTTGGATCGATCTTTCTCTCGCGTACCTCACGGTTGGATCAGGACACGTCGATGGGCATTCTATACACCACCGCCTTTGCTGGCGGGTATCTGATTCTAACTAGGCTCGATATGCGGCAGAAGCTGGATGAGTGGCTCTTTGGTAGCATCGTTGGCATGGCAGACAGCGACCTCTGGATCGCCTTTGGCATCAGCCTCATCGCCGTGATCGCCCTAACCGCGCTGCAGCGGCCACTGCTCATCTATCTCTTCGAACCAAACATCGCTGCGAGCCTTGGTGTGCCGGTTCGCTTCCTTAATTACGCCACCTTTGCCATCACGATCCTCGTGCTCATCTCGTCGCTGCAAGCCGTCGGCTGCATCCTCAGCGTCGGCCTCATGGTCGCTCCAGCAGCCACGGTGTATCTGCTGACAAACAATGCCCGCACGCTCTTTTGGGGCGGGGGCTTGATCGGGGCTTTTGGCTCAGTAGCGGCCTTTTTCATCAGCTACCCGCTCGGCTGGTCTGTCAGCGCCACGATCATCCTGGTCTTGGGGAGCCTGTTCCTGCTGGCCTACATTTTCAGCCCGCGGTATGGGCTTTTCAGCAAACGCACACAGCATTGATGGACGCGGCGTTGACAAACCCTTCTGCCGCTCCTTTTTAGCCAGCCCTTTCCGGGGGAACCCGGTTCCACTCACCAGCCTGCACTTTTTTATCTATGGACTACATCGCCAAACACATCGCCGAACTCTCTCCCTCCATGACTCTGGCCATCACCAGCCAAGCCAAGGCTCTGAAAAAACAGGGTGTGGACGTGCTGAGCTTTGGTGCTGGCGAGCCTGACTTCAATACCCCGGAGCATATCACTGCTGCCGCTATCGAAGCCCTGAACGCTGGTAAGACCCGCTACACTGAGAGCGCTGGTTTGATCGAATTACGTGAAGCCATCGCTGCGAAATTTCTGGCAGACAACGGCCTGCAATACGACGCCTCCCAGATCAGCGTGAACTGCGGTGCCAAGCACTCCTGCTACAACGCCATCGCCGCCTGTGTTAACCCAGGTGACGAAGTCATCATCCCGGCTCCTTACTGGACCAGCTACCCTGAAATGGTGAAGCTCGTTGGCGGCATCCCCGTGATCGTCGAAACCAAGATCGAAAACGACTGGAAGATCACTCCGGAAGAATTTGAGGACGCCATGTCACCGATGACCAAGATGATCATCATCAACAGCCCCGGCAACCCGACTGGCTCCGTTTACAGCGCCGAAGAACTCAAGGCCCTCGGCGAGATCGCCTGTGGAGAAGACATCCTCATCCTCTCCGACGAGATCTATGAAAAGCTCGTCTATGACGGCCAGAAGCACGTGTCTATTGCCAGCATCAGCAAAGACATCTTCGACCACACGATCACCATCAACGGCTTCTCCAAGGCCTACGCCATGACCGGCTGGCGCCTCGGCTACACTGCCGCTCCAAAGAAGATCGCTGACGCCATCGACACCATCCAGAGCCACACCACCAGCAACCCAACCACCTTTGCTCAATACGGTGCCATCGCCGCCCTTCAGGGTGACCAGCAGATCGTGTCAGACATGCGCGACGAGTTTGACGTGCGCCGTCAATACATGCTCAGCCGCCTCCAGGCGATCAAGAACGTCAAAGTGATTGAGCCAAAGGGTGCCTTCTACTTCCTCGTCGGCATCGAGCCCATCGGCATCAAGTCCATCAACTTCTGCGAGAAGCTGCTCAGCAAAGCCAAAATCGCCGCCGTCCCCGGCGTCGCCTTTGGTTCCGAGTTCACCGTTCGCTTCAGCTACGCCACTGGCCTTGATGTCATCAATGCCGGCATGGACCGCTTCGAAGAATTCTGCGGCCAGCATTAATCTGCTCCATACATCAGTCACGAGAGGCTGCCAGTGATGGCAGCCTTTTTTTTGAGACTCGAGGCATTGAGTTTCTGAAGCAATGCAACCATCTCAACCGTTCACTTTATCCCATGTCCAAACCTGCACGTTACATCATGATCGGCGGCTTTCTCGGAGCCGGAAAGACCACCACCGTCGGCAAGCTCGCCAAACATCTGACCGATCAAGGATTGCGGGTGGGACTCATCACCAATGACCAGGCCGGTGGACTCGTGGATACAAAGCTGCTGCGCGGCCAGGGCTTTGCTACCGAGGAGATCGCGGGCGGTTGCTTCTGCTGCCGCTTCAACACCCTTGTCGATGCCGCAAGTAAGCTGACCAATGCTATAAAGCCCGATGTTTTCATCGCCGAGCCTGTGGGTAGTTGCACCGATCTCGTTGCTACTGTCACCTATCCGCTGCGCCGACTTTATGGCGATGCTTTCACCGTGGCCCCGCTCAGCGTGCTGGTCGATCCCGTGCGCGCGCGCCGCGTCTTCGGCCTCGATCAGGGCGGCACCTTCTCCACCAAGGTGGCCTATATTTTCAAAAAACAGCTCGAAGAAGCCGATATCATCGTCATCAGCAAAAGCGATCTGCTCGCTGAAGCCGAGCGCGAGGAACTGCGCGCCGTTCTCTCGACCGAGTTCCCGCTGGCCAAGATATTTACATCCTCGCCGCGTGAAGACACCGGACTCGACGAACTCTTCGCCAGCCTCATGACCGACGTGCAGGCGCGGCGCAATCCCATGGCCGTCGATTACGAAGTCTATGCCGATGGCGAAGCCCTGCTCGGCTGGTTGAATGCCACCGTCACGCTCAAAGCTGCGGATGAATTCGAGGCGAACGACTTTCTCAAACAGCTCGCCACCAATGTGCAAGGCCGACTACAACTCGCGGGAACCGAGATCGCCCATTTTAAGATGACCTTCAGTCCTGATGACGGCATCGCCGGTGAACTCGCCAGCATCAATCTCGTGCGTAGTGATTATGTCCCCGAACTTGGCATGGAACTCGATGAACCAACAACCGGCGGGCAGCTTATCGTCAATCTGCGCGCAGAGGCCGATCCAGCCTCACTGGTTGAATCCGTGAAAGAAGGCCTGCGCCAAGTCACCGCCAACTTCTTCGGCCTTCAATCCACGCTCGATCACGAAGAGCATTTCCGCCCCGGCAAACCCACACCCACGCATCGCGATGGTGAAGTGGTCATTAATACCAAGGACGGTTACGTCCCCGGCAGCGGCTGCTGCTAAGAGTACGATTAACTGAACCCTAAAAGCCGCGCTCAAACACTTGTTCTAATTGGCATACATTGCATGACACTCTTCCTCATCGCCGCTTTCGTTGTCGCCTACCCCAATGGAACGAACGCGAATTTCAAAGGCGTGGCTTCACTCTGTGGCAGTCGCATCACCAGCTATCGAAAGTAGTGAACTCGGCGGCGGTGATGACTGCCGCAGGTTGCGGTAATAGCGATGCGGACAACCTTTTCCATGTTAAAGGTCTTCTCCGGCAATGGGCTCGTGGCCTAGGCGCTGACGACGCAGCCGATATTTCTGTTCGCCGCTTATAGACCGGTTCTCGAAAAGATTGTCTAAAAAGGTGCTGTACTTTTAGAATCTTGGTAATCAATAGAAAGCGTAGGCCGTCCGCGCACAGAACTGAACTTTGAAAACGCGACTCTCGAAGAGGTTCGTCGGGCGATGGATTGCACCCCGACGAATAAGGGCTTTCGCCGTCTCCAGGCGCTGCTGTGGTTCTACGAAGGCAAGACTTATCAGGAGATCGCCGCCCTCTCCCACTTCAGCGAGCGGCAGATCCTACGCTACATGCAGGCCTTTTGTGAGAAGCTCCAATCCTGGCAAAAAGATGAGAGCATTGACCTGTGGTTTAGCGATGAAAGCGGCATTGAGGGCGACCCACGTCCACGCCGCCAGTGGACCAAGATCGGCAGCATCCGCACCTACCCCTATTTGGACGAACACATCCGCCACAATGAGTTTGGAGCCCTACGCCCGAAGGATGGGCGACTCTTCATGCTCTTCAACCACTGTGATAGCGAGACGTTCCAGGCCTTCCTCGACACCTTGGCCGAGGAGAACCCACGATGGCCAGCCGCCGCGCCTTGTTGGTGATGGACAACGCCTCCTGGCACAAGGTCAAGCGGCTCAACTGGCATCACTTCGAGCCGATTTATCTGCCAGCCAGATCGCCCGACCTCAATCCCATTGAACGCCTTTGGCTGCGCTTGAAGGCCGACTGGATCAACGGCTGGATCGCCAAGACTTCGCCCCAACTCCATGATCGCCTCATCGAGGCGCTACAATCCCTCTTCGCCCAGCCCTCCCTGATCCAGACCCAGTGCCGCCCAAAGACAAGTTTGTGACAGCCTTTTCGAGAACCGGTCTAGCTGCGGGATTGACGGGACTCTTCGTCAGCACGTTTGGTTATCCTGCCTCCACCACACACAGGCCATCAGCACCCGCAGTGAGAAGCACGATCAGCGTCCTACGACGCTACGCAGCCAATTGTTCCTCGGTGGTGCGATCCTGGGTAGCCGAGCGAGGAGGCTCGTGCTCTACATCGCGCAAAGCTGGGGGTGGTGCCGATAAGCACAAACTCTTGATCGATAAGACCTTGGAGTAGCGAAAACGAACTTCGCCGAAGTTGCCTCCTGACCACTCGCCACCAGACTATAATGAACTCAAGAAACGCTGCTGAACTTTGGAATCAGGGCTTATTCAAGCCTCAAATAGGAGCCGACTGAAGTCCGCTCCAAACAGCAAAATCAGGCTCCACCAAAAAACCCACCGAGTTTACGAATGCGTGTGGGATGACGGAGCTTCCTCAAGGCCTTTGCTTCAATTTGGCGGATACGTTCGCGAGTGACTTGGAATTGCTTGCCCACCTCTTCGAGTGTGCGGCCAGAACCATCGACAAGACCAAAGCGCTGCTCAAGCACTTCACGTTCACGCGGATTGAGCGTGTCGAGCACGTCGCGGAGTTTGTCTCGCAACAGATTCATCGCAGTGAGCTCCATCGGATCACGGGCTTCCTTATCTTCGATGAAATCACCGAACTCAGTATCCCCATCCCCTTCACCAACTTTAGCCTGCATGGAAACTGGTTGCTGTGCCATGCGTAGAACAGCATTCACACGATCCACGGGCAGATGAATCTCTTCAGCAATCTCATCAGGAGATGGATCGCGGCCAAGCTCCTGAACGAGCTGCTTGTGGACTCGCATCAGTTTATTGATCGTCTCGATCATGTGGACCGGTATACGAATTGTCCGCGCTTGGTCAGCGATGCTTCGAGTGATGGCCTGCCTGATCCACCAAGTGGCATAAGTGGAGAACTTATAGCCACGGCGGTACTCGAACTTCTCTACCGCACGCATCAATCCCATGTTGCCCTCTTGAATCAAATCCAAAAAGGAAAGACCACGGTTTGTGTACTTTTTAGCGATGGAAATGACCAGACGTAGATTCGCCTCGATCATTTCGGTTTTAGCTTTCGTAGAATCAGCCACGCTCTTGCGGGCTTCAGCCGCAATCCGCCGGTATTCCTCAGCCGTCTGCCAGCCTTGCAATTCAAATTCCTGCAACGCCTCCTTTGGCTGCTGACTGCGTGGATGAGCGCGCTGTTCACGCTCTAGGACATTCAGCTCTTCAAGCTTTGTATGGATCAGTGCTACAAAGTCTTCGTTGATCTTCTGCTTGAAGAACAATTTAGCACAAAGTTTAAAGTAGGCGGTGCGTGCCGTTTGGAAGTTGTCTGTCGCTGTCTGCTTCCTTTTACCTTCAGCCGCACTGGCAACTTTGTAATGGGCACTGCATTTGTCATGAGCCTCTTTGACCTGAAGGATCAGTTGAGGCAGCTTGCGAAAGTAATTGTCACGCTCCTCAGCCTTGCGGTCGATGACCAGTCGATCAAAACGCTCCAATCCATCCGCCAAATTCTGCGCTAACTGCAAATAGCTATTTGCCACAAAGCCCATGCTCTGCAAACACTCGAGCAAGCAGGCTTCTGCTTGCTCGATTCGCTTGGAAATCATAATTTCCTGCTCACGCGTGAGCAGTGCCACCTGCCCCATTTGGCGTAAATACATACGCACAGGATCATCCAGCATGTCTGCTCGTGATGCGTCAGCCCGCTCTTCTGTCGAGGCACCGCTAGCTGCAGCGGCAGCCTTGACAGTACTGACCAAGAGGCGTCCGTCCACAACACCGTCATCTGAGATTCTAATTTCCAAGGAGCGCAGGCGCGTGAGCACCTCCTCCATCAAATCGACCGTGACGTTGCCGCTCGGCAAAGCATCATTTACATCATCCCAACTCAGATGATCCTGATCTTTAGCCAGTCGGATCAGCGTGCGAATCCTCGACTGAATGGCAGGTGCGTTGATGTCATTATAAATCACAACGACCGGTGCGGGCGCATGGCCACTCTTTGGTGGGCGACCACGCCCTCGCTTGATAAGCACACCATCAGCCGTCGTTAAGGGTGCCGAGACGGAGGTGTTGTCTGTGAGAGCATACTTGCGTGGACGTCCGCGCTTACGCTTTGCGGATTGCTCTGATAAGTTCGCAGGATAAGGGACAGCGACTGCCGACCGTATGGCAGACGCTGTAGAGCTTTTCTTTTTGGAAGTTGGTTTTTTAGAGACGGCCATAGGTGCCGTGATTTACCTGGGGGCTAAAAGGTCATTGCCAAGGGGCAAAACAATTCTGACTATCTGAGCGGCTTGCTAGTGGTCAAGATGTTCTTCGTGTGGTTCAAGTCAATCTACCATTCAAGTCATCTGTCTTGGGGAAAGCGTTTGCCTCATGAAAGCCAGCGTGTTAGCAGACGCGTGTTCAATAAAAACCGTCCCCAACTATTCCTGGCCCAATGACCGCACAGCAACTCTTAGAGGCCATCGGCCCTGATCTGCGTAACCAAATTTTCACTTATATCCAGACTGACGAGCGCCCAGCCTATCGTGCTGTGATCAACTCACTGGCAGGAACCAGAAAATTGCGCCCCCAATTCATTCTGGAAAAATCTCGCGCTCAGCAAACCGAGTGGATACTTGCTCAGTTGGGGATGAAAACCAACGCTCCCGTCGTCGAGCAGATACTGCAAATCTGGCTACTCAAATCTCAGGGAGCCATGCTCATCACCTTCCTCGATGCCGTGGGTATCGAGCACGATGGCAAGGGCCAAGTGGAAGAACTGCCAGAAGAGATTGCCGAAGACAAAGCCACTGCTGGCGTTCAGGCCCTGCTCGCGGTTTATGCGCCAAAGCAGGTCGCGCTCTATCTCCACATGTTTCGACTTCAGCGGCCAGAGGGTTGGCCTGGTTTAACTAAAGCCATTGAGGCAAATCCCGCTGCCATGCTCTAATCCGCGCATTAGAGATGCACCTCGCACGGCATCGGTCTGTTCTTCATCTCGATTAGTAATTTGATTTGCTTCTCAATGTAGCGAGTCTTCTCTTTCTATTCGCTCATGGAGACCTTTAGCGAACAGAGTCTGATGCTCTTCAGTGCCCCACTCATTCTGGGAGCAATTTCACTGGAAATAGCCATCACTTATTTTCATGGCATACGGCCTATACTTGGCGTGAGACGGTGACAAATTTTTACCTCTCTGCGCTTAATGGTGGCCTTGATCTGCTCCTGCGAGCCATCCTTGTCATGCCAGTGCTACTCTTAGCATGGCGGCATTGCCTCTTTGAATGAGAGTATAGCTGGTCCTACTGGCTCGCCCTCTTTGTCATCGAAGACTTCGCCTACTACGTGCTCCACTTCGTCGATCATCACTGTCGACTATCGTGCCCATCGCTCTGCTCGGCTTCGCACCGCTCGACATCCTCCTCATGTATGCCGCCACTCAGATATACGGCAGCCTGATCCACACTCAGCATGTGGGAAAACTAGGTTGGCTGGAGCACATCCTCGTAACTCCATCCCATCACCGCGTCCACCATGCTGCGAATCCCCGCTATCTCGATAAGAATATGGGCATGTGCCTCATTATCTGGAACAAAATGTTCGGCACATTCGCCCCCGAGTTGCCAGAAGACCCTCCGCGCTACGGTCTTACCAAATCAATCCCCAATCGCGGCCCCTTGAACATCGTCTTCCATGAATGGTGCGACATGCTACGCGACTTCCGCGCCAGCTCGCTACCCTTTCCTCAGTACCTCGGGCACCTCCTGCGCGACCCCGGTTGGAAACCGAACGTCACACAGAAGCAGCGCTGAAGAGCGGCACTACTTCACCTGCCAGCTTTCATCAAAGAAGTCCGCTGCGACGACTTTACCAGCATTCTCGGTATTTGGCGCTTGAGTGATGTCGAGAATTGCCCAGTCAGGCAGCTTGGGGTTTTGCAGTGAGTTCGTTTTGTCATGCGCTTCACGAAAGGTGAAGCCAGAGTTAATCACCACCTCGAAGCCTGGCGACTTCAAACAAGGATAGGTTAGCGCGGGTAGATGCATGACTGCATCTAAGCCCGCTTTGCCATTCATGCCGACCTTCTCCGCAGTCCAATGCATAGGCAGACTGCCGAGCACGGACTTGATGCAGGAGTTCGACTCAGGTGTGCCCCAGAGGATGAGGCTTTGCGTTTTACCCGCCTCATAAACGTCTGGCACTTCAGAGGCCTTCACCACGCGCACATCACCGCGCATCAGCCCTTTCCAACGGGTGAGGAAATGGGCCGACTCGATCTCGACCCAAGCATCGATGACAGATGAAGATGATTTCCCGTCCGGCAGCACGACGAGAAAGCGCTTCATCAAGGACATGTCCATCAATCCAGGATGCGAGGAAGGTTTTCCGCCGACTGGCCCCTCGTGCTGGAAGGACTGATCGTTCCCGAAGTCACGCCATACGCCCTTTTCCTTGATCAGGCGACACATGGAGCCGGGCACTTTTGGACCTGTGCTCATGAAGGTTTCAAACTGTGGCAACTCAGGTCCCACCGTGAGATTCAGATCCGTGCCATCCACGATCGTCTTCAGTTTGCCGCCGCCCTTCCTCGCCTGAGGTGGTGGATAAAAAACGATGCGTGTGACGTTGCTCGTCTTGATCTCTAGGGTCTTACCATCGAGCACCTTCGCGTGGAGGCGTGCGTCCTTCCAGCTTTCCTCCATACCGTGAAGGTTCATCCACTTCATGCGACCATAGAAAGGAGTCTTCGTCTGGATGTGGACCTCGTCTGGGAAGAGATCACGTCCTTTATCCACCGCCCTCTCGATCCAGGCCTGCACTTCTTTGATCACCTCAGGATGATATTTATGCCCCATGCCAGGGCCGATGAGATGCGGAGGCTTGATGCTTTCATTCGCCAGTACTTCCATCATGTACTCGGCGCTGTCACGCTGTGCGTCGATCTCACCGCTGTAGCTGATGAGCGGGACATTCATGAAATTCCGTACGTAGTCCGGCACATCATAGACACCCCAGAGCTTCTGCTCATACCAGACGGGATACTTGTCCGGCGTCAGTTTCTGGTAGCGCTTCACATCCGCAAAACCGGCACCGGTATGCACGCAGGCCCACTGGTCAGCATAGTGTGCTCCGAGATGCCAAGCACCTGCCCCGCCCATGCTGAAGCCAGCGAGCGCGACGCGGTTCTTGTCCACCTTGAAGCGGGCGATGGCGTCATCTCGGCACTCGAAAACATCGGTCTCACCAGCAGACTTCCAGCCGTTGCAGTAACGACCAAATGGGTGAATGACAATCGTTCCCTTCGGTTGAAATTGGCCGGGTTTCTTTGCCATGAGGCGACTGTAAACGAAGTGCAGATCAGTGGCCGTATCACCGCGACCATGCAGCCAGATCCACATGGGGATTTCATTAGAGCCGATCTTCACATCTTCAGGAATTTCCACGCCATAAGGCTGCGCGCTGTCGTCGATCTTTGAGTAGAAGCCGAGCACCTTCTGGCCCGTGCCATCCATCCATGGGGTCTTGTTTTCTTTGAGCGCGGCGACTCGCTTCTTTGCTTCATCGAGCAGCGCGGTAGCTTTCTTCATACCGTCCTCAGGCTTCTTGTCATACCACTCATCGAAGTCGAGCGCGTAACGTAACGCTTTGAGAAAGATGGCCGCATCCGCTGAGCGCTGATGTTTTTTCACCGACTCAAACTCAGCCTTCACGACATCTAGCTCTCTCTCGATAGCTGCCTCCTGCTCGGCAGAAAGCGCCGTCGTAGGCTTTGGCGGCAGGCTACCTTTGAAGGAGGCCGTGGCTCCATTGGCAGTTAGTTGAGCTGAGGCCGGGAGGGTCGAAAGGATGAAACAGAGAGAAAGGACAACGCGCATAAGAGTGGGTGGGAAGAAACGCTCCCGTTGAGGCGTTCCTTTTCACTCATCCGCCATGAAGATCACTTCCTTACTCGTTCTATCAGTCCTCTGCGTCCTTTCGCAGAGTCAAGCCGCCACTTTCACCATCGACAAAACATCCACTGGCGGTGCCATCGTCAAACTCGATGGTGATTTCGTCACTGAACTCGTCGTCGATCAAGTGAACAAGACTTACCTGTGGCCCATCATCGGCACGAGTGGTGTCACCATGACACGCGCTTATCCCATGAAAATGGTGGAAGGCGAGCAGCACGATCACCCGCATCATCGCGGCCTGTGCTTTGGCCATGAAAACATCGGTGGCTTCGACACCTGGGCAGAGCGCGCCACCTTTGGCGAAAGCAAAAAGACCTCCGAGCGGATCGAGCACCTCGGTGCCATCAAGTTGCGTGAAATCACCGAGATGAAAGGCGGCAAAACCGCCTTGATCACCACGATCTCCGACTACCTTGATGCAGCAGGCAAAAAGACCTCTGAAGAAGTCCGCAAGTACACCTTCGCCGTCAAAGGCTCGGCCCGCCTGATCGACGTGGACATCGACCTCATCGCCACTGAAGCAGACATACTTATTGATGATAAAAAAGACGCCGGCCTCAGTATCCGCGTCCCCACCGAAATGGCCGTGGATCGTGGCAAAGAACTGGGCAAAGGAACTGGCCACATCATCAGCAGCGAAGGCCTGACAGACGAAGCCGCCTGGGGCAAGCGCGCCACTTGGGTGGACTACTATGGCACGGTGGGTGGTAAAGCCGTCGGTGTGGCTATGCTGAATCATCCCAGCAGCTTCCGCCACCCCACACCCTGGCATGTCCGCACCTACGGCCTCTTTACCGCGAATCCCTTCGGCCTTTCCCAACTAAAAGTGCAGGAAGTAACTGGAGCGATGACCTTGAAGAAGGGTGAAAAGATCACCCTCTGCCACCGCTTCGTCTTCCACGATGGCGACGAAAAGTCTGCCCAGATTGCCGAAGCCTACGCGGAATATGCGAAGGAGAAGTGAGCGAAACAAACTCCTAGCCTTGCGGTAGACTTAGTAACCGCCGCCGTAGCATTTCTAATGCGGCTTGGCTGCTGAGCAGTTTGAAACGATCGCGAGTGCCAGGATAATAGAAGCGCTTCACGAGTGTGATTTCGCCTTTTGATGCGAGGCTAACGAACACGGTGCCAACGGGCTTATCGTCTGTGCCACCTGTCGGTCCTGCGACGCCAGTCAGCGCTAATGCATGATCAGCTCCCGAGACTCTCAGCGCGCCTTCGGACATGGCTTTGGCGACTGATTCGCTGACAGCGCCATGCTCGGCTAACAGTTCGGCCGGCACACCGAGATGCTTTTGTTTGGCCGCATTAGCATAGGTCACAAAACCATGACCAAACACGCGAGACGAACCACTGACATCTGTGATGCGGCTAGCCATGTAGCCACCTGTGCAGGACTCTGCCGTGGCAAGCGTCTGCCCGCGCCCCGTGAGTATCTGAACGAGAACCTCCTCGATGATCCGACGATCCTCTGACAAGATGCAGTGACCGAGATGCTCACGTACAATAGCGGCCCCGATCTCGACTGGCTCGGATGCACCAGAGAGACGCACATCGACATCGCCATTGCGAATGCAGTAACCAAGAGTAAGGCCGGGCACGGCTTCGAGTTTTTTTTCGACCTTTTCCACGATGTCTGATTCGCCAACGCCAGTGACTTTGAGGTAAAGCACACGACGATCAGCGCCATCTGGCAACATGGCGCGCAGTCGTGGCTCGACGAGCATTTCCATCATTGGCTTCAGCTCCCGTGGTGGTCCGGGCAAGAGGAAGAAATGGGTATTCCAACCGCGGGCATGACTGAGCTTGGCTGGAAAATAAAGACCGGGAGCCGTGCCAAAAGGATTGTCCATGACCTCCGCGCCACGTGGCACCATGGCCTGCTTGAGATTCGAGGCAGACATGGCGCGATTCCTTTTCGCAAAGAAGGCTTCAAGGTTCGCTTTAATACCTTCATTCAATTCAAGCGGCAACCCGAGCAGTTCGGCGATGGATTCGCGCGTGAGATCATCGTTAGTTGGGCCTAGTCCACCAGAAACGAGAACCACGTCTGATCGTGAAGCGGCCTCTGCCATGGCATCTTTGATGACTGCGCCATCAGAGACCACGAGATGTCGCGACACCATGAGTCCGAGAGCTGCGATTTGCTGCCCGAGCCAAGAGGCGTTGGTATTGATGGTGTCGCCGAGGAGTAATTCGTCGCCCGTATTGACTAGTTCGATGCGCATGTTCTTGGAATCTGAAATTTACTTGGCCCATGGGCCTTGATTTAATACGATCTCGGGCACCAGAGAACGCCATTTTATATCACCATCATGGATCATTTGCCGCACGCTGGCGCTTGTGTGAAACAGGCAGTCTTCCAGGCCATCTTTGATGACATGAACGCAGCCGGTTTCTAGCATGTAGTTGAGTAAGTGCTGCTGATCGGGGTTAACTCGGGCTTGAGTAGCGCTACGAATCTTACCCGTCATGGGATCTCCAGCGGGGTAAACATAAAGCCGCACTTTGTTTCTAAAAAGACGTCCAAAGGCCTCAAGCAGGCCACCCTCCAAATCAGTGTACCAATGCTCATTGAAGAGTTCTTCAAACAAGGGTAGTCCCAGAACAATACCCACTGGCATTTGGGTGTGCCTTGAGAGGAAGGCGCTCAAGCGATGAAACTCGGCATACTTTGATATGAGCACATTTTTGCCCAGTGCTTGCAGGATGCCTGCGCGCGCGAGAAAGTTATCATACTCCACCGAGCAGTCGTCCATGCAGAGTAGATTGTGCATGGTGATCTCACAGATTTCCATGTGGCCCGAGGCTTCAGTGCCAAAGTCCTGAGCAAAGGCTTTTTGCCCCTGATCCAGCATGTCCAAGTTCAAGCGCGTGATGGGATCAAAGGTGCCTCGACTGAGAAAGACGGGCTTCCGGTAAAGCACGTCTGAAGCCTGAAGAATCTCTCCGTCTGCACCAAACAACGCGGCATCTGCCAGATCACTGCGCACCAATTCAAGGGCCACGAGACGATCCTGGAAAACCGGCGAGTCGAAGGCTGGCCCGGTGAAGTCAATCATGTCGATCTCGACACGCCAGCGAGTCAACTCATCCATCAAGCTGCGCAGAAAAGTCGGCAAATGATGGCGGAGATGGAAGGCCGCGTAGATGAGGTTCACGCCGAGCATTCCGAGCGCTTCGGCCTGTCGCTGATTGGTCGCATCAAGGAGGCGCACATGCAGTTGGATGTCGTGACTCGGCCCCAGGGGTTCAGTTTGGAAACGCAGTCCTAACCAACCGTGACATTCCTCTTTTGTATCACGGAAACCTTTGGCACGAACGGTGTCAGCGAGAGCGAAGAATGTCGTCGCTTCACCGCGTTTTGCGGCGAGCCGATCCTGCAAAATTTGGAACTCGTGGTCGAGCATCGCCACCATTCGCTGCCGGGAGACATAGCGGGCGCTTTTACCGTAAATCTCGTCGCTGAAAGTCATGTCGTAAGCCGACATGGTCTTGGCCACCGTGCCAGAGGCTCCACCGGCGCGGAAGAACCAGTTAGCGATCTCCTGCCCTGCGCCGATCTCGGCAAAGGTGCCATAGACGCTGTGCGCTAGATTGAGTTTGAGGGCTTTCTCCAGTGTGCCTGCTCGTTCGTTGTGAATTCCGTTCATGAGTGATGAGCAATGAGGCTACGCGGCAGCTTACTTTCTGGAAGTAGAGTTTAGATTCTATTTCAAACATGCATCTTTTGCGTTGACGCCAGCCTCAGTGTCGAGATACATAGCGACCCGTCTCCAGCAGTGCGGGAAAACAGATTTTGGTGAGGTGGCTGAGTGGTCGAAAGCACATGTTTGCTAAATATGCGTAGCCTTAACAGCTACCGAGGGTTCGAATCCCTCCCTCACCGCCATCTGTCATAAAGGCGTTTCAAGCGAAAGCAGCCAGTCAACAATGGGGCCATCCGCCGGAGCCAAAAGAAGCCCTCTGATCTGCGACAGGGGCAACCAGTTCAGCGCTGCGTGCTCATGAGGCTGAGGCTCCGTACTAGGATCAGTCAACCGACAGACAAAGGCATGAAGCGTGATGTTTCCCCAGTCATATGACCACGGAACAGAAGGCCCTTCGCGGGAGATGGTCACTTCACAGCCTAGTTCTTCCGCCAACTCACGGTGCAGAGCCTGAACTGGGGTTTCATCCTGCTCGATCTTACCTCCTGGGAACTCCCAGCACCCTGCCAAACGTTTCCCATCCGGCCTTTGCGCCATGAGTACTCGGCCATCTCTCTCGATGATGGCACAGACGACCTGAACGGGAACTTTGCACACACTCATGATCAGAGTGGCGGAAGCGAGTCGGCATAATCCGCTTCGGTGCGGTGCAGTTCTTCTACCGCCACCTTGCGGAGACGCTCTAGATCCACACGATGCGCCGGGTTAGTCGCCAAGTTTTGTAACTCTTCAGGGTCTGCTTTGAGATCGTAAAGTTCCTCCGGCACACCAGGCTTGAGATAGCGGATGTATTTTAAGCGACCATCATTCAAAGCGGCATACCAGGGGACATGATGATGTTCGGCTTTTTCGGGATCTGTTTTGACCACACGCGACACATCGCTGCCAAAGTGGTCGCCAGTGGCCTCAAAAAAGCAGGTATAAGACCACTCGGCCCGCTCGGGATCTTTGAGCAGTGGCGTGAGGTCGCGGCCATGGAGTTTCCAGGGGATTTTAATGCCTGATACGGCGCTAAATGTGGCGACAAGGTCTGTGCCGTTCACTGGTCGCTCGCAGGTCTTCCCCTCCGGCAAGGTGCCAGGTCTGGAGACGATCAGCGGGCTACGGTAATTCGTATCATAGGGCGCGAGTTTCGTGCGGAAACCATGCTCGCCCATGGCGAATCCTTGGTCGGCGGTGAAGACGACGAGCGTGTTCTCTAACTGACCACTTTCTTTGAGCGTCTTCATCACACGGGCCACGCCTTCATCCAGAGCAGCGACGCAGTCATTGACCTGATGGATGTAGTCTTCATAAGCCAGTGACTTTTTGCCAGACTCATCTCCAAACGCCTCTCCAATCTTCTTGGCGATAACTTTCCCTGTCTTGTCTTTGGTCCATGATTGGGTGTCGTTGAGGTAATCAGGCTTACCCGCACGCGGGGGCAAGATGTCAGCAGGCAAGGTCACAGCGTCATCATTATGGCTGCCTTTATGTCGCTTCGCTGGGATCGTGGGGCCGTGGACCGCGCCATAGCATAGCCACAGATACCATGGCTTATTTGCAGGGCGATGCTCACCACGAATGTAGTCGCAGGCCCACTGAGTGTAATTGTCCGTGGAGTAACCAGAGGTTGTCTTTTGCACCCCATTGAATTCCAGAATTTGGTCGTCGTAGTAGGCACCTGCGTTGTCGGGATACTTGGGCCGGTTCCAGATGATCTGGTAGTCCCAATCTCGGCCAAAACCGCCATCTGTGCCTGTATGCCATTTCCCGATCTGCGCCGTGTGGTAGCCGCCGGCGCGAAAGACGGCTGGCCAGAACGGACACTGCTCTGGGTTGTATTCGCTTGCGGGATACTTGCCACTCATCCGCATGGATTCGATACCGTGCGGGTGCCTACCTGTCAGTAGTGTGGCCCGTGATGGCATGCACCAAGCCCCCATGTAGGCGTGGCTGAAACGCACTCCTGACTTTGCCAGAGCATCTATCGCCGGAGTGTGAACGCCAAGCAATGACTCCGGGTAACAGGAAACCGTCTTGTAAGACTGGTCGTCACTTAAGATGAAGAGAATGTTTGGCTTCTCCGCATCCGCAGAAAATAACCGTGGCGAAATCAGCATCGCAATAATCAGGATAGCTCGCATGAGACTCAGAACGCACGACTCCCCCTGATTTGTCTCCAAGAATGCATCACTGTGGATTGATTCGATTTCCCGATGGGTCAATCACCTTCACAGTTACAAACATGATCATGTTTTTGAGACGCCTTTGTTTGACCTTACTCTGGAAAAACCTTCCGACTACTGGCAGGTCGCCAATGACGGGAATACGATCATTGATGACGATAGACTGGTCAGAGATAAGTCCACCTAGAACAATGGTAGCTCCATCATAGACCTTCACCCCAGAAACGATCTTCTTGGTCGAAAAGATAGGCTGAGTTATGGTATTGGGCGTGAGTTCAGTCTGCGACACACTGATTAAGCCTAAGCCGTCATTGCGTTGGGTCACGCTGTAAATGGGGCTGCCGTAATTGACGAAACCAACGAACTCGGTGAATTCAGGGGTGATAGTCAAATCAACAGTTTTGCCGTCATCTGAAATCAATGGCTCTACATCTAGCACCATGCCGACACGACGTGTCTCGAAGGCTGTTGGGGTCGTCGGTGTGACTGGGACGGCTGGGGGTGGTAAGGGTGTCAATAAGATAACATTTTGAGTCGTTCCCACGTTCGTCGGAATCTGCGGAGGATCATATTCCGTTGGGTAAATGAACTCGCGAACCACTTCAACACTCGCCTTTTGGCCACTTTTAGCGACTACCGAAGGACGTGAAATGAGGTCGATGCCTGTCTTTTGATCCAAGGCTCTCCAAACCACTTGAAACTGCGGATTGGTTAGAACACCCGCAAGTGAGAAAATACCTGGCGAGCGACGTGAGGTCGGCGCTACAGCACCATAGAGAACGTCCTCAATTCCACGATTTCCGAGATCACCCGAACTACGGAGACCGGCGGTAACTGGAGCCATACCTGAGGCAGACAACGCCGTGTTTTCAGGAAACTCATTCACCGCAAAGGTTGAATTCTGAGCATTGCCAACCGTTCCGCCTGAGAATTCAACATTGCTGCCAAAACCCTCTAGCAACCAATCAAAGCCCATTTCATCCAGCTTGCTATTGTTGATCTCGACAATCTTGACTTCAATCACCGCCATCTTGGGAGAGGTGTTGAGTGATTGCTCCACCAGCATATCCACCATTTCGATATTTTTAGCCGTGTTGCGGACAATCAACATGTTGACCACGGGATTGTAGTTAGCGCTTGCGCCCTCTGGGAATGAAACACCATTCCCTTCCAAAAACTCCTTGGCTCCAATTCGGCGAAGTAACCCGCCCGCTGGGGCTGCGCCGCCCGCAGCAAACGGATCAGCAGCAGGCGCAGTGGCTCCTGCGGCAGGCTCGGTTGGCGCAGTCGAAATGAAATTTGGGGGCACCCGATAAGTTTTGGAGATGATGCTTTGATTCGTATCTGAAAGCGAAATGATCCGCACAGCATACTCCTCGACTCGATAGCTGACTCCAGACACCTCGGTCACATATCGCAACACCTCTTCGATTGGAACGTTGGTTAAGTTGAGAGAAACCGGCTTCAACGGCTGGTCTTTTGCCACACCCATAACGAAGTCGATTCCCTTGCCCTGCGGATCGAGATCACGGGCGCGCACCCGAAGGTATTCAAGAACCTCTTCCAGAGCAGCACCACTAAAGTCGATGCGCTCAATTTTGATGTCTCTGAGTTTTGCACTGATCGATTCACGCCCCCCTTTGGCAACTACAGAAGTTGCCTGACTTCCAACTCCTCCGAACATCGCGGTAATGTCTGAACTTCTCAGTGGAGGCTTCGTTTCCCAGATTTCATTGACTCCGTTGAGCATCCTTCCGCGCTGATGGTCTCGGGCACTTTCAAAATAACGCGCACGCTCACGTTCCGCCGTCTCCATCCCGCGACGGGCAGCACTGTTGGTTGGGTTTGAGCGCAGCGCATCCTCATAGGTGATCATAGCTTTATCAAACATTCCTGTTTCAACCTGCGAAGCAGCTAGAGTCAACAGGCGCTGCACTTCCTGCACACGTTCGATGTGCCCAGGCGTCAACGCTGCCGGGTATCGATCAGTATCCGTCATGCGTGCACGCATTTGGCGTACGCCGACACGACCCTTCGCTACATTCTGCCCGTCCAAGGTGTTAAGGATTTTTTCAGCAGCAGGGTAATCCCCCGCATTCATGAGCTCCTGAGCGCGAATCAATCCAACATGCACGTAACCCTCTAGCGCTACGGTGCGCACTTCCTGAGTCATCGGCAAATTAGGTAATGTGTTGAAAATCTCCTCATACAAAGACAAGGCGGCACCAGTCTTTTGAGTTTTCAAGAGCGTCTCAGCCTCAGAAAGTTTGTTCATTTGTGCCGAAACTAGATTGGTTCGGCGCTGCACTTCTTTTTTGGCAATGCTTACGGTTGAATCACTCGCTTCAGCCAATGGCAGCACTCCACACGCAATGAGCAGCAGGCCAGTGGCTAACGCTAGACAACAAGGTTGGGATACGGATAGGGGGGGCAGACGACTCATCGACAGGAAAGTGCAGGCAGCGAATTGTCAGGAATATCAAGTTTTGGCTGCAAGCCCAAGCATTTTTATTGATCCATCAGATGTTTTCTCTGCTCCATCAGGAAAGTGAGTCGAAACTTTGGCAGAAAAAGAGGTGCACCTAGCGGACTGTGTGCTCGTTTGTGTCTCCCCCATGACACCATCCAACACTGCTTTCTTTGCGCTCCATTTGTGCCTTTTGAAAAGCACCCGCAATGCGCTCTCATGTCTAGCCCTCACGGCGGCTTCGATCTCTCAAGCGCAGATTACCAGCCTGGAAAACTTGCGGCTCCTCCTGACAAATTCCGAAGACGCTGTGACACGCCCTACCGTTACCGCTACCAACAATCAAAAGCTCGATCAGTTGAGCAATCTCAATGTATTTTATACCAATCTTGGTCCGTGGGGGAGGTTACGCTGTGCTTTCATCTACCTGGAGGCTCCCAAAAATCTATTGGAAAATTTCCCTCTACCAAGCACGAAACCGACATGGGTTTTTCCGCAATCATTTAAAGACGAACTGCCGGCCCTCTTTCAGAAGGCAGGACTCACGAAAGCCATGGCATCTGCGCTACTGGATCCAAAGACCATCGTCACCACCGATGGAAATGTGTATCTCTTCCCTCCGTTAGCCGACCTGGAAGCAATGACGCCTGAGATGCGGACCCTCATTTACGCGGAGCTGAGCAAATATGCAGAAAACGAATACTGTCTGGATCCCGTGCTCATTATCGGCCAGGAAGTTAAAGATTGGTATCGCACGAGTAAGATTAGCCCCGAAATCATCTCTAAGATCGAGAAGCTGACCTACAAGCGTGGAGAAACCACCGCATTCAGTGACATCTCACTACTGCTTAATTATGCCCAGTCCGATAGTGAGGCAAAGGCTATCTTTAAGGCGATGACCCGCACCCGATCGATCATGGTGAAGATCGAGGTTGATCATAACACAAACGTCGAAGAATTGGTCAATTACTGGACCCTTGGACTCGGTCTGCGCCGCAAGGATGTCGAGCCTATCGTGCAATCAATCATTGATACGGATGGGATTGAAGCGCTTCCTCTTTCTCACATGCTGCCAGCACTTGTACGCAAACTCATTTACACCTATCCCGGGTTGGATTTGGCTAAACACGGCATCTTGCCTGATTGTCAT
The DNA here is from genome assembly GCA_945860295.1 of Prosthecobacter debontii. GTDB lineage: Bacteria > Verrucomicrobiota > Verrucomicrobiia > Verrucomicrobiales > Verrucomicrobiaceae > Prosthecobacter > Prosthecobacter debontii_B. Next base: position 23,326 of record CAMAQH010000050.1, read on the forward strand.
TGGACAGCGCTCAATTTTTTCAATTACGACGCCCAAGAGTATCTTCTCGATTCAAGGCTAGCCACCAGTGCTGTGCTCGAAAACTTTGATCGTACAGAGCCACCGTATAAGTATGGTGACATTCTCTTTTTCCTCAACACCACCAGTGGCGATGCTTACCATTCCTGTGTTTATCTTGCTGACGGGTTAGTCTTCACGAAAAATGGTCGCAATTTGCTCTCACCCTGGGTCATCATGCGCCTAGAGGATGTGAAGAAAGTGTATCTCTTCCGTGGCGATGGTTATGTACAGGGATTCCGGCGCAAGCCATTGGCCAACTGAACAAACTTTCGTCTTAATTGAGACTTTTGCTTTCCATTCCAGATACATCCCGCCAGAATTATTGGTATGCAGCTTGCAGAAGTCGATCCAATCCAAATCGCAATCATTGTCGTTGCGATGTTAGGAGGCTTTGTCCAGTGGCTCTGGGGCCTATTCAAGCAAGGCCAGGAAGAAGCGGCGCGCAAACGCACCAGCCCACCGAATTTAGAAGAAGTCAAACTTCGAGAGGCCGCTTGGAAGTGCCAAGTAGAGTCCTCAGGAACTCCGCCACCACTGCGCCCTTCTCCCAAATCAACATCACCTGTGAATGATCCATGGGCTACTGTGCGTGACGTATTCGAGCAGATAAAAAAGGACCTCAGAGAAACTCAAAGCCCTAAACCATCAGTTTCTAGCCCCTCACTTACCCGAGCCCGATTAAGTAAGGTACGAGCAGAGATTCAGCCAGCGACACCAACTCCGATTGTTGTCGATACAGCACCAATCGTGGCCTCTACCGTGCCAGTTCTTCAGACGGGACAAAAGAACGAAGGACTTACTTTTCTGCGCGGCCTCCTCAACAGTCAGGCCTCGATCCGACAAGCCGTGCTTATGCGTGAAATTTTAGGACCGCCAAAAGCCTTGCAATCCTCGGGCGACTCGGCATTCTAACAAGCCTAAGCTAGAGACACTTGCCGGTGTGGTGAAATGGTAGACGCGCTAGACTCAAAATCTTGTATCAGTAATGATGTGTCGGTTCGAGTCCGACCACCGGCACTCGTTGGAAATCAACGAGTTATTTAACAGAGACATCACCCCTGTTGACACCCCTCCCGGTGTCATGCATGACAAAATTATGACAAAATCGGGGGTTACCCCCCGGAAAAAGGGCAAACCTTTCATGCGGATCAAGTACGGCAGCGCCGTCGTGCCCATCTACAAGGCGCGCACCCGCAAGTATGATTACTACACCGTGGCTTTTCACATGAATGGCCGACGAGTCAGGCGAAATTTCGGCACCCTGGAAAAAGCAAAAATTGAGGCGCAAATGGTCGCCAAACGAATTCAAGAGGGGTTGTCAGCTACCAACGATCTGACTGCGGTTCAGCGGGAGTGCTACTTGGCGGCGGAGAAAATGGTCGCGCCCTTCAACATGCCACCAGTTTCGGCCTTGGACGAATATGCGCGGTGTCGGCAGATGCTCGGTGAAGTGCCGCTCATGGCTGCCGTGCAGGAGTTCCTGCGGCGGACCAAGGGAGTCACTCTCGGTGCCAAAGTTCCGGACCTGATCGGGGAGTTCCTCGCTTCAAAAGCCCAGGACAATCTGAGCAAGAGCTATCTTGACCAGCTTGCGATAACCGTGCGGCGCTTTGCCAAAGCATTCCCAGGTGAGATCATGGCCATCAAGTCTGGTGAGGTTGATCGATGGCTGCGCAGCCTTGCTGGCTCGCCTGTTACCCGCAACTCGGTCCACCGCTGCGTGAAGGTGTTCTTCACCTTTGCCAAGGCGCGCGGTTATATCCCAGCTTCTGAAGCGACAGCAGCAGAAATGCTATCCCTGGCCAAAGAGGTGGACACCACGACTGAAATTTTCCAACCCGCCCAGATGCGGCAACTGCTCGAAGCCGCCCCTCCCGACGTTTTGGCTCTTCTGGTCATCGGTGGGTTTGCTGGCCTTCGAGTTGCCGAGATCGGACGTTTAGAATGGTCCGCGGTGGATCTGGAACGCCGCATCATCATGCTGCGCGCTGATCAAGCCAAAACGGCATCCCGTCGCATTGTGCCTATCTCGGACAACATGGCAGCATGGCTTTTGCCCCTTTCCCGAACTGGTAAAGTCATCACCAATCGCAAGATTCCAATCGTGACGACGGCCTTGTCGAAAAAACTTGGTATTCCATGGCCACATAACGGCCTGAGGCACTCCTACATCAGCTACCGTTTGGCCGTCGCCAAAGACGCAGCCAAAGTGGCTCTGGAGGCGGGCAATTCACCGGACATCATCTTCAAGCATTACCGCGAACTGGTCACGGAGCAGGAGGCCAATGAATGGTTCTCCATCATGCCACCCAAGGGCTGGGTTCCGCCTGAGCAAGCGAATCCAAAACTTGCGCCCCGCCGGCCGAGGAAACTCATTGATGCTATTTTGGGTTGAGCCTCGTTGCGCAACGAGCCTCAAAGCCCTGCCGCCTGCTGCCACGCCAGATCCATGTCGGCGCTAGTCATGCGAAGAGCCGTGCCGAGCTGTTTCACCAAAGGATGTTCGCGTTGGTATTCGATTGAAAATTCCCACTCGATCTGCGCCGTGGTTCGCTGTGGCTCGGGCATGGCGGCAATCAACATCGGGATCTGCTCCAATAGACCCGCACCATGAAGCCAGAGGCGCAACTGACGTGCGCTGATGACTGGCACACGAGCGCGAGTGCGGGACAGTTCTTCAGCGGCTAGGGCGGCACGGATCTCCTCTTCACTGGGCAAAGGCGTGCCGTCAGCCGAGGCGTAGCCGCCACCCGGTTGCATCAGCAATTCCCTGCCGAGTTTGCGCATGGCGAGTGAGAGGCGGGCGAATTGACGAGCGGGTTCGCCTGTCATTGAAACTGAGTTCGAGGTAATCGTGATCATGGTGAGTTAGCCGTCTTCTCGGCGGTTGGCGAAGTGGGATCGAATGGCATAACGCAAACCGAATGGTGCGGCGGATGTCCACGACAGCAGACCATTGGCTGCACGAGTCAGATGAGTGGATGGGTCGAGGGTTTTGATGAGCACTTCATTGCGCTCCAAGTAACGACGGTCCTTCATCTCGCCATGCCAGAGGTGATTGGCAGCGCCCTGAACAAAGCCCATGGGTCGGCCTTTGATCCATGCCTTTATCGGAGTGGCCCAGGCGTCATAATGAGTTTTCAATGCCGGATTCATCACGATGTGACCTGGTTGATCACTGCTCAAAGCAGCAGCGGCAAAGCCCACATCGCCGTTGCCCACGACAAGATGTTCGTAGAGACCACCGCGCATTTGAGTCCAGAGCGCGCGTCTTGCCGCCATCGCGAAACCGGGGTGAGCGACACAACGGTAAAGCAGGCCAGGTTCCTTGCCGATGCCTGGGCGCTTGTGGATTATACGGCCATCACGCGCGAGCCAGTGCGCTTGGGCGAACGGTTGGACCACTGGGAATGCATCCAACGCACGCGCCGTTTGCTCAAACCAATCCTTGTTGTCGAAAAGGATGTCCGCGTCCACCCAGGCCAGCGCCTCAAAATGATTCGGCACCAAGGCTGCCGCGATGTTCAGCAGGCACTCTTTCTGCATGATGACTTGATCTTGCGCAGCGGTGATCTGCTGCCAACCGGGCAAGCCAGTGGTTTGAATGGGATGCCCTGCCAGTTGGGCTTCCACGCCGAAGATCGGAAGACCTTGAGTGGATTCAAGGAAGCGGCGCAAGTTGTCGCGTGGGCGCTCGAAGCCGAACCAATTGTAGTGACAGGCGATGATAGCGAGTTTCATGGATCAGTTCGTGTATCGCCCCCGGACGCGCAGCCACAGGCCATTGAAAGTTGGCAGCGTGCTGTAAGCATCCGGAAACCCAGTGTCGATATAGACATCGATTTTCGATCCGGCAGGCATGGCTAAAGCACCATTCACGAGAAGCTGAATGCCAAGGCCTTTGGCATCGCTGTTCGGGAAGTATTCGTAAAACCAGAAGGACTGGGCATAAAGGCCGCCAGGCGACGAAGAGTTCGGCGCGTCGGTGCCATAAACGATGATGTTCGACTGGAAGAAATTGTCCGCCATTCGCGGAGTCGCATTGCGCATCGCAAGGCC
>CAMAQH010000051.1 GCA_945860295.1 Prosthecobacter debontii
CGATCAGGTCCTCATCGACCAAGTGATCGCCGTGCCGCCTCAATCCGTCCAGCAATGATTGAAATGCCCCAGGAGACACGATATCCAGCGGACAAACGATGACCAACCCGGCGAGGAAGTCCTGAAGCCCCTATTTCACCCATTCACACTCACACCATAAACCCATGAAACGAACGATCTTCATCCTTGCTGCTCTGTTGGCGCTGCCCGCTTGGGCTGAACCCCACTTCATCGCCGAGCGGCAGGAGGGGCTCAAACTGATGCAAGGCGGCGAACACGCCGAGGCGGCCGCGTTTTTCGTGAAGCTGGCGGAAACTGCTGCCAAGCCGGAGCAGCAGGGTGATGCGCTGCGACATGCTGCCCTGGCCACCGCTCGCAACAAACAGCTCGAAGCGGCGCTGCTGCTGGCGGACCGGATTCCGCTCAAACCGGACGCTGACTTTGCCAAAGTGCAGATTTATCTGGAGACGCGGCAATGGGCCGAACTGCTCAAGGCGGCCGAGAGGCTCGATGCGAACACGTGGCCGGACGCTTTGATCTATCCCACGCTCATCGCTCGCGCTCGTGCCCGCTCCGCCCTCGGCGAGATGGTGGCGGCTGAGGCGGATGCCAGGCAGGCCATCCAACACACCATCTCGCTGAACAACCAGGCCGCCGCCTGGCACCTGATCGCCCAGAACGCGCAACGCTCCGGGAAAGACCAGGCAAAGGCGCTCGAGGCCTACGCCGAGATGATCCGTTTGCAGCCCAGCGGCGGCTCATTCCAACGAGCGTTGAGCGAACGCGCCCGGTTGCTCTCCTCGCTCGGCAAACACGATGCGGCTCTGGCGGACCTCGCCGAGCTGGACAAAAACACCCGCAACGACCCGCATTGGATCTGCACGGCTCTGATGAGCTATGGCGATGTTTATCACGACATGGGCGACAAGGCCAAGGCCCGCCAAAGTTTCGAACAAGCCGCAAAAGTGCCCGGCGCTCCCGCCGTCCTGCTCGATGAAGTGAAGCAGCGGCTGGCGGAGTTGAAACCCTGACGATCAGCAAGGGCAGAGGACTGGACGGGCAGTGGAATGTTTTTTCCCATCACCCTTTTCCCCATTCCACTGCCCAACCCATTCCTCTGCCATCAAAAGCCTTCCCCCAATTTCCAAAACGCATCCCATGAAACTCTTCACCCTGCTTCTCCCATTCCTCTTCACCGCAGCCACGCTTTCCGCAGCCGATGTCCCGCTCGTCGTCGAGGGCAAACCCGTCACCGAAATCGTCCTGGCACAGGACGCCACGCCCAGCGTGCGGACTGCGGCCCGCGAGTTGCAGCGTCACCTGCGGGCCATGTCCGGGGCGGAGTTGCCCATCGTCGATGCCGCCTCGCCCGGCGTGAAAAACCACGTCTATGTCGGCGAAAGTGAAGCCACGCGGAAGCTGGGCTTTTCCCTCGCGGGACTCAAGCACGATGGCTTCAAGATCGTCGCCGCCGACAACCACGTCATCGTGGCCGGGCCGCAGTTTTACCACTTTGCCAAGTCCTTCTCGCTCTTTCGGGACGTGTCGCGAAATGTGTGGCAGCAGAAATGGGAGGAGCTGACCGGTCACAAGTGGCGCTTCCCTCCGCTGACGGATTACCGCGATTTCAGCACGGAGTTTGGCTTTCACACGATGGATGGCACCGGCACGCTCTTCGGCGTGTATGCACTGCTGGAGCAGCTCGGCATGCGCTGGTATGCGCCGATTCCCGAGCTGGGCATGGTCATCCCGGAGACCAAGAACATCGCCGTCAAAGTCCAGGACACGAAGCAGGAGCCCGAGTTTCCCGTGCGCTTTTTTGCCGACTGCCGGGTCGGCTGGTCCATTCCCGATGAGTTCCTGTGGTATAAGGCAATGCGCGTCGGTGCTGATCGTTTTGTTCCGATTTATCACAGCGTGAGCGGCCCCATCGAGATCGAGCCCGAGCAACAGCCGCAGGAGTATTACGGCCGCGTGGGCGGCAAGTTGGATTACAAGACGCCGCGCTTCACCAGCGAGCGTCTGCGTGACGACACCGCCGCGTATCTCGAAGTGGTGGACAAACACTTTCCCGGCATCGGCTACATCGGCATCGGACAGCCCGATGGCTGGAGTTTGCTCGACAGCGATGACGCCGCCGCAGGCTGGGACAAGTTCAAGGAGCGCGGGCAATCCGGGCGCTACAGCGATTACGCCTGGGATTTCAACATGGCCGTGCGCGACCGCTTGAAGGGCAAGTATCCGGACAAGAAGTTCACCTTCTTCGGCTACGGACCCACGGGCAGAATCCCCTCCCACCTGAAAAAGGTGCCGGACGATGTCGTGATCGGATTCACGCAAACCGCCGCCGGTTGGAGCCTGGCCGAGCGCTCTCACGAACTGGCCAATCGCAAAGAATGGATCGCCGCCATGAGCGGCCCGGAGCAGCTTCTCATCTGGGAATACTATCTCCAGCACGCTCCGAACTACAATTTCCCGCCCGTGCCGATCATCTTCCCAGCGCACATGAAACAGAGCTTCGATGGCCTGTATGACCACGCGCTCGGCTTCACGGCGGAGATCGGCTGGACCACCGCGAGCACTATCGACACGAAGGCCGCGAACATGCCCATCATGGCCCGGCCATGGATCAGCCACCTGATGCTCTATTTGCACAGCAAGCTCTGCTGGAACCGCGGCCTGGATATCCGAGCCACGATGGATGAGTATTTCGAACTCTTCTACGGTCCGGCCAAAGCCGAGATGAAGGAGTTTTTCACCTTCGCCGAGAGCGTCTGGATGCGCCCCGATCCGCGCCAAATCACCTCTGCCGGCGGCTTCTTGAAACAGGCCGACGTGGACCGCTATTTCGACATCCTCGGGCGCGCCAAAGCCAAGGCGGGAGAGTCCATCTACGGTCGCCGCATCGCCGGCATCACGGGCGAGATGGAGCCACTCAAGCTGCTCTTTGAAAAACTCAAGCGCACCGGCCCCAGCCTCCAAATCAAAACCGCCAAAGAGCCACCGGTCGTCGATGGCGACCTGACCAAGCCCTTCTGGCTGGCCGACGATCCCCAGCGTTACGCTTTCCATCCACTGCGCGAGATGCTGACCGGCGAACCGCCGCACCATGTGGACACGCAGGTCGCGTTCCGCTGGCTCGACGACAACTCCGCGTTGATCGTCGGCATCGAGTGTCGCGAGCCGAAGATGAACCGGCTGGTCGAGGCGTGCAAAGAGCCCGATTCCATGGACATCTTTGGCGACGACATGGTGGAAATCCGCCTCGAAACCGCAGGCGGCATCCGCCCCTTCATCGGCATCAATTCCGCCGGAGTGATTTATGACCAATGCGTGACCGAGCGCGTCGAGGATCTGCCCGCCTTCTACCGCGTCGGAAAAGCCGCCGTGAAAAAAGACACCGACCGCTGGACCGTCGAAGTCCGCATCGACGCCAAACCCCTCTCCGGCACGCGCCCCACGACCTTTCTCCCCTGGGGAGTCAACATCTGCCGCCAGCGCAAAGCCGGCAACACCACCGAGCACTACATGCTCTCCCCCAGCGGCACCAACTTCCGCGAACCCAGCGTAATGGGGAATATCTTCGTGCGGAAGTAGCCGGGATTCATCACTCCACCTCACCAAAGAACTCAACAATGAAAACACCCATCCTTCGTTTCGTCGCCACTTCGATGGCATGGCTGGCCATTCCTGCCGCCGCGCAGCCTTTCCTCGTCCAGGACGGTCAGCCACGCGCTGAGATCATCATCAGCGATAAGCCGCAGCGCACGACGCGGCTCGCCGCGCAGGAGTTGCAGGATCAGATCGCGAAGATCAGCGGGGCGCGGTTACCCATCGTGACTCAGGCGAGCGGGAAGGCGGTGAAAATCTTTGTCGGGGCCAGTGCTCAATCGCCGGTCAAGGCGGAGGGCCTCAAGGACGGTGCGTATCGCATCGCGACGGGTGCGGACTGGATGGCGTTGATCGGCGAGGACACGGAGTTCATGCCCATCGAGCCGTGGTCCAAGGGCCACGCGGACTTCAGGGCGGGCACGGCGCAAAGTGAGTGGGAAAGAATCACCGGAGCACTCTGGGGCTTGCCGAATTGGCAGGCGTTCAAGGAGCAGTTCCGGCTGCCGGGCGAAACCGGTTTGCCTGATGACCAACGCCAGCCCGGTCAGAAGCTCGCCCCGCTGTCACTTTGGGGCTACGATGAGCGTGGTTCCTTCAATGCGGTCTGCGGCTTTCTCATGCGGCTCGGCGTGCGCTGGTATGGGCCGGGCGAGATCGGCGAGGTGGTGCCGAGCTTGAAGACCATCCCGCTGATGGAGGTCAACGAGACGGTGCGGCCCGATTTCCCCGTCCGTCGCTTCAGTGTGCGCCTCGGAGTTCATGGAACGAACCTCGCGATGTGGGCGATGCGGCTCGGCCTCCGCGATCCTTACGACGTGCAGTGTGCGCACGGCATGCACGACATGACGCATCGCGCCGAGGTCTTCGCCAAGCATCCCGATTGGTTCGCGCTCTACGGCGGCAAGCGCGATAACCGGCCTGGCCAGACGGTCAATCAACTCTGCTACTCGAATGAAGAGCTGTTCCAGCAGACCGTGCGCAACGTGCGGATGCAGTTTGATCACTTAAAAATGGACGTCGTCTCCGTGATGCCGCCCGATGCCTACGATTCGATCTGCCAGTGCAAGCTCTGCGAGGGCAAGGACTCGCCCGAGCGCGAGAAGCGCGGCTATTTGTCCGATTACGTCTGGGATTTCGTGAATCGAGTCGCGAAGGAGGTGCGCAAGACGCATCCGGACAAGAAGATATGCAACTGCGCCTATGGCACTTACACGTTGCCACCGCTGAAGATCGAGAAGCTAGAGCCGAACGTCGTCGTCTCCATCGTCGGTGGTCGTCGTCCGATGAGCAACAAGCCCGTCGATCAAGAAAACTGCCGCCAATTGCGCGAGGCCTGGCTGGCGAAGACGAGCCAGCCGCTGATCATTTTCGAGAACTATCCCTTCACCGACCGCGGCTGGTATCTGCCCGCATTCACGCCGCACTCGATAGGCGCGAGCATCAACGCGACCAAAGGCGTCTCGATGGGCGAGGACATCTGGCTGAGCATGCCGATGGACTTCGAGAAGGTCGGCCTGGGCTTGAATCACTTCATGGTCTATTTCACCCAGCGGATGTATTGGGGCGGCAAGGACGCTGACGTGGACGCGATGTTCCGCGAATACTGCCGCCTGTTTTACGGCCCCGCCGAACAGGAGATGCTGGCGTTCTTCGGCTTTTGCGAAGCCAACTGGCAGGCGATGGAAAAGGAGAAGGAAAAGGCCGACACGGCGCTCGCGCTCTTCGCCAAAGCGCAGTCGAAAGCCGAGGCGACGAGCCTCTATGGCCGCCGCCTCGCGTTGATCGACGACTATCTCAAGGATCTGCGCAACAAGAGCCAGCAGCTCGGCAAGGTGCGCGGCCCCATGCCCGTGTTGCGGCTCGTTGGCGAGGCGCGTGGCAAGATCGTGATCGATGGCCAGCTCGATGACGAAGCGTGGACAAACGCATTGGCCACCTGTTCCCTGCGCGAACTGCAAACCGGACGCACGCCCATCTTTGGAACCACCGTCAAATCTCATTGGATAGGCAACGACCTTTACTTCGCCATCCGCTGCAATGAACACCTCGGCGAGAAGCCCAACATCGGCACCACGAAGAAGGACGACTCCGCGCTCTGGTATGGCGACGCCATCGAGGTGCTCCTCGAAACTGAATCGCACTCGTATTATCAAATCGCCATCAGCCCGAGCGGAGCCGTCGTGGATCTGGATCGCAGTGCCTCTCGCGACAAATGGTTCAGTTGGGATTCGCAGGCCGAGGTCGCCACGCAGGTCGGCGACGGCTACTGGACCGTCGAGATCCGCATTCCCGTCACGCAGGACGAGAACGATCCGCTCCACCTAGTCATTGGCCGCAAGCCCACCAAAAGCCTGCCGTGGCACATCAACATCTGTCGTCAGCGCATTCGCGAAGATGGCGCGGAATACTCCGCCTTCTCGCCGACCGGCGCGGAGCAGTTCCACGAGGTGATGAAGTTCGCCACCTTCTTCGACGGCAACCACACCGAGTTCGATCACGGCCCGCCGGACGACGACTTCCTCGAAAAGTCGCGCATCGCCGCCGACTTCGCTCGCACCGGCAAACGCGCCGAGGCTCTCGCTGCCTACACCGCCACCGCCGAAGGCAAGTTCACCGACCTGCAAAAATCCCACGCCCTCGAACTCGCCGCCGCCACCGCGCGCGGCCTGCGCAAGCACGACCTCGCCGCCCAGCTTGCCGGGCGCATTCCCATCGCCGTCGTAAAGAAGACGGTCCAGATGCAGAACCTGCTCGATCCATTGAACGCCCCGCAGTTCCTCGCGCAATTCGCCAGTGAGGATTTTGCCAAATGGCCGTTCTGGAAACGCGGCGAGGGTTACCACGCCCGTGGCCGCGCCTATCTCCACACCAAAGCAGGCGACAAAGCCGAAGCGGACCTCATCACCGCGCTCGACTGGACCAGCGAACCCCGCGTCCGCGATGAAATCTGGCTCCTGCTCGGCCAGAACCGTGAAACCAACCTCAACCAAGACGCCCCAGCGCTCGCCGCCTACCACGAGATCGTCGCCAACCGCGCTCACATCGGCAGTGCCAGCGAGTTCGCCGCCCTGCAAGGCATCGCCCGGATATTGACCCGCCAAGGCAAGTTCGATGAAGCGATAAAGACGCTCGAACGCGCTGACCTGCCGAACCTGCAAGGCGTGTGGAAGGAGAACATCCGCAAGTCCATCGAAGCCGTGAACCAGGCACGCAAACCTTAATGAGATCCACAAGAATGAAACACACCCTGCTCCTGCTTTTCTTTTCCACCACTCTGCACGCCACCGAGTTCTTCGTGAACAAGCATGGCCTCGACTCGAATGCGGGCACGAGTCGTGAGGCGGGGTTCCTCACGATTCAAAAGGGCGTGGATGCTTTGCAGCCGGGAGACACACTGAGCATCGGGCGGGGCGAGTATGCGGAAGCGGTCGCGAGGAAAGGACTCGGCAGTGCGGAGAAGGAGACCGTCATTCGTGCGGAGATTCCCGGCACGGTGCTGCTGCGCGGTGATGAGGATGCGCCGGTATTCAAGCCGGTGGCGGGATCGCGCCAGACTTTCGCGGCGGATTTCAAGGGTGCGGTGCAGGCGGTGTATGAGGTCGATACCTGGTCGCGGCTCGGGGAGTGCGCGACTTTGGCCGAGGTAGAGTTTCAGCCGGGTAGCTACTTTTCTGATGCGGCAGCGGGACGGCTCTATGTTTCCAGCACGGACTTGCGCCCTGCGGTGCAGCATCGTTACAGCGTGCCGGTGATCGGGCGACCGGGGCTGGCACTGGAGAAGCCGGTGCGGGTGGTGCTGGATGGCATCGCGGTGCGCGGGTGCGAGAGCAGCGGGATGGCGGACTCGCGGACGTTGTTTGGCACTTGGGGCATCATTTTCCTCGGTGCCCGCGATTGCATCATCCGCGACTGCACCGCATTCCTGAATGGTGGCGGCATCTGCATCGCCAGCGAGGGCGAAGGAGGCAATCTGGTCGAGGGCTGCACGGGCTATGGAAACAGTTCGCCGCACAACTCCTCCGAGTGCGCGGGCGTGATGCTGTATCAATGCAAAAATGACGTGGCGCGTAACTGCGTGGGCTATCGCTCCATCGGCGTCGGCGTGCGGATCTACGGGCTCGCGGCTGAGCACGGTTTGATCGATCACTGCCTGGGCTGGGGCAATGAAGGGCCTGATATCGGTATCAAGGGCGGCCAAGGTGTTGCGACGTGCGCGGCGAGGAACTCCGTGGGGCTCGGGTTCTTTCCGGTGGGCAATGTCTCGAACTCCATTCTCGGCGGCCAGAACATCTATGTGCCCGACGCAGACATCACCAAAGACAACATCCACCTCCAGACCGAGCGCCTGAATCACGACCTGGAGTTTGCCGATCCGCTGAACTTTGATTTCAGGCTGCAATCGACCTCCGCGATGCGGGGTGCGGCACCGGATGGAAAGGATCGCGGGCCGTTTCCCTACCTGGCCAATGTGTTCTTCGTGAAGCCGACAGGCGATGACGCAGCGGATGGCCTGTCGATGAAGGGAGCATGGAGAACGCTGGCCCGCGCGGCGCAGAATGTGCGCCCCGGTGATACGGTGTATTTGGAGCCGGGTGTCTATGACGGGCGCGTGACGATCCATGCGGGAAAGGCGGGCACTGCGCCGGTGGCATGGCGTGGCCGAGGTGTGGGCAAGGTCGTCATCGCCGATGGCCTCCACATTGAAAACAGCGCCGGCGTCGAGTTCGAGCGGCTGCACTTCTCAGGAGCCGTCACCGCCAGTGCGAGCGATGGCGTGCGCTTTCACAACTGCCAATTCACAGGCAAGGACACCGGCCTGTCTGCCAGCAAGGTCACAGCCTTGAAGGTCACGCACTGCGAGTTCACAGGGTTTGCTCAGGCCGCGCTGCGTCTCGACGAATGCAGGCAGGCGCATCTCAGCAGCAATCTCTATGACAACCAAAGCTCGCCTGCGGTCGAGATTCGCGGTGGCACGCCTGCGGTGCGATACAGCGACTACCACAGCTACGCCGATGCCACACGCGCCTGGAAGCTCGATGACGGCGTGATGTCCCTGGCCCTGGTTCAGCAGACGCAGGACATCTACTCGCGCGCCATTCAGCCGACTTTCGCGATCCAAGACGGCACGGCCACATTGAGCAACCCCGCGCCCTTCATGGGGCTGGGAGCCTTGGGGCAGAGCATCGGGTTTCATCAAGACCGCATGTCGAACACGCTGGAGATGACCGCGCCGGTGGTTCACTCGGTGGGCACAACGACAGCGAACATCGAATGGCACGTCACGCACGGTGCCGCCTGCGAAGTGGCCTGGGGCGACACGCCGGAGTGCGCCAATCGCGTGAAGTTCCACGTCGGAGTCACCACCGACAATCACCGGAGCTTCAGCCTCACGGGCTTGCAGCCAGGGACGACTTACCATTTCCGCGTCGCTGCCATCTCCGCAGCAAATCCGTATGATGGCAAAGGCAAGCCGGACGTGCTCAATCCACAATACGGCGCTATCTCCTTCACCACCGACCGCGAGCAACCCGCCGCGAAAACCTATTACGTGGCGACCGATGGCGATGACGCAAACTCCGGCCTGGAGCGCGGCAAGGCGTGGCGCACCGTCGGCCATGCGGCCTCCCGCATCCGCGCGGGAGACACCGTGCTGATTGCTGGCGGCACCTATTCCGAAAAAGTGCGCGTGCGTGTGTCGGGCGACAAGGGACTGCCCATCAAGTTCAAGTCCATGCCGGGAGAGAAAGTCATGTTTGACGGCAACGAAAGACGCCTGGATGCCGCCTGGGTCATCAACGGCAAAACGAACATCGAGCTGGACGGCATTTACTTCCGGCAGATCGGCCTGCAAGGTGCCGGCAACAGCGGGTCGCGCGTGGTCAATGTCAGCCACAGCACCGATGTCAGCATCCGCCGCTGCCTCTGGGATGGCTATGGCAAAGGTTACGCGCCGGGCTTTGTTTGTGCGTGGAATAGCGGGAACCTGCGCATCTCAAACTGCGTCATCGCGCGCGGTTTCGACGGCCTAGAGGTCACGAGCTGTCCGGGATTTCTCCTGGAGAACAATGTCTTCGTCTGCAACCTCATCCAGACGACCAAACTCTCCACCGAGGCCACGGTGAGGAACAACATCTTCACCGACAGCATCCCCACCAAGGTCAAAGTCCCTCTGCAACAGTATGGCACCCAGACCGGCATCAAGGATCGCAATAACTGCTACTTCCTCCGTGCTCCCGACGAAGAGCGGCAGCTCTTCTGGGTGCTCAACTTTTCCGAAGGCGGCAAAAACCTCGGCCACACCCGCATGGGCCTGGCGGACTACGACCGCCGCGTCCGCCCCACCGGTTCGCTCATCGCGGATCCACAGTTTCCCGCGATCCAAAAGCTCGCTCCGGCCAAGGTGGCTCCGTTTCCCATCGACTCACTCGTCAGCCCTTTCGACTTTCAGGATGTCTTCGCCACGAACCCCGAAGTCGTGAAACGCGGCATGGGCCTGCAACCGGAAGGGTTTGCGGACATGATCAAAAAGTAGCGCTCGCACCCCATGAACACCCGCCGCCAATTCATCGCCACCATGGCCGCATCCGCCGCTGCATCGCCCATCGGTGCGCTCACCGCAGAGGTGGTGGCTGCGCCGAAAAACAGCATCTCGCTTTCGGGGAGAAACGGACCGGAGTTTGGCTCCTTGAGCGCGGTAATCCAGAATCTCAAGGGCGGGTCGGATCTTCCGTTGTCGTTTCTGCGCCGCGATCACCAAGACCTCGCGGCATGGAAGGCCAAAGGTCGCGCGAAGATGTTGGAACTGCTGCAATACGCGCCCGCGAAGTGCGATCCGAATGCTGAGGTCGTCTCCCGCAAGGACTGCGGCGACTACATCCGCGAGGAAGTGCGCTTCAACACCACCCCAGTGTTTCGCGTGCCGGCGACCGTGTTGATTCCAAAGAACGCCACGCTCCCCGCGCCCGCCGTCGTCGCGCTGCATTCCCACGGCGGCTACTACATGTGGGGCCGCGAGCGCGAGGTCGAAACGAGTGATGCGATTCACCCGACGCTCAGAAACATGCGCGAGGTCGGCTACGGCGGCAAAGCCTACGGCATCGAGCTGGTTCGGCGCGGTTACGTGGTCATCGCCATCGACATGTTTTACTGGGGCGAGCGCCGCGTGGTGCTCGACGATGATCCACCCGAGTGGAAAGCTCGCTCGCTCACGCTCAGCGATGAGCAGGTGAAGGCCTATCACAACCGCTGCAATCGCGATGAGGAAATCATGGCGAAGACCCTGTATTGCGCCGGAGTGAGTTGGACGGGAATCATCGCGTGGGACGACATTCGCACCGTCGACTACCTCATCACGCGGCCCGACGTGGACCCGAATCGCATCGCCTGCGTCGGGCAAAGCGTCGGCGGCCTGCGCAGCTCGTATCTCGCCGCTCTGGATGATCGCATCAAGGCGGCCGTCGTGAGCAGTTGGATGTGTTCCTTTCCGAATCAACTCGAGGCTCACATCCGCGGCATCGGCTTCACCAAAATCATCCCCGGCATGTATCACCTCATGGATCATCCCGATATCGCCTCCCTCGCGATGCCGAAGCCGCTCATGGTCATCAACGGCTCGCAAGACCGCCTCTTCGAACTCGCCGGCGTCCATGCCGCGCACGAGAAACTCGCCAAGTGCTATGTCAAAGCGGGAGTGCCCGAGCACTTCAAGAGCATCATCGAAGACGCCCCGCATCAATTCAACGCCGAGCGCCAGGCTGAGGCGTGGGCGTGGTTCGACAAATGGCTGTGATGCGCCAACCGCAAAACCTATGACCAATCGCAACCCCATCGCGCCATGAAACCCACCCTCCCACTCCTCACCCTGCTGCTCGTGCCCCTCGCCGCTTTACCCGCTGCCGAAATTACGGTCGGCCCTAGTGGTTTCAAAACCATCGCAGAGGGCGTTGCAGCGCTGAAGGCGGGGGACACGCTGACGATTCTGCCGGGCGAATATCTTGAGACGGTCGAGGTGAAGAAGCTGGCGGGGAGAAAGGACGCGCCGGTCACGATTCGCGCACAACGTGCGGGCACGGTGCTGCTGCGCGGGGATGTGGAGGTGACGGGATGGGAAGCAGTGGCGGGACTCGATGGCGTGTTTGCGGCGAGTTTTGACAAGACCGCGCAGGGCGTGGCCGATCCGCGCACGATGACGCATTACGAACCCGCCGCGACGGCGGTGGAGATCGGCACGAAGCCGGGCGCGTTCTTCCATGATGCGAAGTCGGGCCGCCTGCTCGTGCGCACGGCGGATGCGCGGCCTCCGGGAGTGCTCATGGTGTCCATCACGAATGGCAACGGGCTGGCGATGGAAAACTGCGCGCACATCACCATAGAGGGGCTGGCCTTCACTGGCTATCAGCATGCGGACACCTCGGTCTTGCTCGGCTCGCGCACGCGCTGGGGGATCATCGCCGGGAAGTGCGAGAGCATCACGCTGCGCCGTTGCGTGGCGTATCTGAACAGCGGTGGCCTTTGCTTCACGACCGGCACGGCGAACTCGGTGATCGAGGATTGTTTCGCCTTCGGCAATGCGTCGCGCACCATCGGCATCTCGAATCAAATTCTGGGTTGGGGCGCGAAGGATTGTGTCTTCCGGCGCAATCGTATCGAGGGCTTCAACAGTCCCACCGGCAGCCAGGACCAGATCACTTTTTACAGCAACGACGGACAGACGAATCTGCTGGAAGGCAACATCGCCATCCGCGCCAGTTTCATGGACAAGGGCGACGCGAAAAACGTGCGCGTGGTGAGCAATCTCACGACGGGGCCGAAGCCGGGATTTTACCAGCAGGAGGACGCCTCGAACCTGCGCGTGCAATAACCAACCCGGCGAAGCTAGCCGCGCAGTTTGCCGATCCGGTGAATGGCGACTTCCGCCTGCTGCCGGAGTCGCCGCAGCGAGGCAAAGGATTGAATGGCGCGGACCCCGGACCGAATCCCTTCCGCGAGGAGGTGTTTTTCGTCTCGCCGGAGGGCGATGACAGCACGCTCGGCCTCTCGCCTGCGAAGCCGTGGAACACGTTGAAGCACGCTGCCGCCCGCGCCAAGCCGGGCGACACGATCTACCTCATGCCCGGCGTGTATGAGGAGGCGCTCGCGCCCGTGCAGTCCGGCACGGCGGATAAGCCCATTCGATTCGCCCGATATGCCGACGGTCGCGTGATTCTGGATGGCAAAGGCACGCTGCCTGTGGGCATTGATCTCAGCGGACGCTCGCACATCGTGGTCGAGGGCATTGTCGTGCGGAACTTCGCGCAACATGGCGTGAAGGCGGCGGACGGCACGGGAATCACACTCTCGCATTTGCTCATCGGCGGCACCGGCAGCGATGGCATGAGCGCGACGGGCGTGAAGGCGCTGACGCTGCGGCATTGCTTCCTCGGGCGTTTCGGCGGCGCTGCGGCGCGGTTGGAGCAATGCGACGACGCCACGCTGATGGGCAATCTTTTCGGCGACGGCACCGGACCGCGTCTCGTGTGTGATGCGCCATCGCTCGCGACCTTGTGGTCGGATCGAAATCACTTCACTGCCGCCGCAACAGGGCCGCTCGTCGAAGCCGCCGGTCAAAAGCACGTCACGCTCGCCGACTGGCAGAAAACCGGCAAGGACGCACACAGTCTCACTGCGGAGTCTGGCTTCGATGATAAAGGAACCGGTGGCGGTGGTGTCCTGCTCCGCGCGGATTCGCCGCTCATCGGGCGTGGTCCGCTCGCAGCGAGCATTGGACCGTTTCGCCGCATGAGCGTGGAGCAGCCTGTGACCGTCGAGCAGACGCGCCTGCACAGCGCCACGCCCACCACGGCGAATCTCGAATGCCTCACGCCCTCCGCGCCGGTGGAGATCACGCTTGAGTGGGGCGACTCGCCCGCGCTCGGCCAGAAACGCACCGCGCTCGACGGCATCACCCATTCAGTCAGCCTCAACGGCTTGAAACCCGGCGCGACTTATCACGCGCGCTTCACCACCGCCGTGCGCGAGACACGCACCGTCTTCGCCACAGACCGCGACACGCTCCAAGCCACCGGCGATGCCGCGCAGGCCGAGGCGATCACCTTTACCACGCCCGCGTCCACCACAGCGCCGCGCACCTTCCACGTCGCACCAGATGGCGATGACACCCGTGCCGGTCTCGCGTGTGAGAGCGCGTGGCGCACGATCAATCATGCCGCGTCGCAGGCCGTCGCCGGCGACACCGTGCTCGTCCACAGCGGCACCTACGAGGAAACCATCACCGTGCGCGGCACCGGCAGTGCCGACGCGCCGCTCACCTTTCGCACCGCGCCGGGTGCCGTCGTCTGGCTCACCGGCAGCTACCGCCTGCGCTCCACCGCGTTTTTGATCAAAGAGAAAAGCCACGTCGTCCTCGATGGCTTCCGCTTCCGCGATTTTCTTTCCGCGGAATCGAGCCACAAGAGCGTCGTCGTCATCATCGGCGGATCGCACAACACCGTGCGGCGCTGCTTTTACGACGGGCGCGTGCTCAGCGGCTACATGAACGTCTTCCTTGGCATGAGCGACAGCACGGACGCCCTCGTCGAGAACTGCGTGATGATCCTCGGCATGGGCGAGGGCATGTCCCTCAACACCTGCCCGCGCTCCGTGGTGCGCCACTGCGTCTTTTACAACAACAACATCCGCGCGCTCTCCATCATGAGCGATGTCTCCGGCGTGCAGCACGATCCCGTCACCGTCACGCACAATCTTTTCTGCGCCGTCATCCCGGCCAAAGGCGGCAGCGCCTTCATGCGCACGCGGCAGTTGCGCAATCTCGTCTCCGACCACAACGCCTACTTCGATCGCATCGCGGAAAGCGAGCGCGGCATCGTCGAGACCATGTTCATTGGCGAAAAGAAAGTCGGCCAGCCCAAGCCCGGCTCCTACGACGGCCTGGACTTCACCCTCGCCACGATCCGCACCGAAACCGGCAATGAAAAGCACTCCCGGTTCGGCAATCCCGGCCTCCCCGTCGTGAAGGAACTCTCCCCGCGCTACGACAATGACACCCCGGCCAACAACGAGCGCACCTGGCAGGGCCAATGGTTGGCCAACGAGCTGCACCAGACGCGGCAGGAAATCCAGCCGCTCGACTTCCACCACTTCATCGCCGCCCCCGACAGCCCACTCGCCAAAGCCGCCGATGGCAAACCTATCGGCCTCGATCCGGCCGCATTTCCTCCAAACGCTCCATGACCATTACATTCCTGCATTCCTCTGCGTCCTTCCATTCTCCCGAATAACTTGAATGAAGAAGACAGGGAATGGGGGCAGGGGAATCCAATCCATCATTCCTCTGACTATCCGGCTTGGGAGTCCAGAAGTTACTCCCTGCTCCACATCCCGGCCACAGGGATTCAGGTGCTCTGCGGCTAATCTTCGCTTTGCTCGCTCTCGCGACAACCCTGCACGCCGCGCTTCCCGCCGACGAAGCCGGAGCCATCGCCTATTTCACCCAGTCCCTGTAACCACCTGCTCTTTCCGGGATGTGAGAGGCAAATCCAAAACTCTCGACGCACCATGAAACTCCCACTTTACACTCTCACGCTGCTTATCGCATCGCTGTCATTCGCCCAAAACGCGGCGCAGTCAGATGGCCTCAAAAAGATCGACCGCAATGGCGATGGCAAGGTCACGCGGGAGGAGATGCCGAAGCTGTTTGATCAGATCGACGCGGACAAGGATGGCGTGGCTTCCGTGGTGGAGCTGACGGCGTATTTTGCAAAGGCCAAATCGAGTGCGCCTGCGCCGGGTTCCGCGAATCCGAACGAGCCTGCGGCTCGCGGTGCTTTGCCGGAAGGGGTCGAGAAACGCGCCATCACCATCTGGAGCGATGGCACGCGCATGGCGGGCGATCTTTACCTGCCGAAGAACCGCAAGGAAGGCGAGAAGCTGCCTGCCATCGTCTTCTGCGCGGGCACAGGCGGCACGAAAGGCGGCACGGGTGGGCGCTTGGGGCCGATCTTTGCGGAGAAAGGCTATGTCGCTCTCGCCTTTGACTATCGCGGCTGGGGCGAGAGCGAGAGCCAGCTCATGGCTGCCGAGCCACAGCCGAAGCCGGACGAGAAGGGCGAGCTGACGCTCAAGGTGAAGGCCCTGCGCTGGCAGATGAACTACACCGACCAGACCGAGGACATTCGCGCGGCGATCAGTTTCCTTGCGGGCGAGCCTTCGGTGGACCCGCAGCGCATCGGCATCATGGGCAGCAGCTACGGCGGCGGTCTCGTGACCTACATGGCCGGAACTGATCCACGGGTGAAATGCGTCGTCGCCCAGGTGCCCGGACTCGGGGGAGCCAATCGCGACCGTGCCCTGGCTGCCGCTTTTAAACTGCACACGCAGCAGGCACGCGGCGAGGTTGAGCCCGTGCCGCTGGAGACGGGCAAGATGACCGGCAAGATGGAAAAATACTCGAACATGCGGACGAATGCGGCCAAGAGCATCGGCTTCAGCGCCCTCGAAGCTGCCGCAAAGATCAACGTGCCCGCGCTCTTCGTCGTCGCGGCGGTAGTCGAGCAGCACGCGCATGGGGGACTGTTTCACTTCTTGCTGAAAGAGGTGGTTCAGATTGCGCACGCTGAGCCCGGCGAATTTGGCAACCTGCTCGGCGGTGAGCTTGAGGCTGAGATGAACGCTCATGAAGTCGAGGGCTTTGAGCACGCGGGTGTCGGTGCGTTGTTGTTGCCAGATCGCTTCGGGTAGAAGACGCAGCGACTGCGAAACAAAGGCAATCGTCAGCCACGGGAAGTGCGTTGAGATGTCGCTCTGGTCAAGCTGCTTGACGATGACCTTCATCTCATCAGTGGCGATGAAACAATAGAGTCCCGGTGTGGCTCGATCCGCGAGGCGACCGAGCTTGAAGTGGGCATACCACTTGGTGAAGGGACGCTTCATTGTCGTGCTGAAGAGGGTATTTGGCGGAATGAGATACAGATAACCCGGGGTTAACGGAGTGGATTGACCGTCGATCTCAACGATGCCACCGACGCTGACCGGCAAGTATAGCCGCCAATACGGATCGGTGAGGCGACGTAGTCGCCACTCATGAAGCTCAATCTTGCGGGTAGCTAGAATGTCCACTGTAACGCTTGGATAAGAGACGGTGCGCCGACCGTGGACGCGGTGAACGGTTCCTGAGGGGATGACGCTGGGCAAATCTTGTTCGGGCTTCATCTGGATTGCTGAATCAGATGCATTTATCACCGACGGTGATGTGGACAGCAAGGGAGATGTGATTATGCAATGCCTGTTCGCCAGATCAGACACAAAACCACCGCCGAACGCAAGTAAACGGCCAACCAAGCCGAAGCCCTCTTCAAGTCGGTGCCCGGCTGAAAGATCACGGAGAAGAGGAGTTAGAGGTAAGGAAGCTTCAACTTCAAAAGAGGGGTAAATCGAGTGAAAATCTAGTTTGCCATAATACCGGATGTGAATCCAATGTACCGATATGTCTTCAAAGCGGCACATACACTCGAAGAATTAAAAAGGGCGGTGAAGGCTTTTTTGGTAGTGAAGCGTCTTGTCATTCCATGAAACGTTTCCTGCTATTTTTGTTGATCACTGTCCAATTGCACGCGCATGGTCAAGGTAAGTATGGCGCGTTTCATGGCAAACGAGTGCTCTTCATCGGCATCGATGGCTGTCGCGCGGATGCGCTGCTGGCAGCGATGGAGCGTGGACTGGCCCCGCAGATGAAGATGCTCAGCGAGAGCGATGACGGATTGCTGACGCGAAAGTTTTATGCCGGTGGCGAGATGGGAAAACCGACGCATCAGCCCACGGTCAGTGGTCCAGGTTGGACGAGTCTACTCACAGGCGTGTGGATGGACAAGCATGGCGTGAAGGACAATGGATTCATCGGCGGGCGCTACCAGACCTTCGCGCACTTCATGTTCCGCATCAAAGAGGTGAAGCCGGATGCATGGTGCGCCTCCTTTGCCGACTGGCCGCCGATTCACACGAAAATTGCCGATCTGTCGCGGCTGAATGACAAGGAGTTCCTCGATGAGAAATTCACGGCTACGCCGGATGCCTCGCGTCACTACATCGACAATCCCGAGAAGGACATCGAGGTGCGTGATGAGGCGCTGAAGTCGCTGCGCAGCTGTAATGCGGATGCGATGTTCGTCTATTTTGGGCAGGTGGATGAGTTTGGTCATGGGGCGACGGATTCACGTGCGAGTTTTTCACCTGATAGCACGCTGTATGTTAATGCGATCAGCCATGTGGACTCGCATGTCGGCGAGTTGCTGCGTGCGATGCGTGCGCGTAAAAAGTTTGCGGAAGAAGACTGGCTGGTGCTGATTACTACGGATCATGGTGGTCGTGGCAATGGTCACGGTGGCGATAGTGATGAGGAGCGCAAAATCTGGCTGATCGCCCATGGCAAAGATTTGCCGCGCGAGAGACTACTGAATGAACCCACACCTCAGACGGCAATTGTGCCGATGATATATAAGCATCTCGGCGTCACGCCGAAAGCAGAGTGGAATCCTGAACCTCAGAAGCCATGAATCAAAGCCCTCTCGCCAGTCTGAATCTGCCCGGTTTCCCGCCTGGGCCGCCCGAGAAAGGTGATCCTGGCTCACCGCAGCGACTGTGGAAGATGGGCCGCGTCGTGCTCCAGCGCGAGACGGCTCATCGCGGTGGCAAGACGGTGATCGTGATCAAGGACTTTGCCACGCATCTGCCTGTTTCAGTTATTGAAAACGTCGCCAAGCGAGTGCGCTCGGCTTGTGGCTGTGGTGGCACCGTGCGTGACAAGCGCATCGAGATCCAGGGTGATCAGGTCGCGAAGATCCGCGCCGTATTGGAGTCGGAGGGCTTCGTCGTCGCGGGTGTGAAGTGAAGATAACTAGCCTTTTTTCGATCTCTCTGCCTGCCGATCAATGAGCTAACTTCGGCTTATATTCGTCTGACATTTTTTTCGCCACCGCGATCTGTTCCGGTGTCAGGGTCTTCACCAAGTCTGCGCTGAATTCGGCGGCATTCGCATTGCCTTGGCTAGCGGCGAGAGTGTACCATTTCACGGCTTGGACTGCGTCTTTAGCCACGCCTTCACCGTCATCATAGCAGACACCGAGATTGTATTGAGCTTCGGCAAAGTTTTGCTCTGCGGCTTTGCGGTACCAGTTCACGGCTTCGCTCTCGTCTTTCTTCACTCCAGCACCTGATGCGTAGCATAGGCCCAGATTAAACTGAGCATCGGCATGGCCCTGATCAGCGGCTTTGCGGTACCATGCGGCGGCTTCGATGGCATCTTGAGTCACGCCTTTACCTTCATCATAACAAAGGCCAAGACTGTTCTGCGCCTGAGGGAGGTTTTGCTCCGCAGCTTTGCGATACCACTTGGCCGCTTCGACCGCATCTTTTGTTACGGCTTCACCCTTGGCATAGGCACTACCGAGTTTGTGTTGCGCTTTAGCATCACCTTTTTCAGCTTTGGCCTGGATCTCGGTGAGTGAGTCCACAAGCGGTGCGGCTGGAGCCGGCGTTGGTTTTTTATCTGTGGATGCGGCGGTTGTCGTTGAGGCTTTAGGCTTGCATGATACGATCAAAATCAAGCTCAGGAGCAGTAGCGCGGCGGAAATGCGGTTGGTCATGTTTACATCCTCGCATGACAAACACCCTTGGCAAGGAGTGCGTGCCTGTTGTTTGTGCGATTGCTTCATAGTGCCGAGCAAAGGTCTTGTCGGGATGAATGGAGCGTGGCAGTGTCATGCCTCTATGAACGCAGAAAAACTCCAAGAGCTGAAGTCAATGGTGGAAGGTGCAGGCAATCTCCCCGAAGAGGCGCGGGCTGAACTACTCAAGCTCGTGGCAAAGGCCCAGGAAGAGGCCGCTGATGAGTCCGGTGAGCCTGCAGATTACGTGAGCAAGCTGATGTCTTCTGTGGTGGAAATGGAAGCATCGCATCCCGACGCTACTGCCTTCATCAACAAGGTGGCGACGGCACTCGGAAACATGGGGATTTGAGGGGCGGCACCACATTGTGACTGCATGGCGTAATCTCGCGTCAGGCACCCTAGCCGCATTGACTGAAAACAAGTTGCCAGCACCCACGCTACTGCTAACGCTCAAATTCCAACTATGATCATCGCCCCCAAAATTCGCGGATTCATCTGCACCACAGCACATCCAGAAGGCTGTGCCAAACATGTCGCTCAGCAGATCGCTGTCGTGAAGAACAGAGGCCTCATCGCCAATGGGCCAAAGAAGGTGCTGGTGATCGGCTCCTCCACAGGCTACGGACTGTCTTCGCGCATCTCTGCAGCCTTTGGAGCCAATGCTGCCACGATCGGCGTGTTCTTTGAGCGTCCGGGTGAAGCTGACCGCACCGCGACCGCTGGCTGGTACAATACTGCCGCCTTTGAAAGCGAAGCCAAGGCTGCTGGACTCTACGCGCGCTCATTCAATGGCGACGCCTACTCCGATGCCGTGAAGATGGAAGTCATCGCCGCAATCAAGGCTGACCTCGGACAGGTTGATTGCGTGATCTACAGCCTCGCATCACCACGCCGCACGCACCCCACATCTGGAGAGGTTTTTAAATCTGTGCTCAAGCCCGTGGGTGAAGTGTTCACAAACAAAAATCTCAATACTGGCACGGGTGCCGTGACTGAAGTTTCCATCGAACCAGTGCAGGGTGACGACATTGCACAAACCGTCGCCGTCATGGGTGGCGAGGATTGGGAAATGTGGACAGATGCCCTACTTGCCGCAGGAGTCTTGGCAGACGGCGTGCAGACCGTGGCCTATTCCTACATCGGGCCAGAGGTCACTTGGCCGATCTATAAAAACGGCACCATTGGACGCGCAAAGGAAGATCTGGAACGTGTTCAAAAAGTGCTGGATGGCAAGCTCGCTGTGCTTCATGGCAAAGCCTGGGTTTCCGTCAATAAAGCACTCGTCACACAGGCCAGTTCAGCCATCCCTGTGGTGCCACTTTATATCTCCCTACTCTACAAAGTGATGAAGGAAGAAGGCACACATGAAGACACCATCGAGCAGATGGATCGTCTTTTTCGTGATCGCCTCTACAATGGTCAACCTCAGCCAGATGAAGCCGGGCGCATCCGTGTCGATGACTGGGAAATGACAGCCCATGTGCAGACCCTCGTCGGCCAGCTCTGGGCTGATGTGAACACAGAAAACTTTGCCCAACTCGGCGACTTCGAAGGTTACCAGTCCAGCTTCCTGCGCCTCTTTGGCTTCGGTCTCGATGGCGTGGACTACGCGGCTGAAACAAACCCCGATGTGAAGATTCCTTCCGTCGGATAAAGTTACATGTTTCCCTACATCGCACTCGCTGATGACAAGCCCTGGCAGCTTGGCCCTTATGAAGGGGTCGAATTAAAAGTCCTACACAAGAATGAAGCTACGGGCGGAGTCGTCGTGCTGCGCAAATTTCATGCGGGTTTGACCATCCCAGCGCACACGCATCCCGTGGCTAATGAATGGGCCTGGATCTTGTCCGGCGAGTGGCAGGAGAGCGATGTCAGTTACACGGCCGGCACACTTTTTTTCGCTTCCAAAGGCACCCAGCATGGCCCGCATGTCGCCAAAACCGAAGTCATCAGCCTAACGATGTTTGACGGACCGTTGACGATTACTTGAAGCTAGGCTGGATTTGAATGAATCTGGCAGATGCTTCGCTCAAATGAGGTATATACCGGGCCAAGAGCTGACCCCTAAAAGATACGGCTCACCGTAATCAGGCACGTGCCGTCATGGGGGTGCGTTTGCCGTCGTCGCGAAAGAAGGATTCCATGCGCTGGCGGAGGTCGGCGTAGAAGGCGGTGGCCATTTCTTCGAGCATTTCGGCTTTGCCGGCGATGCCGTTGACTGTTTGGCGTTCGCGTTCAAGGCGGATTTTTTCTTGGAAGGCTTGTTCGAGCTCCATCAAGTGTTCGAGGAAGGCTTTCGCGGCACGGCTGCGATCGACGCCTTCAATGAGTGAGCGCTCCAGCGGGCGGTTCTGAGTGATGTGCAGGAAGGGACTGTCCACGAGCTGCTTCATGTAGCGATCAAAGCCTTTAAGGAAGGCGAGGCGCTCGCGGGCAAATTTCACTTCTTCGCAGTCGAGCAGTGAATCATACGGTCCGGGCTTGGAAAAGAACTTCACGACGAGTGGGATGGTGTCCACGAGCATGAAAAGGAGTGACAATACCATGTAGGCGATCAGGGCGAAGTTTCCGCCCTCAGCGCCCTGATCAAAGAGGTGATGAAGGGCGAGTGTCTGGGTGAGAATGTCACGGCGGGGTTCGTCACGGATCTTGGTGATGCGGGCTTCTTCGTCGGTGCCGAGGCGGGCGATCTCGGTCTGGAGATTGTTGAACTGGACGAGCTGGGCGTCGATCTGCGCCTTCAAAGTTTCGCGGATGGAGTTCTGCTGGCCGACAAATTGATCCGCCTGCTGCTGCTGCACCTGACGACGCAGGCCTTCGATGCGTGTCTGTTCGGCGATGAGCTTGTTGGCATCAGCGGCGGCTTTGGCATCGAGCGCTGCGTTCACGTTATCTTCGGTGGCCTTGATCTCGGCGACGATGGCGACACGGGTCTTCGTCATGGTATCGAGCACGCCACTGAGGCGGGCGGACTCAGCTCGGCGCCAAGTGAGCTGGTCTTCCTGGATGCTTTTGGCACGCGGGCCGAGGCCGACGATGCCACTGCGCTGGCCGTTCACTTCACGCTCGAAGTCAGTCTGCCATTGGTTCAGTTCGGAGGCGATCTTTTGGTAGTCAGCGCTGGTCTTGGCCATCTCTTTATCGAGTGTTTCAAGGCGCAGTTTTCCAGGCGAGACAGATTCAGCGATCTTGGCGTCGCGCTCAGCTTTGGCTTTCTTTTCGTCGTCGGTCAGGGCCTTCTCGATTGGCTTGCCGTTTTCATCGAGGAACTTGGCGGAGAAGGAGGCATTCCAGGCTTCGCGCTGAGTGGCGATCTCGGTCTCCAGTGTTTTAGCGCGGACTTCAACGGCAGCTTTTTGCGTGACGGCGAGTTGGCGAACTGCGTCGATGTCGCCCTGCCGTTCCTTCTCGATGACGGAGGTGATGGTGTCTTTAAAGAGCAGCAAGGTGAGTGGATGCGAGATGGTGATGCCCATCAATGCGGCGACGACAATACGCAGACTAAACTGCGAGAGCTTGCGGAAGATGTTTTGATACGCGCGGTAGGTCGCGAGCAGGGCGCGGTCCACAGTGAGGATGATGAAGGCCCAGACGAGGGACACGAAGCCGATGATCCACACATTATTCGTCAGTGTGGAAAGCGCATAAGCGCAGGCGATGGAGGCGAATGTGGAGGGGACGAGCACGGTGGCTCCGAAGGCTACATACTTGCGCCGTTCCCATGCGGGGCAGGCGTCTAGGTTATCGGCGCTGGCTCCTGCGAGCCAGAAGAAGACGCGTTCGATTCGGTCAGTGATGCTCATGTGGGGGAAGGCGATTTACCTGAGTCCGAACGTGCTAGTGTGTTTGTTTCTGTCAATGCGGCGAGATGTCTAAACTCGAGCTGCATTTCGGTCTTTTGTGGAGAGTGATCGGGTGCTACAAGCCCGCCATGCATTTTCTGCACGGCTTCATTTTGGCTCTGGCCACACTCATCTCGGCTCACGCTGCACCAGCGGAATGGTTTGCCATCCATGTGGTGGATGAGCAGACGGGGCGCGGTGTGCCGCTGGTCTCGCTGACCACGACGAATGCGATCACGCATGTCACGGACAGTGCGGGCTGGATCGCTTTCAACGAACCGGGGCTGATGGAGCGTGAGGTCTATTTCAGCGTGAGCGCGCCGGGCAATGTGGTGCCGAAAGATGGCTTTGGATTCAGTGGTCTGCGATTGAAACCGAAGCTCGGAAAGATGGTGGAAGTGAAGATGATGCGACTAAACATCGCTGAGCGGCTGTATCGGGTGACAGGGCAGGGGATCTATCGTGACTCGGAACTACTGGGCATAGCCTGCCCGCTGCCGAAAGCGAATTTTAATGCCACAATGGGGCAGGACAGTGTGCAGGCGCTGCCATGGCAGGGGCGGCTGTTCTGGCTCTGGGGGGACACGAATCTGGCGCACTATCCGTTGGGCAACTTTCACACGACTTGCGCGTGGTCTGATCTGACTGACAAAGGTGGGCTGAGTGCGGCAGAGGGTGTCCACTTAGAGTACCTCACGGGTGAAGATGGAAAGGTTCGTCAGATGCTGCCGATGGAGGCTCCGGGTCCGGTGTGGATCTTTGGTCTGCTGGTCGTGGCTGATGCGGCGGGTAAAGAACATCTCATGGGCCACTTTGGACGCTTCAAGGATCTGGCTAAGCGGCTGGAGCACGGTATCGCCGAGTATAATGAGGCGCAGGGGCGATTCACGCCGGTGACGGTTCTGGGTGATGAATTCGACTGGCAGCATCCCGAGGGCAATGCGGTACGGGTGAAGGATGGCGACGGCGATTTCTTCTACTTCACGGACAGCTTTGTCATGACTCGTGTGCCTGCCAAGTATGACGACATTATCAATCCTGCGGCCTATGAGGCGCTGGCGTGGTCGGCGAAAGAGCAGGATTATCTTTGGCAAAAAACCGCCGCTCCAGGGACTCAGTCTGGTGAGGCGAAAGCGATCTCTGAAAAGAAGATGCCCGCGAGTCGCGCGCTGATGCAGCTCAAAGATGCGCTCTCTGGCAAGCCAGTGCAAATCCACCGCTCCAGCGTGAATTGGAATGCCTATCGCAAGGCCTGGATCATGATTGGCAATCAGTCCAAGGGCGATGTATCGCAGCTCGGTGAAGTCTGGTATGCTGAGGCTCGCACGCCATCTGGTCCCTGGCTCAGGGCGGTGAAGATCGCGAGCCATCCGAGCTACACTTTCTACAATCCCAGGCAGCATGTATTCTTTGATCAGGATGGCGGTAAGGTAATTTACTTTGAGGGCACTTACGCGAACACGTTTTCGGGCAATCCGGTGGCCACGCCGAGGTATGACTATAACCAACTCATGTATCGCCTCGACCTCAGTGATCCGAGGCTGGACGTGGTGAAAAAGACGAAGTGATGACTAACTGGAAGCGCGAGTATTGGCAAAGTCGGCGTGAGATTCACCTCGCCCGCGTCTCGGCGCGGGCGGACGATTTTGTGAAGCGTCGCAGTCTCGGGGAGATCCATCCGGTGAATGATTTCCTCTTCACCTACTACACCTTTTCGGCGGCGAAGCTGAAGCAATGGCTTCCGCCTCTAGGCGTGAGTATTGAGGTAAGCGAGGCGGATCTGATCGAGATGCCATGGCTGCTTCAGGCTCCGGTGATTCATGAAGGCAAACTCTTGTGGCTCGATGAGCAATCCATCCCGCCACCTCGGCGTGGACTTGCGAGTTGGGTCGCTATGCTGTGTGGAAATATTCAAGATCGTGCACCGCGGTTTCGCTGCTTTGGACTACATGAATGGGCGATGGTCTATAAGCAATCACACGAGCAAATCCGGTATCAGGGTTACGAGCTGCGCCTTTCGCCTGAGGCCTTGGCGGACTTTGTGGCATCGCAGCCGATTGGCTGCTCGCACTACGATGCTTTTCGGTTTTTCACTCCTGAAGCTAAGCCTTTGAATGCGCTGCAACCGGTGCTCGAAACTCGTCTTGAATTGGAGCAGGGCGCGTGTCTGCATGCGAACATGGATTTGTATAAATGGGCGAGCAAATTGTGGCCTTGGATCGGTTCTGATCTGATCAGTGAATGCTTTGCGCTAGCGTGTGAGGGTCGTGATCTCGACATGCGTGCCAGTCCGTATGATCTGCGCCATCTCGGCTATGAGCCGGTGTGCATCGAGACTGCGGCGAGCCGCGCGCAGTATGAGGCTGAGCAGCGTGTGTTGGCGGACAAAGCCATTCGACTCAGAGAGGCATTGCGTGCCTTCGCGGCACAACTCATGAGTCCCTTACCACACTCGTCACTTTCCCGCGTTGAAGCCGCGTGACGAGCACGTCACCAGCCTTTAATTGAGCGGCATCCTGAAGACTGCGCCCGTCTGCGGTCATGGTGAAAGAGAAGCCGCGTGAGAGGACGGATTGAGGCCCGAGATTACGCATCAGATCAGCGCGCGCTTTGACTCGATCTTTGATTCGAATGAGGCGGTGCTCGATCACTTGATGGATCTTTTCAGCACTGCTTTGCACGCGATGCGCAGCCTCAGAGATCATGACGCGCGGATGATGCTGCTGAAGGATTTGCTGCTGCGTGGTGATCTGGTCTGCGAGAATACGGAGTTGCTCGCGTAGGCTACTCGACAGACGTGACTCGGCATCATCCACACTCTGTTCGGCTTGCTGGAGCTGACGCCCTGGCTCGTGCATCAGCGGGCCCTTCGCCGTCAGATCGAGCACGCGCTGGTGATGCTCTAGCACGGTCTGCACTCGTGACCCAAGACTCCGCGCGGTGGATTCAAAGTAGCGCCTCAACTCGGCCACGTCGGGCGCTAGTAATTCAGCGGCTGCGCTTGGTGTCGGCGCACGCAGATCGGCGACGAAGTCGGCAATGGTGAAGTCGATCTCATGGCCGACGGCGGAGATGATCGGGATGCGTGAGGTGAAGATGGCGCGCGCGAGCGACTCCTCAGTAT
>CAMAQH010000052.1 GCA_945860295.1 Prosthecobacter debontii
CAGCAGCACGACCAAGTTCACCTATGTTGACGGTGCCAAGACGAAGTTCACCACCGGCCTCAACGCCGTCGCAGTGAACACGATCATGGGACAGAGCGTTGGCACTGCTTCTGCGGCCAACGGCCCCGGTGGAGCCACGGAAAACCTCATTAGCTTCGATGCCGAGGCCATCCACGTCTTCGCCGATGGCTCAGGTTTCGTCTCTGACGAATACGGTGCTTACATCGCCCGTTTCAACAGCGCCAAGCAGTTTACCAAGCTCATCCAGCTTCCTGGAGCAGCGCAACCTAACCGTCCTGCCAGCACCCTGAACTTTGACTCGGTTACCGCTCCAACCAATGGCCGCCGGAATAACCAAGGCCTCGAAGGTCTAGCTGTCTCACCTGACAACAAGCGCCTGCTGGCTCTACTGCAAAGCGCTACCGTCCAAGACACAAACGGCACTCAGCAGCAGACACGCTACAATGCACGGCTCTTTGTCTATGACATCGATGCCGCAAATCTGGAGAACCCAGTGCTCATCGGCGAATACGTCGTGCAGCTTCCGCGTTACGACTTGAACGGCAACAACTCCGCACTCGATGCCACCGCCGCCCAGTCTGAAATCGTCGCCCTTAGCAACACGCAGTTCCTCATGCTGCCGCGCGATGGCAACGGCCTCGGCAAAGGCAGCGCCGATCCAATCGTCACCAAGACGGTCGATCTCGTGGACTTCGGCAGCGCCACGAATGTGCTCAGTCTTTACGATGCCGTTGGTAATGCGATCAGCCCTGGTGGCGCACTGCGCACCTCCATTACTCCCGCGAAGAGCACCGTAGTCGTGAATCTCCTCTCCAGCACCGACCTCACCAAGTTTGGCTTCAACACCAACACCACCTCGCCAAACTCCTTCACCGTGAATGAGAAGGCTGAAGGGATGGCGCTTGTGCCTGACACCTCGACTGCCAGCACTGAGGATTACTTCCTCTTCGTCGGTAACGACAACGACTTCCAATCCAGCGACGTCAAGATGCTGAACGCCGCTGGCACCTTCATCACTCCACAGATCGACGCTCGCGACCGCGGTATCACCAACGACGCCGTCTTCACCGCCTGGCGCATCACCATCTGCCCTAACAACCGCAAGTTCTTCAAGATCAACGTGCCTGACGCACCGTAAGTCTGGGAGAGCTGAATCAACAAAAGCACCCCACTTTTCATCATGCTTTCTACCTTCGATGATAGCTTGGATGACCGCGCTGCTATCGAACTGACCTGTGAGAGGCTTTATCAAAGCCACCAAGAGCGCCTGATTCAGCAGGCACGATTGCGTGGCTGTGATGAGCATGAGACGTGGGATGTGGTTCAGGATGTCTTTGTTCGGCTATTCCGGTTAGGCATTCTTTCCTCAATCGCGGATCGGCCAGAGGAAATTCAGACGGGTCTGCTCAACCGCACGCTACGCTGGGTGCTGCATAAGCGTTGGCGGCGGCGAGTGGCGCTGAAGCGTGGCCTTGATCAGGTTCCAGACTCTTTGGAAGAGATGGTGGAAAACGGGCTGGAGATCCCCTGCCCTGGCACGCCTGCCACAGATTATGATCGTGCATGGGCTCATGCTGTGCTTGAGCGCAGCTTTGATCAATTACGCTCGGACATGAGCACGGAAGAATGGCGCACTCTCGAACCTGCGCTGCACGCCGATAAGACGGACATAACAGCGCAATGCGCCAGTGGCGCATTGCGCGTGAACCTGCATCGCAAGCGGCATCGCCTGCGCCGCCTGATCACACGAGAAGCGGGCATCGGTGATGATTACCACGCCGTGAAGTCCGAGCTGTTGAGTGCGCTGATGCTACCAAATTGAAGGCTCAATTTCTTAGGCTAGGAATTTCTTCTGACACACCGTCTTTCATTCGAATGATCAGCTTGGCTGCGGCTGCCACGCTGGCATCATGCGTGGCCATGAGAATGGCGATGCCGAGATCGCGATTGAGTTCCTGGAAGAGTTCAAGAATGAGCTGACCATTGGTGCTGTCGAGACTGCCTGTGGGTTCATCCGCAATGAGCAATGCAGGCTCGTGAATAACGGCGCGGGCGAGTGCCGCGCGCTGGGCTTCACCACCGGAGATCTGAGCGGGCATGTGGCCGAGCCGGTGCTCGATGCCAACACGGGCAGCGAGTGCGCGGGCTTTTTCAAAGGATATCTTCTCTGGCTGACGGGCCAGCAGCAGCGGCATGGCGATGTTTTCTAGCACACTGAGCGTGGGCAGCAGATTGAAGAACTGAAACACAAAACCAATGCGCTCACGGCGCAGTTTGGTGAGTGCCGTGTCATTCAAGTTGGCGATGTCACGGCCATCGAGATGCAGCGAGCCTGAGTCGGCACGATCCATCGCTCCGCAGAGCTGAAGTAGGGTGGATTTACCGCAACCTGATGGACCCATGATAGCGGTGAAATCGCCGGGTTTCATCTCGATGCTGACGCCTCGAAGGGCGGCCACGGAGGTGCCACCCATTGAGTAGGAGCGAGTGAGTCGATCAGCGAGGAGAAGTGGCATGGTAAGGAACTACGCCACGACGAGCCAAATGGCGGCGATGAAGGTGAGAATGAACAGTGTCCACTCGAAAGGTTTTTGCGGGATGCGCTTCAAAATTTGCCAGCCTAGAAGAATGCCAGCGATGACGAAAGGCAGCAGGGCGAGATTGGTGGCCAGTGAGCGTGAATTGATTATGCCAAGATCGGCTGAGAATGGGACTTTGAATAGATTGATGAAAAGAAAGAAGCGACTGAAGACGCCGAGATGATCTTTCTTTTCCATCCGCTGAGAGAGCAGATAAACCGTCATCACTGGCCCGGCGGCATTGGCCAGCATGGTGACAATGCCTGCGCAAAGTCCCATGCTCCAGGAGAAGGCTTTATGCTCGGTGAGCACGATGAAAGTCTGCCTGCGAGCATTGAGCAAAAGATGGAAAGCGAGCAACCCGATGATAAGCCAACCGATGATCGGACGAGCCGCAGAATTCTCGATCTTGCCGAGAAGAAAGTAGCCGATGACCACGCCAGCGATGGCGGGCGGAACCATGGGTAATATGCGCCGCCATGAGCCGCCATGGCGGTTGATGACATAGCCCATGATGTCTGCCACGATGAGCAGCGGCAGGACGAGACCGACGGAGGCTTTGGCACCAAATGCCTGCGCCATGAGCACGACATTGAGCGTGGCTGTCCCACTAAGCCCGGCTTTGGAAAGGCCGATGCAAAGTGCGGCGATGGATGCCAGCACGAAGATGCGGCTGTCCGCTGTGAAAAGGGTGTGCTGCTGGAGCCAGTCTGGGATGATCACTCAACCTTAGGGGACGATGGTAACAGGCGTGCCGACAGGTGCCATGGTATAAAGCTTTTGTGCCATGGCATAAGGCAGAGGAATGCAGCCGTGAGAGGCTGGAGCGCCGGGATTCGGGATTGGTCCTGAGTGGATACCGACGCCGTTGCCCGTGAGGCGCATCCAGTAGAGCATCTTGGCTCCGACGAAACGACCACTCGAGGGAACGCGATGCACGCCAGCGGTGGCTCCGCTGCGAACCGTCTCAGCATTAGCATTGACGATCGATCCGTAGCGTTTGGAGCGCTTGTTCACGATCTTTTCGGAGATGCGGAAGATGCCGGTGAGCGTTCTGAAGCCACTGCGACCCGAGGCGACATAAGTCCAGCCTACATTTTCACGGTTACGGAAGACATAAGCCTTCTGCTGGCTGAGGTCGACAGTGACACGAACTGGGCCGGGCTGACCACTGCCGTGCCAAACATAGAGTGGGCTATTGAACAAATCGACGGGTTGGACAAGGATGGGCTTGCAGATGACTTCCCGCCTAACAAACGAGTTAGGCAACTGACAGGCACTGAGACTGACGAGAGCCAAGTAGGCGAGTGTGAGACGTGCAGCATTCATAGCGCACGCTTTTTACCAAAAAAGAGCGCGAGTGCCACAGCGCTTGTGAGAAAAATCTCATAAATTAAATCATATTCGTTATCTCAAATTCCAGTAAATCTTGAGATTCTTACTAGAGCGACCAGCAGCAACCATGTCTACGTCGCGATCTCCATCAAGATCGGCTCCCATGAGGTCTTCACAGGCCATGCCATTGTCATCGAGCAAGTGCTCTTGCCATTCATTTCCATCCTCTTTCGTGGTGTAAAAAAGCTTCACGCCGACTCGGTCACCGACCTTGTGATGGGCACGCCAACCGACGACGATTTGTCGGTTGTTCAGCCCCAATAAGTCATGGCAAGCAAGTGCGTGTCCATCGACGAGCGTATCATCCAAAACACGGCGCTGCCAGAGACCATCTTTGGGGCCCTCTGGAGGCGGGGTATAGAGAACGAGTTGATGACCATGCATGGGTTCGATCGTAGCGACGTAGGGTTGCCCGCCCGCAAACGCGCCAGAGCGCACTTCCCCAGCTCCTAAAAGCTCAGATTTATCATGCTTAGCGATCCATTGGGAGCGCCAGCCTTTTTCACCTGAAGTGAGGCGCACGATGCCCTCACGACCAGCCAGGAGCAGGGACTCAGGATCGCTAGGCATGGCAGGCACGATTTCAAAATTGTGCGTCGCATGCATGGCGTCGGTCACTAGAGTGGTATTCCAGGAATGACTCAGATCGTCAGGCATGTGATAGGCCAAAATGCGGACGCCTGCACCCTCACCGTTTTTGTTTCCCCGGCCATGCAGGGGGGCCACGATGAGATCGTATCGACCTGCGAGATTTCGCACCCATCTCATGCGATGGGTAGTGGGTTCGTGACTCAATTGGATAGGCTTCCAGAGCTGAGTACGATCCGCAGGCGGCACGAGGTAAAAGACGGCTCCACTGTCCACGGTGTCAGCAGGATTCCACTGGGCACCGACGGCGATCTCGCATTTGCCGTCGCCATTGATGTCACGGGCGGCAATGCAGACGTGGTCTTTATCGGTAAGTTTTTCGGCAATGATGTGCTTCTTCCACTCGGGGTTCTGATACCAGACGATCATATCCTTATCAGCCAAAAGGATATCCGTTCGGCCATCGCCGTCCACATCTGCCAGAGCTAGGCCATAACCGATACCCACTGAGGAGTCGATCTCTTGGGCTTTGAAATGTGGAACCACCTGAGCCAGCAGAGAAACCTCAGAAAGGCCCCAAAAGAAGGCGACTACGAACCCGAAAAAACATACTTTGGAATGATGCATGAGCAAATCCTGCCCGAATTCGGGTGGTTCGGCGAGAAAAAGAATCTCTCAACGCCGAAAGAATTGACATTGTAATGACAAGGTAAGTATTCTTTTCGAGCAAACCCTGGCCTGTGAACTGTCTTAAATCACATCCACCCACGCCAACTATGACCTCTTCGCTCCCACTTTTCTCTCGGCTTTTCAAGGTTAGCATGGTCGCCGCCCTACTTTGCGTAACTCATAACAATCTCCAGGCAGTGGCTCCAACAGCACCAGCCATCACACGGGTAGATTTTTCAGTGGTTGGCTTCCAGGCTACGGGCGGTGTCGTGCAGTATGACGCCAATGGTGTTCCTCTTGTGGATGCCTCAGGAAATACGCATTCGTATGTGGTGAGGTGGAAAGATAACTCCTTGGACGAAGAAGGCTTTCAGTTAGAAGTGCGAGTCGGGACTTCAACTCCCTTCCAGATGATCTCCCGGCTAGCTGCGAATGTGCAGGAGACACTGCTTTCGCCACTCACCGGACTACCAGCCACAACCGTCGTGGAATTTCGTGTGGTGGCGTGGAAGTTTAATGGTGCCGCCGTCGAAAGCAGCACGTCGGCGATTTTCACCTTCACGATCCCTGAAGCGACCGTCACGCTCGCGACCCCCAGCAGTCTGACGGCGACAAACGTCAATGACAGCACCATCAAACTAGCCTGGACAGACGCGGCGACCTCGGAGCTGTATTACCAGATTTTGTTTCGTGAGATGCGCGTGCCAGTGATCAGCTATCGACACTTGCTTTTCACTAATCTTTCTAGCAGCAACCCGACTGAACAAACCATGCGTCTGCGGCTTGCCCCCGGCACCGCGTATGAATTTAAAGTGCGTGGCACGCGACAGGCACCTCAGGGCACAAGTCCGCTGATTACCCTGGCAACAACGGGTGAATCACTCCCAACTACACTTACCACGTTCGCCCTTTCCCCGCCGTCCCAACTGAGCGCAGAGGCAGTCAGTGAGGATCTGATTCAGCTCCATTGGCGCGACATCTCCACCAACGAAACTGGTTATGAAATTCAGTACCGTTTAACGAGTGATCCTGATCCAGAAGCCTTTGCCACTTATGGCATCACTGGAGAGAATTCGACATCCGTCAGCCTACCTGTGCCACAAAACTCATCGGTAGAATGGCGCATCCTCTCTCTTTACACCTACACTCCGACGGGCTCGACCACCCAGACAACAATCAAGAGTGCTCCGTCCTACACAGTCACCAAGTCCATAAATTTTCCCGCTCCCAGCCTAGTCAAGGCAGCCACTTCCCCAGGCACCGCGACGACAGTGGATCTAACTTGGAAAGACAACTCCAACAGTGAAGGCGGTTTCAATGTTTACACACGAGTTGCAGGCACCCCGACCTACCATTTCGCACGTGCGGTGCGCGCTGGGGTAGCCAAGGTCAGCGTCAATTCACGAACAGAGGCGAATGACGCGAACGGCAGGCCAGTTTTTATCCCATTGGAAACTGGAGTCACGCATGAGTTCGTAGTGCGCGCCGTGTCCACGGATGAAACGACTTTTTCAGAAGATAGCAATGTAGCCTCAGCCTCTGCAAAGCATGGCTTCATCAGCCGTCTTTTTCAGCCAGCTCAAATAGGCGCAAATTTCAGTTATCAGGCGGAAGTCTCTGACGAGGCTAACCGCATTTCCTGGAACATCGCCAGCCTGCCCAGCGGCCTGAACTTCAGCAGCGCCAATGGCCAGATCTCAGGAACGCCTTCGGTAGCAGGCCTCTTTTCATGTCCCATGACGGTCAACTTCAGTGGTGGTGCGACGGCCAGCGCCACTCTGGTTTTGCGTGTTTTGCCAGCCTTCTCTGGACCCGTGAATCGAAACGGAATCCCAGCCACGACGATCGGCATCAATCTGCCCTTCAACATCCCGCTAACCGACAAATTTGCAGATGACGATTCAGAAACGGCGGTGCGTTTTGAAACCACCAAAGGCAACATCGACATTCTGCTTTTCCCAAGTTTGGCCCCCAAAGCAGTGACCAATTTCATGGCCTACGTGAACGGTGGTGATTACACCGGAATGGCCTTTCACCGATTGGTTCAGGGATTCGTCCTGCAAGGTGGCAGCCTAAAACCAGTCACGGCTCCGCGTAATTTTGTCAGTATCCCAAATCGGCCACCCGCCGTGAATGAACCGGGCATTACCAACGTGCGCGGAACCATCGCAGCGGCTAAAGTGGGTGCGCGCAGCTCCATCGCCACACTGGTCAATGGCAGTCAGGTGGCACGCGACGACTCATTTGGTTATGTCGGTGATCCCGACAGCGCTACGACCGACTTCTTTCTCAACCTAGCCAACAACGTCAGCAATCTAGATAACCAAAACGGTGGCTTCACCGCCTTTGGCCGAATCAGTAATTCTGGCATGACGGTGGTGGATGCTATCGCCGCGCTGCCAGCAGGAGACTATCTGAACAACAATACGACCGAC
Source organism: Prosthecobacter debontii (assembly GCA_945860295.1). Classification (GTDB taxonomy): domain Bacteria; phylum Verrucomicrobiota; class Verrucomicrobiia; order Verrucomicrobiales; family Verrucomicrobiaceae; genus Prosthecobacter; species Prosthecobacter debontii_B. Next base: position 7,688 of record CAMAQH010000052.1, read on the forward strand.
ACTTACAACGCTGCACTGGATAAACGACTGATCGTGAATGGCTCGGCAGCCGCCTTTAGTGACATCCCGATGGATGCCGCCACGGCACCCGCAGACATGGACATCAACAAAACGGTTCGTGTCACCAAAGCGGCTTCTATTCCTGTGCTGACTTACAGCATCCCGCTCACCTTTGATGCCAACATTGTCACCGCAGCTATCGTTGGCAGCGACCTGCGAATCACAGGACGTGCAGCAGGCACGACAAGCGTCACCGTGATCGCGACTGATTTAGACAATGCTCAAACGAGCCAAACATTTTCTGTCACTGTTCTAAAGGGACAACTGGCACCTATGATCACCAAGCAGCCCTTAGCTCAGGCTGTATTGTCGGGAACAAAAAACACTTTCAGCGTCACTGCGACAGGCACTACGTTGACTTACCGTTGGAGGAAAGATGGCGTGGTCATCCCCGGCCAAACGGGTCTAGGTCTTCCCACCTTCAGCATCACCAGCACTCAGGCTGGCGACGCAGGTCTCTATGATGTGCAGGTCAGTAATGCCACCACCACACTAACGAGCAGCCGCGTCAGACTCGACATCCGCACCGCGCCAGTGATCACCCTGCCACTCACGCCGCTGGTCGCCGAAGTAGGCAAGCCACTCATCATACAAACTGCGGCCACAGGTGCTCCGCCACCAACGTTCACCTGGAAGCGTGGCACCACGGCGATCTCGGCGCAAACGACTGACCGCCTTGCCATCACTGCGGCAAAACTCACGGATGCAGGCGTCTATACTGTGACCGCCACAAACATCGCTAACAAGGCCACGAGTGACGGAGTCAGTGTCTGTGTCGTGGATAAAACGGCGACTGCCAAAGTCGTCGCGCAGAATACCATCATCAGCCTCACCGCAGCCGTCGCCGGCCCTGCTAGGACGATCACTTATCGCTGGAGACTCGATGGAGTGGACATCGCTTTGGATAAGCCTCGGAACACCGGTGTGGACACGCCGACGCTGAAAATCACCGGCAGCCAATCGGGAGATAGCGGCAATTATACCTGCATGGCCACGCTGCCCGACGGTCTGGGTGAAGTCGAAACAGGCGTCATCAAGCTCGCTGTCGTGGGTCTGCCGAGCGTCCCAAATTTAGCCGATGAGAACGCACCGCCCACAGGATTTATCGGCGTTAATTTCTCCTGGCCGCTCCCTTACTCCAAACTCGTCTCCAGCACGCCCACAAGTTTTGCGATCACCGGACTTCCCCCAGGCCTAACTTACAGCACTATCACCGGATTAATCACGGGCAGGCCGACCAAGGTCGGCATTTATACCATCACCGCTCTTGCTAGAAACATAGCTGGCAACAGCACTCCAAGCCGCACTGCCCAGTTAACGATCTCACCACTTCCGGCAGCCACCATCGGCACGCTCACCGCCACCATCGGGGCATCGCCGCTATTGAATGGCAACAAAGGCGGTCGGCTCGACCTCACCGTGCTCGATACGGGAAGCTACACGGCCAAGCTGATCCTCGGAAAAGACACGCTTAGCGCCGCAGGCTCACTCGGCGTGGGTAGCGGCCTCTTTGATGTGAACACACTCAGCTATCAAAGCCGCATCAGCATCCCGCGCACAGGCAAGTCAGCATTGATTCTTGCCTTCGAGGTGGACTCAAGTGCTGGCTATGTTTCTGGCGTGCTCAGTGATGGCACCAATGCCGTTGGCATCAGCGGCATCAGGCAGTTTTGGGAAGCCACCTGGAACCCCTGCCCTTATGGCGCGACCGGAGCCGGTTTGTCCTACAATCTTGGTCTGAATCTGACCGCTGCCGATCTGACCAAAGCGACAGTGCCTCAGGGCAATGGTTACTTGAATATGCTCGTCAGCAGCGCTGGCAAGGCCACCTTTTCAGGCCGCTTATCAGATGGCACCACAGTCACCGGAAGCTCCATGGTAGGCCCAGCTGGAGAGGCGCTAATATTTCAAATGCTCTACACGAACACAGGCTCCCTTTTGGCCACCTTTGACATCGGGGACCGAGTACTCATTAGCAGTGAAGGCGGTAAACTCCGTGTCGCCGGCCAAGCGCGCTGGATCAAAGACGTGCAACCCCTAACGCAACTCAATTACCAGGCAGGTATTCCAGAAACCTTTCTCGACATCCTTGGTGCCAATTACATCCGCCCTGGCACCAACAAGATTGTGATGAGTCTGCCAGACACAGCGACTCCACTGCCAGCCACTAACAATCTACTGCTCGACTTCAGCGAAGGTGGGCTTGGCAGCGCCTCCAGAAATCCCGACATCAGCTTCCGACTCACCACCGCTAATGCCCCGGTTTACCCCGCCGTGAGACAGGCGACGACGGCCATCGCCATCGTTCCATTCACTGGCTCATTCACTGGCACCTTCGCCCTGCTTGACGGCATCATTGCGCGCACCGTGACTTATCAGGGACTCATCATCCCGATCATTCCAGCCACACCAGCCGTCACCAATACCAGCGGTGGCATCACGCAATCAGAGATCCCCGGCGCGGCAGCCAATGGAGCAGGCTATTTCCTGCTGCCTGAGTTGCTACCCAGCATCACTAAATCAAAGATCAATTCGGGTAAAATTTCGCTACTACCCACACCCATCACCCTTTCCAGCCAGCCAGTTTCTCAAACCGTGAATCCAGGCGCAACCGTGAGCTTCAGTGTCGTCGTCAGCAGTTCCCAGGGCACGATCACCTATCGCTGGCGGAAAGATGGCAATACCATCAGCGGTGCTACCGCCACCAGCTACAGTCCGCCGCCCATTACTGAAGCCAGCCAAGGCACCTATGATTGTGTCATCAGCAACGGATCAGCAACCGTCACAAGCGAAGCCGCCACGCTCACTGTGAATGACCCGGTTACTGGCATCACGGCCACTCGCAACCCGGCAGCCTCAGTGTTAGCCTCAGGTCAGCCAGTCACCTTCACCGCCACATCCTTAGGGACTAGCCCATTCAGCTATCAGTGGCGCAAAAACGGTGTGGACATCCCAGGTGCCACCAGTATCAGCTACACCCTTAGCAGTGCCATCGTTGACGATTCAGGAAACTATCAGGTCCTGATTAAAAACAGCGTCAGCACCGCTGGCGTCGCCAGCAGCAACGTCAGCCTCAGCGTCGCCGATCCGGTCGTCATCACCAGCATCAGCCGCACACCAGCCAATGAGCCGCTCACAGCAGGCACGCCAGTCACTTTCAATGCCATCGCCACCGGCACCGGCACGCTTGCCTATCAGTGGCGTAAAAACGGCATCGCCCTCAGCGGGAGCAACGCCGCCAGCCTGTCCATTTTGAGCCCTGCTGCTCTCGACAGCGGCAGCTACGATGTCGTCGTCAAAAACATCATCTCCACCACAGGCATCACCAGTTCCGCTGTCATTCTTACCGTCGTTGATCCTTGAAAATCAAGACTTGAGACATTGACTTGCAGCTCTTGCGCAAGATTGACAGTCCGTCGCATAACTCCTTATTGTCTATTCCCCAAAACTCGTTTTCCCATGACCTCGCTCCCGCGCAGCCCTGCTGCCATTTTCATCAGCACTCTAATCGCGACTGCGGCTTTTCTGACAGACGATCTGCTGGCAGCACCACCCGCAGCCCCGACCAATGGCAGCATGACGTTCACGCGTGTTGGTTACCCATCAAACGATCAAACGCAGGTGCCTGTGGTGGACAGTTGGTACAGTTGGCTACTGCGTTGGGACGATGCGGCACTAGACGAAGAGGGCTATGAAATCCGCATGCGCTTCGGCACGGGCGGCCCCTTTTACACCATGGCCCGTCTACAGGCTGGCAGCACTGCCGCTTTGATCTCCAGCGGAGTTCCGGTTGACCAAAAAGGCAATAAGGTAGAAGCCGACGCTCAGTTCCAAATCGTGGCCTGGAAATTCACCGGAGCCAATACCGAGTCCAGCACATTGGCCATCAATACACGAGTGCCCAATTCTTCAGATGCAATCACCTGGGGCACGCCAGGAGCAGTCACCGCACAAATGACCGTCCTCGAGCCTGGCACACCGCCAGTCATCAATGATGGCCGGGTTCAGCTTACCTGGGCAGATACCAACAACAGCGAATTGTTTCAGCTACTGTTCATCGGCGAGGTTCTACCTGGCACAGCCCCTGTGACCTACAACGCCATCACTTATGTGCCTTTCAACATCACCACGGCCACTGTCTCAAGTCAGACTACACTTGTTGAATCGAACCCGGCTCGGCAACTGCAACTGGTGCCAGGCAAAACTTACCGCTTAGGTGTTCGTGCAACCCGAACGAACAAACTCAGCGAAACCGATGCAGCGAAGGCCACTAATATGGCCGTTAGCGGCGACCTGACCATTCCAGCCCTTCTCAAGCCGACCAATCTCTCCGCAAGTCTAACCGGAGAAAACTCCGTGCGACTGCGCTGGGCAGACCGCTCTCAAAATGAAACAGGCTACGAGATCCAAAGTCGGCCCATCACCGCAGATGCACCACCTGCATTTGAGGTGGTCGGCACGGCGGGAGCTAACTTCAGCGAGGTAACCGTGGCCATGAACCAGACCAGTACAGTCGAATTCCGAGTCCGCGCGCTCTATACCTACCGTCCAGCCGGAGCCACCACAGACACCACCCTGTATTCAGACTTTGCTGACAATACCGTCCAGGCGAGCGCCACCACCTTTACACCCCCGAGCAATCTTACAGCCACCACTTCCGGGCTAACCAACACCATTGATCTAACTTGGCAGGACAACACCAGCAGCGAGCTTGGTTTCAACATCTATTGCCGCCCGGTCGGCAGTTCAGGTACCTATAATTTCTGCTGCGCAGTTCGTGACAACGTTAAAAAAATTAGCGTCAACTCTTTCACCACGGGCAACGAACGCACCGGCTCTCCAAGCTTCACCCCACTGGCTATCGGCACTCCTTATGAGTTCGTAGCCCGCTCCGTAGGCAACCTGGAAAACTCATTTTCCGCCGACAGTAATCTTGTCATTGCCACGCCTCGCGAAGGCTTCACCACCCGTCTCTACCAACCCATCTCTCAAGGAGCTGCTTTCTCCCAATCTGTCACCACCTCCTCCACACCTGCCGCACCGACTTCAGTCAATGTCGCGGGATTGCCTCCAGGCCTGAATTTCAGCAGCAGCAATAGCCAAATCACTGGCACAGCGACCGCTGCAGGCCTCTTCACTTGCCCGATGACCGCCGTCTATGCCAGCGGCACCACCGCTGTGGCCAACCTCATCCTGCGAGTCGTGCCGATCACCGCGCTGCCCGTCGTGGCCGGAGCTATCCCTAACCTTTTGGTTGGCTTAAATCAGCCAACTCGAATCCCATTAACCTCTCATTTCACCGACGCCGACACTGAAGCTGCCGTGCGACTCGTGACCACGAAAGGAAACATCGATCTCCTGCTCTTCCCGACCCTTGCACCCGCCGCCGTGACCAACTTCATGGCCTACATCAATGGGGGAGATTACCGCAACGTGCTCTTTCACCGCAATATCCCGGGCTTTGTCTTACAGGCTGGCTCCACTCGTCTCAATTCCGCGGGCGGACTTGAAGACGTGACCGGCAGAGCACCCGCGCTCAATGAACCCGGTATCGCCAACGTTCAATGGACCATCGCAGCAGCCAAACTGGGACAGCGCAACAGCATGCAGCGCAACACTGATGGCTCTTTTGTTCTCAACAGCAGCGGCAACCCACAAGCCCGCAGCGTGACGGATGCTCAAGGTTACTTTGGTGATCCAGACAGTGCGACCACTGACTTCTACATCAGCCTCGGTAACAATGTCTCCAATCTCGACAATCAGAACGGCGGATTCACCGCCTTTGGTCGAGTAAGCAGCGCTAGTTCAGACAGCCGAAGCGTCGTCAATACCATCACCGCCCTACCCATCGGGAATTATGGGGGCGCGCTGACCGATCTACCTGTCGATGCCGCCTCAGTCCCGAACAACCTCTCATTCAGTCAGACCGTCCGCATCACCGATGCCTTCCCGATTTCCACCTTCTCTTATACCGTGGATGACACATCGGCGACCACCGCCTCCGTCACAGTCGAAGGCACTGAGCTTGTCGTCAAAGGGTTGGCCACAGGCACGCGAACAGTCAATGTCACCGCCCGTGATCTTGATGGAAACACCGTCTCCCAAAGCTTCGCGATCAACGTCGATCCAACACTCATTGCCCCGGTAATCACCAAGCAGCCGACTTCCCTAGACCTTACCGTCGGCGCAAAAGCCACCTTCAGCGTGACCGCTACCGGCTCGAATCTGATGCACCAATGGCGGCGCAATGGCGCTAATATCGACGGCAAAACCCAGCCCACCCTCGTCATCGACAATTCCCAAGCAGGTAATGCAGGTCTCTACGATGTCACCATCACCAATGCCGCCAAGACGATCACCAGCGCGCCCGCTCGTCTCAGCCTGCGCACTGCCCCAGCTATCACTTCATCTCCCCAGTCCCGCTATGTCGATGCAGGCACCGCAATTGTCCTCGAAGCCATCGCCAGCGGCTCGCCGCAGCCCGCCTTTACTTGGCAGCGCGGCACAACCGCCGTGACAGGGCAAACCTCCTCTTTCGATGTCGCCACAGGGCGCACAAAATCCACACTAACAATCCCGTCCGCTGCGCTTACCCATGCTGGCATTTATAAATCCACCGCGAAAAACACTGCCAGCAGCGCTGTCACGCCAGAGGCCAAGATTTTTGTCATCGAGAAGCGCACACGCCTCCAAGTCGAGAAGCCCGGCGTCACCGTCAAACTAGCCGCTCCTGCTGCTGGGCCTGAGCTGACCTATCAGTGGCGCAAAAATAACACGAACATCCTCAACGGCACAGCTCGTTACTCGGGTAACCAAGATGCCGTATTGGTCATCACCGATACCAACATTAACTATGACAGCGCTGCCTTCACCTGCACCATCACTGCCCCCGGTCTGGCACCTGTAGAGAGTGGCATCATTCAACTCGCCATCGCCAACCGCCCAGCGCTCATCGCCATGACTGGCGTCAATGCACCACCTTCAGGTTTTGTCAGCAGCGATTATCAGTACGACATCCCCTACAACACGACCGCCGCCAACCAACCTGCCAGTTTCACTGCTACTGGAATCCCCCCCGGCCTGACGCTCAATAGTGCCTCTGGCCGAATCTCTGGGCGCCCCACAAAGGTTGGCAATTACACTCTCAGTGTGAAAGCAACGAACCCGTCAGGCACCAGTAATGCAGTGACTGGCAGCATCACCATTGGACCCATGCTCGGCTTCGGCGCGGGCAGCTTCGTCGGCAATGTCACACCCTCCCCAATTCTAAATCAGGATAGAGGAGGTCGAATCGAACTCATCATCACCGATTCATCAGCATACAGCGCCACCTTACAGATGGGGCCTGACACCCTCAAGGCTGCTGGTAGCGTCGTTTTCGGAGTCGTTAATAACAGTGTCGTTTACAACAGCGTACTCAGCTTTCCGCGCACCGGTGGCCGCACTCCTCTCCTCCTGGGTTTCACGGTGGATGCATCCACGGGCGACTTCAGCGGTCTAATTATTGATGGGACCAACAGTGCTACCGTATCAGGCTATCGCCTCATCTGGGACGCCACGCGCAGGCCAGGACCATCAGGCCAAGGCATTATTTTCAACACAGGTGCCATCAATTTAAGTTATCGCTGCAATGTAGCGCTGGATTTGGATGCCGCTCATGTAGGCCAAGCCAACATCCCACAAGGCACAGGCTACATGGCGCTCACTGTTTCCAGCGCCGGACGCGCGACCATCGCGGGTCGTTTAGCAGATAACACCCCAGTAACCGCAAGCACTCAAATCAGCAGCAGTCGCCAGATGCTGTTTTTCCAGATGCTGAACTTAAATACAGCCTCGTTTAGCAGCTTAATGACGACGGACGTCGTCTCAGGCATCGGCCAGCCAGTGAAGGTGCTAGGCAGCGCGCGCTGGATCAAAGGCAGCCAACCCGCCGCTGAGCGCAGCTATCAACCCGGCTTTCCTGCGACCACGCTAAATGCTCTGGGCACAGCTTACTTTGCTCCAGGCACAAATCAGGTCGTCCTCGGCCTGCCCAATCTGCCAAGCAACTTAACCATCGACTTCAGCGAAGGTGGGCTGGGCACGGCCAATCCCGACATCACCGTTACTCTGCCAGGCACGAACAAAGCCGTATTTCCTGCACCCAATAATTCTAAGGTCACTTTGGTCATCGTGCCCGCCACCGGTTCTTTCACCGGCAGTTTTGAACTAGCGGCTGGACGACGTGCGACTTTCCAGGGTCTGCTGATTTCTTCATTACAACCTTACGCTTACCCGCGCGGCGCAGGCTTTTTCCAACTTCCTGATCTCCTACCAAGCATCACCAAATCCCCCGTCCGCTCTGGTAAAGTCGCCCTGACTCCTCCCGCGATTGCCTTCACCTCCCACCCTCTGGGTCTTGAATTGAATGTCAATGCCAGCACCACTCTCACGTCCGCTGCCACTGGACCTGGAACCTTAACCTATCAGTGGCAGCTCAATGGTGCTACCATCCCAGCGACAGGCGATCCAAGATTCACTGGATCTGACAGTCAAAACTTGACCATCACGGCCATGAGTTCGGCCATCGAAGGCGACTATGTTTGCGTCGCCTCCAATGCATCGCTCGCAGCCTTCAGCAACGCAGCCAAAGTCGTCCTGCGCAAAGCGGTCACCACAGTCACCGCCGCCCGCTCTCCATCAACGACCACCGTTGCCATCGGCACCAGTGTCACATTCACCGCGACCCTAGCCACAGCTTCCACACCACTGACCTATGAGTGGAGGAAAAACGATGTTGCCATTCCAAGCACCAATTCCCCAACTTACACCATCCCCGCCGCCAGCGTTACGGACACAGCTTCCTACAAGGTGGCTGTCTCCAATGATCTCAATTCATCGCCAATCATCAGCACTGCCGTCACCCTTACCGTGGGTGATCCCGTCACCAACGTGCAAATTACTCGCTCGCCTTCCACTTCTGCTGTCGCGACCTCTTCCACCGTCACGTTCTCAGTCACGGCAAGCGGCCTCTCACCGTTCTCATATCAGTGGGTCAAAGGAACCACCGATCTTATCGGAGCAGACTCTTCCACCTACACCATCAACTCCACATCAACGATCGACACTGGTGCCTACAATTGCCGAGTCTCAAACGCCGCTTCACCAAATGGGGTCAATAGCACGAATGGCAATCTTTTGACCGTCATCGCCGGCGTCAGCAACATTGTGGTCACCAAATCCTATAGCACTCAGGGAGTGACGACAAATACTGATGTCACACTTAACCTGAGCGCCGACGGAGACAGCCTCTCCTATCAATGGCGCAAAAACGGCACAGCGATCTCGGGTGCCAGCAGCACTAGTTATACATTTAACTCCGGTGCCTTTTCCATCACTGACTCCTACGACGTACTAGTTTCAAATCCTGCCGCTCCCGACGGCATCGCCAGCAGTGCCGTCAGCGTCATCGTCGCGCAGCCCATCACCACTGTATCGGTTAGTCGCACACCCTCAACAGCCACCGTCGTGACGCTCACCGACCCAGTCGTCTTCACTGCTGCACCCGACGGTTCCGGCACCTACACCTACATCTGGCGTAAGGGTGGCAACCCAATCCCAGGTGCCGAAGGCCCGACCTACACCCTGAGTGCCCCCGTTGAAACTGACGATGGCGTCTATGATTGCATCGTCACCAATGTGCTAGAGCAACCAGGCGTAACCAGTAATGGCGTCGATCTCGACATCATCCTGGCACCTTAAGCAGAGTTCTTATTTGAAAAGAGAGATCCGAACCCTATGTGACAAGATTGTCATCTACTTTAATCTGAAATGAGTTCGAGGCGGAGACAAAGGAAGCAGTGCCCTCTGAACCGACACTATTGACTGAGAAAAACTGCCATCAAAACGGATGGTGGCTACTGATCTTGCTCACCGCACTGCTCTATTTGCCAGGCACGCAAACCATCCCGCTGATGGACCGCGATGAGCCGCGCTTTGCCAATGCCACGGTGGAGATGATGCAGCGTGGCACCTGGACCGTACCTTACTTCAACGGCCAGTACCGCTTTGACAAACCGCCGCTGACCTATTGGTGGATGCGGCTACACTACCATCTACTTGGCGTCAGCGAACTCGCCGCCCGCCTGCACGGAGTGGTGGCAGTTTTTCTCACTGCACTGCTCATCAGCGGCCTCGCCAAACGTGTGACAGGCTCGTCCCGGACAGGGGTGATCGCCGGACTGCTATGGCTGACAACAACGCAGGTGCTCATTCATGGCAGGCTTTGTGTGGCAGATATGCCCATGATTCTCTGTGTGTCACTGGCCTGCCGTGCACTGTTAGAACTGGTCGTCATGCAAAATGCTAAACCGCAGGCACTCTGGTGGTGGACGCTATGGCTGGCTCTAGGCTTCGGCTTTCTGGCCAAAGGCCCCATTGCTTGGCTTATACCTGCAGTTACCCTTCTAGTCTGGCGCTTTGCGCTCTGGCGAAAACCAACGTCATGGCAGCACCTTCACTTCATGCCAGGTATTGTGGTGATGTTGGCACCCGTGGCTGTCTGGGGCATTCCAGCACTGATCGAGACACGCGGTCTGTTTTGGGACATAGGCATGGGTCGCCATGTAGTGCAGCGTGGCATGGAAGTTCTCAACGGACGCAAATTCATCCCCGGATACTACCTGCTCAGCACTTGGTTCAGCCTCTTCCCCTGGCTTTTTTTTATTGGGCCCGTGTATCGAATGCTACGTGCGAATAAGTCGGCGACGAGCGCTTTCCTAGCGGCATGGTTCCTGGCCGCCCAGGTGGTCTTCTTCTTTTACGCCACTCAGTTGCCTCATTATGTGATGCCAGGCTATCCAGCTTTCATCGTGCTGCTCGCCGTGGCTTGGCGAAAGCAGCCGACTGTTCCAAAATTGGCCGTGTGGGGGACGTCGATTATCAGCGCACTAATCTTGGTGGTGTGTATAGCCGTATGGTTACTGCCTATTCCCTCGCCTGAACTGCAAGCACTTGCACGCAGCACAGCCAGCCTACTTGCAGCGCTATTCATTCTCGGCGGTCTCGCCTCCACCTTCGCCTGGAGAGGCCGCGGCCTATGGCGCTGGCTCCTGCCTCTTCTCGCCATCGCTGCTACCGTGTCATGCCTCGTTCCATTTAGCCAAAACCTGCGACGGACATCAGTCACGTTGCAGCTTTCGGAGCATCTGCAGTCATTGCCTGCCGACGCACGCTTTCTCAGCAGCGGCTATGATGAGCCAAGCCTAGTCTTCTATACCCAAAGGCGCTGGGAAACAGGTGTCAATATGAACATCGTGCACGAGCAACTAGCGCTTTCAAACCCATGCGCCGTGGTGTTATTGCGGCGTGAGTGGACGCTAGATCACTGGATCAAATCTCTAGCCGGCGGACAAAATGCTCTTGGCCTTTCAGCCAAAGACCGCAGCGCCGAAGTCGATGCACTGCGTAATCAGCACCCTGATCTCGAATATCATTTAGTCGAAGGCTTCAATGGCGCCAGATCAAGCTGGACAGAATCCGTCCTGCTCTTGCGTCGCCGCTGAAGTTCCGACCGACGCATCCGCCGCACAACTACGCCCAGCGGCACGCCCACAAAAAGCGACAGAAGCACCGAAGCCAGCACATCGCTCGGATGGTGCCGGTTGTTTTGCATCCGCGACCACGATACACCGGCGGAAATGAGCAACATCGGCACGCCCACTGGCGGTAGCGCTACAGCCAGCGGCACACTGACTCCAAACGCAGTCGCCGTGTGTGCGCTTGGAAACGACTGCAGGCTTGAACTGAAGGACAACCCGTAAAAACCAGGCGTTGCTTTGCTACTCGGCCGAGAACGGCCGGACAGCAGTCGCGTCACATTTGCGACCGCACCGCAAGTGACCGTGCCGATCACCGCAGCAATCACCAATCTACGAAATAATAATGACCGCCTGATCCGAGCAGTCATCCCCAGACCGACAAAGACCAGCATATTGAAACCCATAAAATCACCCCAGTAACTCAGCGCCTGCGCCACTTGGTTCACATGACTCCATCCGGTTACCACATTCTCCTGTCGGATCAGATGGAGCAAAGACAAATCAAACGGCATCAGCGCTATCACGGCAACCGAACATGCAATCAGATAGGCGCAGACAGACTTTCGCCGTAGAGCCAGCCACAATCGAGCCAGTTTCATCAGCATCAAACCGTCGGCCCACCAGTCAGTGATCGCCGACTTTGGAAGACGAAACCTCTTTTCAAATCGACTCGCAATCTGAAGCGAGCGTGGCAACGACCTAACAAGATAAAAGAGTGATTCCATAATACCTCAAATATCTTTTCCATGCCCTGAATCAACTCAAAGGTCGAACCCTTGAATCTAACGATTCCGTTGCTCAACGTCTCATGGCCAGCCATCACGGCAGAATCTTCACCACACCATCAAATCCAGCGCGCACCTTGCCATCATGGCCGATGAGCGGTTGTGGATTTACCACACGACCTAGCGGGCGCACACCTGGAAAATCCTTCGTCTTGTCGCCCAAATCAGCCTTCATCATTTCGGCCTGAGCACGCAGCTTCGCAACCTGATCAGGCTGCTGCTTCGCGACATCGCTAGCCTCACCCATGTCAGACTCCAGGTTGTAAAGATCACCCTTGCCCAAATGCAGTTTCCACGGCCCTGAGCGCACCGCTTGGAGATTAAAACCACTGTAGTAGTAAAAAAACTCACGAGGCTTGAATCCATCCGCCTTACCGAGAAATAGCGGCGAGAGATCCATGCCGTCGATCTTGCGATCATCCGGCACTTTCCCCTTACCGAAGGCGGCAAACGTCGGCAGCCAGTCCATGTGACTCGTGATCGCCGCCGTGCTGCCACCTGCAGCGATTTTCCCAGGCCACCAAGCGATGGTGCAGACACGCATCCCACCTTCCAGTGTACTGCCTTTGGCACCACGCAGCGGCGTATTGTCCGCGCCCTGGTTTGTGGGGCCGCCATTGTCGCTAGTGAAGACGACCATCGTGTTCGAGTCGAGTTTCAACTCACGCAACGTGTCGAGGATCTGTCCCACACTCCAGTCCACTTCCAATGCCCAGTCTTTCTGCAAACTGATGCCCGACTTGCCCATAAAATCCTGATGTGGGTAGTGTGGGAAATGCACAGCATTGTGCGGCAGATAAATAAAGAATGGCCCCTCACGATGTTCACGGATGTAGGTCACCGTGCGCTCTGTGTAGCGCCGAGTAAAAGTGTGCTGCTGTGCCGCCTTCACACGCTCCACGACGTTGCCACCATCAATGAGAGGCAAAGGTGGCTGAGCCGCACCGCCGAGACCTGTTTCAGCTTTCGCTTCTTCATTCTTACCCGCCTTAGCCTTACCTTTGGTTTGCCGGATCGGATCACCTGGATTGCTCTTCGATCCCTCAGCCGCCAAGCCCATGTCATTGGAATACGGGATGCCGTAGTAGCTATCGAAGCCCTGTGCCGTCGGCAGAAACTCCGGCTGATCCCCCAGATGCCATTTGCCAATACAAGTCGTCGCATAGCCACTTGCCTTCATCACCTCAGCCACCGTGACTTCGTCAGGATTCAGACCCACCGCTGCGGCAGGAAATAGCACCCCCGGAATCGGCAGCACACGCTTGGGGTAGCAGCCCGTCATCATCGCCGCGCGTGAGGGCGAGCAAACAGGCGCTGCATAGTGACTCGTCAGCTTCATGCCCTCCTTCGCCATTCGATCAAGATGCGGCGTCGGAACCTTCCCCCCAAAGGGACCAATGTCCGCATAGCCGAGATCATCAATATTGATCAGGATGATGTTGGGTTTCTCCGATGCGAACACGGGGCTGAGGAGAGTGAGGAAGAAGCAGAGTAGAAGACGCATGACGTGGTTGAACGTATGACAGACAAGTGTCTTGCGCCTGAGTTCGTTGCTCACGCTAAAGCGTGAACAACGAACTCAAACCCGTCCAGCGCTTGCGGCTCTCCTGCTTACCCACAGCCATACTCAACGCCTTCGGATCACCAACCAGAATCACCAGTTTCTTCGCTCGTGTCACCGCCGTGTAAATCAGGCTGCGCTCCAACAAAACATAATGCTGCGTGCTAACGGGAATAATCACACAGGAGAACTCACTGCCCTGACTCTTATGAATGGTCAGCGCATACGCGAGCTGCAACTCATCCAGCTCACCAGGCTCATATTCCACTAGTCGTTCACCATCAAACCTCACGCAGACTTTGAGCGGATCAGTGTCGATGCTGACGATGTGGCCGATGTCACCATTGAAGACATCCTTATCGTAGTTGTTGTGCTTTTGGATGACTTTGTCACCGACGCGAAAGTTGGCTCCGAAGCGCTCGATCTCATACTTCATTTCACTCGGCGGATTCAGGGCCGCTTGCAGCGCCTCATTCAAAGCATGCGTGCCGAGTATGTGGCGATTCATCGGAGTCAGCACCTGGATGTCCTTCACCGGATCAAAACCATAACGCGATGGCAAGCGACGCTGCACGAGATCCACGATGGTCCGGCTGATCGCCTCCGGCGTCGTCGCCTCCAGGAAGAAGAAATCACTGTCACACACAGGCTTCAAATCCGGCACCTGACCGCGATTGATCTCATGCGCGCTGGTGATGATTCGGCTTGTCGCCGCTTGTCTGAAAATCTCCGTCAGCTTCACACACGGCACCTTACCATTGCGAATCAAATCATAGAGCACCATGCCCGGTCCCACAGATGGGAGCTGATCCGAATCACCCACCAGCAGCAGGTGCGCGTCGGTTGGTAGCGCGGAGAGAAACTGCGCCATCAGCTGCGTGTCAATCATGGAGCATTCATCCACGACAAACACATCGCCCGTCAGCGGTCGCCCGCGATTCCTTCCCCACTGGCCACTGCCCTGATACTCCAACAGTCGGTGCAGGGTCTTGGCCTCCAGGCCCGTGCTTTCATTCAAACGTTTCGCCGCACGCCCCGTCGGTGCCGCCAGTGTCACCTTCATCTCCTTTGACCGCAGGATTGTCAGGATCGTGTTCACAATCGTCGTCTTGCCCACACCCGGCCCACCTGTGATTATCAGACAGCGGTTTTCCAAAGCTGCGACCACCGCCCGCTGCTGACTTTCGGCCAGCGCCTTCCCCGTCTTAGTCGCCGCCCAAGCGGTAGCTTCCTGGGTATCGATCTCCGGATATGTCGCAGCCGTTGAAACCAACACATGCAGTGACTTAGCAATGCTCACCTCAGCCGCGCGCAGATGCGGCAGATAGAGCACCGACTCCGCACCCAAGCTGTGCCGCTCTATCTGACCCGCCATGATCAAATGCTCCATCTCTGGACGGATCAGCGCCTCAGAACTTCGCAAAAGCTCCACCGCCTGTGGCACCACCAGCGTCTCCGGCAGGCAGCAGTTACCACGACTCGCCGCCGTCTCCAGCACATGCAGTAGCCCGGCTCTCAACCGCTCAGGCGCGTCCGCCGCCATCCCTAGCTGATAAGCGATGTCATCCGCCGTCTTGAATCCAACGCCGTGCATGTCTTGCGCGAGCTTGTAGGGATTCGAGTTCAACACCGACAGCGCATCATCCCCGTAAGTCTTGTAGATGCGCTGTGCTCGGGATGAACTGATCCCATGCTGATGCAGAAACAGCATGATGTTGTGAACGCTCTTCTGCTTCATCCACGACTCCTTGATCTCCAGCCGTCGCTTGCGTCCGATGCCCTCCACCCCTTCCAGTTTCACCGACTCGTTCTCGATGATATCAAAGATGCGCTTGCCAAACTTCACCAGCAACCGCTTCGCATACGCCGGTCCTATGCCATCGATCAAACCGCTACCGAGATAGCGCTCGATCCCCGCCGCCGAATCCGGGCGCGTCAGTTTCAGCGACTCCGCTTTAAATTGCTGCCCATAGTCCCGCGTCGATTCCCATTTCCCCAACGCCTCGAATTGTTCTCCAGCCACCACACGCGGAGCCTTACCGATCAGACTCACCGGCTCACGTTTGCCCTCCGGCAATACTTTGAGAATGCAGTAGCCCGTGTCCTCCGTGTGATACACCACACGCTCCACGAGTCCGTGGAGTTGAGTGTTAGCGGCGGGTTCAGACATGGCAGCTTTATTTACCGCAAAGAACGCAAAGAGCGCAGAAAATTCTTGGCACCTCTTGCAAGATGCAACCATGTCGCCACGGATTGCATCAAGCCCATGATCTCACCTCTCGCTCTACAGGATTCTTTGAACCGACGACTCTTCCTCCGCAACAGTGCGGCGGCGCTAAGCTCGACGGCACTGGGTTCACTGATGGGCGAGTCGATGTCAGCAAACCTGCATCATGCGCCAAAGGCAAAGCGCGTGATCTACCTCTTCCAATCAGGTGCGCCATCGCAGATGGATCTGTTTGATCCGAAACCACATATGGCGGCACAGCGTGGCAAAGATCTACCGGAGTCGATTCGCAAGGGACAGCGACTGACAACGATGACGTCAGGCCAGAAATCGTTTCCGGTCGCGCCGTCGATGTTCAAGTTTGCACAGCATGGTAAGGGCGGCATTTGGCTCAGCGATCTGTGGAAACATCTGCCGTCAGTGGCCGATGAATTATGCGTGGTGAAGTCCATGTACACCGAGGCGATCAATCATGACCCTGCCATCACCTTTTGCCAAACGGGCAGCCAACTCGCGGGCCGCCCCAGCATCGGCTCATGGCTCAGCTATGGACTCGGCAGCGCGAATGCAGACATGCCAGCTTATGTCGTGATGACCTCGTTTGGCACAGGTCGCCCGGATGATCAGCCGCTCTATGATCGCCTGTGGAGCAGTGGCTTTCTACCGACGCAGCATCAGGGTGTGAAATTCCGCAACAAGGGTGATCCCGTGCTCTATCTCTCAAACCCGAGCGGTGTTAGCCGCGAGATGCGTAGAGGTATGCTCGATGAACTCGCTACGCTGAATCAGCGTGATCACGCCGCCTTTGGTGATCCCGAAACAGTCACGCGCATCGCCCAATACGAGATGGCTTTCCGCATGCAGACAAGTGTGCCAGACCTTGTGGACATTTCAAAAGAGCCGCAGCATGTGCTCGACATGTATGGGCCAGATGTGAAAAAGCCCGGCACCTATGCGGCGAACTGCCTGCTCGCGCGCCGACTCGCCGAGCGTGATGTGCGCTGCATCCAGCTCTTCCATATGGGCTGGGATCATCACGGCGGTCTGCCAAAGGCGATCCAGGGTCAGATCAACGACACCGACCAAGCCACGGCTGCGTTGATCAAGGACCTCAAACAGCGCGGTCTACTCGAAGACACACTGATCGTCTGGGGCGGCGAGTTTGGTCGCACCATCTATTCTCAGGGTGCTCTGACAGAGTCAAATTATGGTCGCGACCATCACCCGCGTTGTTTCTCCATTTTCATGGCTGGAGCCGGCGTGAAGAAAGGCATGACGCTCGGTGAAACTGACGACTACAGCTACAACATCGTCAAAGATCCAGTCCACGTTCACGACCTGAACGCCACCATCATGCACCTGCTCGGCGTCGAGCACGAGCGCCTGACTTATCGCTTCCAGGGACGCGATTACCGACTCACCGATATCCACGGTAAAGTGGTGAAGCAGGTGCTCGCGTAAAAACAAAAGCGG
>CAMAQH010000053.1 GCA_945860295.1 Prosthecobacter debontii
CAGGCCTACTCAGTGACTCCAAAACGAACGAAGGTAGAATCACTGTCAGAAGCAGATCTGTTAGAGGATGCGGTTGTTCTTGGAGGGTGGCGGCAGAAGCACTCATGGCAGGCGCGTTCAGATGGATGCACCGTTACAAGAAGGCAACCAAAGATGCGTCGAGCACAAGAGCTTTAATCATCCTCAAACATCCACCGATTTCAAAATGGAAGATGTCTTATTGGCCTGCAAACCTTGAAGCAAGCTTCACTACAAGTGGGCGATGGTCGCTAGCTTTATCAAAATCACGAGCTGAGTAGATGCGGGCTTTGCGCAAGTCGATCAGAGGACGCAGTGCGCGGCTGCTAAAGAGAAAGTCGAGTCGTGAGTACACATCTGCAGTGTCCCAGAAGTGCGTCCATACGAGTCCATCAGAATCATGAATTGGAAGTTCAGTCATATAACTTTCTGCCGCACGACTGCCGATGATTTCCGCGATGGCAGGTTCATTCCTGTGCTCGTTAAAGTCATCATAACAGAGAAGTTTGACCTTATCATCTTTAGCAAAAATGGAGTCGATATGAGAACGCAGTAGGTGGGCTTCGTTGCGGCGCATGATGGATTCGTCAGCCCCAGGAATGGTACGTTTTGATTTCAAATGAACGCCGAGAAAGCGCACCTGTAGATCGGGCCTCAATTGCACGGTGGCATCAAGAATTCCGCGCTGCATGGGAAAGGTCTGGTCGCCGATCTGATACTTGAGGTCTTGCTGCGGACTGCTTGCGATAATAGGAAGGCGGGAGAGCAAAGCCAAGGTGCGCGTGGGGTCACCGCCGTGGGCCCGTGCGATATTTGGGAGATCGACGCCGGCAGCTTTGAGGCGCTTTTGCAGATCAGCCACATCGGCATCTGATCCTACTTCGCAAACGCCGAGAACATCAGGATGGATTTCGGCGAGAATCTCGACGACGCGCTTTCTTTCATCCAGCGGCTTGGGTGTGGCCTCATTAGGCGTGCCACTGTCGAAGCGCTCCATGGAGAGCCAGTTTTTCAGGTTGTAGGCGCAGAAGGTGTAATCGAGGGACTCCTGCCCGATCACGGGAAATGCGTTCAAAAGAGCGGCAATAAAAACGGCGGGCCCAAAGGCCCGCCGTGTGATACCCATGATATTCATCCAGGTAAAAGAGTGAAAATCAAACGTCCTGTGAAGAACCCACGGGCTGGCGCTTATCAGCAGTCTGCGGGATGGTGGGGCGCTCGACTTCGTCCTGAGCTTTGGTGAGTTCATGTTCGAACTCTTCACGGGCTTTTTTAAACTCACCCATGCTTTTGCCAAGGCTACGGGCGAATGTAGGGAGTTTTTTAGCTCCAAATAAAACGAGAACTAAAACGGCGATAATGAGCAGCTCAGGAGTGCCAAGCGGCCCAAAGCCTGCGAGAATGTGGGGGATATTCATGATGTTCGAATGGTTAAGACGACAAACGGTACGGCGCAAGTAGGCCTTTCCATAGAATCAGCTTTCTCAATTCGATGTTACCGATCATATCCACGTGCCAGAAGGGATGGCGGTGTCCTTGGGGATGACGACGATGCCGTCGCGTATATGGAAGAGTTCGCTGTCCATGTTGTCTGGCTTACCATCGGGGGTGATGACGACGTTATCGCCAATATGGACGTTTTTATCGATGATGGCGCGCTCGATGCGGCAATTACGGCCGATACCTGGAGCGGGTTTATTTGGATCGGTGCCGGCAGTGCCAGCATAATAGTCGGCACCCATGATGATGACCTCACGCAGAGTGGTGCCTGTCTCAATGATGGAGCGCACGCCTATGACGGCGGTTTCCACATGAGCATTGGTGATGATGCAGCCTTCGGAGATGAGTGCTTCGCGGATTTCTGCACCATTGATCTTGGTGGCAGGCAGGAAACGCGCATGAGTGAAAATAGGAGCGGCAGAGTCAAAGAAGTCATACTGGGGGATGACCTTGCAGAGATCGAGATTGGCCTGAAAGAAGGAACGGATGGTGCCGATGTCCTCCCAGTAGCCCTGAAAGTTAAAAGCATGAACCTTGTACTTTTTCAGCGCACCTGGAATGATGTGCTTGCCAAAGTCCATGCAGTCATTGTCGAGGCTGTCGATGAGTGCCCGCCTATTGAAAACGTAAATACCCATGCTTGCCTGATAGCGAGGGACATCGGCGGAAAGTCCGAGGGACTTGAGGGTTTCGACAGGCATACGCAGGTTTTCTAGCACTGCAGGATCTTTTGGCTTTTCGACAAACTCATGAATGCGACCTGAGGTGTCGGTTTTCATGATGCCAAAGGATGTGGCATCTGCTGCATTCACCGGCAGCGTGGCGATGGTGAGCTCGGCTCCGCTGTTGATGTGCTGGGCCATCACTTGGCGGAAGTCCATGCGATAAAGCTGGTCACCGCTGAGGATGAGATAGTAGTCGTAGTTGTTCTCGGTAAAATAGCGAAGATTCTGGCGAACGGCATCCGCCGTGCCCTGATACCAAAGCTCACCATCAGGCGTCTGCTGTGCGGCAAGCACCTCAACAAAGCCGCGAGTAAACTGATCGAACTTAAAAGTGCGGGCGATGTGACGATTGAGCGAGGCGCTGTTGTACTGCGTGAGCACGAAGACCTGACGAACACCAGAGTTGATGCAGTTGCTGATAGGAATATCTACAAGGCGATACTTGCCAGCCAAGGGCACAGCAGGTTTTGCCCGATCTTTGGTCAGCGGAAAAAGTCGTGTGCCAGCACCACCACCCATGACAATGGCCAAGGTGGAACGGCGGAGAATGTCATCGGTGGCGAAGTTGTTTAGCAGGCTCATGGCGATATCTGTGTTTTCCTGGAAAAAACACGAAGAGGCAAGCGTTTCCAACGCGATGCTAATGAAAGTTACCTTTTAGTGCTTACGCATTCTGCCCCAAACCAGTCCCCACGCCATGTTCTTCCTCGTGAATCGCTTCCTCCCAATTGTCCTGACCTCACTCATTCTTGCTACGATCGGCAGCTATGGTGCCGTGAGCTTTGAAAAGCAGATATTGCCTGTGCTTCAAAAGAAATGCTTGGACTGCCATAGTGCGACAAAAGTGGTGGATGGCAAAACCAAAAAGCCCAAAGGAGATCTGCAACTCGACTCCGCTTGGGGCATGCTAAAAGGCGCAGAAAACGGTGCTTCGCTAGTTCCAGGAAATCTAGCAAAGAGCTACATGCATGAAGTGGTCACCCTGCCCAAAGATGACGACATGTTCATGCCGTCGAAGGGCGATCCGATGACCGCAGAAGAAATCAAATTGCTCAAGCAATGGATCGAGAGCGGTGCCGACTTCGCGGGCTGGACCGGCAACATGGAGGGCGCACCTGCCGACGTCGCTGCTGCGGCCGCCTCTAAAAAAGTGGTGAAGGTACGCGAACATGACTTGTTTTATCAGGAGCTAACAAAAGAATTGAAACCTGCTCCCGAAGCAGCCATCGCTCAAGCTAAGGAAGTCGGCGCGCAGATTTCTGTACTCAAACTCGACAGCGCACTGCTGCGCGCAGATTTCCTCACTGGCGTGTCGAAGTGTACTGATGAAAAAGTAACCGCGCTACTGCCACTGAAGGATCAGTTGGCTCAACTCGACCTTGGTCGCACAGTGATCACAGACGGCGCTTTAAAAACTGTCGCTCAACTGAGCCACCTGGCTGTTTTGGATCTGCGCCAGACCAAGATTACAGATGCAGGGCTCGCTTCATTGGTTGGCCTGAAAAAGCTGCAAACACTCAACCTCTACGGCACCGAAATCACGGATGCAGGCCTAGAGAACTTGGCGGGAATTAAGAGCCTCAAGCAAGTAACGATCTTCATGACCAAAGCCACTCCTGCAGGTGCTAAAGCCTTATCGGATGTCATCCCAGGCCTGCAAGTGACTCTGAAATGACCGTGTTGATTAGCGACTCGTAGGCAAAAGAATGTCGAGCGTTTTTCTTTTTTCTTTCTTCTGCTACTGCCTCTCACTTTTTTGCACTCGCATAAAGCAGGCTGCCAAGGCATCATGAGATCATGTTTGTTTGGTCAAAATTATCTTCATCAAAATGGGCGGATGCATGGGAAGAGCGCTTCGCTGGGAATCCTGCATTGAACCTGGTCATCACCTCTGTGCCAGGGAGCAAAACGATCCGCGTAGAGATCTATGCAGAGAAAAAGAAAGAGGTGACAGTCATCCATCGCGAATGGGGCGGCAGTGTGCGTGAGCTGAAGAATCGGAACTGGGCAGCGCTTTCATGTGAGCCGCTACCTGTAATCCAAGTGCGGGGAAAACTAGTAGTGTGCAGCGCTCGGACCGTAGCTCAAATCCGCTTGGCAAAGAGTGAACATCCTGACCGTGAAATCATCGCCATACCAGCAGACATGGCCTTTGGAACGGGACACCATGCGACCACCGCGACCATGCTGCGAATGCTGGCCGATGCGGCAGAACCATACAAAGGTAAACGCTGGACGATGGCCGACCTAGGCTGTGGCAGCGGCATTCTCGCCATCGCCGCCATGAAGCTAGGTGCGGCAAAGGTTTGGGGCTGTGACTTCGATCCCAAGGCAGTACTTGTCTCCAAAGAGAATGGTGTGCGTAATGACACGCCTAAGATTCGCTTCACCGAGATCGATGTGCTGGAATGGGAACCCAAGGAGCAATGGGACATCGTGGCCGCGAATATTTTTAGCGATATCCTAGAGGCGGCGTTTCCACAGATCGTGCGTGCGGTGAAGCCGGGCGGTATGCTGATGGCTTCAGGAATTCTCAAATCTCAAGCTAATGTCTGCCTAGCTGTGGCGACCGCGAATGGCATCTGCTGGGAGCGGATCGTGACAAAAGGCAAGTGGGTCTCTGCGTGTGGGGTTCGTGCGTTGAGTCAAGCGCACTGATCTTCGCTGGATGAGGGATTGACTGACCGCTGGCTCTGCCCAATCTCAACGGGCACTCATGGAACACGTTCTCGTCATCACTCGCGCCCTACTAGATCAACTCGGCAGCTTCCAAGGCTTCCAATCCAACGTGAATCCCTATCTGGATGCGATGCTGGCACCCGGTGCCAATTTCTTCATGGAGCGACCAGCCGCGGAACTGGACCCAACGCACAAGCAACTCATCCCGTATTCGATTTTTCATCACGCAGGCGGCTACCTCTGCTACACGCGTGGTGGTAAGTCGGGAGAGAAGCGGCTCGTTGCCAAGCGCTCAGTGGGAATAGGTGGCCACATCAACCCAGTTGACCAAAGCCACGACGGCTTGGGCGAGACAATGTATTTCAACAGCATCGAACGTGAGATGGCCGAGGAGTTAGTGATCGGTGGTACCCACACGCAAGAAGTGATCGGGCTAATCAACGACGACTCTTCTGAAGTCGGTAGCGTGCATCTCGGCGTGGTTCACCGCTTTGAACTAAGCAGCGATGAGGTGCGCTCCAATGAAGATGCTATCCAAGATCTACGGTTCTTCACATTAGACGAACTGAAGGCGATGCATGGTGAATTGGAGACATGGTCCCAGATCATCGTGGATCACCTCACGAAGTGAAACTAGGCGTTCGCATCAGTTGCCCGTTTAATGCTGGAGATGACGTCACTGATCTTCAGGTCGATGCGCTGGCGTTTCTTGAAATAGCTAACGTGTTCGAAGCCTGCTTCTGCGAGGTTGTTTAAAGCAGTGATGAAATGCTCACCGACGCGCGGGGCGCGGTGGGAATCACTGCCGATGACGATGGGGATTTTACGCTCAGCCATCATGCGCAGCATCTCGTTGCCGGGATTCATCTCTGAATAACTTTTATTGAGTCCGGAAGTGTTTAACTCCATGGCGACTCCGGTCTTGGCGATGCGATCAAGAACAGTCGTGACAGTATTTTTGATGATGGCGAAACACCAGCTATCGGGGTGATAGTTTTTCACCAAATCAGGATGCGCAAGACAGTCATAGAGACCCGTTTCAGCACTCAGAGCGAGGTTCTCGAAATAGCTACGTCGGAAGTTCTCGATAGTGCCAACTTCAAACTTGTTGAGGTATTCCTTGGACTGCCAATGAACGGCCCCGAGGATATAATCGAAACTGGCACGTTGATGCATGGTCTCGAGCCACTTTTCGTAACCGGGGAAGTATTCACTCTCCAAACCGAGACAGACATCAAGCTTGCCCTTGAAGGCATTGGCTGTTCGCTGAACGAGATCCAAATAAACATCCATCTCACTCTCGGACATTCGGACAGTTGGCCAGAATCCGTCTGGCATCGGGCAGTGGCAGGTAAAGATGATACCTTTGAGTCCAGCTTTCACAGCCTGAGCAGCATACTCTTCTGGCTCACCCCAGGCGTGCTTGCAAAGTGGCGTGTGCATGTGCGAGTCGTAAAAAAGCGCACCCGACTTTGAGGCGACCGGCTTCTCTGAAGACATCACTGGCGCTTTGGCAGCAGCAATCGGTTCAGAGGAAATTGATGGCAGCGAGAAGGCTTTTTTAACAGTGGTTTTCGGAGATGGTGGCGGAGCCGAAGGCAGGCTGGCAATCCGGGGCATTCCAGTCGATGACACCACGAGAGCTGTGCTGATTTTAGGCTCCGGAGGAATCACGGATTTAGCTGCTACTTTCTTTTTGGCTGGTGCGGACACTTTGGTCAGTGCCTTGGTCTTGGTAGGCACAGGCTTCTGAATTGGCGCTGGTACGGCTTTCTTGACTGGGGCAGGCGCGGGCTTTTTTGTGGCAGAAGATGTCTTTTTTACGGGCAGCTTAAATTTAGTAGGGGACGTCTTCGGCACAGATTTTGGAATCGCTTTCTTTGGAGATGGTTTGGATGGCTTTGGCGCTGGCTTCTTCGTAACAACGGGCTTTTTGACGACGAGAGGTTTCTTGGCGGCTTTGGCGGCAGGCTTGGCGGCCTTGACCTTCTTTGAGATGGTTTTTTTGGTGTTGCTCACGAATTTAGCTCCTCTTGTGGTGAAGTATCAGCCAGCCTTTACCCTCGACACCTGCGATACGCACGGCCCTGGCGTTGGACGTGGGACCGGGATAACAGAGACGGAGCGTCAGCGGAACGTTGGTCCAGTTTCCTGACTGCAATTGATCTAGTAATGGTCGAAACTGGGGATCATCCCGGTTAAAGTAGGCATACACCGTGCCCTGTTCAGCCGGGTGCTTGAGTTCGATGACCTCCTGCCCAACACTAACAGAAGTGGCAGCATCCACAGTGCCTATCGGCTTGGAGGCGATGACTCGAAAAAGTGTGGGGTGATCTGGGCGTGTCGAAAGAAACTCTTTCCAGTCCAATTCACTGTATCGAACACTACTTTCCCAGTCCACTTTAAGGGCGCTATCAGCCAAGCGTTCAATGATCAGACACACAGGCTCACCATCCGCGAAAAGACTCTGAGCGTAGGCAAGGTGGTGACCCGGCTCATCCATTGGTAAAACCCACCCAAGCTTCTGCCAGAGAGCGTCACTCAAGGGGTGCGTCTGGTAATAGATCTCCATCAGAGGCTGAACGCGCTCTCGATCTCTTGAACAAGCCGCTTTTTCCGCAACCGACGACGCTAAAAAGAATTTGCGCACAACTTCCTCGATAGCAGGCCGTAATGCCTCGACATCGATTTGTGAGGGGGGTGGTGTT
Organism: Prosthecobacter debontii; assembly: GCA_945860295.1. Classification (GTDB taxonomy): domain Bacteria; phylum Verrucomicrobiota; class Verrucomicrobiia; order Verrucomicrobiales; family Verrucomicrobiaceae; genus Prosthecobacter; species Prosthecobacter debontii_B. The sequence continues at coordinate 7,631 of CAMAQH010000053.1, forward strand.
TTGGATTGTATCCCCAGTGTTGAGTTAGTCAAAGAAGGCACTCTTCCTTCATTTTTTTTGGCTAAAACGGGGCGAGGAACACCAAGTCGAGAATCTTTGGGCGAAAGTTCGGCACCCGACCAACGGTAATTTTGAGCGGCTTCAGCGACGTAGGCAGGGTCGATGCGAGGCCCCGCTTTATCCAACTGGATAACAATAACATAAAAAACGACCGCCACGGTGACCACCAGAGCAGTACAGCCGATTAGCTTCGCAATGCTGTTAAGCATCGCCTCTTGTCGCCTAACTCGGCTCAAACGAGGCTTGTCAGTAGGTTCGGTCATGGATCTTCACAGAAAATGGAGCCGAAGGCGGGAATTGAACCCGCGACCCGCGCATTACGAATGCGCTGCTCTACCTCTGAGCTACTTCGGCCCGTGAGACGGGAAGGTGGAAGCCGCATGATATAACGGCAGGTGATGAATTGTCATTTTCTTTCTGCATAACGCGAGAGATTTTCGGCAGCTAAAAGCATGGTTGCATGGAAGTTCGAACGGTGGACAATTGAAAGACTTCACCCCTCAATTGTCCATGGCTTCCTCAGTTTCCAACCTCTCTCCTTACGCTGAATTTAAGGCGGAACTCAATCAGATACAGAAGCACAAGTGGCTGGCCAGTGAGAAGGAGGGTAAAGATGTGGGATTTGATCGCGCACTCACCGAATGGGTGAGTGCTCACCGTCAACAATGGCGCACGGAGCGGATCGAAAACGACTCCAAGAGGTGAGTTGTGTTTCCCTGCACGCCAACTAGGTCCATCAAAAATGGCTGGAGACTTTCATACCCAGCCCCGAGGGCGCATTTATTTGAAGAACAACGGGATTACGAGGATCGCGAGAATGTTCACTACCTTAATCATTGGGTTCACGGCTGGGCCGGAGGTGTCCTTGTAGGGATCACCAACTGTGTCACCAGTCACCGCAGCCGCATGAGCAAAGCTGCCCTTGCCGCCATGATTACCTTCTTCGACGTATTTCTTGGCATTGTCCCAGGCGCCACCAGCACTGGTCATGGCTATGCCGACAAACAGACCTGTAATGATTGTGCCGATGAGCAATCCGCCAAGAGCTTCCTTACCCAAGAAAGCGACTCCAAGGACAAAGATGATCGGGAGCAGAGCTGGGACGATCATCTGGCGCAAGGCTGCCTTAGTCACGATGTCCACGCATTGACCATAGTCAGGGGTGTCCTGCCCAGTGAGGATTCCAGGTTTGGCAGCGAGCTGGCGGCGCACTTCACGCACCACGGCACCTGCGGCACTGCCCACTGCATCCATACCAAAGGCGGTAAATAGGTAAGGCAACAGGCCACCAATAAACATGCCTATGATGACCCGCGGGTCCATCAGATCAAAAGCGATCACCTTCACATGCAGGAAAGCTTTTAACTCCTCCACATAAGAACCAAAGAGAACCATGGCGGCGAGTCCGGCAGAAGCGATGGCATAGCCTTTGGTCACGGCCTTCATGGTGTTGCCCACGGCATCGAGTTCGTCAGTAATTTTGCGCACTTCTAAAGGCAGACCCGACATGACAGCGATACCGCCAGCGTTGTCGGTGATCGGGCCAAAGGCATCTAGTGAAATAATGATACCACTGAGGCTCAACATGGAAACCACTGCCACGGCGATGCCGTAGAGACCGCCTAAATCCCAGCAAACCCAGATCGAACTAGCGATGGCCAGCACCGGCAAGAGCGTGGCATGATGCCCGACGCTAATACCCGCGATGATGTTCGTGGCATGACCTGTTTCTGAGGCTTTGGCAATGCGACGCACAGGGGCGTGTGCGGTGCTGGTGAAATAGTTCGTGATCCACACCACGACAAAGGTCAGCACGATGCCAATAATAGCGCAATAGAAGAGACTGTCGGCTGTGATCGTTTTGCCTGCCATGACGACAGCTTCTGGGAAGATCGCTCCAGTCGCCCATTTAAATAAAAACGCCGAGACGATCCCAGAGACAGCCACACCGCTCACCAGAGAGGCTGTGGCTTTTTGCTTCACAAAATTCACCCAGCCGATGCCAAGCAGTGAGGAAAGGATGGACAGACCGCAAAGAACAAAAGGATAAACAATCACCGCGCGATTTCCCTCAGGTCCAGTCAGGTGCCCCACCAGCATCGCGCCGATCAAGCTCACTGCGTAGGTTTCAAACACGTCCGCAGCCATGCCTGCGCAGTCACCCACGTTGTCACCTACGTTGTCTGCGATGGTTGCAGGGTTACGTGGATCATCTTCATTGAGGTTCTGCTCGATCTTACCGACGAGGTCTGCGCCCACGTCAGCCGCTTTGGTATAAATACCGCCGCCGAGACGAGCAAACACCGAGATCAGGGAGCTACCCAGAGCCAAGCCGATCAGCGAATCAATCGCTGCTTGCACACCACCCATGTTTTCCATCACCAAATAAAACACACCCACCGAAAGCAGTCCAAGTGCGACAACCAGCAGACCAGTGACCGCACCGCCATTGAAGGCGATCTTCAGAGCAGGATGCGCACCGACACTAGCCGCCCAAGCTGTGCGGACATTGGCACGGACAGCCACCATCATGCCTATGTAGCCTGCGACCATTGAGCAAACAGCGCCCACGACGAATCCAGCACTGGCCGCACCACCGCGTGCATAAAAAACCACAGCAAAGACCAAAACAGCGATCATGCTGACCGCTCGTATCTGCCGACTCATGTAGGCCTTAGCCCCCTGTTGAATGGCTCCGCCGATGAGAGCCATTTTGTCGTTACCGGGTGACGCTGAGAGAATCTGACGGATGAGCAAAATCGCAAAAGCCAGTCCCACGATAGCAAGCACGATGGAAATTTGGATACCTTGAGTTAGGAGGAATGACGGGGTCACGAGTGGTCTGGGTGCGATTGGTTAGTCCGGAATTGGGCTACGAATTCTAGCGGACGCTGCCAGTCTGGCAACAGGCTTTTCTAGGCGATCACGATCAAGAGCAGGTCATCAAAGAGAGGCTGAACACGATTTTGACCACAGTTTAACCTTGTATCCTTCCGACTCATAAAACGCCAACCTCCTCGATACGATGAAGCATTTTTGTATCGGAACTTGAGACGATTCGGAGGTAGCGGATACAGGGCAATGCTCAATTCCCATGATCAACGCCACAAGGCTTAGGCTCAATGGGTCAGCGCGTAGAAAACAATATTGATCCCGAGCGGATAGGCATACTTCTCGGAGAATTCACGGAAGTACCACGGATCAGTCCCCTCCTCTTCCCAGCCGTCACCGAGATCGGTGTTGTGACAGATGATCATCATCAGTCGCTTCTTGTCATCGAAGACGCCTCTATAGTGCGGCGTCTCAGCATCGAACCGCTCAGCCGTGATGCCCTGGGAGCGCCCCGCCATCGCATGACCGACACTTGGTATCTGTGGCCTCACTTTGAGGGGAAAGACCATGTGGAAAATTTCGTGCTCCAGCGGCAACTCCTGCGCATCACGCTCAGGAAAGATCTGCTTCAGCGCGACATGAAATGTCTCCCACTCCTCCTCACCCCAAAAGTCATCGACCATGATGAAGCCGCCATTGAGCAGGTACTCACGTATCGTCCGCGCTTCATCTTCCGTTAGGCTGATGTGACCCGGCTCGATCATATAGATGAATGGATAATGCCGCATCTGTTCAGCATTGATATCCACGATAGCCCCCTTCGGACTCACTTGCAGTGATGTGAGCTGCTGGAGCCGATAGCTAAAATTCAGGTCCGCGTCTGGATAGTCCGTGGTCCACTTACCACCTCCACGGCGACCCCGGCCCCAGTCCTCCGAGTTGTAACGCAGTCGGCAGAAGGTGAAGAGGTCATTCGGCAACTCCTTAGATACCGGCCACGTCGGAAAGTCTAGGAACTGTCCACGACCACCAAACTCACGAGGATCTTCAGGCACACTGCCGTCTTTAATCCCAAAGTTAGTCGGTGATGGCGCTGGCGTGTCCGCCGCAAGAGCGCACCCCAGCAAGCTGAGGGCAAAGATTGCGTGCGGGAGTTTCATGAAGAATAGAATGCCTGAACTGACAGCTTAATGGCAAGCCGTTAACGTGCCGACTTGATGAGTTCTCATGTCAATCATCCAACCATCTTCAAGAAAATCTCTTCCAGATTCAATCCCTGCATTTCCTGCACCGCACGCAGTTCAGACAGCGTGCCGACAAAGAGTATTTTACCACGATGAAGGATGCCGATACGATCCGCCACTTCTTCAGCGATGTGTAGCAGATGCGTACTCTTCAGCACAGTCGACCCAGCTCGGCTCTGGCGCTTTAGTTCCTACTTGACCACCCGCACATGGATCGGGTCAGGACCGATCATGGGTTCATCAGTGATAAACACCTTCAGTTCATGCAGCAGACACTGGCGATTCCTAGACGCTGACGTCTACCATGACTCAAGTTTTGTTCATCTACCCGCAGTGCTCATGCAGGGTAAACAGCGTGAACAGTTCCTCCGTTCGCTTGGTAGCATGACCAGGGGCCATGTCTAACAGTTCGGCGATGAACTGCATCAACTCAGGCGCGGTGAGTTTTTCATAAAACACCGCTACGTCCGGCACATAACCGAGCAGTGACTTCGCCTTCAGTTGTTCCTTTTGATTGCCTATTCCACAGAGTTTCACGCTACCCTGCATCGGTCTCAGTAATCCCGTGAGTAGCTTGATAGTAGTCGTTTTTCCAGCCCCATTTGGTCCGAGAAAGGCAAATAAATCAGCGGGTTGAATGTTTGGCGATAGCCATCAAGCGCCTTCAGATCACCCTAATGCACGGACAGGTTTTCGATTTCAATCATGAGATAATGTAGAGGCTCGTTACCAATCGATTGTGTTCATGCTCGGGTCCAGTCCATGCACCATCGGCTCGATCAAGCGATAGCCCTGCGGCAGTTCGATCCGCGCCAGTTCGCCGATCTCCGTGAAGTAAATCCGCATTTCCATTCCCTGCATCGGCGACAGCGTCACGAAATAGCAACGGCGGCGCTTCCCAGCCAACTCCATGGTCCTTTCAGCGCTTTAAACTTCATCGCCTCCGCCGCAGGCAAGCCGCCAGTAGGCAGCATCTTCGCTAACCATTCCGACATACCGCCCAGGCTCCCAGGCATGTCCATCATCGACCTTGCAATCTGCGTGTTATGAATAGCCACCGCTATTAAACAAAAAGAGATTGAAGACCATGCTCACCGGCACCACCGCAAAACGCGAGTGATCAGGGAAATAAATATCTCAAATGATAATCCCCGCCATCACCGCCCAAAAGACGACGATGAACACGGTAAAGAAGCGCCAGAACATGCGCTGCGAGTCTGGCGTTCTGGCACAACAAAGACAAGAGCGCTGGGCATCCACCTGCAGCGGATTCGAGAAAAAGCGGAATTACCGTCGATCCAGCAACCTCTATTGACGGCATCCCCTGACCTGCGCCATCATGAATCCAATGCTCCCAGAAATCACGAAACTACTCCAGCTTCAGGAACGCGACCAACGCATCCGCACTCTTCAAAAGGAACTCAAGGACGTGCCGAAGCATGAGGCTCTGGCAAAATCCCAGCTCGCAGGTGATACCGCTGCTGTTGAGGCGGGGTCGATAAAGGCCAAGGAGACTGAGGTGAAAATCAAGAGCGTTGAACTCGACATTCAGACACGCCAAAACAGCATCAAGCGTCTGCACGATCAGCAGTTTGAGACGCGCAAGAATGACGAATTCCAGGCCATGGGAATCGAGATCAAACGCTACGAGGGTGAGATCAATAAGATCGAAGACAAGCAACTTGACCTCATGGAGGAACTCGAATTCGCCAAGTCATTGCTGAAGGACGCGCAGGCCAAACTGGCCGTGACGCAGGCCCATGTGAACGCAGAACTCAAAGCGCTAGTCGAGCGTGCTGAGGGCTTAAAAAAGCGCCTCTCCAATCTCGAAGCTGAGCGCACTGAACTCGCCGCCCCGATTGAGCAGCAAACCATGGATCTCTACACGCGCCTCTTCACCAAGAAGCCTGACGCAGCCGTTGTTCCGCTAGCTCACGGTATCTGTGGGGGCTGCCACATGAAAGTGGTCAGCGGCACCATCCAGCAACTGCGCAGTGAAGAAGTAGTCACCCAGTGTGAGAGCTGCGGTCGTATTCTTTATCTCGTGGAGTAGTCACTGTGCGCGCCAACGCCGGGCAAGCACAAAAGGTGCATTGAGCAGGCCGTAAAACACCATACACAGCAGCACCATACTGCCGACATACCATGGCCATGGACCGAGGCTATCCATCAGGCTGGCCTGCTCTGGCTTGTTGCAAAGGAAGCCGAAATTCGTGCCCAGTATTTGATTCACCGTGGCAGCTCCTATCGCATAAAACATGGTAACGCCGAACATGCGGCGGATAGCTCCGACTCGTGGCGGGCAGCGCATGGAGGTCACGATATGCAGCGCCGATACGACGACACCACCATGCAAAAGAAAGAATACGAAGAAGCGTGAATCAGGAAAATCTAGTTTCAGATTCGGTGTAATGAGTCCCTGAAGTGTCCCCGCAAGACCAAAAAAATAGACGATCTCGCAGGCCAATCTATGTCGCGTCCAAAGAGCCACGACAGCCGCAATACCTGCAACATCACAGAAATGCAGCGGCAGTGTATTGCTCAGCTCTAATGTCTCCGCACGCCAATGAGCGAATGCAGCGAAAGGCCAACTCAGGAGTAAACCCACGGCCAAAAGTCGTTCAAAAATCTGCGCAAGTCTGGCATGTCGCCACCGCACAAAAGCCAGAACGATGAATACAACTCCGCAGATCAGAAACACCGTCTGATGACTCGGACCGAAAGCATGAAAGTGCGTGGGCATCGGCAAAGATGATGTCGCGATCAGTGGCGCTGAAAAGCCCAAACATTCATCCCAGCTTGCCAGCTCACGAACGCGGCCTAATGACACTCAAAGAAAATATGCAAACTTGGGACGTGATCATCGCCGGTGGAGGAAGTGCGGGCCTAGCAGCAGCGCTGACGGCAGCGCGTGGCGGTGCGCGGACGCTGCTGATCGAGCGCCAATCAAGGCTTGGCGGAATGGGGACCAATGCGCTCGTGCATACTTTTTGCGGAATGTATCACCCCGACACTTCGCGCCCATGGGCTTGGCTAAATCCAGGCGTGTCTCAAGAGGTAGGGGAGCACATGATGGAGCGCACGCGACAAACCGCGCCAGATCTCATGGGCCGTGTTTATGTGCTGCGTCAGCACCCCAGCCTGTTTGCCAGTATCGCCAATGATCTTAGTGCTGCCGAGTCCAAGCTCACCCGCCTCAGCGGTGCCGAGTGGTGCGGTCTAAAGCTGCTAAATTGTGGCTGGCAGGTGGAGCTGATCTCAGCCGGCATCAGGCAGACACATGAGACGAAGGCACTGATCGACACCACGGGAGATGCCACAGGCGCACGCTGGCTAAGCCGCGATCTCTGGTTGCAGGCTGATTCCGCGCGGCTCTACCGCCCTGCCTATATTTGCGGTCTGCCACGAGTCATTGGCACACATGATGAGAGCTGGCGTTTCGCACTCGGGGCACTGATCGTGCGAGGCATCAGGGAGAAGGCACTGCCTGAATCTGCCATCGGCGCTGCGTTTCGTGATTCGCCTTTCGCAGAGGAGATGTTCATGACCATCGACCTGGAGGCTGGTCAAGCGCAGTGGGACCCTCTAGACCCAGCGAAGCGTGCGGAGGTGGAGATCACTGGCTGCCATACGGCGATGCGCATGTGGACTTATTTGCGCAAGCAACACAGCGACTTTAAAAACTGCCCACCACCGATCTTGCCCGCGCAGGCAGGCATACGGGAATCCGCACGCTACATCGGTGACTTCACTCTCACGGGGAAATCTCTCGCGACCTGTCAGCGGTATGAAGACGATGTCGCTCTGGCTGGCTGGCCGATGGAAATGCGCGAGAATGCACGCGGCCCTAAGTTACGTTTCTTTGATCGTCCAGAGCCAGCGGGAATTCCCGCAGGATGTCTGAAAAATGCACGCACTCCGGGTCTCCTCTTTGCCGGACGCTGCATATCCGCTGATCATGAGGCACTCGCTTCCGTTCGTGTCATGGGAACCTGCATGGCGACGGGTCAAGCGGCTGCGATCATGGCACTAAAGTCCGTGAGCTAACTTTTACAAAGCGCCCCCCCGCAGCAGCAATTGGATATACTCAGGGAGTGGCTGCATTAAAAACGCTACGGGTGGGAGATGGGACTGAGTTGAGGTTTGCTGGTTGAGTGTTGAGAGTATCAGCAGCAAACGGCAGGGCATTTCTCGGCCCTCGGCTCTCAACAAATAACCTCAACTCCCACCCAGCAGCCCGCTGTCAGTCAGCCATTCGGTAAAACGCTCCGGCCACCGACCTGCTGCCGTTGACGTTCCAGGCTTGTAACCGAAACCGTGGCCCGCATTGCTGTAAATGTGCAACTCTGCTTTCACGCCCGCTGCTTTGTATTTTAAATAGAGCGATGCCATCCCTAACGAGATGTCCGGGCGATCGCGATAACCACAAGCGATGAATAGCGGCGGCATCCCCTTCTCCGCCGAAAACAGATTCGACGTGCCAGGATAAATCAGCGCCTGAAAGTCCGGGCGTGAACTCATCTGCTCGATCACCTCGGCGGCATCAGGCTTGCCCGCATCACTCTTCATCGCTGCAAAGGCCGCCAGTTCACCACCTGCGGAGAAACCCATGATGCCGATGCGGTCAGGCTTGATGCCCCACTCCCCTGCCCGACTCCGCACCATGCGGATCGCCCGGCGTGTGTCAGCCATCGCATGATATTGAATCGTGTAGGTCGATCCCTTTTCCCGCGCCAGTCGATACTTTAGCACAAAGGCCGCGATCCCACGATCGCGGAACCACTCCGCCAGCGCAAAGCCCTCATGTCCCAAGCATAGCTTCGAGTGCCCACCACCCGGCGCGATGATCACCGCAGTGCCCGACGCAGCCTTCATCGGGATGAAAGGCGTGATCGATGGGTTGTGTACATTCCCCACATTGCTGCCGTCCTGTGATTCAACCTCTGCCGCCCGCGCCTCCGAGCCCGGGGCTGCCTTTTTCCAAAGCGGGATCGCCATCGGCAGTTCTGCCATAGCGAGAGGTGAAATCAGAAGCGAGCAAACAGTCAGGAAACGGAAAAGAGTCATCATAGAAATTCAGGAAACGCCGGACTGAAGAGAATCCATCAGCAGCTTCCACCATCCTTTAAAAACCGACTACGGCTTGATCGCTTTTAACTTCACGTTTTTGATAGCGGCGCTGGTGTTGAACGTGCTGAGAGCGAGCGGTGCGTAGCTTTCGATGGGGCCTGGTCGGAGACTGATCTTGCGGTCTTTGAGATCGTAGTCCACGACCTGTTTGTCATCGATCCAAACGCCAAGATTTTCTGCCGTAACACGAAGACGGATCTTGTACCAATGATCGTCCTCGAAGCGCTGGTAGGTGCCTGTGGAGTTCTCGCTGGCGTCGATGCCGTCGATGTTGCTAATGCCAGTAACGCTGCCGCCCCAGCCACCGCAGATGAGGGTGCCGCAGGTCTTGAGATCACCCACGGGAAAGGTCAGTCCGCAAAAGAAGTCCACACCTTGGAGGCGCTTGGCTTCGAGGTTGATCTCGTAGTTAATCACGGGCAACTCGGCGACTTTTTTGTAGACTATGCCGCTAAGGCTGTCCCCCTGATTGATGATGATAAGACCGCCTTCTAACTCGACCTGACCACTGCCGCCAATATCAACAGTCTCCCAGTCGGTGAGAGATTTACCGTCAAAGAGCACCCACTCTTTGGCCTCAGGAACAGGGACTGGTTTCGTGGTCTCTTGGGCACCGAGGGTGGACAGTGAAATCAGGGATGATAAGACGAGCGATACGAGATTTTTCATAAGCAGTGGCGTTGATGCTCCCACTAAGCGCAGTTCGTGGTCAACGGCCATCTTTTTAGTGTGAGAAAAAGGCTGGAGTCATGGGCATGGAGTGCTACGTCTGGCGCTCCTATGAACTCACTTTTCCTCCAGACTGTCGCCCTAGTCGCTGTGGCTGCTGCCCTGAGCAGTTGCGCTATCAAAAAAAAATCCAGCGGTCACTACTCGACTAGCTTTGACCCGCCAGCCAAGGCTGTGACGAATCCCGCCGCAGTGAAGGTGAAGCTGAGCACAGGCGCGCAGCGCGTTTATGTGATGCAGGGTAACGAAGTGCTGCTGGCAACTCCCTGCTCTGTGGGAACCGCCGGAACACCAACGCCGCACGGCACGTTTAGCATTTACAGCAAAGTGGCAAACCGCCGTCGTGCCAGTTCACCTGGTGCAGGTTACCCGATGACTTTCTGGATGGAGTTCAAGTCTGCTTATGGCATGCACTGGGGCTGGGTGAAGCCATTCCCATGCACTCACGGTTGCGTGCGTCTGCCAATCAAATCAGCGCAAAAAATCTTCACCATGGTTAAGCAGGGCACACCACTAATTATCGCTTCTAGCCACCCAGAAGATGCAACAATCGGCAAGACTCTGCCAACACTCGATGACTCGTCTTTAGCCGACCCACCGGACTCCTACATGATGAGCAGCAAGGTCTTCAGCGATGCGGCTCAAGGCAAGATCTACAATTACTGATTCCCCTCTCAACGATGCCTGCCCCAACTACCCCAGCCCGTCGAGTCAACGTCCGCACCCCGGAGGTGATGGAACGCGTGCAGGCAGAGGTAGAGACACACTACCGGAGTAAGCTCGTGGAAGGTCTGCGGGCAAAGGGTAGCGTGATCCAGATCGCCAATACCACGGTGCGTCTAGCGCGTGATTTCGGCTTCTGCTATGGCGTGGAGCGCGCCATAGATTTGGCCTATGCCGCGCGCCGTGTCTTTGCGGAGCGGCGCGTTTTTCTTCTCGGTGAAATCATTCACAATCCTGAGGTGAACCGCCAACTCACTGAGATGGGCATTGTCTCCATCCCGATCAATCAGCAGGAGGCGGAGGTGGCTAAACTAACCAACGAAGATGTCGTCATCGTGCCCGCTTTCGGAGCAGAGACAAGGCTCATGGATCTGATCAGCTCACGCGGCTGCATGGTCGTGGACACGACTTGTGGAGATGTGATGAGTGTGTGGAAACGTGTGCGCAACTACGCCAAGACTAGCTTCACTTCCATCATCCACGGCAAGGCAAGCCATGAAGAAACACGAGCCACATCATCCCGTGCATTAGGCGACAAGGGCGATGGAAATTACCTCGTCGTGCTGACGCTCGCCGATGTGGATTACGTTTGCGATTACATCCGCACCGGCGGTGACAAGCAGGCTTTCTATGAGCGCTTCAAAGGCGCGGATGCATACTCACCCGGCTTTGATCCTGATAAGCATTTGATGCGCATCGGCGTGGCGAATCAGACGACGATGTTGAAGTCTGAAACCGAAGAGATCCAGCGCCGACTACAAAAAGCGGTGGAAGATCGCGACAGTGTCGGCAGCCCGAACTTCCAAGTTTTCGACACCATCTGCGGTGCCACTCAAGAGCGACAGGACTCCCTTTTCGGGCTGCTCCAGCAACCGCTCGACATCTTGCTCGTCGTCGGTGGATACAACAGTTCCAACACCGCTCACCTCGTCGAAATAGGTGAAAAGCAACTCCCGACTTTTTTCATACGCACGGCTGAGTGCCTAACCTCCCTAGAGCAGATCATCCATTTCGATCTGCATCTAAAAGTAGAGACCACAAGTTACTCCGGCAAGCTTTCGAGCATGGAACCCGTGACGATCGGCATCACCGCTGGAGCCTCTTGCCCGAACAACCTGATCGAAGACACCATCCTGCGCGTCTTTGCCCTCAGAGGCATCGAGGCAGCCTCTGTGCGAGCCGTGGCCTAATGTGAATAAGTCCCGCATGAGGAAACTATCCAGCGTGTTCGGACGGCTTCACCACGAGAGAATTTTCCCAACAACCAAAGGTTGACGCTGAGTGGAGGTCATCCCATTCTCGCCAACCTATGCGCTACGCTATTTGCAACGAGACTTACCCGGCTGATTGGGCTTTTGAAAAAGTATGTGAGGATGCTGCTGCGGCTGGCTATCATGCTCTGGAGCTGGCTCCTTTTACGTTGAAGGACGACCCGCGTGAGCTGACGGAAGCGAATGCGCTGCGCCTGAGCCACATCGCTTCGTCATTCGGATTGGAGATCCTAGGGCTGCACTGGCTACTCACAAAACCAACCTGGTTTCACATCACAACGCCAGATGCTCTCCAGCGTAAAGAGACCGCAAATTTTGGTCGTCACCTAGTTAAATTTTGCGCGATGACCGGTGGCCGTATCATGGTCTGGGGCAGCCCAAAGGCGCGCAACACGCTGCCAGAATGGGAATATGAAGAGGCCTTCAAACGCGCGGCTGATTCGGTGCGTGAGGTCGCTGAGGAAGCTGGTAAATACGGTGTCGTGATCGCTATGGAGCCGCTGGGGAAGAAGGAGACGAATTTCCTCAACACGGCAGAAGAAGCAATCCGCCTATGCAAGCTGGTGGATCATCCGAGCTGCAAGTTGCACCTTGATGTGAAGGCGATGAGCGATGAAGCCAAGTCGATCCCGGACATCATTCGCGACAGCAAGGAATGGTTTGTCCACTTCCACGCCAATGATCCCAATCTGCTAGGCCCGGGCATGGGTGAGGTGAAGTATGAGCCGATCATCAGCGCCCTGCGCGAGGTAAAGTATGACAGCTTCCTTTCGGTGGAAGTTTTCGACTATCGTCCCGGCGCACAACACATCGCGAGGGAGAGTATTCGCTATCTCAAAGAAATGCTGGCCTGAGGATCAGTGCCGACGCTTGAGCTGGATGCGCTTGAAACGCTCATTCGGGTCGAGACTCAGGCTCTGCACCTCCTTGTCATCGACGAAGATATTGTGGATCATGCGCCGATAGTAACTGTTCATCGGCTGCAGCATCTCTGACTTACCGGTGGCGCGCACGCGGTCGCCGAGTTCCCTGGCATGGTCCAAGAGCTTGTCTTCATGCATCGACCGATAAAATTCGATATCCACGCGGATGCGCGGCGCATGGTCTATGTGACGCTGAAGAATGCGATTTACCAAATACTGAATGTCTTCCATCGTCGATCCACGATGACCGATCAGTTGTTGGCTATCATCCGTGTGTATTTGCAGTGTCGGTCCCTCAGGACCTTCGATCTGATCGATCTGCACGGTGAAGCCGAGATAACCGAGCATGGTGTCGAGAATTTGACTGGCGTGGGCAATGGGCGTCATGGAGTGATGTCTGAGTAGAAAAGCAGAAACACTGTACGGGGCATTCGTAAACGCGCACGCAACAAAATGCCATCGTTCCTTATTCATTCTGGCATCTGGCCACAATTTAGGCTTGCCAGAGCGCGCTGCTTTTGACACGACAGACACATGAGCATTGCAGCGACACCACCTCTCTCCCTATTCACTCTCAAAGAAGGTATCGTCGATAGCGCTGGTGATCAGGTGAGCGTCGATGCCTTTGTGGCGGACTTTCAGGGCCTGCGTCACTTTGGAGCCAAGATCGGCGAAGCCCTGGAGCTGGGTGAGGCCTGGACCGGCACGGCGCAGGAGGATGACCTGACGGTGACCTATGCCTATTTTGGCGAAGGCACAGGTCCGAATGATCCAGGCGCTGGAGCCATGATCGCCAAGAAAACACTGCTCTACGAACTGCTCACCAAAGTCACCACCCAAGAGCTCTAAGCCATGTCTGCCCAAATCTCCCCTTCCCTGCGCTCCGCCATGGAGCGCCTCAAAAATGGCGGTGCCGTCAATGGCATGCTCCTCGGCTGGCGGCGTCAGACTCTACTGAATCTCCTGCCCCATGAAAACTTCCGCGCCGAAAAATTACTGCAAGCTGTCCACGATGCCCAGGATCACTTTGGCAGCGGCGGCGACCGCTACGTAGAGACCTTTTGGTTCGGCTATGATACCTGTCACGCGCTCGTCGTCTTTCGTGGCGCCTGCGTTCTCATCATCCTCCACACTCGCACAGAAGAGGCAGACTTCCTCCGCCGCGCCGCACAGACGTTTCTCGATGACAGCCAGATACTCATCGACGCTCTATTGAATCCATCCGCCGTCGATGGCGATGAAACGCAATTGATCAGCGATGAGGACACCGGCCCGCACTACACCAATCTGATCACGAGACTCATCTGATCACCGCAGTCGCCAGCGCGCTCGGTGCATCTCACGGCCCATAGCCAGCCAGTGGGATTCAAAGTCAGTCGTCGGGTAGAAAAAAGCATCGCTTGGCCATTCGAGGCGCTCGAACTCTGCTCTCTTGCCAAAGCTTACGAGTGCGTCCTCGAAGTACACACGGTCATCCGTCTTCAGCAGGAACTCACCACCCGGCACCAGCACACGCATCAGGCCGATGAGAAACTCTTCCTGATTCACCAACCGCCGGGCCTCATGCTTCGTCTTCGGCCACGGATCAGGGCACAGCAGGTGCAGCCGCGAAACGCTGGCCGAGGGCAGTAGCCAGCCGACCGTGTAGCCGCTTTCCAGACGCAGAACTTTTGCATTCGTTAGCCCGGCGCGATCTACCTTACGGCAGGTTTTCGAGACTCGACCCAACATCCGCTCCATGGCAAAAAAGTCGCGCTCAGGGTGCTGCTGCGCCATGCCGAGAAAGAACGAGCCATCACCACAGCCCAGCTCAACCTCAAGCGGGCGTGTGGCATCGGGAAAGATCTCCTCGCGGCAGAGTTCGCGGAAGTAGTCGGGCGGAATGAAAAGCGCAGACATGAAGCGCCTCTCTTTAGGCAGATTTAGCAGGAGTCAAAATCCTCAAATCCGATCTGCTCATAAATTTCAAAAAAAGACACCTTAACGCCGCAGATTTAGTCGTGACATTCACCTTACAGGAACGTTATGTTCACCGTTTACTATGAACCGCCGCCACTTTATCAGCACCACTGGAGCCGCCGTCGCAGGCTCACTCATCGCCACCTCAAGCCAAGCTGCTATGGCAGAAATTGGCATCACCCAGGACCCCTTGGCCTATCCGCCAGAAGCCTTGGAGCCACACATTGATGCGATCACCATGGGCATCCATCACGGCAAACATCACGCCACTTATGTGACCAAACTCGGCGAGGCGCTGGCCGCAGGGAAGATCAAGCCCGGCAATGTCATCACCATGATCAGTGATCTAGCATCACTCCCAGCCGAGCAACAAACCGCAGTCCGCAATCACGGTGGCGGCCATGTGAACCACACCTTGTTCTGGAAATGGATGACCCCTGCTGGCAGCGGCCCGACCGGCCCCGAAGGCAAGCTTGGCGAAGCGATCCAGAGCACCTTCACCAGCATCGACGACTTCAAAAAACTCTTCGCTGAAGCCGGCACCAAGCGCTTCGGTTCCGGCTGGGCCTGGCTCATCGTCAAGGCAGATGGCAAGCTCGCCGTCACCTCCACCCCGAATCAGGACAATCCATTAATGAAGGGCATCGTCGCCGACACCGATCTCGGCACACCGATCCTCGGTCTCGATGTCTGGGAGCACGCCTACTATTTGAAGTATCAAAACAAGCGACCCGACTACATCGCTGCTTGGTGGAACGTTGTGAACTGGGCTGAAGTGGCCAAAGGCTACGAAACTACCAGCAGCAAATGACGAATGAGGAAGTCCGAATGAGGAAGTTTCTGGCAGCACTCTTCGAGTCTCGTCCGCTCTCGTCATTTGATCCTCCTCATTATTTCGTCATTCGAGTTTCGTCATTCCCCTGCCATGCCCGCTCTCATCGAGGTCAAGCTCACGGAACTGTCGCAGTTGTTCAATTCCATGGACCCTGCGCCCTTCCATGAGCGTGATCTGGATCGTGATGCCGAAGAGTTCATCGTTAGTTGGGCGCAGGAACACCCGAGTTATGACGATCTGCATCTCGTCATCCATTTGGCAAGAGCACCCGCTGATGTCACGCAGACGCCAGAGAGCGTGAAAAGCTCTGTTCAACACTACTTCGACTACCGCGCAGTCATGCTCTGGCGAGAGTTCCGACAGTTGATGAAAGAGGGGCGCGTCACCTTGGTCATTGGCCTCGTGTTCATGATCGCATGTGAGTTCGCTGCCCTAATGCTTTTCAAAGGAGACATGCCTCTAAAGATCGTCTCGTGAGGGGGCGTGTCCGAAAGTTTGTGTTTCGGGTCTTTGGTTATGTTTTGGTCTGGGGTTGTTTTTTTGATTGAGCGCAGGCGCTCAATCAAAAAAATCGCGATCCGAACTGGATCGCAAATTGGTTGGCCGCAGGCACCCAACTCGCCGGAGGCTTTGTCCACTTGGCGGTGATGTCGCGCAAGGCGAGATACATCAATTTGGTCGCGGCCTCATCACTTGGAAAGTG
>CAMAQH010000054.1 GCA_945860295.1 Prosthecobacter debontii
GGATGATTCGCTGATGGTTACTTTGCTAGTATCATCCCAATCTGGAAACGGCTTGGTCTTGAGGTGGGCTTTCATCTTGTCATCCATCGCAGTCCAGGGGATGGGCTTGGCAAGCACTTTGAGATCTGTGTAACTGCCTACAACCTTGGGAACTCCAGCCGCGTCAGGGTCTGAAAGCAGCGGAGTTTTGTGCTCAATGGTGGTAGCGGTTGTAATCGAAATAGTTTCCCCAACAGCCGTGGCATAACTCAGGAGACCATAAATCGATTCGGTTGTCACATCAGTTTCTGGAAATGAGTCTCTTTGCTCTGAAGTGGAAGTGTTACCCCATGGATGATGTGCGTCTGTGTGACTTTTCGATTCTATATGTGTTTTCTGCTCTGGCTTGGTCGTGGTGGTCCTGACACCTTCAATGATCATGTCTGGCCATTGATAAACGTTAATACTCTCGAGTGATTGATGAGCAGAGACACTTTCAGAGACACGGGCATCCCACTCTGAGAAAGAGCTCGCATTTATTCTATCTCTGATCCCACTAGCAGTATCATCCCAGTCTCTAGTGAGCTCTGAACTCAGAATCGTATTTGTATGATTTTTATAGCTTTGAACGACCGTTCGTTCTGAAAGAGGGTGCAAAATGGCTTCTTCCCCCGGTGCGGGGTCTTCTGGACCAATTTGGATGGGATTTGTCCAGGACTGCTTTTCAACGACAGAGTCCGAGCTTGAATAGTCGGAAGTGCTCAGGCTGTCCGTTGTAGTTTTTAAGACATGGGTCACTGTTAGGCCAATGCCCCCCCAACTGCTGTCAACGACAACTGGATCAGGGGCGTCGAATGTTAAAATTGTGTCATGGATGATCTTTTCGCGTGTTTTGGTTTGCCGTGTATAAACCTCTGAACTTCGGGTCATTTGTTCGGTTCCATTGGCAGCGCCAAAATTCATGACCCTAGCATTGGCTGATTTGGTGCGTGAATAAGCAATGATTCTCCCCTGTGCAGGAATGCTGCCTAGCGCCGTTTGACTGGCACCTGCTGATGGTCCGCCAGTTGTTCCTGGGGATGGTCCGGGGCCAGTCGATGTACCGCTACCGCCCGTAGTGAGGCCGCCAGCATTGAATGTGCCCGGCAAGGTGCCGTTCTGGTACTCCTGTAGATTGGTGAATCCATCATGATCATTGTCGGCAAAACGATCTGTATAGTTTAATGGACTGAGTCCCTGTGCAACTTCCCAACCATCTTCCATTCCGTCTTCATCAGTGTCAATTTTCGTGGGATCGGTCCCCAGGATATACTCTTGGAGATTTGACAATTTATCGCCGTCCAAATCGGCTGTGGGAACTCCATCTGCTAGAGCTTTCGGATCTAATCCACATTTCACCTCCCACCCGTCTTTCATGCCATCTCCATCAGTGTCGCTATTCCTTGGATTAGTCATTTGTTCGAACTCTTCCAAATTCGTCAAGCCGTCGATGTCCGTGTCCAAGTATGTTTCTTTTTGGCTGGGCAGCGAAATAGGATTGAATTGATGCAGAACTTCCCATTCATCAGGCAATTGATCCTGATCCATATCACCTGCAAGCAAGGGGTTAGAGCCCCGGACATAAGGGAGTATCATGGCGGTGAATTCACGAATGATGACAGGGCGGTAAACAGGTTTGCAGCTGATTTTAATGCTGCCAGGAAGCACGGATGAATGCAGGAGGATTTTGGCAAGCCCGTCTGCTCCTGTCCTGATGGTCATTGTCTTGTAAACCCAATTGTAGGGGGCGCTAGCCTTGTCAGACATTCTCATATAAGCATTGGAGGCGGTGAAAGTGAGCAGAATCCCAGCGTGGGGCACTCCAGCCACTGAGACCTTCACCACAAGCATTTCAGGAAAAACACGGAAGGCAGGAACAGCCAGCGCGTTACCTGAAATGATTTCGAGACTAAATGCTGGGTGGCTTGTCGCTAAAAGGTAATTAGTCGCCGGGACGCATTGAATCTCTTCTCGATTGGTGAAGCCATCGCCGTCCGAGTCACGATCTAGGGTGTCTGGATAATCAGGCCACTTGGGGTTGGTTTGGGGGTTGGCTTGGTATTCTTCAAGATTGGAGCGGCCGTCATGATCGGGGTCGATCAGGCTTAAAATGGCCAATTGTGTAGCAGTCACTAAACCCGTATTCGTCAGGGTGCCGTATTCAAGATAGAGGCCAGTATTCTTATCACGGAGTAAGGTCAAAGCATCACGCTGATCACGCTGATATTGAGTAAGCTGGGGCAACTGAGCCAGCGGAGTCTTGGGATGGTAACTGTAGTGCAGCGGACTTTCGGTGGCGTCTTTGGGGTCTGCTATTTTGAGCGCATGAGCGGGGAAAGTCCGTCCTGTTATAGTGATGGCAGGTTTGGTTTCCCAAGCGTTTGTCATGCCGTCTCCGTCGGTGTCCGTCGTGCTGGCGACTACTTTCACCACACAGGGTGAGCTGGCAGTCCTGATAGGGTTGGTGGCGGTTGCAGGGGCGGTCACCACCATGCCCAGACTCAGACTCGCCACCGCTAGATTCGGCAGCTTCACAGCGATCTTGGCAAAACCTTGAGCATCCGTTTGAATGCGGAGAGTTTTCGGACGCCAGTCATCAGTAGAAACGGGTTCTGCACCACTGGCAGCAGCGGGAGCCAGTAGGGTGTAATTATTCGGAGCTGTGACATCAACGAACAAGTTGGGCGCTGGGAAGAACCCGCCTTTAGGCCCCTTGTAGATGCTTTGAATGTGGATGGGTTTCCCAAGGGTCTGAAAAATGGTGCCGCTTTGCCCTGCGCCGCTGATGATCTGCAACGCCAAGGTCGGCCTAGCGGTAGCTAGCTTGGCATCCGTGCCAGCGGCGAGTTCTTGAGCGTCAGTGAAGCCGTCGCCGTCGGTGTCGCGGCTGGAGGTCTCGCTGTAGTCGGCGAGAAGTGGACTGATACCTAAAACACATTCATCGGCATTGACCAGACCATCATGATCAGGGTCGATCTCATTGAGAATCGTCCATGTGTGGAAGTCGCTGAACTCGGTCTGCCAAGTGGCGCGTTTGACTTCCCATGCGACTTTCACAGCAGCCGTCGCCGTAGCCGCAGGACGAGCGGCGAGTGCTGTGGGAACTTTGGCTTTGAGGTCGTATATGTTAATCTGAAAAGTGGCCCTGCGTTCGGGCGAGATTTTATTGATATTGGGCAGGGTGTGCGCGGCACTTCGGCTATCAAGATTCTGCTGGATTAGCGTGATGATGTTAGCGCCTTGAAGCCTGTCGATGTCAGCTGCGGTGATTTTAAGTGCGGCAATGCCGCGAGTCGCCACGGCCGCTCGTGCTCTGGGCTGTGAGGAGTCGGCTGGATCACGCCATTTGAGCTTGTAGGCGGCCTCCCAGAGATTGGGCATGTCGTCCTGGTCAGCATCCGCAGTGGGCGAGTTACCGCTGGGGAAGTTGAGCTGATTGATCTGCGCCCTAACTTCGAACGTTGGGGGCGGCGGGATCTGACCAGTAGCAGGGAGATTTGTTACGAGCGCAGGCAAGGGTATGCCCTTGGCGTTTAGCCATCTAAGATAGCCTAACGGAAGATGATCGTAGCCGCTGAGTTCAATGCTGGGGAGTGGGATTGGCACTGTGAAAGCCTGGAGGTATTTCGTGTAAAAGAAGTCAGCGGGGTATTTGCCTGTGGCCTCAGCACTCTCCCGGTAGGCTCGGCGGAGCAGGCCATCATTCATCCATGCTTTGTAGTTTTCACCGCTCTCACGCCAAGTCCATTTGAGTTTGAGATCTGTTTTATTGGTAGGTGCTGCGCGCGTAGTAACCTTATAGGTTGAACTTGTTGTACCGCCTGAATTGTTAGGACCAGTCGATGCCAAATATGGATTCGACGCCACTGCTGCGGGATCTTTCACCGTCCGGCTGCCCCAGGTGCATAACAATTCTTCCATGGTCAGCAAACCATCCCCATCAGGATCAGCATAGGCGTCGGCAAAGCTAAATTTGTTCTGCGGGTAGGCTTTGCTCCATGCTTCTTCAATGGTGTTGGTGATGCCATCGTCATCAAAATCAGTGGTACTCACGTTGCTGCGGAGATCCCTTCCAATTCGATATTGATCAAGATTGTTGACCCCATCGCCATCCAAATCGCCCTCTCCAGTGACGGTGAGAGGGGCATACATCTCCTCGACTAGATCGGGGATGCCGTCACCATCTCGGTCACTGAGATTTGCGGCGAAGTAAGGATTGTGCGTTGCGCCCTTCCAGATGCCTGTGGCCACGATGCTGGCGAGAGTGATGTCGAAGCTGCCTTCATCTGCGTCATTGCTGGTGATGTGCAGCGTGGCCGTGCGGCTCTGAGTGAGCGGAGTGGGGGCTTTAAAAATGACGGTGAAGGTGGTGGTGGCACCCTGAGCCAGAGTCGTGACGCTAAGGCCGCTGACGGTGTACTGGATGCTGTCCACGCCATCCTTCGAGATGGCCAGACCGGTGAGGTCTGCCGTGCCAGTATTATAAATAGTAAATGTCTTCTTCAGATCACTCTTGTCGGCCTTGCCGCTGAGGCTGGGGAAACTCGTCGTGGCTTCATCCTGAATAAAGAAATTCGAGTTAATCACAGAACCCGCAGACTCTTCCACGTCAATTTCAGGTTCGGTAGCTATCGTCGGTTCAGGCACTTTAGATTCTTCTACTAGCGGCTCTTCTGTAGGAAGAGGCTCATCTGTGGGTGCAGGATCGTCTGTCTGCCCTTCCTGTGCGTACATGACGACCTGCGTGGCTACCAGTGGGTCGGTGTGGTAGGCCTGAAGCTCCTCTAAATCAGTGAGGCCATCGCTGTCGCTATCGACGTTTTTAGGGTTAGTACCAGCATCGATTTCTTCACCATCTCGCAGACCATCTCCATCGGTATCGTTGGAGGCCGGGTTCGTGCCTCGGCTGATTTCATCCGCATCGGTTAGGCCGTCATTGTCGTAATCGGCAGGCGATTCATCCTGTTCATCCGAAACGCCGTCGCGATCACTATCAGGAGGAGCTTCGAGTTCATCATTGGTGCCGTTGTTGTCATGGTCGTTCCAGCGTTGTGCATCTTCGGGGTGGGTGTCGAAGGTGTCGCTGTAGCCGTCGCTATCGGTGTCGGTGATGATGACTTCCTCGGCTTCATCATTGATGCCGTTGCCGTTGTGGTCGCTCCAAAGCAGGGCGTCTTGCGGGTGCGTGTCGAAGCTGTTTGGGTGAGTGTCGTTGTCATCATCGAGGAACTGGCCCTCGGGGCTGTCGTTGTAGCCGTTGCGGTTCCAGTCCTCCCAGAGGTTGGCGTTACTGGGGTCGGAATCGTCAGTGTCGGGGTGACCGTCGTTGTCATTGTCCGGCGGTGGTGGCTCGTTGTTGTCATTGGTGCCGTTGCGGTTCCAGTCACACCAAAGATTGTTAGCCTGTGGATCAGAGTCCTGGTCGTCATTCACGCCGTCATCATCAGCATCGAGATCAGGCGGCGGCTCAAAACTGTCGTTGGTGCCGTTGCGGTTCCAGTCTTCCCAAAGATTAAAATCCTGCGGGTCGCTGTCGCTGAAGTCAGGCTGCGCGTCGCCATCGCTATTGGTGGACTCGGCGCTGTCGTTCCAGCCGTTGCTGTTCCAGTCCTCCCACAGGCTGCCGTTAAAGGCATGGGAGTCGGCGTTGTCTGCCACGCCGTCGCCATCGCTGTCGTTGAGGCCGGCTTCGGTGTCATCATTGACGCCGTTGCCATTCCAATCACACCAGAGGCAGTTCGAGTTCGGGTGGGAGTCTTGCAGATTGCTCACGCTATCACTGTCCCAGTCTTCGTCCTGATCGTTGCTGCCGTTGTAGTTCCAATCATTGGAAAGGCTGGGGTCACCGGGATGGGAGTCGGTGTCGTTGGAGACGCCGTCGCCATCGCTGTCATTGTTAGGCATTTCGGCGTCGTCATTGATGCCGTTGTCGTTGGCATCATTCCAGACGGCAGGATTGTAGGGGTCGCTGTCCTGTGAATCAGGCACGTAGTCGCCATCGCTGTCAGGATCATTTTGCAGCGAAAGCGGATCGGGATCGATTGGATCAGCGATGCCATCTCCATCGAAATCATAGGGCGTCTCGCCGGGGCCTGAAGTGTCTTCATCCACGGCAGTATTGCCGTAAAATTCGTTGTAGTCGGAGACGCCATCGCCATCACTATCCGCGCTAGTGGGATCGGTGCCAGTGAGGCCGACTTCATCAGCATCTGTTACGCCATCGCCATCACTATCTGGGCTGTAGGGATTGCTACCAGCCGCCGCCTCATCGGCATCTGAAAGGTGATCTCCATCAGAGTCAGGGTTCGGCTCAGGCGGCGGAGTCGTGTCAGGTGGTGGCATGCCGTCTTCGTAAGCTGTGTCAAAAACGCCATCGCCATCTGAATCCACATCGACCCAAACACCGCGTGAAGTAGGGCAAGGCAGCAGCACAAGCTGAGCGATGAGGATGCCGTGCAGGATCGGCAGCCCGCGTGACCAGGAGCGGAGCCAAGGGAGAAGGCGGGAGGATTTCATGGGAACTCGGGAGAGGTGGCTGAATTAAAATTAAATCCTCAGATAAAATACCTTATACGCAATAGAATGTAAATTTTATTTTTAGGACTTCATGATTTTCGGGCTGATCTGCCTTTTGCACTGTCAAACCGATAACTAGAAATCAGAAGAGAGGTGCTCTGTGCTTTACCCCAGCTTGAAACTATTTAATTAGTTTAAAATGAATTAGTTGAGTCAACTTAAGCGACGATCTGACTGTGCCTAAAACGGTGATATCGGAGCTTGCAGTCTTACGTACAATGCCTGCACCACGGCTGTCAGTGACCGCAAGCGCTCTGACACTGCCTGCAAGGGGGCTGGCGTGCTCTGCAACGCGTGTTTTTTTGAGATCTGCGACGGTGCATGGAGCCGCCTTAAGGAATGAGACAACGGAAGCCAAGTCACGGCTGGCAGCGCAGGCCCATCAGCGTCCGTGTGCCTATTGGCACGATCAAATCACCGCCTGCCATGAGTGCGTGCCACTCCACGGTCAGCGTGCGCGCCTGGCCGTCATAGAATGAAACGCCGCGTGAACTCCAGCGCAGATTTTGCCAGACGTTCAGAGATTCACGGGCCTCTTGAATGATCGGCTGCGCGTCCTTGGGCCAATCGATTTTCCACAAAAGGCTGCCGCTTACAGCATCGACCACAGACAGATGATCTGCCGTGGCCATGCCTATAATGTGGCCATCAAGCGCCACGGCTGGCAGCGGATGTTTGGCGGGTCGATTATCTCGAAACTCGGAAGAAGAGAGTGTCTTCACCTCACCTTCAGGCAGCACCTTGAGCACAGCGGTTTCAGTGACGGCTACTAGCGCACGACCAACCGTTCCGATGGGCAGTGCCGAGTTCAAAGAAGACCCCGAGCGTGATGCAGAAGAGGTGACTGGTAGCCCGAGAACTGAGTAACGCGCACTGATGATATTTTGCCCGAGCATCCAGATACCATCGCCCTGCAACCAGCGCTCTCTATCACCACCCCAGAGAAGCCATGGACTACTCTGAGCACTGCCATACATGCCTGGGTAACCGTAACTCGGCATCGCCATTTGATGCGAAAGAGTGACGCTATTAAACCCAGCACGGACTCGGCTAAAACCCGTGGCGATGAGCGGCTGACCCATAACAGCAGAGGCCGTTTTAGTTTCATCCAACTCCAGAGGAAAAGAGATGGGCGCTGCGGCTGCACTCACCTTCCATAGCAGCATTCCATCATCGATACGCGCCACCGCCGTTCCATTTCCCCACACGAGAACGCGACCGCGATCCGCACGAATACCACTGGTTAGCCAGACAGGATTGTTCGCGTTCGAAGCGGGCTTTTCTGCGAGCGGTGGAATGCGGCACGTCCACAGAAGCTTGCCCGTCACTTCATCCAAAGCATCCAGCCTGCCGAGCGCGACACGCCACCAAAGCACACGTCCTTCAACACGCGCCAGACAACCCTGTGATCCAGGCACCACCGTCCCGGTTTTCACCTGCCAGACGAGCGCGCCATCATGCAGACTCAGACAGCTCATTGACTCCTCATTCAACAGACAAAAATGCTCATCACTGGCACTCCATTCCGCTGGGTAGCTCACCAGCTCTTGGCCGTTTCGTGGCGTCTGCATGGCGACAGCCTGACCACTCATACGCTGGCTCCAAAGCAGACGACCGGTCTGGCGATCCACGTTATAAAGCCAGCCTGATGAGTCCTGCACCATCATGCGCAGGCCATCCGGCGTGAAACACCAGCGCTGAAGCTGCGCGTTACCTTTCGGCGTAAAGACCCACGACAACTTACCCGGCGACGCATAATTGGCTCCGCTCAATGGCACAGTCGTAGTTGTTGCAGTCGGCATTTCCAAAAGCCGCCGAGCCTCTGATAGTGAAAGCAAAGCCCATCTGGAAAGTCGAGCCAGTCAGCCTGTGTCTTCAAAGCCTCACGCGCTTCAGCCAAGGCTGTTTCATTGCCCTCACGCATGGCCAATGTGCCACGAACCCAAGCAGCCCATAGGCGACGCTTCGGGTCATGCTCCGTTTGCTCCAGCTCACTTAGGCAGAGCCAAGCACCATCGAGCGAGCCTTCAGGATCAGCCAGCACGCGCGACACACTGCGCCAGCAGCTCGCTGCCAGGTGACGACGCAGCGTGTCCTGCACCGACTCGCTCAGTTTCCACGCGGCAGCCCGCGCCCGCATCTCACGCAGTGCCGAGCGCAGCACGGATTCATCCCCAGACTGCACGAGAAGGTTTGTCCACGATATCCAATGCGCTCGCTCATCAGGTTGCAAGCGCACCAGTCTTTCTGCGAATGCCGCGGCTTCGTCCGGCATGTCGAGTTGCTGCGCCGCGCTCACCGCACGCTGGATCAATGTCGCCTCCTGGCACTTCTCCACACTCACTTGAGAGAGAGTCTGCCGAGCCAAATCAGGACGCTGTCCGTCGAGATACATGAGAGCCAAACGCAAGCGTAGATCCGCGGCATCGCCTCCCTTCAAAGCCAACTGAATCTCTATCTCCAAATCCTTTTGCCGATTCTGCTGACCATCCAAAACGGCGATGAGTTGCCTCCGTATCTCAAGCTTTGCTGCCTGAGGCAGAGTCACATCTTGCAAAGCCACTCTCAGAAGCTTCTCCACATCAGCCTGCACCTTTGACTGCAACGTTTGTTGGGCAAGAACCGAGAGCCTGCTGAGTCGAGCCGCATCCCAGGGCTCCTTCTCTTTTGGCCATAAACGCGCACGCTCAGCATCAAGGAACTCGCCAGTCGTCTCCAGTTCCGTGGCGCGCTCCCAGGCCGCTGCCAGCCACGCTGCATAGCGCGCCTCAGTGTCACAGAGCACCCTGCATTCATGCAAATTCTTCTCCGCTGCTGCGTCATCGCCGGCGAGTGACAGCACCTTTGCCAGCAGTAGTTTTGCATCAAAATCGACCTTCGATGTCTCAAGCGCACGACGCGCCTCCAGCCACATTTGTTGAGCCATCAAAAACTGCGCCACCTCCATTCGCACCTCACTCGGCACCTCTTTCGGCATCGGTGCAGCAAATAACTTCTGCATGTCGGGCTTTTGCTTCAGCAGCACATACACCTCAGCGAGTTCTTTCCGTACATCCCAACGTTGCTCATCTCGCTTCAGTGCGCCTTCGAGCACCCACGCAGCTTCGATGAGGAGATTGCGTGAACGCAGCCAGCGCGCGGTTTGAAGCAATGTCATCACTCGCTGCGCCCGTTCAGCCTGAGCGATCAAACCGTCCAGCGCACGGCTACCTTCATCCACACGCCCTAGTTGCAGCAGCGCACGGGCACGGCGCAGTTTTAAATCCTCACGCTCAGGCTGTTGCTTCACTCGCTCGGCTAGGAATGAAAACAGCGCGTCGTCTTAGCGCAGAGTCTCCAGCAGATCCAGCACACGCCCCTCGATCGGTCTGGATTGCGGCAGTGATCCGAGTGCGCTGCGCCAGACTTGCAGTGCTTCCTCACGTCGGCTTGCCGTCACCAAAAGGTCGCCAAGGGACAAGGCGGATGACTCAGAGGCAGGCGCGGCTTTCCAGGCTTTTTCAGAGTCACTCAGCATCTGTTTTTGCCCCGCTTCATTCGTCGTTTGCCAGCGCAGCATCAGCGCTTCCTTGCGCCGCCAATGATCAGCGGAAAGAAGATCCAAAGCTGCCTTAGCGTGAGCTGCGGCCTTAGCGCGTTGACCGTTTGCCAAAGCTACGCGCGCCTGCACAAAGAAAGCTTCTACGGCTTCATCACCTTGAAGTGTGGAGAAGTCACCGCCAGCCAGTGCAGCAGCAGCACTCGTCTTGAGGCCAAGTTAGAGACTGCGCCGTGCCCATGGCAGACGCTGTGCAGGTGTGAAGGCATTTTCATTCGCCAAAGCCTTGAGCCTTTGCGTGATCAAGCCCTCCTGTCCCGCTGTTGCCGCCGCTTTGATGAGATCGCCTAGCCACTGGACACGGCACGGCGTTTGATCCAGCGCGATGGCCGCATCCAGTGCTTCCAATGCGCGTGGATCATACTTCCATTCCAACCATTGAGCGCGTGTGTGCAGCAGCAGCGCGTTCTTTGGATGGGCGGTGATGCTCTGTGTCAGGAGCGACTGAGCACGCTCATCGCGTGTCTCCACATACAGCCGAGAGAGCACCACTTTAGCTCCTTCATCTTGCGGGAATTGAGAAAGGTGCTGCGTGTAGACCGCGATCAAGTCAGTGAGCTAACCGTCGGCCTGATATAGCTTGATCAGAGAACGCAGCGGAGTTTCTGCCGCCGGATCAAAATGCAGCGCCGTGAGCCAGGCGAGCGATGATTTTTCAAAGCCGCTCTCCGCTTGCGACAACAGAGGCAGGAGCAACCACACGCTGAGAAAGCTAAGCCGTAACCATGCAGACGAAATCGTAGCGAGGCTGAGCGAGGGCCGCGAATGCAAGGAAGGCCGAGCTTTTTGGGCCTGAGTGTGGTGCCACCACTCGATGGCCCAAAAAGTTCGGCCTGACGCAGCAGTGGTAGGCCATAGCCAGCCGCAGCAGATTTCGACTGCATGGTTACGGCTAAGGCGGCACAGTTTCACTAAGACTCAGCTCAGCAGATCTGGCCGCACACGTCGAGTGCGTTCCAGGGCTTGTTGCTCTCGCCATTCGGCGATCTTGCCGTGATTGCCACTGAGCAGGATTTCCGGCACTTTCAGACCGCGATACTCCGACGGCTTCGTGTAGTGCGGCGCTTCCAGCAGACCACTCTGACCAAAGGATTCTTCCACCGCGCTCATGTCATCACCCAGCACACCGGGCAGCAGCCTCGCGATGGCATCCATCACGATCACAGCGGCGATGGCTCCATTCGTCAGCACATAATCACCGATGCTCAGTTCCTCATCCACCCAGTGATCGACCACGCGCTGATCCACGCCTTCATAGTGACCCGAGATGAAAATCAAATGCTCTTCAACGCTGAGTCGATGCGCCGCCGCCTGATCAAAGCACGCTCCAGCGGGTGACATCAGGATCACGCGGCTTCTCTCCGTATGCAGCCGATCCAGCGCCTCAAACAAAGGCTCAGGCCGCAGCAGCATCCCCTGCCCGCCGCCATACGGTGTGTCATCCACCTGCTTGTGTTTGCCCAGCCCATGCTCGCGCAGATCATGCACGCCAACCGTGATTGCCCCCTTCTCCTGGGCACGGCCCATGATGCTGGTACTCATGGGCACAGTAACGAGTTCGGGGAAAAGAGTGATGACATCCAGACGCACCCCGGAGCTATGCTGGGGACTGGTAGTGGGTGCAAGCATCTCGTGACCACATCGTATGTAACAGCCGACCACAGATGCCGGGTTGTCATTCCGGGTCCATGTGGCAATTTTGATGCCACAACTCTGACCATCTCACTGCCTGCGATTCTTGAGCAAAAGATGCAGCCGCGTAACGCAAAGATGCATTTTTCGGTCGGTGACTTTGCGGCGGAAGAGGTGACTTTGGGACAGGCGGCGATGATAGCGGGTATCTCCCAGACAGTATTCATGCGTGAGTAGTTCCAGCGGCGGATTCCGCTCACCTGCGCTACCTACAGGCAGCCAACCAGGAGGTCCTGCTACCGCGCTGCACTGGATCTCTGATGAGCGGGTGAAGCACTTCACCAAGTTTGTTGAAAACCGACTCTATGCCTTTGATGTTTCGGCTGAAATCTTTTACGCCGCCCTAACGACTCTCGTGCGTCTTAAGTCAGCCACAGCTAATGAGGCTGATCCGGTCAAGCGCCTGAAAGACATTCTCAGTTATCCCAAGACCGACGCCAAGCGCGCCAGGCTCAGGCTCTGCCCAGAGTGGACCGCTTTCTAACGCCCGGCGAAGTCCGCTCCATCAATGTAAGGCAGCTCCCGAAACGGCAGCTTGGTTAACCGACTTACTCGGACTCATGCGCGATCCGGCTAAGCAGCCGCTTCTACGTGAGATGACCGATAAAGAAAAACTGAGCGCTGAAGTCCGTGCAGCCGCGCTACTCCATTTTGATGTTACGATTGCAGATTCCAGCCTGGTCATTGAAGCCCTAAAATCCGAGAGTGAAGCTTTGCAGCGTGCTGCACTCGTCGCCTACTCACCAGCCAATGTGCCGTCGTCATTCAGAGATGCACTCGTCATTCAGAAATCAGAAATGAAGGAAGCAAAAAATAAACGATTGAGTGCTCAACCCTACTTTTCAGGTACACGCCCCACCTACATTGACCTCACTGGCAAGACTTTCGACGTGGACATCAAAGACATCGTCAGCTGCCTTCACCTTGCCCAAAGGCACCGTCACACGCCTCACCGCCGCCGAAGTGCGTGATCTGATGGCTTTTCCAGAAGCGCTTTGATCGCTTAAAAAAGATTCATTTTAAGCAGCGATCACCGCGCGTCATCACATGATCAAGCAAGCCGAGAAGCTGAAGGCGCGACTTTCTGGGTTTGGTCTGAGAATGTTTAAAAACGGTATCTCAATAATTAACTATTTGAGCCACTGATCTCGATGCTCGTCCACAAAAGCATCATCATTGAGATGAGGGTAGGAGGTATAGACGCGATCGATCTCTTCAATCTGGCCGGAGCTGAGAGTTTCGCGCTCGTCGAGGCACCAGAGGCCTTCAAGCAGGCCCTGGCGGCGCAGGACTTCATGCAATCCGGCGATGCAGCCCGCGAAGTCATTCGCAGCATCAAAGAAGGCGGCGTTGCTGTCGGTGATTTCGATCGCGCGTTGCAGCATCTCCTGCGGGATCGGTGCGCCGCTCAGAGATAGCTGGCGGCACTGCTGATGAAGCTCGACAGCGCGTCGCGTCCATACCGACCAATGCCCAAGCAAACCACCGACGATTCGCTTTGCGACACCTCCAAACCGATGCTGCGTGAGCAGGTCGAGCACGATGTTGTCGTCATTGCCCGTGTAGAGCGCGATGTCATTACGACCTGACTCTACCACGGCGCGAATGACATCCAGTGTCTGGTAGCGATTGAACGGGGCCATCTTGATCGCGACTGCGTTTTCGATCTCGGCAAAGCGCCGCCAGAATGAAAAGGGTAGTATGCGACCACCGACTGTGGGTTGCAGGTAGAAGCCCATCACGGGTAACACCTCCGCCACGGCGCTGCAATGCATGATGAGTTCGTCATCCGATGCTACTTTCATAGCACCGAGACTCAGCAACCCTGCATCATAACCCAACCCCTTCATCAATGAAGCCTCACGAACAGCCTGGTTTGTCGTACCACAAATTCCACCGATGCGTAAATGTCGGCGACCATGCTTTAAATCGGCGTGTCGCATCTCTTCGGCAGCGAGTTCGAGTATTGGTTGGAAAAGTCCATGCTTTGGCTCACGAATCGCGAATTGCGTGGTATGGACACCCACAGCAACGCCGCCAGCACCGGCGGCTGTGTAGTAGCGGAGAAGTGCACGCTGTCGCCGCTCATCGAGGCGACGATTGGCTGTCAGTGCAAGTGGACATGCCGGGATGACTTGTCCCAGATTCAAAGAGGATATCAGTGTGTCAATCTGCATGGCGGAGACAATGATTCCACTTCATACCTGACAAGGCAGTTGACAACACTTCATAGAACGCAAGCGCTTGAGAAGTGAATCGTGCGTTTCCACTACCCTCCCCAGCCTCCTCCTCTCGGAGGAGAGGGAGTCAGAGGCTGATCAATGATTGAAGTAAAACTCCTTAGAATTCAGTAGCGCCCAGAAGACGTCTTCAAGAGCGGCTTGGCGCTGATCGGCAGCGTTGGCGAGTGTTTGCTGAATGGTCGTCCATTCTTTATCGATGGGCATGCGACCGAAGACTCTGAGGTAAAGATCATCGACGATTTCACGGTCGGTCTTCTTCTCCTGAATCAGGGTGACCACCACTTTACCTTGTTTGATGCGATCATTGATGGCGTCGCCATTCATGAGATGCAACGCTTGGGAAAGATTTGGCTCCATCTTCACTTCGCAGGAACAGACGGACTCACGCTTGGCACGACCAAATGTGGTGAGGAAGTAATTGCTCACGGCTCCATCTGCGATCTGAACCGCACGGGCACCGAGCGGCAGTCCCTGAAATTTATTCGGCGTATCAGTGATTTGGGAGACGGCATCTAGCAAAATTTCTGAACGGACACGGCGAACCTGGGCATGAGAGAAGTTCTTCTTATCACCAGCGTTGGTCTCATTGACCTTGGTGCTGCGCTGGTAGGTCATGGAGGTGCAGATGTCCTTCACGAGACGGCGCATGTCGAATTTGTAGTCCGTAAGATTCTTGGCGAGAGCACTCAGCAATTCAGGATTTGAAGGCGGATTCGAGACACGCACATCATCGACAGGATCAACGATGCCGACACCAGTGAAATGAGCCCAGGTGATGTTGGCAATGTTACGAGCAAAGTAGGGGTTTTGCGGTGATGCGAGCCACTCAGAGAGCACCTTGCGACGATCCTCCCCAGGCTTGATTTCGGGAGTTTCACCGCCAAGGAACTTGGGCTTCATAACTGCCTGAGTTAGGAAGTGCTTCGATTCACCGCCCTTGCTGTTGTAGATGATGACTTCCTGCGGGTCATCAGTCTGCTTGCGACCAATCTGAGAAAAGAATGCCTTGAATCCATAGTAGTCATCCATGGTCCAGCGGTCGAAAGGATGGTTATGACACTGGGCACATTGAATGCGCATGCCCATGAAGACTTGAGCGACGTTTTCGGTGAGCTTGAGCTGATCAAGCTCGGTCTGGTAGAAGTTCACCGCTGGACTGGAGACCGTGCCGCCTGTGGATGACACGAGCTCTTTAACGATCTCATCGAGTGGGATGTTCTTACCGATTCGTTCCGCAAGCCAGTTGTAGTAAAGCAGCGCGTTCTTGTAGAAGGGCGGCTGGTTGTTATTTCCCGCAATGCCAGAGCGGATCTGGAGCAACTCGGCCCACTTCATGACCCAGATCTCAGTAAACTCTTTGCGCTGCGTCAATGTGTCGATCAGCGCCTCACGTTTCTTGGGATTCGTATCAGCGAGGAAACTGCGAATGTCAGTCGTCTGCGGATACAAGCCAACGACGTCGATGTAGGCGCGGCGGACATACTCTTCATCGGTGCAGACACCACTCGGCAGGATGCGCAGCTTATGCAGGTTTTCATCGACAAGCTGATCGATGTAGTTGGTCTCGACGAGCTTTGGCCGCTCGTAATGGAGCTTGGCAGGAATAACGAGCACTTGATTGGTGACGCTATAGACATTGAACCGGGCGAGCATGAATGCTGCGCCGCGATCACCGCTAGTGACGAGTCCTTCCTTGCTGATACTGGCCGTAGGATCATTGTTGGACATGAACAAGGCTAGCTTTGTCACATCGCGGTCTGTGCCATCAGAGTAGCTGGCGCGCACGGTTATCTGCTGGGTATTTCCAGCACCTTCTAGGACTATTTGTTTTGGATAAATCTCAATGCCAGTGACCTTGGCGATGTCAGGCTTGTCATTCTGTGCGCCATTGGTGATCCACTCGATCATTGTCTTGTTGTACTCTGACTCAGGCGCGTAGCACTGATTGCCGGAATGAGGCACGGCACCGATGGCTTTTTCGACCACTGTGCTGTCCTCTGGGATAGCGAGATTCACACGACGACCAACCATCTCGCGAGTGATGCGGGTGTAGTCGCCATCAGGGTCCATGCCGAAGAGGCTTATGCGGAAGCCATCTTTACCGCGTGCGGCACCATGACAGCCGCCTTGATTGCAACCAGCGCGAAGGAAGATGGGCATCACATCAAGATGGTAGGAAACAGGGCGGTCTGTCTTTCCGTCCTTCAAAGCGATGGGCGCTATCGCTGTCTGACCGCCGAGTGTGGCGATGAGTTCCGTAGCACCGGCATCGGCGACAGGTTTGATCGTATCTTCATCGAGTTTGACGATGTTGCCGTCAGCGACTCGGAGACTAGAAAAACGTGTGACATCGCGTGTGGTGGCATCATTAAAGGAGGCCATGACGACGACGCGGTGGAAGTCGCGCTGAGTTTCGAGAGCGAACTTGTCTGGGAAGATTTCCAGCTTGATGAGCCCAGGCAGTTTCGCATTCAGATCAGCCAACGCTTTCACCTCTTCAGTCGATTTGTGACGCATGACCAATCCCCGTGGCCACTTGGCACCTTCTGCAATCCAGCGCTTGAGAACATCCATGTCCTTGGCTGCAAGCGGGCCGCCTTTGGGTGGCATGATGTCGTCATGATCGGCGGGTAGGATGAGGCGCTTGATAAGTTCACTTTCATCCGGCTTGCCAGCCACGAGAGAGGTGCCGGACTCGCCGCCTTTCAGCAATGCTTCCGCTGTATGCATGAGCAGCTTGCCCTTTTCTTTCGAAGGGTTGTGGCATTCCAGACACTTCGTTTCGAGCACAGACTGAACTTGAGCAAAATCAACCGAAGCAGGAGCAGGAGCAGGAGCAGGTGCGGGCGCGGCAACGGCAGGTGCTGCAGACTGAGGAGCAATTGTAGGTTTTGCCACCACCACAGGCGCGGTAACGGCTGGTGCAATCTGCGCAGGAGAAGCAGGTGGCACCGGATTGGCCAGCACTAAACTGATGCCGGTCAGGAGAGCGAGGCTAAAGATGAGAGTGGATTTTGGGAGGCTAGTCATGGGTGTGTGACTTTAAATTGGAATTAACTACGCGTGATCGGGTGAGTTTTACGCAAAGTCGGCATTACTTACCGCCAGCGGCTTCTTGCCGGAGTTGCTCAAGACGGGACAGCACTTTAGGTGCCGCAGGTTTGGACTCTTCCTTGGGCTTGTTTTGCGCCACGACAGCCGCAGCCGGAGGTGGAGCTACTATTTTACGCGGAGCATCAATGCGCAGCACAGAACCTAGAGCAACGCGATGTGTGGTGGTTCCTCCCGGGACGGGGACCTCAATTTGGACGAACAAATTATTTTGTTTTCCGACGGGTGACTTGTCATGGGTCTTTACTTTGAAGCTCACTTCTTTGGTGTCCTTGGTGATCTTAGCAGGTTCAATCGGGATCGTGTCTGGCACGCCGACGACTTGAGCTGTTGCCTCACCATTGAAGGGCAGCAGATGCTCCAGTTTCGCCACCATAATGGTTTCCTTACCCTGCTCTACCGCAGTGAGCGGAATGGCAGGCGCAGTCAGATATGCCGTGGTTGTTGTGACCTCACAGAAGGGAGAGGCGTTGTAGACGCGGCCATTACCGGCATCAACTTCACCTTGCACCACAAATTTCCAGGTGCCAGCAGGCACATTCGCGTTCGCATCGAGGACAAAGGTACACTCATTCTGGCCTTCTGGGATCGTCTGCTCACCGAGCACGCTGACACCTATGGGTTTCCACACCATAAGCACACGAATGGCGGTCTTAAACCCTTCCTTGCGCTTCGACACGACTTTGAGATTCATGAAACCGTTGTTCACCAGAGGCACGGCGGGCTTCACGATTTCCAGAGAGTAGGGCGCTTCTTCAACGACGGCGACGGGTAACTTGTCTTCGATGTCGGTTAAGAAAATCGTGTTGCCCGAGCGTACGATGTCAAAGTCCTGACGCATCCTGCCGACGATTTTCTGCGCGGGGTCCACGGGCTTCATCTGCATTGCAACGGTGCTGTGTCCGAGGGGTGCATCAGGTGCCGCTTCAAACAACAGCGGCATACTAGGCTGGTCTTTTGGCACGATGTCAGAGAGCATCTTGATGCCGGGTGGCAAACCTGGGGCATCAAACTTGAAGTCACCACTCACATTGCTGCGAGAGAAATTCTCCAGCAACGCCATGCGTCCGCCGCGTGGCACAGCCATGAACTGGCGATAGTTCGAGTCATTCACCGAATAATTCGGTGAGGCAAAGGTCAGCTCAGGCTGACTGGCGACCATTTCAATGCGATAAACAAAGTTAGATCCGCCACGCTCCAGATGATCTGTAACACGCACGTAGTAGTTTCCATCGGCTGGCACTTTTAGAGTCTGCTTGCTATCGAGCCGCCGGCGACCGCCGCCATCATCATTTCCGCCCAGGCTACCGCCTTTTTCATTGTACACATTCACGACTGAGTCCAGCGGTGAACCCAAGCTCTGCGCGTAGGCTTGGATCACCACCTGCTGATCCTTTTTCAGTGGCACCTTGAAGTAGTCCACATCACCTGATTTTTCGATGATGCCATTGAGCGCTATTGGCTCTCCTGTGGCTGTCGGCGTGGCCTTGGCTTGATCTTCATTTGGCTCGACTTCTAGGGCGTTGTCAAAGGGCACCAAGCGGAATGAATTGCCTGAAGGAGCTGCCTCTTGAGTCTTTGAGTATATCATAAAACCCGGATCGATTTCCGCAGGTAGTTGAGCCTCTTCTTCAAAGCTACTGTCCTTTTCGATGAAGCGGACCTTTGTCTTCGAACCAATCTTACCACCTGCAGGATAAACCACGTCAGGGCGGCGGAAGCTACCCACATGTAGGCGATAGTAATTGTTGCCGCCGCCGCGATACGATGACTCACGCATCATCACATAATAATCACCGTCATACTCGGCAACAAAAGAGCAGTAGCCGTCCTGGCGATGCAGTATCGTGTCGTCCGAAAATGCTTTCTCAAAGCGGTCCTTATCGAGGATCGCTATGTAAGGGTCAAACGGCGTGTAGCCCAGACGCAGACCATCGGCCTCGACACTGATTCGCTGGCCCTTCTTCGCGTTGATCTTGTAATAGTCCACGTCCTCATTCAGCACCACGCCCTCGACCGTTTGATTGAACTGGATAACCTGAGCCGCCTCAATGTCAGTGTTCGGTTCCTTCTCCTCCACATTAGGGAAAGGCCCCACAAAAACCTGTCGCGCATGAGAGATGCCTGACTTCGTGCGGATGCGCATCAGATGATTCCCTGAGGGCACATCTGCGGCCACAGAAACTGTCACCGAAACTTTGCTCTTTTCCACTTTATCCACGCTCTTTTGCACAAAGCCTGGCGAGAAAAAGATCAGACTCTCAAAGTCCTCCAAGCGGCTACCGGTGACCGTCAGTTTCCAGTCCGTACCTTTCTGTCCACCATTCGGAATGGTTGATGAGAATTCAGGATAAGCCGCACGTGCAGCAGGCAGGCTGAGAATGAGGGCAAGGGCGATGATGTAGTTTCGGGGGCACATGATGTTTTCCATACGCCCCTTATTCCCAGGAAATTTCGATTTTGCGAAAATAGCAGTCCTCATCTTGAAAAACTGAGGCTGACACAAGATCCCCCAAGTGAGATACATTTCCCCCGACGCTCTCATTCAATCCGTAATTTTCAGGCCAATCAGAATTCGCCATTCAAGCCCAAATGAAAGGTTTGACCTTTTTTCGGGGGGGGGACCCCCGATTTTGTCATGCATGACACCGGGAGGGGTGTCAACCGAGGGGGGTAGGAAGCGGTTCGCTGCCCTCACTTCGCCATGGCTGGCCGTGATGGATTCGACGTGGTAGCCTTCGGCAGTGAAATAACTGCGTGCATCGCTGATGGCAGCGGCGTCATCCGCATACCAGTCGGCGAACGTGGCGTTGTCGCCAACGCGGGCACCGTTGATGAAGATGAAGGTGTGATACTTGCAAAGGGGATCGTTCATGGATCCTTGCCTCGTCACCGTGGCTTCCGTTGTCGCACCGTTTTGATCACCATTTCGCAATCCTCCAAAGGCACAAAATGCAGCTTGGCATTTGATCCAACTGTTACTAAGTTCTGAAATGCACAGCGATGAATCCGACGAATGGCAGGAGTGGTTCCGGCTCACTCCGTTAGAGCGTTGGCGCGAAACAACTAAATTGTGGGCTCAATATTTGGCCCAAGGAGGCAGCCTTGATCCCGAACCCGATTCACAAAGTCCTTTCGATTTTCCAGAGCTGCGAGGTACGCGCGCTGTTGATGGGGGGACAGGCTTGCGTGTTCTACGGCGGGGCGGAATTTAGTCGTGACACTGATTTCGCGATTCTGGCCGATACGGACAATCTTGAAAGGTTAGGAAGGGCCTTGATGGAACTTCAGGCTGAAGTGATTGCCATTCCAAAGCTTACACTGGACCATTTGCATAGGGGCCATGCGGTGCATTATCGATGCAGGCATCCTGACTCAACCGGAATGAGGGTGGACGTGATGTCAAAGATGCGGGGGGTGGACGACTTTGACCTTTTGTGGGAGCGTCGCACTATCCTTCAGGGTGAGGACGGAACGATTTACGAATTGATGTCTTTGCCTGATCTGATTCAAGCGAAGAAGACACAACGTGACAAGGATTGGCCAATGATTCGTCGTCTCGTTGAAGCAGATTACGCGGCCTGTCGTAGCGAGCCAACACCCCAGCAGATTCACTTTTGGCTCAAGGAAGCCCGAACAACTTGAATCCATCATCGGCACGACCGACACCAAGGCGGTGAGCGAGTTCATTCGCAAGCTTGCCCACATTGCTAAATGGCACGCGCGCAGCCTCTATGGCCAAACGGGCACGGATCGCCACCTCAACCATTACAGCCATCCGCTCTACGAGCAGACCGCTGAGCACATGCGCAAAATCGTCACCTGCGAGCAGGAGCGGGTGAAGGCCGAATGCGCTGAGCAATGCGGACGCGGCATGGTGAACTTCCGCAAGGCATTCAAGCGTGACCGCGATGGCCGCTTTATCGGCGTGGTGGAGTTCCGCGTCTTTGCAGGCACGCTGAACATCGAAAAGATCCTCCACCATCTTGCCAGCGTGCTTGGTCTGTGTCGCCGCGCTCACGAGGTCCAATGCCTCGGCGCATTCGGCAAGAACAAGATCCAAGCCAAGCGCACCGCCACGGCTTCTGACGGACTTCTCTTCCTGTGGGACTACCTCGGATGGACCGGCAGTGCGAGGTCTGTGGCCCTTGGCCTCTTTGGTAAGCTGCATTCGGAGTTCCGCCACTACCGCAAGAACGCGCAGCGCCTCTGCCAGCAGTTCGATAGCCGCTACCCCGACGCGAACCTCTAAGCCTTTGCCTGCGCTAGCCGCAGTCTGCGGATAGCCGGGCCAAACCAACAGTAACGAACCCAAGAACCGAACCCAATATGTGTGTGATCCTAAGATGTCCTGAAACTGTGCGCCCGAAGTCCGAGGTGCTGTATGCCTGTCATGAAGCCAACCCGCATGGTGCGGGCGTGGCATGGCGGGAAAGTGGCCGCGTGCGCTGGCAGAAAGACCTGAGCACCGGTGAACTCATCACCCTGCTCAAGAAGCTGGAGGGCGAAGTGGTCATCCACTTCCGCTGGGCCAGTGTGGGTGGGGTAGATGCGCGATTGTGTCATCCCTTCCCCATCACGCCGAAGGCTAGCGTGAGCCTGAGCGGCATGGCTGAAAGCGTGCTGTTCCACAATGGCACGTGGAGCGGGTATGTGGATGCCCTGATGCGGTTGGAGCAGCACCGCAAGGAACCGGAACCGTCCACCGCACGCCATCGTTACCCTGGAGATCACACCCGCCGATCCGTAACATGCGCGTCACTG
Organism: Prosthecobacter debontii; assembly: GCA_945860295.1. Lineage (GTDB taxonomy): Bacteria > Verrucomicrobiota > Verrucomicrobiia > Verrucomicrobiales > Verrucomicrobiaceae > Prosthecobacter > Prosthecobacter debontii_B. Next base: position 22,003 of record CAMAQH010000054.1, read on the forward strand.
GCAAAGTCACGGGACTCGACCCGCTGAAAAAGCAGATCGCTCTCTTTCCCACGGAGGTACAGCGCCCTATGGACAAGCTGCTCATCCAGGAGGTCCGCACGCTTGCCGTGGAGAGTGCCCGGATCACACTGCCGTTTGGCCTGACGGATAAACCCTTCAAGAAACTCGCGGCTCGCATCAAGGCAGACATCAACCGCATTTTTCAACGCGCTGACAACCTCGGCACAGCCTTCAAGCAGCTCGAAGCCGCTGATCCCGCACTCGCTCGTGAATACTGGCGCGCGGACAAGAACGGCGAGCCGGAGAAGGCTCGGCGTATCTTGCGCAAACTGTGCGCCAAGGCAGGCATTCCC
>CAMAQH010000055.1 GCA_945860295.1 Prosthecobacter debontii
CCGAATGATCTGGTGGCACTGGCCAGCACGGGTCTGCCACTGCGCGCCACCCCTGCCCCGATCGGCCAACTCCCCGCCCCCGGTGATCTGCGTGCCGAGGCCACAGACAATGAGGGTGAGATCGAACTGCGCTGCAAAACCGTCACTGGTGCGAGCAGCTACGAGTGGCAGTGCCGCCTGCACACAGGCACTCCGCCGTGGGAGGCGGTGAAGACCGGCACGACGGTGAAGATCCTGGTGTCTAATCTGACCCCCGGTGCGGTCTATGCCTTCCGCGTGCGTGCCATCGGCAGCGCCGGTCCCGGCACCTGGAGTGATGAAGCCACCGAACGCGCGCCGTGAGGCAGGGGTGCCGTTTGCAGTGGTTGGCAGTGGTTGAGGGCGCTGCCTGCTTTGAGTTTGCCGTGGTTGACAGTCGTTGAGGGCGCTGCGCGCCGTTGACGGTTGTTTTCAAACTCTGTTCCAAACCACTGCCAACTTCCCCCTCCCCTTCCCTGAACACAGGCTAGAAAGCCCATGCTACTAACCACTGCCTTCGTCCTTCGTCCTTCGTCCTTCGTCCTTCGTCATTCGTCCTTCGTCATTCGTCATTCAACACTCAACACAGGCTAGAAAGCCCATGCTACGCCATGCCCTTCGACCCCAACTACCCGCCGCTGAATGCGGAGATCGAGTCCGCGCCGTTGCGCGGTCAGTTCAATGGCCTCAAGGACTTCATTGATGCCATCGTCACCGTCACCGCCGCGCAGATCGACGGAGTGACGACGCTGCTGCCCGGAGAAACCGCGAGCGTCGGCCTGAGTGTGATCGGCAACACCCTGCACTTCACCTTCGGAATCCCGCGTGGAGACGCAGGCACGCAGGGCCAGAACGGGGCAGACGGAACCAATGGCACCGACGGTGCGGACGGGGCCGTGGGAGCTCAGGGCCCGCCCTTTGCCCAAGCGGTGGTCGATGCCGTGACGACTCTGAATCCCGGTGACGCGGCAACGGTGGGCGTGAGCTTTGATGGAGTGAATGTGCACTTCAGTTACGGCATCCCGCGTGGGAACGATGGCCTGCCGGGCCAGAACGGCAGCGATGGCGGCGATGGCCCGCCCGGCCCACCCTTTGCCCAAGCCGTGGTGGATAGCGTGAACACCCTGCCGCCCGGAACTCCGGCGACGGTGGGCGTGAGTTTTGACGGCAGCAACGTGCACTTCGTCTTCAGCATCCCCGAAGGCGCAGGCGGTGGCGAAGGCCCCCAAGGTGATCAAGGCCCACCCGGAGAGGTGACGAATGCCGCCCTTGCCGGAGCGATCAGCAGCACGAGCAGTAACAGCAATGCGGTGACGACACTGGACACACCTTTTGTTAACGACCCACCGACCCTGGCAGACATGGAGGTGGTGCGCGCGAAGATGAACGAACTGATCACCGCGCTGCGGCGATAACGGAGCGCGAATATCCTACACGCCTAGCTTTCCTGAAGTGTGGCAGAACCGCAGGAGGGGGTGCCACGGGAAGGCATGGAGCGGCGGTGCCGCAAGTGGCGAGTAGTCCCGCACGCGGGACATACTCGCGCTCCGTGGGCGCTGGTTACCCCGTTTTGGGCTTTTTATCGGGAATAGCAAAGCTGTGGCTGTCTCTCACGTTTGATCTGACGTATCTACACCCATGAAAACCTGCCTACCTCTGCTTCTCTCTGTCGTTACTCTTGCCACTGCCGCCTGTGCGGAGGACAAGAAACCTGCTGCCCCTGATAAAACCATGACCGAATCCAAAGTGACCCTCAGCGAAGAAGAATGGAAAAAGCGCCTCACGGAGGAGCAGTTCCGAGTGGCTCGCACCGCCGGAACTGAAAGGCCGAATGGGGCCGAGTATGAAAAGTTTAACAAACAAGGAGACGGAACCTATTACTGCGTGTGCTGCGGTGTGGAGCTGTTTACATCGAACGAAAAATTCCACTCCGGCTGCGGCTGGCCTTCTTTTTACGATCAATCGAAAGCCACGAACGTGAAGGAAACCCGCGATCCTGATGGCCAACGGGTCGAGGTGACCTGCAAACGCTGTGATGCCCATCTCGGCCACGTCTTTGAGGGCGAAGGCTTCAAGACGCCGACGAATCGCCGCTTCTGCATCAACGGCGTGGCGCTCAATCATGTGCCCAAAGGCGGCCCGGCTCCGAAGCTGCTTGAACTAGGCACGGCCGCTGTGGACAAGAAGAAAGAGGAAGTGGCCAAAGAGGCGGGTGTGGAAGTGAAGAAGTGATGAGGTGGACCGCGAGTATGGCTTTAGCCTACCCGCCACTTCACGAAGAATCAGGCGAGTAGGCTGAAGCCATACTCGCGCTCCTTGTGACACAAAAAACGCGGATGCCTTTCGACATCCGCGTTGGTGATTGAGAGAACTAACCAGTCCGATTACTCGGCAGAGGCAGCCTTGGCCTTTTTAGGGGCGGCTTTCTTCTTGGGAGCGATCACTTCTGGCTCAGCGGTGACTGGCACGACTTCGGCTTCGACCGACTTGGTGGCAGCAGGCACATAGGCGTCAACCCATTCGATGAAAGCCATCGGGGCAGCATCGCTACGGCGTTGGCCGAGTTTGGTGATGCGGGTGTAACCACCTTTGCGCTCCATGGAGGCAGGGGCGATTTCTTCGAACAGCTTCTTCACCGGACCCTGCTGGCGCAGGTAGGAGACGGCTGTGCGGCGTGCGTGCAGATCACCCCGCTTTGCGAGGGTCAGCATGCGCTCCGCGAAGGGGCGCAGTGCTTTGGCCTTAGCCAAGGTGGTGCGGATGCGGCGGTGCTCTACGAGGGAGCACACGAGATTAGCCAACAGTGCTCGGCGATGTGCGGCACTGCGCTTGAGTTTAACAACTTTTCTTCCGTGGTTCATAACTTGTCTTTCTGTCTTGAGGGGTCAGGTCGGTGCGTGAGATTATTCGTCGTCGTCGCCATCAGGAAGATGGCTGTCGATCAGGCTGGCGAAACCAGCAGCGCCGGCGTCTTCGTCCTCATCGTCCATGATGCTGCCGCCACGTGCCAGGAGGGAAACTCCACCTGGGTTGGCTTCAAGCAGCGCAGCGTCGAATTTCATACCAAGGCCCAGGCCCAGCTCGGAGAGCTTTTCCTTGATCTCGGTGAGGGATTTCTTGCCGAAGTTGCGGTAGCGCAGCATCTCGGCCTCGCTCTTCATCGCCAATTGGCCGACGGAGGTGATGTTGGCGTTGTTCAGGCAGTTCGCGGCGCGGACAGAGAGCTCGATTTCGTTGACGCTCATGTTGAGCAGCTTGCGCAACTCGCTGTTTTCTTCGCTCTGCGCTTCTGGTGCGGCTTCGAACTCGACGGCCTTGTCGTCATAGTTGACGAAGACGTCGAAGTGATGACGAAGGATGGCTGCGGACTGCAAGACGGCATCGCTAGGATTGACGCGACCGTCGGTCCAGACGTCCATGACGAGTTTGTCATACTCGGTATTCTGGCCGACGCGGGTGCTTTCCACCGCATACTTCACACGGGTGACGGGGCTGTAAATGGAGTCGATCGGGATGACACCGATCGGGGTGTCGAGACGCTTGTTCTCTTCCCATGAGGAGTAACCACGGCCGACGCGGACTTCAAATTCACACTCAAACTTGGCCTTGCGGTCCAGGGTGCAGATGACTTGGTCCTTGTTGATGACTTCGTAGTGATTGTCTTCCTTGATGTCACCTGCGGTGATTGCACCTTCTTTGTCCACAGTGATGGAGAGCAGGCGAGCTTCTTTGGATTCGCTGTGGTGCTTGAAGCGGACTTTCTTCAGGTTCAAAACGATCTGCACCACGTCTTCGAGGACGCCAGGGAGGGTGGAGAATTCATGCTCAGCACCGCGAATCTTCACGGAGGTGATGGCGGCACCTTCCAGAGAGGAAAGCAGGACGCGGCGGAGGGAATTCCCAATCGTGTGACCATAGCCTTTATCGAAAGGCTCGGCAGTGAACTGGGCGTAGGTATCGGTGGCGGTTGCCTCGTTACGGACGAGGCGATTCGGCATTTCGAATCTTGCTAGGCGGACTGACATGTGTGTATCTAAGGGGACCGGGTTACCTCCAGACGAGCTGTCCACAGACTCAAAGAGCAAGCAGACCTGGAGACCGACGGCGAATTGAATTGGGCTCGCGAGGGGTGCGGAGTATGTGAGCAGCCGCCAGTATTGCAAGCGGCGTTTTTCGGCTCTTTTCGCCGACGATCAAGGGGCCGTCGTGGGCGGGGCGGGCTCGCCTTTCAGTTCGGTGACGACCCGGTCGATGCCGGACTTGGCAAAATCACTGGCTGGATACATGTGGCGGGCTTTGAGATACCAGCCAAGAGCGGAGCCGGATTGCTTGCGCTGCTCGTGCTGCTTGGCCTTCTCGATGGCGCTGACGTATTCGCTGGCTTTGACGCTGAGATTGGAGCGCATCTTGGTGACTTCAGGGTCTTCGGGGAAGCGCTCATAGACTTTCTCTACGGCCTCCCATGCGCCGAAGCTGTTGCCAGTGCGGGATTGCTCCTCAGCGAGTTTGACGACCATAGTGACTTCGGTCACGTCGGTGATGACTTTTTTGATCTGCTCCTGCCGCGCGGGGTCGTTTATGGAGGCGGCGAGGTAACGACCCTGCTGCTCGAAGATTTGCCTGAAGGAGCGCTGGCTGAGCAGACGGTCGAGATCGAGTAGAGCCTGGGCCTGCACGTCGCTGTTTTGACCGACCATTTCACTGAGGCTGCGCAGCTTGGGGTTAGTCGGCCAGATCTCAGTGGCGCTTCTCATGGAGCCTGCATAGGCCATTTGATCACCTTTTTGCATGGCGGCTTTGGCATTGATGAGATGCATGTCGGTAACGGTGCGCGCGGTTTCGATGGCGGCCTGTGGCTTGGAAAAGTCGAAGTCCTTGGAGGTCTTGCGCATCTTGGTCACGAGTTCTTCCGCGAGGCCGAAGTCCTTCATCTCAAGGGCGTTGATGAGCTGGTTCCCGTCCCGCACGTAGTCGAGCACTTTCAATTTTTGGGTCATGGGCAGGCGGCGCACGCGGGGGAGATATTCGCCGACGGCAAAGGCCTCCATGAGACGATTGCTAGCACTCTGGTAATCCTGACGCAGCACGAGCTGGTCAAAGGCGACGACGGCCTCATCGACACTGCGGATAGCCTCTGAAGAGAAGCTGTCCACCATGCTAACGGTCGGTGGCACGCCGAGTCCGGCGGAAAAGGCCTTCTTTAAATCCGAATTGTCATCGAGCTGCAGCACGCTGTCGCCATCCTTGAACATGTGCGGGTAGAGTCGGCTGCAAATGAGCGCGTGCTCAAAGCGGCGCTGCATGAACATTTGCAAAATGAGTGCCTGAAACTGGATTTTGCCGGAAACTTCAGAGAGACCGATGGCAGTTTCATTCATCTTCTTGCGCGCTTCGATCTCGGCCATCTCTTTGATATAGCCGGAGACGCGCCCCAGAGTTGTGGCGGTGCCTTGCTTCTGAGTATTACCAGCCGCGTTGCCACCTTTAGTTCCCTTCCCGGAAGAGGGAGCCATCTCGGTGTTGGACAAGGCGACTTCATTGTTCCATTCGAGCTGCTTGCGCCGCTTGCCCATGGCGTCATTCGCTGCGCGCAGGTTATTCACTTTGCGCTGAGCGAGCCAGACATCATAGACGCCGTTGGCGATGGTGTTGCAGATGCCAGCATCGATTTTCGCTGCCCCAGCCTCTGGGAGCAATGCAAAGGCGCTGGACACGTCCGGCCCGCCTTTCCTCGTGGGTGCGAGCAACTGGATGATCTGGGCGATCAGGTCGCGATAAGCTTGATCATCCGCGCCGTCTGCCTCGGGCGTGGCGAGGTAGATCTCGAACTTCGAGCGTGCGACTCGGTTGTTGTTTAGATTCCACATCTTGCCGTCCCAAGTGACGGTCTCACTGCCGGAGTCCATGTGCGGAAGAGCGCCACCAAACATGGAGTTTTGAGATGAAGACTGTCCACCGCCACCCGCTGAAGACTGCTGCCCTGAGCCGGATGAAGGAGTGGATTGCTGTGCTGGAGCCGCGCCGGGAGATGGCAGGACTTGCGCAGGGCTCATGACTGGCAGCAAGCTGCAGGCGAGATAGATGGGTAGCTTTCTCATGATGGGATTAGGCTTTGATGAGTTGGATCACTTCGAGCACGCCGGTCTCGAGTACGCGCACTTTAAGCACGTAACGCTGACCACGTTGAATGTTGGCATCCAGACTCGCCGGAACGAGCACCGGGACAAAGGAGCCGCCCTCGCTGACTTGCACACTGAAAAGCCGGTCAGAGCCCTTCCAGCTATCGAGCCGGTTGTCGATGGTGCCTTCGACCTTATAAGTGTTTCCGCTCAGCGCATTCGAGCTTTCCAGGTACTCCTCAGCGCTGAGGAGTGAGAGTCCCGTCATTGGGTCCGTGCCGCGATTCAGCAGCGACCATCCGCCAGCGATGACGCCTGCCAGCAGGGCAAGCATCGAGATGAGATGAGCGGGTTTAAGTCCAGACTGAGCGCGGCGTGCCATGATTTACGGGGGATTTAGGATCAGAGTCTAGCGGGCGGAGTGACGAGCGGCAACTCTTTGATAAAGTACGCGCCAAGGCCACATTACCACCGACCTAACATCTCCCCGCCGAAGGCGTCCTACGGCTGTATTAGGATCCAGTGACCCGCTACTCAGCGCTTCATACGATGCCCACGGGGCCACTGATGGCTATGTGTGGACCCAGTTCGCCTCCTATGATATCGGCGGCCATAGGAGATGCCACGTCTAGCGGCTCATAGTCGCTGTCCGGTGATCCAGTGCTCACGTCACGGCCTGAACATTCGCCGAGAAGATGATCGTCACCACTGGCCAAGCCCACGCAGACAATTCCCAAGTGAGCACCACAGCAACCCCATGATGAGACGATGGGCTTGATGGAGGAAAAACACCTTGCCGCACTGAGCAAAGCGTGTTCTCTGCGCTGCCAATCCCCACCCCAATCACTGAACACATGAGCGAGCGACGCGTCGTTATCTCCGGCATCGGAGTCATCTCACCCCTTGGCAATAACAAGGAAGACTTCTGGAAAAATCTCGTCGCCGGCAAGAGCGGCATCCGCCGCATCCAGAGCATGGACACCACGGCCTACGATTGCAAAATCGCGGGTGAAGTGGTGGACTTTGATCCAACTCCCTTCTTCAACAATCACAAGGAAGCCCGGCGTGCGGACCGCTTCTTCCAGCTTGCCATGGCCGCCTCAAAGATGGCCGTGAAAGACAGTGGACTGAATCCCGACAGCCTCGACCCGCACCGCATCGGCGTCATGGTGGGCAGCGGCATCGGCGGTCTCAGCACCATCGAGACTCAATATGAGATCCTTTTAAACAAAGGGCCAGGCCGTGTCTCGCCTTTCCTGATTCCGATGATGATCACGAATATCGCCACAGGTATGATCGCCACCGAGTTCGGGTTCATGGGACCGAATATGTGCATCACCACTGCTTGCGCGACCTCGAATAACAACATCGGCGAAGCCTGGCGTATCATCAAATTTGGTGATGCTGATGCCATCGTCTGCGGCGGCTCGGAGGCCTCCATCCGCCCCTGCGGACTCTCGGGTTTCACAAACATGAAAGCGCTCTCCCTGCGCAACGACGAGCCTGAGCGCGCTTCACGCCCGTGGGATAAAGATCGTGATGGATTCGTCATGGGGGAAGGCTCCGGCGTCGTCGTCATCGAAGAGCTAGAACACGCGAAAAAGCGCGGGGCCACTATCTATGCCGAGCTGGTCGGTTACGGCGTCACCGCTGATGCTTACCATCTCACCGCTCCACATCCAGAAGGCCTCGGTGCCACTAAGTGCATGGAGATGGCACTCCGTCACGCCAAGATGAACCCGACCGATGTCAGCTACGTCAATGCTCATGCGACATCCACCCCTGTGGGTGATTTGTGTGAGTTGCGTGCCATCAAGCGCACTTTCGGCGACTACGCCACCAAGGGGCTTCTCGTCTCCGGCACCAAGTCCATGACCGGTCACTTGCTCGGCGCTGCTGGCGGCATCGAACTCGTCGCTTGTATCTATGCGCTGCGTGATCAAGTCGTGCCGCCGACGATCAACGTCGAGAACCTCGATCCTGAAGTCGATGTGGACATCGTCGCGAATACCGCCCGCGCCGCCAAGCTCACCAGCGCACTCAGCAACAGCTTTGGCTTTGGTGGCCATAACTCGGCCCTGCTGATCAAGAAGTTCGCGGATTGAGCTTCAACCAAACACCGCTTTATCCAGCGCCTGTTGCAGGGCGCTGAGTGCAGCTTTATCACGCAGCTTATCGCCATTGGCGGTCTGGATGTAGATGGCGTCGATGGCGACGCCTTTCTCGGTGTTGATGCGGGCGTGAGTGACGCTGAGATCAAGCTTACCGATGGCAATGAAAATATCGTAAAGCAGCCCAAGTCGGTCCACGACTTGGAGTTCGGCAACGGTTTGATCGGGCGAAACATCGTTGTTGAGAAAGACCCGCTGCGGGATCTCGGCCATGACTTCATCGAAGTCAGGAATGGCTTTCCGCGTGGAAGCGATGTCCTTTGAGAAATCAAAAGTTTGCTGAAGGAAAGCGGCGCGCACGGTCTGCTCAACGCGCTGCCGGGCACTCTTGTTCGTTACAGCTGCGAAGTTGGTGTTGCACACACGGAACATGTCCAGTACGAGGTGGTCAGCCCTTTTGTAGAGATCCGCGCTGAGAATATTGATCCCCTGAGCCGCGAGTGCCCCAGAGATTCGGGCGAGCAAGAGATGGCGGTCCCAGCCGGTCACGGTGAGTTCACTGTAACCTTGCTCGATGTGATCTTCCCAGCTCATCACGGGAAGCAGTCCTAACTCAGCATCCTCTTCCATAAGTTGGACGAAGAAATGGCGGAACTGACGAATGTGCGCGGCGATTTGCGCTGGCTCGCGGAAGTTAAAATAACTGCGCGGCATGTGCTGGAAGTGAGCGCTGATTTCCTGATCAAAATCGGCTTCGAGCAGCTTCTTCACAGAACTTCGCACTTCATCCAGCGGCACGGCGACACGGCGCATGAAATCAGCCGGAGCATCGATATACTGGAGCGTGTTATGGTATAGCTGGCGGATGGAGGCTTCCTTGTAGCCGGACCAACTTGCCTCACTGGTGCCCTTTGAGTCCACATAAGTCATGACCAGCAGAGTGTCGAGATACTCCTTGGTTTTAACGATCGCGGCAAACTCACTGATAACCTTGGGATCATCCAAGTTCGTCGTTGTCGCCGTGCGATACATCAGAAGATGATTGTCCACGAGGAAGAGCAGCATCTTGCGCCGCTCACCTTTGACTTGAAGACGACGGCAAACAGCATCTGCCATGATAGTACTCTCAGCATCGTGTGCTTTGGCATTGGCCGCGCGCCCAGCATCATGCAGTATGAGCGCTAGATAAAGAATGGCCGGCTGATGTAGGTCATGAAAAAGATGCTGATACAGAGCAACTGCGGGGCTCGGCGAGCCGCTCAATTCATCCAACTTATCCAGCGTGCGCAGCGTGTGCTCATCTGCGGTGTAACGGTGGAAGAACTCGTGCTGAACGAGACAGGTGAGCGCGCCGAATTCGGGCATGTAGCGACCCAAGAAACCGACGCGGTGCATCTGTCGCATGATGCGCGCGACATCGCCTTTCTGGGAAAGGATGGCGAGGAAGGTTTCACGAACGCTTTTGTTGTAGCGATAGCTGACATTCACCAGGCGGAAGCTCTCCTGCATGATCTGAAACAACTCAGGACTCAGCCGCAGATGCCGCTGCTGTGTGTGTAAAAAGCTGCGCATGATTCGGGTAGGATCATCTTTAAAGAGACTCTTCTCTTCGGCATAGAGGCGCTCGTTTTTTGAAACAAAACCATCAAACTTCTCCACGCGTTTCTGAGCGGTCTTACGCCTAACCATAAAGCCGATCAGGCCTTTGCGTGTGCTTTCATCTTCGATCGCTTGAAGGTGAAAGCGGTCCATCACTTCACTGCTGCGCTGCAGGATGTCACGAGTAGCCGTGTAGTAGTCGCGCATGAAGGCCTCGATGCGGCGCAGGATGCCCTTGTGGCGGTAACCGAGATTGGTGGCGACAACGCCCTGCAAACGCAGTGTGAGAACGTCACTGGCACGGCGCTCGGCATAATGCATCTCGTTGCGTGTTCGCAGAATCAAATCATAGGCCTGCTCCATTTCACGCCAGCCAGCAGGTGTCATCAGCCCTTTCTCGACAAGATCTTTGGGGTTCAATGTGCCGAGCTTGGCATAGGCCATCCAGATGAGGTTTTGATAGTCACGCAATCCACCGCAGCCCGTCTTCACATTTGGCTCCTGCATGCAGTGAGTGCCACCGTGCTTGGCGTGTCGGCAGTTCAGGTCGGCTTGGCGTAGCTTGAGAAATTCGACTTCCTGCTTGGCCATGCATTCCTTATCAAAGCGAACACGGAACTCCTTGAAGGCCTGATCTTGGCCGCAAAGAAATCGTGCCTCCATCAGCGCGGTCTTGGTCTGCATGTCTTCATTAGCCAGATTCAGGCAGTCTGTCACTGAGCGCGTGGCTTGACCAACCTTGAACTTCAAATCATAGAAGTACAGCAGGTAGTCACCGATGAGCCGTGCGATCTCGGGCGAGACATTCGAGCTATTCCCAGGCAGCATGAAAGTGAGATCGATATCACTGCCAGGACTCATGACTCGGCGACCATAACCACCATGAGCGATGACGCCGATGTTTACTTTCTTGCGCACCTCGGGCTTCAACGCCGCCAAGCTCTCCGCCCAGAGAAGTCGCACGATGTAGTCGATAACATCAGACCTCAAACGACAGACTTCGACACCGCCTAGTCCGGCCCTGTGCCGCTGTTTGATGCGCTGCTCCTTGAGCTTCATGAATCGCTTGCACAACTTCAATGTCTCAGTGCGGCCACGCGGAAGGGCTGCGTCATCTCCGAAGATTTTTTTTCCTACGGCCTGGATATGCTTTTGATACTCGCGCTCGGTCATGCGTGCGGAGGATCAAAAAGTAAGCAACGAGTGGATAGAGCCACCATGAGAGAGCTTCTGCCGGCCTTCGAGAAAAGCCAACTCGATAAAGAACACTGAGCCGAGCAGCGTGGCACCTGATTCACGGATGAGTTGCAGCGCTGCATCTGCCGTGCCGCCTGTAGCCAGCAAGTCATCTGCCAACACCACTCTTTCACCAGGAGCGAGTGCGTCCACATGCATCTCCACACTATTCGTGCCGTATTCGAGGCTGTAGTCCACGCCGCGCGTTTTCCATGGCAGCTTGCCTTTCTTTCTCACAGGCACAAAACCAGCTCCGAGACGCTGAGCCATCAGGGCTCCAAAAATGAAGCCTCGCGCGTCAATGCCCACGACCTTGTCCACTTTCTGATCAGCGAAAAATTCCAGCATCCCATCGATAGCCAAATTCATGAGCCGCGCATCAGCCAGCACGGGAGTGATGTCTTTGAAGAGGATACCAGGTTTGGGGAAATCCGGCACATTGCGAACGGCTGAGCGGAGTTGATCGAGAGATTCAGAAAGCATGACGCGGCAGTCTGCGGGACTGCCGCGCCGATGCAAGGATGAGATGCTTTGATTTTGCCTGAATCAGCGACCGAAGGAGAATGACCATCTCGTGCCGCTGCTATGGTGATCATGATGCGAAGGCTGGTAGCCGCCATACCGTCCATAGCTTGGCGGGCAAGAGGGCCTTGGATTGCATATGCTACAGCCGCAGGATTCACGCTGCGTGACCCAGCGCCCAAACGGATTACCGCAGCGGTCATAGCCATAGATTTGGTAGATCGCTAGCACCGGACGACCGCACGGAAGATAGCTGACAACTCTTGGCTGGTAGCCGTGGTTGTAGTGGTCCCAGGCCTGACTAACTGAGGGGGCTGCGATTCCGAAAACCGTAACAGCCGCGAGGAGGGTGATGATTTTTTTCATGTTAGTGAACTGGTTGTTCGGGAGCTTTCGACGCAGCTCTCCAAAGCCTATTCAGCTGCAATGAAAATATTTTTCTGACGTCAGCAGACCGCTGTCAGCAGAGGCTCTCCAGCGAAGTGCGCGAAGATATTTTCCACCACAAGCTGCGCCATCCCACGACGTGTTTCGTGTGTTGCACTGCCGACGTGGGGCAGCAATACAAGGTTCTCATAAGCGCAGAGTTCAGCCGGAACGTGGGGTTCATTTTCAAACACATCTAGACCGGCTGCACGAATGATGCCCGCCTGCAAGGCATGGATAAGAGCGGCCTCATCCATCACCGACCCACGCGCGATATTGATGAGCGTGCCATCTGAGCCAAGCGCGCGCAGCACGTCAGCATTGATCAGATGCTTTGTACCCATCCCGCCAGGACAAGCGATGATGAGAAAGTCAGATACATCCGCCATCTCGATGAGCGTGCTGCAATAGCGATACTCCACTGCCTGTGGCTGCCGTCCGTGATAGGCGATTTTCATTCCATGCGCTAACAAACGATGAGCGATCGCTTTGCCGATGCGGCCTAGACCCAGGATGCCTGCCGTCTTTCCCCGCAGCGCATGAGCTAGTGGGAAGGCTCCCTTTAACCATGAACCTGCACGCGCATAGCGCTCTGCTTCGCTGAGTCGCCGACTGGTCATCAGAACCAGAGCCGTGGCAATGTCGGCAACATCTTCAGTCAGTACATCCGGTGTATTCGTGACACGGATGCCACGCTGCTGGCAGAGTCTGATCGGCACACCATCGTAACCGACTCCGAAGACACTGATGATCTCTAAATTCGGCAAGCTGTTGAGAAGCGACTCATGAATCGTGAACCCGCCTGGCACCACAAGGCCGCGCGCATCGGGTGATGCGGAGTCCGTGATGATGTGAGCGGCACGAAGTGGATCAACGAGAAAAGCTGGCAGCGAAACGGGTAGCAGAATAGTGGGCATGTGAAATAGATTACTCGGTGGGTTTGAGACGTTTCCGATGCCTGCGCACCATGCCCATGTCCTTGAGTTTTCTTTGCAGGCTACGGCGGCTCATGTTCAGCAGTTCAGCGGCCGCACTGCGATTGTTGCCACTGCGCTCTAGTGCTTCGATGATGAGCTGTTTTTCCATCTCATGGATGTCTAGTGCAGAATTCAGCGGTGGATCATTCGGCGAACTTGATTTGGGTGCCACCAATGTCGGCACGCGCAGGCCAAGTCCGCCTGGCTGCGAAAGATAAGCAGGCAGGTGCTTCGCCATCACACGACTGCTGTTGCTCATGACAATGCCGTGCTCTATAGCCGCACGCAGCTCGCGCACATTGCCCGGCCAATCGTAATTCATGAGTGGTGGCAGAGCGTCTTCACTCAGCGGTTTGAAAGCCTTGCCATTTGAGGCGGAAAGTTCTTTGAGAAAATGCTCAGCCAGCAAGGGTATATCAGCCTTGCGCGAGCGTAGCGGAGGCATGTGGATAGCGACCACGCGCAGCCGCCAGTAAAGGTCTTCACGGAACTTGCCCTCCTCCACCATCTTTGCCAGATCCTTGTTCGTTGCGGCGATCACGCGCACATCAATTTTGATCGGCTTGCTGCCGCCCACACGCTCAATCGTTTGTTCGCCAAGAACACGCAGCAGTTTGACCTGAGTACTCGCATCGATCTCGCCGATCTCATCGAGAAAAAGTGTGCCGCCATCTGCCAATTCAAAACGTCCGATACGCCGCTCCTGAGCCCCAGTGAACGAACCTTTCTCATGCCCGAACAGCTCGCTTTCCAAGATCTGTGGTGACAGCGCAGCGCAGTGAACAGTCACGATTTTCGCCTTCGGTCTGCCGCTAAGATTGTGAACAGCACGTGCGACAAGTTCCTTGCCCGTGCCGCTTTCACCTTCGATCAAAACAGTAGCGCGAGTCGGAGCCACCTGCTGGATCGTTTCAAGAATCGGCTTCAGCGCATCAGCTTTGCCGAGGATGCCCTCAATGGAAAACTTCTGATCCACTTGCTGCTTCAGCGCCTTGTTTTCGTGCTCCAGATGTCGGCTGCGCAGCGCGTATTTCACCAGCAGTTCCACTTCATCCAGATTCAGCGGCTTGGTGACAAAGTGATACGCCCCGCGCCTCATCGCCTCCACCGCCGTATCGACGCTGCCATAAGCCGTCATCATGATGCACACGGGCGGTTTCGGCATCGCCAAAGCCTGTTCCAAGAGCTTCATCCCATCATCTTCACCAAGTCGTAGATCGGTCAGCATCACATCGACCTGATCATTCTTCAGATGCTCCATCGCCTCCGCCGCATTCGAGGCCACATAACAATCAAAGTCATCCTCAAGCGCTAGGCGTAGTCCATCACGAGTGTGCTTTTCGTCATCAACGATGAGAACTGTGGCAAGGTCGGTCATTTTTTAAAGCTCTGGCAGGCGACAGATACGAACGCCAGCACGCTTCTCGCATCAATGACGATCTTCAAACATCGGCAAAATCGTTTCCTTTAGGAGTACTAGTGTGTGCTCCACAGCCAAAGCAAGAATCCACCCCCAAGCGATGCCCCAGACGAGTCCTGCTAGTGCTCCAATACCAGCCGAAGGCCATGTGGCTGCGCTAGGCCAGATCATCGGCACGACGAAGCCGCCGATCCCTGCCCCAGCTATCAACATGAAGCCCGCGTGCATCCACATGCTTAAGATCCGCCAGCCCACTTTTGGTCTCCGCGTGGCTGCAAATCCGAGCAGTGAAGTCACCAACCCACCCGCACCAAACATGGCTGCAAGTCCAGCAAGGATCGCTAATCCTAGCGCGAGACCCAGCCCGATCAGGAGACAAAAGATGAAGACGAGTATGATCATAATGAGCCAGGCGAAGAGATTACCCATGAGGCCGAATGGCGCATCTTCTATGTAGCCGTCACTCACTGGCAGCGAGTCATGCCCGAAGACCGTCGAAGCCAGAAGGAATACGACGATTAGGCATATTCGTGATGTCATAGCAGTGATGAACGCCCTGCTGCGACAGGCGTCAATTGCAGTGAGATCCTGCCTTCCTGTCCCGGCTGGATAACGATCTCAGCAGGTTCGTAGCCGTCAGAGCCGAAGCGGAGTGTCAATGGCGTGGCGATGGAAGTTTTCAGCCCTACTGACGTGGTCATACCTTTACCAAGGCTCAAAGCGCTCATAGTGGGATTATGCCGCTCACTGAAGGTGCCATCCATGCCATAAGGCGCACTTGTTGATTCGAGCATTCTAATTTTAGTCAGCGATTTTTTGGTCTCTGCATCGATGAAGATAATCTCTGGACTTGTCGGCTTCATTTCTAACAGCTCTTTGGAGGAGCGAAACATTTGAGCTAGGAGAAGGCACACGATCAAACCTGCTGTGGCGCAAAGTATGAATACCAAGCCCAAGCGTGTCCGCGGCGCCATTGGAGGTGTTGTTTCCTGCTGATCTTCATTGAGTTGCTTACTACTCATAGCGCATCTAGTTTCGAGTCCGCAGTATTCCCCGCCTCCAGCAACCGCACCTTCCGCTCCACGAGCGGCAACCAAAGACTGACGCGGGTGCCCTGGCCGGCTCGGCTTTCGATGTCGATCTCACCGCTGTGCTCACGGATGATGCGGCGGACGATAAGCAGACCGAGGCCGTTGCCAGCGGCACGAGTTGTGGAGAATGGTTGGAAGAGACGGCCCATCTGCTCAGGGGTGATGCCTTTGCCCGTGTCATGAAAACTCAGGCGCACCTCGAAGTCGGTGTAAGTGCCGCTAACGGTTAACGTACCGCCTTTCGGCATGGCCTGGCAGGCGTTGCGGATCAGATTGTAGATCGCCTGCTTCATCTGATCTGCATCTAGTGGCATGGCGGGTAGATCGGGGCGCAAATCGAGGCGGACTTTGACCTTGGCCTGATCCAGCTCAGGCTTCAGGAAGCGGATACTCTCTTGTACCAAATCGTTGATCTGAGTGCGCTGGAGTTGCGGCTTCGTCGGACGGATGGCGGCAAGGAACTGGCTGATGATCGTGTCCATCCGCTTGATCTCGCCCGTGGCGATGTCGAGATGCTCGCGCAGATTATCACCCTGCTTGCCCAGTTTTTTCAAACGGCGCTCCAGAAGCTGAAGGTGAATCGTCAGCGAGTTCAGTGGATTCCCCAGCTCATGCGCCACACCTGCGGCAAGCAGCGTGAAGGCATTCAGGCGCTCGCTTTCGATCTGCTCTTCGGTGCGTTTACGAGTCTCAGTGACATCACGGATCAGCATGACAAAGCCGAGCGGCTGATCATCGTCGATGCTCGTGATGTAGAAGTTGAGGTAGCGGTTTTCAGGATAAAAGACCTCCATGTCGCGGCTAACCACCGTGCCGGGTTTCAGCAGCTCGCTCCAATCCAGTCCGCGCATTCCCTGCGTGAGTTTTTGCCCAATGACCTGCTCCTGCTCAAAGCCAAAGAACTGACAGGCGGCACTGTTGACGTATGTCACGGCACCTTCGGGATCGAGTAAAATGACACCCTCTTGCAGGGCTTGGAAGGTCTTTTCCATGAACCTCTTCTCCTTCATCAACTCCACCACCACGCTCTGGATTTCACCTGGCTCCAGGCGGTCCATGCGTTTCATTAGTTTGTCGATGAAAGCAGATCTCATGTGTTTTTCAGGCTCCGCAGCAGGACTGGATTCAGCCCCAATCCATGACGAGTGTCAATCTCGCACCCTCTGCTAGGCTGGCTTAAAGCAGCCCATTCCCGAACGCTCCTATTTTATCGGATGCCAACCATCGTCCTAACTTTATCGGATAATGCCTCATTTTTCCTCTTTTGTGAATAAGCACCCTTTTTTGGCCACTTTTTCGCCTAGTTTCGGCCCAGAACCGCGAGTTATTCACAATTGCTTGATTCTCAGTGTCTTCCCCCGCTGATGCGAGGCTTCTCAAAACTAAAGCGCAGCGATGCCATTTTGACGTAATAAAAATATTATTGTCGTGGAACGCCTTTAGCTGCGTCGAGAAACACTCCTGACCGCTATGGGTGGATAAAAATATCTTGTCCGAACACTACATCTTGTGCATCATCGTCACCCGCCCACGCAATATCTAGTAGTTATAGCGCGGGCAGATTCTTCTCTCCCGTTCCTCGATATTCATCATTCAAGCATCCTTCAACCTCTCCCGGACACCTCATGGATAAAATATACAAGATTGGCAATCGTGAGTTCACTCTCGATCATGATAAAGCCGAAGCCGCATTCCACGCCAAGAAGGTCATCAATGGTCGTCAGACGATGACCTTCAATTTGCTCCCGCTTAAATATCAGTGGGCCTATGATCTCTATCGCATCATGAAGGCTAACCATTGGGAGCCTGAAGACATCCAAATGCAAAAAGATGTGGAGCAGTGGCGCTCCACCGAAATCTCACAGAACGAGCGTTGGATCATCATGATGGGCATCGGCTACTTCAGTGCCGCTGAGGGCATCGTTGGTGATAACGTTCAGCATGTCGTGCGTGAGCTCGTCACTGCACCAGAACTGAAACTCGTGCTCGGCCGCCATGCGCATGAAGAAAACATTCATGCAGACAGCCTACTGTACATGATTTCCTCCCTCGGTATCAATCCGCATGAGTGCGAGGCCATGTTCGAGCAGATTCCGACCATTGTGCGGAAGAACGAGTTCGTTACTAAGCACTCCAACAATCTACGCCGCGACCTTGATCTCACGAAACTGGAAAACAAACAGCTCTTGGCCAAGAACATCTTCGTCTTTGGCCAATGCATGGAGGGCACTCAGTTCTACGGCCTCTTCGGAATGATCCTCAGCCTCTATCGTCAAAACAAGTTCCCCGGTATCGGCCAGATGTTCCGCTACACTCTGCGTGACGAATCCAACCACATCGAAGTCTTCCGCAACCTGTTCATGGATCTCATCGAAGAGAACCCAGACATCTGGACTGCCGAGTTCCGTGAAGACCTCGTCGAAACCATGCGCGAAGGCGTCGCTCTGGAAAAAGAATTCATCCGCGACTGCCTGCCCGTGAATGCCGTGGGTCTGAGCTCGGAGGAGTTCGAGCAATACACCGACTTCATCGCCGACCGCCGCCTTGCTGGCTGCGGCCTGCCTGCCCTCAATCCAGGTGCCACCAATCCCCTGCCGTGGCTGGCAGAGATGATGGACGTACGCAAAGAGCAGAATTTCTTCGAAGGTAAGGTCACGGATTATCAAAAGTCCTCCGCCCTCGCCACCTGCTCCGACGACGACCTCTAAAGCTCACCTGGGGTGAAAAGTGAACGCTAGAAACTTCCGGCTGGCCTTTTCATCCTTTCAGTACCTCTCTCTCCTGTATAAACGTCAACTCCAATCACCAGCTCCCGCCATGATTGCCAATCTGCTCCACGAAGACAAAGCCCTCAAAAAAGTCGCCCACACACCCAAAGACCAAAAGCCACGCTTCAAATGGAGTGCGCTGAACATGGGTAATGGAGACTCCACCACATCTGCCATCAAAGTGAAGGTCGGCGGCAATGAACGTGACTTTGATATGGGAGAAATCGCCGATACCGTTGGCAGCGCCTTGGCGGATCTGTTCATGGCTCGTGAGAAAGAAAGCGACATCTACAATGACCAAAACCGCTTGCTCGTGCAGACCATCTCACGCGCCGTCACCGATGAGTTGCATGAGCGCAGCGCTAGTCTTGCCGAGGGAGCCGGCAAAGCAGAGACCCTGAATGCCAAAGACATCTACCGCTGCATCGAGCGTGCCTTGGTCCGCCACAATGCCCACGACGTCGCCCGCAGCCTCGTCGAGCGACGCAAGCGCATCGAGTATGACAGCGTTGCCGACAACAACCTGCCACAGCCGCTGATCGTCAATACCAAGGTGATCCGCCGCAGCGGCCAGCTCGTCCCGTGGAATCACAACAAAATCGAGATCGCCGTGCGCAAAGCCTTCCTCTCCATGGAACTCGACTCTGGCCCTGCCGTGCAGGTTGCCGAGTCCGTCAGTCGTGCTGCTGCAGAGGATAACAAGCAGTTCATGCACATCGAAGACGTGCAGAATCTCGTCGAAGAAGAGCTCATGAAGCAGGGCTTTTTCAAAGTCGCCCGCAGCTACATCCAGTACCGCGCCCTCCGCTCCAAAATGCGTGAGAGCGAAAAGCAGGAAGCTGCCCTCATCAATGAGCTGGACAGCGAGCAGCAGCAGGCACTCATCGTCGTCAAAACCGCCGACGGCTCCTCTTTCCTCTGGGATGGTCAGGACCTCAAAAAGCGCATCGACTTCGCCATCCTCGGCCTCGACCTCTGCCTTACTCGCAACGAGATCGAGATGGAACTCCGCCGCTCCCTGAACTCCGACATCACCCTTGAGCATCTCAAGCAGACTATCATTCTCAATGCTAAAACACTGCTGCAATGCGACGCCGACTTTGCCAAATTCGCCGCCCGCATCCTACTCAGCTACATCTATGAAGAAGTCCTCGGCTGGGACATCGTTCGTGACGGCATCGAAGCCCTGCGCGACTTCCACCGCCGCGCCTTCCGCCGCAATCTGACCCGTGGTGTCGAGATCGACCGCATCAGCCCGCGCCTTCTCGAGTTCGACCTCGACAAGCTCGCTGACGCACTCGACCCCGCTGCCGACATGGACTTCGATTTCGTCGGCATCCAGACACTCTACGACCGCTACCTCATTATCGATAAAAAGGTCAAACCCAGCAAGCGTCTTGAGGCACCTCAGCTCTTCTGGATGCGCGTCGCCATGGGCCTTTGCGTCCAAGAAGAGAACCCCGAAGAGAAAATCATCGCCCTTTACAAGCTCTACAAAGGCCGCCGCTTCTGCTCCAGCACCCCCACCCTCTTCAATAGCGGCACACTGCACAGCCAGCTATCCTCCTGCTACCTCTACAAAGTGGACGACAGCATCGAGTCCATCATGTACCGAGGCATCGCAGAAAACGCCTTCCTTTCCAAATGGGCAGGCGGACTCGGCGGCTCCTGGACCAGCGTCCGCGGCACAGGCGGTCACATCAAAGGCACCAATGGCGAAAGCCAGGGCGTCATCCCTTTCCTCAAGCTGCATAATGACCAGCTCATCGCCGTCAACCAGGGCGGCAAGCGCCGTGGCTCCGGCTGCGCCTACCTGGAAGTGTGGCACAACGACATCGAAGACTTCTTGCAACTGCGTGTAAACACCGGTGACGAACGCCGCCGCACTCACGACCTCAATACCGCCAACTGGATTCCCGACCTCTTCATGAAGCGCATGGAGGCCCGCGGCGTCTGGACTCTTTTCCGAGCCAACGAGGTCC
>CAMAQH010000056.1 GCA_945860295.1 Prosthecobacter debontii
TCGCCCATGATCGCCTCCGGTGAATGGCCGCTTTTGGCGATTAACACGTCCAGCGCTTCATCGAGCGCTTTGTCTTCCTTCGTTTTGGGTCTTCTCATGTCTTCCTGTCCTCGGTTTTGACCCTCCACACAAACTTTCTGACAGGCTCCGCCAAAGCCCTGAACCGATCCACGGTGTATCTCTCGGGCCTGCAATCACGCTTTAAGTTGCCGACCTTCGAAACTACTCGATCTCCAATTA
Source organism: Prosthecobacter debontii (assembly GCA_945860295.1). Classification (GTDB taxonomy): domain Bacteria; phylum Verrucomicrobiota; class Verrucomicrobiia; order Verrucomicrobiales; family Verrucomicrobiaceae; genus Prosthecobacter; species Prosthecobacter debontii_B. The sequence continues at coordinate 241 of CAMAQH010000056.1, forward strand.
ACTCAGTAAGCTCAGCGGCGGGCTGGAAGCTTTTAGTTTCTCCAATCGTTCACGTTCTTCCTGCCAATACGTCTGCTCTGTGGCCGTGGCGGGCGGCGGAAGAGCCTCCAGTTCGGCCAGGAGGGCTGCCAGATCGCCCGCAAGGGCCTTTGTGAGCGCTTGGACAAAGTTTGAGGGCGTGGACACCTGAAGACGGCATTCCAGCGGTATAGCGGGTGCCATGAGTCCACGCGGAAAATCACTCAAGGTCCAGGTCGGTGAGTCGTTGCGTAGCAGGGCACGAACGACAGTGCCCAAGGTGTAGCGGGATGATGGCGGCAGTGGCCCAAGGCTGCCTGAGCTGGCTTCTCGCTGAAGTCGGAGCGTCAGGTTGCTTTTTTCGACTTCTACGAGCAGCCACCACGGTTCTCCTTTCCAAACGCCGGCGCGATTGAAGGGCGGTCGATGCTTCAAAAGGAGCATGCTCTCCAACTCAACGGCCTCTTCGGCAGAAGCGCACTCTTTCCACTCGATGCGGGTGACTCGGGCCACGAGCCGCAGCGTGCGTCTGGGGTGCCTACTTGGATCGACATGCCGGTAACTGCCCAATCGAGCGCGGAGGTTTGAGGATTGCCCGATGTAGAGCAAGCGCCCGTTGCTGCCGTGGAAGAAATAGACGCCAGGGCCTTCGGGCAGCGAGCGGAAGAAGTCGTTCCCGAAACGCAACGTGAGCGGGTTTTCCAGATTGAAGAGCTTGAGCTGTCGAGGTGACGCAGCGCGGGTGATTTGCTCGCTCATAGATGGGATGTGGGTGGAGTTGTCACTCGGGCCTTTTCCACACGCAAGACCTCCAGCGTGTAGCCCTGTAGGTTGTCGAAAGGCTTCACCTCGCCGGTGACCTGAACGACGGGGTAGCGGACGGTGTTGAGTCCATGCACGCGGTAGGCGGCGGCGAAGATCTCGCATTCGACGATGCCGGTGTGGTCGCAGATGGAGATGAATTTCATGGGCTGGCCGTTTTGTTGCAAGTGCGAGCGGCTGACGATGATCAGGCCGCAGACGGTGACGCGCTGGCCGTGGTAGCGATGCAACTCGGCAATCGGGCAGTAGGTCTGCCAGGCCACCTGCGGGTGGCAGTCGAGAGGATGACCGCTGACGGTGTAGCCAAAGAGTTCCATTTCATCGTGGAGCATTTGCAGTGCGGTGGGTTCTTCGCGGAAGGTGGCGCGGATATCGTCCTCGCGTGCATCACGGAACAGCCAGTTGGCCCCGGCATTCACATCACGAGAGCTGTGCAGGCATCGCCAGAACTGCTCCGTGCGCGAACTTCCAAGTGAATCAAAGGCCCCGGCACGGATGAGGTTCAGCGCCTCGGGGCCTTCGGGGCGGACACGCTCGCAGAAATCCCGCACGCTGGAGAAGGGAGCGCTGGCACATTCGATGTGCCAGCGCGCGAGGGTGCCCGCGCTGAGGTCCTTGATGCAGCGTAAGGGAGCGCGGATGGCTTTGCCCAATGGCGGCGCTGGCGTGCCGCTGGGGACGGCGGAAAGCTCGACGGTGAAGGCATCGCTGAGGATGTTCACATCAGGGGAAAGGAAGCCTATGCCGAGGCGGCGGCATTCGAGGGTATAGACCAGCGGCGAGTAAAACCCTTTGCCATTGGTGAGCACTCCGGCCATGAACTCAGCCGGGTGGTAGTGCTTGGCATACGCGCCCTGATAGGCTTCGACGGCATAGGCGGTGCTGTGGGCGCGGCAGAAGGCGTAGCCCTGGAAGCCAGCGACGAGATCCCACACTTTACCGATGGTGGTTTCGTCACGAGCAAGAGCGCGAGCGGCGGCGTTGAACTCGATGTGGATTTCTTCAATCTTCTTCATGTCCTGCTTCACAAGAGCGCGACGGAGCACGTCAGCGCGGCCTGGTGCGATACCGGCGAAGGCTTCGCAGATTTGCAGAATGTGCTCTTCATACGCGACAACACCGAAGGTCGAGCGCAGCACCGTCGCAAGGCTTTCATGCGTGTAGCAGACGGGTTCGAGGCCTTGGGCTCGGCGTGCAAACTGGGTCTTTTTGAGGCCGTTACCGGCACCGGGACGGATGACGGAAACGATGGCTACAAGGCGCTCGATGTCGCGCACGTCAGCCATGCAGGCGAGGCTGGTCATGGCAGGACTTTCGATGTGATGGACGCCGCGTGCATTTCCGGTGGCGATCATGTTCCAGACGCCGGGATCACTCCAGGGCTCGATGATACCATCCCGCGCGGGTTGCTCCGTATCGCCACAGGCACCGACTTCGAGCGCCTGGAGGTTTAACACGCGACCTTGTGTGTTCAGTGTGGTTTGGGTATCTCGCAGCACGGCCAGACCACCTTGCGCGAGGATGTCGAGTTTGATGAGGCCGACGGCTTCGACGGCGTCCATGTCAAAGTGCGTGGTGGGCCAGCCTTTGCCGCTGATGAATGTAGGCGTTTGATCACGAATGGGATCACGCGAAAGCACGACACCGCAGGGGTGCATCTTGGCATAGCGCGGGAAGTCATCGAGCATCCCTGCCATTAGCAGGGCGGTGCGCAGAGGTTCCTCCTGCCAGGCGCTATTGTCGCACTCGCGAGACATGGCCACGGCATCAGCGGCATGGCGCGCATCGGTCCATGGCATGTGCTCGGTAAGTCGTCGAATCTCGTTCTCAGCGACACCGAGCACTTTGGCGACATCGCCAAAGGCGGAGCGGGCCTGAAAGGTATTGAACCCTCCGACGATGGCGGCGTGCTCTGGGCCGTAACGGTCGAGCAGCAGTCGCACTACGTCGTCTTTGCGATCATGGGCAAAGTCGATGTCGATGTCCGGTAGCTTTTGCAACGCCATGCGGTCGCGATTGAGGAAGCGCTTGAAGTACAGCTCAAAACGGATCGGGCAGACGTTGCTGATGCCGAGTGAATAACAAACAAGCGAATCAGCCGCACTGCCGCGCGTGATCCAGCCGATCCCCTGCCCCGCACATTCCTGGAGCAGATGCCAGACCGTGAGAAAATACTCTTCGTAACCCACCTCGGCGATGATGGTAAGCTCCTCACGCAACTGCGCCTCGTGCTGCTTAGATTTGGCTCCATAGCGAGTGCGCAGACCGGCATGAGCGAGCTGATAAAGCATGGCGGCTGGCGTGCTGCCATCTGTAGGCGTGTAGCGCGGGAAGCGCAGAGTTTTGAAGTCGAAGGCGAACTCACACTGCTCCGCGATGTGCTGCGTATTGGCGGTGAGCTGCGACTGAAAGGCAAAGTCGCCTCGGCGCTTCTGCGGATGCTTTTCGTGCAGGAGCGTAAGCGTTTTCATGCTTTGCAGAATGTCGAAGAAGACGCGGTCCTGTGGCTTGTGGTAGCGGCTCTCAGGCACGGCGTCGGCAGCGATGATGATGAGTCCTTCACGATGCGCGTGGAGTTGCTCCTTGCTGATCGGACCGGAAAGCAGACGGCAGAGGTTCTGATAGCCGCGTTTGTTCTGCACATAGGCGAGCAGCGGCTTCTTATCATAGCACAACTCAGCGCCGATGATGGGCTTGATCCCGGCAGCAGTAGCGGCCTGAAAGAACGGAACGGCGGCGTGCAGATTCGGATCGGTGAGGGCGACTGCGGGCATGTCCAGCTCTACCGCAGCCTTAATGATGCCTGCGATGGTGAGCGTGGAGTCGAGGAAGCTGAAGCAGCTCTTCACATTGAGCGCGGGCACGGCGAGACTCGTGCTGCGCATGATGATTTGCGGACCGTCATTGCCGGGGCGTTCGCGCAGGACTCGGTTGGTGGTCGTGGCACTGGGATCAGTGACGAGGCATGGTTTGGGCAGAGTTTGACGAGGCGCATTCTTTTGCTGGGTAAGCCAGAGATCATGGCCGCACATAATGCTGCGCTGGGAACTACGGAGGTCGTCAATGACGAGCGAGAGCGTGTGCAGGCGTTCGCGTTTCATGTCGGACTGCTCCAGTGGCAGGATGCTGCTGAAGCCGGTCTCATAAACTTTGGTGAAGCGCAGGCCGATGAGGCGGATGCTGACGCGACGCTCCCAGGCGCGCGTGAGCATGGCTTGCAGCAGCGGATACAAATCGTGTTCGAGATCGGTGGGTTCATCGAGGCTCGACGAGCGCGTGACTTCGTCCATGTCGTTGTAGCGCAGGCGCAGGGTGACGGTGCGGATGCTTTTGCCATCCTGCCGCACGCGGCGCATGAGCGTGTCGGCCATGGCCCGCAGTCGTGCCACGATGAAGACTGTGTCGGTGGTGTCTTGAGGGAAAGTTTCCTGCTCGCCGTAGCTCTTCGCAGCGGGTGCATCGCAGACGACAGGGCGCAGGTCATTGCCGAGCGCGTACTCATGCAGGGTGGTCGCGCTGCTGCCGACGAGAAGTGAGAGTTCATCCACTGGCGTGCGTGCGATGTGCTCGACGTGGCGCAGGCCAGCGGTGTTGAGCCTAGCGGCGAGTTGCGGGCCGACCAGCGGCAGCCATTTGTTTTCCAATGGCCAGAGAAAGCCCTGCTCATGCCCTGGAGCCACCTCGATGAAGCAATGGGGTTTGCGCAGCTTGCTGGCGATCTGCGACACGAGTTTATTGGCCCCGACCCCGACGGAGACCGACAGCTTCAAACTCTGCGCGATGGCCTTCTGCATCTTCGCCGCAGCATCGCAGGCTTTGGTTTGCCGGGCACCATGGAGATCGAGGTAGCACTCATCAATGGAGGCCAGTTCAACGATGGGCGTGAAGTCATAGGCATACGAAAACATGAGGTGCGAGAAGCGCTCGTATTTGTCGAAATCGCACGGCAGCACGATGAGGCCTGGGCAAAGTTTACGCGCCTTGGCTGTCGGCATCGGCGTGTAGATACCGAGCTTGCGCGCCTCATAGCTGGCGGAGGCGATAATGCCTCGTCGCTCACCACCGACAGCGATAGGGCGGCCTCGCAGCTTGGGGTCGGCGGCTTGCTCCACGGACGCGAAAAAAGCGTCCGCATCGAAGTGCAGGATCATAGCGCATCACCTTTCCGAAAGCCGCAGGAGCGCGATGAGCACACCCTGGATGACCAGTTCGCGCGCTGGGATGAGATCGGGATACTTTGGGTTTGAGGCGCGGAGGTAAGACGCGCCGTTTTGCACGACGAAGCGCTTCAGGGTCGTCTCGCCGTCGATCAGCGCGGCCACGATGTCGCCATGCTTTGCCTCGCGAAACTCCATGATGACAATGTCACCTTCCATAATGGCTGCGTTGCGCATCGAGTCGCCGCGCACCTTCAGGGCAAAGGTGCGCGCGTTTTTCGGCAGGCGCAGAGTGGTCGGATCGATGTCGATGCAGGTGTCCATGCGACCCTCTTGAAATTCAGGGCGTCCTGCAATAATGCTGCCGAGCAGAGGCACCTGATGGCGAAGCCAGGAGCGGGCTTCGCAAAGCCAGAGAAGCTGAGGGAGAGGGGGATGGCGCAAAGTAATCACCGGCCACTATAACTGTTCTTTAGAACAGTTTCAAGCCTGGCAATTCATCATCTTGAATGCTAACTGCCTGCACCGATTCGTTACCCTCCTGGGGAACGGGTGAAGCAATGGGCGCAAAGACAGCCTCCGTTTTGTTCCGCGCCTGATTTGCCAGTATTGCGACACGATAAGCCTCCAGGTGCTCGCTTTCGTAGGGTTTGAAGAAAGCGCGAAGGTCGTCGGCCTGCATTCGAGGCTGAATCCAAGCCAGGGCAGATTCGCCTTCCAGAATGAGCGGGCTGCGGTCGTGGAATTTCCCCATGTAGCGCCCCGGCGGCGTGGTGATGACACTCATGGAGGTCACCACTTGACCGCTGGCTTCGTCAGCAGGGTCATGGCCTTCCCACACATCCCAGATCCCTGCGAGCAAGAGAGGAGCATCGTCGGCACGGTGGATGAAGTAAGGCGTCTGGCGGTCCGGCCACTCATGCCAACCGCGAACCGGGACAAGACAACGCCGTTGCAGGATCGGCCCTCGGTAGGAGGCAAGGTCAAACACCGATTCGCAACGGGCATTGAAAGTGTGGACAAACTTCTTCGACACCGCCGCCTTGTTTCCCTTTGCCCAGGACGGCACGAGTCCAAAGCGCATCCGTTCCAAGCCCACCTCGCCGCCGTCTATCGTCAAGACATCCGCGTAGTCGGTGGGGCAGATATTATTGACCACCTGCACTTCTGATTTCGCATCCTCTCGACTCTTCTTTTTTCGTCGCTCAATGCGCAGTTCCTTCCCTGCAATCGAGAACGCAGGGAGGTTGGCGAACTGGTTGAGACGACCACACATGATCCCAGCAAAGCGGATACCGCAGACCTGGCAAGTGGCAGTGAGGCCAATCACTCATCGTCCGAATTTCATGACATCGATTTCCAAAGGGATCGGTTAGGTGTATAGTGCGCGGCATGAGCGCCTATCAGAGTCCCGACTGGAACAAACCGAAAATCGACTGGACCTCAGGACTGCCGCTCCCACGCGCATCAACGGCTCACGACTTACCAGCGAACAAGGACAAGCGATACGCGATGTCCATCTCGCCCGCCTCCTTACGTGAGCCCTCCGGCCAAATTCGACCGCTGCGAGCAAAGCCTTCGACTGGACTTCCTGCTTAACTTCAATTGCGAGAGCACAGGACTTCTCAGAAAGGCCTCAAGCACGCCTCATGAGAAATGAGCGTGTTAGGAATTTGGTTATTCTCAGTCATAATCCCCCAAATGGAGACTATTTTGAGTAACCTTTAGGCCGCCGTTGTAGCCACGTCGAGGAAGCTTCATGCCATGTCCAAGCAGGCAGTCAGACCAAATCACAGGGTTTTTTGTGTTAATCCTGGGGCGAATGATCTCTGGTTCATCTCTGGTTCATCTCTCGTTAGCATTGCCAGAACCGTAAACACACAATGCGGTCCAAACTGCTTTAGAGGAGTGAAGGCTTAATCCCGAAAAAAAGGAGCATTGTCTCCGCTCCAAAGTTTGCTGTGTTGGTCGTGCGATTTCATAGTGGTATCATTCTCAAAACCATTCGAAGCTGTCGATGACTACTCGATAACCTCGTAGGTGCGACTGCTGACGAACCAGTTCGCTGAGAGCGCCTAACTCGCTACGAAAGGGTGCATGCATGAAGCAGTTCGATGCAACTGCGACTTGGCTCGTTTTGAGGTCAAGCCAGCGATAAAAAACACGGACACGATGGGAAGGCATAGGATGCTCTATGGGTGGGCTTGGGTTGGGAGTAGGTTTAGGCCGCTAAGGAATCGGGCTGCGTCAATTCGGAAGACTGGGGAAGCCGGGGGATTTCGTCGATGAGGTTAATGTCATCCAATGGTGTGGAACTCTCAGAAATACCACAGTCGCGGAACTTGCGTGCGGTGACCAGAACTCGCGATTCCAAGGATCCCACGGCCTTGTTGTAAGTGGCGACCGTGATGCCAAGCTGGGAGCCCAATTTCTCGAAATGACTGCCCAGAATCGCCAGTCGGTCATAGAGTTCTTTACCCAATTCACTGATCTGTTTGGCATTGCGGGTGAGGGCTTCTTGCTGCCAGCCATAAGAGGCTGTACGCAGTAGGGCGATCAGCGTCGTCGGGCTGGCAATAAGGACTTTTTGATCGCTTCCAATTTCAATTAAGCTTGGATCAATTTCCAAGGCTGCGCTGAAAAACATCTCACCAGGTAGGAAGAGCACGACAAAATCCGGGCTAGGCTGGAAATGCTCAAAGTAGGACTTTTGTGAAAGCTGCTTGATGTGAGTTCGGATCTGACTGGCGTGGCGCTTCATGGCGGCGTCACGGGTCGCGTCATCCGTAGCTTGGCAAGCATCCAGGTAACCTTCCATCGGCGTTTTAGCGTCCACCACAATGTTCCTGCCACCCGGCAGACGCACCACCATGTCGGGCCTATAGTTGGATGCCTCGCCGGCGACATGCACTTCGCGATTAAAGTCGCAGTATTCCAACATGCCAGCCACCTCGACTGCCTTTCGGAGTTGCAGCTCCCCCCAACTGCCGCGCACCTTAGGCTGGCGCAGCGCATTCACTAGACTGCCTGTTTCGGCTTGGAGCTTGGCATTGTTCTCACGCAGATGGCCAAGTTCGCCAAGCAGTCCTTGGTTGGCCACAGCATTCGACTTCTCCAACTGTTGGATTTTTTCGTCCACCTGCTTGAGCTGCTCAGCCACGGGTTTCACCATGCTGTCAATCGCTTGCTGGCGCAGCTTCAAGTCGCCCTGCACCGACTCCTGTTGCTTAGCTAGGGTGGCACTGGCCATTTCGAGGAAACTCGCCTGACTAGCCTGCAATGTCTCTGCGGAAAGAGCCTTAAAAGCATTGGAAAGCCGTTGCTCCGCATTCTGCAGGACCTGTTCTCGCTCACGAGCAGACTTCTGTTCCTCCTCTAGTCGCGCTTGAAACGTGGCAGCCTGCACATGCCAGTGGGTGCTTGTTTCGCGCTCGGCCCGCTGATTTTCCTCTAGGTTAACGACCCGAGCCTGAGCTGCCTCCAGTGACTGCTGGCGTTCTGCCAGATCTCTCTGCCATAGCCATTCGCGACCACGATGGCGTTGAACCAATCCAAAGGCTAAACCAGCGAGTAGAAGGCCTGAAATGAGGATGGCCTGCCAGAACGGGACAAGAGAATGAATGAGAGGTTGTAGATATTCCATGAGTGGGATGGGGGTCTTGTAATGGTGAGAGCATGGACGGATGACCGCCTGATCCTGCAATCATGGGAGTTCAAAATTGAAGCGCCGCATCATGATAAAGAGTGATCGCTGCCAAATGCTCAAACTAATTTTATGACACAACTCTGGCTTGTCACGTTTCTGGCCCCGGTTAGAGTAAATTGTCTGCATCAGGAACGAGCCGTCGGCAGCGACGCTCTAGCAACCTGGCGTTGAGAGATCGCAAAGGTGCTTTGGATGAAGGTTTCGACCCTAATCCGATGCGCAGGCCTTCAAAAGCCTGAACCAAAATAGTCTCTCCGGTGAACCCACCGTCAGCATGAAAGTGCGGATAGTGGGATCGTTGGCGGGGGCTTCTTCCTGGGGCGTGATCACACAGCCATCCCCAGAAAACAATGAACCCCTATCAATCGATCTTTAAACTCTCTTTGCGGATTCGCGCGCAGAACAGTGACCACCATCTCTGGAACAACAACGGGACTTGGTGGTGCCATTTAACCCTCCACAGCTCCCAAGGGACCAAAAAGCGCATCCGCCGTTCTTTGCGAACCCATGACGTGAGTCTCGCCCGCAGGCGGCGCGATGTGCTCCTGACACGCCTGCAAGCCGCCTTTGTCAGCTCACTGGAAAGGAGGGCAGCATGAAAACCGGACTCTTTACCTCTGAATCTGTGACCGAGGGCCATCCTGACAAGGTCTGCGACACCATCGCGGACGCCATTCTCGATGCGAGCCTTGAGCGTGATCCTTTCGCCCGTGTGGCCTGTGAAGTCCTTTGCAAAGATGAACACGTCATTCTCGCTGGCGAGATTGGCAGCAGCAAAGAAGTTCTCTCTGGAGCTGAACTTGATGGCATCGTGCGACACTGCATTCGTGACATCGGCTACACCGAACCATCGGAACGATTTCACAGTGCGGGTGTTCGCATTCAAAATTTGCTGGGTGCCCAAAGCCACCAGATCGCCAAGGCGGTGATCCAGAAAGATGACTTAGGCGCTGGTGACCAAGGGCTGATGTTCGGTTATGCCACCACGGAGACACCAGAGGGCATGCCTCTTCCCATCACGCTGGCTCACCGGCTGGCGCGGCAACTCGCCAGAGATCGGAAGTCTGGCAGGATCGGCTGGGCACGCCCTGACGCCAAAACCCAGGTGACAGTGGCCTATGAAAATGGTGAACCCAAAGAAGTAACGGCAGTCGTCGTCTCGGCTCAGCACAGTTCGGCATTTAGTCAGGACAGCATCCGTGAGTATGTTGTTAGTACGCTGATTCCAGAGTGCTTCCAGCAGTGGACGCATGGCGGCATCATCCTTCATGTGAATCCCTCGGGCGCTTTCACGCTAGGTGGCCCGGAAGGTGATTGTGGAGTGACGGGAAGAAAGATCATCGTGGACAGTCACGGTGGCTTTGCACGCCACGGTGGTGGGGCGTTCAGTGGAAAAGATGGGACGAAGGTGGACCGCAGCGGTGCCTACTTTGCCCGTTATGCAGCCCGACAGGTGGTGAAGGAAGGCCTGGCTCGTCGCTGTGAGGTGCAGGTGGGCTACGCTATCGGTGTCGCACAGCCGGTGTCGATCTCGGTGGATACGCAGGGTTCAGGTGATGACGAACTCGCGGCGAAGTTCCTGCGTGGTTTTGACTTCCGTCCCGCTGCGATTCTGGAAGCGCTGGGCTTGCGGCAACCCATCTTCCACAAGACAACCAACTATGGTCACTTCGGGAAGCCTGAGTTGGCCTGGGAGCAATGAGAGCAATTTAACGATTCAATTCCCTTATGTGCGATCTGCAAAAGCGCACATTAACACCAGCTGCTCAAGGCACGTAGTTGATGAACAGGAACACAATGCAGAACATGGCTCCACAAAGGCCCAGCAAGAGGATGAGACAGCCACGTGTGGTGCGGTTGTAAATACGGTTATAGAGCGCACGTTTTGGATCGGTGAGCCAGCCCCAGCCCCGCGGCGCTTTAAGCCCCAGGGAGTGACGGACGACCCGTGCTATCGAGGTGCGGGCGGCGATGCGTTTCTTGAGCGAGGGGATGCGTAGACCAAATTTCATAGGCTTAATGACCGAAGAAGGCTTTTTGTAACGGCTCGTCGCTGCCACAGACTGAAGAGCCAATGCTAACGCCGTGATCCTTGAACCATCCCTGCCGGGTCTCAAGAACATACTGGATATGCGACGAGTTTGATCTCACCGACGATCGGCTGAAGGGCTCGAGGTCATGAATCTCAACAATAAACCCATCAGGATCCAAATAGGCACAAGAGAGCGGTGAGGGTGTGTTGGCCATATAAAACAAAACATGTTGCGCGTCAGAGTAGATGAAGAGCATTCCCTCATCGTCCGCGAGTTGCTCGAGGTACATCATGCCGCTTCGATACTGCCTATGAGTGCGCTGTATCTGCGCCACCAGATTTGCCTTGCCCACACGAAGCGGTATTCGGGCTGCAGCTCCCAAAATCACGCTGGTAGAAGTTGTATGAGCCCGTCGGCTATTCGCTGCGAGCATCGGAAGATCCTTATATCTCGAAGACGAATCAGACAGGGAGTCAGGTGTTCCACCAGCCTGATTCCATCCCTCCACATTGAGGGTGCTCAGATTCACGATCAAAAGTGCATCGCATATGTTTGCCCTCGCATCGTTGGTTGCCTCAGCCGACCCGCGAATGATTCCATTCCCAGATAACGGGTCGGAGCTTGAACTGATGGCGTGCCAGTATGCATGCAACGGAAGTAACTTTTGTGGTTGGGGGCATTTTTGAATGTAGAAGTCGAGAGCCACCAGCGCACCTAAACCGAGCAGAAAGCTTGAGCGACGGTGATATTGATCCCATGTCTCCTCACTAGACCAGGAATTGCCTACGATCATGGTTTCCACTCTATGCCCGGCCACTGTCAGCCATTGGCTAGAATTAGAGTGCACGGCAAGCTTCTGCACCTTGCCTTCAACAAGCGCGTAAACACGGGCAGTGGTCGGATCTTCCAGCACTTTTTGCCGAGGACGCATGGAGCCGCCAATGAGCATTGGAATGGGTCCTGTCACTCTCGCCAGACACTTCAAATCATGCGGACGAAGGAACAACTCCAGGCTAGCTCCAGCAGCATCGAGCGTAGCAGCCATCTTGATCTCTGGGAAGACTACCAAGCTGGCATTTTTGGCGACGGCACGGCAGTAGATTTCCGCCACACGTTCAAGGGCATTTTCACGGCTTGTGACAGGAGATTCGAGACGGCAAAGGGCAACGTTCACGGGAGTCAAACTTGGGGGTTTTTCAGGCGTTGATAAGCACACGGACCTTCTCGGGTGCCTCCACGGGCAGAGTTTCTTGCTCCTCCATGGCGTCCTCGTCACCCACGCCCGATTGCAGGGGCCAGATATGGAATCCTTCCGAGCCGTAAAACAGGCTCCAAGTTCCCCAGATACCATGGTGATCGGCCCCTCCCTCATACCAAACTTGGTGCTGACCGATGTATTGCTTGATCCACTGGCACTCCAAACCAGCCTCATCGTAGCTACCAGAAATCGTGAAGGCACCGATGTTGTCATCCCCGGATCCAGAGATCTTGCCATGCTCAAATGTCAGTTGCAGGTTCATCTGATGTTTCACATGCCGGTTTGGATGGCAGTAAAAGCCGGTCCATGGGCCTGAGGGGAATCGGTTCTTATTCATGAGACGATGATTGGTAAACTCGGTGGGGATGCAGCGCGCCGAGGCACCAAATGAAGGTGTTAGAAGATAGCAGAAGATAGTGGATTTCTCCAGCGAATTGCGAGCTTGCAGAAGGCTCATAACCGTTTTTTTGAAGGCCCGAATATTACATCATGGGATGGGACATTTACGGGGTCACCCATGTAAAAAATAACCGATATTTTCCCCACTTTTTTGACGGTAATAATCATCATTTAATTCTTGAGTTTTCACTTGGCATCGTGCCAGCTTTGTCACGAATGCGCAGACGTGTTGCACCACACTTCTTTGCCTCTATCGTCAGTTGAACCATGACAATGAATCTCTCAGAAAACACCCAAAAAGCTGACTCAGCCGAGGACGAATCTTTGGCCGAAGAACACCCTGAAGAACTTCTTCATGCGGCCATCAAACTAAAGAGGCGCGGCATGATCGTTCACGAAGTGGCGAGTCTCTGCTACGACGCAACCACATGCGATTGCTATGCGGTGAAGGACGAAGATGGGATCTGTTCTGCTCTATCCTACGATATTGAAACTGATGGGATTATCAAAAGCACCACCTTTGAATGGACTGACAAGGTAGATTTCACCCACAAACTTGTCGAATGTCTGGGCTACTTGGATTCCTCTGCTTGGGTTATTGTCTTGGAAGATGGGTATCTGAACAAAGAGTGGATAGCCATTGAGGTCCTGGTGCCGCTCATTGAAAAAGGCTTCAAAGAATTGGGTATGACTGAAGATGCCACAGAGTGGCTCAAGCTTCGTCTTGAGTAGCATTGATTCACGCTAGTGCATTATGCCAGAGAGCTTCAAATGATCGACGACGAGCTATAGGCGATTAGGACGACATGCTTTTGGTTGGTCGTTCACGCACGGACCCGAATCCGGAGCGGTGGATGGTCACGCAGGAGATGTTGGAGAGGGAGATCAGCCAGGCGAAGAAGGCCAAGGCGGAACACGCGGGGGAGACGGGCAAGAGCCGGACGAGGATTGGGTTTCAAAGGTCTGAACGGTTATAGCTTCAACGTCGCCAAGGGGCGGAAGAAGCGTCGGGCACGATCAAAGGTCACCGATTTGTTAAACACACCACCCCCTGCATGGGTGGCATTGAAGCCAATCGGCACGGACCAGTTGAGGAGGTCGTCACTGGCTTGAAAGTCCACATTGATGACGCCTGAATAGGCGCTTGGCCAAGTGGTGGTGAGTGTGCCATTGACTAACTCAAAACTCGTGAAAGCTAGCGGTGTGGGCGGTCCTGCTGGGGCGCTGCCGGACCAGCGGGGATCGGTGCTGCGGAAGTATTCTTCGGCCGCGGTGTAGAGGCCTCCGTCAAGGATGCTGTAAGTGTCCATGTCCAGGCTGCCAAAGTGCCGGAGGGGTAACAGAATCCCCATTTTTCATGAGGAGTGCGGCGTGAGGGATTCGAACCCCCGACCAACTGCGTGTAAAGCAGCCGCTCTACCACTGAGCTAACGCCGCTTGTTTGAGCCTTACAAATTTGCGGCAGGTTTGGAGTCGTGGCAAGAGCTGAATTTGGGAGATCGTTGACGAATCGCATTCGAGGCAACAATCCCAAGCTGATTCATTCGCCTCTGTTGCGCTCCAGAATCTTGATGACCATCGTCACAATGTCGTTCTCATAGCCTCGGCTTGCGAATCTTCGCAAGCCACGCGCAAGTGCAGAGGGAGTAACAAGAAGCCATCCCTTCTCTTGGAAAAATGAGATGAGCTTTGATTCGTGTCCTACTTTGATATTGCCCGCTAAGACACCGTAATTGACCTTCGGGTCTTCGGGCAATAACAGCCCCTCCTCTCTCAGTTGCTCGATGAGTTTGGAAGTGACGAGTTCATGCAGGCTGTCGCGATTGAAAATCTTGAAGCGTTGCTGATGAATCGAGTCCTCTCCAGTGAAGCTCTCAATGCGGACTCCATCGGAATCGAGGTCATACACCCATAAACACCCATATAATTCAGATAGTCAGGATTTGGCCTTACCGGTCGGCTTCAGGTGGCTCTGGCTCTCGCTGCGGCCCTTTGCCGGGAGCAGACTTCTTTTGCCTCAGTGCCTCCTGTTCCTGCTCCCATTGCTCTCTGACCGCTCCAAGGTCAGTTTGGATGTCCCGCTCTTGCGTGGGGTGCTGCGCCGCTATGGCTTGCCGCAGGAGTGCGCCTAGCTTTGCTGCCGTCGGAGTTTTGGGGTGAAGGTGACTTAACACTCATGCGCCGACAAAATGGAAGGCTTTCTAAAGAAGACAACTGCCGCATACCAAGTCCGCCAAAGAGGCAGCTACCCTCTCTAGTGCCTCTCGGCCTGTATGCGTGTAATGCTGACTCATCTGCTCACTATCGTGGCCTATTATCTCCACCACGGCGGCAGCGGGAATACCAGCGTCTTTCATCGGGGGTTCGAATCCCTCTCCGTGTACCATTCAAAGATTCAGCAAAGTCACCGATACCGCGAAAGCCCTGTGAGATACTGCTGAGCCAGCTTAGAAGTCGGCTGATTAAAGAACTGCTCAGCCGGACACGATTCCTCCACTCGACCCTGAGCGAGAAAAACGACCCAGTCCGCGACTCGCCGCGCAAAGCTGATCTCATGCGTAGCCAGCACGATCTGCTGGCCGCTTTCAGCCAACTCGCGAACGACGTCCAGCACCTCGCCCGTCATGACCGGATCGAGGGCTGAGGTCGGCTCATCGAGTAAAAGCAGACTCGGTTTTGAGGCCAGGGCGCGAGCGATGGCTGCACGCTGCTGCTGACCACCGGACAATTCAGCCGGACGTTTGCGCCGATGCTCGGCCAACCCGAGTCGCGTCAGCAACTCGATGGCACGCGCCGTGGCTTCAGACTCTTCAAGTCCATGCACCACCCGCAGCGGCAGCACGATGTTTTGCAGCGCGCTGAGGTGCGGAAACAGATTGTAACCCTGAAACACAAAGCCATTTCGGCGCAGTGTCTGGAGCGCTGCCTCCGGGTCCTTGGGCAGCGGCTGATCATCCACTAGCACCTCCCCCGAATCGGGCAGCAGCAGTCCGCCGAGCACGCGAAGCATGGTTGATTTTCCACCGCCACTCGGCCCGAGTAGTGCCACGACACGGGCATCATCACTGGTTTGAAAACTCGCGCCATCGAGCGCTAGGAAGCCGCCATAGCGTTTCGTCATCTGATGTGTTTCAAGTTTCATAAGCGAACCTCCTTTCCAATTTCCGCGCATACCAGGACAGCGGCAGCGTCACGATCAAATACGCCACAGCCAGCGGCAAGTAGCCCTCCAGTGCCGTGTAACTGCTGGAGTTCAGTAGCCGCACCTTTTGCACCAACTCTTCAATGCCGATGACCGAAAGAAGTGACGAATCTTTGATGAGCGACACCATTTGTCCCGTCGTCCCCGGCAGCGCACGGCGCACAGCCTGCGGGATGATCACGTAGCGATAGGTCTGCACAGCATCAAAACCCACCGCACGCGCCGCCTCACGCTGGGAAGCTCCGATACTCTCCACCGCACCACGAAAAATCTCTGCTAAATATGCGCCCTCAAAACAGCCCAGTAGCACCATTCCCACCAGCAAAGGCTCTCCAATGCGCAGTGCCGTTGCTAAAATGTAGTAGCCAACCAAAAGCTGTACCAGCAGTGGCGAGCCACGCAGGAGTTCCACCACGCCGGTGCAAAACAACTGCACCGGAATCCAAGGCGAACGCCGTCCGATCATGAGTGCGAACCCGACTACGATGCTCACTACCATCGCCCCGAAAGAAAGCCCCAGCGTCGTCAGCCAGCCCCAAAAAAACTGCGGCCCGTAAGCCAGCGTTGGTGCCCAGTTCCAGGTGTAGTGAACCTGCGCAAACATCGCATACACACTCAGCGACACCGCCGCAAGGAGGGCAACGCTCCAAAGAAAGCGGGTGAGGGTTGAAGAGGAAGGCATGACTTGCCTTCTACTACGAATGACCTGCCGCAAAGGCAAGCTTTCCATCACGGTGCTTTCGCCACCTGCACAGCTCTTCCCTGCGAGCGGAGAAACTCCACCAGGCCTTCAGCGATGCCTTTGGTCAAAGACTGCTGATAGTCCGCGCGCTTCATCAGCTCCGCCTCTTCGGCATTCGTGAGAAAGCCACACTCCACGAGCGCTGCCGGGCAGGGACTGCGCATGACGACGATCAGTTGGCTGTCCTTAATCCCACGATCCTGCGCCTTTGTAACCTGGCAGGCCTTACGCTGGATGATCTTCGCAAGCTGCTCTCCCAGGGCCACACGCTTAGCTCGGCCAATCACCTTCACCGATCGGGCCATGAGCGACTGCGAGGCGGCAAAGTAGGTCTCGATCCCGTGGATTTCCGTCGCCGGGTTCGTATTGAGATGAACGCTAACAAAAGCATCCGCCTTCACTTCAGCCGCGATCTGGCAGCGCTCTTCCAGTCCCAAAAAGCAATCCTTGTCCCGTGTCATGCGCACTCTGACACCCGCTTTTTCCAGATGTGCCCGCACCTGCCGAGCCAGCGTCAGGCTCAGATCCTTCTCGACCAGACCGCCAGCCACAGCACCGCCATCATGCCCACCATGCCCGGAATCAACGACCACTAAGGGTGCGCCCACCACCTCCCAGGGACCCATTTGTAGATCCGGCAGCGATTCCTGTCTGAGTGCAAGCCAGCCTAGTGCCGCCAGAGATCCCCCCAGCGCCAGATAAGAGGCGCTGCTGCGTGTAAAAAAGAGAAGCTTAGAGGCCCAGGGCGACACGGCAGAAATCTGGAAATTTCAAAAAACTATTCAGAGTTTCAAAAATTTAAGTGGAGCAAATTATTAAATCTACTAAACTACTAACATGAAAGCTCCGTCTCTTGCAACCTCGCTGACACGTTTCTGTCTCATTTCCGCGCTCACCAGCGCCGGGACCGCTTTACTTTCTGCCCAGCCCGCCGGCAGCCGACCTGCTGGAGCCGGCATGATGGTCATGCCAACAGGAGCCGCACAACCACCGATGTATCAGCAGCCCACGCCATACACGCCACCAGCCTACAATCCGCCGTCAACCTTCCCCCAGCAGCCCTACCGGCCACCGACCTACACACCGCAGGGTCAGTTTCGTGCGCCCATTACTCCGACAAAACAAGCCCCCAAGACCAGTAATCCCAAGACCACAGCCGCAACCAACAGCAAGAAGCAACCGACCAAGCGGCCACCGAGCACAAAAGCCCTGACCTCAGCAAAACCAAAGAGCAGCACCGTCGAGACCCAAGTTGCGCGCTTGGAGTCCAGTGATCAGCGTCAAGACTTGCGCCTCAGCCACTTGGAACACAATGTTGGCCTGCTGCCGAACACCAGCGAAAGTGGCGGCATCGTCGATCTGTCGCCCTTGAGAAAAACCTATGTGATGCGCCCTGGTGATACCCTATGGAGCGTCGCCAGCAAGCACGGCACCAGCATTAATGCTCTGCGTAGCACCAATCACCTGACCGAGGACGAAGTCGCTGTGGGCGAGACCCTGCTCATTCCTAGCGGCCAATTCATCTCCAGCACACACACCAGTGCCACCCATATCGTGAAATCGAACGAGACTTTCACCAAGATCGCCCGCGACTACGGCATCAGCACTGACACCTTGGCTAAAGCCAATCCAAGCGCCAATCCCGACCGGCTGCTCATCGGCGAGCGTCTATCCATTCCAGCTAGCAGAGGCGGCAATGTCAGCAGCCCCACCCGCACCGTCAGCACCTCCAGTAGCACCACTCACACGGTGAAAAAAGGTGAGCAGTTAGGCGCCATCGCCAAAAAATATGGCATCAGCACCAGCAACCTCGCTGCTACCAACCGCCTGAAGAACGCCAACATCGTCGTCATCGGCCAGCGACTCACCATTCCTGGCGTCAAAACCACCAAAAGCGTGCCGCAGAGCATCGCCGCCGACAGCGACACCTTCCCGCTGCATGACATGCGCCTCGCAGGCCCCGCGATGCTGGAGAAGCCCGTCCCACCAGTCATGGCACTGCCCCCAATCGTCAGCGCCAGCACACCCGCCATCATATCCAAAGCCCCACCCACGCCACGCAGCGTCGTCGCCTACCGCATGGAGCGCGGAGACACCTTGGACACCGTCGCCAACATGTTCAGCACCACGCCAGAAAACATCCGCATCCTGAACAAACTCCCCGCCAACACAGTCGTCAAAGATGGCGATGAGCTCGTGATTCCATCCCTCAGTGCCGTCTCAGTAAACTGAGCTTCACCGCCATGCAGCATCTGCCCGCGCAGAATCTCATCCGAGAGTGTGACGGACATCACCCTTCGCCGTCGAGAAGCGACGTTTAAGGTCTCACTTCTAGGCATCAGCCTAAGGTGAAAAATTAGCGCATGCAGTATCGACATCTCTGATGATCCCATTCTGCCAACAGCCCTCGATGATCGAAGGTATCGCCAAAGAAGTCAGGAAGTAGGGTGCAACAAATTTCATGCTCCAGTGGAGCAGCATGGACCACTAAGCTTTAGCCGACCAATGCTAGTGACCAACTGCGGCCAAAGGGAACACCAAGGACTATTTGCTGTCTCACTCTATACCAGTCCTTGCCGCACAGGCGTCCCGTTACATACTGGAATTCAACAGGTTCCCATGTAGTTTTGCTAATGAAGCCTAGTGGCTACACACAATCTCACCCCGCAGTGGTTTTAAAATAAATAGGAGGCTAAAACATGCTCTGACTAATTAGGGGGCAGGGATCATTCTGAGAACCAGAACTTCGCGCTGACCCGAAGTGTTTGTCGTGTATCCGGTCATCCAAATATTGCCTTTCTTGTCCACTTTGACACCGCGCACGAGATCATCGCGCGTGTAAATGCCGCTAAAGCTTTGTTCATTGAGGAGAGTTCCTGCCCCCCTGAGCTTGGATAAATAAATATTTTTGCCTGCCGTAATAGTACTGTAACCCACCGTCACAACATCTCCCAAACCGTCCAGGCCTATCGAAATATTCTCATTATTTGCACTAGCCGTGCCTGCAAAAGGCTTATAATTCCAAGCAAGACTGCCATTAAGACCATTATACTTGATAGTTATACCATCCTTGACCCCTGCGGATCGGTACGTGGCGCCAACCACAAATACATCACCCTTGCGATCGACAAACATGTCGTAAGCGTTGTCTGAAGATCCGCCATTGTAACGTGCGTCCCAAATCAAAGCGCCAGTGTCCGCGTTATATTTTGCGGTATAAATGTCATAGTTCACGTTGCGGCTATAGCCTGTAACGATGACGTTATTCGCCCTATCCAAGGCAAGTCCAATAATGGAATCTGGATTGCTGGCTCTGATGCTGTATACCTTTTGCCATACCAATGCACCATCCGCAGCCGCAAGCTTGACGGTCCATGCGTTTTCAGATTGGCTTGAATAAGATGCCAAATTTGGTCCTGATCCACCGGCCAGCACCACACTGCCATCTGTGCCCACAGACATTTTGCTTGGCGTGTCGGGTTGGGTGGTGGCACGGTTAATAGTCTTTTCCCACTTCAGCCCGCCACCAAGATCCACAGGCAACCCGGTTCCAAAGTCGAGTTTAGCTGCGAAAAAGTCTC
>CAMAQH010000057.1 GCA_945860295.1 Prosthecobacter debontii
CGGCAGGTTTCCTGGCCCTTGATGGCGAGCAGCCAGTTGTCCCAGTGGCTGGAGCGCTTCAGGTTCACCTTTGGCAGTGATGTGGCGAGTTCCTGCATCTTGGCTTCGGGAATCACGCGTGGTGTGCCAGCGTGGGTGCCCATGAGGACGGTGGCTTTGCTGCCGTGAATGAGCGTGCCGCCATCTGGGAAGGCGCGTGCGGCATCGAGTTCCGGCGGACGCTTCAGTGCGTGGTCTGTGCCGTGATACCAATGCAGTTTGAACTCACCGCGAGCCGCACTGGCAGGGAAGGTGTAGGTAATTTTGACGGTGCTTGGGAACGAAAGCTTGCTCGGGCCTGATGATTCGATCTCGACGCGGCGGGGGCAGTCGAGACCCCACACGTAATACGGTGCGTCCATGTTGTGACAGGCCCAGTCGCCGAGCGTGCCGTTGCCGAACTCGAACCAAGCGCGCCATGTCGCAGGCAGATACTTTGCGCTGTAAGGCAGCATCGCGGCGGGGCCGATCCATTGGTTCCAATCAAGGCCAGCGGGCACCGGCTCTTCTGCGGGACGCGCATCCGAGACGCTCCACTTCGGCCCCGCCCAGCAGTGGGCCTCGTTGACATCGCCGAGAATGCCAGCTTTCACCCACTCCTCCAGCATGAGGATGCCGCCGCCCGAGTGGCCTTGATTGCCCATCTGGCAGGCCAGCTTCGTCTGCTGCTCCAGGGCCATCAGATCGCGCGCCTCGGCGATGCTGTGCGTCAGCGGCTTCTCCAGGTAAATGGGCTTTCCGGCCAGCAGGCAAGTCTTGCCGTTGAAGTGATGCGTGTGGTCCGGTGTGGAGATAATGACGCCGTCGATGCTCTTGCCGTGCTGATCGAGCATCTTGCGGAAGTCCGACACAAAGGGCACGCCAGGGTTGGCTTTGCGAGCCTCGACGGCCCGACTTTCATGCACGTCGGCAAACGCGGCGAAGTTCACCCTGTCGTTGTTTTGCAGGCTCTGCACAGCATGCCAGCCCTTTCCACCGGCTCCAATAAAGGCGATGTTGAGCTTCTCATTGGCCCCGAAAACCGAACGCGGGAGGATTTGAATACCGGCGAAGGCGGCGGTTTGGCGGAGGAAGTGACGACGGTTGATCATTGAAAGAAGGCGTTAGCGGGTTTGAGCCAGAGGTTGCGCGTGGAGCGCGGGATTGATGTGATCCTGAAACAGGTATTCAGTGGCATCACTGCTTCGGCAGCGGCACCTGCGACGTGGTGCGCAGATACGCGATGAGGTCGCGGACTTCGTCGTCTTTGAGGGTTTTGAGCAAGCCCTCAGGCATCATGGAGATGGGAGATTTCTCGCGGGAGAGGATCTCGGATTTGGTGACGACGCTGTCTTGGCCGACGAGGCGGAGAGTGAGCTGCTGGTTGTCTTCTGCGGCGACCGTGCCGGAGAGGGTGCGGCCATCGCGAGTGGTGACGATGACGAGCTGATAGCTTTCCTGCATGACCTCGCTGGGGTTGATGATCTGGGCGAGAATGTAGTCGAGGTTGGCGCGATTGGAGCCAGTGAGATCGGGGCCGACGATGCCGCCAGCGCCGTAGAGCATGTGGCAGCCCATGCAGGTGCGCTCGAAGATGGTGCGACCCTTACTGGTATTGGCTTTGGCAATCACGGGATCGGTGAGCATGGCTTTATACTTCGCCATCTCGGCCTGCTTATCGCTGGCGAGCTGGGTGATGGGACCCCAGAACTCGACGAACGATGGTCCGAGCACGCGGTAGAGTTGGCGAGCGTCAAAGGCGGTGACATCGGTCTTCGGAATGGTGTTCTTCTTCAACTCAGCGACGAGGGCGCTGGCGGTGCTTCGGCGTGCGGAGAGTGTGACGACGATCTCGGCTTTTTCAACAGCGGGAAGCTTGGCGTAGCGCTGGATCAAGGTTGGCGCGATCTGCGGCGCATCGAACGAAGCGAGTGCGCGGATGGCATCGCGGCGCACGGCGGGTTCATCGAGCAGGGACAGCACCACGGGCAGCGCGGCGGCATACGCATCGCGGGCAAAGGCGGTCAGGATTTGACGGCGGCGCTCAAGGGGCGCTGCCTTGTCCTTGAGCACGGCGAGCTGCGCTGCGGCGGCTTTGGCATCGCCGAAGAGTTGACCAATCTGCGCGGTGAAGTCGCTCAATTTTGCATCCTTGGCGGCATCGAGCGCGGCAAAGGCTGCGTCCCAGTTCTTCGGCTTCGTGACCGCATTGCGGCCCAGCGATTTGAGTCCATCACGCACACCTTCCAGAAGCTGGAGACGCAGGGCGAGATCGGTGTTGCTCAGCAGGGTGGCGGCTATCGGCTCGAGCTGTTTGGCAGCGATGGCGCGGCGGGCGATGTATGGTGCGAGCAGCGGGATCTTGCTGCGCGTGGCAAGCGCCATCGCACGTGAGGCATCAGCTTCGACCATCGGTTCGATGCCAAACCAAAGCATCTTCGGCAAGTTATGATCCGCAGCGTCCTCGGCATGAGCGACGAGGTTCTGCGCGATGGGCCAGCGCTCCGCCACGTTCATGCGTTGCAGCGCTGCCGCGAGGTAAAGTCGCACGATGGGCGAGCTATCCTTCTCCGCCATCGCAGTGAACTTTGCCAACGCTGCCGGGCCGTAAGCGCGATCTTCGCCCAGCAACTGAATGGCCCAACCGCGAACATACGGCTCTGCATGATCAAGCAGCGGCAGCAAGCGATCCGCCGGAAGATTCTGCGTGACGTGCAGAGCCCACAGGGCGCGGAGTTGATGCGCGGAGGTCTTAGATTGGGTGAAGAGTTCCCACAACTTTTTGGGCACTGCGGCATTGAGTTGACCCGCAGCAGCACGTTGTTGGAGCAGCACGCGAGCACGGCGGCTATACCAGTCATTGCGGTGCGTCAGCAGACCGACGAGTTCGAGATCGGTCTGCGCAGCAAGGTTGATGCCGGACTTGCCTGGCAGGCCCTTGGGCGCGAGGCGGTAGATGCGGCCGGTTTCTTTGTCGTGGACGGCAGCGCCACAGATTTCGGTGTCATGCCAATCGAGCACATAAGCCGCGCCATCGGGTCCGATCTCCATGCTGAAACCCACCCACGCATTGTCATTGGCGAAGAGCGGTTCATTGCCATGATGACCAATGAAGCCCGAGCCGCTGGGTTTGAGGATGTCCGTGATCACATCATGCTCGTGGATGTTCGCCATGATGATGCGGTCGCGGTATTCTTTCGGGAACTCATCCGCGAGGTAGATGCGCGCACCGCCATGCGCGGAGCGATGGCGATGATCGGCGATGGTCTTAATATCATCGAAGACGTAAGGATTGATGTGGCTGCCGCCCTGACGGTGATAGATGCCGCCGGGGATGACATGCCAGAGATGCGGGATCACGCAGGCGGTGATGAAGATCTGGCCGTGGTCATCGAAGTCCATTCCCCACGGATTGCTGAAGCCGTGCGCGACGACTTCGAAGCGGTCCTTCGTGGGATGATACCGCCAAACGCCGCCGTCGATGTATTGACCATCCTTCACAGGAATCTCGTCAGGGAACGAATCGCCCTTGTGGAAGATTTTGCCGCCATCGGCCGGCTTGCCCACGGTTGAGCGTGTGGCGAAGCCTTGGCAGCCGTAGAGCCAGCCATCGGGTCCCCAATTGAAGCTGTTTAAGGTTTCGTGGCGATCCTGAATCCCCCATCCCGTGAGGCGAACTTCGAAGTCTCCGTCGGCTTTGTCATCGTGATCCTTGTCGGGCACGAAGAGCAGATTGGGTGGCGCGCCGAGCCAGAGTCCGTCGAACCCGACCGCAATGGCGGCGGGAAAGGGAATGCCTTCGAGGAAGACTTGGCGCGTGTCGAACTTCCCATCGCCATTGGTGTCTTCGAGAATCAGGATGCGGCTGTTGCCATCGGCGGAGAAACCGGTCCCGCGCGTTTCATAATCCCGATTTTCCGCGACCCAGAGCCGCCCGCGATCATCCCAGCAGAAAGCCATCGGCTGTGTGATCATCGGCTCCACCGCAGCGAGCTTCGCCTCGAACCCCTCAGGCACGGTCATCTTCGCGACGGCTTGCTCTCCAGTGAGAAACCCTGCGGCTTTGCCTTCCGCCTTGGCGATGCCCCACATCACTGCATCCGAACCCTGACCGGTGTAGGCCTTCCACGCATCTGTGACTACCACATCGTTGAGCTTGCCCGTATAGACAAAAAACTGATGTCGCACCGTCTCGGACTTGCCCTTGGCAATCTTCCAATCGCCCGTAATCGCACGACAAGGCCCCACGCCCATCTGCCCATCCACGCGCCATGACTGTGGGTAGCCAACGTTCTTCGGATGATCAAAAATCGCGATGTGCGCTTGGTCCTCGCGGCCATCCAGTTTCAAGCCGACATCCATCCAGATCGAACGCTGTCCTTCAGCACGCCCGTTGGCCTGACGCACGCTGTTCATCACGCCGCCTTCCATCCCAGGCTTCCACGGCATGCGAAGGAAGAGTCCACCGTAAGGCTGCTTTGCCATGGTCAAGTCCACGAGCCCTTGGCCCTTCCATTCAAGCTCCAGGAAGTAACGACCATCGTTATCGCGCATCGTCCAGACCTGCGTCTCGTTCATCACCGGCTTGCCCTCGGCACCGAGCAGTTGATAAACCGTTGTCCACTTCACCACCTCGCCTTTCGGCACGAGCACCGTGCTCGAAACCTTGCGCCAGAAGCCCGCGCCTGGATTGTGAAAATAGTCGCGTCCATTCACCTGCTTCAGTCCCCAGTAAAGTCCGGTCTGATGCTTGTGATGTCCTGGGCTATACTCCGTCAGCAAGCCCTTGCCATCCGGTGCGACAATGGGATGAAGGTAAGGCCGAAAATCCGGCCGCACATTCTGCGTGAGGATTGCCTCCTGGTCATTTTCGCGATAGACCGAGATCGTGTTAGCAGCATTGTCCTGACGCAGCGTGAGAACCGTATTGTGGGCTGATGCCACCGTGTTGCCGAGAAGGCAAAGAGTGAGGAAGGAGAATAAATGGCGAATTTTCATACAAATATTAAAACGCCTTTCAATTCGAAAATGTATGGCCTAGTTCTGCCAAAAGTTGTTGAAATCCTGCCATGTCTCCCAAATCCATTCAGAGCGCCTTTTTCGCCAGCATGTTAGATCCACAGGCATTCAGGCTCATGTTTGATCAGCAGCCCAACGTTTTCTTCTTTGTCAAGGATCGCGAGAGCCGCCTGATTGCTGCCAGTGAGCCGATGTGGACCCGTCTGGGTCTCGAAGGTGAAGCGAATCTCATTGGCCGACTCGACGAAGACTTCTACCCCGAGCAAGCCGCCAAGTCTTTCCGAGCCGATGACGCACTCGTTTTTCGCACTGGCAAACCATTGATCAATCGCCTCGAAGTCTGGTATGACGAGCAGCGCACGCTGACTTGGTTCCTCACCACCAAGGTGCCGCTGCGAGGTAAGAACGGCAAGGTCATCGGCCTCATGGGCTTTACCCGCCGTGATGAAGGGCGCAGCCGTCATCAGCCCAGCAGCGAAGTCACGCTCATCGTCAGCCACATCCAGAAGAATACGAGTCGCATCCTCAGCACCGCCGAACTTGCCCGTGAATGCGGTCTCTCCGAGCGCACTCTGTATCGCAAGATCCACCAAGCCCTAGGTGTCACCCCCTATGAACTCATGCTTCGCATCCGCATCGAGTCCGCTGCCGAAGCCCTCATCCAAACCAACGACAAAGTCACCGACATCGCCGAAGCCCACGCCTTCTGCGACCAAAGCGCGTTCACCCAGCATTTCCGCAAACGCATTGGCCTAACGCCAAAGCAGTTTCGGATGCGACATCAGGCGTAGCGGCACTCGTCAGCGCCTGCCTTCAATCCCCTTTCGCTGATCTCATCCGATCGACCCACGGTGGCACCTTGCGACGAGCAATGTTGCGAGGGCACAAAGGAAGAGAAGGAGGTGTCACATGGAGGAGTTTTTGAAGGCAGTAGAGCTAATCTCCGCCTTTACCTTGCCTGAATCCGGTTACTTATTTTCCAGCAGCAGCTTCAATCTCTTCGCATACACAGCATAACCAGCGGGTGAGAGGTGGATATTATCAGGCGTGAAGAGGTCTTTTTGATATTGCCATCCGCGATAGTGAAGTCGGCGGTGAGATCGAGCACCTTCACGCTTGGGATCACTGTCTAGCTTGAGTGGACATACGCCCGCTCCTAAGCTGAGAGCGGCCAGCAGGTCTTCTGCGGCTCAGCGGTGGTGGGTAATCAAGCGCGTGAACGCTGAAGTCAGTGAGTGCGGTGAGGAGCGAGGTGAGCTTCCTAGCGGATTGCCAGTGATTACTTGGTGGCATCAAAACACAGCATGCATGGCCTTCAAATCTCCATACCCGTCATCGTCCCCGTGCTACTGGCAAACTTATCTGCCTCGATGCCTAAGCGTTGGAGCATGCTCACGAAGAGATTGGCAAGAGGCTTGTTGTTTTGCTCGTCGAAGCGGTGTTGTCCGCCATGATTGAAGCCGCCGCCAGCGAGGATGAGCGGGAGGTTCTGGTTGCTGTGGGAGTTCGCGTTGCCGAGACAACTGCCATAGAGCACTTGCGTGTGATCGAGCAAGGTGCCGCCGGTTTCGTTGACCGCGCGGAAACCTTTCAAGAGATCGCCAAAGGCCGTCATCTGGGCTTCTTCGATTTTGCGCAGTTCGGCGATCTTCTCTGGCTCATTGCCATGATGTGTGAGGCCATGGGTTTCGCTCTTCACGCCGGGAACATGCGGCACGACGCTAAAGGTGCTGAGCGAGAGCGTGACGACGCGCGTGCTATCCGTTTGCAACGCGAGGCGGATGAGGTCGAACATGAGCTTCGATCTCGCGATGACCTCGTTGGCATCGACGATGTCTTTGGGCTGCGGATAGTCCACTTTTGGCTTCGGGCGGTTCTCCCACTCGATGTTGCTCTGGAGGCGGCCTTCGAGTTCGCGCACGCTTTGGAAGTATTGATCGAGTCGCGCCCGGTCCTCTGCTGCGGTGCTTTTTTCGAGTCGCTTGGCTTTGTCCATGATCAGATCGAGCACACTGCCACCGGCCTGGATGCGACGCATGGTCGCCGCTTTTTCGGCAGGAGTCCCCGCGACGAACAAACGTCGATAAAGCCTCTCAGCACTCGTTTCGGATGGCAAAACGACGCCGGAGCGCGAGACAGCGATGGAGTCGGCATAGTGCTCGCCTTTGCGCACAGAAACGGCGAGCGATTGGAATCGTGTGTCGAGTCCAATCTTCTCCGCGACGAGTTGATCAAGCGAGAGGCTGTTTCTAAACGTAGGCTGACCCGGATGCGGTGCGCCGGTGAGAAAGCACTGGCCTGCGTGATGATTTCCATCCACGCCAGGATGCGAGACGCCTGCAAACGTGCTGAATTGACCTTTGTGCGCCGCTAGGAGGTCAATGTAGGGACTCGATGCCTCGCCAGTTTTTGGGAAGAAAAACGCTGGCATCATTCCCAGCGGCACGTGGATCGCCAGGAGGCGCTTAGACGGAAGCTTTTCAGCCGCTCGGCCGATGAATGGCAGCGCCAGGCAAGCGCCAGCAGCGCGGAGGAAGTAACGGCGGTTCATGGATGAAGTAGGCATAAGAATGGGGGTAGGAGAATAGGATTCAGTGGGGCAATTCAGGTCATTCTTTTACCCCCATTCTCTTGCCTATAAAAATCCGATCAGCAGCCAAAGCATGGATCAACGACCTGATCCCATACCCACTGCTTTTCGTGTTCTCGACGATTTGGCGGATTTGGGCTCGGTCGGCATAGCTTACCTCGGCTCCGGTGGCGTAGCGCGAGAGATGGGCGACGAAGGCGCAGGCGAGTTTGTCAGGTTGGGCGATGAGCAGGGTCGTGAGTTCGCTGGGGCCGGTGAACTTGCGACCATCGGTGAGGGCACCGCTCGGGTCCACTTTGGGTCCGATCTTGTATTGCACGCGCCAGTTGGTTTTGCCTTTTTCGGGTGGTTCATCGCCTTGGCCGTTGGAGCGATAGCGATCACGCAAGCCGCCGATGGGATCGAAGGCTTCGAGCGCGAAGCCCGTGGGATCAATTTTTGCGTGACACTCAGCACAGTTGGTATCGGCGCGGTGTTTATCGAGTTGCTCGCGCACGGTTGTAGTGCCGCGAGTGTCGGGATCGACAGCGGAGATGCCCGGCGGTGGTGGCGGCGCGGGATCATTCAGTAGGCGATCCATCACCCACACACCGCGCTTCACGGGCGAGGTGGTGGTGCCGTTTGCGGTAAGCTTATGAATGGCAGCTTGGCCGAGAAGGCCACCGCGAACGCTCACTGATGGCAGAGGAACTTTGCGAACGTTCACGCCACTGACACCGACAATGCCGTAGTGCTCGGCGAGACGCTGCGTGAGCATAGCAAAGCCCGGCTTGAGCAGCGCGGTGATGGGCATGTTGTGAGCGATGAGTTCGCGCACAAAAGCTCGCGTCTCGGCAGCCATGCCTTCGTGTAGGAAAAAACGATACTCAGGATAAAGCTGCGGATCGGGCGTGGTTTCGTCGAGACGGCTGAGTTCGAGCCATTGATTCGTGAAGTCCTCAATGAAGCGCTCACTGCGTTTGTCCGCGAGCAGACGATCCACTTCGCTGTGCAGCACCTCGGCGCGATTCAACGAGCCATTGTGAGCCTTCGCCAGCAGCGCATCATCCGGCGGACCATTCCAGAGCCAATATGACAAGCGCGAGGCGAGTGTGAACGCCTTTGCATCCACCGAGTGAAACAGAAACTCCGGCGAGGTGAGCACCGCGACATACACGCGCCGCATCGCGTCTTCAAAACAGTCCTTCGCGGCGATGCGCGCGCGCATTAGCGCGAGATACGGATCTATCTCTTCGGGCATGACATTACGACGAAACGCCTTCGGCAAAAACACCATCAGCAGCTTCCGCGCATCCGCCTCGGGCTGCGTGGACTGCGCCGTTTCAAGTGGCGGCTTTCGCTCTTGCGGCGTGAGATCTAAATACATGCTCGGCACATAGCCGCCCAAGCTGCGCACCTCCTCGCGCTGCGGTGGAATGACATCGCTATCCTTTGCCAAGGCTTTAATCGGTAGATCACCAAACAAACGCTGATGACTCTCCGACGGCCACGAGGCGTTGATCGGTCCCTCGATCTCGAACCAATCAATCGCCACGCCCGACCCGACATGTTTCTTCGCACGTCCGGCCACCTGTCCCACGCGCAGGCCCGTCCACGGCACTGACACGGGATCAAAGACGATGCTTTCATGCGCATCGAGCCACTCGGAGATCTCCGCCTGATTCGACTGCATCGACGGCGCAGTGAAGGCCCGCAACAAACGCCCGCCTTCCTGTTGCTTGCCCTCCTCATGCGCTCGCAGCACCGCAGCCTGGGGTGTTGCGCAAGGCTCCGGTTTGCCCGCGTTCCAGTGAAAACCCCACAGCGAAAGCTTCATGCGATACATGCCCGCGAAGATCGGCGACACATTCATTGCGGCTTCGAAGCCCGAGAGATTCGAATTGAGCATGCCGACCGCGCTCTCGGATTTCTTCACGCCCTCGATCATCTTCTTTCGCTCTGCCAAGTCCGGCCCCTCATCGCCCACGAAACCCTTCTTCTCCTCAAAGCCGCCACGCACCGGCATCGCGGGGTCAGGCTGTTTGTCCTTCAGCAGCACGAACTGCCCTTGAACGAGATTGCCTGTAAACTTGAACAGCCCGGCCGGATAGATGCGCTTCTTATAGACTCGCGGCGCCGTGCTGCTCGTCGCAATCGCTGCATCCAGCACCCTCTCCACGGCCTCTTCATAAGCCGCGAGATGCGAGAGCGAAATGTCCAATCCACTGGCGATCTTGTCATAGCCCGCTACGCGACCATCCATCGGCAGGAGACTCACGATGTCGAGCCGAGGCAGCGCTAGCAGGTCCTGCAGCGTGTTTTGAAACTCTACACGAGTCATTCGTCTCATGCGAATGCGGCCATGTTCGTCGGATTGCACGAGCGACGTGAGCTTGGCGTCCAGGTTATTGAGAAACACTGTCTTCTCCGCTTCCGCTGGCTGTTTTTTTTTCTTCGGCGGCATCTCGCCGCGTTCGATGACATCGTGAACTTTGATCCACTGGTCCAGATGCTGCGCATCCAAGGTCAGCGAGGTCAAATCAAGATCGCCCTTTTTCGTGTCGGTATCGTGGCAGTCATAACAATGCTGCTCCAAAAACGCCGCCGGGGGTGCAGCGAGAAGCGAGGTGGAAAGAAAGCAGGCGAGAAAGTGGCGAAGCATGAGACAGACAGGTCTCATCAGTACGGATGAAGCGGGTTGTTCTCGACAATGAGGGTGGAGTAGGCAGAAGAATGGGGGCAATAGAATTGGGATCAGATTTTAGGCGGCCATTCATTCTTCTGCCCACCATTCTTCTGCCTACATCCGACTATTTCAAAGCCAAGAGCGGCTGCAATCGCTCTGCATACACCGCATAGCCAGCAGGTGAGAGGTGGATGTTATCAGGCGTGAAGAAGTCTTTTTTCAGTGTGCCGTCGGCGTTGGTGAAGTCACTCGTGAGATCAAGAACCTTAACTTTGGGATCACTGTCAAGCTTGAGCGAATCGAGGGCGGCGTTGGTCTTTTTGATGTCTTCGTAGAAGCGATTGCCGGGCTTATAAGCGGGCAAAATCTTTGCCACGATAATGACGGCTGCTGGGAACTTCTCGCGCAGATTCTTCAGGCACATCTCAATACCTATCGCAGCTGCTTCGACCCCGGTCTCGGGGGTGAAGAACATGTTGTTATTACCGATCATAAGCACAATGGCCTTCGGCTGCAAACCTTCGACACCGCCGTGATCGAGACGCCAGAGGACGTTCTGCGTTTTATCGCCACCGATGCCGCTGTTGACGGCTTTGAGCTCGGGGAAGTGCTTCTTCCACGAATCGCCCCACTGGATCGTGATGCTGTCACCGACGAGCAACACATCGAGCGGGCCTTGATTCGCCTGCACGGTCTTCACATGCGCCTCGTGGAGCTTCAACCATGAATCACCGCCGAAATGGCCTGCCGTCGGCACTTGAGGCCAAAGCTGTGGCAGATGCTTGTTCGACTCGCGACCGGGGCGACGCTCGTATTCCAGCTTATCAACAACATAGGCCCGTTCTTCCGTCGTGAGCGGCCAGCCGGTCTTTTGAGGCTCGGCGGTGACGTGGGGGTAATCGAGGGCGTGGGCTTGGAGAGCGAGTAATATGAGGGTGAGTGTGGCTTTCATGGTTCAGCGTTGGACGGTGCGGATGGGGAGTTCGGGTGAGGTCTTGAGCGTGAGCTTCACGTCATCGCCGAAGAGGCCTTCCAATTTTGCCGGGCGAAGATTGGGCCGTGCGGCGATCTGGATGACGGCGAAATCAGCCTCTGCAGGCACGAGGCATTTGGCGGTGAGGGTGCGCGTGCCTCTGGCATCCGAGCCAAGTGTGGTGACTTGGGCGCTGCCACTGGCGAGGGCTTCGGTGATGCTCTGTGGCCAGCTATGATGCAGTGCGACGGAATCGCCTTGGAAGAGGTAGAGCTGGCAGAAGAAGGTGACGGAGGGCTTCGTGTTGCGAGGGCGGGCATCAAGGAAGTCGGCACTGAGTTCCAGCACCGAATCGCCGTCGGAGCTGAGCATGTGGCGCAGCGGGCGGAGATCGACGAGCTGGAAGACATCGCACGAGATGGCTTGCGCGCTGGGATCGCCCGGATCACTTCCGGGGGCGATGAAGCGAAGTCTTCCATTAGCGATGGAAGTTTCATCACCGCTCCAGAAGCCGGTTTGGCGTGGAAAGCCCGTTTCAATTCGGGCCTCATCGAAGCTGCCATTGATGAGCGCGAACAGACGCTCCGTGGTCGCACGCGGTGATGAGATGGCCCACACGACGGATGCGCTGAAGAGGCCGATCACAAGCCCGGCGGCCATCGCGGCGATGGGGCGAGTGATCCAGGTGATGCGCTTCTTATCCAGAGTACGGCTGAAGCCGTAACCACTTTGGAAAGCCTCCTGGCGGAAACGATCATGAATGGCCATCGAGCGCAGTTGGGTCTCAGCAAAAAGCTGTCGCTTCGCAGGATCTCCACGCATCGCAGCTTCAACAGCGGCGATTTCATCCGACGTGAGAACGCCGTCTTGATGGCGCATAGCCTGGGCGAGAAAGTCGATGTCGTTCATGATGAAGATTCAGTTTGAAGGCGAACGCGGATGCAGTCGCCGAGGGTTTTGTGCAGACGGGCGAGCGCTTGATAGACGGTTTCGATCTTGCGACCCATGATTGCGGCCACGTCGGTGCAGTTGCGGCGCTCAAAGTAGCGAAGGCGGAGCAGCTCGCGGTTGTTTGGGGTGATCTGCTCGACGCATTGCCCCAGCGCCTCCTGCATGACATCCACGTGGCTTTGCTCCGGCCACTCATCGGCCAGCAGTGCCAGCATTTCATCGCTCAGGCCCACATAGCGACCATCGCGAGCACGTAGGATGTCGATGGCGCGATTCTTGCCCGTGAGCCTTGCCCAGTTCATGAGATGCGCCGTCGTCTCGAAGGTCTCCGCCCGTGCCACGGCCTTCACGCACACCTCCTGAAACACATCCTCCGCCAGATGAAAATCCCTCGTCACGCTGGCAAAAAAAGCCGTAAGCGGCATTCGCTCAACGAGCATGGTAGCGGCGATGGTTTCAGGCTGGAGCATGGTATTCCAGAGACTACGACCGTGCCCGTAGAATCTCGACAGAGGAGGTCAGAGAGGCCACTGCGCGAACCGACACAAAGCTCGGAAACGGAATTCGCTTTACCTATCAAGCCGCTGCTTCAGCGCCACGAGCTTCTCCTTCAGCCGAGCATACGGCACCTGCTGAACGGGGATGCTCTCGGTCACCGCCATCGCAGCGGCAACTCCGGCGGATTCGCCGAGGATCATCCAGACGGGCTCCATGCGGATGGAGGTCATGGCGATGTGGCTGGCGGAGACACAGACGGGTACAAGGAGATTCGTACACTCGCTTTGCTTCGGCGTGATGGCGCGGTACGGGATCTTGTAGATGCCTTCGTGCTTTTCATCGATGTAGAGCATGGAGAACTCGCCGCCATAGAGCGCCACTTTGCCTTCGTGGACATACGTTGCATACGGCCAGTCATCGACGCCGTAGGAGGCGAGGCCGATGCTGTCCACGGGATTGGTTGTGCATTCGAGGTCTTTTTGAGTGACGATGTAGTCGGACTTCATGCGGCGGGCCTCGCGCACATAGAGCTGATGCGGCCAACCTTGGGTGTCATCGAAAATGCCCCGTTGAAAGCCGAGTTCGGTGGCGAGTTGCTTGAACTTGTCGGGCACGCAGTCGTCGGTGCGCAGGAAGTGCGTCATGCCGCGCATGAACTCCTGGTCTGCTTTCCAAATGCGAGCACGGGTGGCGAAGTCGCCATCAGGATACTCGGCGTTGCTGCCATAATTTGTTGGGGCGAGCAAAGCGCGCGCCAGATTGCCCTGTCCGATGGAATGGATGCGTCCACCCGCTGGCTCGAAGAAGCCGAGCTTGCCCTTCATGCGGCGGCCTTCGTCGATCTTGGCCTTGTTTTTGAAGCCACGACGATACAGCTCGAACTGCTTTGGGTCGTAGCGCTCCGGCGCAGTGATGGGGAGGCGATCCGCATCCTTGCTGAACTTCCAGCGGAAGCCATAACCCATCGTCAGACGATCCGCGCTGCCTTCCGGCTGCGCTTTCATATCCTGCACAAAGGGCAACAGGCCGCTCTTTGGATCGCCCGGCGTTACATACGGATCGATGTCATACACGGCGAGATTCGGCCGCACACCGGCGAGCGATTCGTCATATTCATCGTGGCTCTCGCGGCCCCAGGTGTAGCTCACACCTGCCCGCGCCATGAGATCGCCCTCATACGAGCAGTCGATGAAAAGCCGCGCGGTGATTTTCATCGCGCCCGCCTTGGTCGGAGCCGCGATAGGACAACCAAGAGCATCCGGTGGCGCATGATCGAGCGTGATGCTGCGGATGCTCGCGCCTTCCTTCTGCACCGTGCTGACGCGATGTTCGTAGATCACGCGGATGCGGTATTTCTTCACCAATTCACGAAAGACCTCCCGATACTTGGCATCATCGTAATTCTTCGACAGGATGCTCAAAGCCGTGCCGCCCACCGCCTTCTCGCGTCCCCAGTCCACATGGCTCAAGCCCCCACCCGTCATGCCGCCTAGCCAACGACTCGGCTCGATGATGATCACGCTGCACTTTTGTTTCGCTGCGGTAACTGCCGCCATCACACCACTCGCCGTACCGCCGTAGATGCAGATGTCAGGGCTATCGTTGTCAGCGGCAGAGACTGCGGCAGGCAAGGCTGCAAAGGCGATGGTGTTCGCGGTAAACCGGCGGCGAGAAATGGGTGAAATAGTCATGTTGTGTGCTTCAGAGCACTACTTATCCTTTTGCGGAGGGCACGCACCTTCAAGCCTTGAAAACCACGGATTGGTCGTGGAAATAGCCAGCTCTTGTTGGAGAGACAGGAAGAACGCGATGAGACGGTCAGTTTTGACTTTGAGGATTGGGTCGGTTTTGAGTTTTTCGAGAAAAGGCTGATCACCGCGACCTTCATCGGCGAGGTGAGCGGTCATCAGACGACCGTAGAGGGTGGCGCGGTCGTCGGTGGCGATATTCATGCCATAGGGTTCTGCGAAACCTTGCCACTTGGTGTTGTCTTTGTAGAAGCGGAGTTGGCTGGGGCTATTAAGAGCGCTAGGGCTGCCGATTTTGTAGTGGAAGCCTTCTTGGTTGAGGCTGTCCCAGTTGGTGCCGTGGATGGGGCCGCCTTCTTTGGAAAACGCCCGGTCCATGAGGTGCAGAACTTCGTGGTGAATGGTGCGGCGGAGGAAGTCCATGGATTTGACGACCGCCGGATCAAAGGTTCGGAGACCATAGGCAAAGGAAACTTGGGGAAGCCAACTCATGCCTTGGCCTGCGACACCGGCACCTCGGAAATTGAAGGTGTCTAGCATGTAGAGGTTTTTGACGTTGAGTCGCTTGATGATCGGCTCGGGATAGATCTCCAATTGCTCGCGGCACATGTGGATGAACGCTTTGAACTCGTTCAGTTTCTTGTCGGTGAAGTAGGAGTATTCGAGTCGCACTTTCACCGGCATCGGTGGTGCGGCAGAGCCGGGCTCCCACAGCACTTTGAAGCCCCATTGCTTCTCCAGCTTGCTGATGTCGCTTTGGATATCGGCATCGGCCTTGATCTTGGCATTGCTTTGCGTGTCGGCGAGATCATTGAGACAAATCGTGCGCTGATCCTCCGGCACGACAGCAAGAGCGGTCCAAAAGGCCTCGTCGAACTGCGGATCGAGTGAGGTCATTAAACGCTTCATGAGGTCGATTCGTTGTTTCGCTTTGGGGTCGGTCTTGGCAATATTGGTCAGCTCGTTGAGCTCCCAGGCATCCCAAAGCATCTTGTAGAGGCCTTCGCGGCC
Organism: Prosthecobacter debontii; assembly: GCA_945860295.1. Classification (GTDB taxonomy): domain Bacteria; phylum Verrucomicrobiota; class Verrucomicrobiia; order Verrucomicrobiales; family Verrucomicrobiaceae; genus Prosthecobacter; species Prosthecobacter debontii_B. The sequence goes on from CAMAQH010000057.1 coordinate 15,474, forward strand.
ATTGCTCGACTTGACAAGATTTTTAGCGGGTATGGTTTCGAGCTTTGAGTCATCGGACTCCAGTGTTTTCCAGTGCGCCAGATTGATGGGTGAATCTGCGTCCTTCACATTCGCTAAGATATTGGTGAAAAGCATCTGATGCACGTAGCCTCGACCGAGAATTTCTATGGTCGGCGTCATCTTCGTTGGCACGGTCACGAGGATCGAGTCGCTGGCCTTCTCCGCGGTCAGCGTCGGCGAATAAGTAGCCGCCGGGCCTTTGGCTGACTTGGAGATGTAGGCGTTTGCGAGGACCAGATTCTTGGGGCTGTGCTTCTTCACAAACCCTGATGGATAACGCTTCAATTCCGCTTCCATCCACGTGAGAATTTGCAGCGTATGGTCGTGATGCTCCGGCTTGAGCGTAGTCACCACATAATTCTTGGCAAACACCGGATCATCGACCGGTGCAAGCTTCAGAGAGAGTCCAAATTCGGTTTGGAATCGCTGGGCGACCTCAATGAACTTGGGGTCTTGCTCAATCGCTTCGCCGGCAAAAGCTGAGACCGTGATCAACTGCACTGCGGCGAGGAAGAAAGTTATTTTGGAGCAAAGCATGAGAAGCAGAACGTAACGACCCCCGTAAGTCGTGCGATGCGCTCATGCAGCAACTTCGCGCATCACTGAGGTAAATACGCGCCGAAGTAAGCGTGCAGATTGTTGCCTCTCAGCTGCGCGAAGAGGCCTAAATACTGGATTGCCTGCGAGCCCTCAGCAAGCAGACTGAGATTGCTCATGGAAGACCACGATATCATCATCCTCACCGACGAACGCTACGTAACACCCGACGAAACGAACTGGTATCAGGCGCAGTTGCTCGGTGAGGAGCGGCTCTTGATGGCAGGGCTGGAGGCGCGAGGGCTGCGGACAGCGCGGGTGGCTTGGTCGAATCCTGATTTTGACTGGAGTCGCGCTCGTGCGGCGGTGTTTCGCTCGACGTGGGATTACTTTGAGCGGTTCGCAGAGTTTTCGGCTTGGATGGATCGAGTCGAAAAGACGACACCGCTTTTCAATGCACCAGAACTGGTGCGCTGGAATGTGGACAAGCACTACCTGCGAGACCTTGCAGAACGTGGTTTAAATGTGCCGGTGACGCGGTTCATCGAGCGCGGAGAAACGACATCACTCCGTGAGGCGTTCGCGGCCTGTCATTGGAACGAGGTGATTTTGAAACCGGCAGTATCGGGCGCAGCGCGGCACACTTATCGACTGAACGCGGCGAACCTTGATGCGCATGAAACGGTGCTCCAGGAACTCCTGCGTGAGGAGTCGATGATAATCCAGCCGTTCCTCACCAGTGTGCTGACTCAAGGGGAGCTTTCGCTGATCGTTATCGGCGGGCGCTGCACGCACGCAGTGCGTAAAATTGCGAAGCCGGGCGACTTCCGCGTGCAGGATGATCACGGCGGCACGGTGCATCCTCACACTCCGACGGCGGACGAGATTGCCTTTGCGGAGTCGGCAGTCGCCGCTTGTCCGCAGTCGCCGCTCTATGCCCGCGTGGATGCGGTGCGTGATGCGTCGGGCGAGCTTTCCCTGATGGAACTGGAACTCGTGGAGCCGGAACTGTTTTTCCGTTTTCATCCACCTGCGGCTGATGCACTGGCGGCGGCTATCGCGGCAAGGCTCTGAGCATTTACCGTGCGATCGATGACGAATGCGGCATGATGCCGCGCGTGCCGAGCATCCTTTTCATCACCGATCCTTACATCGAGCATCTTTTCGAAGGCGTGGTGGATTTTGCCCGCGAGCAGCGCTGGGCGCTGAATGCGATGATGCGCCGCTCGGGGCGCTTCCCCGAAGGCGTGCGGCCCGATGGTATCATCGCCACTATCGAGCACGAAGACACGGCGCGGAGGCTCGCGCGTTTTCGTTGTCCAGTGGTGCAGATTTTACGGATTCGGGACGAGGTGCGCTACCCGCTCGTGATTCCCGATTACGCCGCTTTGGGCGCAACCGGTGCGCGGCACCTGCTCACACTTGGGCGTCCGCATTTTGCCTTCTACCGCCGGTTCAAGGCTGCCGACAGCAACGCCGTTCAGGATGGTTTCCTCCGCACCATGCGTGACGCGGACTGCGAGGTGACCAGACTCGATTTTCCTCACGAAACATCACAAAAAGACATCACCGAAAAGGAATGGGAACTGCGTCTTGCCAAAAAGCTGCACACTCTGCCCAAGCCCTGCGCCATCATGGCTGAGGATGATCGCTGTGGAGCCCAAATCATCCGACTCGCGCTCGATGCAGGTCTGCGAGTGCCTGAGGATGTCGCCGTCATCGGATGCGACAATCATCAGCCTGATGTGAATCTCTCATCGGTGCCGCTCACTTCCGTGGATAGCAACCTGCGCGGCATGGGATACGCCGCAGCCGAGTTGCTCGAGCGACTGATGTGCGGCAGCCCCGCAACTGCTGCGCCCATCGTCATTGCACCGCACGGCATCATCGAACGCACCAGCACAGCGGCCTTCGTATGCTCGGACAAACGCATCGCCGCAACCGTGCGCCGCATCCGACGTGATTTTGCTGAGCCACTCGCGGTCAGCACGTTAGGCCGCGAAGCCGCCATGTCCGTCCGTGCGCTACAAACGGGTTTCAAAGCCGCCACCGGTCACTCACTGCGCGACGAACTCATTCGCTGCCGTCTCACCTGTGCAGAGCGATTGCTGGAAGACACCGATTTGAAGATCCAAGCCGTCGCCATCGAGTGCGGCCTCGGCGATGCAAAGAGCCTCACGCGATTCTTCCACCAGAAGCACCAGCGGACACCGAATGCCTACCGGCAGGTGTTTCGATCGAAGAGCCTATGAAGGAGGATGGACAGCCAAGGACTCACTTCCCCTGTTTCAGATACTCTTCACGCGAAAGGAAGCCGTCCTTGTCCGTGTCCCATTTGGTGAAACGCTCGCCAGCGGCGGCGGCATCGGATTGGTGGGTGGTGTAGTATTCGCGGGAGAGCTTGCCAGCTTTGTCTTTGTCGAGTTTGTCAAAGCGAGCGCGGCGATCATCGGTGGCGGCGGCAGGAGCTGGCGCTGCGGGTTTGCCTTTGTCCTTCTTTTTTCCCTTCATGGGTTCTGCGCCCTCGGGCTTGGCATCGGAACCGACGGGAGGCAGATGCTTGGCAAGGCTTTCGAGCAGCTCTTTGTGCTCGGGTTTGCTGGCTAGGCTGACGGTTTCGTTGGGGTCGTTTTGCTCGTCGTAAAGCTCGGTGCCGACGACTTGGGAACCGTTGCGCATGCG
>CAMAQH010000058.1 GCA_945860295.1 Prosthecobacter debontii
CGCTCGCAGCCTTCTTGAGAACAGCTCAAAATGCGGAGCAAAGCCCTTGCCAAACGCCCCCAGAACTCCGAATCAATCACCACCCACAGCCGTGATCACCATAGCTTAACTTCACGCAATCCTGGCCGAAGAACGGGGACCACCTCTCAGCCCATAATTTATCTACTATCATATCGGCTTGATCCCGTAGTTTTGCCTGACCCATGAAACGATTCCTTCATTGCCTCCTATTGGCTGTCTCCACCTCGCCAGTCCTCCACGCCGCTGGCAAAGAAATCGAGGGCTAGCGCGCACCCGCCGCTGCCATCTGCCCTTCGCCCGAAGAAGCGCGCGCCAAGATGAGCGTGCCAAGATGAGCGTGCCAGACGGCTACGAAGTACGTTGCTTTGCCCATGAGCCGATGATTGTGAATCCAGTCGCCATGACCTGGGATCATCGCGGGCGCCTCTGGGTCGTGGAAGGCTACGAATATCCAAATGGCTCGAAGTTCAAAGGCAATGCCTTTGGCATCGAGGCCAAGGATGACCAATACCATCCCGTATCCGCCGTTTGTCAGGCGAAGGACAATCCGCTGAACGCGATGCGCGCGAATCATCCGCAGATCCCGAAGGACCGCGTCATCGTCCCAGAAGACACTGACAACAATGGAGAAGCCGACAAGCGCACCGTGTTTGTTGAAGGCCTCGATATCGGCAGCGCCATCCTTTGCGGCGACGGTGGCATCTACGTTGGCCAGCAGCCGCATCTGCCGCATTTCAAAGACACCGATGGTGACGATCATGCGGACGAATGGCGTGTCGTGCTCACCGGCTTTGGCCGCGAAGACACACATGAATTGCTCAATTCCTTCTGCTGGGGTCCTGATGGCTGGCTTTACATGACCCACGGCTTTTTTACCAACAGCAAAGTTTGCCGCCCCGGCCAGCTAGAAAGCGAGGGCTTCAAATTCGACGCGGGCATCGGCCGCGCAAGACCCGTCTCACACGAAAAAGTAGCCGGATGGGAGTTCGAAGTCTTCGCCGACGGCACCAGCAATCCATGGGGCTGCGATTACGACGCGGCGGGTAATTTCTTCGTCAGCGCCTGCGTCATCGACCACTTCTTTCACATGGCCCTCGGCGGCATCTACGTCCGCCAGGGCGGCGCGCCCGAGAATCCTTATGCGTATGAGCTGCTGCCCAGCATCGTGAAGCATAAACACTTCCGCGCCGCCTATGCCGGCGTGCAGATTTAGCAGGGCAGCGTCTATCCCGCCGACACCCACGGCCACGCCTTCATCGGCAACATCCACGACAACGCCATTCACGAGGAAATCATCATGCCCGTCGGTGCCACCTTCAAATAAAGTCTCATGCCCAAGGGCTTCGGTGCTTTGCCGGATACGATGTTCCGCGATCTGATTTGGTTCATTCTCGCACCACCGGAAGAAGGCCCGCTGACATCCGCCAAGAAAGATCTGCTCATCAAAGGCGTCGAAGCCAGTGAGCCAGTGAAACCCAAAGGCAGCAACTGGCGTGCCATCGACTGGGAAAGCGTCAGTCTCTGGAATCCCGACTGGTAAGTCAGCGCTCCCGACTTCGAGCGTACGCCTGTCAAACTGGCCGAGTATCATGGCAAAACGAATGTCTTGCTGGTTCACCCATTTGAAAAAACGAAGCCAGCTAGCTTTGAAAGGAAGTTCAAAGTCGAGGCAGGGAAGACAAAGCTGAAATTCAACGTCGCGGCAGATGATCGCGGCGATTGGATCGTCAAGGTTTTAGTCAACGGTCAAGAGATCAAGCAAGCATCAGTGGACCATGAGAAGCCTCGCTGGAAGACCCTTGAGATTGATCTAACAAAATTCAGCGACCAGGAGATCACCGTGCGCCTCGAAGCCCACGCCAGCGGCTGGAACATGGAGTTCGCCTACTGGCAGGGGATCGCACTGGAGTGATGGAGCTACTCCAGCCTCGAAAGCCCGCTCACTCGGAACATGCCGTTCATGAGTTGCAGATTGTCCTTCTCGACCTTCAGCGCATCGAGATGCAGAACGAAAGGGAACTCGCGCAGCTTCACGATGTGCAGGCCATCCTTTGGTTCTTTGAGCGCAGCGGCGACATCGGCGAGTTGGGTGATCTTTTTGCCATTCACTTCTTCGACGACCTGACCGCTCATGCGCTCGTAGCCCTGCGTGCTCGGTGTTGGCAGGATGGCGCTGAGGAAGATAATCTTTTTTCGGCCGTCTTTTTCAAACTCGTCCGGTGTGCTGGCGATTCTTTGCAGGCGTAGGATCGGGCCACCCTGCTGCTCGCCACCGAAGGAATTGAGATACGGGCGTGTCAGTTCCTGGAAAAGCATGCCGCCGCTGAGGACATACTTCGGACCTTTGTCGAAGAGGTAGGGGCGCACCAAATAGTCGTCGGGCTGTTTGCGGGTGAGTTGGCTTTTGAGCACGATTTCTTTGCCCTCGCGGACGACTTTCATCTCGACGTCATCACCCACAAAAGAGCGACCGCGAACGATGTGGCTGACGCTGACGGCGCCGAACTGTTGGTCCTGATAATCACCGCGCGAGTCGATGGTGGAGCCATTGATCGCGATCAAGATGTCACCCTTCTTCACGCCCGCTTTGTCAGCAGAGCCGCCTTTCATGACAGTGCTGATGTAAACGCCGGGCTGGTCGACTTTGATGTCGAGATATTCGCGGAATTGCTCGTCGAGCGTGATTTGGAATTCGACACCGAGGGAAGGGAAGCCGTCGTATTTTCCATCAGCCACGTCTTTGAGGAAGTGATCAATGATTGGCGCTGGAACAAGTGTGGCGACTTGGTTCTTCGAGTCATAGCGCAGGAGCAGCGCGGCGAGCTTACCGCCTTTGACTACTGGGAGCGTGAAGCTGTTCGCCTCTGTACGGATGATGCCTGTGGCCTCATAAACGAGGAAGGCGGCGTTATCGACAACATAGCTCTGCGTCATCACTTTACTGATGCGCATGGGTGTGACGATTAGCTCGCCGACGCGGCCCGTTTGCCAGACGGAAAGAGCATCTCCAATGCGCGCTGAGGTGTCCACTTCCATGCCCTTTAGGCCGCTGAAAAAGGCCATCTCTTTTGTGGCGGAGTTAGGCGCGAGCACGGCGAGGTTGGCCTCATAATCCACCGCCTGAACTTTCGCTGGCATCTTCTGACCGCTCTCTGGTAGCTCAAGCTCGATGTAGGTCGCATCTGACACCATCTGCGCGGTGACGAGCACGCGATTGTCAGGCAGCACCACGCCCAGTCCGCGGCGTCCGCTGGCCCCTTCTTTCTGCCAAGGGATCTGCATGTTATGCGCCTGAAACGTCACGTTCACTTTAAGGAGTGAACTGGTGTTGATGATGGGCTGTGGGGCATCCATGCCCTGCGGGCGGACGATGGTGCCGATGGGTTTGCGGATGCCCGTGGGTGGTTGTCCCTGAGCAGGCGGTAGACGGCGGTCTGGATTTGGCCGTAGCGGACCCTGCGCATGCAGGCTGCTGAGGCTGGCGAGAAAGAGGAGTGTGCTAACAAAAAGTTTCATGTGAAGGAAAGAAAAGCTCGGGGTTGAAGGTCAGAGTTTATTCAGTGCCGAGATAGGCGTCTTCCGAGATGTTATAGGTCTGCATGATTCGCGGATGCGCAGCTTCAGCGAGATCGCGCTTGAGAACGAGCGGGCGGCCTTTCTCCAGCAGTTTGATGACGACGAAAGACTCTTTAACATCCTTCTTCGAGAGGGCTTCTTTCACGTCTTTGAGGCTCTTGATTTTCATGCCGTTGATTTCATCCACCACACTCTGCGCATACATGGTGATGTGTGTGTTCACTTCATCCGTGAGCACTGTGGTCAGCAGTACGGGTTCAGGGCGCTCGACGTAAAGTTTGTCGGTCAGATAGTTGTCGAAAAGATAGTTTGTTGCGGGGTCGCGAATCTGGTGCGCATCCACGAGATCGCGATCCATCGGCTGGAAGACGAGGCCCGCATAAACGAGGTAGCGTGGCCGTTGATTGTACTGCGAGCCGAGCTTCACATAGGGGTCAAAGCGACTCAGCACGACTTCCACTTCCTGCTTCTTGCCATCGCGCTGATAGAGGAGCTTGAGCTTGTCTCCGGCGAACTTGCGCTCAACGACTTCATTCATGTCCATCAGCTCACCTTCAAAGCGGATGAGGCCATTGTTCAGCACCGGATTGCCATCCATGGACAGCAGCACATCACCGCGCTTCAGGATCTTGCCGACACTGCCCGCAGGTTCGACATCAGCGATCATGACACCGATGCCGTCATCACCGAGTTGGAGGGCTTTTTTCTGCGCCGAGTTTTCCACCGCGAAGTCCGTGATGGCAATATCGACATAGTGATCATAGTGACCATCGCTCACGTCTTTGAGAAAGCGCTGAATCACTGGCACTGGGATGATGTAACCGACATTCTGCGCTACGCGCCCATTGAAGCCCTGGAAGGCTACGCCGACGACTTTTCCATTTTGCAGCACCGGTCCACCCGAGTTGCCAGGATTGATCGCCGCATCCACCTGGATCGCCAGATGCGAGTCCACCTGCGTGTGGCTGAATGGGCGGAAGTCGATCCGTGAAACAATGCCGCGCGTGACCGAGATGCGATCACCACCGATCGGGTAACCCACCGCGATGAGCTCCGTGTTGAGCTTTGGAATGCCGCCAAAAGTCAGCGGCTTCAGCTTCTCAAAAGGCGCTCCATCTTCCGCCTCGATGATCGCCAGATCACAGTCATGGGCGACAAAGACGATGCGCGCCGGGTGCGGTTGCGGATCATTGGTCGTGCGAATGACGAGCTTGGTCGCATTGCTCACGACGTGCGCATTGGTCAGGAAACGGTTTTTACCGATCAGGAATCCCGTGCCCGAGCCGCCAGACGGCTGACCCGCATTCCACGGCTCGCGGTAGTCAGGCATCAGCACCGAGCAGTCGATGTTCACCACGCTATCCCACTCCCCCGTCGTCAGGTCGATCGCTTGGCTGGCAGTGGGTGCCTCCTCCGCAGCACGACTTAAAAAAGGCACCCCGCAGAGCAGGGCAAGAGTGGGCAGAAGGAGGCGGTAGTTCATGAGGTGGAATTCGAGATCGATAAAGATACGCAGCAGCGCGCGACTATGACAAGAGGTTCATGCAAACGACGTGTGGCGAGAACATCTCGCTGGCGAGCTTGCAAAGACTGGCATCCACTCGACAGTCGGTTTCTGCAAACTGTTCGATCCCCCACCAACTATGCCTGATTGGCTCGCCGTCATCATCCTCGGAATCATCGAAGGAGTCACTGAATTCCTTCCCATCTCCTCCACCGGACATCTGCTCATTCCGCAGAATTTCGGCTGGCTACCGAAGAAGAGTGATCTTTTCAATGTCGTGATTCAAAGTGGCGCGGTCATCGCCGTGTTGGCGGTTTTTATGCAGCGAGTGAAGCAGCTCGCTACCACACTCAACGAGAAATCCACGCGCGATTATTTGGCCAAACTCGCTGGCGCTTTCCTCATCACCGCCGTCGGAGGTCTGGTGATCAAGAAGCTGAACATCGAGCTGCCAGACGAGATCGCGCCAGTGGCCTGGGCCACACTCATCGGTGGTAGCGTTATCCTCATCTTGGAGAGATTGCACAAAGACAAATCAGGATTCGTAGAGATCACCTGGGCAGTCGTCGTCGCTGTCGCATTGGCGCAGTTACTCGCGGCCGTGTTTCCCGGCACATCACGCTCGGGTGCCAGTATTTTGATGGCGATGGCCTTTGGCATGGCGCGACCAGCCGCCACGGAGTTTTCCTTTCTTCTCGGCATCCCCACACTCATGGCAGCGGGCGGGTTCAAGATTCTCTCTGCCTACAAAGATGGCAAGTTAGCCGATGAGAACTGGAACATGGTCGCCCTCGGCACCGTCGTCTCCGCCATCGCCGCGTTCATCGTAGTGAAGTGGCTGATCCGTTTTGTGCAAAGTCACACGTTCAATGGCTTTGCTTGGTATCGTATCGTTCTCGGTGGAGCGCTGCTTGTTTACATCACAACTTCAGGTCATTGATTTCTGCCATGGTTGAATTCGCTAAAGGCTATTTTCGTCGCTCGGTCTTCAAGACCTACCGCTTCCTCAAGCATCCGAGAAAGCTCAAGCGCAGCCCGACGATGCGCTGGTTCGCGCGGCACTTTCTGAACAAGCGCGTTTGGAAACCCACGCAGCACACCTTCGCTGGCGGCATGGCCGTCGGCATGTTTGTAACGGTGCAATTGCTGCCCATTCAGATGCCCAGCGCCGCCATCCTGGCTGCCATCTTCCGAGTCAATATCCCCATCGCCATCGCACTCTGCTGGGCCAGTAATCCAGCCACACTGGTGCCTATCGCCTGGGTGGAAAATTGGGTCGGCACTTGGGTCATGCATCACTTTGGCGACCCCACGGTCCTAGCCACCGCTGCGATTGTGAAGGAGCCTGCTGCTATGGAGAAAGGCATTGCCTTTGCCAAAGCCATGTTTCTCGGCGGCATCTTTGTCGGCGGAGCACTCGCGCCAATCAGTTACATCACCAGCTACATCACCTGGGGCGCGCTAGAGCATTGGAATAAATTCCGCAAGCAGCCCACGCTGCCTCTGACGATGGATAAGGATTGAGTCAGCTTTCATCGCCGAGCAGCGCAGCTCTTCGCAGCAAGACCCCTGCTTGATTTCATTTTTCAGCATGAACCCAGAGATAAAGAACTACGGTGTGCCCAACTGATTCTGAGTCCAGGCTTGAGCCTCAGCGATAAGATTTGCCTTCTCCCACTGACTTCTCACTCTCTCGGCCCAACCATGAAACGCGCTCTCATCATCACGATCCTTGCCATCACCACCCTCCTTGCCGTCAGTTGCAAGAGCCCCAAAGGCAATATGCCTGCTTACGGCTACCAGACCTCGCGCCCGACTACGCTCCAGTGATCTTGGGGGGCAATTCGCCTTCCCGTCTCTCAGATTCCTGGTCGCCCGCCGGCATCAAGACTCTGACCGGCTTCGACAAAAGCTGAAGCCAAAGCTGTCCAGTCATCGGCAGTCGTGTCCCAGCCGCCACTCACGCGGACGACTCGGCGCAGCTCTTCCCAGCTAGCTCCTAGCGCTTGCACCACGACCGACGAGCCTTCTTTGCCGGCGCTGCACGCGGAGCCTGTGGAGATGGCAAAGCCGAGTCGTGAGAGGCGAGTGAGCCACTTTAAATTTTCATGCTGAGGCATCACCATCAGCACCGTGTTCCAGAGTCGCGGCGCACCTACACTGATCACGCGCAGGTCTGGGAAAGACGGCTGCATGTTCGCAATGAACGCATCACGCAAAGCCGACTGTGTCACAGCTAACTCAGCGAGTCGTGGGGTCAGCGACTCCAGCGCTGTCACCATTGCTTCCACGCCGGGATAGTTCTCTGTGCCAGCTCGACGCAGGCTCTCTTGAGGCCCGCCATGAAGCAGTGGGAATGATTCCTCTTCATTCGCGAGAATCAAAAAACCAACGCCTTTCGATCCACCAAATTTATGCGCACTGCCCGTAATGTAGTCACAGGTTCCGAGATCGGCGGTCTCCATTTTACCAATCCACTGCGCGGCATCGGTGTGGAAGCGCGCACCGTGATCACGACACAAAATCAGAAGCTCCTGCCAAGGCTGCAGGACTCCACTTTCATTGTTGGCGGCTATGATGGAAACCAGCGCGGGCTGATGCTTTTCCAGCACCTCTTCAAGCGTTGTGGGCTGAATCAAACCCTGCGTATCGACTGGGATATCGATGACACGATCACGACCCAGCCAAGCGCGCGCCGCCTCACGCACGCAGGGGTGCTCGATGGCAGAGATCGCTACGCAGGCATCTGGCGGCAGGCATTTCGCGAGTCCGGCAAAGAGCGTGTTATTTGACTCTGTAGCCCCCGAAGTAAAAACCACGCGCTCAGGTTCCACGCCGAGAAGATCACCCAATCGCTCACGCGCCGCTTCCAGCGCCTGGCTCGTCATGCCGGCCTCACGGTAAAGGCTCGAGGGATTGTGCCAGTGCTTTTCACTGGCTTGCAGCCACGCCTCACGCGCCGCCGAATTCAGCGGCGTCGTGGCATTGAAATCAAAGTAGGCAGGCATCGAAAATTAAGGCTCGCTATACGACTCGGTGATCATCTTCTCAAGCTCGGTGACGATCTCAGGATGCTCGGCTGCGACATCCTTCTCTTCACCGATGTCCTTGTCGAGCTTGTAGAGAAACTGGCTCAGCTTTGCCGCCTTCTTGCCTTTGGCTCCAGCACCCGTGTTGAGTTGAATCAGCTTCCAGGGCCACTTCAGCGCAGCGCGCTTGCCGCCTTGTTCACCAAAATACCAGCACAGATGCGAGTGCTGTTTTTGCTCACCTTGACCTAGAAGAGTCGGCACATACGAGATGCCATCCGTCTCTGCCTTTAACTCACTGCCGCTCAGCTCCGCAGCCGTCGGCAGCAGATCCTGAAAGCCGCTGACATGGTCACTCACGGCACCCGCTTTGACCTTGCCAGGCCACCAAGCGATGAGCGGCACGCGGATGCCGCCATCCGTGAGATCACGCTTGGTGCCTTTGAAGTCGCCGTTGCTGTTAAAGAAATCGCTGTCGTGACCACCTTCGTGATGCGGTCCATTGTCGCTGGAGAAAAGCACCAGCGTGTTCTCCGCAAGACCCAGCTTCTTGAGCTGATCCATCACGCGTCCAACCTCCTGATCCAGGAACCACACGAGCTGCGCAAAACCTTTCTCCGCAGCAGGCCAATCCTTGCTAGCAAACTGGCCGTAGTCCGGGCACTCCATACCGTGACCGAGTGGCGATGTCTTCCCTGCTTCGTTGTTCGCGTGTGGAATGTTCAGCGCGTAGTAAAGAAAGAACGGCTTGTCTTTGTCGCGTGCGCGCTCGTCGAGCTGACGCGCCACTTCGTCTGAGCAAAGCTGCGGCACCCATTGCTTACGGCCATCCAGCGGAGCCACGCCTGTGCCGATGAGGTCCGTGTCCTTGTAATCGGCGACCGCCTTTTCCGTGCCTGGAATCGTTGTGTTGGAGAGCGGCATGATGACGCCATTCTTTATGATCGCCTTCGTGTAAAAATTGTGTGCGTGGCTGGTGCCGACGTAGCCATAAAACTCGTCGAATCCCTTCCGCTCAGGATCATTGAGTGGCAGCGGTTTGCCGAGACCAAACTTACCGACAGCAGACGTGTGATAGCCCGCTTGCTTCAGCAGGCCGGGCACGGTGAGATCAGTATCCGGGATGATCCAGGGATCGTTGCCGCGCACCCGGCCATGACCCGAATGAAGGCCAGTCATCAGCACACAGCGTGATGGCGCACAGACCGTGCTGCCTGCGTAATGTCGGGTGAACTTCAGCCCCTCTGCCGCCATGCGGTCGAGGTTCGGCGTCTGTAGGCCGGACTTCTGACCGTAGCAGCCGAGATCGCCGTAGCCGAGGTCATCGACCAAAATAAAGATGATGTTGGGCTTTGCCTCAGCGACGGAGACGGCAGCAAGAAGGGTTAGAAAGAGGAGGCCAAGTTTCATGAGCGGCATTCAAACGATGCTGCGCCGCTAATGCTACTGCAAAAAGCTCTTCTTGCGTCATCCGCAGGCTACCGCCAACGTCGCCCTTTATGCTCAAACTCGGACTCATTGGTTGTGGAAAAATGGGCGGCGCGCTGCTGCGCGGCGTCGAAAAAGCACTCGGCAAAGCGGATCTCTCGGTCGCGCTGAGCGATGTCGTGCCAGAGGCCGTATCAGCCTTGCAAGCGAGCCTCAGTTGCCCCGTGATCACTGGCACACCAGCCGAAGTAGCTGCTGCTTCGGATGTGATTTTACTCGCCGTGAAGCCAGCCGATATGCAGGCGCTCTGCACCTCCCTTTCCAAGGTCGAAGGCAGTCGTCTCTACCTGAGCATCGCCGCAGGATTGAAGGTGGCCGCTTTAGAAAGTTGGCTTGGCTCAGCACAGCGCGTCATCCGCTCCATGCCGAATACGCCAGCACTCGTCGGCACCGGAGCCGCTGCCTTTTCGCGTGGCAGTTCTGCCACGGTTGATGATGCATCATTGGCCAAGAAGATCCTCGGCGCTGTCGGCACCGCAGATGAGGTTTCTGAAAAGCTTCTGGATGCCGTCACCGGCCTCAGCGGCAGCGGGCCAGCCTACATTTATACCGTGATCGAAGCGCTGGCCGATGGCGGTGTGCTCATGGGCCTGCCCCGCACCACCGCTCTCACTTTGGCGGCGCAAACCGTGGCTGGAGCGGCACGCATGGTGCTCGAAACCGGCAAGCATCCCGCAGCCCTGCGTGATGAAGTCACCAGCCCAGGCGGCACCACCATCGCCGGCCTCGAACAACTCGAAGCCCATGGTCTGCGCAATGCCCTGATCCAAGCCGTGCGCACCGCCACCGAGCGCAGCCTGGAAATGGGCAAGTGACTGAGCGAACTGCTCAAAAAACCTTTGTATCATTCCGTGATGTATCCTGCGGGCTTTACCATGTTCCAAATCGAGCCGCAAGATCGGAGAGATGCGGCGCAATGACGGAAGTAATTGGCACCGAAAAGCGCATGAAGATGATCGTTTGGCAATGTTTGCGCATTATCATTGCACGAAGAATCTGATGAAGGACGTGTAGAACCGAACCTCATCATGAAACGCTTTCACCGCATCATCGCAGCACTTGTCCTGATGGCTTATGCCATCACCGGGACATCGCTGGTGACGGCGGTAGCCGTGGTGCTGGCGGAGTTGGATGGCAGCCATGATGTGATGATCAGCGAGTCTGCGCAGGGGATGCAATTGGTCCTGCATCACCGCCACGGCGAGTGCACACCGCAGACAAAAGATCACTCTAGATGCATGGCGCGAGTGCTGGTGAGCTTTTGTCGCCAAGATCAAGAAGGCGACCACTGCCTTTCTCCAGCCCATGTAAGCAGCACCGCAATCACAGAGCGCTTCAATGCTGCGAAAAGCGGCAGCCTCCCGCTAACTCTCAACCTCAATGCCACTCTCGCATTGATCCTTTCTCTCGAACTACCTGTGCGCGACATGATTCGCATGCCAATGGCCATGATGGCGTCTCGGATTCCCAGCCAGCCGGCCTCGTTTCCCGGCCTTCCGTTGTTGATTTGAAGGTGCTGTAGATGCCATGCCTGATCTGAAGATCAGGCTGCTATTGCTGCCCATTTTTATGGTGCCCTTGTATGACAAACCGCAGGGCACCTCGCTGAGAAATCCAGAGCCTACGGTTATTGCTCTGATAGTCATTTGAGTACACGCTACCGCCTTTTCATGGGATCATTTAAAATATGCTGACCTCACCACATCCAAAAGCTGAAAAACCCTTCCAGGCTCTCTTCAAAAAGCCATGGTTGAGGCGTGAGCTGGCTTTGGCTCCGCTGCTGCTACCAGCGATTTCGATGTCTGCGGCGGAGGCGTTTAAACTGGATTCGAGCTACCAAGTTTATGATGAGTCAGAGGGTCGGATCAAAGTGGTGTCACGCTACTTCCGTGGTGAGATGTATCTCGGTGACACGACGACCTTTCGTTTTCAGATTTTGAATGATGCCATCAGTGGCGCTTCCCCCACAGGGTTTTTACCTGGCTTACCTGGCGGTGGGCAGCCCTTTCTCGCTGAATTGGAAGATCTCCGTGTGGGCGTTCTCGGTGCTCTATCTCAGCAGATCGGTGATCACAAAGTGGAGCTGGAACTCTCACGCAGTCGTGAGAGCGACTATCTCTCAGAGGGCTTGGCCTTGAGTGACAAATGGGAACTCAATCAGAAGAACACCACCCTGACCCTTGGCTTCAATTTTTTGAATGATGATATTGTCGTCATCGGCACCAGAAATCAGGAAAAACGGAGTTACGATTTCGTCTTGGGCGTGACTCAACTCTTGGATAAAAACACGGTCTTATCAGCCAATCTCACGATAGGCTACAGTGAAGGTTATCTGAATGATCAGTATAAAATCATCCAGCGAACGAACATCGTTGCTGGCACAGCCTTTACGGCGGTCAACCGCTATCCTGAGAACCGCCCCAGCAGCCGACTGCGTGAGGTGCTCCAACTGCAAGGAACTCGCTTTTTTGACAAGTATCAGGCGGCTTTGGATTCAACGATTCGATTCTCCAATGACGACTACGGCGTGTTCTCTCAGAGCCTGCAAATCGAGTGGCGTCAGGGCATCGGCGAAAGGTGGGAGGTGACGCCGTTTTTCCGCTACTACCGACAGAACGCGGCAGATTTTTACCATCAAACGCTGGACGGAGTGGTTACCACGCAACCTGCCAGTTTCCCGGATGGATCGGGTCCGAACTATTCGGCGGACTATCGCCTTTCCTCGATGAGCACTCTGAGTCTAGGACTGAAGACCCGCTTTCAGTTGAGTGAGAATTTTTCCCTATCCGCAGCCTACGAGTTTTATGACATGCGCGGCACCGGATCAAACCAGGCACCTGCTGCGGCCTACCCGACGGCCAGCATTTGGACCTTCGGATTGACGGTTCAATTTTAATCAGCCCTGCCCATGACCAACTCAGCGATCCAAGTCCCCATCGAACCTGACAGCCGCGGTGTGCGCAGTGTGTCGTTCCGTGCGCTTGGAACGGCTTGTGCCATCCAGTTCCGCTGTAAGGACAAGAAGACTGCGCTGAAATTCCTAGCAGAAGCACTGGGCTGGCTGGGCGCTTTCGAGGCGAAGTTCTCACGCTTCAAGCCGGACTCCATGGTCTCGCAGATCAATAAGGCTGCTGGAAAGCGTTGGGTGGAGATCGATCGTGAGATGGAGCAGATGCTCGACATGGGAGATGCCATGCAACGCCTGACGGGGGGCATTCTAGATCCCGCCATGCTACCGCTGCTGCGCGTGTGGGATTGGAAGATCGTGCATGAACGCCTGCCATCTGAAGCTGAAGTCCAGCAAGCCCTGGCCTTGTCCCAATGGAAAGATGTGGAGCGCAAGCTGGGGAAAGTTTACCTGCCACGAGTGGGCATGGGGCTAGACTTTGGTGGCTTTGGTAAAGAACATGCGGTGGATCAACTGATCGCCATTGCCCGCAAGCATGGCATTCAGGACATCCTGGTGGATCTGGGCCGCGACATCTTTGCCATGGGTGGAAATGGACTTCATCCCTTCTGGCATGTGGGCATTCAGGATGGTATCCAAAGTGAGCGCTGCATCGGCGGTCTGGCCGTCTCCGGTTATGCGGTGTGTGCTTCCGGTGATTATGCCCGGCGCTTTGAGCACAGCGGCGTGCGCTACGGTCATATCCTCGATCATCGGACGGGTTGGCCTGTGCGTCACGGGCTGCGTGCTGTGACCGTACTGGCACCCACCTGTCTCGTGGCCGGAATCTACTCCACCTGTGTGTTCGTCATGGGCAGAACAGACGGGCTGCAATTCGCTGAAAGCGCCACGGGAGTCGAAGCCTGCGTGCAGGATGACCAGGGGACCATTACCACTCGAAATTTCCGCAAACACCAAGTTCAAGCCGCAGAAAAAACCACATGAAACTCATCATCACTATCATCAGCGCCGCCTGTATCAGCCTAACCGCGATTACGGCGGCAGAACCCACTGTCGGCACCACCTTGCCCAATCTCAACGGCCTGCTGCCAGGAGCCGCTTTACCGAAGACCGCAGGTAGGGTCGTCTTGGTAGATTTTTGGGCCTCTTGGTGCGCGCCGTGCAAGGCGTCTTTCCCGACCATGTCCCGACTCCAGGCTAAGTATGCGTCCAAGGGTCTCGTGGTCATCGGCATTGGTGTGGACGAGAATGCAAAGGATTACCAGACCTTCGCGGCGAAGAACAAAGTGGGCTTCACGATTGCTCATGATTCCAAACAGCAGGCTGCGGCTTTTTTCAATCCACCCACCATGCCGTCCAGCTATCTGGTCGATCGCAGCGGCAAGATCCGCCACATCCACAAGGGCTTCAAAGGAGCCAAGACTGAAGCCGAATACACGAAAGAGATCGAAGAACTCCTTGCCCAATAATGCCGACCCAACAGCCACTTACCATGAAGCCTTTTTTTCATCTCTTAGCTGCCGCTATGATCTTCTCATTAAGCAGTTGCTCTCAGCAGCTCGTGCGAGTGAGACCCTTTGAGCGTGGTAATCTGGCACATCCGTTAATGTCGGGTGATCGTGATACCCTACTTTTGGCGATGACGAGTCACGCCTACTTTTCACGCGAGGCCAGCTTCGGCGGCGGCGGCGTGGGCGGCGGCGGCTGTGGCTGCAACTAGTTCAAGAAACCCTCCCAACTTTTTACCCAATCAACACTGTGAAAATGTATCCACTCGTCCAGAAGCTCAAAAGAACTTTATCTAGCTACAGCTCGCTGCTGCTGCTGTTTCAGCGGTCGCCGCTGGTGCAGATGCTTTTTCCCCAAGCCAACTTGTTGGCTTCGTCTGCGGCACTAAACTCGACGAGCTTTGTCATTGCTTCAGTGGTGGGATTGGGAGCCTACGACAGTGTGGCTGGTGCGACTTCGGTCGGCCAAGTAGCACCTACTTTGGGTTCAGCGACAGTCCCTGTGACATCGGGCACGCCTTTTACAGGAGCCTTTCAACTCATCGGCGGAGGTGGTCACACGCCTAGCTCGTGGTCAGTCACCAGTGGCTCGCTACCGACTGGCCTGACGCTGGGGAATGTGGCGAACCAAAACACCACTTTAGCGGGGACGACAACGCAGACAGGGAATCGTGACGTTACGATCAAGGCCTGGGAAAATTTTAACTTCACCGGGCGCTCTGCCCAGGGAACATTCACCATCAGTGTCTTGGGTTTCACCACGCAGCCGGCTTCCACCACGATCGGCAGTGGCGGCACCACCACGCTGACGGTCGTCGCGGCTGGAACTGCGCCCTTCACCTATCAGTGGTATCAGGGAGACAGCGGTGTGACGACAACAACCGTGGGGAGCAACTCCGCTTCATTCACCACACCTGCGCTGATCGGCACGACTAAATACTGGGTCAAAGTCACCAACGCAGCCAATCTCAGCGGAGCTAACTCCAATGCTGCGACAGTCACCGTTCAGAACCCTGCCGCCATCACCACGCATCCGGCCTCGACGACGATCAATAGCGGCCAAAGCACGACGCTATCTGTCATCGCCAGTGGTGATGCTCCATTCACCTATCAGTGGTATGAGGGAAACAGCGGTGATACAGCGACAAGCGTGGGACTCAATTCGGCGTCATTTACCACACCCACACTGGCCCTCACGACCAGCTACTGGGTCAAAGTCACCAACGCAGCCAATCTCAGCGGAGCTAACTCCAATGCTGCGACCGTCACCGTTCAGAACCCAGCGGCCATCACCGCGCATCCGGCCACGACGACGATCAATAGCGGCCAAAGCACGACGTTGTCCGTTGTCGCTACAGGCGACGGTCCAATAACCTATCGATGGTATGAGGGAGACAGCGGTGTCACGACGACAGCCGTGGGACTCAACTCGGCCTCGTTCACCACTCCAGTGCTGACCGCCACGACGAGCTACTGGGTGAAGGTTACCAACTCATCAAATCCAAGCGGAGCGCTCTCCACAGCAGCTTCGGTAACAGTGCTTCCGGTTTCACCTCCGTTCGCCTATGTGATGAGTCAGAACCCCGGTCTGGTCGCCCCAACTTCACGTGGACTCATTGGAACCACTTGGTTTGGCTGGGAAACTTTCAATGACCCTGCTGCTCGTGCCCAGCTTATCGACGACAGCACTCCTGACATCGGCACGACCATAACAGGTGCCAATTTCCAGACCACGAATAGCGAAGATCACGTGCTCGAAAACGGCAATCTCTCATTTAGCAGCGGAACTCTGGCCGAGCAGATCACCGTGCCCACCAGCGGCACAGTCGGCAGCAATGGTTTCACCACTCTCGTGCTGCAAATTGCCGCCGTATCCGGCTCCGGTGGCTTTGTCGCACCCATCACGCTTGGCAGCATCAATGGCGTAGCACCAACTGTGGTTCAGGCGTTGAACAATGGAGGTGACGGCCAGCTCTGGGCCAAGTGGGAGTTGCCGGGTAATCAGGCCAGCTACAACATCATCATCAGCGGCGCTCCCGGTCAGGCAAATTTCAGTTTTGACCGCGTCGTGGTGGACACCCTCTTCAGCATGGATGGCTACTTGGCCGACTCGATGGCTACTGTCCCGCCCAGCATTACCACGGCTTCACCTCTTTCACTCTCTGTGGTTGCCGTTCCCTACAGCAAGCAGCTTGCTGGCATAGGCGGCACGGCGCCTTACCAGTTCACCTTGAATTCGGGCACGCTGCCCACCGGGATCACGCTGAGCACCAGTGGCCTCTTGAGTGGCACACCAACTGCGGCAGCTAGCAACAGTTTCACGGTTGTGCTCACGGATGTAAACGGCCTCACTGCCGCAAAGGCCTTTGCTCTCAGCATCACCACCGCGCCCGTAATCACCACGTCCTCGCCGCTCGCCACAGGACTAATCAACACCGCCTACAGCGTCAGTCTAGCGGCCAGCGGTGGCACCGCGCCGTATGCATGGTCACTCAGTAGCGGCACACTGCCCGCTGGACTCAGTTTGAACAGCGCAGGTGTCCTTTCCGGCACGCCGATTTCGCTCGGCGTGAGCGACTTTAGCGTGCAGGTGCAGGATGACAATGGCTTCACCGACACGGAGACCTACAGCGTCACCATGAGTGATCTCGTCATCGCCACGACGACACTGCCGAGAGCGGTGAAAGCGGTGGCCTTCACTCACAGTCTCATCGGCACAGGCAGCAGCGCACCCTTCACCTGGGCGGTCACTGCGGGCGCTTTGCCAGCAGGCATCACGCTCAGCAGTGGCGGCGTCTTTTCAGGCACACCGACCACACCCGGCAGCTCCATCATCACTGTGCGTCTCACGGACTCCAGTGGCTTCGCGGTCACGAAAGAACTCATGCTGACCGTCTCTG
This sequence comes from Prosthecobacter debontii, assembly GCA_945860295.1. Classification (GTDB taxonomy): domain Bacteria; phylum Verrucomicrobiota; class Verrucomicrobiia; order Verrucomicrobiales; family Verrucomicrobiaceae; genus Prosthecobacter; species Prosthecobacter debontii_B. Next base: position 16,935 of record CAMAQH010000058.1, read on the forward strand.
CCACGTTCCTAGCGCCCATCGTTCAGCCGATCAGCTTCACGCCGATCACGATTGGTACAGCTTTTAATTATACCGTCTCTGCCCAAAACTATCCCAAGACCTTCGCCATCACGGGTCTGCCCAAAGGATTGACGTTCGTGGCCACCACCGGGGTGGTCAGCGGCATCCCGACCGTGTCGGGTGTCTTCAATGTGCAGGTAAAAGCCACCAATACAGGCGGCACGAGCGCCATGCTGACCGTGCCCTTGGTGGTAAAAGCGTTGGATAAAAACCTCGTCGGAACCTTCGGCGGACTCGTCTCCCGCGATATCGATGTCAATCATAACCTCGGCGGCACGCTGACCGTCACTACGACATCGCTCGGCAGTTACACCATCAAACTCATCACCGCCAGTGGCAGCGGACACGCAGCGACCCTCTACTCAATCACAACGGGTCGTCTGGCGGCTACTGCGCCACAGAT
>CAMAQH010000059.1 GCA_945860295.1 Prosthecobacter debontii
CGTCGCCGGGCGTGTATTGGCGATACTCGGTGAACTCGACGGAGAAGCCGTGGTAAGGGCTGCGGTGAATGCCGGTCCAGAAACCCTCGACCACGACGCGCGCCCGCATCTCCAGGCTGCGGATGGCCATGAGGGCCTGCGGGTCAATGAGCGAGCCGCTCGCGTGGCCAACTTGGTCGGCGGGGGAAATCATTGCGGAGTCGAAGCGCGCACGTGTTCAAGCAGCTTCGAGACGACCTTGTCCACCGTAACGCCGTCGGCCTCGGCGCGGTAATTGATGAGGATGCGGTGGCGCAGGACGGGCGCGGCGAGGGCTTCGATGTCCTCGCGGGTGACGTGGGCGCGGCCGGCGAGCAGGGCGCGGGTCTTGCCGCCGAGCACGAGGAACTGCCCCGCGCGCGTGCCGGCCCCCCAACTCACCCAGTCGTTCACGAAGGCAGGCGAATCTTTCTGCTTCGGGCGCGAGGCGGAGGCGAGGCGCACGGCGTAGCGGACGACTTCCTCGGCGATGGGCACTTTGCGCACGACTTCGTGGAAGCGCAGCACGTCCGCGCCGTAGAAGAGTTGCTCGATGACGGGCTTCAAGTTCGCCGTGGTCTGCTGGATGACCGCGACCTCATCGTCCTCGGGCAGGTAGTCCATCACGACGTTGAACATGAAACGGTCGAGCTGTGCCTCGGGCAGCGGGTAGGTGCCTTCCATCTCGATGGGGTTCTGCGTGGCGAGAACGAAGAAGGGCTCAGGGAGATGCATGGTGTTTCCGGCGACGGTGACCTGATGCTCCTGCATGGCCTCTAGCAGAGAGGCCTGGGTCTTCGGCGGCGTGCGGTTGATCTCATCCGCGAGGATCATGTGGGCAAAGACGGGGCCTTTATTGAAGACCATGCGGCGCCCCTGGTCCGTGTCTTCGAGGATCTCCGTGCCGGTGATGTCAGAGGGCATGAGGTCGGGCGTGAACTGGATGCGGTTGAAGCTGAGGTCGAAGACTTCGGCCACGGTTTTGACCAGCAGCGTCTTCGCCAAACCGGGTGCGCCGGTGATGAGGCAATGCCCGCCTGCGAGCAAAGCGATGAGCATCTGATCAATGACCTCAATCTGTCCGACGATGACCTTGCCAACTTCAGTGGTCATTTTCTCTCGTATCCCAGCGACCATCTCGACGATCTCTTTTTCTGACAATGCTACGGCGGTGGGTGAGGGGTCGTTCGAGTCGGACATAGGCGCTGTGTATCAAACAGCGTCAGGTGTGCCAAGCTATCACCGCAAAGTTCGTGCGTGCCGAAACGTGCTATTCGTCGTCATCATCATGCGCCTTCTTGCGCGTGAAGACGAAGGCGGCACGGCGTGGAGCAGGCATGGCGGAGTCTGCACCGCGCACGGATTTCCAAATGACTTCGTTGAGCTTCAGATCATCAGCAGCGTCTTCTTGGGTGCGGTCCATCTGTTGGCTAGCCTTACCACCCCAAGCGGTTTTGCCGTTGCGTTCATCCAGGTTCACCTGTGCGGGCCGCGCTTTGTAGGGCGTGAGGTCGGGCTTGTCCTGGAAGCTGGCAAACATGGGCATGGCGGCGGCATCGAACTGACTCATCGGCGACATGCCGAGGATGAGCTCCATGGTGCGCAGCATGCTGCTGGTGGAGTACATGGTGGAGTCCACCATGCCCCGGCGGATGTATGGGCTGATGGCAAAGGCGATGGTGCGGTGCGCATCGACATGATCCGGGCCGTTTTGGGCGTCATCTTCGACCACAAAGATCGCCATCTGAGACCAGAACTTGGATTTACTCAGACCTTCGACCATGAGGCCAAAGGCGAGATCATTGTCAGCCACTTGGGCGGTCGGGGTAAGCTTGCCGGAGCTGGTGCCGCTGGTGTGATCATTGGGTAAACGCACGAACTGCAGGCGTGGCATCTCGCCTTCTTTTTCAAAGCGGGCGAGCTCTGAAAGAAAACGTTCGGCGCGCTTCACATCAGGATAGTCCATGTCGAAGCTCCTGAACTGGGGATCGAAATGACCTTCCAAGGCCTTGGCTTTGGCGACACTTGGATCGCTGGGCTTTTTGCCATTGGCTACCCATTCACCGTAGCTGCGGAAGGTGACACCGGCCTTAGCCGCACGATCCCAAAGATAGCCGCCCGCAGGAACAGCGATGGGGAATCCGCCTTCACTGGGATAGGTGTACTTGCCGCTCTTGCTGTGACCATAGCTGAGTGGCCAGTTCTTTTCGACGAAGTCGGTGGCATAGGCACCCATGGTCCATTCGTGGCCGTCGGCGCTGACCTCTGACTCGACGTAAAAATTATCGAGCAGCACGAACTCACTGGCGAGAGCGTGATGATTCGGTGTGACCTTTTTGGGAAAGAGGCAGAGGCTGGGGTCGCCATTACCGCCTTTCACGTCGCCGAGAACCTGATCGTAAGTGCGGTTCTCTTTGATGATGTAGAGGATGTATTTGATCGGCGAGGGATCACCGACTTTGCGCGGGATGGGATTACCGTCATCGGGCATGGCGGCGATCTTGCGCGCGGTCTCAGGCATGCATTGGTAGGCCAGGCGGCTCCAAGCTGCGAGTTGGGCGTCGAGCTTATCTTCTTCCGGCAGTGGGATGATGCTGACCGTGCCGTTCATCAGTTCACCGATGTATTGCTTCACTCCAGGCTTGGCCTTCTTGCCGGGCTGTGGTCCGAGAGGATTCGGCTTCGAGGTCTCGCCCTTGCCATTGACTACATAGAGCGTGCGACCGTCCTGGCTGACGCGGACGCTGGTGGGATACCAGCCGACAGGAATAAAGCCGACCGAGCGGGACTTGCCCAGCGTGGAGATGTCAAAAACGGCGACGGTATTGATGTTGGCATTGGCCACGAATAGGCGCTTTTCATCGGGGCTGAAAGCGAGCGAGTTTGGCGTGTTGCCAGGAGGTGCGTCAGGCTGGAGTTCAGCGAGCAGTGTCTCGATGGAGCGGCCATCAGCAGTGACATCAAGCACGCTGACTGTGTTATGGTTGGCATTGGCGACGTAGAGGCGTTTGCCGTCCTTGCTCAGTAGCATCTCGTTCGGATGCGACTCGGTCTGCCAGCGACCGACAACTTTGAAGGTCTCGGTATCGATCACCGCCACGGCAGCCTGAGCCCAAAGAGAGACGTAAAGACGAGAGCGCTTTTCATCCAACACACAGGCATAAGGAAAGGGCGAACTCGGGTCTGTGGTGTCGAGCAATTGGTTCGCGCGTTTGGTGATCGAGGGATCATCCGTGGTGGGCGCGGGCTTTACGGGTTCGGGCGCGGCATGTTCGAGCAAGAGCAACTCATCCGCCGTGGCCTTGCCATCTTTGTCCAAACGCACGCGGCTGATGCTGTGTCCCCAGACATTGGCGGCAAAGAAAGTGCAAGCGTCCGCACTGACCGCGATGCCCGCAGGAATGCCGCGCTTCTTGGCATCGCCCAAAGACAAAGCTGGTGCGTCAGTGAGCGCACCATCAGCGAATGCAAAGACCTGAATGGTCTCAGCCGATGCTCCTGAGCAGAAGAGCCGTGAGCCATCCTTGGAAAAAGTCAGACCATAGAAAGCCTCTGGCAGCTTGATGCGCGAGGTGATGGTGCGCTTACTGAGATCGAGCAAAACGATCTCATGTTGGCTGTAGCCGCAGTGCAGGACCGCAGCGAACTTGCCATCAGGATGCAGGGCAAGATTGACCGGAAAATCCCCCACCGGAATCTGGCTGCCGACGGGACGAAGGCTCCACTGGTTCGGCAACAAAACGGAGCCATCAGGCCGCTGGCCAGGAAGATCAATAGGCTGCGCTGCGGCCATGCCGAAGGCGAAAAACAGGGTCACAAAAGAAACACGCATGAAAAGGAATAAGGAAATAGAGCTTGGTCATACGACTGCCGCCTGTGGCCCTTTCAGTCTAGAGGAGATGCGCGACAAGTTCTCCAGTCAGCGAAGAACAGAATAGCGCTCAGTCCGCCCGCAGCACAGCCTCTGCCACTCTCATACCATCCGCAGCGGCGGAGATGATGCCACCGGCGTAGCCTGCGCCTTCACCAGCTGGATAGAAATTTTTGATCGTCGTGCAGAGGAGTGTGTCGGCATGACGCGGGACGCGAGCTGGCGATGAACTGCGCGTTTCGGCCCCGGTGAGGATGGCGTCATCGAGATGGTAACCGGGAAGCTTTTTAGCAATCTCGGGAATGGCTAGCTTGATGGTGTCGATAACATACTCTGGCAGACATTCGCGAAGATCAGTCCAGGCGACGCCTGGTTCATAGCTGGGCTTCACCGCCCCCTGCCCCGTGCTCGCGCGGCCTAACATGAAGTCGCCTAAAAGCTGAGCTGGCGCGTGATAATTGCTACCGCCGTGGCGATAGGCAGCGCGTTCGATCTCGCGCTGAAACTCGATGCCTGCGAGTGGATGATGCTCGCCATAATCCTTCGGTGTGATGTCCACCATGAAGCCACTGTTGGCGTTGGCTTCATCACGGGCAAAGCTACTCATGCCATTCGTCACGACCGTGCCAGGCTCAGAGTTTGCGGCGACGACAAGCCCGCCTGGGCACATGCAGAAGCTGTAAGCCGCGCGGCCATTCGGGCAGTGGGAGACGAACTTGTAGGGTGCGGAACCAAGTCGTGCATGACCTGCCCATTTGCCATAGAGCATCTGATCCACGAGGCGCTGCGGATGTTCGATACGGACGCCAACCGAGAAGGGCTTGGCCTCAAACGGCACGCCATTCCGATGCAACATTTCAAAAGTATCTCGGCTGCTGTGACCGATGGCAAAAATAATGGGGGCTCCCTCGATCACCGAGCCATCCGCCAGCACAACAGCGCGCATGGTGTCCTTTTCGATGATGACATCGCTAACACGCAAGCCGAAACGCACCTCACCGCCGAGGGAGATAATTTCTTCACGAATATGGCGCACGACTTTGATGAGTCTGTCAGTGCCGATGTGTGGACGTGCTTTGATCAAGATGTCCTCCGGCGCTCCCGCCGCGACCATCTCCTTCAAAAGCCATGGGATGCGGTGCTCGCGATCTCGGATCTGGGTGTAGAGCTTGCCATCAGAAAAGGTGCCCGCGCCGCCTTCACCATATTGCACGTTAGACTCGGGATTGAAGTCCCAACCACGTCGCCAAAAGCCAGTGACATCGCGAGCGCGATCCCCAGCGGCTTTGCCACGCTCTAAAAGGATCGGTTTGCGTCCGGCACGGGCGAGTATGAGGCCAGCAAAAAGTCCGCAGGGTCCCGAGCCGACAATGACGGGACGGCTCGAAACACCATGCTCACCACGCGGCGGCACCTGGTGATAAGTCTCATCTGGCGCGGCGCAAATCTGCGTATCTTTGACGTGCGACTTGAAAACGCGCGGTTCATTTTCAACCTCGGCGAGCAGCGTGTAGCTGAAGGTCACATGCTGGCGACGGGCGTCGATGGCGCGCTGTTTGATCGTGAAGCCGCGCAGGTCTTTGTCCGCGATACCGAGGCGCTTCAGCAGCGCAGGACGCAAGTCGGCATCGGTATGATCGACAGGGAGAGTGAGTTGGGAAATTTGGAGCATGAATCAGACTCCCTCTGCTCCCTGATCTTCTTCTGTGTAATTGCCGCCGTAACCAGGCCGATACAAGCGCACGCCCGTCAGCAAGCCGAGCGCGTCGAAGTGTTTGTCCTTGGCATACACGCGCAAATTTCGACGCATAGCGACGGCGGCGATAAGGCTGTCATTCCAAGGAAGAACGTGACCTTTATCACGCATCATCCGGCCGACTGAGATCGCCTTTTCCCAATCCTGGGCGTCTGCCTGGAAGTACGGGATGATGGAAAAATAACTCGCCATGCGCTTGCGTTCTTCTTTGCGAGAGCCACCAAGCACTTCGAGAAGCACCGGACTCGTGGTCGCCGCTTCATACTCTTCGAGAAGAGTTTCCAGAGCGACCTTGATACCGATGTCCCCGTCACGCCGGGCGGACTCGATCCAGATGGAGGAATCAACAAGAACCATGAGCTTAGATGTCCTGTTTCTCGATTTCTTCGTTCAGGACAGGATAATCAAAGGCACCCTGCCTGAGCAACTTGCCGAATTCCTTGGCCTTCTGCCGCTTCACGAATTCGGTCACGGCCCGCGCCACAGCAGGACTCTTTTTTGATTCCCCCATGATGCCGACCAAGTCTTCCAAGATACTTTCTTCGATGTCCACCGTGATTCTCATGCTCCAAAAATGACGCCCAAATCATCTTATTCAAGATTAATCCTCATCATTTATACACAGATTATCCGAATAATAGACGCCCAAAGAAGATCGCGGCAACCATTCCGATGAAATCTGCAGTTAGTCCGGCCATGAGTGCGTGGCGAAAACGGCGGATGCCGACGCTACCGAAGTAAACGGTGAGCACATAGAAGGTCGTCTCCGTGGAGCCATAGAGGATGGCGGCGGTGAACTTCACCATCTCGCTCAGATCAGGGCGGGTGAGGATTTCATTGAGGATGCCCTGCGCACCGGAACCGCTGAGCGGACGCATCAGAGCCAGGGAAAGAAGCTCGACCGGAAAGCCCAGCAAACCCAGCACGGGGGCTAGCGCATACTCTAGTAATTGGAAGGCTCCTGATTCACGCAATATCGCCAGCACAGCAAGCATGGCGACGAGGTAGGGCATGATGCGCACGGCGACCTGAAAGCCTTCTTTGGCACCATCGACAAACTCTTCATAAACCCGCACGCCACGCGCCCATGCGACGCCAACAGCAAGGATGAGGATGGCTGGAATCGCCAACCCAGAAGTGCCGTCCATCATGCGCCGCCAGACGGGTGGCTCAGGCTTGACCACTGTGGCTGCGGTCGCGAGAGCCTGTTCTTTATTCTTCGCGAGTGTGGCAACGGCTTCGGCTTTACGCTGGGCAGATTTTTCCAGCACGGCAGAAAGCCCTGATTGATCCAGCACGGTCTGACGCCATGTCGGCGGACCTAGTTCGAGGGCGGAGACGCCGATGAAAAGAACAGTGAGGATCGTGAGCCAAGTGCGGGCTTTGGTTGAGAAGGGGTGAGTCGTGGGTGCATCGACCACGGCGGACTGACGCTCGCCGTTACTTGGAGTTGCTTCCTCGTCATCGGGCTGTGCGACGAATTGCGGCAGACGCTGAAAACTCTTTGCGGCCATCACGGCACCGATGGAAGCACAAGCCGTGGCGAGAATGGTGGGGACGATGACTTGGTAGCTGTTGCGGATGCCAGCGGCGTTCAGGAAATTCATCGCCGACATCGGAATCAAAGTGAAGGCACCTGTATTGAGAGCCAAGAATGTGACCATAGCATTGCTCGCGCTTTGCTTATGTGGATTGAGTTCCTGGAGATGACCCATCGCTTTCAAACCAAGGGGCGTCGCGTTGTTCGAGAGGCCGAGCATGTTGGCCGAAAGGTTCATCACCATCGCACTCATCGCCGGATGACCGGTGGGCACATCAGGAAAGAGTCGGCGTAGCAGAGGTGAGAGCACGCGCACCACAGCCTCCAGCACGCCCGCCTTTTCCAGCAAGCGCAGGACGCCGAGCCAAAACATCATCATACCTGCCAATGGTAGCGCGATGCCCATGACGGCTTTTTCAGCGCCCTTCATCGCGGCGTCGATCACACTCGCTTCTCCCGACACACGCCCGACGAGTCCGGCGACGATCAATCCGATGAAGAGTAGCGTGGCCCAAATGTAATTCAGCATGGCGGTGGGAAATGCGTTGTATCCGTTCTCTAAAAGCAGGCGTAGCTCTCCTTTGAAATCAGTCTTGGAGCAACTTGCAAAACATGGCATGACCAAATTGACGAACTCCTGATACAGTCCCAGAACAGTTTACCGTTTCACTCACTTTTCATGCCCTGCTCGATTCAAATGGCCAGCCAACTCAGCGGCCTCAGCACACACGTCATCCGCATTTGGGAAAGACGTTACGGGGCGATGAATCCGACGCGCACAGACACGAATCGTCGGATGTTCTGCGAAGAAGCAATCCGGCGTTTGAAGCTATTAAGGGAACTAACTGAGAATGGGCACCGCATCGGGAATGTCGCACAGCGACCCACAGACGAACTGCAAAAACTCGTCGATCAGCAACTCCAGCAAACTGTCTCGGCCTCAGCCAGTGCCAGCACAGACACCACGCCACTGGAGTCACCACATCAGTTTGTGGATTTATGCATCGAAGCCTCTAAGGCCTATGACGGCGATAAGGTCCGCCGAGTGCTACTCCGCGCGCGGCAGCATCTCGGCCAGCGTGGCATGTTGCACCATGTTATCTGCCCTCTGATTCATAACATTGGGGACGCCTGGCAAGCTGGCAACCTGCGCCCGAGTCACGAACATGTCGCCACCTCTGTCATTCGTGAAATGCTGATGACACCGGTCCCAGGCAGCCAGACAGCCGTGAATGCCCCCGAATTAATCATCACCACCCCGTCAGGTGAGACTCATGAACTCGGAGCCATGCTAGTCGCCGCCTCAGCGCGTGATCTGGGATGGAAGGTGATCTACCTTGGCCCAAATTTGCCTATCGAAGAAATCGCCGCATGTGCCACAACTCGCCGAGCGCGCGCCGTGGCATTGAGCGTAGTCTATCCAGAGAGGTGCGCTATCACTGAGGATAAACTTCGGCGTATGCGGCAGCTACTTCCGGAGCCGATGGCACTGATCATCGGTGGTCGCGCTGCCAAAGGTTATCAGGAACAGATGCCTGAACTCAACATTCACTGGGCACACAGCTTGAATGGATTGGACCAAGTTTTGATCCAGATATCCGTCACACGCTGAGCGCGGCTCAATCGCGGCCCAGCAGTCGGCGCACCTCGTCCTCTCCATAGGCAGAGCCACGGCCCTTATCATCTAGCTCGATAAACTTAGGCGTGTTGTCCTTCGCTGCACTCTTCGAGATGCGGCTGTCGGGACGAGTCTTGAAAATATCATCCGCACCTGAAAAGGACTTTGTCCCGTCCTTCGCTGCCTTGTCTGCGAAAGGACTCGTGCCAGTGCGAAAGCTATCGTCGCCATAAGCTGAAGTCTTATTGAGCTCGGAGAAGTTTTGCCTGCCCATGGCGCTCTTGTGATCACCCTCGGCAAACTCACCCGTCTTGAAGGGGGTCGTGCTGAAAGTCTTCACACCATTGTAATCTCGCGCGCCATACTTCTGACGACTGAACCACGAGGCACTGCCTTTCTTTTTGCCAAAAGTAGCCTGCATCGATTTATCGAACTGGCTGCGATCATTCGGATCGTTCATGCGCCTCATCGAGTTGGCGATGCGCTTGGACATGGGCTGCCCGCTCTGGTCTTGGCGCTTATTCGATTTTGAAGACGCGCAACCAACCACCGAACAGGCGATCAAGGTTATAAACCAATAAACATTCATGATGAAGGGACCGAAGTGACAGGCGGTGGAATACCGAGCGACTGAGCGGCAAGGAACAACACCTCCTTCTCAATGCCACCAGGAAGATGAAACTTCCGCAACTCAGCGCGGACATCTGACAAGCGCCCCCAGGCAGCATATAGATCGAACAAGAGCTTCGGTGCCTCATTCGGCAGCGTCCAGAGCGCGTGCATCAGATAGCTTTCGGCGGATTCAAACTCACGGCGCTGAATCAGGTGACGAGTCCACGCGGCGCTCAGGTCTGACTGCATGCCATTAGTGGCCACCAGCCGATCCAGTGCCGCGAGATAAAGCTCACGCGCTAAATCATTCTCACCACTTTCCTCCAAAGCCTTTGCCCAGGCCACCGTCTGCACACCACCGGGGAAAGGCATGCGCACCACTTCGGCAAAGATCTCCTGAACAATCGAGCGATCTCCCAGCGCATCAGCCACGCGCAGCATGAGCGGCAGCTTACGTCCATCAAGGCGCAGTGTTGGCAGATCCTGGAGCGCGAGACAAGCGCGCCAGGCCCAGCCAGCGTGGGCCTCTTTCAGAAGTGTTTCGGCACCGAGTTCGAGACAGATGCGATCTCCCTCACGCACCGCCTGCCACCCCTGAGAGAGATCATCTCCAATCGACTCGGGCGCACCTTCAGCAAAAGCGCACAGTGCCAGAGCAGCTAAGGGACGATCCACTCCAGCTCGCGATTCAGCGCGTAGCAGACTGATCCAAGCCGCACGATTTGCGCCCAGCGCCTGAGTGCCGAGCCAGTCCACAAACTGCTGTAAAGTCTCACGATCACGACTTCTCACTCGCATTAGAGCAGCCACCTGCGAGCGACCGCGCTCAGGTGTCCAGGTCGTTTCATGAGCGAGTAATTTCAGCAGTTCCAGCCGCATTCGGAAGCGCGCTCCATCATCCTTTAATGAGCGCTCAGCCTGCGTTAAAAAATTCAGTGCCTCAGCGCCACGCCCTTGCACACGAGAAAGCTCCGTGAGATGCGCGATGCAGTCGATGGATTTGATCTCCACCGCCAGGGTCATCAACTCACGAAACTCATCCCAGTCCTGCGCTTTCGCTACAAGATCAGCACGCAGCATCAAGGCCACCCTGCTCTGCTCACCTGACTTATCGGTCAGTGGCACAGGCCTCAATGCCACGAGCGCCGCAACAGGCTTGTTTAATTTGATCAGCAGCTTAGCGCGGCGCACGCAGCTCTCTGCATCTGGCAGGATGCCGCTTTCCGCATTTTTAATAAAGGCCTCATGCAAGCGATCCCAGGCAGCGAGGGCAAGCGTGTCCTGGCCTAACTTTTCATGCAGCAACGCCAACTCACGCAGGTACGGCACCTCATGCGGGATGCGCCCCTGTAGCACGTGCGTGATCTGCGGTAGGTAGCCACGCCGATGGAGCTCAGCTAGATCAAAATCCAGCGCTAGAAAATGCGCATGCTTCTCACGCAAGACTTCATCACCCGGCTGCGGTGGTTTCATAGGCGGCTCAGCATTGAGTAATTGGAGCGTGAATTTCAATCCCGTCTTGGTATCCAAAGCCGACTCACTCACGCGGATAAGCCACTGCGCGTATTCGGGATTCGCAGGCGCTCGGCTTGGCAGCAGACCATAGACCTCGATGGCTTCACGCGACATACCTGAGGTTTCCAGTCGACCACCCAGCTCACTCAGTGTGTCCACCGACACTTCGAGTTTCATATCCACGCTGGCCAGATGCTCACGCAGCATTCGCAGACGAGTCGGGTAGTCCACGTCACGCATTTTGCGCACGAGATGGCCTAGCCGCCATTCACCAAACTCAAGCCCACTGCGCGAGCTTAGGCCCACACCACCCCACTGAGCAGTAAGACCATCATTCACCTGCTGGATCACCTGCCCCATTCCCTCCTGCACAAATCGCGCCTCAATCTCCCGCGTCTCTACCCAAAGAGTGCGCAGATGCATCGGCTCCTCATAGCGCACAGCCGCCTGCGACATGGGCATGCTCTTCATCTCACCCATCGGTCGAGCAGGCAAAAGATCACGGGTGATGAAGCCCTGCATTTCTGCCGCTGCGGTCTCAGGTGCTCCAGCTAAGCCAGCCACGGCAGACTTACGCAGTCGCGTCATCGCCGAGCTGGGAGTGGCCTGTAGATGTCGCCAGGCTGCGCGGAGATTTTTCTCACGCTCCTCAGCGCTCACGGCCAGACGGTTCGCCGCGCTCAGGCTAAAAAGATACGGGTCATAGGTGCCACGATACGCCTCTGGTCGCACTGGGCCGCGCACCACACGACTGAGATACTGCCGAGCCAAATCCCAACGCTCAGCGGACTCCGCGATGCGAGCCAAAGAGAAAGTGAACCCATCTGCAAGCCCCGGATTATGCAGACGCAGACTCTCACCCAATTCCAAAGCCTCAGGGTAGCGCTGATGATCCTGCAAGCGCCGAAGAATGTCCACCACTGACATGCTACGGACCGTACCGAGCAGCGTCAGTTCACCACGTTCATAACGAAAAGTATCCAAATCTGCGAGCATGGCCCCGACCGCGAGCAGCAAACGCTTTCTGGATTCCTGCACTTCATAGTCGAGTCCCGTTTGCTCCGACCAGCGCAGCCCCTCGGCCATGCCGCCCGAGCGCAGAATGAGCCAAAGCTGACAGAACTGAGCCTCGAAGCTGGAGCCTGTAGCCATGACCCTTCGCAGCTCACTGCGGAACTCATCACCAGCACGGACAAAGTAAAAAGCCCACAGTTTTTCTACAGCCGTGCGCACGCCACCTTGACCACGGCTGCATTCACTGATCCACGCCGCACGCTTCACAGAATCACCACGCCCCACCAGCTTGGACAGCTCTTCAATCGCACGCAGTCGAATCAGCGGCACCGCATCTGGTAACTCGGAAAATTCAGCGCGTGGCAAACTCAGATAGGCACGCAAGGCGGTCACTTCCTCAGCCTTCAAAGCAGGCACTGTATCGAGCACTGCTGTGATCTCCGACACAGGTCCTGGCGCACCCACTTTACGAAATTCAGCAAGCGGCAATGGCAGGAGCTTGGGGCCACTCACCTTCGTTTTAAAGGCATCACTGACCGTGCGTGTACAAATCTCACGCAGATACTTTTGAGCAGCCTCATCATCCGCCAGTCGCAGCGACTTCAAAGCGAGTCGAAGCTGTGAGCGCGCATCCCAGGGCCGCACTCGCGCGACCTGCTCATAGACGCGGCGCTCAGCCTCATCCTGACCCGTGGAGCGGTAATGATCCGCAAGACCCTCAAGTGAAGCGACATCCTGTGAAAAGCGACTCTCCAAACGACGGCGCACGCGATCAGCCTCGGCGATTTGAAACGTCTGCTCCAGCATCTCAACGAGTCGCCGCGATTCAGCGGCAAGTTCCTTTGGGCCAGCGCTTGCAGCGATCTTTTTTTGAAAATAGATCGCCGACTTCATGTCCTGGACACGTAGAGCGGCTTCACGAAGTTGATCGAGAGAGAAAGGCGTGTCAGGTGAGGTGTAGTATGCCTGCTTCATCGCAGCAAAAGACTTGGCCGCATTTCCTTCCCGCTCATAGACCTGCGCCAGAGCCTCATGGTAAAAGCCATCAAAGGGGTGTCGCTTAACCTGAAGCAACAAAGCATCGCTCACACTTTTGAGCCGCGCTTTTAGCAATTCAGGACTGAGATCACCGCCCTGTTCTGACCACAGCAGCCGATCCAGAAAGCGCTTGTAGGCTTCGCGCCGACGCTTCACATCCGTCTCTGTTTCCACGATGCGAATTTGAGTAACGATGAACTCAGGCAGCTTCATTTGCCGAAGCAACATCTCCGCATAGCGCTCCATCAGCGTCACTGCTGCTCCGCCTGAAGCGCGGTCGATCGCATTCTTCCAAAGCTTCAACGCATCCTCCTGCCGTCGTTGCAGCGTGTAGCATTGAGTCAGCGCTTGCAGTAGTTGATCTGAATCTGGCATATCATGAAATGCACGCTCCAAAAAGACAGTTGCTCTCAGAGCGGGCAGTGGCGATGCCTCAGCTAAGCGCCAGCCTGTCCTTTCCGCAGAGAGACCGACCGCGCCTGCGGTCGATGCAGTCTGCTCATCTTCCAATAGCAGTTCACTCAGGCGCAGCGAGTAGCGCACCTTACTGGTTTCATCCCGTGCAATAAGTCGGCGCAACACACGCATGGCGAGCGCCGTGTTTTTATCGACCAAAGCCAGGTCCAACAAGAGCCGCTCAGCTTCGAGTGACAGGTCACTAGACACTCCGCTCTGCAATAGCCTAAAGGCTAGATAAGCCTCATCAGGCATCTCCGATCGCACCGCCCACCAAGCTGCACGAAAGATTTCGCGTGGAGTCTTATCTGACAACTTTTGCTCCTTAGGAAGCCCAAACATCTGCCGAACTTTTTCCAACACGGCCTCAGGCATTGGCTGCTTTACTTGAGCTTCATCCGTTGTGGCAAAACCCTTGCCGGTAAAAGCATCAGGCAATTGAAAGTCACCACCGCTGCCTTTGTTTTTCCTAACCTGCTTTTTTTCATCGCCCATCAGAAGCGAGTAAATCCGGTCATCCACATCGACTCCATCTTCATCGCTCTTACCCGCTTGCCAGGCCTTTTCCAGAAAGCTCAGAGCCTCTTCCTTGTCCCCATGCTCAGTGAGTAAATCGGCCAGTCGCAAAAGTTCATCACGCCCCGCGCTCGGCTTAGCAACGGACTCACGGGCCAGTATAATGGCGCTGTCGAGATCACTCCCAGAAGCCAGGAAAGCGGCAGCGTCATTGAGACGCCGCTGCCGCTCCTCTTCGGTCGCTGCACCTTGTGTGAACCTCCGCAGCAGCACGTCCGCAGCCGCCATGTCTTTTCTGGCACGATGAAAAACAGCCAGCTCAAACACAGACTCCGACTTGCTGGGATCCCGCTCTAGGCGCGACTTAAGAATCATCTCAATCACCGCATCCAGCGCCCGCTGCTGAGCAAAGGCGAGCGCCTGTTTCTCCAACTCGGGTGACGCGCCCTGAGCTTTCAGCAGCTTCTCAATACGAGATGTAGCACCAGAAGCATCGCCTCGGCGCAAATCAGCTTCACAGCGCAGAAAAACAATGGCGGGCAGATCGCTGCCATCACCTTTGAGACTTTCATCCAGCAGTTTTGCGGCTTCATCAGCACCGTCATGATCGAGCAAAGCGCGCACCAATTCCCAGCGATACTCATCCACCTGAGGCAGTTGCTTCACTAGCTCACGCAGTGCGCTCAGGTGCGCATCCGTATCCACCGTGATCTCATGAAAGCGCACCAGATCACGAAGAGCATGCTCGCTCACTGGCTTCTGCGTAGCAGACTTGGTGAGTTGCTGGCGGAGATCATCGAGCGAGCCAAACCGCTCATGCAACCGCACACGCCTGAGAAAAAAATCAGCATAGCGACCATCACGAAAGTCGAGCAACGCTAGTCCCTCCGCCAACGCAGCATCGGCTTGCTCAAACTGATCTGCATGCTCATGGATTCGGGCTAAATCATAGAGCGCATCGAGGCGACGTTGTGGATCACTTTGCTCAGTCAGAGTGCTGTAAAAAGCGGCGGCTCGATCTGGAAAACCCGCACGCAGAATAAACTCGGCCACTTGCCTTATTAGGTCAAAATCACCCGGCTTCAGCTTCGCCGCATTTTCCCAGGCTTTCACCGCCTCATTATTCTTGCCAGCCGCTAGCGCCAGTGACCCGAGTTGTAGAAGCACCTCTACTTTTCTCGGATCAGCATCGAGTAATTGAGCGCTGTGCTGACCGATCAGACGCCATGCCGTCGTCGGATCACCCATCTCCTGAGCCACCGCCGCACGGGCTTGAAGAGCCATGGCATTCAACGCATTTGCTTTAATCACCTCTTCATAAATCGAAGCGGCTTTCGTGAGATTACCGCCCTTCCTGTATAGATGACCCAGCACCATCAAAACCGAAGGATGCCGATTGGACTGAGCTTGGATGGTCACATTTTCAATGAGCAGCGCCGTCGAATCATGCCCATCATATAGGCTCCACAGCAGATCAATGACACGCCCATACTCAGGCTGGGAGACAAGCAGTGAGAGATATTGATTCGCAAGCCCCGTATCCCAGTCAGTCCATGCGCTGGCAGCCTCCTCAGCTCGACTCACAGAGCCTAGCGTGAGTAGCCCCGCCAGCGCCGCAGTGAATGCGGCGCGGTGCAGGAGAGATGGTAGAGTCGTCATGGCGCAAGGAAGTCTGACACTATCACGATGAGAAATCGTGGCAATCGCTACCAGGGGCGGGTGAGGCTCCAAACTCATTTCCATAGCCAAGCCTGTCACTTTTGCCACACACCGGCAAAATTATTTTCAAAATTATGAGCCTCTTGCAAAACCTTCAAGATGCAAAGTCGCGGAGAGTTTTTTATCACACGATGGCGGAGTTTTAATCGCTTCGGATCACCCTTGGCTCTGAGTGCTCGTCATTGGATTTCATGAGCGTGTTTTGTGGTCATTTTCCTGACCTGTGTGCATGGACTTTCTGCGCCTTGGGAGGCGGACTCTCTCTGACCTACTCCGCTTGGCTCACAGCAAGCGAATGAGCGCCTCGGCGCTCATCACCACGACACCAAACATGAGATGTGTCATCACTTTGCTTGCTCCTCTCACTCTGAGCGTGCGCCCGCCGTGGTTGTCTGAGTGCTGGAGTGGGGGGCCTCAATATGGGGCTTTTCGCGTGCTTCGATCGCGATGGCGTCGGTGGAGCT
>CAMAQH010000060.1 GCA_945860295.1 Prosthecobacter debontii
TCGCCCATGATCGCCTCCGGTGAATGGCCGCTTTTGGCGATTAACACGTCCAGCGCTTCATCGAGCGCTTTGTCTTCCTTCGTTTTGGGTCTTCTCATGTCTTCCTGTCCTCGGTTTTGACCCTCCACACAAACTTTCTGACAGGCTCCTGGTGAAAGAGCTACGCGCCATGTATCCGAAAGCAGGAGCACAATCCGAGTTGATTCAGGAGCTTAACAAACATCAGGCCCGCTCGACCAGCGAGAAGCGCAAGGCCTTGATTGTAGCGGTCATAGCGCTTGGTTTGGCCGCAGGTTTAGGCAAGATGGTGATCGACAATGAGCAAGAACAACAGCGCATAGCAGCCGAAGCCAAAGCGAAAGCTGAAGTGGAGCGACTTGCTTTTGAACGGATAGCTACCGAAGCCCAAGCCCGTCTATCAAAGGAAGTGCAATCAGGGGCCGTAGGCGGTAAACTTGAGATACCGCTTTCATCGTCGGTCTCTGCACAGCTTTGCTTTATCCCATCCGGCAGTTTCACGATGGGAAGTTCGTCCAGTGAGGAGCAGCGTTCCAGCGATGAAGGGCAGGTTGAGGTGACGCTGAGTCAGTCGTTTTGGCTGGCAAAGACCGAGGTGACACAGGCGCAATGGGAGGCGGTAATGGGTAGCAATCCGAGTCAATTCAAGGGAGCCAATCTTCCGGTGGAAAACGTGAGCTGGGACGATGCGCAGTCATTTATCGCCAAGCTCAATGACAAGCAGATTCTGCCGCAAGGATGGAAGTTCGCCCTACCCACGGAGGCGCAGTGGGAATATGCCTGCCGTGCTGGAGAAAAAGGGCCCTATTCCGGAGGCAGCCTAGATGAGGTAGGCTGGTATGATGGCAACAGTGGAAGTAAAATAAATGAAGTGAGCCAAAAGAAGCCAAATGCATGGGGACTGCATGACATGCACGGCAATGTGTATGAGTGGTGCGCTGATTGGTATAGTGACACCCTCAAGGTTGGAGTGGATCCCACAGGGCCGTCATCGGGCGGCTTCCGCGTGTTCCGCGGCGGCTCTTGGAGCCGCGACGCCTCCCGCTGCCGTGCCGCCGACCGCAGCAGGCGCATCCCGGGCTTCCGCAGCCGCCTGGGCTTCCGCCCCGCCCTAGTTCCATCCAAGTGAAGCGGAGCGTCGGCATGAAGACGGGAGTCGTCGGCGAGGGACGAGCCAGAGACGAAAGGCTTCGATGCCGTGGCAATCAGTCCCGCGAAGCGGGTTGATTTTTATCAAAACTTAATGTTATGCACCTGAAGTTTGCCACTCTCGAAAGGATGCTCGATCCATTGAGCCGCATCTTCAATGAAGCCACGGCGCGTGCATTGGTAGCGCTCAAGGCCGATGATCAACTGGCGGAAGAGCTAGACTGTCTTGCCGCCAAGCAAAGCGCCGATAGCATCACGGAAAAGGAGCGTCGCAGGTATGACACCTATGTCCACGCAGGCAGTTTCATTTCAGTGCTCCAGGCCAAGGCTCGGCTTTATCTTCGTGAACATGCCGGTGTGTAATTGATCAGGCTGCCCGCCATTTTTGTGAGACAGCGTGCCGGTGATCGCTGTGAATACTGCCGACTCCGGCAGGAGAATGAGCCTTTCTGCCCGTTGCATATTGACCATGTCACCGCGCTGAAACATCGAGGGGCTGGCGACTCAGGGAATTTGGCTCTCGCCTGTGGTGTCTGCAATCGTGCCAAAGGAACCAATCTGGCGGGAATTGATCCCGATACTGGTGAACTGACGCGGCTGTTTCACCCGCGCCGGGACAGGTGGGAGGATCATTTCCAAAGAGAGGATGCCCTGATTTTGGGACGCACGGCTATTGGGCGGACCACGGTTTGGGTGCTCCAGATGAACATTGAGCCACGGGTGGAACTCAGGTCGCTCCTCGCAAGACTCGGTGAACTGGACTGACTGCATTTCTTGCCGGGTCGGCAAACGAGGCTAGGGTCGGCGGTTCCATGACCCACGCTGTACTCAGTCTCCTCAAAGAAAACCGTCATCCTATGCGCATCGACCTGATCGGGGTCGCGGGGTCGGGGATGAGTGGGTTGGCGCTGCTGCTGCTGGCACTTGGGCACAAGGTCAGTGGGTCGGACAAGGCGCAGACGACGGAGACGGAGCGGCTGCAAAAGCTGGGGCTGCAATTTTTCCACGGACACTCGGAGCGAGAGGTGGAGGAGTGCGACATGGTGATCTACTCCAGTGCGATCAAGCCGGGGAATGTGGCTTATGAGGCGGCCTACAAACAAGGCATCCCGCTGGTGCGACGTGCGGAGGCGCTGGCGGCGGTGATGGCGAATAAGAAGGGCGTGGTGGTCGGTGGCACGCATGGCAAAACGACGACTTCGGCGCTGACGGCGCATGTGCTCCGGCAGGGCGGGATGAAGCCGAGTCACTATGTCGGTGCGGAGATTCCGATCCTCGGGTCGAATGCTCACTGGGATGCTGAGGGCGAGCTTTTTGTGGCTGAGGGCGATGAGAGCGATGGCACGCTGGTGAACTTCCATCCGCAGCATTCGATCATCCTGAACATCGAGCCAGAGCATCTGGATTTCTATGATGGTATCGAGGCAATTAAGGCGGTGTTTCGTCAGCTTCTGAGCCAGACGCCGGGATACTGGGTGCATTGCGCGGAAGATCCGGTGGCGCGTGAGGTCTGCGGCGGTGCGGAAAATTCGGTGAGCTATGGCTGGAGTCGCGAGCATGATTTCTCAGCGAATATTTTGGCGACGAAGCCGGACCACTCGGAATTTGAGGTCTATCACAAAGATCAGCTTCTCGGCGTGGCGACGCTGGGGATTCCGGGCAAGCACAACGTCTCGAATGCTCTCGCGGCGATTGCTTTGGCCACCATGGTGGGCGTGACTTTTGAGAGCATTCAACATGCTCTGAAAACCTTCCGTGGAGCCAAGCGTCGATTTGAGATTCGACACAGTGGCGAGCGCTTCACGGTGGTGGATGATTACGGCCATCATCCGAGTGAGATCGCGGCGACGCTGGCGACGGCTAAAGGATTGCAGCCGAAGCGCATCGTGTGTGTTTTCCAGCCGCATCGCTACAGTCGCACGCAGCTTTTGAAAAAGGAGTTTGGTGCGAGCTTTGACGATGTGGATGAGTTGTTTGTCACGGATGTCTATGCGGCGAGTGAGAAGCCTCTGCCAGGGGTGAGCGGTAACACGATTGTGGAAGAGGTGCGCGAGCATGACAAAACACGCGGAGTGGTGCGTCCGGCGGCAAGTTTCCAGTTCACGCCGACGATGCTGATGTCTCGCGACAAAGTCGGTAATGCGCTGCGGCCGGGAGATCTGCTGATTACGCTCGGTGCGGGGAATGTGCATGAGGTCGGAAGCTGCATCGCCCGTGATTTGCCAGTGCTAGAAAAGCTATGGGCGATTCTTGATGAGCAGGGCGGCGGCGCAGCGCGTCTGTATCAGCCGATGAATCGCCACACGACCTTCCTCATCGGTGGTCCGGCGCAGTATTGGATCGAGCCGCGCACGGTGGCTGGTTTTGCGGAGATCGTGAAGTATTTGCGCTCAGCGAGTGTGCCGATTCGGGTGATCGGTCGAGGCTCGAATTTGTTGGTCAAAGATGGCGGCATTCGCGGGGCGGTGATCCATCCAAGCAAGGGTGATTTTGAAGAGGTGTGTGTGGAAGATGGGCAGCTTATTTGCGGAGTTGGGGCGCGCTTGAAAAAGATTGCCAGTGCCGCACGAAACGCCGGCATTGGTGGCATGGAATGGATGGAAGGCGTGCCTGGGAATCTCGGCGGAGCCATCCGTATGAACGCGGGAGCGATGGGCGTGGAGATGGCGGACAACTTAGTCAGCGTGCGCTTCATCGCGGCGGATGGCAGTATCCAAGAGAAGCTGCTAAGTGAGATCCAGCATCAGTATCGCAGCATCGCCGAGTTTGAGGAGCGCTACATTGTGAGTGCTGTGCTGAAGGGCAAACCTACTCCGATCACAGAGATCGACGCAGGCCTTGAAGCCAGTCGCGTGAAGCGCCGCACCAGCCAGCCCATCGGGGCCAGTGCAGGTTGCATGTTTAAAAACCCGCAACTCTGCGGCGCGGGTAAGCTGGTGGATGATCTAGGACTCAAAGGCAAGCGGGTCGGTCGGGTGATCGTCTCCGCTGTTCATGGTAACTTCTTCGTCAACGAAGGTGGCGCGACAGCTTGTGAAGTGCTCGATCTCGTGGCCGAAATCAAAGAAGTGGCCCAACGCGAGCGCGGGGTGCAGCTTGAGATGGAAGTGAAAGTGATTGGTGAAGATCAGCCGCTGCCTTTGTAGGGTCCATTCAAGCTGACTAACGAACGTTTATCGCAGCCTGAAGTTCTGGTTGGAAAAGGAATTGAGAGTCGGGCTCTGTAAGGCGGCTTCAGCATTCCTGATGTCGGCGAGCAAGCCGTCATCAGGAGGCTGTATTTTTGCGATCGCGTGGTAATGCTGCAAGGCGAGCTGGGCATTATTGGTTTTTCGATAAATCATGGCAGCGGCTTTATGGGCATTGATGTGGTCAGGGATGACTACAAGGATGCGTTTAAAAATGGCGATGGCTTCGTCATATCTACCGACTCCGGCAAGGCTGAGCCCGACGGTGTAAACCACGTCTGGCTGGGTGCCTGCGGCCTTGTTTAGCTCGATCATCTTAGCGGCGGTATCCAACGCTTCCTGAGGCCGACCAAGTCTAAGTAGTGAGTTAGAAAGATTAAAACTGGCATAGCCAAAACGGGGTTCGATGTGGAGGGATTTCTGAAAACACTTTACGGCCTCATCTTCTTTTCCGAGGTTTGAATAGGCACTCCCCAGATTAACCCAAGTGCGGTATTTGCCGGGACTCTTGGCTACAGTGTCTTTCCACAGACTAATGGGTGTGCGCCAGACTTCGTTACGCAAGCAAGTGGTCCAGGCTAGCGTGCTGATGCAGAGGGTGGCAAAAGCTGGCACAAGCCTGCGGATGATGATGGGTTGCCAGCTCCAGTTGCGCAGTTGGTCCAGCAAACATGCAGCTAATGCGAAGATGCCAATAGAGGGAAGATAAGAGCGATGATCCGCCATGAGATCAGGAAGTGGCACCAGGCCGGAGGATATAGACACGGTGATAAAGAACCAAAGCGTGAACACAAAGGCGACACTGCAACGTGCATCACTGCGGGACTGTCTCCACATCCACCACACACCTGAGATAAGAGTAATGAGTGCCGCCAGCGCCAAGAGCACTGGCGTTTCCAGCAGAGAGCGATGCAGCGGCCATTCAGGGTCAATGTTCAAAGCTACAGGCCAAAAAATACTCTGGAGATAGGCCCAAACGACCGTGATCTGAGTGACGATGAAATGCCAATGATCGATCGGCTGATCCCTGAGATTGACGATATGAAAGATGCTCGTGAGGCTGAATGCGCCCCCGTGCTGCGCCATGGATGTGAGGATAACGAGTCCTGGAATGATCGGCAGGCAAGCAAGCAAAGGCAGGCCGCGTTTCAGTGCCGAAATCAAGCGTGTGCCATTCACTAAGCGGTCAATAAGCACAGCCATCACTGGGGCTGTAAAGACGTCTTCTTTGGTCAGCATTCCCAGGATCAAAACGAGCACAGCAGAAGTCCGTAGTGCCCAAAGATGCCTCATTGAAACTGTGTTCAGTGAAAAGAAATAGAGCCACAGAGTGAGCAGGTAAAACAGTGCGCTTAGTGAGGTGAAGCGCTGGATGATGTAGGTGACTGATTCTGTGGCGAGTGGGTGCGCGACAAAGAGCAGTGCTGCCGTGGCTGGAATGAACACGCTGGAGCCATTCGGCAGCGCACTGGAGTGAGGACTGCGCCGTAGAAGAAGCCGCAACAGTCCATAGATGAGTATCGAATTCGCAGTGTGGATGATGATGTTCACGATACGGAACCAGCGCGGATTGAAGCCGCTGAGCAGGTAGTTTAGATGCAGCGAAGCATAGGCCACTGGACGTAAAATGAAGTTTGTGGACAGGTCAGGATCGACCCCAATCTTAGCGGCGAGATTGGCAAATTCGGTAAAGCGTGATGGGTAGTTGAAGCTTGTCGCATCTTTGAAAATGGGGTTGTTCTTCATGTACATGTGGTCGTCAAACTCCATGGGAAAATCAGCAGTCCAGGCGTACAGGCCAGCACACAAAACTGCCAAAGTCACCGCGACAACGAGATGAATCCAGGGGCGATCAGGCCTAGCGATAAATACTGATTCATTGGCCGCTACGGCTTCAGGAATAGCCGTCGTTTTGCAAACTTCAGGTCGCTTAGGTTGCTGTTTCTTAAAAGGGTTTGGAGTTCGTCTGGCCATATTGCTTCTTGTTTGATAGCGACCATTTTGCGCCAAACTGGCCTCGTTAGGCAAAGGACATGACTTGTCATGCCTGCCGCTACAAAGAAGCCGACATAGAGTCCTAACTTATGAGCCGTGATCACGCACCCACTGGCCAGCACGCAAATAGAGTTCGGCTGCGCTACGCAGTTGGAGCTTATCTTTAATTCGAGCGCGATAAGTCTCGATGGTGGAGTCACCCAGATTGAGCGCCTTGGCGATCTCGCCCGTGCTTTTACCACGGCCCAGAAGTTGGAAGACTTCTAATTCGCGGTCGGCAAGTGTTTCCATCCCTGCGATTTCAGGTGGCCTGCTCTTGTGGGTCATTCGGTCCAGCAATTTTGCGGTTAGCTTCCGGCTGGCATAGACCTCACCTGATGTGACACAGCGAATGGCTTCGATGACTTCAGTGGAGGCTTCATTTTTGGTGATGTAGCCCTTGGCTCCGGCACGCAGTGCGCGCTCGGCATACAGGTCTTCCTCATGCATGGAGAGAACGAGAACGCTCAGCGTCAACTCCTGCGCCTTGAGATCCTTCAGGAATTCCAGCCCGCTTGAGCCGCGCAAGGTGATGTCTACGATGGCGATGTCAGGCTTAGTCTCAAGCACGAGGCGCATGGCATCTTTGATGTTGTCGGCCTCACCGCAGACGGTCATGCCGAGGTCGCGGTTGATGAGCTGTCCGAGGTGCTCGCGGAACATGGGGTGGTCTTCTACTAGCAGAACTTTGAGACGACGTTTGAGTTTGGTGGTGTCAGACATTGGGATTGGGGAGCGTTTGCAAAGGCAGCCGACAGATGACCTGTGTTCCTCCGGCAGGACGTGGGCACACGACAAGATTTGCTCCGAGCATTTGTGCGCGGTAACGCATGGTGCGCAGACCCATGCCTTCAGTGTGGGCTACGGCATTCATCTGAATTCCTGATCCATCATCTTCGATCATCAGGGTGAGTTCATCATGTCTCATACGGAGGTCCAGGATGATGTGCATAGCGGCGCTATGCTTCACGGCATTTGCTACAGCTTCTTGGGCGATGCGGTAGAGATGCATGAAGACCTCTGGATCTTCCAGTGAGACCTCCACGGACTCACGCACCTGAATTTCCACAGAGGTAAGTCGGCTAGTATTCAGTGCCAATTCCTTCAGGGCTGATGAAAGTCCGCTTTGATCCACATGAACGGGAAAGATGCCACGCGCTAGGCTACGCGCCTCCAGCACGGCTTGCTGAACGGAAGCCTCAATGAGCAACGCGTCCTGGGCGGCGGCGGAGCCTTGAGCACTTAAATCGTCAGCCAACATGCGTGCAGCACAGCCGATGGCAGCGAGCTGCTGGCAAAGGCCATCATGCAGATCCTGGCCGATACGCTGCTGCTCATGCTCGCTCACGGTCACGATGTCGTGCTCGAGTTGGCGGTGTTCTTCGAGCATCTGAATGCGTGTCGCGTCCGCCTCCTGTTTTTTGCGAACGGAGGCTACCGAGAAGACGACGACACCATAAAAAATCAGTCGGCTCAGCATCGCCCAGGCATAGCCGAACTGTGTCTCGTATGGGTGAAAGTTCTGATTCGCAAACCACCACACAGCGCTGCAAAGCAAGGCGATGGCGATGCCGCCCATGTCTCCCATGAGCCAGACGGCGAGGATGATGGGCACTGCATAAAATACAAAAAGGCTCAGCTCCCACTCGGTGGTGTAGTCCACCCAACCCATCAGGAAAACGAGGCACGCAGGCAGAAGCATGACGAGGAACCATGGCTGCTGACGCATAAAAAGCGTGAGCCGACGCTGCCAGGAAGGCGGAGTCGAGCTGACAGCGCGGATGCCTGGATTACCAATGGGGCTTGAGGTCATGCAGGAGATGAATTGTTGCCGATCATAGTCAGATACTCCGCATAATCTCGAATGTAATCCGCTGGATCATAAGGATGCGAGGCGAGCACGAGCAGTGTGGAGTCAGCGGAATGCAGATGCTCGCTGGCCCAAATCATAGGCGGTACTAGCACGCCGAGTGTGGGGCGGTTCAGGCAGAACTCTTCACAGTGCACGCCATCGTCCACCAGCAGATGACACTCACCGTGGGTGCAAACCAGGAACTGCGAGCAGAGATGGTGCGCATGCTCACCGCGCACCTGATCGGAGGGGATGCCGTAGGTGACGAAAAAACGCTTTGGTAGAAAGGGCAGTGTCTCACCAAACTCAGCCACCGTGAGGTTTCCACGCACTGGGTCCACCACATGCCGCATTTCATATAGCCTCACACCGCGCACGGTGCAGGGTCGCATATGCATCTCATGCATCATCATGGCTTGGAGCCTCCGTAAATTGTGACTGTGCGCACCAGAGCTTGTGGCTTTCCAGAGACCGTGAGGAAGGCGCGGCCGATATACTCACCGATGATGCCGAGCATCAAAAGCTGTGCGCCAGAGAAGACCGCGAGCGCGCCCATCAGCGAGCCCCAGCCCGCCTGACGCTGGCCTACGAGAAGCATCTCTAGGACGACACTGCCCAGCACGACCATGCCAGTGCCGCACAGCGCTAAACCAAGCACGCTGGCGATACGCAGAGGCATGACGCTAAAATCAAACAACACGCTCATCACCAGCCGAATAAGTTTGCGCAGCGTGTAGCCGCTTTGTCCTAAAGCCCGTGGCACATGCTGCACTTGCAGCCGCTCGATTCGGTTCGTGGCTCCGAGGATCAATCCGTCGATGTATGGATAAGGACCGCGATAGGAGATGATGCGATCCACCAGACTGCGGCGCAGTGCCCGGAAGCTGGAGAGGTAGAGATCCTGAGGCTTGCCCAGCAGCCAGGAGGCGAGGCTATTGACGAAGCGACTGCCGACATTTCTGAACCAATGATGCTGCTTGTTCTCGTAGCATGAGTACACCACTTCCGCTCCGGTTTGCTGGAGATGACGCAGCAACTTCAACGCCTCCGCCACCGGATTTTGCAGGTCGTCATCAAGACTGATTACATACTCACCATGTGAGTGACGGCATCCCTCCAGCACGGCGGCGTGCTCGCCAAAATTGCGTGCGAGTTCCACGAGAATGACAGGCGCTTTAATTTGTCTGATCATCTGCGCGGCAAGGCGGGCTGTGCCGTCTGCGCTGCCATCATCCACGAGCACGAGTTCCCATACATCTTCGAGTTCGAGTGCTGCAAATGCGGCGATCAAGCGTGGCAGACCATCACCCGTATTGAAGAGCGGAATGACAAAGCTGACGACAGGCGCGGCGTCTCGTCCACGCCTCAACACACCTTTCTGGCCACGGCGAACCAGGATGTTCCGAAGGGGAGATGCAGTCGGCGGCAGATTCGCGCGTCCAGATGCCCGAGGCGTGCGAGCAGTTCGTTTAACCACATGGGCGGCAGGCGCAAATCGGAAGTCTGCCGCAGCTGGATGCGACTCCAGAGGCGATGCAGAAGGATGGGGAGAAAGAGGCTGGCGTTCCATGGATGCAGGATTTTCACCTCCATGCTATGAAACCTGAGCAGCTTCTGCACATGACACGCTTTGTAGCGCCTGACACCACAAACCGCAGCATCGTGGGAGCCGCGCAGACACTCAAAAGCGGGCAGATTCAGGATCAACAGGCCGCCCGGTTTCAGCACGCGCCGCATCTCTGTCAGCGCCGTCTCCTGATTCACGCACTGGTGATAAAGCACATCCAGACTGAGCACGGCGTCAAAGCGCTCGTCAGCAAACGGCAGGCAGGAGACATCCGCCTGCTGCACCTCTGCCAGTCCGCGTAACTGACAGGCCAGCACGGCGCTAGGATCGAGATCGACACCCTGCACAGGCCAAGGCTTATGACTGAGCCGCGCCATCATGCCGCCTGTGCCGCAGCCTGCGTCGAGCACTTGCGCACCTGGTTTTAGATCAGCCGACAGTGACTCCACCACCAGGCCGCGCAGCACGGCATACCACCAGTGGTCATCTTCCACCCGGCGCATGTTTTCATATTCATGGGGTTGCATCGTTGGTTCGGCTGGAAAAAGAGTTTACCGTCTGGCAGAGCACCTCAGATGCTTCATCGCTGAGGTAGGGGTGCAGTGGCAGGGAGAGTATTTCACGTGCCGCCTGTTCTGCCACTGGCAGCGGCATTGTCTGGCAGTGCGCATACGCTGTCTGCTGATGTAGAGCCCTCGGGTAATGCACTGCTGAAGGAATCCCTGATGCAGCCAGGTGCTGTTGCAGTGCTTCACGCTCCGCGCTACGCACCACATATTGATGCCAGGCTGGTTCACACTCTGGGCGCACGATGGGGGGCTTCACCACACCATGGATGAGCAGTTGTTTGGTGTAGAAGACCGCCAGTGCGCGGCGTCTGGATGTGTGCTCATCCAGCGTGCGCAGTTTCACGCGCAGCACAGCGGCGTGGAGTTCATCAAGCCGACTGTTGATGCCTGTCTCCTCGCTCACATAGCGTTCTCGCCATCCGTATTGGCGGAGGCGGCGCACACGCTCGGCCAACACTTCGTCGTTTGTCACTACGGCACCCGCATCACCTAGGGCACCGAGGTTCTTGGTTGGATAAAAACTGAAGGCAGCGGCGTGACCAAGCGTGCCTGCCATGCGTCCGCACCAGCGTGCTCCATGCGCTTGTGAGGCATCTTCTAAAAGGATCACGCTATGGGCTGCCGCCACCTGTTGCAGCGCCGCCCAGTCGGCGACCTGACCATAAAGATGCACGACCAGCACCGATTTCACTCCCGCGCCTGCCGAAGAACTCAGCAGCGCCGCCAAGGACTGCGGGCAGAGCGTGAAGGTCGCCGCGTCAATGTCTGCCAGCAGCACCTCTGCACCAGCGCGGCGCACCCCGGCGGCGGAGGCGTCAGCAGTCAGTGCTGGCACTACAACTTTGTCGCCTGGGCCGATGTCCAGCGCGCGGAGCATCAGTTCTATCGCATCTGTCCCGCTTGCCACGCCCAGCGTTGCACCTGCATTTAGATAGTGAGCAAATTCCGTTTCAAATTCCTGCACCTCCTGCCCTAGCACAAACTGCCCGCCATCGAGCACGCGACGGACTGCTCCATCGAGTCCTTTCCGATGATGGCGGCAGTCCGCCACTGGGAAGTGCGGGAAGAGATTGGCATGGCAGGCTAGCATCAGACTCGTGAGTCTGAGTTATTTGGGTTCGGGCCGTCAACGCCACCTGCTTGTCATGGTTCACGCTACAAGCGCGGCTGTTGTTTTTGCCGCCATCGTCACCAAATCGCGATGGAAATGGAAAAAACTGAGATTCTTTCTTGCCAGAGTGCGCACAAATTTGCTAACAGTGGACTTCCGCATGAAAAATCGAATCGTCCTCTCAATCTTTTCCCTCCTCGCCGTCTGTAGCGTGGCTGTGGCTGACATCCAGTCGCCTCCCGGCCACCACTACAATTGGAGCCGTAAACTCAGCCGTGGCATCGGCAATGTGCTCTACGGATTCACCGAGCCTTTCAATGTGTGGCAGCGCACCAATCGCTCTGATGGAGCTAATGCCGCCTTTGCCGATTTCTTTGTGGAAGGCATCAAGCGCACCGTCGTCCGTGCTGGCTATGGCGTCTATGAGATCGCTACCTTCCCGACACCGACTTGGAAGAACACCTATCGCCCACCCTACTATCGCAAGGAAAAGATCGATCCATGGTGGGGTTACACCGAGTTCTCCCCTGATCTCGGCGGTGGTGCCAATGCTGACTACAGCCGCACGGTGAGCTGGTAACACATTTTGAAATATTCTGGGCGCAGGTCGAAAGACTTGCGCCTTTTTTTATTCACGCGAGTCATTCGTGATCTTGCCTTTGATCTGCCGCAGCACATAGAGGCAGGCAGTACCAGGCTGAAAATCATGGCCGCACTATGCAAGAGCTGCCTCCGCACTCCGAGCCAATCACCGCGCGCCACTTTGTCTGCAAAGTATAGGAAGAGCACATCACACGATGGCGTGGCCGTCACGGCTAGGAGATACCGCACACTCTATCGGTGTAGCCGAGTACCGCCACGCTGCCTGGCTCAAACTGCCGCACACAGCTCATGGTAAAGTTAATTGTGGGCCGTTACTTGAGCCAGACGCCGATCATGAGAGCTAGTAAATGCAGCACGCCGCCGATGAGCGTGCCCATGAAAAGTGTCTGCACATTGACCTGCGAGTCAGCGGCGATGAAAAAGCCGATGATGGTCAGCGGCACCAGAATCGGTGCTAATGTGGCTAGGCTAAAGTACTTGTCGGCACGCAACCAAGTGCCGAGCTGATAGTTCATGCTAAAGCAAAACATGAAGGGCAACAATTGCCGCAGCAGATCCGTGGCGAGTAACTTCTTTTCTGCCGAAAAGCCCCGCGTCGTCCATTGAACAAGATCAGGTGCCATGAACCAGATCACCACGCTGATGATCAGCAGGCTCAAGGCGTGGACGAGAGAACTCTGAACCGCCAGCCTTTGTGCCCGCACGCTTGATTTCTGATGCAACGTTTCCGCATACATCGGCAGAAAAGCCTTTGGTAATCCACCGCCAGTCAGGGCCGCGGTGAAGGAGAGAAAACCAAAGACGAGCATGAAGGCGTCCAGCTCATCGCCAGTGCCGAACTGCCGCGCCACAGCCGCGTCTTTGAGAAACGAGAAAGCCTTTGATCCCACCGTCAGCAATGCCATCAGCACAAGGCCAGAAACCATGCTTGATCCCCAGCCGTGGTGAAGCTGACCTATGCTGAGACGGATGAGCCTTATAACGAATACGCGCAAGGTTAAAACTATAGAAGACCACCCGTTGTGCGGCATCGCAGGATCATGTTTGAGGCTCAACAAAGTTGAAGACAACCGCCAAGATGCATCCCATACTGCGCGCCCTGTTCCCCGGCCATGAGCGAAAATGAAGCGACCCCTGACACACCTGCCCCGAAACCATCGGGTCTCGTGGACCTTTCCGATCTGAAGATGATGCCCGCCTGGATATCAGGCATGGGCAGCATTACAAATCTGAGCAAATATGAAGAGCGTGAAGAGCGCGCACCACGCCGCGATGGAGATCGCCGTGGTGGACCACCACCGCGTCGTGACAGCGGTCCTCCGCGCCGTGATGGCGGAGGCGCCGGTGGCGGTCAAAGTCGTGACCGAGGTGACTCACGCCCGCCGCGCCGTGATGGCCCTCCAGGTCAGGGCGGTGGCCCACGCCGTGATGGACCTTCAGGCCAAGGTGGTGGCGGCCCGCGCCGTGACGGCCCGCCTGGACAAGGTGGACCACGTCGTTTTGGTAATCGGGATGACGCACGCCCGCAGCGCGACTGGGTTGAGATCCCACGCGATATCCAAGTTGTCATCGAGCCCGAAGACAAATCCGCCGAAGCTCTGGCTAACCACATCCGTAGCAGCGGGCACGCCTTCAGCATGTTTGATGCCGCACGCCTCGTGCTGGCTGGTGGCGACCGCTTCCATGCGCGCTTCACCTGTGCCACTGAGCGCCCTTCAGGCCTCTTCGTGAGCACCGCCGATGGTGGTTTATTCATGAGTCGTGATGAGGCCACTCAGCATGTGCTGCGCAGTGGTGCGCTGGAAACTTTTTACCGCACTGAAGAGATCGAACTCGAAGAACCCAAGGGCGACTTCAAAAGCGTCGGCGTCTGTGGCCTCAGTGGCGAACTTATTGGTCCGCCGAGCCATCACAGCTACCAGTCCACCATCATTCGTCTGCACCGAGAGCGTTTTTCTAACATGCCGCTTGAGGACTACAAGCGCCGCGTGCGCGTGGAGTCTGATCCAGAGATGGTGACCAAGTGGAAAGAGAGCCTGAAAAAAGGCCTGCGCTGGATATCCCTGAAGGATCAGCCTGCTGAAGGCGCCGAACCAACGACGCTGAACTCACGCGCCGAGATGGAAGCTCACTTCCGCCGCACGCATGGTGAAGATGCGGTGAAGGAAGTGCGTGAGGCGCTGGTGATGGGTAACATCGACAAAGCCAAGCTCACGCATGTGTTCATGATTCTCCTGCGCAATGCTGTGGAGACAGCACGCAAGCATC
This sequence comes from Prosthecobacter debontii, assembly GCA_945860295.1. Classification (GTDB taxonomy): domain Bacteria; phylum Verrucomicrobiota; class Verrucomicrobiia; order Verrucomicrobiales; family Verrucomicrobiaceae; genus Prosthecobacter; species Prosthecobacter debontii_B. The sequence continues at coordinate 14,360 of CAMAQH010000060.1, forward strand.
TCTTTGAAATGTCGCAGAAACTTGGTGGTAGTTTCGAGCGCCGTGGTCTGAAGCTCTTCAAGCGCCGTGCAGGTAAGCTTTTCGTCTGTCGCGTGAAACCCAAGGCGATCGATTCCGGCATGGTCTTCTCATTGCGTGTCACGAAGATCGTTGAAGTGCTCAAAGGCAAGTCAGGCATCATGCTTCATAATTTGGTGGAGTCCATTTCCCCATCTGCCGAAGCCGCCGCACCAGTCGAGGGTGAAGCCCCAGCCAAGGCCGTGCTGACGGACGATCAGATCACCGTCATCAAAGACATCCGCTGGTTGGCTAACGAAGGTTACGTCATCGAATACAGTGACGGCATGGTCTTCCTCGGCGTGCAGGGCGAGCCACAAACGGCCAAGCCCGCTGCTGCTGCGGCCCCCGAAGCCGCCGCAACTGTGGTGACAGAAGAGGCAACCGCACCTGCTGAAGAAATCCCCGCTGCTGAAGAAGAGACTGCTGAGCCGACGCCCGCCGTTGAGGAAGCACCCGCGCCCGCACCCGAAGCCGCCAGCGAAGAAGCGACAGCTCCCGAGGCTGATATAGAATCTGCGCCAGAAGCGCTTGCCGAAGTCAGCGCCCCCGAGAACATCGAGGTCGAGATCGAGGCCGCTGCTGAAGCACCCGTTATTGAAACCGCGACCGAAGCCAATCCTGCCTCAGCAGACGAAACCTCAGCCGCGTAAACCGCCCGTGATCGGAGCACTTTCGAAAGACAGTGTTCCGAGCAAGAAAATCTTATCGCCGCCGTGCGCCAAGGAGTGAGGACCTTCCAGGCCTCAATGTTTGTAGTTAGTGGTTCAGCCGTTTCAATGTAGCCGCCTGCGTCAGCAGGTGGAACAAGTGTGGTGGGGCGCTTGGTCTCACCTAGCGCTGTGAGGTGCTCTAGATTTCTGGACCAAGGACAAACCAATAAACGAAAGTCCTTCCATGAGTCAGAAAACCTATCAGCGTTACACATCCGAATTCAAGGAGCAAGCCCTCGCCCTACTTAGCCTAAAAGCGTGAATGGAAAAGATGACACATCGTCGCGAAGGCTCATAGAATGGGCCGATGGAGCGCAAAATCATCCCCGTCGAAGCTCACCCAATAGGTGAGGCTGCAATTGCCCCTTCTGGGCCTGTGGATCGCTGGCCTTTGGA
>CAMAQH010000061.1 GCA_945860295.1 Prosthecobacter debontii
TCCAAAGCCACTCGGGCTTTGAACTGCGGGTCGTGTCTTTTACGTTTGGCTTTCACTTGGTTTTTGGGTGTCTGGGTTGTCGCTCCCAACCCGTAACCACCATAAACTCATAACTTCACTACCGGCCCGATTTTCGGGGTCCACCTCAAACTGCGTCTTTACATAGCGATAAGAAAAAATGTGTAGCAGCAGTCCACGAATGATTTTTTTCTACCCGACGCCTGGAGTTGAGGGCTAGGTTTTGCCGCATTCCTTTGTCTGTCATTAAACTCACAATTGCAGAAGCAAAATTTAAGGAATCATCCGCTAGCAAAATGTCTTCGCCATTTCTGACATCTAATCCTTCAGCACCTATCGTTGTTGACACTACAGGAATGCCCATTGCCATTGCTTCATAAATTTTGATGCGCGTGCCACCTCCGGCTAAGAGAGGTACTACGATCACATCACATTGATGAACATGCGGCTGCACATCATCTACAGTGCCCGTAACACTAATACGCTCATCATTGGCAGCCAGATTTTGAATACTCAAGGGCGGGTTCCTTCCGATGATCTTGAAGTGACATTGCGGGTGCGCTTGCCAGATCCTTGGAAGTATTTCATTGGTGAAATAATGACATGCATCAATGTTGGGCATCCAATCCATAGAACCTAGAAAACCGACGGTGAAAGACCTCTCGCAATTTTCAATTAAGGATGGTTGAAATGTCGTCAAATCTACGCCGGTTGGGACGTGTCCCAAGACGTTACAAAGACCGTATTTAGTGCGCGCGATTTCAGCGTCTTCTGCAGATACAGTGATCACACCATCAAAGATTTGGCACAAACGGGATTCCCATTTTTCCATCCTGCAAAACTGAAGACGAAAATACCAACGCTTTAATATGGAGGATTGACTTGAGGCTAGCCTTTTCCAGATCTGAGATTCGATGTTGTGCTGGAATAGTAGTGTTGGTGCTGAAAAATCTAATCCCACAAAATTCAAGGCAGGAGCAAGAAAGTCGCAGATGATTAAATGATACTCGCGCGTTAATGACAATTCCTTCAGCTTGGATCGCAGTGCGATAACTTGGTATTTCTCTAACGCATAAGGTTTGGAACTGAATAGTGTACCCCAGACCAAATCAATCCAGAACCTGATACTATGCTTGGGCGCAATATCGGCATGCACCCAAATTTTTTCGGCGGCATAAGGATCCAATTGTTCGTTGGGAAGTAAGACGACATCGTCTGACAATAGCGAAAGATAAGTAACTTCATGTAGACGACTAATCTCGGAAAGCATTGCATGGGTTCGGCGCTTTCCCCCAGTGTCTAGTGGGAGTAACGGACCTGCTTTAACCCAGAGAATGCGCATGTGAGTAAATTATTGGTGCCGCGAGGTGTGTTTGAATGGCAGAACTACACACTTCTTTGGTGGTTGAGACTCAACCTGTCAAAGAAGACTTTCTGCTCGTTCTGATGGATAAGGCGTTACTTCATTTCGCTTTTGCTGAGCCGACTGACAGCACCGGAATGCCACAGAATTAATGGATTTTTCCGGCTTTTTAAATAAGCAAGAAATGCACGTGCGCATGTCAGTTGAAGCAATAAGAATCCTGCTGGAATAGTGACTATCTTTGAGCGACAGGAAGTCAATAGCCACCCTGTCGTCGCCAGCGTGTAACACAGCGTCTGAGCGCCTAAAAAAAACCAGACAAGAGGTGTTTTAGCAATCGCCAGTGTCAGTCCGAGGCAAACCAAAATGAGCCAAGGCACCGCAAGTCGCGCATGTTTGTGCGAGACAAACTGCCACCACAGCCTGTTATGACCTGGCAGCAGCCATAGAGGATGTCTCTCCAGCATCTGATAGTTGCCCACGAGCGTTCTGAGCTTGCGTATCTTTTCACTAACTGGATCAAGTGCCTGCGGATCATAAGCTATGGCCTTGGGGTTGTATGCTACACGCCAACCTGCGACAGCAATCTTCATCGGGACGATTACATCATCGAGTATTGTTCCTGGTTCCAACGGACAGAAAGCCTTTTTACGGATTGCGTAAATAGCACCTGTACAGCCGATAACCGAGTCAAAGCGTCCTTCCCATTCACGTAACTTTCGTTCCATCCGCCAATACAGATCCACCCCTTGGCCTTGACCTGAATTGGAAGTGGCGATCTCAAGACGACCACTTACAGCGCCGACCGAATGGTCTTGAAAAGAGCCCGCCAATTCCTTTAGAGCCGTGTATTCAAACGTTTGGCGTAAATCAGCAAAGACAATAATCGGATACTGAGCTTTACCAACGGACTCATTCACCGCAGACCACTTACCAAGCTTAAAATTAGAGGAGATGATCCGAACGCCTTTAACGCCAGCAGCCTCAGCTTTCACTGCCGTGTCGTCCGTGCAACCGTCACAGTACACTAGTATTTCCCGAACTCCGTCCCATTGGCATGAGGCTAGGTTTTGCAGTCGTGCTACGACAGACTCTGCACCATTATGAACGCATAAAATAATGCTTATGGCATCAGGGGCTTGCTCATCGACACTAAGCCTGCGTGGAAAAAAATGTGCCAAAAACCATATCAATGCCAGGTAGCCGACCTGCACATAAACGATAACTAAAAAAATTAGAATCAGAGCAATCTGCATAGAGCAAATATAAAAATAGTTTTCGAGTTCAGTAGAGTTGAAATGTAGTGTTTATTATAGACCTTGCACCTGAGTTGCGACATTGCGTTTGACCTCAAAATATTCAGCGACAGTGCCTTCACAAAACTAATTCAGATGAGAAAAACGATGAGGGGCTGTTGATGAGCAAAAAATCAGAGCGCAAGTAATAACACCGGGCGCGACACTCTTACTGGGTTCGCTTCGATCAAGCATTTCACCTTAAAACCTGAACGACACTCGGTTTGTGGTGCGGAAGGACTAAAATGGCAATAAAACTTACCCATTAAGTTGATTTTAGCGCTGATTCATGAGTCCACGCATCGTAGTTAGAGTGGAGCTGGAATCATGCGTTTCAGGAAGACTTTTCACCACTGTCCCTGTTTGTACTGTGCGAAAAGCTAGCCCAATTTCAGAAATCACCGCATCACTCGCACCACCTAGAACCATGACGCTCATGAGTCTTTCCCTGCGCTCCTGAATCGCGCTTGCCAGCCGCTCCAATGCCGAGTGACCACTTTGGTCGTTTACGCCCAAGGGAATGGCCACAAAACGCACAGTGATCTCGTCACGCTCACCCGTCATCGCATGTGCCAGCGCCATCATGCCCGCCAGCGCATGTGCTTCCGCATCGATCCGAGCTTTGACGCCATAAGGCACTAAGAACAGCCGCACCTCTCGTGGCCTCTGGCCGCCAGTCAGCTCAGCCTCCACATTTGAAACCTCCAGACTGCCGGAGTAAAAGCGATCTCGTCTCGGCTCATAGCCCATGTTCTCAGGACCCATCGATGATTCCAAAAAACTCGCTACGGCAGGCAGACGCTCCGTCTCCGGCTGATTCAGCACCTCCTTCAAAATGCTGACATACCGATCTACAGCAGGCACTGTCATTTCCCTGCGCAGGGCCGAGGCATACGCATAATTGCGATCTTCCACCCCCTGCTTTTTAGACCACCAAATGCCAAAGGAAGCTGCACCCAGCACGATGGTTCCTAAAGGTAAGATGATCAAAGCTACGCGCACAATGCGCCCGGAGGTGGTGATAGCAGAAGTGGAGGAAACAGCAGTCTCAGACATGGGTTCACAGGAAAGCTAAAACAGCATATCTGAAAGCTAAAACCACAGCTCTGTGCCATTTATGCTCGTCACGGCGCAAATCATTCTTCAGGTGAGCCAGCCATCGCCTAGTGATGTGAAGGCATCGTTTTAGAAGCTGGTGGCTCTGGTGAAAGCTGGATAGCAGAAAAAATCAATTACCTGCTATTGGCTGCGTAAGTTCCACCGATTCACACTTGTCCCGCCAGCCAGTGAAGTTCCAGACGTTTGGAAAACCAGAACACTGAGCGGGCTTCACGGACTGGATCAGGCAGGTGTTTAGACCTTCGAGAAAGAGGCACTCACCATTCGGCTTGTCGATGACCGAAAGTCCGGTGCGGTTCGCATTCAGTCGGGTGCTAGTCGCGATGAACTCCTGCTCCGAACGCTCCAAAAAAGCAGCAATCGCAGTGACCTCATTGGCAGTTACATTCACATCTCCAGGCCAGCGGCAACAGTTGCCGCAACGCACGCATTGGTAATAGGGCTGCAGCGTGTCAAGCGGTGGAGTTTGAGGCATGAAAACTTTTGAGTTCGCGGAATTCGGAGAGGCGTTTCATAGTTTACAGATGATCCGCCTCTTGCAACGAATGGATGACAGCGAACCGCGCCACCCTGTGGCAGGAAAAGTCGCGTCTTCTTTATCTCCAAAGCTGCGCTCACTCACTGTGTTGGCCGATGCAGACGAGTCTGCCGAACAAGCATTAGAAGATTGGGCGCGTGGACTCGACTGGGTCGAGTGGTTGTTTTCCAGCGTGCGTCAGCGCATGACTCATCTGCACTTTCAACCCGTTAAAACAGAGGATGTGCTGAAACTGAGGCTGGCGTGGGAAAACTTTGCCCATGGCATCGTCAAAGACGTTTATGCACCACACCTCATCGCTGCCTGGCAGGTAGCACAGACGGGTTCTGTGGCAGCGCTAATCAAAGCCGATCTGGCCTTTGCTGCGGCGCTTAGCCATGAGCAAACTACTTCCAGTTGTGAGGCTGGACGACTCTTGCTCAAGGGCACGCGCGGCGCGCGCTATCAGGACATACTTGGGCATTACCGTAGCGCTTGTGAGGCTGACGAAACCCCTTGCCATTTTCTGACCGTATGGGCCGCTGTGGGTCACTTCTTCCAGCTCAGTTTAACTAATGTTGTCGCTGAGTATCTTTGGCTTGAGTGGGCGCTGGCGACTCGGCACCTACCAGTCCAACCACGCTTGCACGGACTCCCAGAATTAACTGCTGGACTGATGCAGGGCCGCCAACAGGAACTGCGCGTGGTGGCCTGATGACTGTTTCTACAGGGGTATCGATTCAACGACTCGCTTCTCCAAGATCTTCAAGCGGCGCAAGGCGTCAGGCAACTGTGCAGCGGCGATCCACTGGCGCTTGGCCTGCTTATCGGGAGCCGCTGGGTAGCCGAGCACTGTTTCACCATCGGCAACGTCACGCATGACACCTGATTTTGCACCGATTGTCGCCTGAGTTCCGAGCTTTAAATGACCCGCAATCCCTGACTGGGATGCGATGACGACATAATCGGAAAGCTTCGTGCTGCCCGCAAAGCCGACTTGCCCCATGATGAGGCAGTGCCGACCCATGACGACGTTATGGGCGACATGGACGAGGTTGTCGATCTTGGTGCCTTGCCCGATGATCGTCGGGCCGAGCGCTCCGCGATCGATGGCTGTATTAGCTCCGATCTCCACGTCATCGTGAATGATCACATAGCCGACTTGCAGCATTTTACGGTGCTTGCCCTGATCAAAGACGTATCCATAGCCATCCGAACCTATAACCGTTCCAGAATGAATGCTGACGCGGTTGCCGATCTGCGTCCTCTCGTAAATAACCACGTTCGGGTGCAGGCAAACGTCATCACCGATCTGGCTACCTCGTCCGATGTGGTTGCCGCCCATCAGGACAGAGTGCTGACCTACACGCACACCAGCACCAATGATGCAGTGGGGGCCAACAGTCGCGGTTGCATCGATCACCGCCGTGGCGTCGATCACCGCACTCGGGTGGATGCCTGCTGCCTGAGTCTCAGGCGGAAAAAACAGTGGCAGTACTTTGGCGGTGGCCACACGCGCGTTTTCGACACGAATCAAAACTTTGGTCGCTGAGTTAAACCCGGCAGGCACTAGGATGGCGCTAGCTTCACTGGCTTCGGCAGCAGCTAAGTAACTGTCCTTTTCAGCAAAGGTGAGATCACCGGAGCGCGCGCCATCAGCAGGCGCAATACCTGTGATGACGATTGATCCATCACCGACGACTTCTCCGCCGATCTTCTCTGCAAGCTGCGTGACTGTAAACATGAGGTGCAGATAAAAAGGAATGAAGCAGTAACTTAGCCCATTCAAAGACCATTCAGACCCACGAGACACTGCTTCTCCACATCCCAAACCTTCAGCCTCAGACAGCGCAAAATTTCAAAGGGATTTAGCGAGGTGACTTTGGGATTCTGCAATTCGGGTAGTTCCCGCAGAACTTCAGGAAGCCGATAAAAGGGAATTTTGGCATTCAAATGGTGAATGTGGTGGTAGCCAATGTTCGCCGTGAACCAGGCCATCAAGCGACCAGTCTTCATGTAGCTGGAGGAGTCCAGGGCTGCACGTTCATAGGTCCAACCAGCTTTATCGTAAAATGCCACAGTCGGGAAATTGTGTTGCGCATAGAAGAGGTAAGAGCCTATTGCGTAGGTGATGAAGTGCGGAATCACCTGCACTAGCAGCCATGCCTGCCAGCCAAATGTGACAAGGAGCAGCGTTGCGATGCCAGCATGAACAAGCATGGCGAGCAGGCAATCAAGATGCTCACGCGGCTTCGTGGCGAAAGGCCTCAGGCACATGCCATGCAGAAAGACAAAGAGATAACCAAAGAGAATCGTGACGGGGTGCCGCATGAAAAGATAGATCAAGCGAGCCGACTTAGAGGCTTTCTGGAAATGATCTTTCGTCATGATCGGGAATGATCCGATGTGTGATCCTTTGATTTTCGAGTTGTGATTGTGGTGATGATTGTGTGAGCTCCGCCAAATGCTACTCGGGCTGAGCGCCAGGATACCGAAACCTTTCATAAACCACTCGGCGACTTTGGATCTAGGCAGCAGTGCGTGATGTTGCTGGTCATGATAAATCACGAACAGCCGCAGCAGAAGCAGGCCGGACAGTGTGCTGCAGGTAATCTTCAGGTAAAGATACGGGGCTAGTAGAGCACCTGAAAGGGCCGCCGACAGAAGCGCTGTTGTAGAAAGAATGCACCACCAGCTTTTCGCAGAATTATCTTCGGCGTATATTTTAGTGGCCAAGATAAGCTCCGTGCCTGTCCTGATTTTGCTGCGGTGGTTGATGGATTCAGATGAAGCTAAACTGCTACTCATTAGGAGCTGAAACAGCCCCATGATGACAATTAATGCAAGGATAGAATCCCTTGACACTGAGTTCTATTTTAAAATTATTATGCATCCATAAAGCGAATGGAAACGGTGCACGCTATCTGGATGTTTCGAGAATGCTGATGACCATTGTAACGATCGGATTGCAGAACATTGGTTATCTACTTCGGCGCAAAGGGCGCTCGATCCTGGGCTTGTGCGACTTCTAGCATGGGCAAAACGGGTGGGAGATGTTTCATGATAAACTCACGCCGTCTGCAGACCTCTCATCGTCGTTTCGCTCGTCGCAAAGCGTTGCTCTTCCAGACCGAGGCGTTGCAGGGAACTCAGATACAAATTCGGCAGCGGGTAGTTTTCCTTTTGGTCAAAGGCAAGGTGCTGACCATGTTTGAAGCCACCACCAGCAAAGAGGACGGGCATGTTCTTGTTATCGTGCGCGGAGGCATTGCCGAGATTCGAGGTCATTAGTACCATCGTTTCATCGAGTAGTTTGTCCGCCTTCAGCTTGCGCAGGAATCCCGCCCACTCGTTGATCATACCCTGCTCTACGCGGGCGAGTTGCGCCAGCTTCTCCTCATCCATGCCGTGGTGGCTCAGTGTGTGATAACTCTCATCCACGCCTGCGATGCCCTGCACGTTGTTGCCCGTGACATGCAGCGTGATGAAACGTGTGCAGTCCGTCATCAGCGCCATGTGGATGATGTCGAGAAAGATGCGCTCCACAGCCACTTCATTGTCACGAGGGATTTGCGTCGGCGGTTTGAGCGCCACTCTCGGTTTCGGTTTGTGCGTCCAGGACTCATTCGCGGCCAGCCGCTGTTCCAGCTCACGCACGCTGGTGAACCACGCATCCAGTTTATCGCGATCTCCCGCGCCCAATTCATGCTGAAGAGATTTTGCCTCTGCTCCGACGACATCCATCACGCTGCGACCGCTGCGAATCAGTTCTGCCTGCCGTTCCTGTTCAGCGGGCGTGTCATTCACAAAGAGACGCGTGAAGAGCTTCATCGCGCTATTCTCCGCCGGAATCATCGACCCATTCTCCGTGTAGCTTGGGCTCGTCTGCGAGTTCGTATTTAATACAAGGGAAGGAATTCGCGTCTCATGCCCCAGATGCTTCGCCATCAGTTGATCCAGCGAGATGGTGTTCCGAGTCGTCGAGCCACGCGCATTCGGACAAGCCGAAAAGATGCTCCCCTCCGCCGTGTGTCCACCCGTGACCCCAGGATGCGAAGAACCCGACACCACCGTGAAATCCTCCCGCAGATCCTGAATCCCCGCGAGATAACGTGAAGGCTTGTAACCCCGCCCACTGCCCTCCGGCACCAAATTCGGATTGTGCATTCCCAGCGCCAAACTCACCCCGACGAAGCGCTTCGCCTGCCGCGTCTCTTTGACCACCGCAAAAGCCGGCGTCATCGCCTCCAGCAAAGGCAGACCAAGTGAAATACCCGCGCCACGAAGCATGGCACGACGGGAGAGATGTTTTTGGAAAATGAAGCTGCTCATAATTCTGTGAAACGTTATTTGGTTAGGAAAATGTCACCCAAAAACACCGCGCGGATGATGGAGCGCAGATTTGGGGTCTTGGAAATCTCATCGAGTGCTGCCTCGTCGCTGAAGCGGGGCGGAGCGCCGGTTGCGTAGGTGAGGAAGTGCTGGGCGAAGGCTCGGGCGAGTCGGGCTGGGCGCTGGGTGTAGAGCTGCTTCCAGCTGGTGAGGTTGGTGAAGGCATCGCCTTCTGAGGTGGTTCCGGTGGGGTCGATTTTGGCACCTTGATTGCCCTGACCGTAGGCACTGCGCCAGATGCCGACGGGATCGTAATTTTCGAGCGCAAATCCAGGTGGGTCGATGGTTTGATGGCAACTGGCGCAGCTTTCGTTGTTACGATGTTTGCCGAGCTGGTCGCGGATGCTGGTGGCACCACGAATGTCAGGCTCAATGGCTGGGATGCCGGGCGGTGGCGGGGGGATGTGATTGCCGAGGATGCGCTCGTTCACAAACACGCCGCGCACGACGGGGGAGGTGCTGGTGCCGTCGGCTGTGACTTTGAGGATGGCACCCTGGGTGATTAGGCCACCGCGTTTGGCATCGGGTTTGAGCGCGACTTTTTGCAGGCCTTCTCCAGTTTTGAGTGAAGAGACAAGGAGGCTTTCAGGTAATGCGAAAGGGATAGTTTGCGGCTTCCCTTTTTTCTCTTTGCCTGATTTTCCCTTCATCGAGTTGTCTCCAGCATAGTGCCGCGCGAGTCGGCCATTGAGATAGGCGAAGTCGGAATCGATGAGGTGGGTGATGCTCAAATCACTGCGCAGCATCTCGGCAAAGTAGGCGCGGGTTTCTTCGAGCATGGATGTCTGCACGATGGGGTCGAAGCTGCGGAACTGACGGACATCTGGCGTGGTGAAGTCGATCTGATTGAGCTTCAGCCACTGGTCGGTGAAGCTGTGGATGAAGCGCTTCGATCTCGCATCGGTGAGTAGGCGTTCGATCTGCTGGGCGAGCACTTCGGGATCGTGGAGTTTTTTATCATTTGCGAGCTTGATCAGCGCAAAGTCGGGCATAGAGCACCAAAGCGCGTAGCTCAGGCGACTGGCGATGGCGTGGTCATCCAGCGGGCCGGGAGCTTCGATGAACGTGAGAAAGCGCGGCGAACACAAGATGGCGCGGTAGGCCGTGCGGAGGGCTTCAGCGGGTGAGTCGCCTTCGCTAAGTGCTTTCTGCGCGATCTGGCGATACGGGGTGCTTTGCTCTTCGGTGACGGGGCGGCGGAAGGCGCGTATGGCAAAGCGGCTGACGAGTTTACCGAGGTCTTCAGGCTTGATGGTTTCATGCCCTGTTTCGCCAAAGAGTTTCTTTTTTACGGCGGACTGATCGGCATTTGGATGGATGCGCTGGATGCTGATGCCGCTGTGGGCGATGCATTCAAAGCCTTGCTTGGCGAGATCTCGGCCTGCAAATGAGACGTTGCCGCCGTTCGCGCCAGATGGTGCGTTTTTCAGGGTGCCGTCGTTTGGCTTGAGCTCCAGCATGTGGTCTTTTTCGATCCAGGCTTCATAGATAAGCTCGCGTGGCGTGGCGGTGGCTTCGACGAGACCGACCATGAAAAGCAGCGGCGCATTGGAGTAGCATTCACCCGAGCGCAGCGTGGCCCAGACGGCTCCATCGGCACCGGGATTGATGGCGTGTATGTCTCTGAGCGTGACGCGATACCAGCCGTCATCCGGCACGCGCGTCTCTGTCATGCGGCCAAAGAATTGCAGTGTGATCGGCCATGAGAGGCTCTTTCCATCACGAAATTCGGGGCCGCGATAGTTGCCTCCACGGCTTTTGCTGAGCGCTTTGGGTTCGATGAATTTTTGAAATGGCACATCGCCCTTCAGGGCACGGTCGAAGGCATTACTCAGTGCGAGATCTGCCACGTCGAGATAACGCGCGAGCTGGTGATGCGAGAGTTGCTGCCCATCCGCGACGGTTTCAAAACCATGCGAGGCGCGATCGTCCGGCAGCAATGTCTTCAGCGGAATGTCGATGCCCAGCAGGTCATGCAGCGTGTGCTCATACTCGACCCGCGTGAGCCTGCGGCTGCGCACACGACCACTAGCGCTGATGTCGGCAGCATCGGCTTTGAGTAGGGGCGTTTTGAGATCGGCGAGGAAAGCATCCGCTTCGGCTTGGCTCGGTTGTTCCTTCTTTTTCGGCGGCATCTCGCTATCGCGCACACGTTCAAAGACTTTGATCCAAGTGCTATTGGCAGGATCAAAGGCTAGCGATTCAAGATCGAGTCCACCTTTCTTCAAATCCGCGTCATGACACTCGAGACAGTGCTTTTTGAGAAATGGGGTGAGTGGTTTCGGCATTTCCCCCGCAGAAGCGTGATCAATGAGCAGGACAAAACTTGAGAGGAGATAGATGAAGTGAAGATTCATGGAGGCAGACCGCACGCTGTTAAAGATAAGATCCCGTGGATAGCGAGTGGACTTTTTTTAAAAAGTTGGGGCCGCTGGGAACGCTGAGGATGTCGTCAGTTTGCGTGGGATTTGGGCCTTGGGATACTTCATGTTTGGCGGAGCACTTCGAATTCCACATTGACGCCCCCGCTTCGGGGGATACTCTCCGTCCCTGACGCATCAACGCATCATCATTTGTCCATATAATCCAAACGACTACCACCATGTCCCGCTCTTACATCTTCTCGTCCGAGTCCGTCGGCGAAGGCCATCCTGACAAAGTTGCCGATACCATTTCTGACGCGATCCTCGACGCCTGTTTGGCCATCGATCCAAAGAGCCGCGTGGCCTGCGAAACGTTCGTTAAGAGCAACATGGTCGTCGTCGGCGGTGAGATCACCATCCCCAAGCTCCAGAACAAAAAGCTCGGCACCACAAAGCCGATTGATGAAGTCATCAACGTCGGTCAGGTCATCCGTAATGCGGTGCGCGGTATCGGTTATACGAACACGGACGACGTCTTCCACGCCGACCAGATCTTCATCAATAATTACCTCACCATCCAGAGTCCTGACATCGCTCAGGGAGTGGACGCTGCTGAAGCCGCAGGCAAGAAGCACGGCGAACAGGGCGCTGGCGACCAAGGAATCATGTTTGGTTACGCTTGTGACGAAACGCCTGAACTAATGCCTGCGCCGATCATGTTCGCCCATCGCCTCGGTCGTGAGCTGACGCGCATCCGCAAGGCTGGTAAGCTCGCTAAATGGCTGCGCCCTGATGCAAAATCGCAGGTCTCCGTCGAATACGTCGATGGCCGCCCGACACGCATCGTGAACGTCGTCATCTCCACCCAGCACACCGCTGACGTGAGCCACGCCGAGATCGAAAAATTCTGCATCGAGCAGGTCATTAAGAAGGTGCTGCCGAAGAACATGCTCACGAAGGACACCGAGTATCTCATCAACCCGACCGGTAAATTCGTCGTCGGCGGTCCTCAGGGTGATAGCGGCCTCACAGGTCGTAAAATCATCGTCGATAGCTACGGCGGCATGGGCCGTCACGGTGGTGGTGCCTTCTCTGGCAAGGATCCGTCCAAGGTGGACCGCAGTGCCGCTTACATGGGCCGCTGGGTTGCGAAAAACGTCGTCGCTTCTGGCCTCGCCTCGAAGTGCGAAGTGCAGTTCGCCTACGCCATCGGTCATCCGCTGCCAGTTAGTGTCCACATTGATACCTTTGGCACCGGCACCATCGACGACGACAAGATTCTCGACGCCGTGCTCAAGGTCTTTTCCTTCAAGCCCGCCGACATCGTCAAGCAGCTCAACCTGCTGCGTCCGATCTACTCGAAGACCACCAACTACGGTCACTTTGGCAAGATCGACGACGCCGACATCACTTGGGAACTCACCAACAAAGCAGACGCCCTCAAAAAGGCTGCGAACTAACACGAAGTAGTCCAGTTGCGCGGCAACTGGTCCCGATCACATCACGAAGCCGCGCGGGGAAACCTGCGCGGCCTTTTCATTGCATGAAAGGTGCTCGCCTTTGCCACGTTTCACGCGGCCCTCGACGTGTTATGCCGCTCCGTTGTGCGGGCCATCGCGCTGTTTGCTGATGGCGGGGCGCTACGTCTTCCGCACGGGTGGCATTGGCAATGGTTCGTGGCGCGGAGACGGACCTGGTGCGAAGTCGGCTTACGAACCGTTCATCACAAAAGTTTTGAAGCAAGGCGGCTATGTCATGGCACAGGCGGGCAAGTGGCGGCAGGTCGGCGAGACGCCGCGTGACTGGGGCTTTGATGAATATGTGACCGATCCCACCGCTGGCGGCTGGTTCTGGAAGGACTCGTATGAAAAGAACGGCGAGCAGGTGAATACCGGTAAGGAAGTCTATAACCCGGACATCGTCCACGCCTTCAGCATCGACTTCATCACGCGAAATAAAGAGAAGCCGTTCTTCCTCTCTTTCGCCATGCACCTTGTTCATGGACCGATCCTGCGCACGCCGGATACGAAGGAAGGCAGCGACCTTTATGAGGACAACATCGCTTCTATGGACAAGCAGGTGGGCGGCATCGTCGCGGAGGTCGAAAAGCTCGGCCTGCGTGAGAAGACACTGATCATTTTTTCCGCCGACAACGGCACCGCAAACAGCTACACCAGTGCCATCGGCGGGCGCATGATCAGCGACAAAAGCCAGTATGCTCGAAGGCGGCTCCCGCGTGCCCTACATCGCCAGTTGGCCCGGCGTGACGCCTGCGGGCGCGGTGAGCAAAGACATCATCAGCATCGCCGATCAGCTCCCCACCTTCGCCGAACTCGGCGGCGCCAAACTGCCCGAAGGTGTGAAGATCGACGGCATCAGCCACGCCGCGCAAATTCGTGGAGAAAAAGGCACGCCGCGTGAATGGGCCTACGTGCAGCTACGTAAAAACTGGTTCGTCCGCGAGCAAGGCTGAAAGATGAACGAAGCCAGCGAACTCTTCGACATGAGCGACGCGCCTTTCGTGGAGAAGCCTGTCACTGCTGCGGAAGACAGCGAAGCTAGCAAGGTAGCGCGTTCTCGGCTTACCGCTGTCCTTGCGAAATTGAATCCCGCCGCAGGCAAAACCGACAGCGGCGATGGGAAGAAGAAAAAGAAGAAAGGCAAAGCCTGAGTGAAGGTCTCGTCTTTCTTTGGCAGACGGCTTCTGTGGGACTCCATCAATGTTTGATGGAGCGGGTGACGCGATTCGAACGCGCGACATTCTCCTTGGCAAGGAGATGCTCTACCACTGAGCTACACCCGCTTTTCTGGCGGGCGCTAAACTGAGACAGGATCAAATTCGTGCAAGCACAAAGTTGGGTATATTTCATTTGGGAGCGTGGCACTACAGGGCACCTGAAAGAGACCTGCGAATGCAGGCTGAAGCCCGCCTCACATCCGGGGGCGTGTCCGAAAGTTTGTGTTTCGGGTCTTTGGTTATGTTTTGGTCTGGGGTTGTTTTTTTGATTGAGCGCATGCGCTCAATCAAAAAAATCGCGATCCGAACTGGATCGCAAATTGGTTGGCCGCAGGCACCCAACTCGCCGGAG
>CAMAQH010000062.1 GCA_945860295.1 Prosthecobacter debontii
CCAAAGCCACTCGGGCTTTGAACTGCGGGTCGTGTCTTTTACGTTTGGCTTTCACTTGGTTTTTGGGTGTCTGGGTTGTCGCTCCCAACCCGTAACCACCATAAACTCATAACTTCACTACCGGCCCGATTTTCGGGGTCCACCTCAGAGTTCGCCTTTGTAGCTGGAGTCGCGTAACAGCAGTCCAAAGCCCGCGACGGCGGCGCTGATCTTGAGTTCGGCACTGGCTTTTTCGATGGGGAGTGAGTCGTCTTTTAGCGAGACTTTGAGGAGTTTTCCAGTGGTGCCTTCGGACTCCTTGTAGCGCAGCTTTACGGTGAGTACTTCTTGAGAAATAGGCGCTGTCGCTGTTACTGCTGGCTGTGAGGCGAGCTGCTGGGGCTGATACTTCAGGGGATCAACCGCGAGTTCAGCTGGTTTCCGGGCTTCAAGTTTGCTGGCACGATATCATACAAGGCGGTGACACTGTGACTGGCACCGATCTCGCCAGCATCTTTGGTGTCGTCATTAAAATCTTCTTTGGCCAGCAACCGTTTGTCGTAACCGATGAGGCGATACTCGCGGACCAGCGCGAGATTGAAATCGACCTGAATCTTCACGTCTTTGGCGATGGTGATGAGCGTTCCCTGCATCTGTTCGACGAGTTCTTTGCGTTCTTCGCTGACGCTATCGATGTAGGCGTAGTTGCCGACACCTTTATCAGCCAATCTTTCCATCGTGTGATCCTTGAGATTGCCGGTGCGGTAGCCGAGCACGCTGAGGAACACACTGCAGCGCGCCTACTCGGTGATGAGTTCCTCCAACTCCTGCGGGCCACTGAGGCCACCATTGAAATTGCCGTCGATGCAGAGGATGACGCGATTCACGCCGCCTTTAATGACGCCCGCCACAGCCTGCTCATAGGCCAGCTTGATGCCCGCACTGCCATGCGTGCCGCCGCCGGACTGCAGACGATCGATGGCGGCGATGATGTTGCTTTCTTCTCACCATTGGTCGAGGCCAGCACGACCTCTGTGCCGCCTGCATATGTGACCATGGCCACATGATCACTTTCATCGAGACGCTCGGCGAGCATTCGCAAGCTGCAGCTTGCGGATGCTCATCTTGCCGGAGACATCGACTAGGAAGACAAGATTGCTCGGCTTTTGCTCGTTGCCGATGTCGCGGCCTTTCAAATGTACGCGCACCAGCCTGTGCTGCGGCTTCCAGGGGCAGGCGGCCATTTCAGCCTTGACGGCAAAGGGCTGCTTCGAGTCGGCGGCAGGGCCGTCTTCATCGATGAGGAAGTAATTGATAAGTTCCTCAACACGCACCGCATCGTGTGGCGGCTGCTTGTTGTGATTCAGGAAGCGGCGAACATTCGCATACAAAGCCGTGTCCACATCGATGGAATAAGTCGAAAGAGGCTCGTCAGCGATGAGTTGCTTCCGTTGCTCATCGCTGCGGGCGAGGGATTCTTCTCGCAGCTCGCTGTTGAGGAAAGTGCAGAAATCTTTGGTGGTGGCCGCGAGCTGTTGCTCGTCGGGGCTGAGCTGGTTCAGCGCCCAGGCGGTGATTTTTTCGGATTTCATGACGAGTGACAGAAGGGCTAAGAATTGAGCGCTGTGGACGAGGCCAGCTGCCTTTTTGCGGGTTGGCTTCGAGTTCCTGCCACTTGGTGCGCAGGGATTGGTCGCCGTGATGGATGAGGTAGCCGACGTTGCCGATGCTGGTCTTCATGACTTGGCTGATCTCTTTGTAGTCAAGGCCGGTGATGAATTTCAAACGCACGGCTTCGCGCTGCCGAGTGGGTAGGGTTTCGATGAGGCTGCGAAGAGCCGCAGCGGTTTCGCGTGACTCTAATGCATCTCCAGGACGAGGTGTGATGGAGGCTTCCTGATCGAGCATTTCCATTTCCATAACGATGAGGCGTGAGTGATTGCGTGGATGATCGAGGGCGCGATTTTTGCAGACCGTGAAGAGCCAGGAAGCGAGGCGATGTGTTGACTGAGTTTGAGAAACACGTCCTGCACCACATCGCGGGCCTCTTCGAGGTCGTTTGTATGGCTGTGAGCGTACCGGATCAGCGGTCGTTCATAGCGCTATAGGGCTCCAAAATAGGCGGTGTGAGTCGGGCATGAGAGCGTGTTCGTGGAACAAGACGCCAGTGCGTTAAGATTCTTGGGATGATTGGCCAAGAATTTTTAAACAGGAGGTCGCAGAGGAACCAGTGATCTAAATGACCTCAGCCTTAGGGTGCTTCATCGCCACGTTGGAGCTGGCGGATGATCTGCTTCACTTCATGCGCGCGGCGGATGTCGTAGAAGCAAACTTCGATGCCTGTATTGGCAGCGGATGAGACATCCAGCGTGCCGATGCCGAGCAGGCCTTTTAGCCCGTGCTCACGCACATCGATGCTACGGATATCGCAGATGCGGACTTCGTTGGAACTACGACCCCATAGGCCCCAGATAACTTCGACACGTTCTTCAGTGACCAAATAATCACGACAACTGCGGGCGACGGCGATCCAAAGGAAAGTCGCAAAACTAAGCGCGGCACAGATCAGCGCATAGGCGGCGTCGATGGTGATCAACATGGCTGCCGCGATGAAAAGGAGCAGGCAAAGAAACAGCGTCTTCGCATAACTAAGCCAAGCGGGGTGAGTGAAGTAGAGGATGAGTTCACCGCTCTCCGCATAGCGAAGCGCTTCTTCGACAGGCTCGTCTTCCGCCTCTTCATCATCGTCTATATCTTCAGGCACAGGCGTCTCGACATCGTGCGGAGAGTCGGCGCGGAACTCCTGATAGGCAGGGCGGTCCATGCGCGCGGCTGTGCTGGCGCGCGGTGGCCTCATGCCGCTGATAGCCTCCCCCACGGTATGATCACGACTGGTCAGGGTGTCTGTACATAGATCTCCACGCGCCAGTGAACTGCGCTCAACGAGGAGGTGGAGTTCCTCCTTCGAGAGTAGGCCTGGGAAGGCGGGATGATTATGAATCAGGTAACGCATTTCGGTTTGCCGTTGTCGGGGAGCTTGATTACAAACTGAAAACTGAGAAGTGAAAAGTCACAAGAAGAGCATTCTCTCGATTGTGCCTACGCAACTGGCGCCGGGGGCAAAAGGTCCTGGCGCTTGGTGAGATCGACCACTCTGAGTAAAATCAGTTCGCCTCTCGGTGTGCGGCAGATTTCCCCGAGGAATGGAGTCATCCGATCCATCTCGGCAATCGCCGAATGAACGAGGCTAGCGATGATGCGCTCGTCTTGGTAGCCTTGTGGAAAGATATTGGTCACGCGAAACATCACGACGCCGTCATCCCAATCGAGTTCAAAGTTGCCCAGGTTCAGCTCCTTATTCGTGCGCATGATAAGCTCAGCGACATGGACACGATGCGTCTTCGGAACAGCCACAGAGGCTCGGGCCACGACGCAGACGATGTTTGGCTCACCATAGACCTGCACATGCAGTGGAACCTTGGTGTGGTGGGCTTCAAAATCGGACTCGATCACCTCCATCCCAGGCACTTCTCGAAACACCCATGATTGAGCATTAAAGGCAGACAACGTGGCGGAGTAGAGAGCGGACATGAAGAGATTTGAAGTTTCAAATCCGGGAACTCAAATTTGAAATCTGAGAGTGGTCGGGACGGCGAGATTCGAACTCACGACTTCTTGCTCCCAAAGCAAGCGCTCTACCAGGCTGAGCTACGTCCCGCGCTGCTCCAGAGAAGAGCGGTCTGCATGTTGCCGCACATCAGAAGATGCGCAAGGTGAAATGCGTGGAGTTAGCGGTTCTTTGCTTTTTGTTCTCAGTTCGCGGTTCGCGGCTATCCGTTTGCTCCAACCGAGAACTGCGAACCGAGAACACAGAACTCATCTCTGGCACTTCGGGCAGTAAAAAGTGGAGCGATTGCTCATCACCACGCGCTTCACTTTGGTGCCACAAGTATGGCAGGGTTCGCCTTCGCGGCCATACACACGCAAGGTTTGCTTGAAGTAGCCCGGCTCGCCCTTCTCATTCACAAAGTCACGCAGCGTGGTGCCTCCCATCTCGATGCTGGCGGCGAGCACCTCGCGGATGGCGGTCACGAGCATGGTGAGGCGCGGCTTGCTGACTTTGCACGCGGCTTTGTCAGGATGAATGCCCGCCATGAAAAGCGCCTCGCAGGCATAGATGTTCCCGACACCGACGACGACATGTGAGTCCATGATCACCGCCTTGATCGGCGCGGAGCGCTGCTTGCAGCGGCTGAGGAGATAGGCGGCCGTAAAGTCATCTCTCAGCGGCTCGGGGCCGAGATCGCAGAGAAGAGGATGATCTTGCGCAACACCCTCAATGAGCAGCGCGGCACCAAAACGGCGCGGATCATGCAGCCGGATTTGCTTTCCGAGATCTGTTGTCAGCGCCAAATGATCATGCTTGCGCCACGGCGTCTCGGGATCAGCGATCCGCAAACTGCCGGACATGCCAAGGTGCAGCAGCAGAGTGCCATTGGCGCTTTCAAAAAGCATGTATTTGCCGCGTCGTGTGCCCGCCGTAATGCGCTGGCCTTCGAGTTCGTGAATGCAGTCTGGAATCGGCCAGCGCAGTCGTTTGTCCCGCACGATCACCTCACGCACCATACGGCCCACGAGATAAGGAGAGACGCCACGCAGCGTGGTTTCGACTTCAGGAAGTTCAGGCATGGTCAGGTGAGACAAATATACTTTAGCGAGGCCGGGCACTCTCAATTGTTGGGCAATGAAGGGAACTAATGAGTCTGGGCAGAAGCTCCATCAGCCCCAATGCTGCAAGGTGGCGCAATGGTGAGGTATCGCTGACAACTATCATATCAATCGAAGTAAGCGCATCGTTTCGATGTCCTTTGGCACCTCATCTGCGTCAAGAACTGTAAATACGCCATGTCCAGCGAGGAAATTTTCCGCCCCGAAAAGAGATTGCAGGCCAAGCAGTTGGCGCACTTGAAAGGTGGATAGCTTACCCATCCGACAGCCCTGCACAGCACAGCCTTCCAGCAGCTCACGCGAGACGCTGCTACTACCTGCACCGATGCGCTGGGCGACTGAATCGGGTATGTTTAATGTGACCTTCATTTGCGGATTGTAAGTGCCGCAGGTGAAAAGCTCAAGACTCCTTTGCTGACTCCTGCATCGCCTGTTCCAGTGCTCGCCAGCCGAGCATGGCACACTTCACACGCTGGGGGAATTTTTGCACGCCTTCGAGAAGGATGAGTTCACCGAGTGCATCTTCGTCCTGCACACTGCCTTCACCGGTGACGACGCTGCGAAAGTCTTTGAGCATGGCCATGGCTTTGTCGCGCCTGGACCCTTTGACTTTGATGGTCATCATGCTGGCACTGGCCTGGCTGATGGCACAGCCCTGGCCGTCGAACTTGATGTCGGCGATACCACCCTCGTCATTAAACTTCACATACATGTCGATCTCATCGCCGCAGGTGGGATTGTCGCCATGCACATGCACGCAGTCAGTGAGCTGGCCGTGATTACGCGGTGATTTCGAGTGATCGAGGATCACTTGCTGATACAGATCACGGAGGTCGTCGGAGAGGGCCATCAGGAGAAGAATGTCACGGCGCGGTGGAGGATGTCCATCATCCGATCCACCTCGGCGGCGGTGTTGTAAAAGTAAAAGCTAGCGCGGCTGGTGCCGGGCACTTTGAAGCGCTTCATCAGCGGCTGTGTACAGTGATGCCCACCACGCAAAGCCAGGCCATGCGTGTTGGCAAATTCCACGAGGTCATGCGGATGCGCGCAGGCCAGTGCAAAGGCGGCGAGCGACGCACGGTCGCCCTGCGGTCCCAGAAGCCGGATGCCCGGTAGTTCGGCGAGACACTGCATGGCATAGGCTGTGAGTTCTTGACCATGCTGATGAATCTTCTCGATGCCGACACTCTCCAAATAATCAATCGCTGCACCCAGCCCGATCACGCCAGCGATGTCTGGTGTGCCGGCTTCAAAGCGATGCGGCGCCGCCTTGTAGGTGCTGGCTTCCAAAGTCACGCTTTCGATCATTTCGCCACCGCCGTGCCAGGGCTCCATCTTCGCCAGCACCTCAGCCTTTCCATAAAGCACACCAATGCCGGTGGGCGCACACATCTTATGACCCGAGAAGGCGTAGAAGTCACAGCCGATGTCACGCACGTTCACCGGCAGATGGCCCGCAGCCTGCGCGCCATCAATCAGCGTCGTCACACCGAGTGCACGGGCTTTAGCGCAGAGTTCACGCACAGGATTGATCGTGCCGAGCGAGTTGGAAACATGCACACAGGCGAAGAGTTTTGCTTGTTCGGTCAGCAGCAAGTCTAGCAGCGTCAGATCCAGCGTGCCATCATCCAGCACCGGGATGTGTTTGAGCACCGCACCCGTGCGCCGCGCGGCAAGCTGCCAAGGGACGAGATTGCTGTGATGCTCCATGCCTGTGTAGAGGATCACATCACCCGCTTTGAGAAACTGCGCCGCCCAGACCTGTGCCACGAGATTGATGCTCTCCGTCGTGCCGCGCGTGAAGATAACCTCATCTGCACTGCCCGCACCGATGAAGCACGCCACCTTCTTGCGGGCGGCTTCAAAGCTATCCGTCGCGCGATTACTCAGCTCATAAAGCCCGCGATGCACGTTCGCATTGTCCAGCTCGTAGTAGCGCGTTAGTTCCGCGATCACCTGGCGTGGCTTCTGGCTGGAGGCCGCATTGTCAAAATACACCAGCGGCTCCCCATGCACCTGCTGGTGCAGAATGGGAAAATCAACGCGCAGATGGGAGAGGTCGGTCATGGAGTAGGTTTGACTACCACTAAACCCTTATCCTGCAAGCAAGCGTGCATCTCGACTGTCTGCCGTGCGTCCACCGATACGAACATTGTAGCCGCTCATGCCTTTGACGACCTGAACGTGTTCAGCGGTTGCTTCGAGGAGTTCAGTGATGAACTGCTCATAGTCTGAGGCAGGAATCCATGCGGCTCCTATCTGCACAGTGATCTTGTGGTAAGGGACATCCTCGGGAATGATGGCGGCCAGCGCCTCAATATTGGCGTCCGTGCCTTCAATCCCGTCATCTTTGGCGGCGATGCCTTCACGCAGTTTGCGACGGACATTGCCAGCCAGATAGATTTCATTCGGCATCCATCGACCGTCAGGCATCTTGAAGACAAGATTTCGCTCTTGAAGGAAGGCGATGACATCGTGCGGGCTGGTGTCAGCACCAGCCAGTTTTGCTACCTCGGCAGCGTCGAAGTCAAGTGCCTCGGAGCGGTACAAGGCGTAGGCATCGGCAAAACTGCCCTTCGCATCGAGTTTTGTTAGGCGCATTGTGTTGCGCAGCATGAGTGACCTCGGCTTTTCGTTGATGTCAAAGTCGCGCCCTGCGGTATCGCGAACGGTGTTAATCCATCCTTAGAAAAGCAGATTCCTTTTTGCTCATGATTCATCACCTCTGCATAATGGCGAATGCCCTTACCCATTCGCGCAGTCATTTTTGATTTTGACGGTCTCGTCGTCGATACCGAGAGCACCGGCTACCTCACCTGGAAGGAAATCTTTGATGCTCATGGCTATCATCTACCAGTCGATCGATATGCCCAAGTCGTGGGTTCAGACTTTAACAACAGCTATGACCCCCGTCGCGATTTAGAGCAACTTACCGGTGGCGACTTCGATTGGGACGCCATGGAAGTAAAACGCCGGGGTCGAGAGACTGAATTGCGCCACACCTTGAGCACGCTACCGGGAGTCGTGGATCGTCTCGTCGAAGCCGCCTCTTTGACACTGCGCACCGCCATCGCCTCCAGCAGCCCGCGTTCGTGGATTGATTCATGGATGGTGCAACTCAGCCTGCGCGATCACTTCCATCACATCTCCACGGTCGATGACACTGGCAAAGTGAAACCCGATCCCAGCATCTTCCTTCACGCTGCTGAAAGTCTCGGTGTCGATCCTGCTGAGGTGGTTATTTTTGAGGACTCACTCAACGGCTTGCGCGCGGCTCAAGCTGCGGGGATGCGCTGCATCGTGGCCCCAGGCCCCATGACACGGCACCTTGATTTCACTGGTGCCTGGCGGCAAGTCGGCTCGCTTGCGGAGATCTCCCTGCGCGATTTAGTCTGATCCACTAACATTATCCTTCGTTATTCCACAATGACTCCCCTGCCCCTCGCCGACCACTACGCGCGCTTCAGAGACCCCGTGTTCTCGGGCCTTGAGGAGACTCCTGCATTGACTGGCTTTGAGAAGCCGATGACCGAACTAGATCTCCAGAGCCTTTGGTTTGCTGGGGCCTTTGGCAGCGAGTTCACCAGCAGCGATGGCAAGCCTGTGCTCATCGTGGACTTCGGCGTGTGGAACTCCAGCGCTGGCCCAGACTTCACCAACTGCACCGTGCAGTTCAATGGCGTCATACAACGCGGTGACATCGAACTCGACAGCGATTCCCGCGACTGGGAGCGCCATCTGCATGGAGCCAATCCCGACTACGCTCGCGTCGTCCTACACCTGTTTTTCCACACGCCCGAGAAGCGCTTCTTCACCCGCACGGTCGAGCACAAAGAAGTGCCTCAGGTGAAGCTCAGTCACTCCATGATCGCGCAGGAGGCTAGGCCAAATCGCAGCCTCGCAGCGGCACGCCTCGGGCGCTGCGCCACACCTTTGAGAGACATGGAGACAGCCCGTGTCCAGTCCGTTCTGGAGTCCGCCGCACAGTATCGCCTGGAGCGGAAATCGCTGCGCCTTCACCGCTCCATCGCCGCGCATGGGCGTGAGCAGGCGGTGTTTCAGGCGCTGGCCCAGACACTTGGATATCGGAATAACCAACAACCATTCTTGCTACTCAGTCAACGCCTACCTGTGAAGCGCCTTCTGAAGCTCCCACAGGCCGAGCGTGAGGCGCTGCTCTTTGGCATCAGCGGTTTTCTGCCTACCTCCAATATGGAAACACTCACGCCCGAAACACTCGGCTATCTACGCCTCATCTGGGATGAATGGTGGAGGCTGCGCAGCGCATGGGCACGCTGGCTAGAGTCACCGCAGCTCCCGCACTGGAAACTCGCTGCCACTCGGCCAGGCAATCACCCTCAGCGGCGTCTCGGAGCCCTCACGGCCATCCTTGCCACTTGGGATCGCATCTCGGCGCCACTCATGGATGCCGGTCGCTGGAGTCAGACTGCGTGGAAAGAAAGCCTCATCAGCCTACAGCACGATTTCTGGAGCACGCACTACACCCTCTTTGCCCAACCTTCATCGAAACCACTCGCTCTCATTGGCGAGACGCGCGTGCAGGAGATGCTGGCCAACGTCGCCTACCCACTGCTTATGCCCGAGCGCACCCGCCTATGGGCCGAGTATCTAGAGTTGCCAGCCATGCTCGATAATCAAAAGCTGCGCCGAGCCGTGCTGCGTCTCTTTGGCGATAGTCCTCACGGCATCGAGTTTCAAAAGAAACTCCATCACCAGCAAGGCCTGCTGCAGCTCTATGAAGACTTCTGTCTCGAAGACGACTCCGCCTGCGCCGACTGCCCCTTCCCCGAGCGGCTCAAAGAGTGGCGCTAAAGTCGAAGGCTGGTTGGTGTTTTTTGAGAGTGGCAACAATCTTTGCCATTCATTTAGCTAGGCACCTTTCGACCACGCTCTGTTTAGGCCGGAGAGAACCTCGCCCATGAATGCATTTCATCAAAGACACGAATAGGATTCAAGTGGCCTTTCATGTCTGCGCGGTCTTTTGGCACGCTCGCAGCTCAGTCGTTGGGTATCTGGATGATTCAAATCTGTCCTATATCCCATTAACGCTGCCACGTAGCCAAAACAAAAATAAAACCACACACCGAGATGAAAAAAAAGCGCTCCTACTGTTCACCTCGGCCACCTCATCCTTGTGCCGGTTAAAAGTTAACCCGAGGGTAGTGCTTGCGGTCGTCAGCGAAGGGGATAAACAATCATATGCCATCACTCGCTCATGAGACTTTGCTACGTGATGCAGGCTACCCCTGCATCGCTGGGATCGACGAAGCTGGGCGAGGACCTTTGGCTGGGCCAGTATCCGTGGCGGCAGTCGTGCTGCCAGAGAATTTCGAGCACTCGGAACTCAATGACTCAAAGAAACTGACCGAAAAAAAGCACGACTTCATCTACGACGAGCTGACAACTGATCCTCGGATTCGCTGGCACGCCGAGATGATCAGCGCCGAGGAGATCGACCGGATCAACATTCTGCAAGCCACCTGGGTCGGTATGAGACGCTGCGCGCTGGCCTTAAACCCGAGGCCGGACGCCGTGCTCATCGATGGCCGGCCAGTGCGCGACTTTCCTCTTCATCAGATCGCCCTGATTAAAGGTGACAGCCTGAGTTACAGCATCGCCGCCGCCAGCATCATCGCCAAAGTTCAGCGTGATCGGCTCATGGTCGCGATGGGAGAGATGTATCCCGGCTACGGCTTTGAGATTCATAAAGGCTACCCGACACCAGCGCATCAGACCGCATTGAGAAGACTAGGCCCCTGCCCTGAGCACCGGCGCAGCTTTGGACCCGTGGCTCAGATGCTACTGGAGTTGTGAGACTTTGTGCCAAAGTTTGATGCATCTTTCCTCTCGACATCTCTGGGGCTGACACGCTAAAAAGCTGCCTTCATGAAACGCATTCCCTACACAAGCCGCCGTCAGTTCATCGCCCAATCCACAGCCGCCATCGGCTTCCCGACCATTGTTCCGTCGAGTGTTTTCGGTCAAAACGCACCGTCGAACAAAATCACCATGGCCGTCTTGGGCTGGGGCATGATGGGTCCGGGTAACACCGGTAAATTCCTCAGTGAGAAAGACTGCCAAATCGTCGCCGCATGTGACATCGACAAAGGCAATTTGCAGAAGGCAGTCAACACCATCAATGGCGCCTACAAGAACACCGGCTGCAAAGGCTATCACGATTACCGTGAAGTCATGGCGCGCAAAGACATCGACACCGTCATGATCGCGATCCCTGACAACTGGCACGCGCTCGTTTCGATCGAAGCCGCAAAGAACGGCAAAGACATCTACGGTGAAAAGCCGCTTGCACGCACCATCGCCGAGCAACAGGCCATCGTCCGCGCCGTGCAGAAGTATCAGCGCATCTGGCAGACAGGCTCATGGCAGCGCAGTGAAAACAACTTCAGAATCGGTGCCGAAATCGTTCGCAACGGACTCATCGGAAAGCTCACGCATGTCGAAGTCGGCCTGCCCTCAGGACACAACGATTTTGCCAAGACCGGCGACAAGCGCAGTGTCACTCCGCCGCCTGCAGACCTTGATTATGAAATGTGGCTCGGGCCAGCCTCTGTGCAGGACTACATCGAGTGCCGCATTCACAAAAACTGGCGTTGGGATTACAACATCGGCGGCGGCCAACTCCTCGACTGGGTCGGCCATCATTGCGACATCGCCCACTGGGGCATGGACATGGACAGTAGCGGCCCGAGCGAGGTCAACCCCATCCAAGTGGACATGCCGCCGCGCACCGACATCTGGAATACCGCCACCAAATACCGCGCCGAAGCCAAGTACGCAGGCGACATCACCATGACCATCGCAGGCGGTCATGATGACATCAAGATGGGCACCAAATGGATCGGCACCGACGGCTGGGTCCACGTCAATCGCGGCAGTTATGACGCCTCCAAAGACAGTCTCAAAAAGATCGTCAAGAAACGTGAGAGCGACAAGCCAGATGCCAAAGTCATCGAAAGCGCCGCCGCACCGAAACTAGGTGATGATGTGATCAAAACACGCCTCTATGAAACCACCGGGCACCACCGAAATTTCCTCGATTGTGTGAAGAGCCGCAAACCCACCGTCACACCCGTGGAGACCGCACACCGCAGTGCAACTCCAGGCCATCTGGCTTTGATTTCATTCCTCGTGAACCGCCCCATCAAGTGGGACCCGGTGAAGGAGGCAATCATCGGTGATGCTGTTGCCAGCAAGCTACTCACGCGTAACTATAGCGGCTCGTGGAAACTTGAGGCTTAATGTCAGACCGACTCATCAAGCCCGCAGCAGCTCACCAGCGAGTTCTGCGGGCCTTTTTTTGTAGACATGTCATTAAGCCAATGCCTTTTTGACGACAGGTTTCTTGATCGCCCCTGGGTCCAGCCGCGCTTGCACTTCCGTCACCTTGAGTCCGAGAAACTTAGCCGTCTTCGGAGCATTCTCTTCAAAATGCCGATAGGCTAGGCGCGTCAGCTCCTTTTCAATCCAGGGGATCAGTTCCATGTCTGGCGTGGTCTGCGCCACATGGATGAGCGTCGTCAAAGCATCGCGCATCCGAGTCACTGTGCTGGCAGAGTTGTTATGGCGACTGCTAGCCGTACTTCCGAGTGGAATATCTGAAGGCAGAAGAACGTCCGAATTCGACAGCGCACAGGCTCGCTGGATCGTGTTTTCAAGTTCACGCACATTCCCTGGCCAGTCATAAGCTTCGAGCAATGACAAAGCATCATCGGTAAAACGCATCATCGGACCACGACGACGAGCCGACTGGCGATTAAGGAAAAATTCAGCCAGCAAGCGCACGTCCTCACGGCGCTCACGCAGCGGCGGGATGTGGATGCGTACCACGTTCAGTCGGTAAAATAAATCCTCGCGGAAAGTCCCCTTCGCCACCTCAGCCTCAAGATCCTTATTCGTCGCCGCGAGCACGCGCACATCACACTTCAAAGTTTGATTACTTCCCACTCGGCAAAACTCACCCTCCTGCAAAACGCGCAGCAACTTACTCTGCACGGCCAATGGCATATCACCGATCTCATCCAGAAAAAGTGTTCCTCCATCACACTGCTCAAAGCGGCCAATACGCTGTGCCACAGCACCCGTGAAGCTGCCTTTTTCATGACCAAAAATCTCACTCTCCATCAAGTTATCGGGGATCGAGGTGATGTTGATTGCGACGAATGTTTTTTGGGTTCTAGGGCTAAATTTATGGATAGCTCCAGCCACCAATTCCTTTCCACAGCCGCTCTCACCAGTAATCATCACCGGCGCATCACTGCGGGAAACTCGGCCGATCATTTTAAACACCTCCTGCATCGGTGCAGAGCGCCCAATGATCGTCTCCTGAATCGTCTCGGCTGGCACTTCAGAAACCTGTGCCCGAGTCGCACGGCGTGACTCATTCGAGAACAACGCACTCTCGACAATGGTGCGTAACTCATAAGGCAACTTCTCCTTGCTGAGAACATCATAGGCCCCCAGGCGCATAGCCTCGATCACATTACTGGTGCTAGCGATCCCACTGAAAAGAATAACCATCGCATTCGGATCGTTCATGCGTAAACGCTTCAGCAACTCGATCCCCGACATACCTGGCATCCGTACTTCAGCAAGCACGAGGTCAGCACGCTGCTTCTGGTATACGGCCACCGCCTCTTCAGAGCGCTCCACCGTCACAACCGTCACGCCTGGTGCCTTTAAATGAGTCGCTGCCCAACTAAGAAAGTCGGGATCTGCATCCACAATAAGGATTCGAGATTCTGGGACGTCTGGCATGGAATTGGGCAAGTTTGTTCCTAGTCGGTTGGGTCTTGGGCGTCAACGCCCACTCTCCGCTTTTGAAAAATCAGCGTATGCATTCATTGTTGTTGGCTAGCGAGCTGTTTACCAGCCTTCTTGGGCACCGTAATAAAGGCTTCCTGGAGATAAATCGGCTCTAGCGATGCTGAACTTAGAGCCTCCATTTCAAGTTCAGAAAGCCTGCTAATCAGTTGCCCAAGATTGATCGCCGACGGCTGATGCAAAATCACCTCCTCAATGCCTAGCGGTGACTTCGCATCCAAACTTAACCAAATACCACCCTTTGCCATCTGGGCTTTGGC
>CAMAQH010000063.1 GCA_945860295.1 Prosthecobacter debontii
CGCCCATGATCGCCTCCGGTGAATGGCCGCTTTTGGCGATTAACACGTCCAGCGCTTCATCGAGCGCTTTGTCTTCCTTCGTTTTGGGTCTTCTCATGTCTTCCTGTCCTCGGATTTGACCCTCCACACAAACTTTCTGACAGGCTCCCAGCGCTTCATCGAGCGCTTTGTCTTCCTTCGTTTTGGGTCTTCTCATGTCTTCCTGTCCTCGGATTTGACCCTCCACACAAACTTTCTGACAGGCTCCGTGGAAGAAGGCTACACCACTCA
Source organism: Prosthecobacter debontii (assembly GCA_945860295.1). GTDB lineage: Bacteria > Verrucomicrobiota > Verrucomicrobiia > Verrucomicrobiales > Verrucomicrobiaceae > Prosthecobacter > Prosthecobacter debontii_B. Next base: position 271 of record CAMAQH010000063.1, read on the forward strand.
TCTCGTCGCCAAAGAGGCCAGCCGCCTCATCCGCGAACAAGCTGCTGATAAGCCACTCTTTCTCTACGTTCCGTTCAACGGCATCCACAGCCCGCATCAGGTTCCTGAAAGCTATACCGCGCCTTACAAGAACTTGCCGAAGCTCCGCCAAACCATCGCGGGCATGTTGGCAGCCGTGGATGAAGCCATCGGCCAAATCACTGCGGCACTCGACAAAAAAGGTCTGCGTCAAAACACGCTCATCATCTTCTCTAGCGACAACGGTGGCCCAGGCCCAGGCAATGCCACCATAAACACACCGCTGCGTGCTGGCAAAGGCACGATTTATGAGGGTGGCATCCGCGTCGCCTCATTCGCCACTTGGCCCGGTAAGATCCCAGCAAGCACCACTATCTACGAACCTATGCACGCCGTGGATTGGTTTCCGACCCTGGTCAAACTCACCGGTGCCCCCGCCGAACAAAAACTCGCACCCGACGGCCTCGACATCTGGCCCGTGCTCACTCAAGGAGCTAAATCACCCCATGAAGCCCTCCTCCTGCCAGGCATGGCCCCAGACAAAATGGCCCTGCGCATGGGCGACTGGAAACTCCTTCTCAATGCCTCTGACAAAGATGCTGAGGAAACAAAAGGTAGCGATGCCGCATCAGGAAAAATGGAGCTCTACAACCTCGTTGATGACATTGCCGAGAAGAACAATCTTGCCACGACCCATCCTGAGAAATTGGCCGAAATGCGCACCCGATTGGATGCCCTCATCAAGAATGCCGTGGCCGCCGGTGGGGTCACCGAAGCCACGACCCCGAAGCGCAAAAAGGGCAAAGGAAAGAAGTGAGTATTACATCAGACCTCGACTCCCAAGGATTCGTCACGTTTCACGCCTCCTCGCGTTCGACGAGCGAGCGCCGCAGTCGAGTGCTGCACATCGAGTTCGCGGGCTTTTCGCTGCCGCCTCCACTGGCGCGGCATGAGACAGCGCCATAGTGGTCCGCACCTCGCGCAGCGCGCCGAAGGTAATCCTCTGTGCGGTTCACAGGCCGAGAGACGTTCGTGCCGCACAGTCGTATTGTAGCAAGCAATCCATTGTTGATTGCCAGCTTGTCATGCGACAGCCTAAAGCCCTTTTTTTCATCCTCATGTCTCACGAGCCATCTCTTCTTACCTCTCTCGCGTCCGCCGTCGGCACTCCCTTCTGGCTCTATGATGCAGCCGTCATTCGTCAGCGGATCGCAGACATCAAGAAGCTGACTGACGCACCCTATCTTCAGGCAAGGTTCGCCATGAAGGCCTGCCCAGCCACCGCCATTCTCCGTGAAATGGCCGCTGCTGGAATCTGGATCGATGCCGTCAGTGGCAATGAAGTTCTCCGCGCCATCCACGCAGGTCATGCTTCAGGTCAGGAGCCACCGGTTATCTGCCTCACGGCTGATGTATTTCGTGACAATGCCTTAGAGGTCATCCGTGAGCATGGTGTGCTGCCAAACATCGGTAGCCCGGGCCAGATCGCCGACCTAGCTAATGCCGGTTATCGCGGCAAAATCTCACTGCGCGTGAATCCCGGCTTTGGCCATGGACATGTGAACTCCTGTGACACTGGAGGCCCTAGCTCCAAACACGGTATTTGGCATTCCACCTTAAAAGCCACGGCAGTCGCAGCCAAAGACGCCGGAATGCAGATTGTGATGTTGCACGCTCATATTGGTAGCGGACCACAGTTTGAAGAACTCATGGCCAATCTGAATCGACTGACCGATGAGTTTATCAGCGAGATCCCGAGCCTGCCAGACCTAGAGGCCATCAGTCTCGGAGGTGGCATCCCCCATAACTACCGTGACCCGAGTGCCACTGTGCCTCTGGATCGCCTGCGCGATCTACTCATTTCTGCTCAGCAGAAAGCCAGCGCCGCAGCCGGACGCGCGCTGCGCCTGGAAATCGAGCCCGGTCGCTATTACGTCGCCCCATCATGCACCTTGGTCACACGAGTCACCGATGTAAAGCACACCGAGCCTAACGAAAAAGGTGATGGAGCTACCTTCGCTATGGTTGATGCCGGCTTCGTTGATCTCGTCCGCCCAGCCATGTATGGCTCCTGGCATGGTATTGAGATCGTCGGACATCCAGAAGATGCACCACTCGTGCCGATTGTTGTCGCAGGCCCGCTTTGCGAAAGTGGCGACGTCTTCACTCGTGATGACAAAGAGCTGATTCAGCCCCGTCCCCTGCCCCTTCCTGTCGCCGGTGATCTGCTCACACTCCGTGATGCAGGTGCCTACGGTTATGCCATGAGCAGCAACTACAACTCCATCGGTAAAGCTCCCCAACTTTGGTTAGAACCAAACGGTAAAGTGATTCAAATCTCCCGCCGTGAGACTCTGGACGACATTCTGAAAGCCGAGACTTCTACGGTGATCAAAGAATAAATTTCAGGCATATCTACTCTTTGTTACCCTTAACATAACTGGCGAATACACTCGCCGTATGTGCTCAATCAAGTGCGCTTCAGACAGCCGTGGCATACGCTCAAGTTACTGTGGTAAACTTTGTCCTTGAACCTGCTCCTGGCCCTGATTCGGAGAAGGTCCAACATCGCCTTGGGAGCACCGCGTCACCGGACTCGCCAGCGTCTCCCTCGGCCAGCTTGGCGAGCACGGCTTCGTCTTCACCGGTGGCGTAGAGGGCACTTACACCATCTATCTCAATTACCTCCGCCACGCCGAAGGCAGCATATCGCAAATTTGGTCCAGAGGCAAAGACACTAAGCAAACGCTCAGCCGCGCCGATGCTGCCACGAAAGCGAAACTGCGGCATATGCCCTATTGGTTAGCCTTGTATGCTCATGATAGCGGCGCAGGGCCGGTCTATCCAGCGCCGGGCAATCCGAGTGGTCTCTTTGATCAATATGACGTGTGGTCCGACTGGACGCTGTGGCAATACGGTGGTGTTGATTGGCAGGGTGGTCGTTCGCAGCCCAAAGTGTACAACCACTGTCGCTATTGTTTCCCACTCTACTTTGGCAATCTCGACCGCCCGACGGAGCGAAGCGTCTTCCACGGATCACAGGCCGCGCTGGCTTCGTTCTGGCAGCAGCACGGGCTGCGGCTTCGTTGAGTCCTTCCAAAAACTCCCATGAATCTACTTACCAAACTCCGTGGCGACTCTACCATGCGCGCTCCGGGCAAAGCCATCACGCTTGCCTTCGCTGGCGGCTTCCTCGCTATCGCGGTCATTGCGCTGCTGGCGCAAAGTTTGCACAATGCGCTTGTGCTGGGTTCGTTTGGCGCGAGTTGAGTGGTCGTATTCGGCTTTCCAGATGTGCCGTTCATCCAGCCAAGGAATGTGGTGCTCGGGCATCTGTTCAGCACTCTGATCGGTCTGCCGTTTGTGCATCTGTGCGACCCGCATTGATGGAGCGTGGCTCGCGCGGGGGCAGCGCCATTGCGGTGATGATGCTCACCTGCACCGCGCATCCACCAGCAGGCTCGAATCCGGTGATCGTGTTTCTCATGCAGCCTGGATGGAGCTTTGCGCTGTTTCCGACGCTCAAGGGAGCGGTTATCCTAGTGCTCATCGCGCTAGTCTTCCACAAGCTCACCCGCCAGACACGCTGGCCGAACTATTGGTAACAATACTCTTTCTGGCAACGTCGTGGCACGAGGCTTCGTTGAGGGAAGTATCATGAAAATTCTTCTCGCACTTTCTTTGATGATCTTATCGGCCAATGCCGCACCACTCGCTGGAACAACTGGCAAAGTCGGCACGCTAGAGAATCCGAAGTCGGTCAATCGACTGGAGATCACGAAACCGGGTGTGTATGAAAACTTCCGCGTTGATGCACAGGGTAAGGGCGGCAACATCGTCAAAATAACCGCAGATGACGTCACTTTGAGAAATTGCGAGATCTTCAACAGCACTGGCAACGGTGTCGGCGTTTTCGGCACGCGGATACTCATCGAGAAATGCCGCATCCATCACCTGCTAAACGGCACCTATGAAGCACAGAACGACGCACATGGTATCACCGGTCGCTGGGGCGATGTGACGATCCGCAACTGCGACATCTCCCACACCTCAGGCGACTGCATTCAATTCGATCCTGATCGCAAATCGCGTGGCAGCCTCACCATTGAAAGCTGCCATCTCTGGTCCGGCCCGCTAGAGGCGGACTCGCCTGGATTCAAAGCAGGCCAGAGTCCCGGCGAGAACGCCTTTGATTCCAAAACGATGCCGGATGGCGAACGCAACAAGCTCATCATCCGCCAGTGTTACATGCATGGCTGGAGTCAGCCCTCACAGATTCAGAATCGCGCTGCGCTGAATTTGAAGGAACACATCGAAGCGCAAGTGAGTCACTGCGTCTTTGACGACAACGAGATCGCCATTCGTGCCCGTGGTCCAGGTGGACGGGGCAACGCACATGTGATCATCAAAGATTGCGCGATTTTTAACACCCAAGTTGGGGTCCGCGCAGAAGACAAGATCGAACAACTTAATATTCACGGCATGGGGTGGGGGCCAAGTGTGCAGTCACACATGGAGCGACACAACGGTAAGGAACTTCCAGGATTTGAAAGCGGTGAGGACCACGATGCAGCGCCCATTAGCGAACTCGTCACAAAACCCCAGTCCTGACTTCTCTTGAAAAGCTTCCCTCTTCTCCTGCTGTTCATCACCCCGCAAATTTTCGCTGCTGATCCAGCGCGCGCACTCATCATCGTCGGTCCCAGCAAACATCCGCCCGGCTCACATGAGGTCGCAGCAGATGGACGAGTGATAAAAAATTGTGTCGAAAACATGATCAACCTGCCCGGCATGAAGGCCGATGTGGTCGAAGCGTGGCCGGACAAGACCCTGCGTGATGCCGCAGCGACCATCGTGTTCATTGGCGACACCTTTCCCGCCGGGCGTTTTCCAAATCCTACGCAGAACCTCGCGGACCTCGATGCGATGATGCAGCGCGGCTGCGGCATCGTCTGCGTGCATTACGCCACCGGACTGCTGGGCGAGGATGTCACACCGGAAGGCGATCATCCGCTGCTGCGCTGGCTCGGTGGCTACTTCGCCAATCGCTCCTGCCCGCATCACGAGTCTTTTGCGCGCATCTTCAACGCCGCCACCGTCACGCCAGCAGCAGCGCAGCATCCCATCGCACGCGGTTGGAAGGAGTTCACGCTGCATGATGAGCCGTACATCAACAACTACTTCGGCAAAGGCGAGAACAAGCTCGCACCAAACGTCACCGCCATCGCTACCTCCATGCTGCCACCGGAAGCACCGAAGCGCGAAACAGTAGCTTGGTGTGTCGAGCGCCCCGATGGCGGGCGTGGCTTCGGCATCGTGATGCCACACTTTTACAAAAACTGGACAAATGAAGACCTCCGACGCTGCATCCTCAACGCCATCATTTGGACTGCGAAGCTCGAAGTGCCTGCTGGTGGCGTGCAGACGACATTGCCAGAGTTGAAGGACTTCAAACCTGTGGCGGTGGACTATGTGCCACCACCACCGAAGCCGAAGGCCAAACCAGTCTCTCATCCCTGAACAGGCGTTACTTATCGATCCGATAGATCGCGCCATTCCAATCGAGCACGAGCATCTCACCAGCGGCATTTGCACAGAAGGCTGTCGGCTTGACCAACACACTTGGCTTCTTTTTCGGGTTGTCCGCAGGTGTCTGCGAGCTGGTGTAAAGTAGCGTGTTGTTCTCAACCTTGCCATCGCCACTGACTCGCAGCGCCCAGACTTTGCCGATGACGAAGTCGCCATAGATGTAGCTGCCAGCAAGTTCCGGGAGCGACTTGCCTTTGTAGATGATGCCACCGGTGATGCTGAGTCCTTCACCATGATTGTATTCAAAGATGGGATCGATCAGCTTTGCACCTTCAGGCACAGCGTCGGTGCGCAGAGGGAATTGGCGCGCACCCTCACGGAAGCTCCAGCCGTAATTACCACCTTTGGTTATCCAGTTGATCTCCTCCCAGAGATCCTGACCCACATCAGCCAACCAGAAGTGACCTTGATCGTCGAAGTGCAGGCCCCATGGATTGCGGATTCCGGAAGCGTAGATTTGCGGCAAAGCATCCACACCATCAGCAAATGGATTGTCAGCAGGAATGCCATACGCGCCGTGATACTCGCGGCTGTTTACATCAATGCGGAGCACCTTGCCGACCATCACGGCGTTGAGTTGGGCCATGTGCTTTTCATCGTTGCGCTTCGAGGTGTCGCCGACGCCGATGTAGAGATAGCCGTCTGGACCAAAGAGGATGTTGCCGCCATGATGGTTCCAATTGATCAGAGGAATCTCCAGTAGCACGCGCTCGGATTTTTCATTGGCCTTATTACCCTCAGCTTTCATCTCTGAGATGACTAGGCGCTTGGGCTTCTGCTGGGTATAGCACACATAGAAGAGACCGTTGTCTTTGAACTTGGGATGGAATGCAAAACCGTTGATGCCTTCTTCAAATTTGCCGTTCGCTGCCTCCATGCCGCGTGGGCTCAAATCGAGAAACGTCTTGGCTTCAGCACTGCTGCTGTCCTTTGGCAAAAGGAGCACCTGCCCACGTTGCAGAACGAGGAACTCGCGCTGCGTGCCATCCGGCGGAATGACGACAGCGATGGGCCACTTGGTCTCCAGCTTTTCGTAAATGCGAGTGAGTTTCACCGCATCAGCGGAAAATGCTGAGGTGACAAAACTGAGGAGGGTGATGAGGAGTGGAAACTTCATGGCGAATTGTGAATGGGGCCGACTAGCTTGCGTTGATCAATCGCAAAATCAACGTCACTCGCCTATCTAAACATTCACGCAGTTGAACTCAGGACGAGATGCATTAGGACCCTGTGATGAGCGAATCATTACCCAAAGCCAACCTAGCGAGTTCTACAGGCGGCCTACCATCTGCGGTAGGCTGGGCGCAACTGATGATGCAGGACCGCCTGCGGCCAGGAGATGCGGTGGTGGATGCCACGGCAGGCAATGGCCACGACACGCTGTTTCTCGCCCGCCTCGTCGGAGAAGCCGGACGTGTGTGGGCATTCGATGTGCAGGCGGCGGCTGTTCAGGAATCTAGGCGGCGGCTCGATGAAGCCGGCGTACATAATGCCACAGTGATCCACGCTGGACATGAGACAATGAGCACACATGTGCCCGTGGCTTTTCATGGCCGACTGAGCGGCATCATGTTCAATCTTGGTTATCTTCCAGGCTCAGATAAATCAGTGATTACACGCACCGAGACTACGATCACCGCACTCATATCAGCCGTTGAAATTTTAGCTCCAGGCGGACTGCTCACCCTCGCTGTTTATCCCGGCCATAGCGGCGGCGCGGACGAGTTGCGTGCCATCACCGAGTGGGCCTCAGCACTGTCCCCGAGCGGCTGTGAGGTGCAGGTCATTCGCCCGATCAATCGCAGTGCCAGTCCACCCGAGTGCTGGATCGTGTGGAAGCGAGATTGACCTGACTCGATCTAAATTATTAACTCGACCAATCACCGCACCGTCACGGGCAACGCTTTCTGCAAAGCTGAAAGAATGCGAGCATGAGCAGCTTCGACCTCAGCGGTTTCGAGGGTTCTCTCAGAAGCCCGGTAGGTGAGGGTCCAGGCGGTGGATTTGCGGTCAGCAGGGAGCTTGGCGCCGCTTGGATCGGCAAAGATATCGAAGAGTTCTGACTTCATGAGCAGAGGCTCTTTCACGCTGGTGAAGAAGGCGCTGACTTTGGCGTCCGCCACATCCGCAGGCAGCTCGAAAGCGACATCTCGTGTCATGCCGGGGAAGCGCGGCAGGTCGGTGAACTTCGCCGGGCCTGTGCTGCCCTGGCGCAGGGCGCTGAGCAGAAGCTCGACGACATACACAGGCTGGCGGGCGTCGATCCGACGCGCACGCGCTGGATGCAGTTGGGCGATCCAGCCGAGAACGCGGTTGCCTATTTTGAATTCGCTGTGCAGGAGGAAGGTGTCGTTGTCTTTGAGAACCTTGGTTTCCAAAGCGGTGACGCCCGGAAGTGACTCCACCACACCGCGCAGATCAAAGACATCAGCCGCAGTCGTGACTCGACCATGCCACGAGGATGGCGAGACTGGACCGCTGAGCAGGATGGCGAGACGTTCTTCCTCACGCACCATACCGTTAGGCAGCTTCAAAAAGATGCGCCCGACTTCGAACAAGCGTAAACGTGAAGCCCCTTGGCGAATGTTTAACGCCGCACTAGCGATCAGGCCTGGGATGAGGCTGGGGCGCAGTGTGGTGTGATCTTCGCTAAGTGGATTTTTCAAAGCAGCGGCCCCAGCAGCGCCGAGCGGATTACCGAGAGCATCATCAATCTGCGGCGTGGAGATGAGACGCAGCGTCTGGGCTTCATTGAAGCCACGATTCGCAAGAGCCTGACGAAGCTGCATGGCGTGGTCGTATTGACGATCCGTGGCATCACCTGAGGCAAAGGTGGCGGTGAATTTAGATGGCACGCGATCCAGGCCAATCACACGCGCGACCTCTTCGACGAGATCGACACTGCGCTGAAGATCGAGTCGATAGCTGGGAATGGTCCACAGGCTTTTCTCAGGGGTGGCAGATTGCTTGATCAGCCCCAGCTTCTGTAAAATGCCATGAGCATCATTTGCCGACAGAGTCGGAATACCCAACAAACGATGCGTACGCACTTCATCCAAGTCGACGGTGCCCACCAATATTGGGGCTTCACCAGCAATGCTGAGTTCGTTTTCAGCAGAACCGCCAGCGATCTCAAGAATCAACTTCACTGCGAGATCCGAGCCGCCCTGCACTTGTTGCGAGTCGATGCCACGCTCGAATCGGTAGCTGGAATCCGAATGCAAATTCAGTCGACGCGAGGTCCGTCGAACGCCAGATGGGCTGAAGTAGGCGCTTTCCAAAAGGATGTTTGTGGTGCCCTCAATGACACCCGTTTCTTCACCCCCCATAACGCCGGCGATGGCCAGCGCACGCTTTGAATCAGCAATGACTAAATCTTCGGTCAGTAAGCCGTGTTCAATCCCATCAAGCGCAAGGATCTTCTCACCCTCCACAGCTCGGCGCACCACGATACCGCCGCTGAGTTTGTCGAGATCGAAGGCATGAAGCGACTGACCCATCTCCATCATCACATAGTTGGTGATGTCCACGATGTTATTGATCGGGCGCAGACCGATGCTTTCGAGCCGTGCTTTTAGCCAGGCCGGACTTGGGCCAACCTTCACACCTTTGATCACGCGGGCGGTGTAAAAGGGGCAGCCGTCCTGCGCTTCGAGCTTCAAGTTTGAGGTTTCAATTTTGGTCGTGGAACTGGCTTTGGCGTGGTCGCGGGGGCCTTTAAGGGGCAATCCAGTCAGCGCAGCCAACTCACGAGCGAGGCCGAGATGGCTGAGGAGATCCGAGCGGTTCGGGGTAATTTCGAGATCGAAAAGCGTGTCGGATTCAACGATCTGATTCAGAGGTTTGCCAGTTGGTAATGCGCTGTCGAGAATCCACAGGCCACCAGTGTCTACGCCGATGCCGAGTTCTTTGCCGCTGCACATCATGCCATTGGAGTCGATGCCGCGCAGCTTGCCTTCTTTGATCTCGAATCCGCCGGGTAGAGACGCACCAGGAAGGGCGAGAGGCACCTTGTCACCTGCTTTGAAGTTCTTGGCTCCACAGACAATTTGTCGGAGCGAACCCGAGCCGTCATCCACCTGACAGACGCTGAGCTTGTCAGCATTCGGGTGCTGCTCAAAAGACTGAATTTGCGCCACGACAACCTTGTCCGTGGACAGGCCTTTTTCCTCAATGCCTTCGACTTCGATGCCGGCAAAAGTGAGGATATCCGAGATCTGAGGCGTGCTGTAGCCGCCGAGATCGATGTGGGTTTGGAGCCAATTGAGAGAGACTTGCATGAGAAAGAAGAGATTTAAAACTGCTGAAGGAAACGCACGTCGTTTTCGATCAAATGACGGATGTCGGAAATGCCATGCATGATCATGGCGAGACGATCGAGGCCCATGCCGAAGGCGAAGCCGGTAACTTTGTCAGGGTCGAAAAGAGAGTCGCCTCGCTTCTTGCTGATCTCGGCAAACACAGCGGGATCGACCATGCCGCAGCCGGCGATCTCGATCCATCGGGCTTCTTTGCCTTTGGCTTCGAGCTTCACGTCGATCTCGAAGCTGGGTTCGGTGAAGGGAAAGAAGTGAGGACGGAAGCGAACGACGGTGTTTGGGCCGAAGACCTCGCGGAAGAAAAATTCCAGTGTGCCTTTCAGATCGGCGAGGCTGACATCGACATCCACATAGAGCGCTTCGATTTGGTTAAAAACGCTGAGATGGGTAGCGTCGATCTCATCGCGGCGATAGGCCGCGCCAGGAGCAATGATGCGGACAGGCAAAGCTTTCGCGCTCTCCATCGTGCGGATCTGCACGGTCGAGGTGTGAGTGCGCAGCAGCTTGCCATCGGGCATATAAAAAGTGTCGCTCTCATTGCGTGCCGGGTGATCGGCAGGCGTGTTCAGCGCATCAAAACAATGCCATTCCGTCTCGATTTCTGGGCCGTCGGCCAAAGTAAAACCCATGCGGCGAAGCGTGCGCACAGCCAGATCGCGGATCTGGGTAAGCGGGTGCAGCGAGCCTGCCCCCTGCCCTGGACGACCAGGAAGCGTGATGTCGATGCCTGCCACAGCCGCAGCATCTTTCGCCGCCTGCAGGGCCTCTAACCGTGAGGCCAGTCCGCCAGTGATGGCATCACGCACGTCATTGAGCTTGGCTCCGACCTCTTTCTTCAGGTCCACCGGCACGTCGCGCATCCCGGCGCTGACGGCGGTAAGCTTGCCTTTTTTACCGAGATAATCGATGCGGAAAGCCTCCAACGCAGCTTCGTCAGAAAGGGATTCGAGGGCAGCGAGTGCCTCAATTTTTAAGGAGTCGAGTTGGAAGAGCATGGCAGGAAAGAAATCCGACAGGGGCGGAGGGTAAAGGGCCGCGATGATGGGCGCAGAATAGGGGGGATGCAACCGCCTAGACCCCCGGATCATTCCGAATCGAGCCATTAAGCCTGTAATCTTTCCGGTTGACGAATGGGCTGCATCTTCTATCATGGCCGCCGATTTTCAAACCCATTTCTCTCAAATAGTATGCCCGAAGTCCAAATCCGCAAAGGTGAGCCAGTTGACCGCGCTTTGAAGCGCCTAAAAACCAAGCTCGAGATGGAAGGTATCACCGAAGAAGTCCGCCGTTTACGTGCCCACGAAAACCCAACGGAGCGCACCAAGCGTAAGGCCCGCGCCACTGCAAAGCGTGGTAAGATCCGCTTCCGCTTCACCCTGCCAAAGGGACCTGGCGACAATCCGCCGACCACCATGTCTGCTTAATTTTTCAGGCTCGTTGTCTGATTTCCAACCTGAAAGGGCTGTCTGTTACACAGGCAGCCTTTTTGTTTTTCAACTCAGCCACTCGACCTCGGTCGTCAGCATCGTGTCGTCATCGAAGAGAAACTTCCCGATGAAGTTTTTCTTTTCGATGAGGACCTCTGCCAGCCAGTGACGGTCATCTGTCCACATCTCTTCAAAAGGTAGCGCGCTCAGCGGCGTCCATAGTGGGATAGCCTCCGGCGTCTCAATCGCCTCGCCTTCCCAGCGGGTGGCGCGGAAGACATCCACATAGAGGGCCAGGCCATCGACGAATTGAAACCACAGCTCACCGTGCTTCACGCCATCGAGCGCGGTCACGCCGAGTTCCTCCTGAGTCTCACGCACGGCACATTCGAGCGAGGTCTCGCCAGGATCCATCTTGCCGCCTGGGCCGTTGATTTTGCCAGCACCAAGCCCGCGCTTTTTACGGATGAGCAGCACCTGCTGGCCCGTCTCATCGACGATGAACATTAGCGTCGCACGAATGCTGGGTTGCCAGTTTTGCCAGTCAGGTGTCATGAGAAAAGTATGCAACCGATGTGATCGCGCGTTGCGGCCTATGCAACCAAGAGCTGGCAGATGCAAGAGAGAGCCTGTTTTGTGTCGAAGTCCCTGTTGCCACAAGCGTACCTTCCCGCGAAACTCCGCGGCCCTCAGCCATGCCTCTCGACCGCCAATTGCTCCTGCTTTCCACCTTCGCCTTTCTAGCTGGCGTGGTGCCAGCTATACGCGCACTGCGCAGCGGCCACTGGCGGCCCAGCCATCAATGGGTGGCCATGCTCATCGGCTTCACCCTTCAAACCGGAGCCGTATATTTGCGCGGTCAGGAAGTCGGCCAGTGCCCTATGAAGAGCCTTTCGGACATCCTCGTTTTCATCGCCTGGAGCGTCGTTCTGCTCTACTTTCTCGTCGGCACGACATTTCGCGTCTCGCTGCTTGGCATCTTCACCGCACCACTGGTCACGGCCATGCAGACGCTTGCCTTTGCCGTTTCAGGAGCCTTCCCAGCCTATGCGGTGAAGGCCAAGATCGACCCGTATGTCGAGCTGCATGCCGCACTCGCCCTCATCGCCTATGCGGCCTTTGCTCTCGCCTGCATCACAGGCGTCATGTACCTGCTGCAAGAGCGCTTCCTGAAACAGCACCGCATCGGCGGTTTGTTTTATCAGCTCCCGCCGATTCAGGGACTCGCGAAAGCCATCCAAAGACTCGTTTTTTTGGGCCTCGTTCTACTCAGCCTGAGCCTCGCTGTTTCCTTCAAACTTCAGACACCGATCAGCAACCCCAAGCTCATCTTTGCATGGGTCGTTTGGGCGCTTTACGCGCTGATCGGGCTCATCATATGGCGGCAGGTGCTGTCACCTCGGCAGACGGCCTGGCTAGCAGCCGTCGGCTTTATCATTCCATTCATTTCCCTCTGGCTCATGACGACCCATGGCTGACCTAGAGCCCCCCAAGAATCAACTGGTCTGCCTGGGCCTGAACTACCGCACCACGCCCGTAGAGGTCCGTGAGCGCGTGGCGTTCCCCGAGGCAAAAGTGCCCGAGGCTGTGCAGCAAGTACGCAGCCTGCCAGGCTTTGAGGAAAGCGTCG
>CAMAQH010000064.1 GCA_945860295.1 Prosthecobacter debontii
GCCAGATCATTACCGTGCTCGTGGGCCGCACCAGCAGGCAAATGCACCAGATGAAGCTCATCACGGAGCGATGGAGTGGGGAAGAGAAATGGACCCTGCTTTTGACCCGATTATTGCGTCGCTGGCTGGGGGGAAAGTGGCTGCCAGGGTTGCCAGCCGAAGCCAACATGCTGCTGAGTGGATGACAAACGTCGTCCCAACACCTCACACCGCATCCAAACCCCCAAGCCGCCACTTGGGCTCCGACCAGCCATGCCTTTTGATGCCTTCCATTCACGCTTTTAGGTTTACAGTTTCGGCTTTGTGATCATGTCAAAGCTGTCACTGCGGAAGGGTGTCACTGGCAGGCCATCTTTACTGAAAAGGTTGCAGATAGGATTGTCAGACCAGGCGTAGCGCACAGCCACTGGCTTGGATATCCCATCAGCGCTAACTTCGATCTTGTCGTTGCCAATAATCTTACCGGTGGCCCATACCCATTTTTTGTCTTCACCGCAGATAGCGAAGCCTTTGACATCGCTCACATCAACCGTGCGCAGGCTGCCGCCAAAAGTATCAAGCGTGACCACAGCTTTGGCACCGCTGATTTCGATATTCTTGAACTCAGGACTGCGGAACGGGAGCTTGAAACCATAGTCCTTCACCAGAGCAAGGCGGGCGAGGCGCTCGGCCACGTCTCGCTTATTTTTGGGATGAATATCATTCGCCTCACCCAGATCGATGATGACCGCCTGACCACCATTCTTGATGGCGCTCTGTGTCTTCGTCTGGCTTTCACGTAGCTCAGCCCAGCTGCTATCTCCAGGTTGTGGGCGTTCAGGTAAGTAGTCGGCGAGTTGCACCCAGTAGAAAGGAAAATCCCCCTGCTTCCATTCATCCCTCCAATGCGTGATCATAAGCGGGAATAGACTGGCATATTCAAAAGCACGCCCTGCATTGCTTTCACCCTGATACCATATCGCGCCTTTGATTCCGTAACCAATGGTAGGGAGTAGCGCTCCATTATAAATGTTGCCTGGACGGGAATTGCCACGCAGCCAGCCATCAGGCCCTTGAGGTGCACGGACAGTAAATGGCTTGCCTGCTGCTTTGGCTTCGTCAGCCTGCATTTTCCATTTGGCGCTGTCAGCTTCGAACTTAGCCCTGGCTGCAGGGGACTGAAGAAAAGCTTCATTTGCGGTGGTCGCTGTCATAAGGGTTTTAAAACGTGGGTCTTTCTCCAGCACATCGCGACGCACCCAGGCCTCCGCCGCGCTACCGCCCCAGGCGTTGTTGATCAGACCTACAGGTACGTCGAGCATCTGATGCAGCACGCGCCCGTAAAAGTAACCGACAGCGCTAAAGCCACCGACAGTCTGCGGCGAGCACTCAGCCCACGCGCCTTTGAAGTCCTGCTGCGGCTCCTGCGTGCCGACCTGAGGCACGGAGATGAGGCGGATGTTTGGGAACTTGGCGGTAGCGATCTCAAGATCGGCATCCCATGAACTTTGCACGCTCCACTGCATATTCGACTGCCCAGAGCAGATCCAAACTTCACCCACGAGCACGTTTTTCAGTTCCTTGGTGCTGGTGCCTTTGATGCTCATCGTGGTAGGTTTTGAGTTGGCTGGCAAAGCATCAAGTTTGACCATCCACTTACCATCACTGCCAGTTTTTGTGTCCTTAGTTTGGCCGGCAAAAGAAACGCTGATGCCCGTGCCTGGAATATCCCAACCCCAGATCGGATTGGCCTGCTTCTGTTGCAGAACCATGTGATCACCGATGATGGCTGGCAGTGTGAGTTCTGCTTGAGCCGTAAAGCTAAGAGCAGCGAGCAAGGTAGTAAGTACAAGTGTGCGCATGGGTTGAAATGAGAGCTCCCTATACGCAGCAGATTCTTGCTTCCATTCGCGAATGCTAAACTAATGCGCCTACCAATGAAGAGCCGCTTCAGCCTAAGCCGAAGCATCAGGTGATTTGCGCACGAGCCACAAAAAGCCATTGGCATGTGCCTATAATTCTGCGCAAGAATAGAACCATGCGAAAACAACCCTCCGACCATCGAGCCATGCTCGGCTCGACGATCCTTAACTTGCGAAGCCGTCATGCCACTTCACGGACGACATTGGCGAGGGCGATCGGAGCCTCTGCGTCCACACTCTGCTTGCATGTGGATCAGTTGATCGCCCAAGGTTACGTGGAAGAGACGGGCCTAGAAAAAGCCTCTGTTGGGCGTCCCCAGCGGGTGCTCGGACTTCAGAGCAAAGCTGGCTGGTTCGCAGGGATCGAATTCAATGCTCAACGGGTGCAGGCAGTGTGTGTGGACTTTGCAGGCAAAAAACAAGCCAGTGCCATTTGTACGCTGCCTGAGCAGCCGGACACGCCGACGACTCTTCGTGCTTTGGCAGAGGTGATGGGAAAACTGATCGCAGAACAGAAGACGCCGCTTTTAGGCATCGGTGTGGGAGTTCCTGGACTAGTGGATAGAAAGAGTGGTAAAGGCCGCTATTTTTCCTTCATCAAGCAATGGAAGAATGTGCCTGTGGCAGAGCTTCTCCAGCAACATTTCAAGACCACCGTCACTCTGGAGAATAACCTTCGTGTGATTGCTTTAGCAGAACGATGGTTCGGCGGTGGACGCGATCTGCGAAACTATGTCATCCTCGGTCCACGTAGCGGTTTTGGCTTGAGCATCATGCATGATGGTGAGCTGATGCATGGCGCGCATGAGGTGGCGGGTGAGATCGGCCTGTGGTCGTGGCCGCAGCCGGAGGGTGATCGCGCACTGCATGACACACTTTCTGCCACCGCCATTTATCGACGCATGGCGCGCCTTTCACCCGAGGTTCCGCTGCCGCAGGACCTACGGTCTGCTCTAGAGCAGGTGGCTGATCCGGCTTCTGCTGAATGGAAAAGCACCGTACTCGATTACGCGCGGGTGATCCGCAGCGTGCAGCTCTTGGTGGACCCAGAGGTGTTTTTTCTGCATGGACCTCTGACGGTGCTCGGCCCGCGTTTCTGCGCCGACATTGAAAACGCCGTGAGCACCCTGCCGCCGCAACTACCAGACATGAAGATCAAGATCGTGCCCTCAGCTCTCGGCGATGATGCAGGTGCCCTAGGTGCCGCAAGTCTGGCGATGGAAGTGTGGAGCCCGGCTCCATAGAGATCAGCGATCTGGCGTGCTTTCACGAGCACTACGCAGCGCCTGCAGCATCCAGATCACAGGATAAAGGCGCTCATGATACCACAGCCGTGCAAAGTACAGTCCGATAGGTGCCGTGGGGAAATGAGTACCATCGCGCGTAGCATCCAGCAGCCACTCAATTCCCCGTAGCGCGGGAACCCTTGCCCGCCGGCCTTGAATAAGCAAGGAATGCACAGCCACCGCAGTTTCCTCAATGGATGAAGGAGCGCTGCTGTCTCCCCCAAAGCTGCCATCCGCTTTTTGAGCAGCGAGCAGGAAATCTGTGCCACGCTGGATCATGTCGGCAGCTTGAACCGCCAGATCAGGCGTGCCGCTGAGATAGCCCACCACCGTAGCGGTTCCATAGACCGGGTTCTCTTCGTCTTTCACATGCTCATTGCCGAACCAAAGAGGAATCCACGAACCATTCGCAAGCTGCGTTTTCCGCAGGTAATCCAAGGCATGTAGTGTTGCATCCACGATGCGATTTTGAAGTCCCTTTGACTGCCAAAGCCACCACGCGAGCAAGGCGTGAGCCGTGAGTTCTGGTGAACTTCGATCAAACGGCAGCGTTCCCCAGCCACGACAGAAAGTGGGCATGCCTCCGTCACGATTTTGCAGATCGAGCAGCCATGTGATGCCTGCTGGAATGCAGCTCTTGATGGGCAAGTTTCTTGCCTGCGAACTCAGAGCAATCAACGCCCCAGCCGTGTCATCAGCATCAGGCACACCGCCGGGCAGATCAGTCCATGCCCAGCCGCCAAGTGCGGCATTGGTAAAAGGATGCACGTCCTGGTATTGCTGCCGCAGGAGCCAGTCACGAGTCGCGGGCTCCATCTCACCGAGCGCCTTCGCCGCAAGTGTGGTGCCCCAGGTGGCGAGATTCGTGTCGATGGGCCAGCTTCCATCGGGGCGCATTGAGCGGGTGAGAAAGGCGACTGCTCCAGGAATGCATCGATGCTCTTTCTCACCGGCCGCTGCGAGAGCCATGGTCACAAAGCTAGTTAGCGGTGTGGCTTCGAGATAGCCGCCGCTGCTCGGTTGCAGAGTCTTCAGCATCGGCGAGATGCGTGCCCACAGTAAAGCTCGCAGCCAGCGTAGAGGATTCCACCAGGCAGGCGGTGCATTTTTAAAACGTGTGTAGCCAATCGCGATCAGTGCTGGCAGCGCATAACTCACCACCGGAAGCCCAATCGCGCCGAACCAACTGCGTGGCATCGCCGCCAGTTCAAAAGGTAACGGCAGCACACGCTTCCAGGCATTCTCGCCAAGCGTGCCACCAATGGTGCAGAGCATTAGAATCGGCACGGAGAAGGTCTTGTCCTTGCCGTAGCGGGTGATCACCGCGCGGGCGATGGCATCGGGATCGAGCGAGCCGACTTGCTTCACGATCCAGGCTTCGGAAGAGACGCATCGCCTCCCGACCAGACTCAGCGTGCTCCAGCACAGTAGCGTCGTCGAAAGGTTGCTCTTGCTGATCGTCGTGTCGCCCCAGCCGCCGTCGGTATTTTGATTCGCCACTAGCCAGTGCGTGCCAGCTTCGATCAAAGTCGCGTGTTTCTCTGCATCCACCCCATGCAACGCCACGATGGCCGTGGCTGTGCTCAGCGCACTGCTCGATAGCTCGCCCGACCAATGGCCATCAGCATTTCGGAGTGAAAGCAAATGAGCGCGGGTGTTGGTGAGGGCAGTGTCGAGACGATCCAGCATGGGGTTCCGTGATTGTTCTTGGCAATGCGTAGCGTTCAAGGAGAACCACCATGAGATTCTGCCTGCTAGCCGCCCTCGCCCTCCCTTCCCTGCTCACCGCCGAAGACCTGAAATGGTTCAAAGGCAACACGCACACGCACTCACTTTGGAGTGATGGCAATGACTTCCCTGACATGATTTCGGCTTGGTATAAGGACAAGGGATACGACTTCCTCTGCATGTCCGATCACAACACGCTCAATGCCGGAGAGAAGTGGGTCACAGAAGCCAGTGTGGAGAAAAAGAAGATCGCCCTCGGACCCAAGGTACTGGATAAATACACGAAGAAGTTCGGTGCCAACTGGGTGCAGACACGCACGAATGCCAAAGGCGAACTCGAAGTGCGCCTAAAGACCCTGGAGGAGTATCGCAAGAAGCTCGAAGAGCCCGGCAAATACCTGCTCGTGCAGGCGGAAGAGGTCAGCGCTGGATTTGGCAAAGCACCGATCCACATCAACGCAGTCAATCTCACCGAGGCAATCCAGCCAAAGAAGGATCTGCAGACCATCCGCGAGACCATGCGTGCGAATCTCCAGATGATCGCCGAGCAAGCCGTCAAAACTGGCCGCCCGATTCTGGCTCATATCAATCATCCCAACTTCAAATGGGCACTCACCGCCGATGACTTGGCGCATGTCATCGAGGACCGTTTTTTCGAGATCTACAACGGCCATCCCGGCATCTACTACGGAGGCGATCCCGCCCGCGCGGACTCCCAGCACGAACGCATCTGGGACATCGCCAACAGCATACGCATTGCCGAACTAAAACAGCCGCCGCTCTTAGGCGTCGGCACCGACGACAGTCACAACTACCACGGCGGCGCGACCACGCCTGGTCGCGGCTGGGTCATGGTCCACGCGGTTAAACTTGATGCCAACACCCTCGTCGAAGCCATGCAGCGCGGGGATTTCTACGCCTCCACCGGCGTCTCGCTCAATGACGTGTCTTTTGACAAAACCACCCGCACGGTACGACTCAAGATCCAAGGCCAGCCCGGTGTCAAATACCGCACCGAGTTCCGCGGCACGCTGAAAAACTACGACCGCGCCGTGAAAGAGGTCGATGCCCCCGCCGCCGACCCACGGCCAAAACGCCTCCAGCACGGGGCCGACATCGGTAAGCTGCTCGCCAGCAGCGACAGCCTAGAACCAAGCTACACTCTGACCGGCGACGAACTCTACGTCCGAGCCATCGTCATCTCCGACCAACCGATGGCGAACCCGCCGCAGCCCGACCACGTCCAAAAGGCCTGGTCGCAGCCTATGGGGTGGTAATTTATTAGTCACCAGTTCTGGGCGATCTTATCCAGACCAGAATCCATTCTGTCCACGCGCCAGAGCAGCTGCAGCCCAACGAAGGTTGAAATTTAATAACTACTAATATTTTAATTGCCTTTGTATGCGTCACCTCAAACTTCACAAACCCACTGCCGTCCTCTCCTTGGGGTCGTCTTCTGGGCCTTTCTTGGTGGGGTTTTCTCCTTGGTTCACGCTGTTGAACCGGTGAAAGCAGCGGTCAGTGACAGCGCCACGATCAAGGTCAATTTTCCAAACGCGCCCATCTTGGCCATCGTGCCCTTTTATACCGAGATCACCGGGAAGAAGATCATCCTCGACTCGTCGCTTCAAGGTGAGCCCATGAGCTCACGAGGATGAACGGGATAGCTGGAGAACCGCGAGTAACGTGATCCCACCAACCCCATCACGATCCGCACCACGAGCAAGAACATTGCGATGATGCCAAAGATCATGTGCAGTTGGAAAAGCGGCTGTTCATCATCCACCAGGAAGCCGATGCCAATGGCAGCGGTGAGTGAGGCGGCGAAGGCCTAGTGAAACAGGCGGGCGGGGATGTCCCAAACAAGGATCTTATTCATAGTTGTGGTGCGCTGTCGTTGGTTGTGTCGAAGGGGTGTAGGGACTTCTCCTTTTCCAAAATGGCGAGGCGGGCTTTGAGCACGGTGTCGGGGGTGAGGGAGATGCTGTCGATGCCTTGCTCGACGAGGAACTGGGCGAACTCGGGGTAATCACTCGGGGCCTGGCCGCAGATGCCGATTTTGCGACCTTTGGCTCGGCAGGTGGCGATGACTTGGGCGATCATCTTCTTCACCGCTGCGTTTCGTTCATCAAAGATGGGCGCGACGATTTCGCTGTCGCGATCCACGCCGAGGATGAGTTGGGTGAGGTCGTTTGAGCCGATGCTGAAGCCGTCGAAGAGTTCGGCGAACTCCTCGGCGAGGATGACGTTGCTGGGGATCTCGCACATGACGTAAATCTCCAGCCCGTCCTGTCCGCGCTTGAGGCCATGTTTTTCCATCTCGGCCTGCACCTTACGGCCTTCATCGAGCGTGCGGCAGAAGGGGATCATGAGCTTTAAATTGGTGAGGCCCATCTCATCGCGCACCTTTTTTACGGCGCGGCACTCAAGCTCGAAGCCAGCCTGATAACGCGGGTGATAGTAGCGACTCGCACCACGAAAGCCTAACATCGGATTCTCCTCCGCTGGCTCGTAAGCCTTGCCGCCGATCAGATTGGCATACTCGTTCGTTTTAAAGTCGCTGAGTCGCAGAATGACATCCTTCGGGTAAAACGCGGCGGCGATCATGGCGACGCCTTGCGCGAGTTTATCGACGAAGAACTGCGGCTTGTCGGTGTAGCCAGCGGTGAGCTTTTCGATCTCTGCCTTGGCAGCGGCATCGGCGAGCTGCGCGAAGTTGATCAACGCGAGCGGATGGATCTTGATATAGGTGCTGATGATGAACTCCATCCGCGCGAGGCCCACGCCATCATTCGGGATGAAGGAGAGCGCGAATGCCTCCTCGGGATTGGCGAGATTCATCATCACCTTCGTGCGCGGCTTGGAGAGGGACTTCAAGTCCGTGCGCTGCACTTCAAAGGGCAACTCTCCTTCATAAACAAAGCCGGTGTCGCCCTCCGCGCAGCTTACGGTGACCATCTGACCGTCCTTCAGTGCCTCGGTGCCGTGCTCGGTGCCGACGATGGCTGGCACGCCGAGTTCGCGACTAACAATGGCGGCATGACAGGTGCGCCCACCGCGATTGGTGATGATGCCCGCAGCCTTCTTCATGATCGGCTGCCAGTCGGGATCGGTCTTGTCAGTGACGAGCACTTCGCCCTCCTGAAACTGGCCGATGAACTCGGCGATCTTGATCACACGCACTCGTCCCGTAGCGATCTTTGCACCGACGCTGCGCCCGCTCGTCAGCACGGTGCTGCGCTTTCTTAAAACATAGGATTCGAGCACGTCGAGATCCTTGCGCGACTGCACCGTCTCAGGCCGAGCCTGCACGATAAACAACTCGCTGGTGATGCCGTCCTTGGCCCATTCCATATCCATCGGCGCGTGCTGGCCGCGCTTAGCCGAGAAGTGATCTTCAACGATGCAGGCCCAGCGGGCGAGTTCGAGCACTTCGTCGTCGGTGAGCGCGAGTTTGGCGCGATCCGCAGGTGCCACGGGGATGTTTTTCACCATCTTTCCGCCACCGGAATCATAGACGAGTTTGAACCCCTTGCTGCCCACCGTCTTTTGCAACACAGGCCGATGTCCCGTCTTCAGTGTGGGTTTGAAAACCAGAAACTCATCCGGCGTGACGGAGCCCTGCACCACGTTTTCGCCAAGGCCATAAGCGGCGCTGATCATCACCGCATCGCGGAAGCCCGTTTCGGTATCGATGGTGAACATGACACCCGAGCAGGCGAGATCGGAGCGAACCATCCGCTGCACACCAATGCTGAGCGCGACCTTGAAATGATCGAAACCTTTGTCCACGCGGTAGCTGATGGCCCGGTCGGTGAAGAGTGAGGCAAAACAGCGCTTGCACGTCTCCAGCAGCGCTGCGGTGCCGTGGACATTCAGATAGGTCTCCTGCTGTCCGGCAAAGCTCGCATCAGGCAAGTCTTCGGCCGTGGCGGAGGAACGCACTGCGACATCCAATGGTGCTGTGCTGCTGCCTTGTAGCTCGCGATACGCGGTCGTGATCAGCTCCTGCAAATCGACAGGCAACGTGGCATTGAGAATAGCCTGACGCACCGACTGACCGCGCGTGCTGAGGTTCACCATGTTGCGCGTGTCGAGGTCGGCGAGCGTGGCGCGGATACTCTCATCAATGCCGGCCACGCGAATGAAATGCCGGAAAGCATCCGCCGTGATGGCGAATCCATCAGGCACCTTCACGCCCTTGGCAGTGAGTTCGCGCACCATCTCACCGAGGGAGGCATTCTTGCCACCGACCATTGGCACATCGTCGATGGTGATATCGGCGAACCATTTGATGAAGGGCGCGGTTGGGGATGTGTTCATGAGGGGTGGGATGCTTGCAAAATCTGGTTCACTTAACGACGCGCTCTGCGACTTGCGGCAAGCCATCGCGAAAGCGCACGATGCTATCGAGGGTCACACGGGCGATTTCCGTGAGCGCTTCATGCGTTAGGAAAGCCTGATGCGCGGTGATGAGCACATTGGGAAAGGTCGTGAGTCGGGCCAAGTCATCGTCTTGAAGCACCTCGCCGGAGAGATCTTCAAAGAAGATGCCTTCCTCCTCTTCATACACATCTAGCGCCACACCGCCGAGATGGCCGGACTTGAGCGCCTCGATCACCGCTGCGGTTTCCACCAGCTTACCACGACTGGTGTTCACCAGATAGGCCCCGGGCTTCATCAGCGCGATGGTGGCCACATTCAGCAGGTAATGCGTCTCCGGTGTGAGCGGCAGATGCAGGCTGACCACATCACTCTCCGTCAGCAGGGATTCTACGCTTGTGTAATTGATGCCGTGCTCCGCCGCCCATTCGAGCTTCGGCTGCGGATCATGCGCGATGACACGGCAGCCAAAGCCTCGATAAATCTGCGCCGTGACTCGTCCGATCTTGCCGGTGCCGATGATGCCCACCGTCTTACCGTGCAGATCAAAACCCACGAGCCCGCCGAGCGAATAGTTTTGTTCACGCACTCGATTGTAGGCGCGGTGAATCTTCCGATTCAGTGCCAGCAGCAGTGCCACGGAGTGCTCCGCGACCGCGTGAGGCGAATAGGCCGGCACCCGCACCACCAGAAGGTCCAACTCCGCCGCAGCAGCACGATCCACATTGTTAAAGCCCGCACTGCGCAGAGCCACCAGCTTCACACCGGCCCCGGACAGCTTCGTCAAGCAATCACGACTCAAACAGTCATTCACGAACACGCACACCGCTGTCGCTCCATCGGCAGAGCTGGCCGTATCCGCCGTCAGCCGAAACTCATGATGCCGCAGCACCACTTCCAAGCCCATTGCCGCAAGGTCGAAATACTCACGGTCGTAAGGTTTGGTGTCATAGAAAGCGAGGGTGATGGGTAGCATGGTGGTAAGTCTTTTGGAGATTGGATTTTCAATTCACTTCGGGTTTCACCACCGACAGCGAGCGCGGCTGAAACAGGCTGATCCTGCCATGCTATGAGCGGGACTGCTCAGCGTTCGATGGCCTCCTTGACTCCGATCTTGTGCGCCCATGAGATGGGGGATGTCGCCCATTTTAATGCGCGGCACGCATCTGACGCGCGGTCTTTCCGGGTGTCAGCACAAATAGACTCCGGGCCTTGCGGTAGATGCGGGCACGCAGGTTCTTCATCTGGCGGCGAATGGCGCGCTCAAGGCGGTCGGAAGAGCCACAGGTGTAATGCTCGCGCAGCATGGCGAGGTCATGGATCTGGCCGAGCAAACTGCCGAGCTTGCGCGAGGCCTTGAGATGATGCCGATCACGCAGTACGAGGAGCGCCTGAAAGTAATGATCCTTCACCGGCGAGCGCCAGCGATGCAAGCGAGCCGACGACGGCTTGCGCTCGCAGCGCTGGAGCCACTGCCGCCCCTTCGCATAACGGCGTGCATAAGCCTCGGCGATGTCATCCCAGGCCAGCGGGCGCAGCGTCATGGTCTCTAGCCGTCGGGTGAGCGCATGGGCAGTGGCTTTCACCCTGCGAAGCTGTGCCGGTCCCGGCAGTCCATCGGGACCATTGCCATTCCCAGTAGCGCTGCATTCCTTGTGGCAGGCGACGTCGCCATCACTGAGTTCAGCAAGCAGCGCATTGAGCACATGCTGATCGCGATGCGTGGCAAAAGCCTGCTTGAGTGCGCGCATGATGCGCTGGATGGCCTTGAACGTGGCCGGCGCCAAACTCGGCGCGATGAGCCGCAGTATGGCACGCAGTTTCTTCATGCGCACACGCAATGCGTGGATGCGCTCGTGAGGATCATGCGACGACAACAGTATCAGATCGCGTTCCGCCTGCCGCGAGATCGACAGCAAGACCTGCCGCAGCCGTAGCTCTGGCGACGAGGCCGCGAATGGACGGACGGTGGTCATACCCATGAGCGGTCACCGCTGCTCCGATGCATCCTCGTCGCTTGGGACCACCAGCACCGGGCAATGAGCGTGTTTAAAAAATCGCTCGTGAAGCTGCCGACGAGCAGGTCATAGATCGGGCTGTGGTGATGCGAGCCAAGAATGATCAGATCGGCGAGGCACTTCTTGGTTTCTGCAAGCACCGCGTCCACGCTGCCACCATCCTGAATGGCGATACGATGGGCCTGCGTGGCGACCTCGCACGAGGTCTCGGAGAAATTAATGCAGGCGATGATCTTCCGAAACTGATTCGAATGGTTTGCCCTTTCCAGCAGTGCCTTGGTGGGGACTTTGCGTGCCAGTCGGTGCGCTAGCGATCCGGTCCCGGCTTTTGATTCTCCCGCACCGGTGATCCCGGCCACGACCAAATCCGGTTTCGGGGTTTTGACTTGTTCAAGAATCTCATGCAACGGCGCTCCTACAACAATGGTGCTCTGGCAACTGGCTGGCGCTCCGGCCTGCGCCAACCAGCGCACAAGGACTTCTTTGGCACCTTCAGCGGCAATGGCAGCCTGACGTTCAAAGTTCATTTTGCGTCTGTCCGCGATCATGCCGACGGCGGCAGTGTCCACCACATGCAGACCTTGCAGGCTGGCTCCATTGACTCTGGCGAGCATAATTTGCATAGTGAGGATCGGGTTGGTTGCTTGTTGATTTGAAAAAGCGGTGCCTGTTAGCGGACTACGAGCACGGGACACGCAGCGTGCCGCACCACGCGCTCTGCCCTCGAACCCAGCCGCCTGCGCCCCCTGGCCCCATCATTCAATCATCTCGCGGCCTACTGCACCTTGACCTCGGTGGTCTTCGGCTTGGCTTTTTCGTCCTTGAGCATATGCACGGTGAGCACACCGTCTTTGTAGTCGGCACTGACCTTGTCGCCGCTGACGGTTTCTGGCAGGGTGAAGCTGTGCAAGAAGCTGCCATAAGAGCGCTCGGTGCGGCGGGACTTCTTGCCCTTCTCCTTCTTCTCGAGCTTGCGCTCGCCTGAAATAGTTAGCTCGCCGTTTTCGACGCTGACTTTAACTTCTTCCTTCTTCAGCTCGGGCAGCTCGGCTTTGACGAGGTATTCTTTGGCGTCTTCTCTGATGTCCACGAGCGGCGTCCATTGGGCGACGGTCATGGCTTCTTTTTTGCCGTTTCGGGAAGGAATCGGTAGTCCGAACAACCGGTCGAGAAGGTGCTCCAGATTGCCGAGGTCACGCTGGGGATGCCAGGTGGTTAGAGTGCTCATGTTGTTTGATTTTTTAGCCTAAAAGCGTGAATGGAAGGCATCAAAAGGCATGGCTGGTCGGAGCCCAAGTGGCGGCTTGGGGGTTTGGATGCGGTGTGAGGTGTTGGGACGACGTTTGTCATCCACTCAGCAGCATGTTGGCTTCGGCTGGCAGCCCTGGCAGC
>CAMAQH010000065.1 GCA_945860295.1 Prosthecobacter debontii
TATCTACGATGAATTTCAGTGCGCGTTCAGCAGCCGCGCCTTCAGGTGTTGGATTGCCAGGGAGATGTCCCACAGAAGCCAGTCCCATGATCGACAGCGCCGTCATGGCAGCGCTATGGCTCGGCACGTCTCCACGCCGAGGGCTTTGATTCGTTTTTTGCTCCGAGAAATAACCCGAGGGCTGCTGCTGCTTCAAAAGCCAGGCAGTGGCCTTCTCGACACTGGATTTAACCTGAGGTGAGATGATCTCAGGTGCCGGACCAGCAGCAGAGGCGGCTGTGGAAAGCAGGCCGATGAGCAGAAGAATCGGGTAGTTCATGTGAGATGAAAACGCTCTTACTTCAGTGTCTTGATCAGCACCTTCGAGTTCCGCCCACTGCGGTCGTATTTCTCACGCCGTGCAGCAGGCAGAGCCGAAGTGTCAGCGACCTGGAAGCCCATCTTTTCCTCAAAGAAACGAAAGGCCTGCGTGCTAAGGGCGACGAGAACATCACTGCCCCGCTGTCTGGCTATGTCTTCGGCATACGCCACGAGCCGCTGCCCGTGCCCCCGGTTTTTATGACTGCGCCGGACAAAGAGGCAGGCCAACTCGGCGATCTTGCCGCCGTCTTCATCATAGGTATGCACAGCCCCGCAGCCGATGGGGTTGCCGTCAGTTTCGAGTACGAAAAAATCTTTGATCCGAGCCTGGATCTGCTCACGCGTTCTGGGCACTAAGGCTGCCTCATCCATCGACTGCCGCATGATAGAAAGCAGGGCCGGCACATCCGAAGAACGTGCTTTACGGATTTGCTGGTAGTCATCGGCGTGGATCATCGTGCCGACGCCTTCGTTGCTGAAAAGCTCAGCAAGTAAAGCCTCGTCCTGACTACCATCGACAATATGCACACGCGGCACGCCTTCCTGGCAGGCCAGGGCACCGTAGCGCAGCTTTGACAGAAGATTCACGTCGTGCCGGGCCTCCTTGCGCTTGTAGATTTCACGGGCATCAGCCACGGAGAGCTGTGCTAGACGACTGCCATCAGTATTCGTCAGACCGGCTTCGGAGACAAAGATGACTTTTGCCGCACGCAGCGCCAGAGCCACCTCGATGGCCACAGCATCGGAGTTCAGCCGCAGTGTTGTGCCGCGACTGTCATAGCCAAGCGGCGGCAGCACAGGAATGATATCCGCTTTTAAAAGCACGGCCAAAGTCTCATCGTCCACACGCTCAATCCGCCCGGTAAACTCAAGATCAGCACCATCAATCACTCCCGCCGGATGAACCGCGAGTGCGTTAGAAATAACTACGGGTAATTCGAGCGCTGTCAGATCGGCCATGAGTTCACTCGATTGCCTGGTGATCGCTTCAATGGCAATCTCCAAGGTCGCTGCATCGGTCCGTCCCATTCCGTCATCACTGCTCAAAGTCACGCCACGCTTTTCTGCCAGTATCCGGATCTGTGCGCGCGCGCCAAAGACAAGAACCACCTCAATGTTCAGCGATTGCAGCACGGCGACATCTTGAAGCAGGCTGGGAAAACCAGGCTGATGCAGGAGCGCCCCATCAATGGCAATCACAAAAACACGCTGCCGGAACTGCGGCACATAGCGAAGAATGCCACGCAAGTCTTCAAAGCGGGCGATGGGTTTATTGAGGTCAGTATCTGGCACCTCGCAGTTTCGCGCAAAGCTCCCAGTGTGCAAGGGGCAGGGCACACTCACACATCACACACCATCGCGGCGTGCCGCAGCGCCAAGATGGGGTCATGCCAAGTTGGTATAAACTCATGCGCCACATAGTCGTGGTAGCCAATCTCCAGCGCTGCCTGCATTACTGCTGGGTAATTGATCTCCTGATGCTCATCCAACTCGCAGCGGCCTGGATTGCCCGCTGTATGCAGATGACCGATGTATTCTTTGTGCAGACGCATCCGGCGGATCACATCGCCATTCATGATGCTCACATGATAAATGTCGAAGAGCAGTTTGAAGTTCGGTGAGCCGATCTGCTTGATCAGATCCACACAAAAATCCACATCATCACCGAAGTAACCAGGGTGCCCTTTCATCGGGTGACTGCTGTCGCGTGAATTGAGATGCTCCAGCACCAGCGTGATGCCTTTCTTCTCGGCATGTGGCAGCACCGCCTTCCATGTGTCTAGGCAGTCTTTGATCGCCTGATCGCGGTCCATTCCCTCAAATTTCATGCCAGTGAAGGTGATGACTTTCTTCGCCCCCACATCAGCAGCGACATTGATTCCCTCAGTAAGTTTGGCGATCACTTCATCGCGGAATTTGGGATTGCATGGTCCATTTGAAAACCCATGGCCACTGACCAGTGAGATGCCAAGCCCGAGCTTCATCACATCTGGGTAATACTTCCGATCAATGCCCTCGATCCCCACCAGGCCGATATCCTTCGCATACTGCGCCAAAACCAAAGTATCCATCGGTTTCCAGCACCAGCCCATGAGGGTGTGCTTGATTCCGCTATTCTTGATTTTGTAGGCAGGATCTGCCGCCTCTTTGGCAATGCTGACCGCAGCAGCGAGGCCATTTGAGGGGGCAAATGCAGCGCCCGCAGCAAGGACGGCTGTGGATTGGAAAAAGGATCGGCGGTTCATAATGTGAGATGCCTTTAACGCAGCCACATCACATCGTCACGCAACAGACATGTCAATTCATGATGCGCTTTTACTCTCGGTCAATCCTTGTCCTCCTCACACATGTTATCATCCTTTTGGCGCGTCAGATCTGTTGCTCGCGTATCCGTTTTTGGATCTCGGCTTTACAGGAGGGTATCTGTGACCATTCATGCCTGTCCTTTTCCAGATTACCGAAATGACCACCAAGCTCGATCCTAAATTCCTCTCTCTCCTTGCCGACACTGCTCAGAAACTCCAGGGGCTGGAAATACAGCCGCAGGTGCTTGATGAGTCCGTTCCAGCATTGAGCGCCCTCACGGCTGAACTCGGCCAGCAGTTGATCGACTGCGCTGCACAGCTCACAGCCGCCATCCAGGCCAAAGTCAGTGCAGAACTCGCTGAAAAGGCCGCTTTGCTTCTCGCTAAAGAACAAGCGGCTGCTGAGAAGGAAGTGGCCAAGGCACAGGCGCTCGCCGAAAAGGAAGCCGCCAAAATAGCTGCTACTGAGGCCAAGGCACAGGCGCTTGCCAATAAAGAGGCAGCCAAAGCCAAAGCAGATGCCGAGCGTGAAGCCGCCAAAGAAGCAGCCGCTGCCGCTAAAGCCCAGGCTTTGATCGAACTCGAAGCTCTGAAAGCCGCTGCCGTTTTACTCAAGGCCAAGCAACTCGCCGATGCCGCTAAGGCCAAGGCACAAGTGCTCGCGGAAAAAGAAGCCGCACGTCTCGCCAAAGAACAAGCGGACGCCGATAAAGCGGCGGCCAAAGCTCAAGCTATCGCTGAACTGGAAGCTGCCAAGATCGCTGCTGCTGAAGCCAAGGCCCAAGCTCTCGCTGATAAGGAAACCGCGCGTCTCGCTAAACAACAGGCCGATGCCGAAGCTAAAGCCCAAGCTCTCGCGGAGAAGGAAGCCGCGCGCCTCGCCAAGGAACAAGCGGATGCTGAGAAGGCTGCTGCTAAGGCCCAAGCGGAGGTTGAAAAGGAAGCCGCCAAGATCGCTGCTGCCGCAGCCAAAGCCCAGGCACTCGCTGAAAAAGAGGCCGCGCGGGTGGTCAAGGAACAGGCTGATGCTGAGAAAGCCGCAGCAAAGGCCCAAGCCCAAGCTGAGCGTGAGGCTGCCAAAGAAACCGCCGCTGCTGCTAAGGCACAAGCGTTGCTCGAACTCGAGGCCATCAAGACTGCTGCCGCCGAACTCAAGGCCAAGCAACTTGCAGAAAAGGAAGCGGCTCGGATGGAGAAAGAAAAACAAGCCGCCGAGCTTGCCGCTGCCAAGTCTGCTCAAGCCGCCGAACGCCAGAAGTCCAACCAAGAGGTAGAAGCCGCGAAGGCACGCCGCGCCGCAGCCTATGCCCTGGTCGTCGCCGAACATGAAGCTAAACTCAGAGCACGACAGGCCGCCTCCTCTGCCAAGCTCGCCGCCGAGAAGGCTGCTATTCTGGCCGAGGAAAAAAAGAAAGGTCGTTGAAGCCGCACACGCCGCAGAACTCGTTCCAGTCGTGGAGGTCAGAGAAATTTCTCGGTAGCTTTTCACGTTGATCTGCTTCCGACCACCGCCACTTTTCGCTCACCATGCTCCACCCCACCCTTTGTTTCTTGTTTGTCTCTACTCTGACTTTGTCTGCTCAAACGCTGCCGCCGGGGCATGATCATACGGTGGAAATTCCAGGGCTGAAAAAGGAGCTGTATGCGGGTATTACGGCGGAAGATCTGCTCCGCCCTGGCGCAGTTCCGAGCAGTGTGAAGATCGTGCTGGTGGCGACTTTTAATGCGGCCAACTATGGCATGAACTTCAATGGTTACTCGCACGGTAAGGCGGTGCTGACGGTGCCAGTGGGCTGGAAGGTGGATGTGACGTTCATCAATCCGAGTCCGATCCCGCACAGTGCAATCATCTGTGAAAAGTCTGATACAAAGAAGCTGCAAATACCAGAGCCCTACTTCACCGGTGGAGCCACGCCGAAGCATCTGATGGGGCAGACGATGGGCAAGTCGGAGTTCAGCTTCGCGCCGGATGAGGCGGGTGAGTTTGCTCTGGCTTGCGGCTTTCCATCTCACGCACTGGCCGGCCACTGGCTTGCTTTCAATGTCAGCGCAGAGGCGAAAGTGGCGACGATCCAGTTCGGCGATCAGCCAGCGAAGGAAGTGAAGTGAGTTACTTGAGGTGCTTCTTGGCGAACTTCAAATACTGCTCCCAGTCGTAGCTGGTAACGTCATGCTTTCCGGTGCGGACGTGGTAGGCGATGCTATCTCCCACGGGTGAATCAATCGCGGGCTGCTCGCTGATGCCATAGCCTTTTTTGCCGAACAAGGTATACGCTGGCTCAGCATGAAGGCCGGAGAGGAACTCGCCTTTGGGATCGGCCCAGGTGTCCTCGACGGCGCTGGCGATGTAGATGGCGCGTGGTGCGGCGAGGGCGATGAGCATGTGATGATCGATCGGGCAGGCGGCATCATTGTTTGAGTAGCTTGTGTAGGTCTTGGTGAACCAATGCGGGAAGGCTTTGGTGATGATGGCGGTCGTTTCACCGATGTTCCGACGCATGATGGCGGCTCCGCCCTCACCGGAGTTGTTCGAGATGACGACGCCGAAGCGCTGATCCTGTGCGCCTGCCCAGAGAGATGTTTTGCCGAGTCGTGAGTGTCCGATCACGGCGAGATGTTTGGCATTCACATCAGCATCAGTTTCCAGATAATCGGCGATGCGGCTCAGGCCCCAGGCCCAGGCTCCAATGGCTCCCCATTGGCCATCCTTCCACTCGGCAGCTGCGCCATCTTTGCTGAGCACAGCGCGCAGACCTTCTTTCCAGCCATCGGTATGGTCGGGTTCGATGTCGCCATAGTAATAGGTGGCTACGGCGCAGCCCTGCGCGATGATCATTTCCAGCGGCCAGCGGCTGGCTTCATTGGCGCGGCTATCTTCTGTAGCACGACTGTCCACCACGCCTTTTTCTTTGCTTGCACGCATCCAGCGGGTGGAAAGCGGCACGTCCTTTTCAGTGCTCACGGCATGATTACCACCGAAGCTGGGGCCGACAAAACACGGCGCGGGTTGGCTGAGTCCGTTCGGTATGTAGAGCATCACTTCCATGCCCTGCCATGTGGGATGCTCGGGCAGGGAGATATGGATGAATTTGCGCGTGGCCTTGCCATTCAGCGCATCGTTTTTTACCTGCGTGACTTTGAAGTCCACCTTGCCCCAGGTCGCTGCCGTTGGGGTCTTACCGAAGACGTGCTGCTCAAAGAGTGCCAGCAACTCGGGGCGGCGCGTGTTTGCCCATGCCTCAGCGGTGGAGATGGTTTTGCCAACCTGCGTCTTCAGTAATTCTGGTAGCGTGTATCGCGGGATTTTTGATTCGTCATAGTTCGCGGTCTTTTGCTGAGCTTCAGCAAAGTCTTCGCCGACGAGCAAGGCGGTGATCATAAAGATTGGCAGGGTGGTTCGTGACATGGTGCAGAGTTGAACGGACTCGCGATCTCAGGTTAATCACAGAACTCCTGCAACCAATCGGCCAATTTCTGCGGATTCGAGAAGCGCTCGTGGGAAATTTCAGCAGGAGGGATGGCGAGTTTAAAACGTTGCTCGAGGTGGATGAGGAGTTGCATCATGGCCAGGGAGTCGAGACCGAGCGTGAAGAGATCAGACTTGGCGCTGATCGGTTCATCACTGCTGAGGATGTCGTGCTCATAAATGAGGCCGATGATTAAATCGGCAGTGATGTCAGAGGTGGGCATTCGGGCAGAGGATAGAAAGGGACGGGATGTAGAGCAAACGCCAGCCTTGTCAGTTTTGAAACACCGCCTACTATCAGCTCCTCATGCATCGACAATTTCTTTTTGCTCTCGCCCTCATGGTCGTCGCGCTTTCATGGATGACGACCGGAGCCACAGCTCAAACGGCGGTTCCTGTGACTGCCACACCGACAGCTCAGATTGCCGGGGCAACTGCTGCCGAGGAGAACCCCTTCGCCAATGCCATGACGATTGATGGATTCGTCAAGCGCACTGGAGTCATGGCCTACCCGCTGATGATCCTCTCCATGATCACCGCCTTCCTGATCGTGCTCTTCACCTTCACCGTCCGCCAGGGTGCGGTGGTGAGTGACGCCTTTATGAACAGTGCTGACGCGCTGATCCGCAAACAAGATTACCTGGGTCTGCTCGCTGTGTGTAATCGCCGCAACGAATGCATCGCCCGCATTACTGCCAAGACGCTGGATTTTGCCACGCGTAACCCGACCGCGAGCTATGAGGAAGTGAAGGAAGTGACAGAAGCCGAGGGCAATCGTCAGTCGAGCCTTCTGCTAGCACGCATCGCATATCTCGGAGATGTGGGTGCTGTGGCCCCGATGCTCGGCCTGCTCGGCACCACACTTGGGATGATGAGCACCTTCCACGCCATCTCCAGCACGCAGTATGGTGGCAGTAATCAGCTCGGCTTAGCGCAGGGCGTTTCAGAGGCGCTCCTCTGCACAGCTTCCGGCCTCGTCATCGGCATTCCGGCGCTGATTTTCTACTCCATCTTTCGTGGCAAAGTGAACCGCCTAATCTCCGAAATGGAAGCCGCCACGACGCATCTGATGGCTCTGCTTTCCGTGCAGTACAAACGTGCAGCCCGCGCCGTCTCAACTCGCGGGGAATGAGGATGTGATTTGCTATGAACTTCCGCAAGCAACACTCCATCGAACCCACGCCCATGCAGCTCGCACCGCTGGTGGACGTGCTATTCCTGCTGGTCATCTTCTTTGCGGTCACCTCTCACTACGCGAAAAATGAGCAGGTGATGGACATCAGCGTCCCGGCCGCAGATGAGGGTAAAGAGAAGGAATCTCGCAACGTGGGAGAGATCATCATCAACATCAAAACCTCTGGTGAGATCGTCGTCAACGGCCAGCAACTCACGGAAGAGGAGTTGCTCGCGAAGCTCAAAAACATCGCTGCCATTTACAAAGATCAGGCGGTGATTCTGCGTGGAGATGAAGTGGTGGATTACAAGTTTGTGATCCGCGTGCTCGATACATGTCAGAAGGCTGGCATCTGGAACATCGCCTTTGCCACACGCAAACCTGACGCTGAAGCACCAAAAAAGTGAAGTGACATACATACCCTTTCGTCCCATTCGCCCATGTCCCACGTCTTCAGCACCCTGTCAGTCCTCAGTCTTTGCGCCCTGCTCTCTGTGACCTGCGCGCAAGCCCAGCAGGTGCCCAAAGCCATCGCGGTAGAGGAGGATGAGCGTCCTGTGCCCAAGGCCATTCCGGTTGAGCCAAAGCCCGCCACACCACCGACCAACAAGCCGAAAGGACCGGACGAGGATCTCTTTGATTACGCTAGCATGATCTATGATCGCGGTGAGTACAGCCTCGCCGCGCAGTCGCTTGGGCAGTATCTGCAAAACTATCCCTCGGGGCGTCATGTGCCCGTAGCGCTCTTCCGCATTGGCGAGTGCTACATGCAGCAAAAGCAGCTCAAAGTGGCAGAGACCTACTATCAAGAAGTGGTGAGTCGTTACCCCAATAGTGATGGCGCGCCCTCAGCCGCCTATCGGCTCGGAGCGATGAGTTTTAACAATCAGGACTATAGCCAATCTGCACGCATGTTTGAATTCTGTGAGGTGAAGACCATGCTGCCACAGGTGCGCTTAGCTTCTTCCTTCAATAAAGCGCGCGCCTACCAGATGCTCGGTGACAAGAAGGGCCAAATCGTGGCGCTCAATGACGTCATCGCAGTGAAGACCGACAATCCCTATCGCGAAACAGCACTGTTAAGCCTGGGGACCGTCCTCATGGCCGCAGATAAAAAAGAAGAGGCACTGCCACTTTTTCTAGACCTGCTCACCACGACCAAGGACAGCGCGGTCATCTCTGAAGCCTCCGTGAAAGCGGCCGTG
This sequence comes from Prosthecobacter debontii, assembly GCA_945860295.1. Lineage (GTDB taxonomy): Bacteria > Verrucomicrobiota > Verrucomicrobiia > Verrucomicrobiales > Verrucomicrobiaceae > Prosthecobacter > Prosthecobacter debontii_B. The sequence goes on from CAMAQH010000065.1 coordinate 8,512, forward strand.
CTGAACGGAGAAATGGGCAAGCCAGAGGAGGCCGTGCCGCTCTTTGAGCGTGCTTTGCAGATAACGGAAACGACGGCTGAGAATCGTGGCATCGCCCTCGTCGGAGTCGTCCAGGCGCTGTTCGCCAAAGGTGACTACGAAGGTGTCATCAACAACTACAACCAGAACGCAACGGTTCTGCCAGAGGGTGAGACAAGACCAAAAATGCTCCTGCTTGTCGGCAACGCCTACCGCATGAAGAAAAGCTACACGCGTGCCGTGGAGGTCTATTTGATGATCGAGCAAGGCAACAGCATCAGCGACCAAGCTTTCGAAGCTGGTTACTGGAAGCTTTACTGCTTTTATCTCCTCGATGACAAAGACCTCGCCGAGTTTGCCACGGACTTCATCTCGAAGAACTCCATCACTCACAAGTCTCATCAGTTCCTCAATCTTGCCCGCCTGATTCGCGCTGACTTCCACTTCAACAAGCAACGCTATGCCGAAGCCGCGACCAGCTTCAATGATGTGCAGATTCAAGAGCTTCCGGACAAGTTGCAGCCCAGTATACTCTTTAACAAAGCCTGGGCGCAGGCTGAAGCTCAGCGCCCGCAGGAAGCGATCGGCTCCTTTAGCCTTTTTATCACCACTTTCGCCAGCCACGAACTCATGGCCAAAGCGCTCGCACGCCGCGGACTCGCTTATCTTGAATCCAAGGATATCCCCAAAGCCATGGCTGATTTCCAGACTGTGGTGAAGAATCATCCGAACTCAGAGGCCGTCGAACTCGCCTACTTACAGATGGGCCTCATCGCCGCCGAGCAGCGTGATTTCAAAGCCACCATCGCCGCCTTTGAGGTGCTGGTGAAAAAGTTTCCGAGTAGCCCGGCAGCAGGCCAGGCGTGGTTCGGTATTGGTCGCGCGAACTACTCACTCCAGCAGTGGGACCAAGCCATTCAAGCGCTGCAAAAAGCCGCAGATGTCGACCGCAAAACCTACCTTGATCAGGCTAGCATGATGATCATCCAGGCGCAGTACGTTCAGAAGAATACCGAAGAACTCGCCAAGGCCATTGATGGCTATCGCCGAGTCAATGCCAACGCCAACGTGCCGCCAAACGTGCTGACTTGGCTTGGCTTGAAGCTCTATGATTTAAGGCTGTTTGCTCGTGCCACACACTTTCTCTCACTCGCCACCACGCCTGATGCCCCAGAGAATACCGACCCCCGTGTCTGGAGCTATCTTGGCATGGCCTTCCTGGAAACCAAGGATTACGAAAGCTCCGTCAAAGCCACCGAGCACTTTCTCAAAGTCACCCCTGAAAGCGCAGCACGGGCGCGCGGACTCTTGACCAAAGGTCGTGGATTGCTTGGCCAAAACAAATTTGATGAAGCCGAAGCCGTCGTTCAAGAAGGCCTCGGCTTTGCCAAAGACGGCAAGCCCCAAGCACTCCTGCTTTTGCTTCAAGGAGACATCCTCCTCGCCCTCGGTGACAAGCTCACGTCTGAAAATCAGGCCGTCGCCGCTGTAGATAAATACACCGGTGCCGCCGGTAAATTCATGATCCCCGCCCAGTTCTTTGACGACGATGAAATAACCCCCGAAGCAATCGACAAAGCCGCGCGCGCTCTTGAAAAATCAGGCAAAGCCGAGAAGGCAGGCGAGTTCAGGAAGCTGCTGAAGGACAAGTATCCGAGTTACGAGAGTCGTTGACCATTGTTGATGGTCGTTTAGGCGGGCTGAGCTTGCGTTGACAGTGGATTCTCTTCCCGAAAAACTATTGTAAAGCGTCGTCAACAACTGCAAACAAGCGCCAATAGATTGATCTCAATGCGTTACCAACCACTCCCTGCTGACCTCTACATCACTAATCGCAATCGTCTCTACCAGGCATTGCCGCCTGGATCTGTGATGATCCTGCATTCAAATGATGTGCTGCCGACAAATGCGGATGGCTCCATTGGCTTCGTGCAGAATAGTGATCTGTTTTATCTCAGCGGAGTCGATCAGGAGGAGACCATCTTGGTGCTGTTTCCCGATGCTCAGGACCCGAAGCAGCGGGAGATGCTGTTTGTCCGTGAGACGAATGAACACATCGCTGTGTGGGAAGGTGAAAAGCTCACGAAAGAGCAGGCGACTGAGCGCTCGGGCATTCAGCGCGTGCAATGGTTGCAGGACTTCGAGGTGCAATTTCGCGCCCTCATGTGTCAGGCCGGTCAGGTGTATTTAAATTCAAATGAGCATCCCCGTGCCACCATCCCGACCGAGACACGGGAGATGCGCTTCATTTACCGCTGTCTGCGCGAGTTCCCGCTGCATGACTATCGCCGTGCGGCACCGCTGCTGCATGAGCTGCGTGTCATCAAACAACCTCAGGAGCTTAGCGCCCTTAATGAAGCTATCCGCATCACTGATGATGGTTTTCGTCGTCTGCTGAAGTTTGTGAAACCCGGTGTGCATGAATTTGAAATCGAGGCTGAGTTGTCTCACGAATTCATCCGCCAGCGCGCACGCGGCTTTGCCTACACACCCATCATCGGCTCAGGTGCGAATGCTTGCGTGCTGCATTACATCACCAATCACTGCCAGTGCCAGGATGGAGAGATGCTGCTGCTTGATGTGGCTGCCAACTACGGCAACTACAACGCTGACCTCACGCGCACGATTCCGGTGAATGGGCACTTCACCGAGCGGCAGCGTCAAGTCTATGATGCCGTGCATCGTGTCTTCAAAGAGTGCCTCGCGATGCTCCGCCCCGGCGTCATCATCCGTGAGTATCAGGAAGAAGTCGGCAAGCTCATGACTTCTGAATTGATCGGGCTTGGCCTGCTGGATCGCGATGAAGTCGAGAAGCAGGACCCTGAAAAGCCGCTCTATAAGAAGTACTTCCCGCACGGCACCAGCCACCCACTCGGCATTGATGTCCATGACGTCGGTCACATGTGGAAGCCCTTGCAGGCTGGCATGGTCTTCACCATCGAGCCCGGCATCTACATCCGCGAAGAAAGCCTTGGCGTGCGCTTGGAAAACAACATTTACATCGGCGAGCATCACAACACCGACCTCATGGCTTCAATACCCATCGAGCCAGAGGAGATCGAGGCATTGATGCAGCACTAACACGACCAGTCTGCTTGGTTTGGACAGCGTCAAAGGACGGCATTGCGTGACAGAGGGTCAAGTGATCGACTTCATCAAACAATGCTCGTATGCACCCGTGACGCAGCTGCCAGATTGAGCCGCTTGCACGGAGCGCGCGAGTGTCAAAGACCACTTGCCAAGTGTGACGAAGCTTGAGCGAAGAAGAAAGCATCAGCGAAGCAGGCGTTGCCTGCATGCCCGCCCGCCGCTTTATAGGCAAAGTGCCTGAATGGTATGGCGGGTCAAGGCGTCTGGGTGCCTCGAAACGGTCTTGCCATTTCGGCTGACTTTTCGCAGGCGAGCCCGGTCGCCGCGCGGTTCGTGGCCAAATGGGATCAAGCTCCAGTTTTAACTCGGGATTCTCAAAATAAATGGGACGCCGTTAGGCCGATTCACACACCTAAGAAAATGGTCAAGCGTCGCACCGCGCTGGCTTCGTTGAAACCTGAAGTCCAGATCGCTAAAATGGTGGCCGTAATGGACGGACTCACGACCCACGCAGCGACGTTTGCGCCGCTGGCTGTCTCACTAGTCACTAGCACGGTCAACGTGACAGAAATCACGGACAATGCCGCCGCCATCCTGGTGAATGATGCTCTGGCTGCGTCTCTGCGGCTGACTCGGGACACGCTGCTGGGAGAGGGGCCGCTGATCTATGAGCAGAACGCTGGCAGTGTGACCGGAAAGGCTGGGGATGATGCCGCCATGGCCGTGCTCAGCGCTTATCCTAAAAGCGTGAATGGAAGGCATCAAAAGGCATGGCTGGTCGGAGCCCAAGTGGCGGCTTGGGGGTTTGGATGCGGTGTGAGGTGTTGGGACGACGTTTGTCATCCACTCAGCAGCATGTTGGCTTCGGCTGGCAGCCCTGGCAGCCACTTTCCCCCCAGCCAGCGACGCAATAATCGGGTCAAAAGCAGGGTCCATTTCTCTTCCCCACTCCATCGCTCCGTGATGAGCTTCATCTGGTGCATTTGCCTGCTGGTGCGGCCCACGAGCACGGTAATGATCTGGC
>CAMAQH010000066.1 GCA_945860295.1 Prosthecobacter debontii
GCTCGCAGCCTTCTTGAGAACAGCTCAAAATGCGGAGCAAAGCCCTTGCCAAACGCCCCCAGAACTCCGAATCAATCACCACCCACAGCCGTGATCACCATAGCTTAACTTCACGCAATCCTGGCCGAAGAACGGGGACCACCTCTCTCAGCTGGGAACGCGTGCGCCAGCTTGCTCGTGATGGCAAAGGTGCGGACACACTTGGCTATCGTGGCGCGTTTTTACAGCTCATCGAAAAGGCAGGCGGAGTCGCCAAGTGAAGGCATGATGGCTACGTATCTCATTCACCATGCTTACCTCCACCCGCCGCCGTTTTATCAGTGCCAGTGCTTCTTCGCTTATGCTTCCCGCCGCTGTCGAGGCCGCAGCCAGCGTGGCCAAATCATTCAGCTTTGCCTTTCTCACCGACGCGCACATTCAGCCGGAACTGCGCGCGGTGGAAGGCGTGAGGCAGTGCTTTGAGAAAGCCAATTCATTGGAGCAGAAACCCGAGTTCGCTATCACCGGCGGCGATTTGATTATGGATGCTTTGGAGATGGGAGCGGACCGTGTGCATCAGCAGTGGCAGCTTTGGGATGAGGCGATGAAGTCACTGCATTACCCTACCTATCACACCATCGGCAATCATGATGTCTGCGGCTGGTCGAAGAAGGCTTTGGTGAAGCCCGGTGAAAACGATTACGGCAAGAAGCTCTTCGCCGATCGTTACGGTAAAGGCCGCACCTATAAGAGCTTCGATCACAGCGGTTGGCATTTCATCATCCTGGATAGCATCGGCCAGGAAAGTGATCTCGAATACAAAGGCTGGATCGATGATGAACAGCTCACTTGGCTGAAGTCCGATCTGGAAAAGAGCGGCAAGCAAACGCCCATCATTATCGTCACTCACATTCCATTCTACAGCGTCTGGCATCAAGTCATCCTCGGTCCCAAGATCAAGATTGGCGGCAAGGCGCTGGTGGGCAATGTTTTCGAATTCCGCAAAATGCTCGCCCCTTATAACATTAAGCTCGTGCTCAGCGGTCACGGCCATATCTCGGAGCGTATTCAGTTCGACAAAGTCGCCTACCTGCAAGGCGGTGCCGTCTGTGGCATGTGGTGGAAAGGCCCCGTCCACGGTAACCCCGAAGGATTCCTGCAAGTGACGTGTCATGCCGACGGACGCTTCGAGGATTGTTACCACAGCTACGGATGGAAGGCGTGAGGTCTGCATCTTTGCGTTGATCAGTCTCGGTGGCGCGACATAGCTGCAAGCAGTCGACATGTCCCCCGCTGAACGCATCACTCATCTCCGTCACGCATTTCCTGAGCAAGGGATGTTTCTTGACAAGGAATGGGTGCTTTCGCCTGAAGCCTTTGCTTTGGATGCTGACACCACCGCGCTGATCGAGTCGCTCGGACCTGCGTTGCGTGCTTTTCAACGAGCCTGCAATCGCCTCTACTTCGAGAGTCTGGAGAAGCCGGAGATCGCCTGGGTGGCGAAGCTGCTCGATCAGGGCAAGCCGGAGCGCATCATCGCTCTGAGCCGACATGAGCGCTGGCGCGATGACCTGCCGAGCGTTCTGAGACCCGACCTCGTGCTAACAGAAGATGGCGTGTGCATTTCGGAGCTGGACTCCCTGCCCGGCGGCATCGGCCTGACCGGCTGGTTGAATGAAACCTACGCTGCCATGGGGCAAACTGTGATCGGTGGGGCAGATGGCATGATTGATGGATTTGCCGCCGCTTTTCCACATGAAGACATCCTTATCTCGCGCGAGTCGGGCGATTACCAGCCGGAGATGGAATGGCTTATCCGCAGGCTCAATGCACGCACAGGCGGCCTGCCACGCAGCCTGATGAATCCATGGAATCTCACGTCGCATGAGTTGATCGGATCGAGCATCTACCGCTTCTTTGAACTCTTTGATCTGGCGAACGTAGACCTCGCCGATGAGATGCTCAAAATGGCGCTGGAAGGTGACGTCACCTTCTCGCCACCGCTGAAAGCTTTCCTCGAAGAAAAACTCTGGCTTGTGCTCTTCTGGTCGCCACAACTTCAGGACTTCTGGAACCGCGAGCTGCGAACCGAGCACCGAGAATTACTTCAACGATGCATCCCCCAGGGCTGGGTCGTCGATCCCACGCCGATCCCTCCCTTCGCCGTCTATCCAGGTCTCAACATCCAATCATGGCAGGAAGCCAAACACTTTGGCGGCAAGCAACGTGAATTGGTGCTGAAGATCAGCGGCTTCTCCGAAGTCGGCTGGGGTTCACGCAGCGTGTCTATCGGTCATGATCTCTCGCTGGAGCAATGGGCCGCGGCGCTGGATGAAGCCCTGGCCAGCTTCCCCGCGAACCCTTTTGTCTTGCAGCGCTTCCAGCGTGCTAAGGTGGTTAATCATCCCGCCTGGAATGAAGAGCGTCAGGACACCTCGATGATGAAATCCCGCGTGCGCTTGTGCCCTTACTACTTCGTGCCGAAAGGCACCGAAGAAACACAACTCGGCGGCGTGCTCGCCACCGTCTGCCCTGCGGACAAGAAGATCCTCCACGGTATGAAGGATGCGATGATGCTGCCGTGCGTGGCCAGCTAAACCAACCCATTTGGCCTGCTCCATCGAATTTTCCACTGCACCAGATCGCCTTTAAAAGGATGCTTCGGCAGCATCGCGCCGTCCGTCACCCAGGACTCATTCGCGCTCACGTTCATCGTTTAAAATTGCCCATCAGTGCTTCCTCATCTGCGGCATTCACACCATCGCCAGTCAGTGACAACACGAGGCGCTCCGTCTCACGGATCTGCCGCAGCGTCTTCAAGTCCACCTGCGCCATGAACAGCAGCGCACGCCAGCGGATCACCTTCGCATTGCTCGCATCCTTTCGCCTATAGACCAGATGCAGCGCCTTGCTGTGCGGCAGCCAATGCTGCTGCGTTGTGCTCATCTCCAGCGGCGACCATCATCCCAGCACCACGGCTACTTCTCGGCAAAGTCGAGTGCGCCATCACTCGTGGCCACATAGCCGCGATTGTCTTCCGCAAGCTGCGTCGCATAAAATTTCCCGCGATAACGCACCTGTGATGGCTCTGGCAAACCGCGACCCGCCGCATGTTTGATCTCGCGGCCCACTTTCAGAATCGACAGCGTCTCACCATCAAATGAGCGTCGCAAGCTGCTGCCAAGCGGCTCGTCATCTTCGCACCAAACGACATCATGAAGGCGATGCTGCCATCATCCAGCACCTCGCGCTGGCCGCAGTTGTTCGTGCAGATCGTGGCCCCGCGTGGATCATCCCAGATCAGACGTTTCCGCTCCGATCACTTTCCATCTTTATAGACCGCATACACCGGACAGCGCGGCGGCTGCTTGCGGTCGAAACCCTTGTCATTTTAGCTTCTCGACACTGCTGATCAAAGGCGCTGCTGCAAAGCAGACACAGCATTCACTACGAGAAGTCTTGCCGAAGTTTGTTGGATGAAACGACGGCGGGTTCATGATCTAGGTAACGAGGAGTTTACTTCGCCTTTTTATCCTTCTTCACCTTCTCAGGCAAACCCTGACCGGGTTTGAGATCCAGATTGGCGGTTAGATCTGCCTCAGTCACTGCGGATTCTACACCTGCAGTGGGCACGTCGATATGCGCGGTCCAGAGGATGGCATTCAGCACCAGCTTACGCTGATCGTTGTTTGCCCAGCCCTTGTGATAATGCCCGCCCGTGAAGCCAAATCCACGGCCACCACCTTCTCTCTTACATGCCCAGGCGACATGTTGCTTCTCCTTATTCTTTACGGAATCACGCACCGCAGGATTACCACTGTGATCACCATCCGGGCGGCTCATCGTCGAATCAGGAGCCACATCGCTGAGGATAGGCGTCACGCCCTGCAATCCACCACGGAAGCGCATGTGGAAGTACCATTCGTCGTTTGTGGAAAAGGGCTTCACGCCACTGCTAATTGGGTGCGCTGGGAACTCCTTAAAGCTCGCATCCCAATGCGGGTTCACACTCCAGTTGATCTCAAACGCGCCGCCCATCCAGTCGATGAACTCTTTGTTACCCTTCGCAATCGTAGGCTCCACTGCGTAGTGCAGCGTCAGGAAGCCGCAGCCACGCCTCATCTCCTTATCGAGCTGCGCGAGTCGGTCCTCCTGGAGTGCCGGATGTCCGCCGCCGCCATCCGAGTAGATGACCACTGAGTCCGCTTTTGAAAGCTCCTCCTGGGTGGGCCACTCACCATTGAGGTGAAACTTGATCTCCAGTTTCTCCGCCGAATTCTGCTCCAGGCACTTCTTCAAAAGCTGCACCCCCGCGTTATGCTCATGCTGAGCAGGCCCATGCGACGGCTTACCCGCAATCATGACGATGAGTTTTTTATCAGCAGCGGAGAGCGTGCTTAGAAAGGCAAGCGCGAGAGCGAGAAGGAGCGGCTTCATAGATGGGTGTTGATCGACAGGGTGTATCAAACGCAGACATGATGAAAGCCTTATCATCAAGGAGCGGCAAGTTGCCCGTCTTTTGGTTTATTATGTGGTCTGCGCACTTCGTGTGCGGGTAGTCTGTAGCCGTGTTGGTCAGAGCGCTTCACGTAGACGATTATAATCGGCATCGAGAACGATGAGGCTTTTCGTGAAAATCATGCTCGGGTTCTCCCATCTTTGAGGTTCACTAGATTAAGTTCCAGTTAGCGCGAGAGACGAATAATCATAGATTACGGCGTGTGTCACTATTTACTCCTGGGCGATGCTGATGTTCGATGCCTTGTTTTCAAGATGATTCGGTATGCTCGCAAAGCGGTGTCACTGGCTTTTACTGATGCCGCAATGCTTCCACGGGATTCATCTGAGCGGCGCGGCGGGCGGGGTAGATGCCGAAGGCGATGCCGGTGATGACGGAGATGAGGAAGGCTAGGACAGGGGACCAGATTTTCACGACGGTGGTGACTCCGGCAAAGTGTTCGACGGCGATTGGGATGGTGACGCCGAGGATGACGCCGATGATGCCGCCTGCGCCTGAGAGGAGTACGGTTTCGATAAGGAACTGCACGATGATGTCTGTCTGCCGCGCACCCATGGCGCGGCGGATGCCTATCTCGCGGGTGCGCTCGGTGACGCTGGCGAGCATGATGTTCATGATGCCGATACCGCCTACAAGAAGCGAGATGGCGGCGATGCTGCCGAGCACGATACTGAAGATGCGCTTGGTGCGCTCGGCCTGCCGCAGGAGTTCAACGGGTACGACCATGCGCCAGTCTTCTTTTTTGTGATTGCTGGTGAGGATCTGGCGGATGGCATTCGCTCTACTTTCCACTTTGGTAACATCTTGAACTCGCACGACGGCTTCGTGAAACTCGACTTTCTCGGCCTCAAAACTACCGCTGCGGAAGCGGAAGAAGGTTTCGCCATACTGATCCATGAGCGTAGTGAAGGGGATCAAGACTTGAGCGTCTGCGGAACTGCGTTTGCCGCCTTCTCCGCCGACGCGCGCGCCTTCGTTTTCAAGAATACCGAGTATGTTGTAATAATAGCCTTTCACGCGCACAGATTTGCCGGTGGGGGTGGAGAGTGGGAAGAGGGCGGCTGCGGCGCTTTCGTTGAGCACACAGACGGGAAGTTTAGAACTCATCTCCAGATCACTGAAGAAGCGGCCTTGGATGAGTTGGCGATTCCGCATCTCGGGATAAACGGGTAGCACGCCGAGGATTTGGCCGTCCACACTGCGGTCGAAGTTCCAGATGTTTTCTGTTAGGATGCGTGATGGTACGACGAGCTGGATGCCTGGCACGGTTTGCCGTATCTGCTGCATGTCGCGAGCAGTGAGTCCGTACTCGATGACCATGCTGCGTGACTCTGCGGAGGAACCCTGGCCATCAGGCGGCTTCACGCTTTCGAGGATGATGTTTTGACTGCCGAGTCGGCGAATCTGCTCCTGGGCCTCGTAGCTGGCGCCTTCACCGATGGCGAGCATGGCAATGACTGAGGCGACGCCAAAGATGACGCCGAGGGCGGTGAGAAAGGAGCGCAGTTTATTGAGCCAGATGCTCTTTAGCCCGAGCGAAATCGTGCGCCACAGATGCTGAGGTGAGGCGACGAGACGGAGGATCGGGTGACGGGCGAGAAACGACATGCGGGGCGGCCCCTATAGCACGCTACGAGTCGCGCGTTTCATTCAATCGGAACGCAGGCGAGGTTAGCGCAACGAACTTACAAGGGAGCTGATTACGACAGGATTAACAAGATTGGCAGGTTTATAGGTCCAGAAAATCGAATCAATCCTGTCGTTGAGGCGATGATTCTACAATCAGGTGACTTTGGCTATGCCTCAGCTGCGGCTGATGCCTCAGCTGCGGCTGATGGAGCAGCGGCGGCTGATGGAGCAGCGGCGGCTGGATTCGGCCAACGATCAATATCATGAGAAAATTACAGGCGTTGGGCAACACCAAACTCGAAAGGTTTTTGTCAGCAATTCCTAATCAATTAGTTAGGAATGATGAAGTGAGTCTCAAGCGCCGAGCTGACGTGCCCATTCGATGGCGCGCAGCATCCCAGTGGCCTTATTGACGGTCTCCTGATACTCGGAAGCAGGATCGGAATCTGCCACCACTCCGGCACCGGCTTGCACATAGGCTTTGCCATCTTTGACCACGCAGGTGCGCAGGGCGATGCATGAGTCCAGATTGCCATCAAAGCCGAAGTAGCCCACGGCTCCGGCATAGGCGCAGCGCTTGCTTTTTTCCACCTCATTGATGATCGCCATGGCGCGCACTTTGGGGCTGCCACTAACGGTGCCAGCAGGGAAGGTGGCACGCATGACATCGTAGGCGTTTTTATCAGGCCGTAGATGGCCATCCACATTGCTGACGATGTGCATGACGTGGCTGTAGCGCTCGATGATCATGAGATCACTGACGCGCACGCTGCCGTAGTCGGCCACACGGCCCACGTCATTGCGGGCCAAATCGACGAGCATGATGTGCTCGGCGCGCTCTTTCGGATCGTGCAGGAGTTCATCCGCAAGTGCGTCATCTTCAGATTTCGTTTTGCCCCTCCAGCGCGTGCCTGCGATGGGGCGGATGTCGATCCGACCGTCCAGGCATTTCACATGAACCTCAGGTGAACTGCCGACCAGCGAGAAGCCAGAAGGCAGATCGAGGCAGAACATGTAGGGTGACGGATTGACATGCCGCAGCGCGCGGAAGAGGTCGATGGAGGTGCCCGAGTACTCGGTCTCGAAGCGCTGTGATGGCACGCCTTGAAAGATGTCGCCCGCGCTGATATACTCCTTCATCTTCACCACCATCGCTTCATACTCAGCGCGTGTGGTGTTGCTCACTGGTGGCGGCAATTGCTCGTTCGTCACGGGCGCAAAGGTCTGCATCGGCTTCACCGCGAGAGGTTGGGAAAGCTTGTCGATGAGCTTTTGAATCTCTTCGCGTGCCCAATCGTAAGCGGCTTCCAGCGCGGTGTGCTCGTCGGTGTGGACATTGGCCACCAGCGACAGTCGGCGTGTGCGATGATCAAAAATCAGCACTGTGTCTGTGAGCATGAAGACCATGTCAGGCAGGCCCAGTTCATCCTTCGGTGGTACGGATAAAGTCGGCTCAAAGAAGCGCACCATGTCATAGGCCAGGTAGCCGACAGCACCGCCATGAAACACCGGAATCGGTGCCGACTCCACGGGCTGATAAGGCTGCATGATCAGGCGCAGCTCTTCCAGCGGATCACTCGTCGTGGTATAGTGGCGCACTTTCCCACGCTCTTCGATTTCGATTTCGTGGCCGCGTGCGGTGAAGATGAGTCGCGGTGAACTGCCGAGCAACGAGTAGCGACCGGAGTGCTGCGTCAATTCTGCCGACTCCAGCAGGAAGGCACAGCGTCCGTCATGGATCTTTTGAAAGGCCGACAGAGGCGTCTCATAGTCCGCCGCCAGCTCCGCCACCACGGGCACGAGATTGCCTTTCTCTGCCAAAGTGCAGAATGTTTTAAAGTCGGGTTGTAAGTGAGGTGCAGACATGGCAGGGAGCGTATTGAGAGTTGAAAGTGGATGGTTGAGAGACGGAAGCTAGTCCACTCAGGGATCACTCAACCAACCTCTGAGCTAGACGTTCTTCAGCAGGAAGAACTCCAGACTGTCCACCAGCGCCTGCCAGCTCGCGTCGATGACATTGGTGGAGACACCCACCGTGCCCCAGGTGCGGTTGCCATCACTGCTAACGACGAGCACGCGCGTCTTCGCCGCTGTGCCGCTGCCGCTGTCGATGATGCGCACCTTGTAATCCTCCAGCCGCACGCGGGCGATCTGGGGGAAGTGTGGCAGCAGGGCTTTGCGCAAAGCTTTGTCGAGTGCGTTCACCGGGCCGTCGCCTTCATCCACCGTGTATTCGGCGGCACCTTTGACCATGATCTTGACCGTGGCCTCAGTGGTTTCGCTGCTGCTTCCTGCACAGTGACGATGCGTGGTGTGGTATTCGATCAGATCAAAATTCTTCGTCTTATGGCCGAGCTGTCGACGGATCAGCAGCTCAAAGGATGACTCGGCCGCTTCAAATTCATAGCCCTCGCTCTCCAGCCGCTTCACTTCGGTGAGGATCTTCTGCACATCGGGTGAGCCTTTGGTCAAAGGCAGCCCCATCGCCTCAGCCTTCACCAGCACGTTCGTCTGGCCGCTCATGTCAGAGATGGTGATGATGCGCTCATTGCCGACTAGCGCCGGATCGATGTGCTCATAAGTGCGCGCCAGCTTCTGCACCGCATGGACATGAAGCCCGCCTTTGTGCGTGAACGCAGCCAGCCCGACATACGGCGAGCGGATGTCGTGCGGCACGTTGGCGAGTTCATCTACAAAGTAGGCCAGCTCGCGCAGCCGAGTCAGATCAAGCCCGAGATCGATGCCCATCTTAAGCTGAAGCGTTGGCATGATGGTTATGAGATTGCAGTTACCCACGCGCTCACCATAACCATTGATCGTGCCTTGCACCTGATTGGCTCCAGCGCGCACCGCCGCCAGCGCATTCGCCACGCCCACGCCACCATCATTATGCGTGTGGATGCCCACCGGTTTGCCGAGATGAGCGATCACCTTGCGCGTCACTTCCTCGATAAACTCCGGCAGCGCGCCGCCATTCGTTTCACAGAGTACGATGAGATCCGCCCCGGCATCCGAGGCGGCTTTCACCGTCTTCAGCGAGTACTCAGAATCTTCCTTGAAGCTGTCGAAGAAGTGCTCCGCATCATAGAGCACCTCACGGCCATGCTTTTTGATGTAGGCGACCGTGTCAGAGATCATTGCCAGGTTTTCCTCAAGACTGACCTGGAAAACCTCCGTTACATGCAGCGGCCAGGTCTTGCCGACGATGGTTACAGCAGGCGTCTGCGCATCGAGCAGCATTTGCACCTGTGCGTCGTCTTCCACCTTGATCTTGCCGCGACGGGTCATGCCAAAGGCGGTGATCTTGGCATTCTTCCAGGTGCGCTTGGCGGCTTCTTGGAAAAAGGCGGCGTCTTTCGGGTTCGAGCCCGGCCAGCCGCCCTCGATGTAGTGGACGCCGAAGTCGTCGAGCCGCTCGGCCACGCGGATTTTATCGAGAGTGCTGAAGGAGATGCCAGTGCCCTGAGTGCCGTCGCGCAGGGTCGTGTCGTAGATGGTAACCATGGAAGTAAAAAGAAAAGATGAAGGATGAAGTCTGAAGGATAAAAAAGAGCGCAAGGCTCTTAACGTGACGAAGCGCTCATGGGCGCGGGTGGATCAGCCATGACGGACTCCAGCGGCTGCGTTAAGCGCAGAGGAGCCCGTTGATAATTCGGATGGCGATGCTGGTGGTTGGTCGAACCATGAGATCACCGAGTTTATGGCATGAGTGATTTCTGGCAACTTGTCTTTTCTCATCCGAAACATCAAAGCTATTGCGCCGCCTTCTCTGCTGCAGCGGCGGTGCTTTGATCAAGAGACTATTGATGTAAGGTTAGTTCAGTGAATTATTGAATGCTAGATTTTGTGTTTAAGTTCGCGTGGGATTCTATGGCATACGCATCAAAAGGGGTGAGGCATATGAGCGATGAACTGTGCGCGGTAGAAGGGTTCGAGGGCGGCGCGCTAGCGCATGGCGCGCATGGAGCCTTTTCGTCACGCGTCAACCATCTCCTGCACGATTTCGCTTTGGCGCTGATAGGCCGTCTGAAACTGGGAGAGGACGGCCTGCGAAATGGCTTTGAGCGTGGCGGGGACGTTGCGCCCATTTTTGGCATCGGCTTCGAAGCTAAGATGGAGGACGGGGCGGTTGTTTAGCAGGAACTCCAGGTATTCGACGGGCGCGGAGTTTGGTAAGTCGCGCTTGTTGTATTGGAGGACGAGCGGGAGACGTTCGATGCTGCTGCCGTTGATGCGCAGGTTGGCTTCGAGGGACTGAAAGGAGTGAATGTTATCACGCTGACGATCCATCTGGCTGTCGGCTACGAAGACGATGCCATCGGCCTGACGGAGCACGAGCTGGAGGGTGGCGTTGTAGGTGACCTGACCTGGGACGGTGTAAAGGTGAAAGCTGGTGCGATAGCCTGGAAGGGCGGCGCTTTCGACGGCGAGGAAGTCGAAGAATAGTGTCCGATCTTGTGCAGTGGAAAGGCTGACGAGATCGCCCCTGCCTTGCGGGTCAAGTTTGGCGTGAATCTGGCGCAGATTCGTGGTCTTGCCGCTCAGTGGTGAGCCGCAATAGACGATCTTAAAGCGAACGGTTTTCTCATTGGGATCAATGGCTGGCATTAGGTTATCCTGCAAGAGCCTCTTGCAAAACCCTGAATTCATTCAGATTTGCGATGGATGGCTGACATGAGAAAAACAGCCTCATGCGTTAAGTTGAAGTGCGACCAACAACATCAACAATGAAACTGCTTTCTCACCTTTGCCTTGGCATCCAGCGGATGCTTTTGCCAGCACTCAATGAAGAAATGGGAGAACTTTCGGCCAAAGAGAAACGCTTTGTAGCCATCTGCGAAGTCACAC
>CAMAQH010000067.1 GCA_945860295.1 Prosthecobacter debontii
TCATTATAGGCCCACATGTCCTCGATGCTGCCACCTCCACGACCGATGACGATACTGTCGGGTCGTGGCAGGTCAAATTGCTCGGCGACATTCAGCACTTCGATGGCGCGAATGGTTTCACGCTCGACGCCTTGGCCCTGCACGCGCACGGGAAAAACCAGCACGCGGACCCAAGGCGCACGGCGAGTGAGAATGTTCAGCATGTCCTGGATCGCTGCACCTGTGGGTGAGGTAACGAGCGCGACGATGCGTGGAAATTTGGGGATCAGCTGCTTGTAATCTTGATCGAAGAGGCCTTCGTCATAGAGCTTCTTTTTCAGCACCTCAAAGCGTGCCTGAAGACTGCCCTGACCTTTCATCTGCACTTGCTTCACGATCATCTGATACTGACCGCGCTGCTCATAAACGGTGATTTCACCATGGACCTGGATTTGTGCGCCGTCGGTCAATCTCACGCTACTGCGTGTAGCCGAGCCGCGAAACATGACGCAGGAAAGCTGTGAGCCTGCATCCTTGAGGGTGAAGTATTGATGCCCGCTGGATTGCAGTCGGTGATTACTGATTTCACCTTCCACCCATACGGAGCCGATGTGACCTTCGAGCACCTCACGGATTTCTCGGGTGAGCTGAGTGACGGTAAAAACAGTGTCTGAGGATTCCATGCGCTGCTGATGGTGGCGACTCCTCACCAACCTGCCAGCGGGAACTCACCAAAACCTGCCGAGCACGAGATCCATAAGCCAAACTGCCATCCCCATCCAGCAGCGACCGACTTCTACAAAGCCAAGTCCTGGGGCTGGTGAGGCGGCGAGAAAGAGTGCCACGATGAGCGCGATGTTGATCAGAAAAATCAACGCCATGGAGAAGAACTCGCCATTCCGCTCAAGATCACTTTGGTGAATGAACACTGTCTTCAAAGTGTAGGTGATGTGGAACCACCAGGTCAGTCCGAGCATGGCGTAGAAGAACCAAACGGGCCGTAGATTCACCACATGCGAGCCGAGTGGCACGCTTTGCATGCTTTGAAGATTCCAAAACATCCCCATGACGCCAAAGATCAGCATGACGACCACGGAATAGAAGGGCACGAGATAGGGGGCCAGCGTGATCCAGGTGTTGGTCTTGTTTGTCTCGACATAGCCGCCCTGAGCGGTGACTTTCCAACTGATGATCTTTCCCCCAAAGGCACGGGCGACGATGAGATGGCTCAGCTCATGGCCTAGCACATAGATATGCATCGGTCGCCAGCCAGTGGCGTATGTTAGCGCCCAGGCGATGCCACCAAGTGTGAAGAAGAGAAACTGATGTGAGCGCCAGAAATCTAGCCGCGTCAGTGCTCGAAATAGCAATTCGCCGAGCGTCATGGCGGTGATCAAACCCAGTGGTAGAAGCAGGACAGCCGCCAGCCAGCCTTTGAAACGCTTGACCTGATGCTGCTGCCGAACGGCTGGATTCCTCCGCACACCGGCGGGTTTTGATTTCTTCATTTGCTGCGAGGCACGCTCGCGACTGTTCAAACGATAGCTATTAGCGGACATGAAATTTCCCGAGTTAATTAGCAGATCTTAACATTTCATCAATATTAGATGTTAATATGTTCAATAACCTCTCAATAAGTAGGCTTGTCTCACAGGCGCTCTCGGGGGCCGAGGCGGCGGACTGTTTCGGCGTCGCTACCGCGAGCACGCACGGTAATAAAAGCGCTGGCGCTCAAAATAGCAGCACCGCAGATCAGGCTGAGAGTTTGAAATGACATCACGGTGATCGCGGCAAAGGCCAGAGGCGGTGCTAGCAAGCCGCGCACGCCGGTGAGAAAGGAGTGCACGCTCATGTACTCAGCCACGGCATGTTTCGGGGCAAGCTTGGTGACCCATAGTCCCCAGGTGACATTGCCACCCGCATTTGCCACTCCCCACAGGGCCATGCCGATGCTCCAGGTCGTGATATTATCGCCCATGAAAAAAGTTACGATGGCAGCGGCGAAGATGACATTTAAAATGGAGCGCACTTTGAACAGGCCGACTCGGTCATAGATGAGTCCCCAGGGGTAGGAGCAGAGCATTCGCAGCGCCACGGGCACGACTCCTGTAATCCACGCGACGGTGCGCTCTGGCAGATTGATTCCATGTTTGGGGTTGGCTAGGAATTCTACGAAAAGACAAAACGCCACCAGATTACCGATACCCATCATCATCCAGGAAATGAGCAGCGTGCGGAAGTCACGATCTTCACGAACCCAGCGCAGCGCTGACCATAGCCGCGCATTCGTTGGCTCGCCAGCATCCCATTCCGCCGCAGGCAATCCATAGGTCCACCAGCCCGAGAGAAAGCCACTGGCGGCAAAACACCAGAGCAGCCAAGTGTAGTTTTTGAGATCAAGTCCAAGCAGCCAACCGCCTAATAAACCAAACGCCACGGCAGAAGCTGCGCGGGTCACTCCCGTGATGGAATAAAGCCGCCCGCGCTGTGACTCTGGGTAGTTTAGACGGTAAATTTGTGTCAGTAGCGGGATCTGCATCGAGAAGCAAAACAGACCGAGACTGAGACCGATGATAAACGTCCAAGGTGAATGTGGAAAGAGCGCCGAAAGGGCCATGCAGGCTCCACCGATTATTTGCACCAAGGCGGCAGTCTGCGCGATGCTTCTGCGGGCTTTCAACAATAGAGGAACGACAAAGAGGCTAGTGATCAGCCCACCGCTAGTGGCACTGAGAAAGATGGATTTTTCCACATGGCCGAGATGAAATACCCGCACGGCGATGAGCATCCCAAATGTGGAAGACATGGCATCCAGAACCCCAGACGGCAGAGATCTCCACAATTCATTACGGAAGGTCTGTCGGGTGGCTTGTTCTTGTGGCATCGGGCAGAGCCATAGGAACTGACGAATGATAAAAGTCGAATGACGATTGTTTGAGTGTGTCATTTTCGTCAGGCGAGTTTCATGATTTTGTTTTTGAACTGACCTTTGTATCTGTCTGTCTCCCGCCTTGCGCTTTGGATGCCTCTCTTTAACATCGAGCGCTCCAATCCTACTTATTTAGATGAAAAACGCCGACGAAGTTATGCTCATCCCCCACGAAGAGGGTTTCCGTGCATGGCGCATGAAGTCAGGTCTGGCCACTCCGGGTGACTTGATAAATAAAGGCTGGAGCGGCGCGGGATGGATCGCGCTGCCTGCACGCTGTGTGGTGAGTGTGCCCATGCGTTTGCAGTGTGCTGATGCATCACGGCGTGAGTCTTCCGTTCAGTTAGAACTCGAGGCCGCTGGTCTCGGAGCGGAAACTTCCGACACCCATAATTTCGAGCTGCACTTGCTTGGTCAGGATGAGCGGGATCAGCGTACGTCCACCTTTGTGCAAGTCTCGCCACTGCCGGCTTCCGTCATCGACAGTGGCAATGATGCGCGCTTCGCCCCATCTGTAGCGTTTAAGCAGCTGACTCCGGGTGAGGCTTTGATTTGGCATGAGTCGGGTAACTGGGTGCTCGCCATTCCTCATGATCAGGGTGAACCCATGCACTGTCAGGCTCTGGCCGCACGCACTCTCGATGCTGATGCTGCTGCGGAAATACGCTGCATCCTCGCCTCGCTCGATCTAGCGGGACTTCAGCCTAACTTACAATCCATCTGTGTTTCTAGCCCAGATGCAGAGCACGATACGATTCCTGAAGTCTTCCAAGAAGGTGTTGATTTGCCCGTGGTCATGCGCGGTGAATTTCCGCCTCAGGCACCCGCTTCCTCGTCACGCATGGTTCCAGCTCCTGTGGTGCGCTTTCGTAACGAAAGACAGCAACGGCGTATGATGATGATGGGCGCAGCGGCTTTTGCTTTTGTGCTCATCGCAGCGCTCGGGGCCTTCGCCGCTCGTGTGCTCATGCGTGAGCGCAGCAACTTTGCTGAAGAGGCACGATTGGATTCCATGGAGCCTGAATTGATTTCCATCCGCGATGCCAAGGCTGCGTGGGATGACATTCTCCCCGCGCTGACTCCAGGAACTTATCCAGTCGAAAGCATCTACCAACTTGTGGTCCTGCTGCCACCCGAGGGCATTCGACTCACTCGCTTTGAGATCCGGCAAGACGGCATCGTGCTGGATGGTGAAGCTTCATCACTTGGACATGGCATTGAGTTCCGAGACAAGCTTGTCGCCGCGCCTGCTTTCAAACGCTGGTCATGGGAATTTCCGCAACCCACCAGCCTGCCTGATGGCCGCGCCACGTTCCGCGCAGAGGCGCGGCCAGTCGAGGTCGCCGCTCCAGAAACCACGGAGGTAGCCCAACAATGACCGCTAACGAACAACGTCTCGCACTTGGCCTCGGTGTCGTCCTGATCGGCGGTATGGCCTTCATCGGTCTCACGAAACTGAAGTCGTGGAAGCAGCGTGTGGACACCCAAGCCATGGCGATGGAAACGCGCCGTGCTGAAGCAGATGAATTGCTGGCCAAACAAGACTTCTGGAACCAGCGCTCTTCGTGGCTCAGCGAAAAGCAGCCTTTGTTTACTAAAGCCGGTGAAGCCTCCACCAACGTGCTCAATTTGGTGGATGAACTTGCCTCTAAGCACAGCGTCAAGATCACGCAGAAGCAGCTCACTGAAGCTATCGAGCGTGCAGGCATGACCTCTGCCAACGTCACTCTTGAAGTGCGTGGTGAGATGAAACCAGTGCTAGCCTGGCTCTATGATTTGCAGCAGCCGACGGGCTTCATCACCATCCCCGCGATGACCATCACGCCGAACGAAGAAGACACGGCTGAAATCATCGTGAACATGAATGTGCAAAAATGGTTCAGACTGCCACCCTCATGAAATACTTCCTCACCATCGCTATCGTAGCTCTTGGACTTTCAGTCAGTCGTGCGCAGGAACCTGTGCCTACTGTTGACTCACCGCCTGCCGCAGAAACGCCCGTTGAAGCGACTGCTGAAGGAGCACCGCCCGAAGCGACACCTGCTGAGGAGGAGGCTGTCATCCCCACCGCTTTCGACATCTCACGCTACCAGAGCACTTGGGACAAGAACCCCTTTTTGCTCAAGACCGTTGCTGTGACTCAGCCCACGGTGAACTGGGCGCAGGACTATTCTTTGGCTGGCATGTTTAATAACAAAGGCAAGATCCGCATCAGCATCCGCAACAAGCAGACCAACGATTTCAAACACATCTCTAGCGACGCAAAGCCTGATGCGGAATTCCGATTGGTGAAAGCTAACTTCAACCGCAATCGCAATGAAGCCTCAGCCGTCATCGCCAAAGGTACTGAAGAGGCTGAGATCAAATATGACGAGGCTACCGCACCGCAGGCTGTGACGATCAACAACACCATGCGTCCGAATGGTGCGGGCGCTCCCGGCCAGCCTACTGGTGGTGGCGCTCCAGGCGGAGTGGGGGGCATCAATCGACCAGGGCAGCCGCAGCTCAATAAGCCCGGAGTTCCTATGCCCAATGGTCGTGTTTTCAATGCTCCAGGCCTCCCTGGTGGAGTGTCTGCACAGCCGGGCAATCCACAATACGCCACAGGTGGTGGCTTTGCCGGTAACGCGGGCAATGTCAATGTTGCCCAGCCTGGCAACGTACAATCGGGTGTTGTTGCCACGACCCCGAACAATCCTGGAGCTACTGCACCGGTCATCTCACGCCGTCGTCAGTTGATCCCGGCACCGGTCATTCCTGCCCAACCTTAATCCAGAGTGTCTTTTCCTTTTTTCGTCATGTACCGCTTCGCACGCCACGTCCTTTTTTTTGCAAACCTGATGCTCATCTCGGCTCAAGCACAGATTCCGCAACAGCCGACGGCTAATCCAAGCCCTGCTGCCAAGCCTTTCAACAGGCCAGGAACCGCACAGCCTCCTCGCCCAGGTGGTGCTCCGCCAAATCCAGCCACGGTCCGCAATGCTCTCGGCAATGGCAATGCTACTGGTGATCCTGCTGCCAAGCCTGCGATGAAGCCTGAAGACGCCATCAAGGAAGACGGCGGCGTTGAGCTGCAATTTCCGAATACACCACTGTCTCAAATCCTGCTCGTTTATGAGGATCTGACCGGACTTAAAATCATCCGCGATGCCAATGCCGAACAGGCGACGGTTTCCATCGAAACCACTGGTGAACTGCCAAAAGAAAAGGCCATCATGTTCATCGAGAAGAGCCTGCTCTTGAATGGCTATTCATTCGTTCCCTCAGGTGAAGGTATGGTCAAGCTCCTCGCCTTTGATGCTAAGAAACCGCAGACAGAAGGTGCGCCCCTCATCGAGTCGGCCATGGAGTTACCGATCACGGATCAGGTCGTCAGCTTCGTCGTCCTGCTCAAGTATCTCAGCGGTGAAGACGCGATCAAAGCCATCGATCAAGTCATCCCTCGTCACAGCTACGGCGTGCTCACCGCCGTGCCGAATGCCAAAGCCCTCGTCATCACTGAAAACAGCAACACCATCCGCTCCATCCTGGGCCTCCTTGAGCGGCTGGATAACAAGCCTGCGCAGACCATTTCTAAAACCTTCCAACTGACTCGGTCCGATGCTGAGGACATCAAAAAAGCACTCGATGAAATTCTCGGCACTGATGACAAAACCACCGGAGCTGGTGGTGGCCGCACACCCAGCATTCCACAGAACCAGCCAGGCAGCGTTCCGGTCCCCATTCAGCAGCCCATTCCAGTCAATGTGACGGGAAATGCTAGCGGTTCGGGAGTAACAGCAGAAGCCATTGCTCCAAAAATTGTCTCCATCGCACGTCGCAATTGCCTCCTTGTCATCGCCACCCAGGAGTCATTGGATTACATCGGTAAACTGATTGAAGAACTCGATGCCGCCTCTGAGATCCGCAACTTCGCCTCGCGTACGCTTCATTATCTCGACGTCGAGGCCGCCATGACCATCATCAGTGATGCAATCTCCCGCACCGAAGGTGATGGTGAAGGCAGTGGCGGTGCCAGTGGTGCCAACCCTAACGGGCAGAGTCAGACCAACAACCAGAACAATCAAAACCGCAACGGCAGTAGCGGCGGCCTGTTCGGAAATAACAACAGCAACAGCAGCGGACTGGGCGGAAACAGCAGCGGGTTCGGAGGAAATTCCAGTGGCATGGGCGGCAGTTCCAGTGGCTTCGGCAGCGGCGGTGGCGGCAACCTCCAGCCGCTCCGCCAGAACAACGGCCCGACATCCATGGTCGTCGGCAAGACCCTGCTCATCTCCGACCCCGTTGCCAACTCCATCTTTGCCTCCGGTCCGCCCGAGCATCTGCGCATCCTGAATGAAATCATGGATGAACTCGATCACCGCCCGCAGCAGATCCTCATCTCCGCCGTCATTGGCGACTATCAGGTGGGCGACACCTTTGGCTTTGGCATTGAAACCCTGCTTCGTGGTCGCGAAAATGGTAGGGCTACCACAGCCACTCGTGGAATTGCCAGCCAACTCGGGAGCAGTGCCGGAGTCCCGCTTGATCCCCGCACGATTTTGACGCCAGCCACCGTCGCGGCAGCGGGCAATGCCCTAACCTTCTATGGCGGCATTCGTGACGGGCTCGATGTCATCGTGCAGGCGCTCAATTCCAACACCGACTTCAAGGTGATCTCACGGCCCACCGTTTTCACCATGAACAACATGTCCGCCAGCATCAGCAGCGGCCAGTCCTTCCCCATCGCAAGTTCCACTCAGGCGGGGGGAGGCGTCGGCGTCGGTGGCGGCTTTCTTTCCAACGTGCAGTATCAGGATGTCGTTCTCAGCCTGAACATCATTCCCCTCATCAATTCAGCCGATGAACTCACGCTCCAGATATCCCAGCAGAACAGTGAGCAGTCCGGCACCACCACCATTGCCGAAAACCCCTATCCGATCCTCACCAAGCAGGAACTAAACACGACCGTGATGTGTAAAAATAACGGCACCGTCCTGCTCGGAGGCCTCATTCGCGAGGACAAGACCAATCGCAAATCCAATGTTCCCTTCCTCTCCAGCATTCCTTTGCTGAAGTATCTAACAGGCTCGGTGTCCAAATCCAATAACCGTCGCGAACTTCTCATTATGATCCAACCGCGCATCGTTGAAGGCACCAATGACCTTCCTCCCAACGTCCAGGATTCAGTCGCCTCCAGCCTTTTTGCTGAGGAGACCAAGGCCACCTTCAGTCAGGAAAAATCAGCTGCTCTCAAAGCCTTACCACTCGAAAAGAAGACAGCCTCCACTCGCATCAAAGAGATGGTCAAAAAGCTTTTCCAGTAGGTCACGCAGCCAGCGCTTCAGCCACACCTTTGAAAAGGTAGTAGCCCCAGCCGTGTTCGGCTCCGTTCCAATCGGGATCATAGTGAGTGTTCTTGACGATGAAGCGCTCAGGGTGCGTCATCAGCCAATGACACGGCCAGTGTCGCTGTGGCGAAGGCAAAAAGCCTGAACCACTCACGGTTCGTCTCCAGCGCTTGCTACTGGCTGATGAGTTGTATGCTGCCGGTTTGACCGGTGTAGTCCTTCACCGCCGGGGTCAGTGTCTTGAAGAACCCGCTGCCACGTCGGTTGCCTGCCTTTTGCAGGATGACTCCCTGGAAGGTGGGCTTGGTACCGTCGCTGTGTGTGAGGGTGCCACTGAATCTGCCGGTGCTGCGTGTCATGGTGAGTGTAAAGCTCGGGTCGTTGGGCAGCGGTTTCTGCACCACGTCTGCGGGGGTGATACCGACAGGCTTGATGAGTGTGCTGGTGAGCGCTCCGCGGCTGAAGGAGAGGTTAGCGTTGCCGTTGGCATCAATAGCGGGCAGGCCAAGCAGGACGCTGGTGCCGACGGGCACGCTGAACTTGGTGCCGATGCCGATGATATTGAGCGCGGCGGGCCAGCCGACGGGGTAGTGCTGATCATCGAGCAGCGGGCGCAGCCACCGAGGAGCGTTGGAGCTGGTGACATCGGTGTTGGTCTGGCTTGGATCAAAAATGAAGCTGCTGCTGAAGAAGCCGCGCGTGGCATAAAGCGGGACAAAGAGATGCAGAGTGTTGCTTTGATCCAGCGTGCCAGCGCTGGTGAAAGTGGTGCCCTCGGGCAGCGTGGCAGTGAGGCTCACGGCGCCGGTCTTCGTCACGGTAAAGGTGCCGATGCCAGAGCAATCTTCCGGGAAATCTGCGGCAGTCAGCCCGCCTGGCTGCAAGCTGGCACTAGCTGGCGTGAGCAGGAGGTTGAAGATGCCGTTGGCATTGCCAGCGGCCAGCAGAGTGGTGGGAATCACGGTGGTGCCGTTGTAATGCGCCCGGCTGGCGGTGATGTGTGAGAGGGCGATATTGGCGTCAGTAACCTTGCCTGTGATAGGACCAGTGATGTCGATGGAGAAGGCGAGCAAGAGGCTGGTCTTTCCAGGTCGTGGCACGCTGAACACGAGATCGCGCGTGGCACCGAAGCGTGCCTTGCCTTCGTCATCAAAGGCACCGGTGACAGGCAGGGCGGCGAGGCCGTCGATATTTAGCTTGCCAGTAAAGGCACCGCTGGGGAGCAGGGTCACGGAGATGCTGCCCTCAGTGGCAAGGCTGATGGTGGTGCCGTCTTCGCCCACGTTGATGCCGAGCGGTGCGCGATCCGGCAGTGTGGCGCTGGCATGGATGATGCCGTTGAGGATGCCCGCAATGCCAGCGGTGAGATAGGGATTCGGCACGAAGAGCGCGGTGAGCACCAGGCTCTCTTTGAAGATGAAGGTGAGCTTCGGCAGTTCCAATTGCGCGGCGGTCAGACCGATGTCTGCCGCGTCGGCGTTCGAGCCGCCGCTGATGAGCCATTTGTCAAAGATGAACCCGGCTGGCGCGGTGGCCTGCACGGTGCAGAGCTTGCCCACGTCTTGGAAGGAACTGGGAGCAAAGCCGGTGGTGAAAGTGCCGTTCGCACCGAGGGACTTGATGACCAGCGGCCTCATGCAAAAGAAGGTGCGTATGGCGTCGATGCCATCGAAGCCAGTGGTGTCGAAGGCCTCGGCGTTGATCGTGTTCAAGCCGGCCTGCGGCACGAGCTGGATGCTCCAGGTGGCCGTGGTGCCGCTGACGCTGGTAAGTGTGGCGAGGCTGCGTGGTCCATTGTTCAACCCCACCTCGACGCGGCTGATGCCTTTGTTATCCGAGGCTGTGCCAGTGATGGTGATCGGCGCGCCAGGGAGGACACCGATGTGCGCATTCAGCGCGGGTGCGGTGATGACCGGTGCGCCGGGGTCGGTGAGATCGCCGCCTTGGATGATGCGCACGGTGGTCTTCTTGATCGTGCCGAGCGCGCTGGCCGCCCCGGTGAGGGTGAGGAAGAAGGTCTCGTTCGCCTCAGTCGCCAAGGCATCAGCGGTGATGGGGATGTTCACCGTCTGCTCCACGATGCCTGGACCGAAGCTGAGCACGGTGGCGGTGAGCGCGGTGTAGTCGCTGCCGGCGAGCGCGGTGCCATTGCTGCTGGTGATGGTGGCGATCACCGTGCCATTGCTGCCGCCGATGCGACGCACGGGCACGGTGAGCGTGCCCGCGTTTTCATTCACCGTGATGAGAGGCGAGTCGAAGGCGAGCTTGCCGCTGCCGTTGGTCATCAGAGTCACCAGGTTAGAGTTCCGGCGTCCGACCACGAGCTGCTCGCGCGGCGCGTCGTAGCCGAAGACGAGGTTGAATCCACCGCTGGCCACGGTGCCCAGCACGCTGTTGGCGGAGGTGACGGCCCCTGAGGTGCCGGTGTTGCCGTTGCCCAGGGTCACAGACCCTACGTCCACCGTCACGGGCGACGGGTTGTCCCAGTTCGGGCTGAGCACGACGTAGTTGCCGTTGGTCAGGGCGGTCACGCCATTGCTGCCCACGAAGTCACCGGCGGTGCTGCCGACCAGGGAGTTGGCGGCGGACACCGCCCCCACGACCCCCGTGGTCCCGTTCCCCCACGTCGCCGCTCCCACATCCACCTTCGCGGGGGAGGGGTTGTCCCAGTTCGGGCTG
>CAMAQH010000068.1 GCA_945860295.1 Prosthecobacter debontii
CTGTTCGGGAAGTATTCGTAAAACCAGAAGGACTGGGCATAAAGGCCGCCAGGCGACGAAGAGTTCGGCGCGTCGGTGCCATAAACGATGATGTTCGACTGGAAGAAATTGTCCGCCATTCGCGGAGTCGCATTGCGCATCGCAAGGCCGATGTGCGTGATCACCGCATCACGCGGCAGAACGAAGATCGAGCTGGATTGAAGCGAGTCGTAACTGGTTTGGCTACTAAGCTGCAAAGGGATGAGCAGATCGAACATTTGCCCCGAGGCTCCATTGCTCTGCACGAAAGCCACGAGCGCGGCATTGTCACTGGGACTGCCGCTGTTGATCTGGGACCAGGCATGGTTGTGCCCGCTTGGCGGAAACGTGCTGGGTTTGCCCGTCACCTCATTCCAGGTGCTCGGAAACGTGGAGGGCTTGCCGGTCACGTTCGACCAGGTCACCGTAGGATTACTGGCACCACCGGCACTGTTGATGGTGATCGTCTTGGTTTCCTCGTTGAGAGTGAAGGTGACGTTCGATCCAGCCACCAGCCTCGCCTTGATCCACGACCAGGCGGCATCGGCGGCTGGATCAGGGGCCGTGTCACCAGGGCGTGAAGGCGAGTTGCGCAACGTGATAGGGAAAGCCAGTGACTTGCGGGGATGAGGAAGCTCGCTGGTGATTTGCCACTCGATCTGCGCGGTCAGGGCAATGGCTCCGCTATTGGCGAGAGCGGTGCGCAAAGGCTCAGAATCTGCCAGCAAGCTGAACGTGTAGCTAGTCTGCGCATCTGAGCCAGCCATCGTCCACGAGGTGTCGAGCAACACGGATGAACCACTCTCAGCGCCTGGCAGTTTCACGGTCAGCTTGCCGGTCGTGTTGGCGGGAAGTGCCACGGGTACGTTGTCCTGCTCGAAGGTGACACGGAGAACGAACAGCGTGCCGAGAATACCGCTGAGCGACGGTAGGGACGAA
Source organism: Prosthecobacter debontii (assembly GCA_945860295.1). GTDB lineage: Bacteria > Verrucomicrobiota > Verrucomicrobiia > Verrucomicrobiales > Verrucomicrobiaceae > Prosthecobacter > Prosthecobacter debontii_B. The sequence continues at coordinate 958 of CAMAQH010000068.1, forward strand.
CTCACGTTCGAGGCCGTGACTTCTCCGGTGCCTGCATTGATGCAGAGATGCTGCTGGTCCATGCCAGACGCGCCATGTCAATCACACGCTCGGCAGCACCATCTGGGTCACATGAGACCATTGTAGGGGATGGTGAACTTGAATTCGTAAAGCTTGCCGGTCTGCATCGGAAACTTCAGGCCAATTACGTCCTCTCACTTTCTGCTACGCCCCCATTTTCTTACCGCTAATTTGACGCTGATGAGACGCTAATCCTCAGACATCAGCGTCCTCATTGGCGGTTAGAAATCTTCTACGTCGGACTTAGGACATAAAAGATGCTCAATCGTTCGGTACACCGGCTTCAGACGGTTCTGGGAAAGGGTGATTCAGCCTGCAAAAGTCTTGCCGCATCCAGGAAACCCGCCAGACTCCGGTCATCAATTCGCGGCGGCTGAAGGGCCTGCTAGTTGTGGAGTCATGCGATTTGAAACTCCCACTGGTTAGCCAACTCTCATGAAAATCATCCTTTGCCGAGTCCCGGATCTTGCCCTTGCGTTCACTGCGCTGTTGTTCGTTCTATGCGCAGCTAGCAGTCACGCTGGCCCACCTTTCCAAGAATTCATCGACCCGAATCCAAACCCAGGGAACAAGTTCGGAGCCACCGTGGCCCCGCTCAGCACGGGGAATGTGGTCATCACCTCACCCTATGATGATGCCGGCGGCACGGATGCTGGCGCGGTATATCTTTTCAACGGAGCCACGGGCGCGCTCATCAGCACGCTCACGGGATCGGCAGCCAATGATAAGTTGGGTAACTTGGGTGTGACCGTTCTGAGCAATGGTAATTATGTGGTGCGTTATCCGAACTGGGACAACGCTGGTGCAGTTGATGCTGGGGCAGTAATCTGGGGTAGCGGCACCACTGGGGTGAACGGAGCAGTCACTAGCATTAACAGCTTGGTCGGCACCACTGCCAATGACCAAGTTGGCAACACTGGCGTGACGGCTTTGAAGGATGGCAACTACGTGGTGCGCACTGCGAGTTGGGACAACGTTGGTGTGGTGGACGTTGGGGCAGTGACCTGGGGCAGCGGCACGACTGGGGTGAGTGGAGCAGTCAGCAGCAGTAACAGCCTTATTGGCACCACGGCCTATGATCAAGTGGGTAGAGACTACAATGGTCTATCAAGTGTTACGGAACTGAGCAATGGCAACTACGTGGTGCGAAACCTCAATTGGGATAATGCAGGTGTGGCGGATGCTGGCGCCGTGACTTGGGGCAACGGGAGTAGCGGGGTGAGCGGGGTGATCAACAGCAGCAATAGCCTTGTTGGCTCCACGGCCGGTGACCAAGTGGGTTACAACAATGATAACTTCTCTGGAGTGACAGCGCTCAACAATGGCAACTACGTAGTCGCCAGTCGGCTTTGGAATAATGCAAGTGTGGTTGATGCCGGGGCAGTGACCTGGGGCAACGGTATCGGTGGAGTGAGTGGGGTGATCAACAGCAGCAATAGCCTTGTCGGCACCAAGCCAAACGACAGAGCAGGCAACGGCGGCGTGATGCCGCTGACCAATGGCAATTACGTGGTGAGCAGTGTGCACTGGGATAATGTTGATGTGATGAATTCCGGAGCCGTTACATGGGGTAACGGCACCAGCGGAGTGACCGGGGTGATCAGCAGCGACAACAGCCTCGTTGGCACCAAGGCTGACGACGGCGTGGGCTATAGTGTAACGGCGCTGAGCAATGGCAACTATGTCGTGTGCAGTCCAAACTGGGGCAACGCTGGCGTGCTGAATGCTGGAGCCGTGACTTGGGGCAACGGCACCACCGGGGTGAGCGGGCCAGTCACCATCAGTAACAGCCTTGTTGGCACCAAGACCGGTGACACCGTGGGCTATAGTGTAACGGCGCTGACTAATGGCAACTACGTGGTGAGCAGTCCGTATTGGGGCAACGCTGGCGTGGTGAATGCTGGAGCTGTGACTTGGGGCAACGGCACCACCGGGGTGAGCGGGCCAGTCACCATCAGTAACAGCCTTGTTGGCACCACTCTTAACGATAAAGTGGGTGCCGACTCTGATCCCTACAAAAAAATGATCGTACTGAGCAATGGCAACTATGTGGTGGTCAGTTCGGAATGGAACAACTATTCTGGGGCCGTAACTTGGGGCAGCGGCACTGCTGGGGTGAAAGGGGCCGTCAGTAGCATCAACAGCCTTGTTGGCACCACGGCCTACGACCAAGTTGGCCATGGTGTGACGGTGCTGAGCAATGGCAACTATGTGGTGAGAAGTCCGTACTGGAACAACACTGGCGTGGTTCGTGCCGGGGCTGTGACCTGGGGCAACGGCAGCAGCGGGGTAAAAGGGGCCGTCAGTAGCATCAACAGCCTTGTTGGCACTACGGCCTATGACGGCATCGGATACCCCAGCGTAACAGCGCTACCCAATGGCAATTATGTTGTGGGTAGCTCAGGCTGGCACAACGCTGGTGTAGAGGGTGCCGGGGCCGTGACTTGGTGCAGTGGTATCAGTGGGGTGAGCGGGACTGTCAGTAGCATCAACAGTCTTGTTGGAACCACTCGTAATGATAGGGTGAGTGGAGACGACACTGGTTTCTCCATCTCCAGTGTCTTGGCACTAAGCAATGGAAACTATGTGGTGCGGAGCCGATACTGGCACAATGATGGCATAGTGGATGCTGGGACGGTGACTTGGGGCAACGGCACCAGCGGGGTGAGCGGGGAGGTCAGCAGCAGCAATAGCCTCGTCGGTTTGACTGAATACACAAACCTGCAAACCGTGGTCGTGGATGATGTGAACAGTACTTACATCGCCCGATTCCTAGGTGAAGGCTCAGGCAAAGTCCGCCTCGGCTCCCAAGTGGACGGTTTGATTCCGAATCTCCCAGGCATCGAGGTAGCGTATGCCAGTCCGCTGACCGATAGTGTGGGCGTTGTGTCACTCGGCAGCGAGCCAGTGGGCAGCGGTAGCGCGCCATTCAACTTCACTGTCACCAATCCAAGCAATTCTAAACTGACCAATCTTGTGGTGACCAAGGACGGACCCGGATCCGCCGACTTCGCTGTGAGTACGCTGAGCGCCACAAGCATCCCTGTGGGTGCAGGCACAGCCACTTTTAGCGTTACATTTTCCCCCAGCAGCATTGGGGTGAAGACGGCGACCCTCCACATTGCCAGCAATGTCATTGGCTCAAAGAACCCTTTCGACATCAGCATTACCGGCACTGGACGGATTGCCAGCCAAATCCCGCAGACACTAGTTTTCGCTGCACCCCTGAAGCTTTATCTAGCGGAAAGTCCATTCACACTAAGTGCCAACGCGAGTTCAGGCTTGCCCGTTGCTTTCACCGTGCTCTCGGGTCCGGCTAGCGTGTCGGGGAATGTTTTGACTTTCACTGGAGCTGGGCTGGTGAAGCTGCGCGCGACTCAAACGGGGAATGCGGACTTCCTAGCTGCCACTCCCGTGGAGCGCACGATCACCGTCGCCGCGAACCCGACGACCCTGACGCTGACGAACCTGATCCAGACCTACACTGGCACACGCCGCCCGATCACCGTGCTGGGTGCCACGGGACCGGTGGATGTGACTTACAAGGTGGGACTCGTTTATGTCCCCACAGCACCAATCAACGCTGGTTCGTATCCGGTAAAAGCGGTGGCGGGTGGCATCACCAAGACGGGCACACTCATCATCACCAAAGCGCCGCTGTTTGTGCAGCCGGATGATCAGCGCACGTTCGCGGGACAGGCAAACCCGGTGCTTGGGTTTAGTTACAGCGGCTTCCTCGGCAGCGAAAATGCCGCTAACTCGGTGAGCAAGGCACCCGTCATTGCCACGACAGCCACGGCCACCAGTGCGGGCGGCCTTTACCCCATCACGGCCAGCGGCGGCACATCGGCTAACTACCTATTCGTCTATCTGAAAGGTGCGATGAAGGTGGAGACTTTTGCTGCCTCGTATGAAGCCTTGCTGGTGGATGCTGGTCGCCCGGCGGCCAAACTGGAGCTGACCGTGACAGCGAGCAGCAAGACTTTCACCGCCAAGCTCACCACGCCCACGACGACGACGACGGTCAGCCTTCCTGGCACGCTGACAACCAATTCCCTCACTGAAACGGCGACAGGCATCGCCGCACTGACGGTGGGTGTGAACACTTACCTCGTGACCGTGACACTGCCGCTGGTGGGCGACTTCACGGCCGAGGCCAAACGCAATGGCACCACACTCGGCACGGCTACGAATGGTCGCAAGTTGCTGACTCTGGCGACAGGCCAGACGCTGAGTTACATCGGCACGCACAGCGCTCTGCTGGCTCCGGCGACTGCCGGTGCCGGTGTGCCTGCCGGAGCTGGTTGGGCCGTGGCGACGATTGATGCCAAGGGCCTGCTCAAGCTCGCTGGCAAGCTGGCTGACGGCACCACTTTGACTGCCTCTTTGCCAGCGGATGTCAGCAGCAATCCTGGTTATCGGTTGTTCCTCCAGCCCTACACACCAGCCCGCACAGGAGCATTCCTCGCTGGTGCCTTCACCCTGAAGCCTCACCCTGATGTGGCAGGCAGGCGCTTTGTAGCCTTTGAAGATGCTGCCGACCTCACCTGGGTGAAAGCACCACGGACGCTGGACACCTCATACCGCGCTGGATTCGGCCCTGTGGTCACACGATTCACGCTTGATCCCTGGTTGCCGCCTGTCGCGGCTAAGGTGGGCGTCCCGGCCATTACTCTGACGAATCGGCTGGGTTTGACCGCGCCTCAATTCACCGCCAAGCACAGCACTATCAGCAGTGCGTCGTTTGCCGATCTCCCAGAGAGTGTCGGACTCAATGCCACGTCCAATGTCGTGAGTGTGATCGCCCCGCCCGCGAACACGACGAAATGGAAGGTCACCATCACTCCGACGACGGGAGCGTTTGTCGGCAGCTTCGTGCTGACCGATGCCGGTAAAGCGCGCACCGTGCCCTTCGCCGGCATGATGCGGCAGCCGCCCAGTACCGACACCAGCGGCCTGATCGGCGACGGCAACTTCCTGCTGCCCGCACTCACTCCAGCACCGAACAACGAGATCCTGTCTGGGGAAATCGGCTTGGAGAGGTGATGGGGTGCGAACTCCTCACCGTCCCGGAATACCCATGAGCACGACAAAGCACAGGCCCAGTCAGCAGAGACTTGCGCAACCGTCCCTCGAGAGCATCTGTGATTCCCTGCCTTGCAGTGCGCTTCACGGGCAGAAGTATTCTGGACTTTTTTGTTTCATCCTTGGCAGGCTTTAGTCACCCATTCTGCTGTCTATTAGCACCCAGTTGTTCATACCTGTCGCTACCACGCATCGACCCGCCGGCACCACTCGCAATGAGCACAGCGAACGCAGTCAGCGTGCTCACGCCCTCGACGAACCTGACCAAATGGAAGACTCTCACCTTCGTGCCAACAACCAGCACCTTCACCGGCAGCTTTGAACTGACCGATGCCACGAAACGCACCGCAACCTTCAGCGGCATCCTCCGCCAGCCAGCGACGCTCCCCGACACGCTCATCGGCGAAGGCCACTACGTGCTGCCACTGCTCACCGGCACGGAGAGAACCACTGAATTGCTCTTTCGAATGACGGGTCGTGTTGGCCCTGGGCGTGGAGCGGAGAAGGGTTGTGAGAAGGGCTTTCAATCATACCGTGGGCAGCACCATGTAGGTCACATGAGCGCCAGCGAGAGCCGTGATGGCGCTGTTAGCGATTTCGGAAGCAAAGCGCGCGATCACCTCGCCATCTGCCGCAGCGGTGAGCGTGCCTTCGATCACCGCCAGATTGCCGGAAGTTAGACTGCTGAGGTTGGCAGCGGAAGGTAGATTGTAGGCGCTGGCAAAGTTCACCGTTTCAGAGGTGGCGGTGAGTGTGTAACGTGATGTGTAATGAAGCTGGCTGAGCGCGGGGCCATTGATCGTCCATCGGCTGCCGGTCGCTGCGGCAGCGGCGTTGTAGGGGACGGTGAACTTGAAGGCGTAGCGCTTGCCGCTCTGCACCAGAAACTTCAACCCCGTGACATCGAGGAGCGTGTTCGCCGTTGCGTGGCTGTTGATGACATTGCTGGTGATTGCCACCGTGATCGGAGTGAGTAGTGGCACCATCGGTCCCTCCTGCGAGGCTGGGGCTCCAGGAATCGTCTCCGTGCCGCGCCAGACATTGTTGTGAAGGACGAACTCCACCGTGTGGGAGCGATCTCCCCACGGCACGCTGTCTGTTTCACGCCAGGCGAATTCGGCCACGAGACTCATGCGGCCCGTGTCCGTGTTTTCACCGGCGGGATCAGCGACCTTGAGCAGCTCGTTGAGCTTGTCGGTGGCGTAGTTGATCCGCCCCTCATAGACCTTGCGCGAGCTGTCCAGCGTCCAGGATTCAGCCAAGGCGCAGGTTTGATCGACCTCATACTTGCCCCAGGGTTTCACGATGAACCGGAACTGCGACAACGCTGGAGCCGTCCATGCCTGCCCATCACGCAGGAGTGTGAGTTGGATTTTGGCACCTGTGCCGCGTTTGGCTTCAAGCAGAGCCACCGGAGAAGCGAAGCCCTCGGCAATGATGAGCTGTGAGGTGTCGGTATCGAAGATGAGTTTCATGAGTCGTCTTTGCGTTTTTGGTTTAACAGCGTTTGCAAATATTCAGCCAGGCTGATCAGGTCAGACACGAAGGCCAGACCGCTGATGCGCGGCCATTGATAGGGGTTCTTGTCAGCCGCCGTGCCAAACGCCGCCAGCACATAGGTGGCAAGATGACGCAGTTCCCGGATGCGCATCACGCCTGTGGAGCGTGGGAACTGATAGGGCTTCACCGCTCCAGGAGATTTCTTGGCCGCTTTGGAAAAATCAGTGACGCCCTTCGCCTCCCATTTGAGGCCGAGCTGAGGAAATAGCCAGGTGGCATAGTCGCGCAGCAGCCAAGCCGGCAGCACGCCTTTGGAGCGCTTCCATTCATAGGGCTTTGGCTTTGGGCGGTTGTTCATTGCGGATTTAGCGCACGACCGCACGTGGCACGTATTCGGTGGTGATGGACGTGAGCCAGAGCGGCTTATCGAGCAGTTGCTCGGACTGAATGCCTTTGAGCGACCAGCCCCACGGCCAGTTCCATGTGAAGCCCGCACTCGAATACCACGGCTGTGCGAAGATGTCTTTTACGAGAGGTGCGTTCTCTGGCGTGAGATGACCGGGCAACTTGTCTGTGGGTGGTGGATCAGTGGAAAGAAACGTGTCCACGACCACCACGCGACTGCTGTCGAGATTGGTGTAGCGTTGATCTGCCCAGCCAGTGAAAACGCCCAGCTCATTGGTGAATGTAGCGCCCGTGAGATTGAGCGTCGTGGAGGAGTTGACCGGCTGGTTGTTGACCGTGATACGACGCTTGCGCGCCTTCGGTGCCAGGATGCCTTTGCAATCCAGAGAGAGTCGCCAGACATGACCGTTGAGATCCTCCTTTTCCATGCCGACGATCCACATGGCCGAAAAGCCCGGAGCCAGGTCACCTTGGGAGAACTGATCTGGTTTGACGGTCAGCAGATCAATCGGCCCCTCATCCCAACCTTCCTCGGGCAGACGGATGCGATTGGCTTCCATCTTGTCAGCACCACGCGCGAGACCTTCACACTGGAGTCGGTGAATGAAGACGGGACCATCCGGCTTGGTCTGGACTTCCTTGATTCGCATGTTCGTCCGCCGAGGTGGAGCACCACCGTGATGAAAGGTGTCTTCACGATCGGTCTGCCAGACCTGCACGGTGCTGTCGAGGCCATAGGGACGAATGACCAGATCCTCTGGTTCGATCTCCAGGATGCGCGGTCCGTGTTCGATGTAGCGGTCGGAAATCATTTCAGCGCCTCCAGGATTTGTGGCAGGATTTGAGCGACCATCTGCGCGGCCTGTTGGGAGGTGCCATTCTCAGCAGGTGCTTTGTCGGCGGCAGCATTCTGAGCGGCGCGCTGAGCCAGTGGATTGTCCTGTGGACCGCCTTTCAAACCCGGCATGAAGCGATCATAGGAACTCTGCACTCGTGATCGTGCCTCGGCCATCCTCTGCTCGGCACGACTTCGCGCGTCATCGGCACCACCCTGGCTCATTGCCGAGTAACCCTGAATGCGCTGACGGCCTCCGTCCTGCCGATTGGCCGCACGTTCCTCCAAGGCACTCTTGGCCTGAGCAATGCGCAGAGATTCCTGCTGCGACATACCTGTCTCCTGGGCAATGCGTCGCGCCTCCTGCTGGATGCGTGCCTGCCGCTCCAGTGCATCGGCTTCTTTGTTTCGACCGCGTGCACGAAGTTCCAGCACTTGCAGATCGTTGGCGAGGCCGGATCGAGCTTGGTTTTGTGCGGATGATTTTTCAGCCTCCGCCTGCTGCTGGCGATCCTTTTCAGAGCTGATCTGTTGTTCGAGCGTGAGGATGTCGCCGAGCATCTTCTGACGCTGAAGTTCGAGTTGCAGAACCTCCTCAGTGTCCTGGCCGCCTTTGCCATCCATGTAGGCCTTGTCGCGGGCGGATTTCATCTTCGCCTCGATGTCGGCAACGTTGCCTTTGGCGAGTTCAAGGTTCTCGTCCGGGCTGAGCTTCTGCTTGAGATTGCCGTCTTTGGCTTGGTTGATCTGCTCACGAATGCCCTGCATCCGTTTTTCCTGCGCTTCGAGTTCCTTCTGACCTTTCTCGATGCTTGCAGCCGCCTCTTTCTGCGCTGCGGCAATCTTCTTGGACCATTCAGCAGCTTCGCGCGCAGCCTCACGTTGCTTCTCCTGCGCGGCAGCTGCCTCTTCAGATTCAACTTTAGATTGAGCAAGCGCGGTCGCCGCCTGTTCGACGCGCTCGGTGAAGCTGCCATCCAGGCCACCGAAAAGAGCCGCACCGGACACTGCGGCGAAGTCGGCAAGACCCAGGAGTGATTCAGCAGCCCATGCCTTTAATTTTAGAACACCGGCATCGAGCTGGTCATTGAATTCAGCGAGACGCTGAACCTGCTCTTGGCTGAGTACCGGTGTGTCGGCGAGTGCCTGCAATTCTTCACGCCCCTGCATGAGCAGCGGAATCAGCTCGGCACCGTTGCGACCCATGAGATCGAACACTTCAGCAAACCCTTCGCCACGTCCGCGTGCGCTGATGAACGCTTCGGAAAGTGCCATGATCTGCTCCTCCAGCGACATGGAACGCAGCTTGGAAGCGCTCACGCCAAGCTGTTTCAGGGACTCGGCGGTCTTCTCACTGTTCTCCGCATCAGCCAGTGATCGAGTCAGTTTGGAGACACCTTTGACGAGGGTTTCCACATCGCTGCCAGAGAGTTTGGCCATAGCACCCAGGCGCTGGAGACTTTCGACGCTGGTATCGAGTTGGACGGAGAGATCATTGAGTCGATCAAAATCGTCGATGACGGATTTGAGGCCCGTCAAGGAACCGACGGCCGTGGCGAGCTGACCGAAGCCGCCCACCACATCGGCACTCATCGCCTTGCCCAGAGTGCTGCGGGCACGAGAGGCAAAGCCTGACAGAATGCCCTGAGCTTTAGCAGCCCCGGCCTGCAGATCGGTGTTATCCCAGCCAAGTTCGACTTTTGGTGCTGCCATTGCAGACGGCGCTGGATGTCAAAGACCACATCTCAGACCTGCTTGATCTCGAACACCTGATGCCAGGCGACCATTGACTTTCGAATAAGTTTTTCGTCGAGATCCATCTGGTTCAGACGTTCACCAGCCATTGCGCTATTCAACAAGCCTGCGCCATGAAGT
>CAMAQH010000069.1 GCA_945860295.1 Prosthecobacter debontii
TCCGGCGAGTTGGGTGCCTGCGGCCAACCAATTTGCGATCCAGTTCGGATCGCGATTTTTTTGATTGAGCGCATGCGCTCAATCAAAAAAACAACCCCAGACCAAAACATAACCAAAGACCCGAAACACAAACTTTCGGACACGCCCGCATTCGCCGCAATGCGAGTCCCAACAACCACGCTCGCCATCAAATACATGTTTGATTCCATTCATGTCAGCGACATTGCTGGCACGACTCCAGCGTATAGATTTCACATGGCCAAACTTACTTTTTCACTCGAAGACGGACAAGTCGTGGAGGTTCCCCTCGCGGACCTCCTCTCGATTGGTCGTGGAGAGGACAATGACGTCGTGGTGAATGACGAAGGACTGTCCCTCCAGCATGCTGAGCTCAAACAAAAGCCCGACGGTAGTTACGAGTTGTACGACCTCGACTCCGCCACCGGCACCTTTGTCAATGAACAGCGCGTCACGGCCCACTGCCTCAATCAGGGCGACCGGCTCACCCTCGGCTCACTGACCGCCATTCTCGATCTCGAAGAACCCGCGCCCGCTGAGCTAGTCACAGCAACGGCAGACACCCCCACCGCCAAACTTGACGCCACCACCGCCGACCTCCGGGCCGCAGAGGTAAAGCTCAGCCAAGTCCAAGCCGCCATTCAGCAGGTCGATGCCGTGTACCGTGAAAAGCTCGCCGCCAGCCAGGCACTCGCCATTCAGCACGAAGAACAAACCGCCTCTCTCCAAAAACTCACCGCCGCAATCACCCGCGCGCAGCAGCAGCTCACCGACCACGATCAGCGCCGCACCCAGCTCGAAGCACAGCTTCAGGAACTCAGCAGCACCGAAGACAAGCTCACCCAGGCACATCTCCGCATTCAGGAAGCCGAAGCCCAGCACACCGCGCTCACCACCACCATCAACGCACTTAGCCAGGATCGGAAGCGCCAAGAAGAATCCCTCCGCCAAGTCCAGTCGAACCTGAACTCCTGCGAGATCCACCTCGCTACCCGCCGCGCCGAGCTCGCCGCCGAGACCAAGAAGCTAGAAGACGCCAAGAAGAACCGCCGTGATCTCGCCACCGCCAGCCTGACGCTTACCCTCCCGGTAGCAAAGCCCGCGCCAGAGCCGAAGCCCCCAGCGCCACCACCGAGCGCCCCCGCAGCGGCGGCCAGCCTGCCCCGCGCAAACCGCATCGTCGCCATCGGCTCCACTCGCTCAAACGTCATTCCAATGAAGTCAGAGCGCATCATCAAAAAGACCACCAGTCCCACGCCGAAGCAGGGTTCTTGATCTGGATCGCAGCCCCGCGAGTTGATAGCCCTGCTCGTTAGCCCCTTGCCTCAGCGCACGCGCTTCAGCATCTCCAGCGTCTTGGCCAGGATCTTGTCAGAGGCTGTCCGCTCCACTCGGTTAGTGCCGAGCCAGGTTTCATAGCCGCCCACATCATGCTGCGCCGGAGTCGGCAGGTAGCCATAGGAGCCATTCGCCAGCTCAATAGTAAACGTATTGGCAAAAGGGCTGCGCGCTTTGATCTCCAGACCGATCTCAGTGAAGACCTCAAACGGGATGGCCGCGATGCCAAGCTCACCGATGCGGAAGGCCTGCGTCACCGCCTTGATCGTGTCCGGCTTGGCATCACGCGCGGCGATCGTGCGCTCGGCATAGGGCTTCTCCAGACGGTGCGTCTCCTGTGAGTCTTTTGGCTTGGCCAGCACACCCTCCGCCCAGCTCACCATCTCCGGCGTCGGACGGCGCACCGCCAGTTCGAGTTCATCCGCAGTCGCCTTCAGCGGCACCCAGTCTTGATGTTTCAGCGTCTGCTGCACCTTCAGCACCTCCTGCGCCAGATCATTCGCCACCAGCTTGATCTTCTCATACGGCTCACGTTTCACCGCTGGCGTTTTACCACTGTAGTCATTGTTATTCACGTCCCCGCACGGACCATTCGCTAAAATACCGACAAAGGGCGGCTCCTGCTGCTCCGTGCCGAGCAACTGGCCCACGCGCCGGCAAAACTCACCAAAGTAATCCGCCGACAGATCCTCCTTATTCACCCCACCGACGTAGTGCAGCCAGTAGTTCGCCATCAGCGCGATCTGGCGACCATCCAGCGCCTGCACAGAGAGGCAGTACACCTCCGGGTTGGTCGGTCCAGCAGGCCCTGCCAAACGTGCACGCAAAAGAGAACTCGGATTCATCACCGCACGATCCAGGCCCCCGAACGGATTCGGATTCGTCACCCCCTCCTTCAGCAGCCAGCGGCGGTTGAAGACATGCTGCGGCACCTTGCCCGTTCCCCAGGCGATGCGGGCAGGCTCCAAATTATTCACCGCACGGCGCACCCCATCCACCACACGAGAGATGATGAACTGCCGGTAGTTTAGCGACGGATCTTGATTCGTGATCGCCGAGACACTCGAATGCGTGTGCGTGCCAGAGAACATCAGATTCGCCACAGGAATACCCGTAGCAGCCTCGATCTTCAGCTTCGCCTCATCCCACACATCCCGACCGAGTGAAATCGTGTCCGCCACGGCAAAGACCAGCCTCGTCTCACCATCGTCCAGAGCCAGACAGCGCACATGCAGCTCATCATGCACATGACTCGCGATCGGCCTCGGGGCAAAATTGCCCACGATCTCCATCCCCAGCGGCGGCGTGATGTTACTCGTCGCCGCACCCGCTTTGAAGACACGCCGCGCAGCCGACTTCTCCTCGCCAGAGCTAGGGGCCGGGAAAGGCAGACCAAACACAGTCAGACCGACCGTGAGACAAACGAGGAAAGATGGAGAGACATTCATAGCGTGCCCCAAAGTACGCCGCCAGACAGCCCTGTCTTAAACCCCCGCCAAGATTCCCCGATCACACATCAGCTCCCACCCTCAGCTCTCCACATCCTCAGCATCGTCAAAAAGTTGATATTCGTCATTCGTCATTTGATCTCTCCGCTCTCGCTCCCCTGCTCTGTGAAAGCTGTAACTTGACTCATGGTCTAAGATTACTCGGCATGACCCAAATCGAGTTTCTCTATTTCGAAGTTCAGGACCAAGACTTCACAGGCGTGGAGATCACTGTCCGCGATGAAGACAATGAAGTTGTCCGATATTCGAATTTTGATCGACAGAACATGACCACTCAGGTCTGGGGAAATCAGCGGGAAGTATTCTCTCTCCCATCAAAAGCAGCAGCGCTCCAATTCATCGAGAGTGCTGGCTGCTACCACCTCGTCTCTTAGCAGGATGATTCGGGAGTAGCGGCGTAAACTAGCCTCGCTATTAAGTGCAGGATGTCGCTCCCCGAAGGTCTATACGATTTGATTCAAACTGAGGCAGGCCGAACTCGACTGGCCGGATTGTCTCAAGAACTGAGCCCGTTAGTCGAGGAGCTGGATTCATCCGAAGTTCACGAACGAGTCACCGACTCGCTGCACCGTGTGCTGGCAGCTTTACTCAATGAGGTCGAAGGTAAAGGCCAAGAAAGGGCGATCAAACAAGTCGCCATCGTGAACGCACTGCTAGCGGACCTGCGGAAGCGTTTTCAGGAGACCGACATGGAGCTGAGTGACTTCGTATCGCCACCATCTGTGTTAAAGGGCATCTTTCGCGGTGGACTTGCTCTTCCTGCACCGGATACCGGCCTGCTTGCACCATGGCTTTTTACGGCGGGAAAGGGATCGCCTTCTTTGCTAACTGAGCTGCGAAAAGAGATCGCTGCCTGTGATGCCGTGGACATCCTCGTCAGTTTCATCACACTCTCGGGAGTCCGAAAGTTGGAGGACCTGCTGAAAACAGTCACCGCCGTAGGAGCTGATGGGCGATGCAGGACTAAAATCCGGGTCCTCACAACAACCTACACGGGAGCTACAGATGCACAGGCTCTCGACATCTTGGCGGGGCTTCCTGGATGCGAAGTCCGAGTATCGCTCGATGGCCGTCGAACACGATTGCATGCCAAGGCTTGGATTTTTCACCGCAACACAGGTTTCGGATCTGCTTATGTAGGCAGCGCCAATCTATCTGGAGCGGCACTGCTTGGTGGGCTGGAGTGGACGGTGAAATTCACTCAAAAAGGTCAAGATCATCTCTACACGCGCTCCATCGCGCACTTCGAGACGTTGTGGAATGACGGCGAGTTCCAGGTTTATGATCCGAACGTCGAAGGGCATCGCGAGCAGCTTGTTCGTGCTCTGAAACGCGAATCGGGTGAAGCACTGATTGCTTCGCCCACCTTCTTTGAGATCGAGCCGAAGGATTATCAACGCGAGATGCTCGAAAGCCTCGCCAATGAGCGTGCTCATGGTCGCTGTCGCAATCTCGTGGTGGCAGCAACGGGCACCGGGAAGACTGTCGTGGCAGCTTTTGACTATCGCTTTCTCTGCCGACAGGAGAGCGGTAGGCCTCGGCTGCTTTTCGTTGCCCATCGCCAGGAGATTCTCACTCAAGCCCTGCGCACTTATCGCGAGGTGCTTCGTGATCATTCGTTTGGTGAACTGCTGGTCGGCGGTTCAGAGCCAGAACGTTTTGATCATCTTTTCGCTACCATCGATAGCATTACGTCTCGGGAATTGATCACGAAGTGGGGAGCAGACTACTGGCATACCATCGTGATCGATGAGTGTCATCGCCTCGCCGCGGATCGATTTGATACCTTTGCTAAGACGGTTCGCCCAAAAATCATGCTGGGACTGACGGCAACCCCAGAGCGGTCTGACGGTCAGCCGATCCTCACGTATTTCGATTCTCGGCCTGACGGCTCACCTGCTGTGGAGTTGCGTCTTTGGCACGCGCTCGATCTTCAACTGCTGGCTCCCTTCGAATACTATGGCTGCGACGACGACACGGACTTTTCTGAAGTGCCTTGGAATCAGCCGGGAGAGCTCAGCGCAATTGATAAGGCAGTCACAGGCAATGATGTCCGCGCCCGTCTTGTCATCCATGAGTGGACTCGTCTCACCGGTAGCCCCCGCAAGACCAAGGCGCTGGCATTCTGCGTTAGCGTTGCCCATGCACAGTTTATGACGCAAAAGTTCAACGAGGCTGGCCTGCCTGCTTTATGTGTGATCGGTGATACCGATGCTGACGAACGACGCCGGGCACCTGAGCGTCTGCGGGCTGGAGAGGTTTGTGTGCTCGTTACATGCGATCTTTATAACGAGGGTGTCGATCTTCCTTCCGTGGACACTCTGCTGCTACTTCGGCCCACTCAGAGCCCTGTTTTATTCCAACAGCAGATTGGTCGAGGGTTGCGTCTCTTTGAAGGCAAGGAGAGCTGTTTGATCCTGGATTTTGTCGGGCGCTATCGCACAGAGTTTCGATTTGATCGCCTGCTCGGAGCGATCACTGGGCTGGCGCGCAATGATTTGCGCCAAGCGGTAGAAGCAGGTTTTAGCTCCCTGCCTCCAGGTTGTCACATTCAACTTCAGTCACGCACACGGTCACAGGTTCTTGACAGCCTGCGCGCCGCGATCAACCAAACTTGGCGGCGTATGCAGCGTGAGTTGCAGGCCTACTCGGCTTTGAATGGCAGGACGAACATCAAGTTGGCAGCCTTTTTGAGGGACCAGGTGATCGAGACCACAGAAGTGTATCGCAGCACGGCGCCGAGCGGATGGACCGCCTTGAAACGTGCGGCAGGGCTGCTGACCACAACCAGTTCAGGCGAAGACGATTACTTTGGCAGGCGGTTTGCCGACTTGCTGCATCTCGATGACCCCAAACAGTTGGAGTTTTTGGCTTCACTGCCACAAAGAGTCGATGACACATTCACAGAGCAAGAGAAACAGCGGCTCCAAATGCTGGCCTATCAAGTCGATGGTCAGAGCAGTCAGCGAGGAAGTGGTCTTCAGTTCTTGGAACGCCTTAAAGCGTGTCCTGAAATGGTGTCGGAACTAGAGGAACTCGCGAACATCCTCCTATCACGAACACCGCTCCAATATCGTGCTCTGCCGGGAATAGAGTACACGCCTCTGTGTCTCCATGCGTCACACGGACTTCGTGAGATTCTCACTGCCGTTGGCTACTACACGGAGACAAAGCGCACGCCGCATCAGTCCGGTGTTCAGGCTCTTCCAGACATCAAAACAGAGTTGCTCTTCGTGACTCTGGATAAGAGCGAGTGGTTTCATGGCAGCACTGCTTACCATGACTACGCTATCTCCACGAATCTGTTCCATTGGCAGAGTCAGAACTCAGCAGGACCGCATACCACGGTCGGCAAACGCTACATCGAGAGCGGCACCAACGACTGGCAGTTCCAACTCTTTGTTCGTGCCAACAAAGGCGACGCTTATCGAGCCTGCGGTCCCGTGATCTTGGAAAAGTGGGAAGGATCGCAGCCCATGTCGATCACATGGCGGATGCTAAATCCATTACCTGTGCGTCTTTTCCAAACCTTTAGTGTGTTACGCGGGCCCTAATTGTCAAAAGCGTGCCACCTTGGGCTATGGGGAGTCTTCAACACGAGGCAACGGAGAGAACCGAGGACTCAGGGCAGGAACTCTGTTTCCTCTGCGGCCTCCTGTGAAAAGTCTAGTTCTGCGAAGGTGGGCCAAATCTCAATAACCCCGTCTTCCGTCTCAAGAGAGGGCCGAAACCTGCCTGCATTCTCAAATCCGAGATGGGAGTGCCCTTTTCCGAGCTCGGAAATGGGCACACCCACATGGGTACACGCACACACCCACATGGGTACACGCACACACCCACATGGGTTCATGAGCACACCCAGATGGGTTCATGGTCACGCCCACATAGGTTCATGCACACACCCACATGGGTTTATGAGCACACCCACATGGGTGCTTGGTCTTACCGTGATGGGTTCATGGGTACACCCATCTGGGTGAGTGGTCACACCGTGATGGGTGCATGGCCTCACCCACATGGGTGCATGGCCTCACCCGTATGGGTGAGTGGTCACACCGTGATGGGTTCATGGCCTCACCCACATGGGTGCATGGTCTCACCGTGATGGGTGCTGAGGCACACCCAGATGGGTGTGTGGAATTTCCAATTTAATTCTTTTCATTTCCGACGCGGGCTGATACAAAAAACCACCGTGCCAACTGTTGTGGCTTCACTGCTGCAACCCAACCCCCGTGATCAGCAATGAATACGATATGGTACGATAAGCCGGAAGAAGACCCTTTTTACATCGCCCTCGGTATCGCGGTGCAGATGCGCCGCCTTGCCTTTGGACTCACTCAGCAACAGCTCGCCGATGCCGCTGGCATCTCGCGCAGCGAGGTGCAGTTCATCGAAAATGCCAAGCGGCGGGAGACGCTGCAAACCATGCGCCGCTGCTGCCGGGCGCTGGGCGGGATCTGGCTCTCTGAACTCTTCATGGAGGTGGAGCGGCGCTGCCATCTGGCAAACCTCGGCAGGCCAACTCTTGTGGCGTAGATTCAAGCAGGGCTTTTGTGGTTAGATAGGGGCGTCATCACCGACACGCCATGGCTCTCCGTTTCGATACTCCCAATCTCCGCATGGACGCGGGAAATCGTTATGACAGCGCTCCGGTGCCGCCGGTGGTGATCACATCAACCTCAAAAAAATCCAAAAATATGAACCAATTTAAACTCGAACTGAAGACCAAAACGATCCTGCAAAAACTGGCGATGGGCACCCAACACATCGCCGCCATGCTGGCCAATGCCTTTTACCCCCAGCCCACCCGTGTGCCGACAGATGCGCAATTCCAAGCCGCCCAGGACGACCTGCAAGCCGCTAACGACGACGCCAATCTCCAGGAAGGCAAGTGGAAGGCGGCGAACGCGCTGCGCGATGACAAGCAGTCGATCTGGGACACGATCATCACTGCCCGCGCCAGCAACTGCGAGGCAGTGACACCGAATGATCTGGCCAAGCTGACCACGACCGGTCTGCCCCTGCGTGGTGAGCCGACGCCGATCGGTGAGATGCCCGCCCCGGCCAATCTGCGCGCGGCGATGGGCGATGGCGCTGGCGAGATCGACCTGCAATGGGACGCGATCTATGGCGCGGTGAGCTACGTGATCGAATGCCGCGAGTACAACCCCGCCACGGGCTGGAGTCAGATCAAGCTGATCAAGCAGAGCAAGTTCACCGTGACGGGCCTAACCAGTGGTAAGACCTATGCCTTCCGCGTCCGCGCCCTGGGTCCGAAAGGTGAAGGCCCCTGGAGCGATGAAGCCGTGAAGATGGCAGCCTAGCTCGCGGTGCTCGCGTTGGCAGTGGTTGACGGTGGTTGAGGGCGCTGCGCGCCGTTGACGGTGGTTTTCAGACTCTGGCCCAAACCACTGCAAACAATCGTCAACTTCCCCTCCCCCCGGCGTGCTGACGCCCGCTGCTACAAGGTTCCCTCAACCACTGCAAACAACCGTCAACGGCGCAGCCCTCAACCACCGTCAACTTCCCCTCCCCCCGGCGTGCTGACGCCCGCTGCTACATGGCTCCCCTCAACCACTGCAAACAATCGTCAACTTTCCCTCCCACGGCGTGCTGACGCCCGCCGCTACAAGGCTCCAGCAACCACTGCAAACAATCGTCAACGGCGCAGCCCTCAACCACTGCCAACTCTTAACACCTAACTCATAACCTTGAACACAGGCTAGAAAGCCTATGCTACGCCATGCCTTACGACCCCAACTACCCGCCGCTGAATGCGGAGATCGAGTCCGCGCCACTGCGTGGTCAGTTCAATGGCCTCAAGGACTTCATCGATGCCATCGTCACCGTCACAGCCGCGCAGATCGACGGCGTGACGACGCTGCTGCCCGGAGAAACGGCGAGCGTGGGCCTGAGTGTGATCGGCAACACCCTGCACTTCACCTTCGGCATCCCGCGTGGTGATGAAGGGGTGCAGGGGCAGAATGGCAGTGATGGTGCCAACGGAGCCGATGGGGCGAACGGAGCCGATGGTGCCGTGGGACCACAGGGGCCGCCCTTTGCCCAAGCCGTGGTGGATGCCGTGACCACGCTCAACCCCGCTGATCCCGCGACGGTGAGCGTGAGTTTTGACGGAGTGAATGTGCACTTCCTTTACGGCATCCCGCGTGGGAATAATGGTGCAGACGGCACCGATGGTGCCATTGGCCCGCAAGGACCACCCTTTGCCCAAGCCGTGGTGGATAGCGTGAACACGCTGCCGCCCGGAACTCCGGCGACGGTAGGCGTGAGTTTTGACGGAGCGAATGTGCACTTCGTCTTTAGCATCCCCGAAGGCGCCAGCGGCGGCGAAGGCCCCCAAGGTGATCAAGGCCCACCCGGAGAGGTGACGAATGCCGCCCTAGCCGGAGCGATCAGCAGCACGAGCAGCAACAGCAATGCGGTGACGACTCTAGACACGCCATTTGTGAACGACCCACCAACTCTGGCGGATATGGAGGTGATGCGCGCGAAGATGAACGAGCTGATCACGGCGCTGAGAAGGTGATCGTTTCCAAATCCAAAGACGGCTCTTGCAAGCCCTGCCCATGGGGGTGCCGACCCGAAGTCACACCGCTAATCAGCATCCGCTGGTCGTTCATCTAGGCACAAGCTCACTGCTGGGAAGTGTGGCCACGACTTTACTTCTTCGACTTCTATTTTCGCCGGGGCAGCCTTCATAGTCCTCAACGATTGTGGCGAGGCCGTCCAGGCGCAATCCATGGGCCGGAATGTCCTGGGCGAGGATGAGCTGGTAGGCCTGGCTGAGATCGTAGCCGGCGAGTGCGACACTGCGCTTTCACCAGGAAGTGCTAGCGTACCTCATGCACACCTTCGCCGATCTCGCTAAAGCTCTGAACCGATCCACGGTGTATCTCTCCGGTCTGCAATCGCGCTTTGAACTGCCGACCTTCGACCGTCCGGGTTACTCGGAGGCCTATCTCGCCTTTCTCCAGAAGGTGGTGCATCTGCGCACCCTCTCGATCACCGAAGAAACGCTGCGGGATCTCTGGCACATCGAGAAGAAGCTCATGGGGCTGCTGCATGCCGACACCACCGGATCAGCCACCTGGTTTCTCGATTCCTGCGGTGCCACCACCAGCCCGAAACGACGCCTGCTGCTGACCAATTACGAACTCGGAGCCGAGGTCCAAGGCAAAGGCCTGCAGTTGGGCCTGAACTTCGCCGGCACTGCCCCGGAACTCTTCGCCGGAAAGGAGATGGGCGAGGATGCTTTGCGAGTCCTCAACGACTACCGCAAGCTCCATGCCCGCATCATTGCCGACGTGAAAGCCGAACTGCCGCATGTGCGTGCCGCCGTGGCTTGGGCAAAGCGAGTGTGAGTTGAGGACAAACCGAAGCAATTACATCTTCGATCATGTCCGACCTCATTCTCTATCAGTTCAGCCAGGAACGTGTGGAAGCTGGTGATGCCAAGGATTTCATGTCTTCGACCGGAAAATCTACGTGAGCTGCTCGTAGGCTAGCAAGGTCGGCTCCATCGCTTTCAGGGCG
>CAMAQH010000070.1 GCA_945860295.1 Prosthecobacter debontii
TCCAAAGCCACTCGGGCTTTGAACTGCGGGTCGTGTCTTTTACGTTTGGCTTTCACTTGGTTTTTGGGTGTCTGGGTTGTCGCTCCCAACCCGTAACCACCATAAACTCATAACTTCACTACCGGCCCGATTTTCGGGGTCCACCTCAACACGCTGGCGCTGGGTGGCTGCTGCGGTGGTGTTTCTGCTTGGCTTCATGGCCGTCGGTTACATCTGGGGTCTGCCCATCGCGGCAAAACACATCGCCATGCGCTTGCCGCCAAAAGTCGCGGAAGTGACCACCGAACAGGCGCGCTATCTCTTCACCAACATGCTGGACCTGAAGGACAGCAAACTGCCCGTGAAGCGCCGCCAAAAAATCTCCGCTAAGTTTCAGGAAATAGCCGTCGCCATGGACCCAGGGAACAAACACAACTACCGGCTGGAGTTCTTCGCTGCACCGATCCCCAATGCCTTTGCTCTACCAGATGGCCTTGTCTGCATCACGGATAAACTCATTGAGAAAGCCAAGAACAACAGGGAAGTCTATGGCGTATTGGCTCACGAGATCGTGCATGTGCGTGAGCAGCATGGGCTACGCAGTGTGCTGCAAAATTCCGCCGTTTTTCTTATCTGGACTCTGATGACCGGTGACATCTCCACCGTGGCTGGCATGGGTTCAGCGCTGCCTGCCATGCTAGCGCAAACTGGCTACTCGCGTGGTTTCGAGCAGGAGGCGGACTTTGGCGCTGCCGACTACATGATCAAAATTGGCTGGGGCACAAAACCACTGTCGAACATCCTCCAACGTATGGACCCCGAGCAGCATTTTGGCGACGCCGAAGAAGCTCTCTCCTCTCATCCGCTTACCGGAAATCGAGTGAAGACGCTCGAAGATTACGAGAAGTCGAAACAACAGACCCATTAGAGCCTGCGTTCCTTTACCTCAGCGGTGACATCGGCAAGAAAGTCAGCGATAGGTCGCACGCCGAGATCACCGCGCTTTGCATGGCGGACGGAAACACCACCTGCAGCGGCTTCTTTCTCACCGAGCACGAGCATGTAGGGAACCTTGTCGAGCTGAGCGTTACGGATCTTGGCACCGATTTTATCGGCGTCGTTGTTCAGCGTCACGCGCATGCCAGCGGCTTTGAGTTGAGCGAAGATTTCATCGGCAAAGGCATCCACCTTTTCACTGATGGTGAGGATGCGGATCTGCTCGGGAGCGAGCCAGGTTGGGAAGTGTCCGGCGAAGTGCTCGATAAGCACGCCGCAGAAACGCTCCATGCTGCCGAAAGGCGCGCGGTGGATCATCACGGGGCGATGCGATTTGTTGTCTGCGCCGACGTAGCTGAGATCAAAGCGCACGGGCAGGACGTAATCGACCTGCACGGTGCCGAGTTGCCACTCACGACCGATGACGTCTTTGATCACGAAGTCGATCTTGGGTCCGTAGAAGGCGGCTTCTCCGGGTTCTTCGGTGAAAGGCACGCCGAGTGTGGCGGCGGCTTTGCGGCAGGCATCTTCGGCTTTGTCCCACTGCTCGGGATTGCCGGTGAATTTGCTGCTATCAGCATCGCGCAGGCCGACGCGGACGCGGTAGTCAGTCATGCCGAGTGTGGTCAGCACGATCTTCACGAGTGAGAGGCAGCCGAGCACTTCAGCGGCGACTTGGTCTTCGGTGCAGAAGAGATGGGCGTCATCTTGAGTGAACCCGCGCACGCGGGTAAGGCCATTCAACTCACCACTCTGCTCCCAGCGATACACCGTGCCGAACTCGGCGAGGCGCACCGGCAGGTCGCGATAGCTACGCGGCTGGCTGGCGAAAATCTTGATGTGATGCGGGCAGTTCATCGGCTTCAGCAAGAAACCGTCGAGCAGCTTTTCAGGGTCCATGATGCGGTCTTGGCCGATGACTTCACGACCCGTGCGTTCATTGAGCTGATTGGCAAACTGAGCAGATACGGCATCGAGACGCCCGGTCATTTCAGCACAGCCGCAGCCTTCGCTGGCGATCTGCTGGAGCGCATCTGGCTCGATGATGGCTGGGAACTGCGACTCTTTATAATAAGGGAAGTGACCGCTGGTTTTGTACAGCGCCAGCTTGCCGATGTGCGGTGTGAAGACTTGGCTGTAGCCCTGCTTGCGCAGTTCTTCGCTGATGAAATTTTGAAGCTCCTGGCGCAGTACAGCACCATTCGGCGTCCACAGAATCAGGCCCTGGCCCACATCTTCGTCGATGTGGAAAAGCTTGAGTTCTTTGCCGAGGCGGCGGTGATCACGCTTCTTGGCTTCTTCGAGACGAACAAAATAGGCCTCAAGATCTTCCTTGGATTCAAAAGCGGTGCCGTAGAGGCGCTGGAGTTGCGGCTTGGTGTCATCGCCCATGTAGAAGGACGAGGACACTGAGGTGAGTTTGACGTTCTTGCACTTGCCGCTGTAGCCCACATGAGGCCCAGCGCAGAGGTCGATGAAGTCGCCATTTTTAAAGCAGGAGATCTGCTCGCCTTCAGGAATTTTGTCGATGAGGTCGAGCTTGAAGATGCTCAGATTGCCTGGGCGCTCGCTGAGACCGCCGAGGCGACCGCTTTCGGCCATCGCCTTTGCATCTTCACGGCTGATGCCTTGCCACTCGAACTTCTGGTTCTCCTTCGAGATCTTCTTCATCTCAGCCTCGATCTTTTCAAAGTCGTCCGGCGTGACGCGGTGCTTCATCTGGAAGTCGTAGTAGAAACCGTTCTCGATTGGTGGCCCGTAAGCGAATTGGGCATCTGGCCAAATGCGTAGAATGGCGGTGGCCATGACATGGGCACAGGAGTGGCGCAGGCGCTCGATGTCTGACATCTGGGCGCGTTCTTCGAGGGTCTTGCGTTCGGTGGACATGGGAAAGGGCGCGCATTCTGGCGCATGTCGTACATTTTGCGACAGGCAAATTTAGAGATAGCATTGCGCCGACCTTGCTAGCATGAAATCACGGCCTAATGGCTGACGAACATGATTTTACTGCACTCCCTCGAAGAACTCGCCTCTGTCCCCGGCCCAGTGGCGCTGGCGATTGGAGTGTTTGATGGACTGCATCTCGGCCATCAGGAAGTGATCCGTGCGGCGCAGGAACATGCGGCACAGCATCAGGGCACGGCGGTGGTGATGAGTTTTGATCCGCATCCACTGCGCGTGCTGCGTCCTGCGCAGGCTCCGAAGATGCTCTGCGGCCTGAGTTATCAAAAGCGGCTGATGAAGCGTATGGGCATCACCACGGCGCTGCTTTGTCCTTTCACGAGTGAGACAGCGGCGACCTCGGCGGAGGCCTTCATGGATCGGCTTGTGGCTCAGTGTCACCCACTCGGCTGCGTGTCGGTGGGCTACACTTGGTCCTTTGGAAAGGATCGCGGTGGAAACATTCACTCACTCATGGATCAGGGTCAGCGCCACGGCTTTGCCGTCTATGGTGTGCCACCGATCCGTGTCGATGCAGAGGTGGTGAGCAGTACGCTGATACGTGATGCCGTGGCTTCTGGCGATCTCGTGAAAGCTAGCCGTTTGCTGGGTCGCGATTACGCGCTCTTGGGTGAGGTGCAAAAGGGTCGCGAACTCGCACGCCAACTCGGTTTTCCCACGGCCAATGTTCGCCCTGAAGCCGAGCTGCTACCACCCTATGGCGTGTATGCCGTGCAGGTGGAAATCGCGGGCATATGGCGCGCTGGCATCGCCAATCTCGGTGTTCGACCAACAGTGGAGTTGAGCGATGCAGAGCCATCGCTTGAAGTGCATGTCTTTGACTGGAGCGGTGATCTTTATGGCCAAAGTCTCGAAGTGCGTCTCGGCCGCTTCATTCGCCCTGAAATGAAATTTGCCAGCGTCGATGAACTCAAGCGACAGATCGCTCTCGACGTGCAAGCGGCCCAGTAGCTGCCTCCGCGTAGCACAGTTCATATCAGCCGCCGATGGCCACCCAGCTAAAAACCACGGCATAAATACGAGTCGATGCCCAGGTGGAGATCACCGCTTGAAAGCCTAACTCGTTGATGGCCGTGGCCTTTAGCGTGATCCGCCCGCTGTCACGCTGATCAATGTCAAAGCCAGTCAGCCCCAGATGCACCACTGGTGGCGAAGTGAAGAAAGAGGCGAATGTCACCTCGACCGTGAAGGTGCGAACATCGCCAGGATCAAACGCCCCCGCTTCCGCGAGATTCCAGCCTTCAGTCAAGAGGCCGACGCCGACATTGGCAGACAGAACATTCCAAGGAACAGAAGATGGATACATGGTTAAACTCGAGATTAGAGCAGCAACTGGGCCGAGTTTGTCGGAATTCGTGTGAGCTTGCACACCTGCCAAGACAGACTGGACCACTGGGGTGCGTAGATTTAAGCCTATGCCTACCAATCGCCGCTCCTTTTTAAAGAATGCCTCGCTCGCTGCCAGCACCGTCGCATTTCCCGCCGTCGTGAAATCGGCCAACCCAAACTCGAAACTCCAAGTCGTGTCCGTCGGCGCGAATGGGATGGCTTTCAGCGACATCAAGAACATCGGCGGACATGAGAAGGTGAAGTATGTGGGCTTCTGCGACATCGACAGCACGCGCTTTGACAAGGTGGACGCCGACTTCCCCGGCGTGGCGCACTTCACCGACTACCGCGAGATGTTTGCGCAGCTTGGCGACAAGTTTGATGCGGTAAATGTAGGTATCCCCGATCACATGCACGCGCGGGTGGCTATCGATGCGCTGCGTCGTGGCAAGCATGTTTATTGTCAGAAGCCGCTGGCCCACACCGTCTGGGAAGCCCGCCAGATGCGGCTGGAAGCTGAGAAGGCTAAGGTCGTCACGCAGATGGGCAATCAGATTCACTCGAACCTGGAATACCGTCTGGGCACGCGACTGATCAAGGAAGGTGCCATCGGCAAAATCAAAGAGGTTCACTCCTGGGTGGCCGTGACGGGCAATGAGCGCAACAAGCGCCTGGCTCCAGCTTCCGGCATGGCCGTTCCGAAGCATGTGAACTGGGATCTCTGGCTCGGTGTGGCCGCGATGCGTGATTACGCACCGTGCTATCATCCCTTCATCTGGCGTGACTGGCAGGACTTCGGCGGCGGTGCGCTTGGTGACTTTGGCTGCCATATTCTTGATCCTGTTTTCACCGCGCTCGGCCTGAATGCACCGATCCAGATCACGGCGGAGAACAGCGGCATCAATGAATACATCTGGCCCACCACGCAGCAGATCGAATACGTCTTCCCCGGCAATGAACTCATCTCCGGCAAGACCCTGAAAGTCACCTGGACGGATGGCGGCCTGCGGCCTAGCCGCAAGATCGCCAAGATGCCGGACAATCTGGATCTGCCGAACAGTGGCTCTATCTTCATCGGTGAAGAAGGCAATATGGTGCTCGCTCATGTCGCCGGACCACGCCTCTACCCTCTGGAGAAATTCACCGGCTTTAAATATCCCAAGGAGCAGGGCCTGAGCCATTGGCATCGCTGGGTGGACGCCTGCCTCGGCGGTGAAAAAACGAGCGACGGATTTGATTATGCCGGACCTCTGGCAGAAACCGTGCAACTCGGCAACGTCGCCACGCGCCTCGCCATCGGCGAGATCGATCAGCGCACTGGCAGGCCTTTGAATCCGAAGACCCTGGAGTGGGACACGAAGGCCTTTGCTTTCAAAGACAATCCTGCTGCCGACAAGCTTCTGACCAAGCCCTACCGCGAAGGCTGGGCGATCTGATGGCGGTGTAGCTGTCCTCGGACTTCGATTGCACGCATCGGGTTTCTACGGCAGCCAACGTCATGCGTTAGTTTCACTCTCTGTACTTGTCGGGCTTTGCCTGATCAGTGGAATGAACCTGCATGGGCAGGGGTCGGTTTGTTACTGCCAATACCATTCTGCCAAGAATGCCCCCTGACCTCTTGCTGCGTCGGGTACATAGCGGCAGACAAAACACATCATGTCGAAATTCGCAGTAATAGCCCACGGCGTGAATTTCTTGATTCGAGACTCTGAAACTTCTGAGTCTGAGTTGAGGGGCTTCTACGTTAATGCCTTTGTTAAAGCACCGACTTCAGAAGTGGCCGAGTATCAGGTCATCAATCTTGTTCGCACATCTGCCAAGCGTCGGTCGCTTGCCACAAACCCACCCGGAAACCGGCCTCGAATGTTCGTTGATGAGACCGTAGAACTAACTGACTGGCCGGATGCCTTTTCACGACCTTTGAGCGGGTTTGCTTTTTACGACGACCCAGATGCTGAATGGCTCAATGAATCTAAAGATACCTAACGAACATGGATGTGAGAGGCGGCGGGTGTCGTCGTCGCTTCCCGTTTGTCGCCGCCTGAATCTTGATCATCAAGCACCCACCAACATGCGGGCGGGGTTCTCGATGCAGTCTTTGATGCGGATGAGGAAGGTGACGGCTTCTTTGCCATCGACGACGCGGTGGTCGTAGCTGAGGGCGAGGTACATCATGGGGCGGATCACGACCTGACCATCGACGGCTATGGGGCGCTGCTGGATGCTGTGCATGCCGAGGATGGCGCTCTGCGGGGGATTGATGATGGGCGTGCTGAGCAGACTGCCATAGACGCCGCCATTGGAGATGGTGAAGACGCCACCGGTGAGATCGGGGAGAGAGATTTTGCCTTCCTTGGCCTTCGCGGCATAACCAAGAATGTCTTTTTCGATCTCGGCAAAGCTCTTCTGATCGGTATCGCGCAGGACGGGCACGATGAGGCCTTTCTCGGTGCCGACGGCAACGCCGATGTCGTAGTAGTGCTGCTGGACGATTTCGTCGCCCTCAACGCGGACATTGATCTGCGGCACGGCTTTCAGCGCCTCGACCACGGCCTTCACAAAAAAGGACATGAAGCCGAGCTTCACGCCGTGGGATTTGACGAAGCTGTCTTGCAGCTTGGAGCGCATGGCCATGACGTTGCTCATGTCACACTCGTTGAAAGTGGTGAGGATGGCGGCGTTCTGCTGTGCGCTGACGAGTTGCTCGGCGATCTTCCGGCGCAGGGGCGTCATCTTCTTGCGCGTGATGCGGCCTTCAGGCTTGGCAGCAGCAGGAATGCTGGGGGCAGGTGCGGCTTTGGGTGCCGGGGCAGGAGCTGGTTTTGGAGCTTCTACAGCAGCGACCACGGGAGCCGGAGCTGGGGTTGGAGCAGCGACGGCGGCAGGTGCGGTAGCGCCTTCGGTTATGGTGCCGACGACTCCTGCGACCAGGACATCGTCTCCTTCTTTGTTGTTGATGCTGGCCAGCACGCCTGACACATCGGCGGTAACTTCGGCAGCAACTTTATCAGTCTCCAGAGTGAGCAGGACATCGCCGACTTTGACGGCGTCGCCGACTTTGAAGTGCCACTTGGAAATTTGACCTCCGGCGACGGATTCGCCGAGTGCGGGGATTTTGATGTCAGCCATGATCGTTGAGGAATGTGTCTATTTTACAGGATTAACAGGATTGAAGAATGAGCAGGATTCAGAGCCTCGGGGGTCGGCGGAGCAATAATGCCGTTACGCGCTGAAGGCGGCTTCGACTAGCTTCTCTTGTTCGAGGACGTGGATGGCTTTGGAGCCAGCGGCTGGGCTGGAGCTGCGCTCA
This sequence comes from Prosthecobacter debontii, assembly GCA_945860295.1. Taxonomy (GTDB): domain Bacteria; phylum Verrucomicrobiota; class Verrucomicrobiia; order Verrucomicrobiales; family Verrucomicrobiaceae; genus Prosthecobacter; species Prosthecobacter debontii_B. The sequence continues at coordinate 7,577 of CAMAQH010000070.1, forward strand.
CGACCGGCATAGCGGAGCTTGTGATTGGAGAGCTCTTCGAGACGCGGGCGGATGTAATAGAAGGCTCCCATGTTGCGTGGCTCCTCCTGGCACCAGATCCACTTCTTCTGAGCGCGTGGATATTTGGCGACAATTTCTTTGAGCATCTCATAGTGCAGTGGGTAGAGCTGTTCGATGCGGATGATGGCGGCGTTTTTGATTTTGTGCTCTTCGCGGAATTCGAGGAGGTCGTAATACACCTTACCACTGCAAAGGATGAGACGTGTGATGCGCTCTGGCGCGGCGAGCAGATGCTCATCGTCCAGGACTTCACGGAAGCTCGTGCCTTCCGCCATGTCGGCGACTTTTGAAACGCAGCGCGGATGGCGCAGCAGGCTCTTCGGCGTCATGACGATGAGCGGCTTGCGCGTGCTGCGCTTCACCTGACGGCGGAGAGCGTGGAAGTATTGCGCGGGTGTGGTGAAGTTACAGACCTGCCAGTTGCCACCGGCGCTGCTTTGCAGGAAGCGTTCAAGACGCGCGCTTGAGTGCTCGGGGCCCTGGCCTTCGAATCCGTGTGGCAATAGAAGCGTGATGTGACTTGGGCGCTGCCATTTGCTTTCAGCGGAGGCGATGAACTGATCGAGAATGACCTGCGCGCCATTCACGAAGTCGCCAAACTGCGCTTCCCAGCAGAGCAGCATATTGCTGGCGAGCAGTGAGTAGCCGTAGTCGAAGCCGAGCACGGCGACTTCTGACAAGAGACTGTTGTAAACACAGAAGCGACCCTGCTCGGTGGCGAGGTTGTTTAGCGGGATGTGGCGCTCGCGCGTTTCGGTGTCGTAAAAAACGGAGTGACGCTGGCTGAAGGTGCCGCGGCGGACATCCTGACCGGAAAGACGGACGCCATGGTTTTCACTGAGCAGGGAACCGAAGGCGAGTGACTCGGCATAGGCCCAGTCGATGCCTTCACCGGCTTCGATGGCCTTGGCGCGAGCCGCGAGGAAGCGCTTGGCGATGGTTGGGTGAAGGTGGAATCCTTCAGGTGATTCGAGCAGTTTACGACCGATGAAG
>CAMAQH010000071.1 GCA_945860295.1 Prosthecobacter debontii
AGCTCCACCGACGCCATCGCGATCGAAGCACGCGAAAAGCCCCATATTGAGGCCCCCCACTCCAGCACTCAGACAACCACGGCGGGCGCACGCTCAGAGTGAGAGGAGCAAGCAAAGTGATGACACATCTCATGTTTGGTGTCGTGGTGGTGAGCGCCGAGGCGCTCATCCGCTTGCTGTGAGCCAAGCGGAGTAGGTCAGAGAGAGTCCGCCTCCCAAGGCGCAGAGAGTCCATGGACACAGGTCAGGAAAATGATCACAAAACACGCTTATGAAAGCCAATGACGAGCACTCATAACCAAGGGTGATCCGAAGCGATTAAAACTCCGCCATCGTGTGATAAAAAACCCTCCGCGACTTTGCATCTTGAAGGTTTTGCAAGAGGCTCAAATACTATGAAAAACGTTAAAATAACATCCCTTAAGGCTGGTTTAAGCCTCGTTGAAATGCTCGTCGTGATCGCCATCATCGCCGCTATCGCCGTCCCGAACATCGGTTCCATCAACAAGAGCGCACGTATCGCTGCCGCTCAACGTAACGCTTAGAGCGTTTCTTCTGTGATGAACGCCACTATCGCCGGCGCTTCCCTTGGCTTCACTACTGATCAAACCGGTGCTGCAGTGATCGGCGAGGCTGAAGGTGCAGCTGAAACAGGTGGTGCCGACATCGCTCCTACAGACGGCGCTTTCAAAAAAAAGTCTTCACTGTGGGCGATATGAACGCTGACGAAGAGCCAATCGCCGCTGAATACCTGGGCTACAACTCCGCCAACAACCAAGTTGTTTACACCGTGAACGACACGACGAACACAGCTGCTAGGGCACTCATCCTCGAATAATCTGATCTTCACTGATCCAATCAGTTTTCAAAGCCCGTTGAGGTATCCCCTCGGCGGGCTTTTTCGTGTCTCAGACTTCCCTCAAAGTTTCAGAGTGTCTTCGTGCTCGCGGCAGCGTCCTGGAGAACTGGATATGCGTTCTGAGCCCCGGCTTAAGGCGGTCCCCGTGCGCCACATTGGAGCGTGAAAGAACCGTCTAAAGCCGGGGCTCCGAAATCTGAAACTCTATCCAGGAGCCTCAACAGCTGCACTCAGCCCCCCTTGGTGATCTGAGTTGATGCCTATCATTCAGCTCACGAAAGCGCCGGAGGGCCGGAGGGCCGGAGGGCCGGCGCATTCCAGGACGCTGCCGCGTGGATTAACCCTCAGCTTCAGCGGCGGCTACGGCCTTTTTGGCAAAGCGCCCACGTGGCTTCGCAGCTTTCGGCGGACCTTTGGGTTTGGCTTCGCGCGGTGGGAATTCCCAGCCGAGCAGGCGTTTTTCCCCCGCTTTGCACAGGAGGAAGGTGCTGAAAGGGCGGTCACGCTTGGAGATCATGCCTTCGATGAGGTCGGTTTTGCCTTCGGTGAAGAACTTGATGGCGTTTGCCGTGGTGATTTCCTTTTTGCACAGCACGCGCGGTAGGCGTGCATTGCAGGCTTTGCTGTCCTTGTCGGCAATGTTACAAATATAACGCTCAAGCGTTTCGTAGATCTGACCACTTTTCTTTTTCTTGGTGCAGACTGGGCAGGGGCAAATCGGCGTAGCACTGCCAAAATCAAAGGGTGGCGGCGCATCAGGATCGTTAGCTCCACCGGCAAACACGAAGGACGTTTTGCCATCTTCTTTAATCTCGATGCCAGCGGCGAATTCCTTGCCCAAGCGGCTGCGGAAGCCTTCCATCGGAGCGAGGAACCGCTTTCCGAGAAGCTCACGCATTTGGTCGCCCGACAGTTCTTTTCCGGCGATGACTTTGTACACGCGCACTTTGCACTCAGCATTGTTGCAGGAGAGGTGGTCCTCCGTCTGCTTGAAGCTGGAGTGCCCACAGAGGCCGCAGACAGCCTCGAAATCTGGATACACGCGCTCTTTGGCGATTTTCTGATACGCGCGGGTCTTCTCCACCACATCACTGGTGAGTTGGCGGATGTCCCGCATGAAGGTTTTGCGGTCAAGTTGGGCCTGCTCCATCTGGCGCAGCTTGTACTCCCACTGACCGGTGAGTTCAGGAGAACTCAGCGCCTCGATACCGATCTGGCTGATTTGGTCGATTAGCGAGAGTCCCTTCACCGTCACTGCCATTTCACGCCCCGTGCGCTCGATGTATTTATCGCTGATCAGACCCTCGATGATCGCCGCACGGGTCGCTGGCGTGCCTAGACCACGCTCACTCATCGCTTCAGCGTGTTCTTCGTCGTCCACCAGTTTGCCAGCGCCTTCCATGGTGGAAAGCAGTGTCGCTTCTGTGAAGCGGGCTGGCGGTTTGGTCTGCATTTCGGCAGCCTCCATGTCCACGGCCTTGGCGCTGTCGCCGTCTCTTGCTAGCACCAGCAGCTTGGCATTGCTTTCGCCCTCAGACGCAGCTTCCTCGGCGGCCTTCTTACCATACACAGCCAGCCAACCAGGGGCCACGAGCACCTTACCCTCACTTTTAAAAGCGTCCTGATCCACGCGAGTAATGCGTGTGGTCACTTCAAATTCAGCAGGAGGGAAAAACACGGCCACAAAGCGGCGCGAAACCATGTCGAAAAGCTTCTGCTCGGCTTCAGGCAGTTCCTTCGGCGGGATCAGGCCGGTCGGGATGATGGCAAAGTGATCGCTCACCTTCGTCGTATCAAAGACACGCTTCGTCATACGCACCCATTTGTTGTCCAAAGCAGTCGCAGCGTGCGTGCCTAGATCCTGAGGTAAGGCATCTTGCTTCCGGTTATCGTGGCTGGCAAAGGTCTTCAACGTGTCCATCACCGTCGGTAGGTAGTCCTCAGGCAGGAAGCGGGAATCCGTTCGCGGATAGGTCAGCACCTTGAATTTCTCATACAGCGCCTGCGCTATTTGTAGGGTCCGGCGGGCAGAGAAACCAAAGCGATTGCTCGCCTCACGTTGCAAGCTGGTCAGATCGTAAAGCAAAGGCGCGATCTGCTTCGTGGGCCGAGTCTGTTGCTCGACTTTACCCGTCTTGCCCAGACAGCGCGTAGCGATAGCTTGGGCCTTTTCAGCATTCCAGAGGCGCTCCGCTTTCTTGTGCTCGTCCGTCTCATCTTTCTTGAAGGACTCATCAAACCAGCGCCCCTCATACTTGCCCACTGACACATCAAAGAGGCCATGCACCTCATAGTAGGTGCGCGAAATAAACGCCTGAATCTCGATCTCACGCTTAGCTAGGATCGTCAATGTAGGCGTCTGCACACGGCCCGCAGGCGTTTTCCTGAAGCCGCCATTACGTGAGTTCAGCGCGGTCAGGGCACGGGTGGCATTGATGCCCACCAGCCAGTCAGATTCACTCCGGCACTTAGCAGCGTCAGCCAGCGGCTGCATTTCAGCCCCTGTGCGCAGCTTTTTGTAGGCGTCTAAAATTGCGCCCTGAGTCATCGACTTCATCCACAGGCGCTGCACTGGCTTCTTGATTCCAGCCGCCTCAATGATGTAGCGAAAGATCAACTCACCCTCACGGCCCGCATCGCAGGCATTGATCAGGCGGTCCACATCCGGGCGTTTCATCAGCTTCTTCAGCAGCTTAAAGCGATCGGCGCTATCTTCGATGGGCTTCAGCTCGAACTCCTCGGGCATGATCGGCAGACTGGTCCAGCCCCAGCCGATCTTTTTGCCATTCACCTCAGGCATCGCCAGTTCGATAAGATGACCTACGGCGCTGGAGATCACATGCGTTTCGCTCTCATAATAATCCTTCTCTTTGGTGAAGGCGGTCATTCCCGGTGCCTTCGCCAAAGCGCGGGCGAGATCGGCGGCGACACTGGGCTTCTCAGCAATGATAAGGGCTTTAGACATAGTCAATCAGGAAAGGGAAAGGGGCGGAAGGCGGGCCATCTAGGGCATCCATTCCACCCTGCTGTCAATCTTTTCGACAAAAGGCACGCCCGGCCAGACCTCAAAAAGGCTTTATAACTACGCCACTCCCCTGCCCCTCGGCTGCCTCGGTTCAGGGATGCGCATGAGCAGCAATATCGAGATCACCGCACTGCCACCCGCCAGCCACGCCACCGCATTAAACGACCCCGTGATGCGATACACCTGCCCACTGAGAAATGTCGCCAGCAGCAGCGAGAACACATTGAAGAAACCCAGGATCGCCTGAAGCGTCGAGCGCCGTTCTGGCGGACACAGCTCAGCGGCCAAAGTGAGATCCCCCACACGATCTAGAAACAGACCAAAGCCCAACACAAAGTAAGCGACTGAGAATCCGGCAAATGTCTCATTGAAGCTCACCAAGACACAGAGACCCAGGCAGACGACACGGGCACTTTGCATCAGCATCTTGCCACCGCTCCGGTAGCCGACATAGCCCGCCAGCAGACTGCCCAGCACCGTGCCCACAGCCTGCCATGTCACAAAGCGCCCCTCATCCGCCTCAGGTCGGCCCGTCACTTGCAGCGCGTGGATCGTCAGGAAAGAAACCAGCATCAAAAAACCCGTCCCGAAGAATCGCGCCAGCACCAGTTTGATCAGATGCCGCTCAGTCAAAAATAGAATCGGCAGCTCAGCCAAATACTCTTGATACGGCACCCTCGCCCTAGGCTTCAGATGATGCCCTGAGTGCTCCCTCATCGGCAACTGCGCCAACCAAGAGATGAACAGCAGAGTAAACGCCGCCAAGTGCAGCCACGCGTAGCCCTCACGCCCCGGCATGTGCGTCAGCACCTTATGGATCACCGTTCCCGCACCGATCGCGATGACCGCCTGCATGATGTACCGTGCTGACCAGCCCGCCGCGCGCACCCGCTCCGGCACCATCCGCGTCACCATTTCCATCCACGCCACCACCGTCACCCCACCTATCAAACCCGAGAGCACCGGCGTCAGCACCACCAACGGCAGCAGCCAGCCATCCAGATTTCCCGCGAACATCAAAATGAGTCCCGTCACCAGATACGGCAGCCTTTGAAGCAGACCAAAACCCAGCACCCATGGCTTGAACTGCGGCAGCCTCTCCACCACCGGGGCGATGAATAATCCCGCACAGGCAAACGCCGCCGGCAGCAGCACCGGCATCACCGCGATAACCCACGGCTTGCCACCCAGCGTCTGCACCATTTTAGGCAGCACACTCTCAGGGGCCAGAAACGCCGTGCCACCCATGTACAGTCCGCCTTCCAGCACATGACACACGAAATTCCGCCGCACATGATATGCGTTTCGTTGAGCATGGGCGGCAGGTTCAGACATAGCATCCTCAGAAACTCAACTGAACGCACCCACCTGCCGCAGCCAGTCCTGCAAATTGTAGTAGTTCGTCACCCGCGCCACCTTGCCACTACAGAGGTCAAAGAAAGCTCCTACTCGCAACCGATACTTCTGCCCCGTCGCAGGCGGCAGCCCCTCATCCGTCTTCAGGTAGCAGCCCGAGATATAAAACTCCGCCGCCCCGCGTGATCCATCTGCACTGGCCAGCACCACCAGTTCCTCCACCTGCTCCGCATAGCAGGCATTCATGCGCAGCAGAAACGCCCGAAAAGCCTCACGCCCAGTTTCCGCGCCACCTTGATTGATCTCATGCACCACATCCTCAGTCAGCAGCGCCAGCATCGACTCACGGTCGCCTGAATTGAAAACGGCATAGTAATCATGAAGCAATGCCAAGGCTGCTTTTTGGGAATCAATCATAAACCACGAAAACGTGGACGGGGTAGACCAGACCGTCAAGTGACTCAAGCCCACCGCTCCCATCTGCCCCCCTTGCACCAGCAGGTGCGACAAGTAAGGTGGGTTGCTTGTTTTGTAGGCCGCCTGCCCGCCCTACCGCCGCTGCGCCAACGGAGCGCGTCTATGGCGCAGCCTACTCGCCCGGCTTGGGATTCCTGGCCGGAGGCTGTGGGTGGAGGATCAGGCTAGGTGGCCTTCGCTGCTCTAGGAAAGCTAGGCGAGTAGGATACTCGCGCTTCATTAGCGCCGCAGCGCTGTGATCAACTCATTAATCTTCACCCGCAGCGCTTCGTCATCGGGATCGGCAAAAGGTATGTCCAGCGTCAGCACCGCCGTCGAGTTACTACTGGTGCTGCTGATCGCTCCGGCTAGGTCGGCGCTCGTGAACTCTCCGGGTGGGTATTGCAAGCCGTCGCCGCCATCGTTTCCATCCACGCAGTTGTTTCCAGTGATACCTCTAGGGATGCCATAACTCTAGTGCACATTCGTCACGTCAAAGTTCACGCTCACCGTGGCGGGATCACCGGGAGTGAGCGTGTGGTCAAGGCATTCACCAAGGCTTGGGCAAGGGGTGGTCCCCGAAATCGCACTGCACCGTCGGTTCAATCAGTTCCATCACTGCCATTTTGCGCCTTCACACCTACATCGCCATGCGGGATGCCGAAGGTGAAGTGTAGGGTGTTGACGATCACACTCAGGCCCACGCTCGCCGTCTCTCAGAGCAGCAGATTGGTCACACCGTCGATCTGCGCGGCGCTGAGGGTCATATTGGCGTCGATCAGCGGTTATGAGCGGTTTAAAAAACAGGGAGCGTGATCAGGGAATCAGCACCGTGGCGGGATCACTCCATGGGCCTTGCTCGGTGCCAAGATCGCCCGGGTTCGAAATCAGCACATCGTCATGCTGGTCTGGCCGGAGATCGTCTACTTAGTTACCCTTACGGTCGACACATAGTGCCAGTCGGTGGTGTCATTCGGGCTGCAATGCGTCTCATAGGCCACGGCACTGGGCACGGGGTTGTGTTGCAGATCCGCCTCACTCACCTCATCCCCCGTCATGGCAGACAGGTTCAGCTCCTGCGTCAGCGGTCTGGCGGGCGTCGGTGCAGCGTAGAGTCATAAGCCTAAAAGCGTGAATGGAAAAGATGACACATCGTCGCGAAGGCTCATAGAATGGGCCGATGGAGCGCAAAATCATCCCCGTCGAAGCTCACCCAATAGGTGAGGCTGCAATTGCCCCTTCTGGGCCTGTGGATCGCTGGCCTTTGGA
>CAMAQH010000072.1 GCA_945860295.1 Prosthecobacter debontii
AGTGGCACATCTCCATCGCCTGTGCTCAGGTGCAGCTTGTAACCAATCCAGTGATCGGTGTGGCCTTTGGCGTTCTTTTTGCAGCCGTGGGCGCAATGCACCTGTGGCATGTCCGTGAGGTTGTCTTGCAAGCTGCCAGTGAGGTGACGCTCCAAGCGCGTGAGATCAGGCGGTGGCGGCTCTCTTCGCCTTAACGCGGGCGACCACGTTTGCGTTTGCTCGGCGTGGGGATGGCGTCTTGGCTGAGTGCTGGAGTGGGGGGCCTCAATATGGGGCTTTTCGCGTGCTTCGATTGCGGTGGCGTCGGTGGAGCTGTGCCAGATGGTTTCCTCCCCCAGATGCGTGCGGATGAGATGGGCCGCAGTGAGGCACCGCAAGGCACGAATGTGAATTAGCCTGTTGGCACAAAGCTGGAGGGTCGGCAGAGTGGCTACTTCCAATGCCAGCACCTGCATCACTCTTCCTCGCTCTGCGCTACCTTCGTCCTCGGCGCTCCTTTGTTTCGATCATCACGCTCATCTCGATCCTCGGAGTGGCTGTCGGCGTGTTGATGATGATTGTCGTCCGTGCCGTCATGATGGGCTTCGAGGTCGATTTTCGCGAGACACTCATGGGCGCCAAGTCGCATGTGTTATTCAGTCTGGATACTGGCAGCGCATCCGCTAGGCCGTGGCCTGAATCACTCAAGATCATTCGCGCCAACGCCGAAGTCATTTCTGCCACACCTTATGCGGGCGGCCTCCTCTACCTGGCAAACGGCGATTTCCAGACAGGTACCCAGGTGATCGGCATCTCCACGGCTGATGCCCCTCGCCATCTGAGAAAGATCACACCGCATTTGCTGGCCGGAACTCTATCTTTAGCCAACGGTACGCTCGTGCTCAGCGACAGAAACGCCGAGGAACTCGGCATCAATCTGGGAGATGAAGTCAGCGTCTATGCCGCTGAAAACGTGAACGATGCTGTCCGACAATACAGTGACGCCAACGAGCAAGATGACGACGCTAAACGAAAAGCCATCCTCGAGAAGATCCGACTGAATGCACAGAAGCTCAAGGTGGTGGGCATCGTAAATCATGAAGCCGCTGGCTTCCTGGCCTACACATCACTCACGACTGGACAACAGCTCTTTAAGTTGGGCCAAGAGGTCACGGGAATCGCCAGTGAGCTTGCCCATCCTGAGGATTCAGCAGACTTAGCCACGGCACTTCATTCACAGCTACCTGGTTGGAAGGCACAACTCTGGTCAGATGACGACAGCGCCAGACTCGCCGCCATGAGGAACGAGCAGACCATGATGCAGTTCGTTCTCTCCATCATCGCGCTGGTTGCAGCCTTCTCAGTGATGAACACCACCATCACCGTCACGACTCAGAAGCGGCGTGAGATTGGCGTGATCGCAGCCATTGGTGGCAAGCGCGGTCAAATCGTGAATGTCTTTCTCATTCAGGCCACCATCGTCGGAGTCCTCGGCACCGTGATAGGACTGATCGGCAGCCTACTCGTTTTGCACTTGAGAAACGATGTCCGTGAATTCCTCGCCTTGCTGACTGGTGGTCAGATTCATGCCGTGGAGGGCGTTTTTCTCTCTAGTATACCAGCCCACATTCAGCCGTGGGACGTGGCACTGACCTGCACCACTTCGATTCTACTGTGCATCCTAGCAGGTTTCCTGCCCGCATGGTTCGCCGCCCGCATGGAACCAGCCTCTGCACTGCGCGACTAATGCGAAAAAGCGTACATTCCATTCGCACACTACGGGAACTCCGAATCCATGATGAATGAGCATCATTCATAGATAAAGTGAAAATTATTGCGCATGGTTTCTGGATGACCTTGGCACGCTGGCACTGCGCGTGCTTGGTAAAGAACTGTCATGCAGAAGACAGTCTCCATCTCCAAACCAACTCTCAATGGCGTTGTTAAACCAGCACGTATCGGGCTCATCCCCCTTTCTGACTGCGCGCCCTTGCTGGCAGCAAATAAGCAGGAGCTGTTTCGCAAAGAGGGTATTAATGTTGATTTAAGTTATGAAGTCGGTTTGGTCAGTATCCGGTAGAAAATGCTCTTTGGACAGTTAGACTCAGCCTATGTCATTGCGAGACTGGCGTTGGCTATGCGCCTGGGCCTGGGCAATCCCCTCTGAGCGACCACCCAAGCGCAAAGAGATCAGTGAAGACCCGCGCTACTGTGAGCTGCGCGAACACCTCATCACCTTTCTCAATGACCGCTCCCACATCCACCCCTGCCTAGAGCCCGAGTTCAAACTTAGCCCCAAATGGCCGCCGAACTCGCCAGCCAAAGCTTCGAACTCGAAGGCGTCGCCGCCTAGCGCCAATTAACAAGAAGTGGTAGCCTCATGTGGATCAGACTGTTTACCCCAGACAGCGTGGGCCCCAGACGAACTGTTCGACAAAGGCGCTATCATCAATACATAAAGCAAAGCAAACAGCTTGGAATCTAGGTGCTACCTATCGCCTTGCAGATGGGGGCAATAAACTGCTGATAACACTCTGTGCAGACCCAATCACAACGTTCGTCGGTAAAGCCGATGCAATCCTCGTCCTGCCTGAATCGTAAAGTTTCCACCAGCAAATTGCACAATGGTCGTGACTCCAACCTTCTGGCACGAGGTCAATCTTGGTGGGGTCGAAAACCTGTCCGTGATAGAGCGAAGTTTTACCACCCACGCGATGAACGAGTGCGGGGCGGTGTTGCCGTTTGTCCCTTAATCCTTGATAACAATCTTGTAAGATTTGCCGAAGATAGATGTTTACTCAAGGAAGCTTGACATGGCACGGGTTTATCCAGCAATTCTCCCAATCTTAGCGCTGAAACACACCCGGTGTAAGCATCGCGGTCTTTTTCGGTTTCGATGCGGGTTTGATGTCGAGATTTTGGGTGAGGTCATCATCACTAACAACTGATGACACGCCGTCGGCGGGCACGTCCAGTTTGCTGATCCAGAGCAGGGCGTTGAGGATGGTTTTGCGGAAGTCGTTGTTGCCCCAGTTCTTGTGGAAGTGGCCGCCGGTGAAGCCGAAGCCACGACCGCCATCGGCGCGCTCGACGGCCCACATGGTGGACTCCTGCGCGCCTTTCTCGGCCTGGATGTGAGGATAGGGGCCTTTGGGTGCCACGTAAGGTCCGCCGCGAGTCGCATCGGGCGGTGTAGCGACGAGGATGGGCACGAACTTCATGCCGGCATCTTCTGCGGCGACGATGCCGTCTTTGAAGGCGGGGCGGAAGCGCATGTTGATGTACCATTCGTCCTGAATCTGGAAGGGTTTCACGCCGCTGGTAATCGGATGCTTGGGGAAGCTAAGGAAGTTTGGCTCCCAGATGGGATTGCAGGAAAAGGCGTTCTCATAATGACCGCCGAGCCATTCCTTAAACTCCGCGCCGCCAAGTTCCGGCACGACTTCGACCCCGTAGTGCATGACACCGAAACCCACGCCTTTAATGATGAGCGCGCGCAGGGTTTCGAGATGCGCCCCCTGCACCGCCGGATGGCCCTTGCCGCCATCTGCATAGATCACCACCGCGTCGGCATCGGCAAAGGTCGCCTCATCTTTGACCCAACCCATCTCATGACGATCCACCACGAGATTTGGCAGGCTGGAAAGGCACTTCTCCAGCAGCATGGTTCCCGCCTTGAACTCATGCATACCCGGCGGATGCGAGGGCTTGCCCGCGATGAGCACGAGCTTGTGTTTGCCACCTGGCGTGACTGCTTGAGCAAAGGCAGAGACGAGGAGAAGACTGGTGAGAAGTAGGCGCATGGTGGCGATGAAAGTTGAAAGTTTATTGTTGAGAGCGACGGGACTGAGGGCTGTCTTGGTTTCTAGTCTCTCAACTCTCAACCAACAACTCTCAACATCCCGTCCCCTCCGAAGTTCACTGGCCGATGCAGTACAGCTTATCCTGGGTGCGGATGAAGAGGCAGCCATTAGCAGCGGCGATGCTGCTGCGGCAACTGGCGGCGTCACCATTGGGTTTGGTGCCGTTGCCCATCTCATTCATGCTGAGAAGCTCGAAGCTGTCGCCACCGGCTTTGACGACATACACGTCACCCCAGAAGTTGGTCATGTAGATTTTCCCATCGGCCACGGTCGGGCTGCTTTCGAACTTGGACTTGCTGCCAGTCTCACCAGTCCAGATCACCTTGCCGGTCTTTAGATCCACTCGGCTCACGGTCTTGCGGCCGCTATCGAGCACATAGAAGCTACCTTCATAGAAAGCAGGCGTCGAGACATCGGAGGTGACGATTTTCGGGTCGGTGGTCCAGAGTGGTTTCACGTCCTTACCCTTGCTATCCATTGGCAAAGCAAAAACGGGAGAGTTCTTCGGCGCACAGACGAGCGCGATGCCATCTCCCACGACCGGCGATGGAACGAGGCGGAAGAATTTGTTGTAGCCTTCACCCGCCAGATTCCAGGTGGTGAGGCGAGCCAATTCATCACCCGTAACGGCATCATGAGTCGTCAATGTGTCACCGCCCGAGATAAGCATCACGCGCTTGCCGCCATGCGTAGCAAAGACGGGCGAGCTGAAGGCTTCGAGCGACTCAACGGCAGCAGGCGTGTGGCGCAGGTGCTTCCACAGATCCTTCCCGGTGGCGGGATCGACGGCGAGGATGTAGCTGGACATGTCCTTCCCTGGCGTGCCTTTTGGGAAGCCCTGGAAGTCAAAGGTTTCATTGCGCTGCAGCACCTGGATGTAGAGCTTGCCGCCATCCAGCGCCGGGCTGCTGCCATAGGTCCACTGGGTGGCAAAGGCACCGTGGGTTTCTTTAAAGTCACGCTTCCATTGCAGATTTCCCGAGAGGTCAAACGACGCCGCCACAGCATCAGCAAAAAGGAACACGACGTGCTCGCCATCGGTCACCGGAGATGGGCTGGCAAGGTTACTTTTGTTGTCCCATTGCAGGCCGCCTTCAGAGACCACTTTGCGCCAAAGTTCCTTGCCGGTCTTGGCGTCGTAGCACAGACCCACAAGCTGTTTTTTGTCCAGGATCGGAGCGGTGAGGAAGACCTTGTCACCCCAGACCACAGGCACAGAAGCGGAGATGGCAGGCACATCGACCGACCACTTCACGCCTTCTGTCTTGCTGAACTTCGCGGGCAGATTTTTCTCCAGGCTGGAGCCATCTTGATTTGGTCCCCGCCAGCTCGGCCAGTTTTCAGCTTGAGCAAAGGTGGCGACGAGGGCGAGAGCGAGGAGTGGCTGTAATTTCATGCAGGAGTGAGGGAAACGAGAACGCGGTGGGTTGTCGAGATGTTTCTCAAAGTCATCGTCGCAGAAGTGTCACGAATCGATTCATGGACCTGAGCCTCTTGCAAAACCCTGAATTCATTCAGATTTGCGATGGATGGCTGACATGAGAAAAGCAGCCTCATGCGTTCAGTTGAAGTGCGACCAACAACATCAACAATGAAACTGCTTTCTCACCTTTGCCTTGGCATCCAGCGGATGCTTTTGCCAGCACTCAATGAAGAAATGGGAGAACTTTCGGCCAAAGAGAAACGCTTTGTAGCCATCTGCGAAGTCACAC
>CAMAQH010000073.1 GCA_945860295.1 Prosthecobacter debontii
GAACTCTTCGAATACATCGAAGGCTACTACAATCATCAACGCAAACACTCCGCTCTCGGATACCTCACCCCAAATCAGTTTGAAACCCAAACCCATAACCAACCCCTAAATTAAGGGAGTCTTTGGTCCAATAATCCGTTGCACCTCAACCATCCGAACAACGAATTCTTGGATCCATGCGCGGCTTGATAAGTGGTTTACGCAAACTCTAAAGAGAGCGCACCAATTCCGAACAGACGATCAATAACGAGCATCGCCGACTAGCCATGACGTTTGGCTTGAGTCTGCTTGCGGGTGCCCTGGTGTTGGCGTTGTTGGGCGTGCTGGCGCGGCGGCGGGACATCCTAGCAGCCCAGCAGACTCACTTGCCAATGATTGAAGTGCCTGCTCGACTGGGTGCGCCCTGCGGCGGCGGTGTCACAGTGGTCTGGCAGGAGACTCCTTGATGCCCGTGCCATCCAATCAAACTGGCATCACAAGACCCTCAGCCTCGGCGAGGTATTTTTCGGTTCCCCTTAGAGGTCAAGAACTGAGTCGCGGCAGACACAAGTCGCTATGTGTCGTGTCTTTCTGTGAAGTTTGACATCTCGTGGCGTTATCTGCCAGTATTCCATTTCTCATGAAACGCACCGCTCTAACACTTCTCCTTACCGCTCTCTCAATCACGGCCATCGCTGGTGACAACTACCTTGTTTATTACGGCTGCTACACGAATGCCAAATCGGGCAGTAAGGGCATCTATGTCTCGAACTTTAATAGTGGCAGCGGTCAGCTGAGTGATCCGCAACTCGCGGTGGAGACAGGCAGTCCGAGTTTCTTGGCGATTCATCCATCGAAAAAATATCTCTATGCAGTGGGTGAGATGGGCGCGCCAGGGCAGAAGGGCGGCGGTGTCAGTGCCTTCGGTATTTTGCTGCCGGAAGGCAAACTCAAACCCATCAATCAGGTGTCCTCTGTCGGTGCTGGACCGTGTCATGTGTCGGTCGATAAGACGGGCAAGATGGCCATGGTCGCCAACTATGGCGGCGGCAGCGTGGCCAGCTATTCCATTCAGGAAAACGGTGGCCTCAGCGAGGCGAAAACTTTTGTGCAACATGAAGGCAGCGGCGCGAATCCCAAGCGCCAGGCCGGTCCGCACGCGCATAGTTTGAATGTCAGTCCTGACAATCGCTTCGGTTTCGCCTGCGATCTTGGACTGGACAAAGTCTTCATCTACAAGCTCGATCCAGCCGCGGGCAAGATGATGGCCCATGGTCACACCAGCGTGGCTCCAGGTAGCGGCCCGCGTCACTTTGCGTTTCATCCCAGCGCCAAGTACGTTTTCGTGAACAACGAGATGAGCATGACTGAGACTTCATTCGCCTATGATGCCGAGAAAGGAATGCTCACGGAGATCGCCACGGTTTCCACTCTGCCTGTGGCGGATCAGGCGATGAAGGGACTCAGCACAGCCGAGACGGTGGCGCATCCGAATGGCAAGTTCGTCTATGTGTCTAACCGCACGCATGACACCATCGCCGTCTTCACCTGCGATCAGGCTACGGGCAAACTGACGCTGATTCAGAATGCTCCAGCCGAGGGTAATATCCCGCGTAACTTCAGTCTCGATCCGAGTGGCAAGTGGATGCTCGTCGTCCATCAGGACAGCAACACAGGCGCGCTTTTCAAAGTCGATCAAGATACCGGCAAGCTAACCTTCACAGGCAAGAAAGTGAACGTGGGCGGCTCGGTGTGCGTGCGCTTCCTGGGTTTGGATTGATCACGTTCAGCCATGATTTCTGTGCTCGATCTCGCCATCACCAAAGCCAAGCGGCGACTGGTGCCTTTTCTACTGCTGCTTTACGTTCTCGCGTTTCTTGATCGTGTGAATGTGGGCTTCGCGAAAGTGGCGATGATGGCGGACACGGGGTTGAGTGCGGCGGCGTATGCGTTTGGCGCGGGGCTGTTCTTTGCGGGGTATGCACTGCTTGAGGTGCCGAGCAATCTGATCCTGCACCGTGTCGGTGCACGGCGCTGGCTAGCGCGCATCATGGTGAGCTGGGGCATCATTTCGGCGGGCATGATGTTCGCGTGGAGTGAGCCTGTGTTTTATCTGATGCGTATTTTGTTGGGCGCGGCTGAGGCGGGCTTCTTTCCCGGTGTGATTTTGTATCTGACTTACTGGTTCCCGGCATCGGAGCGTGGTCGGGTCATGGGCTTGTTTTATTTCGGCGCACCGCTGGCTTTTATCTTTGGCGGACCCGCTTCAGGTTTGCTGCTGGAACTGAATGGCGAGTTCGGTCTGTGCGGCTGGCAGTGGATGTTTCTAGTCGAGGGATTGCTCGCTTCGTTGGTGGGCGTGTGGACTTATTTCTATCTCACGGATCGGCCATCGGGTGCGGAATGGCTGACGCCGGAAGAGCGGCAAACGCTCCAGAACACGATGGATGCTGAAGAGTCGGCCCGAGCATCCTTTGGCAGTCATCGCTTGAGTGATCTGCTGAAGGATCGTGGCGTGCTGCATCTGGGCCTGATCTACTTTCTCATCCAAGTCAGCGTCTATGGCGTCGTCTTTGCTCTGCCTTCTCAGGTGGAAAAGTTGCTGGGCAAGGCAGCCGGGCTTGAGGTCGGCCTCGTGACTGCCATTCCGTGGATTTGTGCTTTGATTGCTGCTTATCTGATTCCAAAACTCGCTCTGGGGCGTCGATGTCAGGTGGGTTTTCTTGTCTTGGTGGCCTGTGCGTTGGGCTTGAGTCTTGCCACACACGACTGGCCGGTTGTCGCACTGATCGGCCTATGCGTGGCAGCCGCAGGGTTCATCTCTGTGCAGCCAGTGTTTTGGACCTTCCCCACCGAGCGCCTCGCGGGTGCCGCAGCAGCGGGCGGCATCGCGCTGATCAATTCCATCGGCAATCTCGGAGGCTTCGTCGCGCCGAGTCTGCGTGAGTGGGTGGAGCGTGTCACTGGCTCAACAGACCTCGGCTTGATCGTGCTGATGGGCGTGACCTTCCTCGCAGCCCTTGCGATGGCTCGTCTGCCCGACAAGCCTAAAGCCAGCGTTCTGTAGTGGTAAATCCAGGATCGCGCAGCCTGAGAGAGCTGGTTCAATCGCAGTGCCTTGAAGGTAAATGACACCGTGCTGACTGTTTCCCGCCTTGCTTTCCCCTCGCCCTTGCCTTCTCATAGAGGCCTAATTTTTCAAAATACATGGGCGCACAATGGAAACAAAAATGGCGGGAACTGGCTGCTGATCAAAAGGGCAAACTCGTCGGCAAGCTGACGCGTGAAATTCAGGTGGCGGCGCGTTTGGGCGGTCCTGATCCAGATCTGAATGCCCGTCTTTATGCAGCACTCGCTGCAGCGCGGAAACAAAGTGTCACGCGTGACTCCATCGAGCGTGCTGTTGCTAAGGGTAGCGGTGTCGGCGGTGATCCGGTGAACTACCAGACGGTGATGTTTGAGGGCTTTGCCCCGCATCGCGTGCCCGTTATGGTGGAATGTCTGACGGACAACAACAACCGCACGTCATCTGAAGTGCGGATGCTTTTCAAAGCGGGCAGCATGGGCACACCCGGCTCGGTGGCCTGGATGTTCGAGCATTGCGGTCTGATCGAAGGCCAGCACAAAGATAAATCACTCGACATCGAAGTCGCGGCGCTGGAGGCCGAGGCTGACAACGTGGAGCCGCTGGAACTTGATGAGGAAGACGCGGCGGGTCACATCGGCGCGCGTTTCTTTTGCGGTAGCACAAGTCTGGATGTGGTGACAAAGGCGCTGAAAGCTGCGGGCTGGGTCATCACGACTTCCGAGCTGCATTACCAGCCGAAGGATTATCCAGAGCTGAGCGAAGAGCATCACGAAGAGGTGGCAAACTTCCTGCAAGGTCTCGACGGTCATGCGGACGTGCATCGTGTCTATGCGGCGCTGAAGTAGTCGGATTAAGGCGTGGTTGTCTGCGTGATTACAACGGGCGGCCCGTCAAACTTGGGACGTGTTTGCAGCAGAGTCACATCGAGCACTGCCTGCACGCGGGCGAGATACTCGCGCAGATACGTCGTGGGAGCGAAGCTGCGGGAGACATCCGCAGCGTCCAAGCCCACGGCATCAAGCCCGCGCTGCCGGGCGAGAAAGATGGCGCGCTCATTGTGAAAATGCTGGGATACGATGATGTAGGGTGACTGCCCGAAGATACTCTTTGCACGCACCACGGAATCGAGCGTGCGAAAGCCTGCAAAGTCGCAGTAAATCGCGGCTTCCGGCACACCTCGGGCGACGAGCGCTTCCTTCATGGCCGTGGGTTCGTCGTATTCTTTGCTGCCGTTGTCACCACTGACGATGAGTGCCTTCACCTTGCCCGCGCGATGCAACGCCAAGGCGGCTTCGATGCGGCGATCGAAGAACAGATTTGGTCTGCTGCCGATCTTTGGAGAGCAACCAAGAATAAGCGCCACAGGTGTCGGCGGAACGGACTCTACCGTGGCGTAGCAATGACGTGATGACCGCCGAATCCAAGCGTCGCTTCCCCAAATGGCAAAGACAGGCAGCCAAACGCTGAGGACGAACAGCCACGCGGCTTTTCTCCGCGTCAGCCAACGTGGAATGAGAGACGGACTCATGTGGTGACGAGAGCCTGTCAGAAAGTTTGTGTGGAGGGTCAAATCCGAGGACAGGAAGACATGAGAAGACCCAAAACGAAGGAAGACAAAGCGCTCGATGAAGCGCTGGACGTGTTAATCGCCAAAAGCGGCCATTCACCGGAGGCGATCATGGGCGA
>CAMAQH010000074.1 GCA_945860295.1 Prosthecobacter debontii
GTTTCCGACGGTCACCGATTTCGATCGGGAATTTGTCTCACTCTGCTTTGCGCTTGCAACAGGCGTGGGCAAGACCCGACTGATGGGCGCCTTCATCGCCTATCTCCACATCGAGCATGGGATCAATAACTTCTTCGTGATGGCTCCAAATCTGACCATCTACAAAAAGTTAATCGATGATTTCACGCCGAACACGAGAAAGTATGTCTTCAAAGGCATCTCGGAGTTTGCCACCGATGCGCCGGAGATCATCACGGGTGACGATTACGAAGCCAACGCCGGCTCGCTGTTTGACCAGTTGCAGCGTTGCAAGATCAACATCTTCAACATCAGCAAGATCAATACTGAGGTTCGCGGCGGGAATTCACCGCGGATCAAACGGCTGAGCGAATACATCGGAGAGAGCTACTTCGAATATTTGGCCGCCCTTCCCGATTTGGTGCTGATCATGGACGAAAGTCACCGCTATCGAGCCAGCGCTGGTGTGCGCGCGATTAATGAACTGAAGCCCGTTCTGGGTCTGGAGTTGACTGCGACGCCATATTCGGGGACCACCACTCAGAACCGGGTGTTTTTTAAGAATGTCGTAGTGGATTACCCGCTGGGCAAAGCCATGGCAGATGGGTTTGTCAAAGAGCCAGCTGTGGTAACGAGAAAAGACTTCGACCCCCGTGGCATGTCACAAGAAGCGATCGAACAATTGAAGCTCGAGGACGGCGTGCGCATGCACGAGCAGACTAAGGTGCTTCTGGAGACCTACGCCCGCGAAACAGGCGCCCAAATCGTAAAGCCCTTTATTCTAGTGGTCTGCCAGGATACCGCCCATGCGGACGAGGTTCAGACACAAGTGCAATCCGATACGTTTTTTGAAGGGCGCTATAAGTCCAAGGTAATCACTGTCCATTCCAACCAATCTGGCGACATTGAAGACGCCTCCTTGGCCCGGTTGCTGGATGTCGAAAGCCCCAATGAACCCACAGAAATTGTTATCCACGTCAACAAGCTTGGTGAGGGATGGGATGTCACCAACCTCTACACCATTGTGCCATTGCGAGCCGCTGCTGCGCCTCGATTGATTGAACAAACCATGGGCCGCGGCCTGCGTCTTCCCTATGGCAAACGCACTGGCGTGGCTGCGGTGGACCGTCTGAGCATCATCGCTCACGACAAGTTTCAGGAAATCATTGATGAAGCCAGCCGCCCCGGCTCAGCCATCAAAATGCAGCAGATCATTCTGACCTCTGGCGATTTGACGACCAAGACGGTGACGGTCGTGTCAGCGCCAAACCTGACCGCGAAATTAGGTCTACCGCCCGCTGAACAAACTGCCAACACCCAAGATGCCGGAAGAAATACAGCGACAAGCTTTGCCAACCCAGAAAGTCAGCGGGTGGCCCAAATCACTTATGAGGTCATCCAGCGGTTAGGCGGCCAGCCCGCCCAGGCTCCTAGCATGGCAGCGCTCGAAACGCCTGAGGTCCAGAGTCTTATTCTGCAAGAAGTCCAAGCCAAATATCAAGGAAAGCAGCTGGACTTAGAGGGCATCACCGAAAAACCAGACTTTGCGGCGATCATCAGTCAAACGACGAAGCTCATTGTGCAAGACATGATTCCCATCCCTCGTATTCAAGTCCTTCCCAAGGGGGAGGTGAAGAGTTGGTTCGAACCCTTTACCCTCGAGCTGGGTGGCATCCGGTATCCGTCCCCATCAAAAGATTTGTGGGTTCACAACCTGCACACGGGCAAGGGCGAGGCGGTTGGCGTCAGCAATGCCGGATCTCGAGAGGTACGCATGGAAGATTATGTCGTGGCGGGGCTTGTAGATTTCGATGACGTGGCCTACGACAGCAATGCGGACTTGCTCTACAACCTCGCCACCCAAGCGGTGACCCACTTTCGCAGCTATCTGCCCGAAGAGGAAATTTGGCAGGTCCTGCACTTCCACCAAAAAGACATCGCCAAGTTCATCCATGTGCAAATGCACAGACACTACAAAGAAGAGGCCGTTGGCTATGAGACGAAGATCAGCCGTGGGTTCACTGAACTGAAGCCGAGTGCCTACACCGCCGCTGCGAACGAACCCCCGTTGAACTTCCGCGTTTCACCGGCGGACAGAAGCAATATGGCGAGGTATTTGTTCGGAGGATTTGCAAAATGCCTTTACCCCGTGCAGAAGTTCCACTCTGAAGCAGAGCGTCGCCTAGCTGTGATCCTCGAGCGGGAAACGCTGAAATGGTTTAAGCCCGCCAAGGGCCAATTTCAAATCTACTACAAGCAAGGTGCTGATCATCCCGAGTATCAGCCTGACTTCGTGGCCGAGACAGCCGACATCATTTATATGCTTGAGCCGAAGGCTAGGAACGAGATGAAAGATCCTACTGTCCTTGCGAAGCGCGATGTGGCGGTCACATGGTGCAGCAATGCGACGGATTATGCCCTCAAGCATGGCGGAAAGCCTTGGAAATATGTGCTTATTCCGCATGACAAGATCGCGGATAACCTGACTTTACTTGGGATTGATTCCCAGTTTGCCGCAGAACTCATTAAACCGGCAGAGGAGCCTTTCAAAGATGAGTGATCTGCCTAAATGGGTGAGGGCAAAGCGCAAGGGGTTTCCAAAAGGAGATAATCTTAGTTTCGCAGGCCTTTTTTCTGGATGCGGCGGTCTGGATCTCGGCGCTATTCTCGCAGGACTAAAGCCCGTTTACGCAGCCGACCATGATGCGGTGGCTGTGGATACTTATCTCAAGAATATCGGCCACCATGCACACTGCGTCGATCTCGCACGATCCGAGATCAGCCCGGAGTTTGAAGGCGTCGATCTGCTTTTAGGGGGGCCACCATGCCAAGGATTTAGCTCCGCCGGGCCAAAGGATTCACAAGACCCTAGAAATAAACTTTGGCAACATTACTTGGAATACGTCCGTGTCTGGCAGCCCAGGATATTTTTGATGGAGAACGTGCCTGGTTTTCGACATGAATTTCCTGCGTTTGCAAAGGAAGCCGAAAGGGTTCTCGGCGGCCGCTATAAATTATTCTGGAGAAGATTCGTCACTCAATATTACGGAGTGCCGCAATTCAGGGATCGCCTGATTATTCAAGGCGTGCGTAGTGATGTTGCACGGGGACCGGCATGGCCGGCTCCTACTTCGACCGAAGTTTATAACTACACGAAGAACTTCCCGACTGCTATCAGCATGGCTCAAGCGTTAGAAGATTTAGGACCACCAAATAGCAACCTCTCTCCGCATTCGGACCACTTTTCCGTACCGTTGGGCGAGGGCGATGATTTGGTCGCCAGGCACATTCCTAATGGGGGCTCGCTGAAAGACATCCCCGACCTAGATTTGCCAACCCCGTATCGTGGGCGAGAACGCACTCACGGTGGCTGGACTTGGTACTATCGGAAACCGCGCCCTGAATTGCCCGCACGAGGCGTCATCGCCTCCATTCGCCCCATCTACGCGACGATTCTTGCACCTGATGTTTACGTGAAAGGCAAGCCCGGCACATGGCGCTGGGAGGCAGTGAATCGCCAGTCGCATACAGACAACAAGTGCTACTACACGTCACCAGTGCCACAGCGACGACTCACAATCCGGGAGTGTGCGCGGCTACAAACTTTCCCTGACTGGTT
>CAMAQH010000075.1 GCA_945860295.1 Prosthecobacter debontii
TCGCCCATGATCGCCTCCGGTGAATGGCCGCTTTTGGCGATTAACACGTCCAGCGCTTCATCGAGCGCTTTGTCTTCCTTCGTTTTGGGTCTTCTCATGTCTTCCTGTCCTCGGTTTTGACCCTCCACACAAACTTTCTGACAGGCTCCCTTGGGAGGCTTTTCAGCGCTCTAAAAAGCCTTCACCGAACCCGCAGCGGGGCCAAAAATACGACCGGATGATCACGATATCTTGTCGGATGATCGCGATATCGTTTCGGATGATCGCGATATCATGTCGGATGATCGCGATATCCTATCGGATGATCGCGATATCTTGTCGGATGATCACGATATCTTGTCGGATGATCGCGATATCCTACCGGATGATCGCGATATCTAGTCGGGTTTCCATGTCTTTGCTCGGCCCCTTGAGAGCCTTTTCAGCGTCCTTCGGTCATCGAAGAGACAAAATCATGGGAGTGAAATCATAGTTCCGCGTCTGGGTTCCGTAGGCCCGCCTTCATCCTTTATCCTTCACGCTTCATCCTTTCAGCCGCTCCTTCAGCCTTCGTCATTCGTCAGCGCAGTGTTCAACAGGAGGTCACAGAGAGAACAGAGGTCATTGAGGTGCGATTGGCCCTGCTTTATCCTTCAGGTTCATCTCATCGCGGCAGCCGCTTAGAAAAGTCTTGCCCTCTGCTCGAAAACTGATCCACCTGCCATGCAGGATCCTGGATAGAAGATTCTGAATTTCTAGAATTCCGCAATATGAATCACCTGCCCCCATTTAGCCGAATTCAAAAAGGAGCGGCACCCGCCTTTGGATGGAGCGTCTTGTTGAATGAGTTCGCTGCGCTCAAGCGCTTAGCGGTTGTCGGGGGGCAATAGCGATTATTTTTACATGGGTGCCCCCGTAAATGTCCCACCCCATGATGTAGTATCCAAATGTTCAAAGACGGCTTTGAGCTTGCTATAGGCCCTCAGTCCGCTGGAAAAACCCACTACCATCTATCCCCCTCATCTTGTGCCTCAGTAGGTGCCAGCATCCCCAAGCAAGCGTCTAACAGATAAATCGCTTCCTCAACACCACTCTCAAAGCCGCAGCAAACTGCAACGCTCTACCATGCTCGTCGCGACTTAGTCTTCACTCTTGTCCCATTCTCAGAAGCTGATCATGAGTGATTTCCGAGGGCAATTTCTCTTGACTCGGATCAATCATAGACTAAATAAAATTTCTAAATTTTAAGTCATTGACTCGTCCTTGTGAGCACCAGCTGGATTACAAGTGACTGCGCCGGATAGCACTTCCACGAAACCATATACCTTTATCAAAATCCGAATATGAGAACAAAAATCAAGAGTATGATTGCGGGTGCGGCAGCGCTTGTGGCGGCGGTGCTACACGCAGAGCCGTCGAACGAGTCCGTTATCGTCCGACTTACAGGATCGTCAGCCTTCCGTTCGGCGACGCACAATGCGATTGTGCAGCTGTATGACTCCCCGCCAGTGGCGGGTTATACTGGTGGTGTCCTTAGTTCTTCGTCTCGCAGCTTTTTTTACGGCACGATCGGAGGCACAAAGACCATCATCACGACTTCTTGGTCAGGTTCGGTCGTTGGTGTGAAGAACGTCGCAGGCGCAATTCCCGTAAGCTTCCTACCAGACACGCTGGCAGATTCGGGGAAGACCGCCTTGGCTGTGACTGGCGCCACCTCGGCAACCGGAGGAACTAGTTTTTCTTCCTTCACCACCTTTGAATCAAACAATCAATTGCCGGATATTGCGATGTCCGATGTGTTCCAAACCACGACGCCATTTAAGACGCCGGTTTTGACGTCCCTAAGAGTGGGCGTGCTCGGTTTTGCCTGGTTGGTGAACCGTAGTTTGAAATTCCCAATTGTCACCAAATCGAGTGTGACGACGACCAATGCCAGCCCCGTGATCTCAATGGCGGATGTCACGGGCATTCTAGTTGGGATGAGTGTGAAAGGAACGGATGTTCCGCAAAGCGACGTGAAGGTGCTGTCTGTGGACACAGGAGCCAACACGGTGACGCTGAGTCACAACGCGACAGCGACCAGCACGAGCGCAGTGCTGACCTTCTCAATGGCCCCTCCCTTCACCAACATTAATACTCAGCAGGCCCAAGCTCTTTGGAGTAGCGGAACAGCTAGCCTTGCTCAATTCACAGGTGTGGCGGCGGATGCCAATAAACTGGTTTACGCCACAGGACGCAATGCTGACTCGGGCACACGCCTGACTGCCTTTGCTGAGTCTGGCATTGGAGTGGATTCCACCGTGACCCAATACAAACCGACTGTGTTTAACGGCGAGATTACCGATTTGTCACCTTATCCTGAGCAGACGGTGAACGGCATCACCTACACTCAGAGCAACGGTGGTGAGGCCAGTGGCGGCACTTTGGTAGGCTATTTTGGAAATGTGAGCACGCTAGGATTGATCGTGAGCTACGTGAGTTCGGGCGAAGTCCTAACGGCAGTGAACGCCGGAGCTGTGCAGCTGACCTACAATGGCGTGGCTTACAGCATCGATGCCATTAAAGAAGGTCACTACACCTTCTGGTGCTACGAGCACCTGATGTACCCGTCGACCTTGGTTGCGGCGAAGAAGTCGGTGGCAGATGCACTGGCAACCAAGATTGAGACTGTGACCGCACCGATCAAGCTCATGGATATGAGGTGCTCCCGCACGACGGACGGTTCCACGGTATACCACGATTAAGCAGTGAAAATAATCCAGGCAAGAAAGGAAACTTTTAGAAAGATAATTTTTGAAATTGAAAAACAAAACAATGGCATGGTTGTTGGCGTTGGGGGTGGCGGCAGCGCTGCCGGACGGCGCCGAGGCAGCAAGCGCAGTTAACGGAGACATCCTGCTGGGCTTTCGAGCTACTGGTGGCACAGGTTCGACGAAAAACCTCGTGGTGAATCTTGGCGCGGCAGCCGCTTTGGAGTCGGCTACGAGCGCCGTGGATCTGGGAAACATCAACGCAGATCTGACTGCCACTTACGGCAGTGACTGGGCGACACGTGATAACTTGTTTTGGGGCGCCGTCGGCACCACCGGTTCCTTTGACGCCATCGACACCAACCCGGCCAAAATAGTCTATGGCAGCCGTGGAACCAAGGACGCATG